>CAVVAL010000024.1:0-29720 GCA_963746095.1 uncultured Actinomycetota bacterium | reverse complement strand
CCAACTAGCCCGTTGGGGGTTCGCGGCGGTGGCGGCGGGCTGCGCGTTCAGGGCCTCGGCTGGCTGAGATCGCGCCAGCTCGCGCCGGGCGTACCGAAAAGAAGCCGTTGATCTGAAGTTCTTTGCTGAACCGGTTCCGTGCGTGGCGAGGCCGATTGCCCGCATGTTCGGCCGGCCGGTTGGGTACCGGATTCCTACCAACGTGTAGGGAGGCACGGAGATGATGACGGGTCGGTCTTGGCGCAGGAGCAGTCCGCGGGTGCAGGCGGTGCTCTGGTTGATGGTGTCGATGACGGCGGTGATCAGCGGTTTCGTGCGATAGGCGTTCCCTATTTATCAGGTAGGGATTATCTGCTTTACTTTCGGTATGGCGCCCGGCGAACTTCTCGACCCCTTCTGGGTCACCCGTCGTGGCCAGCTCTTCGACGGCCTGCGTCCTCGGGGCTGCGCGCCCGTCCGTTGACGGCCGGCGCCCCTTGACCGGGGACGCCTCCGCCGCGCGCAGCCCGCTTCCGTTGCCCATCCAGGTACCTACCGGAAGAGAGCGCACCATGTCCGTCACCGATGAACTGCTCGCCAACGCCGAGCGCTACGCCGCCACCTTCGACAAGGGCGACCTGCCGCTGCCGCCCGCCCGCGGCATCGCGGTCGTCGCCTGCATGGACGCGCGGCTCAACCCGTACGGTCTGCTGGGCCTGTCCGAGGGCGACGCGCACGTGATCCGCAACGCCGGCGGGGTGATCACCGCCGACGAGCTGCGCAGCCTCGCGATCAGCCAGCGCCTGCTCGGCACCACGCGAGATCGTGCTGATCCACCACACCGACTGCGGCATGCTCGACCTTCACCGACGACGGGTTCAAGGCCGCCATCCAGGCCGAACTCGGGGTCAAGCCGTCGTGGGCCGCGGAGGCCTTCGCCGATCTCGACGAGGACGTCCGCCAGTCGATCGGCCGGATCCTCGCCGACCCGTTCATCCCGGTGAAGGAGTCGGTGCGCGGCTTCGTCTACGAGGTGGAGACCGGCAAGCTCCGCGAGGTGAAGTAAGTCCGTCGGCCGGTCGGCGCGCCGCGCGGGTACGCCGACCGGTGCGCGGTGCTGTCAGACTGGGTCCGTGCCCACCACGCTGCGGATTCTGGCCGCACTGCTGATCGGTACGGCGGTGTTCGTGACCGCGCCGGGGGTCGCCGTGGCCGCGCCGACAGCAGGGGCGACCGCGTGCGTCGTGCGCGATCCCCGGGTGGACGAGGCGAGCGGGCTGGTCGCCACGCCGACCGGATTTGTGGCGCTCAACGACGGCAAGCCGGGCACCAGCGTGCTGCGGCTGTATGTGCTGAACCAGCGTTGCCAGGTCACCAGGGTCATCACCGACCAGGGGTTCGACCCGCTCGACCCCGAGGATCTCGCCCGGACCGCCGACGGCACGCTCTGGGTCGCCGACACGGGCGACAACGACCGGGAGCGGCAGACCGTCGCGATCGACCGGATCCCGCCGGGCACCAGCCGCGGCACCACCTACCGGCTCACCTACCCGGACGGGGCGCACGACGCCGAGGCGCTGCTCGTGCAGCCGGACGGCACCGCGGTCATCGTCACCAAGGAGCTGAGCGGGAACGCCGGCGTGTTCGTCTCGACCCGCCCGCTGACCGGGCCCGGCGCGACCCTGCCGCTGCGCGCCGCCGGCTCGGTGCGGATCGCCGGCACCGACAGCGCCGGTGGTCCGGACATCGGTGGCTTCGCGGCCCTGCTGGTCACCGGCGGCGCGGTCTCGGCCGACGGGCGCCGACTGGCGCTGCGCACGTACACCGACGCCTACGAGTGGACCGTGCCGGCCGGCGACTACGCGGCGGCGCTCACGGACAGTGAACCCCGGCGGACGCCGCTTCCCGGGGAACCGCAGGGCGAGGCGATCAGCTTCAGTTCCGATGGTGCGAATTTCGTCACGCTCTCCGAGGGTGCCGGCCAGCCCATCCGGCGCTGGACTCCGAGCGTCGAGCCGCGGCGGGCCAGCCCGTCGGCGAGCGCGAGCGGCGCGAACGTGCGGGTCACGGCCGGTCGGGCCGGGTCTCACGACGATCGCGGCGGCGGGGTGTCGGCGCTGTTCGTGGGCGGTGTGGGTGCCCTCGGCGTGGCCCTGTTGCTGCTCGGTCTGCTGGGTGTGCGCAGGTCGCGGACCAGGACAAACAAGCTTCGGTAGCACTGATTGACGCCCGCGTCGAGCGCGCGTGGACGGGTTCCGGTGAACACCCGGCGAGCCGGGGCGGACGGTTGGTGCGTCGGGTACCCGGGAACCCGACGAGAGGTGTGTTCGTGTTTCCGGTTAGGTGACGGACCATGTGAGGATTGGTAGATGGCTGACGGAGATCAGAAGATATTCACCTTAAGTAGTGGTTCGACCTCTGAATCCACCTTCGATTTTGCTCTGCGTGGTTACGACAGGAAACAGGTCGAGCGGTTCGTCGCGCAGATGGAAAGTCAGGTCGGCGCCCTGGTCGCGCAGCGCGAGGACGCCATCGCGCAGGCCCAGCAGCTGGCCGCGCAGGTGCAGCAGATCCAGAGCGAGATGATCGACCTCCGTCGTCGCACCGTCTCCGAGAGACCATCGTTCAAACACCTCGGCGCTCGTGCCGAACAGATCCTCAGCCTGGTCGAGGACGAGGCCCGGGAGATCAAGGAGCGGGCCGAGCACGAGGCGTCCGGCCTCCGCGCCTCGCTGGAGAAGGAAGCCAGCGAGCGGCAGGCCGCGATCGAAGCTGACTACGCTGGCAAGCTGGCCACGGCCGACCGGCTCAACCGCGAGGCCGAGCAGCACTCCACCACCGTGCGGGGCCAGGCCGACCAGTACGCCCACGCCACGCGCACCGAGGCCGATCAGTACGCGGAGTCGACCCGCGGCCAGGTCGACCAGTACGCCGAGGCCACCCGGAGCAAGGCGCAGAGCGAGTCGGCCACCGTCCGCACCCAGGCCGACGAGTACGCCGACAACGCCCGCCGCGAGGCCGAGCAGCAGCTGGCCAGCGTGCGGGGTCAGGCCGACGAGTACGCCAACGCGACGCGCACCGAGGCCGACCGCTACGCCGACCGGATCCGTGCCCAGGCCGAGGCCCGCGCCGAGGCACTGCGGACCCAGACCGAGCAGCAGGCCGCGGGCGTGCGCTCCAAGGCCGACGAGACCGGCCGCACGATCACGGACAACGCGCGCCGGGAGGCCGAGGGCATCCTCGCGAACGCCCGCGCGGAGGCCGGCCGGCTCGTGGCCGAGGCCGAGCTCAAGGTGTCTCAGCTGGAGGACCGCCGCCGGGACATCAAACAGGAGATGACCAAGCTGCGGGAGGCGGTCGCCCGCCTGACCGGCCGGTCCGCGGAACTGTTCGCGGACGAGGAGGCAGAGACTGCGCCCCAGTCGAAGACCGCCGCCAAGGCGGAGGCCGCGCCGAAGTCGGACGTCGCGCCGAAGTCGGACGTCGCGCCGAAGTCGGACGTCGCGCCGAAGTCGGACGTCGCGCCGAATCGGCGGCGAGCTTCAGCGAGCGGCGGGCGAACCCGGCCACCGGGATCGCGCACGTGCCCGAGCGGTCCTCGCTGCCCGCGCTGGACGCTGACGACGACAAGGCTGAGGGTGTCGAATCCGCGCCGAAGCCGGAGGCGGCGGTGGCGTTCTCCGCTGCCGAGCCCGCGTCGACGGCGGAGCCGGCGAAGTCGGACCCCGACGCGGCTGCCGAGCCGAAGCCCGCCTCCCAGCCGAAGCCCGACGCCGAGCCGGCGGTCGCCGCGAAGGCGGACGACACTCCGCGGGATGGGGCCGGTTCGAAGGAGAACGCTGCGGCGAAGGACGAGCCGGCCACCGACGAGCGGACCATGCTGATGCCGAAGGCGCGGGCCGACGTCCGCGCCGACGAGCGGGGCAACGACAAGACGCAGTTGGTGGCGACCACCGGCGGCGACCGCCCGGCGCCCAAGCCGCGCCCGTCCGACAGCACGGCGAACGGCTCGGACGTCACGCTGACCGACGAGAACGCGCTGTCGACCGGTGACGTCGAGCCAGCCGACCGCACGATGAAGCTCTCCGACCTGGCCAGCGCCGAGGCCGCCAACGCGGCCAAGGAGAAGGACACCGAGGAGGCGTCCGACGAGGACGCGCCGGCCGCCCAGCCCAAGCCGTCGCCGGGTCGCCCGTCGTCCGGCCCCCGGCCGGGCAGCGGTGGCCGTCCCGGCACCAAGCCCGCGCGGAGCGGCCCTCCCGGAGGCTCCCCCCGCAAGCGCTAGACCCCGCCCCACCTGGCGCTTTGGGCGACATTTTCTCGGCTATAACCGAGAAATTGTCGCCCAAAGGCGTGCGGGGGTGGGGGGTGGGCGTGCGGGACGGGGTCAGCCGGCGTGGGGGTCGACGCCGAGCAGGTAGCCGATCGTGTTGACCGCGTCGACCATCCGGTCGGTCTCGGCGACGAGCAGCGCGGCGGAGATGTGGTCACGTCCGGGCGAGACGCCGTCGGTCGCGGCGGCGAGTGCGAGCTGCGCGTCCCGGAGCGGGGGCAGCGGCGCGGCGGGTTCGCCGCGGATCATGCCGGCCAGCCGCTGGAGCGCGTCGTCGAGCTGGCTGGCGAGCTCGGCGGCGGCGGGCGTGGCGCCGCGATGGTCTGCCAGCCGGGCATCCAGGGCCAGTACGGCGTGCGCGTACCGCTGGACCGCCGCCAGCACGCCGACCGCGGTCACCGGTTCGAGTCGACCCGAGCGCGCCGGCTCCTCCAGCCAGCGGTCCACCGAGGCTTCGGCGTCCGAGCGGGCCAGCCGTGCGGCGTCGAACGCGGCACGCCGCCGGGTCGGATCCCCGCCGGCCGACGGGTCGCCCGCGGCGTAAGCGTTGAGAATCGCCGTGCCGTACTCGCTCTGCCGTTCCAACAGCTCGGCGAGGCGGTCGGAGACGAATCGGCGTTCCCAGGTGGGCCACGCGGCGAAGATGACCAGCGCCAACGCCCCGCCGATGAACGTGTCGACCAGCCGGTAGACCACCGCGTCGTCCTCGGGTAGGCCCACGAACGCGAGCAGGAACACCACCAGCGCCGTCACGCACAGCGAGAACGCGGCGTAGTTGGCCTGGAAGAACGCGTACGTGCCCCAGGCCAGGACGACGACCAGCACGGTGAGCAGCACCGGACCGGGGTGCAGCAGCACCGTGATCGCGGTGGCCAGGCCGGCGCCGAGCAGGGTGCCGCCGACCCGGGACAGGCCGCGGGTGAACGTAGCCGAGAAGTCCGGGCGGAGCACGACCAGGGTGGTGAGCGGCAGCCAGTAGCCACGGTCCAGCGGCACCAACCGGTAGATCGCGGTGCCGATCGCGAGCGCGATGGCCAGCCGGATCGCGTGCCGGCAGGCGGCGGAGCGGAGCGTCAGGTTGGCCCGGAGCGTGCTGAGCACGTCCTCGACACCGCCGATTCGCCAGCGCGGCGCGTCCGAAGGGGCAATTGTCGATTCGTCCACTCCGGACGGTTCGAGGGCGAGCCGGATCAGGGCTCGGAGCTGGCCGAGCAGCGCCTGCGCACCCTGGACCGCTTCGCCGAGCACGGCCGCACCGGGCTGGCCAGGGGCCTCCCGCTCGGCGAGCGCAGCGAGCCGGGCCACGGCACCGCGTGCCCTGGTGCGGGCGGTGGCCAGCTCGGGAGCCGGCTGGGCGGTGTTCGCGCCATTCGGGCCCGTCGCGCTGGCGTCCAGTCCGGCGGCGACCACGGCCAGCGTCGCGGCGACCGTGACCACCAGGTCGTCCAACGCGGCCACGGCGTCCGTGGCGCCGATCGTGTCGAGCCGCTGGCGGGTGCGGGCGAGCGCGGCCAGCTCGGTGCGGCTCCGCTCGGCCACGTCGAGCATGCCGCGGTACACCAACGTCTCGCCGCTGCGGGAGAACGGTTGCGGATCGGCGAGCGTGGCCCTCGCGGCCGGCACGGTGTCGGCGTCGGGGAGGACGAGGCCGCCGTCGGGGATGGCCGCGGCGTACCCCGCGACGCTCCGGTACGCGGTGGCCAGCACGCGGCGCTCGGCCCGGAATCCCCGCAGCGGCCAGAGGGCCACCACCAGCACCGCCTGGAACAGGCCACCCGCGAGCACCAGCCCGGCCCGGACCGCCGCCTGCGCAGGAGTGGCCGGGAACTCGGCGACCAGCAACAACGCCATCACCGACAGCAGCCCGACGACCGAGGTCTGCTGCCCGAGCACCGCCAACAGCCCGCTGACGAACCCCCACACGGCCACCACCGCGATCGCCGACCAGAGTGCGTGGCCGGCCAGCGCGCCGACGAACGTGGAGAGCGCCACACCCAGGCAGGCCAGGAGTACCACCTGCGCGCGGGTGCGATAGGCGCCCTGGAACGTGGCGAAACCGACCACCAGCGCACCGGCCGCGGCGGCCACCCCGTGCGCGACCTGGTCAACGGCGGTGCCGACCAACAGCGGCACGCCGACCCCGATGCAGCAGCGGGCGGCCGTGCCGACGGCGATCTGGCGGCGATCCAGCGCCACCGTCGCCGTGAGCAGCGCGCGCAGCGACGAGGGGAGCCGGGCGCGGAGCGGGATCGTCACGCTGCCACTATGCCCGCACCGCGAGCCCCGACCTCCCGCGCCGGCGAAGACGCACGGGATCGTGTCGCAAACCCCACAGGCATTTTGCGGTACGCCCGGCCGCCGGCAGCTGACGGTGCCCGGCCGGCGCAGTGTCAGTCAGCCTCCCGAGCCGGCGTGATCGGCAACAGCTGGCGTGCCGGCCCGGGCCGGCCGGGTGGCCGCCACCTGCCGACCGCCGCGCGCTGCCCGCCGCCGGTTGCCTCGCTGCCGCGCCGCCGACCGCCGCGCGCCGGCCGCTGTGGCACCCCCTGGCGGCTCCCGCCAGGGGGTCCACACACCCTCGCGGGAGCCGCGAGGGGGCGGGCGCGGCCCGGGCCCTCGGTTGGCGCACCGCCCTCGCCGTCCGCTGCCGCGCCGCCGGCCGCTGCGGGACCCCCTGGCGGCTCCCGCGCGTGCGTTGGCGTCCCCTCGCGGGAGCCGCGAGGGTGTGCGCTCCCAGGCTTGGCGCGCGGTGCGGGCAGTCGCCCGCACCCGCGCAAGACCCGCTGGCGGCTCCCGCCAGCGGGCCCACACCCCCTCGCGGGAGCCGCCAGCGGCCTGCGGTCGGCGGGCCGCTGCCCGAGCCCGCCGGGGTCCGTCGCGCTCTCGCGCGGCGCGGGCCCAACCCCGACCCGGCCGGGACCGCCGCCCGGTCGGCTCGGCGGGGCGGGGATTGTCGGTGGGAGGCGCGAGGATGCACGGGTGCGGCTGGCTCTCGTGACTACGTGGGGCGGCGGGGGCCTGGTCCGGCCGCTCGCCGAGGACGGCGTGCCCACGGGGCCGGCCGAGCAGGTCGGCGACCTGGTCGCCGCGGTGCGGGAACGGGAGGCAGCCGGCTCGCCGCGCTGGGTCTGGGCGGCCACGCCGGATGTCTACCCGTTGCTGCTCAAGGCCGGCGTCCGGATCGCCCGCTGTCATGATCTGGCCCTCACCGAGGCGCTGCTGCTCGGGCAGGCCGGCCGCTGGGGCGAGCCGCGTTCGGTGGCCGCGGCCTGGGCTCGGTTGCACGGCCAGCCGGTGCCGGACGATCCGGTGCCCGGTCCGCGTGATCTCCAGGCCACGCTGTTCGAGCCGGATCGCAGCGGGCTGCCGGACGGCCTCGACGCGCTCGAAGCCGTGATCGCCGTGCACCGCGACCAGCTCCAGCGGATCGAGGGCGCTGCCGAGGCCGGTGCGCTGCGGCTGCTGGTCGCCGCCGAGTCCGCCGGTGCGCTGGCGGCCGCCGAGATGGGCCACACCGGGCTGCCGTGGAGCGCCGAGGTGCACGACGCGCTGCTGGTCGAGCAGCTCGGGCCGCGGCCGGCTCCCGGTCAGCTGCCGGCCCGGCTGGGTGAGCTGGCCGGTCGGATCTCGGCCGCGTTCGGTGGTCGCCGGGTCAATCCGGACGCGCCGGCCGAGGTGGTGCGGGCGCTGGCCCGGGAGGGCGTGCAGGTGCCGTCGGCCCGGTCCTGGGTGCTGCGCGAGGTGGACCATCCGTCGGTGCCGCTACTGCTCGAGTACAAGGAACTGTCCCGGCTGCACGCCGCGCACGGCTGGAGCTGGTTGGAGTCGTGGGTGCGGGGTGGGCGGTTCCGGCCGGAGTACATCGCGGGCGGCGTGGTCTCCGGGCGGTGGGCGACCAGAGGCGGCGGTGCCCTGCAGATCCCGCGCGGGGTGCGGAAGGCCGTGGTCGCCGATCCGGGCTGGGTGCTGGTCGCCGCCGATGCCAGCCAGCTCGAACCGCGAGTGCTGGCCGCGCTCTCGGGTGACCGTGGCATGGCCGACGCGTCCACCCGGAGCGATCTGTACGCCGCGCTGGCCGCCGAGGCGTTCGACGGCGAGCGGTCCAGGGCCAAGATCGCGCTGCTCGCCGCCATGTACGGGCAGACCGGCGGCGAAGCCGCTCCGCTGCTGGCGGCGATGCGGAAACGGTTCCCGGTCGCGTTGGAGTACGTCGAGGCGGCCGCCCGGGCGGGGGAGCGGGGGGAGCTGGTGCGGTCGCGGCTCGGCCGGACCTGCCCCGCGCCGTCCGAACGCTGGCGCGACGTGTTGGCCGGAACCTCGCGCACCGAGGGCGAGCTGGACAGCGAGCCCGATGCCGACGCGGGCCGGCGATCGGGCCAGGCAGCCCGCGACCGTGGCCGGTTCACCCGGAACTTCGTGGTCCAGGCCAGCGCCGCCGACTGGGCATTGGCCCTGCTGGCCACCCTTCGCGCTCGGCTGACCTCGCTCGACGCCGCAGGTGGTCGCCCCGAGCTGGTCTTCTTCCAGCACGACGAGGTGCTGGTGCACTGCCCTCGGGCGCTGGCCGACGAGGTGGTCGCAGCCGTCGAGGAGTCGGGCGCCGAGGCTGGCCGGCTGGTCTTCGGCGCGACCCCGGTCCAGTTTCCGCTCAGCGTCGCGGTGGTGGACTGCTACGCCGACGCCAAGTAATTTGCCCTGACATGAGGCTGTTATCGCGGTTCACCAGGTCAGGGCGTGGGGTGGCGCTCGGGCTCGCCGCCGTCGTCGCGTTCAGCACGCTCGCGTTCACCCCCGGCTCGCTGTCCTGGCAGCTCACGCCCACCGGCGTGGACGCCAGGTTCCGCGGGCTCAGTGCGGTGAGCGCTCAGGTCGCCTGGGCCGGCGGCTCGGGCGGCACCGTGCTGCGCACCACCGATCGAGGCCGGACCTGGCGGAACGTCTCGCCGCCCGGCGTGGCGGACCTGCTGTTCCGGGACATCGAGGCGTTCGACGCGCGGCGGGCCGTGGTGCTGGCGATCGGCGAGGGCGAGGCGTCCCGGATCTACGTCACGTCCGACGGCGGCGCGCACTGGCGCGAGGCCTTCCGCAACGACGATCCGCGCGCCTTCTACGACTGCACCGCGTTCTTCGACCAGCGCCGCGGCCTCGCGCTGAGCGATCCGGTGGACGGCAGGTTCCGGATCCTCGCCACCGAGGACGGCGGGCGGAGTTGGCGTGTCCGGCCGACCACCGGCATGCCGGCGGCGCTGCCTGGTGAGTTCGCGTTCGCGGCCAGCGGCACCTGCCTGGTCACCTCGGGTCCCCGCGATGCCTGGTTCGCCACCGGCGGCGGGGCGCGGCCCGGGTCTTCCACTCCCGGGACGGCGGGCGCAGCTGGCAGGTCACGGCCACGCCGGTGCGCAGCGGTGAGGCGGCCGGCATCTTCTCGCTCGCGTTCCGCGACTCCCGGGTCGGCGTGGCGATCGGCGGTGATTTCCTGGTGCCCGACGCGGCCGTGGACGCGCTGGCGCTGACCGCCGACGGTGGCCGGCACTGGTCGTTGGCGGGCGCCGGTGCGCCGAAGGGATATCGGTCCGGAGCGGTGTGGTTCCCGCACAGCCGGCGCACCGTGCTCGCCGTCGGTCCGACCGGCAGCGAGGTGAGCCGTGACGGCGGCCGGAATTGGCGCCCGTTCGACACCGGCAGTTTCGACGCGGTCGACTGCGCGCCCGACGGCGGCTGCTGGGCGTCCGGCGAGGCCGGCCGGATCGCCCGCCTCCGCCACTGACGCCAGCCCCGTAACCCCGCGCCTTTGGGCGACATCTTCGGTGCTATAACACCGAAGATGTCGCCCAAAGCGCGAAGGGGCGGGCGCTGACGGCGGGCGGGCGCCCGTGGCGGCAAGAGGAACGGGCTAGTGGACGAGCACGTCGAGCAGGTGGGCTAGCTCGGCGGCGGGGTCCTTGGTCAGGCCGGCGTGCACGGGTCCGGGTTGGACGATCGTGCTGCGCGGCGCGGTGAGCCACCGGAACCGCTGACCGGCCGGTGGCATGCAGGGCGCCACGTCCGCCTTGCCGTCGGACACCGTCTCGAACGCGACCAGCGCGGCCCGGACCCCGGCCACGTCCACCGACGGATCGAGCGCCAGCAGCCGGGCCTCGTCCAGGTGGACCGTCGAGCCCAGGAACTCCAGCCCCTGGCAGTAGAGCAGCACACCGGCGTTCACGAACTCGCCGCGCTCGGCCCTGGGCAGCACCCGGATCGCCGCGTACTCGAAGACGTGCCGCTTGCCGGTCCGATCGCTCATGCCACGGCCTCCGGCAGCCAGGTGCGCGGCGCCGTGACCCGGGCGAGCAGGTGCTCGACGTACGCCGCGCGGACCGCGTCCGGGTCGGCGAAGCCCGGCTCGTCGGCCAGCCACTCGTCCGGCACCAGCGCCACCACCTCGCCGAGGAGCGCGGCGTCGACCCGGGACGCGAGCGCCTCGTCGGCCTCGACCAGGCGAGTGGCGAACGGCGCCAGCACGTGATCGCGGGCATCGAACGGGCGGGCCACGGCGTTGGCGGCGCGTGCCCAGGCATGGTGGAAGTACAGCGTGGCGCCGTGGTCGATCAGCCACAGGTCGCCGTGCCAGATCAGCAGGTTGGGGTTGCGCCAGCTGCGGTCCACGTTGCCGACCAGCGCGTCGAACCAGAGCACCCGGCTGGCGAGGTCGGCATCGGGCGACCAGCCCAGCGGGTCGAAGCCGAGTGAGCCGGGCAGGTAGTCCATGCCGAGGTTGAGACCGGTGCTGGCGGCGAGCAACGCCTGGATCTCCGGGTCCGGCTCGTGCCGGGCGATCTCCTCGTCGAGCTCGGCCAGCACCAGCTCCGGCACCCGTAGCTCCAGCCGGCGCGCCAGTTCGCCCGCGATGATCTCCGCGACCAGCGCCTTCGCGCCCTGGCCGGCGCCCCGGTACTTGACCACATAGGTGCCGAGGTCGTCGGCCTCCATCAGGCCGGGCAGCGAACCGCCCTCCCGGAACGGCGTCACGTAGCGGATCGTGGTCACGGTGCGCAGCATGCGCCCATCATTCCTCACGGTCAGGGCGTGCCGGCGGCACCCCGATCCGGGCCTGCATCGGCGGGGTCTGGGCGACATCTTCGCGGCCAGGACCGTGAAGATGTCGCCCAGACTGGGGAACTTGGCTGGTGGGATGCGCCGAGAAGTTGGGGCCGAACCGCTCGAGACACCACCGGGGACGTGACGTTACGGGCGGGCGCCCAGCGCGGCGGACACCTCCCGTGCGGTGTGGATCACGAGCGGCGCGAGCCGGCGAGCGCGTTCCCGGTCCATGTCGAAGACCAGCGCCGACAGGCTGATCCCGCCGATCGGCACGCCGCGATGGTCCATCACGACGGCGGCCAGGCAGCGGGTGTGCAGTTCGTTCTCCTCGTCGTCCAGCGCCCAGCCTCGTGCCCGGGCCGCGGCGAGGTTGGTCAGCAACGGCTCGACCGCCGTGACGGTGTGCTGGGTGCGGCGCGGTAGGCCGGTCCGGCCGGCGATCAGGCGCACCTCCTCGTCCGGGAGCGTGGCGAGGACGGCCTTGCCGATCGCCGTGCAGTGCAGCGGGAACGAGAGGCCCACCCGCGAGCGCATTCGGTACGCCCGCCGACCGTCCAACTTGTCCACGTACACCGCTTCGTCGCCGTGGCGGACCGCGAAGTGGACGGTGTGGCCGGTGCGCTCGCAGAGCATTCGCAGCGCGGGCCGGGCCGATCGGGCGAGATCGGAGTCATCGCTGGCCCGTCCAGCCAGCGCGAGGAGCCGGGAGCCGAGCGCGTAGCCGCGGTCCTCGTCCTCGCGTGCCCAGTCGAGCCCGACCAGCTCCTGCAGGATCCGGTGCACGGTCGAGGTGTGCAGCCCGGTCACTCTGGCGATCTCGGACAGCCGGTGCTCCTCCGCGAGCGCCTCCAGCACGGCCACGGTCTTGCCGATCGCGGACGGTGCGCGGTTCGGGACCGACGCTCTCGTCTGGTCTGATTGGAGCGTCATCGAGACCTCCACCCTTCGTCGACGGCCGGTAACTGCATGTCGTCGCCACCCACTTTCCGTAGTGCGGGAAGGATTTCCCCAACCCAGGAACGTCCGATCACTCATTGCTGGATGATCTGGGCGTCACCAGACTTTTACCGATATTTGGTATACCAGCCACGCGACGGCGCGGCGATAGTCCGACGACTAGAGAAGTGCTCGATAGGGCCGCCGCAAGCCTGCGATGCCGGGCTGGCGGAGCGGTGTGGCAGGGTGCGGGCATGAGCAGGTGGAGTGAGCTGACGGGCGGCGACGAGGGAGCGCGGTACGCGTCCCGGTTCGCGGCGCTGGCCGCGGCGGGCAACGACGTGCACGGCGAGGCACGGTTCTGCGCCGGGCTGGTCCCGGCGGGATCGCGCGTGCTGGACGCCGGCTGCGGCACCGGGCGGGTCGCCATCCGGCTCGCCGAACTCGGCCACGACTGCGTCGGCGTGGATCTCGACGATTCGATGCTCGCCGAGGCCAGGCGGAGCGCGCCCGAGATTCCCTGGCTGCTTGCCGACCTCACCGACCTGAGCATCCCCGGGGACTCCTTCGATCTGGTGGTCTCCGCGGGCAACGTCATCCCGCTCCTCGCGCCGGGTACCGAGGCCGCCGCGGTCGGCCGACTGGCGGATCACCTCCGCACCGGCGGACTGCTGGTGGCCGGCTTCGGGCTGGACCCCGCGCATCTGCCGCTGGCCTCGGCGCCGGTCGGCCTCGCCGACTACGACGGCTGGTGCCGAGCCGCCGGCCTGGAGCTGCGGCAACGCTTCGCCACCTGGAACGGCGAGGAGTACGACGGCGGCGGCTACGCCGTCAGCGTCCACCGCCTGACCCGCTGACCGCCCCGGCACCCGCTCCGGCCGGCGCCCGTGCGGGGCCCCTCCACGGCGCTTTGGGCGACATTTTCTCGGTTATAGCCGAGAAAATGTCGCCCAAGGCGCAAAGGGGGTGGCGCTATTCGTAGCTCTGGCCGCAGATCGTGAACTTGGTGATGTCGGCCCAAGTGAGCCGGTCGAGTTGGAGTGGTTCGCCGGGCTCGCTGTCGACGATCGCGCCGTCGAACTCCGGCAGCCACCCGCCGAACGCGCCCTCCACGCCGCACTCCAGGTAGGCCGTCACGTCGAAGTTGCACCAGCGCTCGGGGATCGGCCGCAGCTCCACCCCGAACGGCCGCGGCGCCAGCACGCCGTGGTGCCGATTCGGGTCCTCGTACACGCCGTCCTCGGTGAGTTCGCGAAGGTCACAGATCTGCGCGCGGAGCGTCCGGGCCCAGACCGTGTACGCGTCGACCCCGTCGGTGTGGGAGAGGTCCTCCCGTGCCCAGAACGGATCGAACGGCGGGACCGGTCCGTCCATCGCCGTGCCGAGCAGGTCCAGGAACTGGCCAGGGCTCAGCGCCTCCGCCTCGCGGTGGTCGTAGCCAGCGGACCAGAACGCCCGGAGGTAGTCGTCCAGCGACCGGCGTTGGGCCGGCTCCGATTCGCCGAGTGCCACCACCGCCAGGTACAGGTCGCTGTTCGTCCGGAGGGTCTCCACCCGTCCATGGTGCTCGATAGGGAGCGCGACCGCCCGGGATCCCCCGGGTCCGATGCCGCGAACCGGCATGCTTGCCGGTCAAGGCGACCTCTTTGAACGCTATGTCCGGTCCGCTGGGAGGTGTCGCGACCGCCGGTCCGCGTCGGCGTCGGTGCGCTCCAGCCAGCGCGCCAGGGCGGGGCTACCGGGTCAGCGCTCCAGTTTCAGCTCGTGCATGCGGCAGGCGTCCGCGTCGCCGATGTAGTACCAGAGCATCGGCTCGTCCCTGCTGCCCGCGATGTACAGGTTCGGGCTCAGCTCGGGCTCGGTCTGAACGGCGAAATTGAGGTCGACGGAGAACTCGTCGTCGGGCGCGGGCTGGAGCGACCAGGTGCCGTCGCCGGAGGTCAGTGCGTCCTCGCCTGTTTCCCAGTCCCTTTCGGGCAGGTCGGCGATGGCGAACTCGGTCTCATCGAGCCACACCGTGGCGCCCTCCTCGCCGCGGTAGGTGCCCACCAGGTCGCCGGCGACGATCCCGTCAGGCATCTCGTGCCCACAGAAGAGCATCGTCGCGAGCCGGCCGCAGCCGCCGCTCAGCAGTGCGGCGAGGAGTAACGGGACCAGGACGAACGCGCGTAAGCCGCGGATGTTCACGTCCCCCAAGCTGCCACCGTGGCGCAACCGGCGGCTACCCGGGTGCGGCGGTGGTGTGCCGGATCACCAACGTGGGTGCCAGCTCGTGCCGGATCGCCCGTCGGCGCTCCGCGCCCACCCGCTCCAGGAGGCAGTCGACGGCGAGCCGGCCCATCTCCGCGCGCGGCTGATCCACCGTGGTGAGGGAGAGCCGGCTCAGCTCGGCGAGGGCCGTGTTGTCGTAGCCGACCACCGACACGTCGCCCGGGACGTCCAGCCCGGCCCGCTCCAACCGGGCCAGTACACCGGCCGCGACCAGGTCGTTCGCTCCGTAGATCGCGGTCGGCCTGGACCCGTTGGCGAGCAGTGCGGCGGCGCCGGCCTCACCGGCCTGCTCGGTGTACTCGCCGGCCACGACCTGGATCTGGCGAGCGAGGCCGGCACTGTTCATCGCGTCCTCGTAGCCCCGGCGTCGCTGACCGGCGGCCGCGCCAGGCCCGCCGTCGATGTGGGCGATGCGCTCGTGCCCCAGCCCGGTCAGGTGGTCGACCACGAGCCGGCCGGCGGCGGCCTCGTCGATCATGACGGAGTCCACTCCGGACGAACGGGTCCGCCGGGCGACCAGCACGATCGGGGTCGAGCGGGCGGCTGCTTCGATCGCCGGCGCGGGGATCACTGAGCCGACCAGGATCAGGCCGGCGGTGCGGAACTCCAGCAGGTGTTCCAGCGCCTGCCGCTCGACGTCCACCCGCCGGCCGCCGGTGTTGATGATGATGCGTAGTCCGGCGGCCCGGGCGTTCGCCTCGATGCTGTCCGCGATCTCGGCGAAGTACGGGTTGTGCAGGTCGCTCAGCATCACGCCGACGGTGTCCGGGTGCCGGCTGGCGAGGCTGCGGGCCATCGCGTTCGGACGGTAGCCGAGCTCCTCCGCGGCCCGGAGCACGGCCACGCGCCGCAGCTCGCTGACGTTGGTGGCACCGCGCATGACGAGGGAGACGAGCGAGCGCGAGACGTTCGCGCGCGTCGCCACGTCCTCCATGGTCGGCCGTGTGGTCGGCAGGTTCATCCACTCCACCCTGGTCAGCGCGGTATGCGGGGGTCGGCGGGTCGTGCGCATCTTGACATCGCGCGATCCGCGTCGCAATCATTAGAGCGCTCCAAGTATTGGAGCGCTCTAATCCTACCCCCGGCCGGCTCGCCGGGAGGTGAGCGGCGGAGAGCCACAGGGAGACGGTTTCGATGCGTATCGGAGTAGCCGGCGTCGGGCGGATCGGTGCCATGCACGCGGCCAACCTCGCGGAGCTCGAATCGGTCGACGAGGTGATCCTGGCCGACGACGTGCCGGGCCGGGCCGCCCAGGTCGCCGCCAAGCTCGGCGTCGCCGCAGCGGCCGACCTGGCCGAACTCTTCCGCCGCGCCGACGCGGTCGTGATCGCGACCCCGACCAACACGCACCCGGCCGTGCTCCGTGCCGCGCTGGCGGCCGGCGTCCCCGCGCTCTGCGAGAAGCCGATCGCGGGCGAGCGGCACGAGATGCGGCACCTGATCGACGAGGTCGAGGCGTCCGGCGTGCCGGTCGTGGTCGGCTTCCAGCGCCGCTTCGACCCGGCCGTCATCGAGCTGAAGCGCCGAATCGACGCCGGCGAGCTCGGCGCCGTGTACCTGGTCAACGCGCGCGGCCACGACGCTCAGCCGCCCGACTTCGGCTATCTGCCCGCCTCCGGTGGGATCTACCGTGACCTGCTGATCCACGACCTCGACGCGGTGCCGTGGCTGGTCGGCGAGCCGGTCGCGCGGGTGTACGCCGCGGGCAGCGTGCTGGTCGACAGTGCCTTCGCCGACGCCGACGACGTGGACACCACCGCCGTCACGCTCACGTTCGAGGGCGGCGCGCTCGCCGTGATCACCGGCGGCCGGCACGACCCGCGCGGCTACGACCACCGGCTCGAGGTGCTCGGCTCCCGGGACTCGCTCGCGGTCGGGCTCGATCCTCGCACGCCGATCAGTTCGCTGGAACCGGGCGGTCCGCAGGTGCGCAGCGATGCCTATCCCGGTTTCCCGGAACGCTTCCAGCGTGCGTACCGCAACGAGATGGCCGTGTTCGTGGACGTGGTCGCCGGTCGGGTCGCGAACCCGTCGCCGGTGCGGGACAGCCTGGTCAGCCTGGAACTGGCGCTCGCCGCCGAACGGTCCCGCCGCGAGGGTCGGCCGGTCTCGCTCACGCCGGTGGGCGTCCGATGAGGACGGCCGGAGCGCCGATCTCGTGGGGCGTCTGCGAGGTGCCCGGCTGGGGCGCCGTGCTGCCGGCGGGGGAGGTGCTGGCCGAGATGCGTGAGCTGGGGCTGTCCGCCACCGAACTCGGTCCGCCCGGATACCTGCCCAGCGACCCCGACGATCTGCGCAGCGTGCTGAAGGAGCACGAGCTGGCGCTGGTCGGCGGCTTCGCGGCGCTGGTTCTACACGATCCCGACGAACTCCCCGCCACCCTGGCCGAGGCCGAGCGCACCGCCGCATTGCTCGCCGCGGCCGGCGCCGAGGTGCTGGTCCTCGCCGCCGCGACCGGTCAGGAGGGGTACGACGGCCGACCGGTACTGACCGACCCCGACTGGCCGCACCTGGTCTACGCGATCACCCGGATCACCGCGATCGCGGCCGACCACGGGCTCAGCACCACCCTGCACCCGCACGTCGGCACGATGATCGAGACCGGCGCGGAGGTCGACCGACTGCTGGCCAGCTCCGACGTGCCGCTCTGCCTGGACACCGGGCACCTGCTGATCGGCGGGGCGGACCCGGTGGCGCTGGCCCGTGACCACGCCGACCGGATCGGCCACGTCCACCTCAAGGACGTGGACGCGGCGCTGGCCGAGCGGGTCCGCACCGGCGAGCTGACCTACCTGAGCGCCGTGCGGGCCGGGCTGTACCGCCCGCTCGGCGACGGCGACGTGCCGGTGGGCGCCATCGTCTCCACATTGGAGTCGACGGGGTACTCCGGTTGGTACGTCCTCGAGCAGGACACCGCGCTCGACTCGGAACAGGAACCGGCACGCACTCGGCCCCGGGCGGACGTCGCCCGCAGCCTCGACTACCTCGCGAACGCCGTCCGCTGACCCAGCCCGTCGCCGGCCCGCCAGCTCGCCGTCCGTTGGCGGGCACCGGCGGGACGCGGCCAACGGCGGGAAGCCGCCGCGCGTGGTCACTTGACGCGATCGACAAGCGACCTGCGCGCCTCCGAACCGGTGCTGGATTGTGAACAACCGGCGAACGGCTCGGGAATGCCTTGCGGCCCATATCGCACGATCCGGGCGGGAATTCTCGAGGGCAGTCGGCGCCTCGGCAGGATAAAAACACGTCAAGGTCTCGCATTCTGACGCCGGTCTCCTACTCTGAGCGGAACGCGTTACCGGTAGCAGGATGATTCGGCGGGTCTGCGGCGGTCGTATGCTCACCGTGGCGGACCTGGTCGGCTGACGACGAAAGGCGAGGTCATCGAGTGGAGCGGCCAACCTGGGCACCCGGGGACATCGACCTGGAGCGGCCCAGTGCCGCCCGAATGTATGACTTCTACCTCGGCGGATCGCACAACTTCGCGGTGGATCGGCAGGCTGCCCAGGAGGCGATGAGGTCCATGCCGGACCTGCCGCTCATCATGCAGGCCAACCGCGCCTACCTCCGTCGCGCCGTGCGTTTTCTGCTCGATCAGGGCGTGCGGCAGTTCATCGATGTCGGCTCGGGGATTCCCACTGTCGGTAATGTTCATCAGGTGGTGCACGAATTCGATCCCACCCGCCGGGTGCTGTACGTCGACGTCGATCCCATCGCCGTCACGCACAGTCGTGCCATCCTCGCGGGGAATGAGAACGCCGCCGTCATCGGCGCGGACTTCCTGGAGCCCGATCAGATCCTCGAGCACCCGGAGCTGCCCGCCCTGATCGATCTGAAGCAGCCGGTCGGCGTACTCGTCAACGCCGTGCTGCACTTCATCGGCGACGAGCAGGCGCCGGACGCGATCCTGGCGCGCTTCCACGAGGCACTTGCGCCCGGCAGCTACCTCTCCATCTCGCACGCGAGCTACGTCGGCGGCGAGGAGAAGATCACCGAGGCCGCCGCGGTCTACCAGCGCAACCGGATCCCGATGACGTTCCGTTCCCAGGACGAGGTGACGGAGCTGTTCAAGGGCTGGTCGCTGGTCGAGCCAGGCGTCCAACTCATCGCGCACTGGCGGCCCGAACCGGGTGAGCGTACCGACGACGAGTACGCCCGCAAGGTGAGCATGTATGGCGGTGTCGGACTCAAGACATGACGCTCAGCCCGGACAGTATGTCTCCCTCGCACGGCTCGCCCTGGGTGTCGACCCAGGCTGGCCGCGAGGGCTTTACGCGCGCCTGGGCGGAGGCCGTGATCGGTACGAGCTACGTACCGATGGACCTCGGTGAGGTGCAGCAGTATCTAGCCGGACTGACCGACCGGCTCGCCGATGCGCTGGCCGCCGGGCGTTTCTCGGCGACACCCGCGTACGAGGTCGGGATCGCGCTGGTCAACGCCCACTTCACCGGCGTCGAGACGCTGAGCCGGACCATCGCCGTGCTCGGCGACCGCTTCCTGACCGATTTCGCCGCCGATGCGGATCCTGCGGTCGAGCGCGAGTCGCGATCGCGCCTGGCGGTGTTGCAGGGCGCGCTCGCGGCCGGGTACGCGGATTCGTTGCGCCGCCGCACGCTGGACGAGCAGGAGGCGATCCGGGACGCCGTGCTGGTGGCCCGGCACGAGGCCGAGCAGGCCTTGCGGGCGAGCGAGGCCCGGTTCCGGGCCGTCTTCACCGACGCCGCGATCGGAATCGGTCTCGCCGACCTGGACGGCCGGATCCTCGACGTCAACCAGTCCCTCGCCGACATGCTCGGCTACACCGCCGAGGAACTCTGCAAGGCGACGCCCACCGACTTCGTGCACCCGGACGACGCGCCCGAGCGTGTGGGAGACGTACGCGGAGCTCGTCCGGGGCGAGATCGAGCACTTCCGGATGGAGAAGCTGTACTTCCGCAAGGACGGCCGATCGGTCTGGACGGACCTCGACGGTCTCGCTGATCCGGGACGACCAGCGGCGAGCCCCGCTACATGGTCGCGATGTTCGAGGACATCACCGAGCGGCACGTGTTGCAGACCCGGCTGCGGCACCAGGCGCTGCACGACCCGCTCACCGGCCTGCCGAACCGGGCGCTGTTCTTCGAGCGGCTCGCGGACGTCTTCGCGCCGTGGCTCCGGACGAGCCGCATCGGGCTCTGCTACCTCGACCTCGACGGCTTCAAGGTGGTCAACGACAGCCTCGGCCACGACGTCGGCGACCAGCTGCTGGTCATCGTGGCCGAGCGGCTCGACCGCTGCGTCTCCGGCGCCGGCCACCTGGTCGCGCGGATGGGCGGCGACGAGTTCGTCATCCTGCTCCAGGGCTCGACCGGCACCGACGAGGTGGTGGCCATGGCCGACGCGGCCCTGGCGCGCGCTGGACGCCCCGGTCCAGATCGGCGGCCACGACTCGCGGTCTCGGCGAGCATCGGCATCGTCGAGCGAGCCATCGGCGGCAGCAGCCCCGCGGACGCTCATGCAGGCCGCCGACATCACCCTGTACTGGGCGAAGTCCGACGGCAAGGGCCGCTGGGCGCTCTTCGACTCCGACCGCAACGCGCACGAGATCGCCCGCTACACGCTCGTCCGCCGCGATGCCCGCCGCGCTCGAGCGCGGCGAGTTCTTCGTGGAGTACCAGCCGCTGGTGCGGCTGCAGCGACGGCGAGCTGCTCGGCGTCGAGGCGCTGGTCCGCTGGCGGCACCCCACGTTCGGGCTGCTCGCGCCGGACCGCTTCATCGGGCTGGCCGAGGAGACCGGCCTGATCGTGCCGCTCGGCCGCTGGGTGCTGGCGAGGCGTGCCGGCAGGCGCGGTCCTGGCAGGACGCGTTCCCCGGATCGCCGATCTTCGTCAGCGTGAACCTCGCCGTCCGCCAGTCGCGCGACCCTGGCCTGGTCGAGGACGTCGACGCAGATCCTCGCCGACACCGGGCTCGACCCCGAACGGCTGCAGCTGGAGCTGACCGAGAGCGCGATCATGGGCACCGCCGACGAGGCCGCTGGAGGCGCTCCGCACGCTGTCCGGACTGGGCATCCGGATCGCCATCGACGACTTCGGCACCGGCTACTCGAACCTCGCCTACCTGCGCCACCTGCCCGTGCACGCGCTGAAGATCGCCGGCTCGTTCGTCGAGGGCCTGCGCTCGGCCGACGCGCAGGACCCGGTCGACGGGCAGATCGTCGGCCACCGTGGTCGCGCTGGCCCACATCCTGGACCTCACGGTCACGGCCGAGGGCGTCGAGACCGGTCGAGCAGGCCGAGCGGCTGCGCGGCATCGGCTGCGACGCCGGCCAGGGCTGGCTCTTCGCCAGGGCGGCCGCGCCGGCCGAGATCGACCGGCTGCTGCACGAGGCCAAGCCGCTCGGCGACCCGTTCTGACCCGTCCCGGTGCTGAGCGTTAGCGTTCCGTAAGGCCGCAGCGCCGCCCGTTCACGCAGGTCCTGCGGTTGAATCGGGGAGTCAGGCTGCGCAATTCAACCGCAGCCCGCGGACTGATAGGGGCGGTAGTGGCGGTATGGCGAAGCTGGGTGCGGCGGCCGGTCACGTGGGTGGCGGCCGGGGCGCTGGTGGTGGCGGGTGCGGCGGTCGGGCTGCTGCTGTTCGAGCCATGGAAACTCGTGGTGGACGACACGGTGGACGAGGCCGCGCCGATCGTGGTGGCCAGCGCGGCTCCGTCCGCATCGGCTGCCCGCTCCGCGCCCGCGACCCCGGGCGCACCGGCGGCGACTCCGGAGTCGCCGGCGGCCGGACCGGCGGTGCTCGCCCGGGGTGACTTCATCACGCACGAGCACGACACCAGCGGCACGGCGCTCGTGCTCCGGCTCGCCGACGGCAGCCGGGTACTGCGGCTGGCCGACCTGAACACCTCGAACGGTCCTGACCTGCACGTCTGGCTCAGCGACGCGCCGGTCAAGCCGGGCACGGCGGGCTGGCGGGTCTTCGACGACGGCAAGTACGTCGAGTTGGGCAAGCTCAAGGGCAACAAGGGCAGCCAGAACTACGTGCTGCCCGCCTCGGTCGACCTCGAACAGCTGCGCAGCGTCACGATCTGGTGCGACCGGTTCAACGTCTCCTTCGGCGCCGCCGCCCTGACCTAGCCGCGGCGGGTCGCTCACGCTGGCCGCGGCGGCTTCGCCGCCGACGGGCTGCGGTTGGATCGTGCCCTGGGAGGGCGCGATCCAACCGCAAGCCGACCAAGCTCAGGGGCGGGTGCGGCGGACGGCGATGGCCACGGCCAGGCCGGCGGCGGCGCCGAACACCGCGCACGCGACGCCCGCGTTGACCGCCGGTTCCTGTCGCAGCAGCACCGAACCGAGCAGCCAGCTCGCCACCCCGAACGGGATGCCGATCAGCGCGGCCAGCACCGGCCCGGTCCGGCGGCGCTGCCGGCGGCGGAGCGAGCGGACCACGGACTCCAGGTACGCCAGGGTGAAGAGCAGCAGCAGGATGCTGCCGGCGCCCATCACGCTGAGCAGCGGTGCCCGGTTCGGCTCGACCGTGAAGTCCTGGCTGGTCGTGGCGTTGCCCCTGGTCAGCTCGACCCGGCCGGTGACAGCACCGCCGCCCACCCAGCGGGCGTACTCGGGCTGCTCGACGACCGCCTGCCAGCGCTGACCGCTGACCGTCGCGGCCGCGGTCGCCTGGCCGAGCGAGACGCCGGCCACGTGGTAGCTGAGCCGGACGCTCAGCGGGCCGGCGCCCGGCGGGGCGTTGGCGCCGGCCAGGGTCGCGTCGGAGGTGAGGTCGAGGGGGACCGGCGAGGTCGCGCGCGCTGGTCCGATCGTGAGGTCGAGCGGGTTGCCGCGGTCCGGGCTCGCCGGCCAGGCCAGCGCGAGGAACACCACGGCGAGCACCGCGGCGGCGGCGACCAGCGCGGGCAGCAGCGGCGACGCGGGCTTGTGCAGCACCGACTTCGCGGCGACCAGCGCGGTGCCGCCGAAGTCGTCCAGGCCGAGGGTCCGGGTGCTGTCGAACTCCTGCGGGCGGACCAGCGGCAGGTGCACCGTGCGGGTCTCGGCGGAGTCCTGGCGCGAGGCCGCGGCGGCGATGGCCACCTTCGGCTCCAGCCGCACCGGCACGCCGGAACGTTCCAACCAGCCCGGCCCGCAGACCTGGCCGGCGGCGCTCGCCAGGGCCACCGCGAACGTCTCGGCGTCGGCGAACCGCTGGCGCGGATCCCGGGCCAGGCTGCGCATGATCACGGCGGCCAGCGGTGCCGGCACCTGGTCGCCGATCGGGCGGGCGTCCTCATAGACGTGCCGGCGGACCATCGCGAGCGCGTCGCCGTCGCGGACGTACGGCAGCGAGCCGGCGATCAGCTCATAGAGCACGGTGCCCGCGCCGTAGACGTCCGCCGCGGGCGTGAGTCGGGTGCCGAGAGCCTGCTCCGGCGCGATGTACGCGGGCGTGCCGAGCACCTCGCCGCTCGTGCTGATCAGCGTGTTGCCCTCGCTGATCACCTGGGCGATGCCGAAGTCGGCCACCTTGAGGGCGCCGGTGGCCGTGAAGAGCAGGTTCTTGGGCTTGACGTCGAGGTGCAGCACGCCGGCCTGGTGCGCCGCGTGCAGGCCGCCGAGCATGGCCAGGCCGATCGCGCAGGACTGCTCGATCTCCAGCCCGTTGCGGTGGAACCGGTCGTACACGGTGCCGCCGTCGAGCCGCTCCATGACCAGGGCGTTCACCGAGGCCGCGCGTACGTAGTCGTAGACCGGCACGATGTGCGGGTGGTCGAGGCCGGCCAGCAACCGGGCCTCGTGGTCGAAGCGGGCGCTCATCTGCGGGTCGTCGGCCATCGCGGCGGGGAGCTGCTTCACCGCGACCTGGCGGCCCAGCGCGCGGTGGGTGGCCGCGTAGACCACGCCCATCGCGCCCTCGCCGAGCACGCCGCCGAGCTCGTACTGCGGCAGCGCGGACATGACGATCGCGGGAGCCGTCACGCGGCACCCTCCTGGTAGTGCCGGGCAGCGGGCCGCCGATTGACCGCCGTCACGCGAGGCCGCCGTGCGGCTGGACCAGCGCCGGCGTCTCCTGGGTGGTCTCGGCGTCGGGGGCACCGCCGTCGTCCGGGGTCGGCGTGAGGTATCCGAGGCCGAGCCCCACCGCGCCGGCCACCAGCACCAACGGGATCTCGGCGAGGGGCGAGGGCGCCACGAAACGCAGTACCGACAGGGTGATCACCGCGGTCAGACCAGTGCCGACCCCGGCCGGAAGGAACCGCAGCGCCCGCCGCCAGCGGTTGGCGGGAAGTCGCTGCCTGGCCAGCGCGAGCAGCGCCGCACCCCAGGAGAACGCGGTCATCAGCAGCACCGCGATGCCGAACAGGCCGTACACCGAGACGAGCGAGCCGCGCACGTCGGCGGTCGCGTCGCTCTCGGCCAGCACCGAGCGGTCCTGGTCCAGGACGGCCACGGTGGTCGGCAGCAGGCCGGTCACCTGACTGTCCAGATCCGACAGATCGAGGGTGAAGCCCTGGGTCGCCGTCTCGCCGGCGGGCACGGAGAGTGCCACCGAGGTGTCGTAGGCGAAGAAGGTCAGGCCGAGCGCGGTTCCGGACAGGCGGACCGTGCGTATCTGCACGCCGGAGCTGCCCCGGTTCTGAACGCGCAGGTCGATCCGGACGGGCCGGGCGGGGTCGAGGCGCAGCTCGGACCCGTCCACCTTCTGCTCGTCGATCCGTACTTCCAGCGTGAGAGCCTTGCCCTCGGCTGCGGCGACGGCCGGAGTCATCACGGAGAGTGAACCGATTAGCGCGATCGCACCAATTGTCGCGATGCGACTGATCACGGCGCCTTCCCAGGTAGAGGTGGTTTTGCGCTCAAGAAGTTACACTGCCTCAGCGCTTGGTGCGGGGGTTCTCAAGAGAGGGAAATAACGATGCGTGGTCGGCGAAGAATGTACGGATCGCTCGCCGCGATCGCGCTGTCCCTCGCCGGGGCCGTGAGCTTAGCGCCAGTCCCCGTCCGCGCTGTGGTGGTTGAGCCAGCTCCGATCTCACCGGTGTCGATCTCGCCGGCGAAGGGGCCGAGCGGGAGCACCGCGGTTGTCTCCTTCCCCGCCAAGCAGGCCTGCTCGAACAGGCTCAACACGGTGACGGTCCAGTGGGCCGGACGCACGCTGACCCAGGTGCCGGCCTCCTTCGGCAGCGCGACGATCGTCATTCCGGTCAGCAAGCCGGGCACCTTCCCGATCAGCCTGTTCAACAGCTGCAAGGGCCGGGGCGGCACCCGGTTCACGGTCACCCCGCGGCCGCGGCCCACGCCTTCGCCCAGGCCGACCAAGACGCCGCCGGCCACGCCGAAGCCGACCCCGACCGTGACCGTGCCGCCGGTCGACCCCACTCCGGGCGTCACCGCGACGATCCCGCCCGGCGGGACGCCGACCCCGACGCCGTCCGCGAGCAGCACGCCGACTCCGGCGCCGAACCCGTCCGGCTTGGACTCACCGTCGCCGACCGTCCCGGGTGACGGCGGACTCTCGCTGGACCGGGACAACGTGCGGCCCGGCGACCCGCTCACCGCCACGGGCACCGGCTGCGACCCGAACGCCCCGGTCACGCTGGCCTCCGGCGACGAGCAGCTGGGCACCACGACCGCGGATGCCGCCGGTGCCTTCATCGCTCCGGTGCAGTTCGCGAACCTGGAACCCGGCCGCCGCACCATCACGGCCACCTGCGGGCCGGTGCTGATGAGCCAGGTGGACCTCATCGTGTCCAGCTCGACCAGCGGCCAGGCCGGCACCGTGGTGGTGCTGATCTTCTTCATCCTGGTCGGCATCGCCCTGCTGCGCTGGCAGTACAACACCGGCCGCCGCTAGGGTTGCGGTTCAATTCCGCCCGGGGAGGGCGGAAATGAACCGCAACCGCTCTGACCTGCCGCCTCGCGGTGGCTGACCGGCCCCGGAACGGCGGCCCAGCGCAGCGGTGGGTTGGCGGTTCAGAGCAGGTCGAGCAGCAGTCGACGAAAGATTTCCAGGCCGTTCGTGGTGAGCACCGACTCGGCGTGGAACTGCACGCCAGCGAAGCCGGCACCGCGGACGGCGTGCACCTCCCTACTCGCGGGGTCCACGCTCACCTCGACCCCGGCCGGCGCCGTTCCGGGGGAGTGCGCGGCGAACGTGTTGTAGAAGCCGACCCGCTCGGGCCGCCCGAACAAATCGATCTGCCGCTGCGTGCCCTGGAACGGGACGTCCTTGGCGATCAGCGGCACGCCGAGCACCCCGCACAGCACCTGGTGGCCGAGGCAGACCGCGAGCAGTGGCTGGCCGGCGTCCAGCGCCCCGGTGACCACCGCCCGCAGCGCCGCCATCTTCGGCACGTCGAGCTCGCGTGGATCGCCGGGGCCGGGACCGGCGACCACTAGGTCGTACCCGGCCGTGCCGCGCACCTCGGCCCACGGTCGCCGATCCACCGCCAGGCCGAGCGTCCGCAGCAGGTGCGCGAGCATCGCGGTCCAGCCGTCCTCGGCGTCGACCACCAGCGCCCGCCGGCCGGCCAGGGCCGGTTCGCGCAGCGCGTCGTGATCCTGCGGCTCGACCCAGAAGCCGGCCAGCCCTTCGTTGCGCGAGGCCAGCGCTGCGGCGACCCGCGGATCGCTGTCGAGCCTGTTAGCGGCCGTATCGCCAGCTTCGGCAGCAGGCACCAGGCCCAGCGCGGCCAACACCCCGCCGGCCTTGGCGTACGTCTCGGCGACCTCGTCGGCCGGCTTGGAGTGCCGCACGAGGGTGGCTCCGACCGGCAGTCGCACGTCCCCATCGGGTCCGATGTAGAGGGTCCGGATCAGGATCGGCGCGTCCAGGGTCTGAGCGCCGGTGGCGTCCCGGCCGAGCAGCGCGAGCACACCGGCGTAGTAGCCACGCCCAGTCGGCTCGTACCGCCGGATCACCCGGCACGCGTTCGGCACCGGGCTGCCGGTCACGGTCGCGGCGAACATGGTCTCCCGCAGTACGTCCCGCACGTCGAGCGGGCTCTGCCCCTCCAGCACGTACTCGGTGTGCGCGAGGTGGCCCATCTCCTTGAGGTACGGCCCGTGCACCCGGCCGCCGCGGTCGCAGACGGTGCTCATCATCTTGAGTTCCTCGTCGACCACCATGTACAGCTCCTCCACCTCCTTCACGTCGGCCAGGAAGCGCAGGGCCTCGTCGGCGGAGGGGCCGGTCGGCGGGTACCGATACGTGCCGCTGATCGGGTTCATCACGACCGTGCCGCCGGCCGCGCTGACGTGCCGCTCGGGGGTCGCGCCGACGAGCGTCTGGTCGCCGGTGTGCACGACGAAGGTCCAGTACGCGCCCGATTCGCGGGCCAGCAGGCGGCGGAACAGGGTCAGCGCGGTCGCCGGGCCGTAGCCGGCGAGGGTGGCCTTGAAGTCGCGGCGGATGACGAAGTTGGCGCCCTCGCCGCGGCCGATCTCGTCGGCGATCACGCGTTTCACGATCGCCGCGTACGCCTCGTCGTCGACGTCGAAGCCGTCCGAGCGTGTCTCCACCGGGACGTCCGGCAGCAGCGCGAGCGCCTCGGCGACGCTGACCACGGTCCGCTCCCGGATCAGCAGGCAGCGCAGTGGGGTGCCGTCGTCGTGGCACTCCGCGCCGACCTCGCTGAGCTGGCGGAACGGTACGAGCGCGAGCACGTCGTGCTGCTCCGTGCCGGTCGCGGCGCCGGTTGGCAGCGGGATGTCGGCGAGCCGGTCGACGTCGATCAGCTCGCCGGTGAGGAGTTCGACCTCGTCGCGACCCTCCCGGGACAGCAGCGCGAAGGGTGCCGGGTCGGGGCCGAGTAGAGGGGCCAAGATGCTGGTCATCGGGGTACTCCGGTGGTTGGGGACGCCACACCGGGAGCCAGACATGCGAACGGCCGCCCCGGTGGGCGGCCGTCGGTTCGTCTGTCGCGAACGGGGAAGGAGGGGCCGCCTAGGAGGCGCGCCACCACGAGTTCAGTCGAGCGTTCACAGCGCAGACCGTACCGGAATCCCCGCCAGCTCTTCCCGGCTTTGGGCGACATCTTCCCGGCCCTGGCCGCGAAGATGTCGCCCAAAGCGGAGGAGACGGGGCGCCGGGTCAGATCAGGATGACGGTCTTGCCGCGCGAGCGGCCGGAGCGGCTCAGTGCCAGCGCGTCCGGCGCCTCGGCGAGCGGCACCTCCGTCTCGACCGGCACCCGCAGCCGGCCGGCGTCGATCTCGGCGGCGAGGAGGTCGAGGATCGCCGGCGTGGGCTTGCCGTTCACGTTCACGCCACGCACCTGCCGCTCGGCCAGCGCGGCCGGGTCCGCGGCGAACACCGTGGTCGCGGCGACCCCGCCGGGGCGGACCAGGGCGGCGTTGGCGGCGAACGCCGGCGCATCGCTCACCACGTCGATGAGGGCGTCCACACCGTCCGGCAGCTGGTCGGCGATCGCACCCTTGTGGTGGTCGACGGTCTCGGCCGCACCGAGGCCACGGATCCGGTCGGCCGCGTCGGCCCTCGCCGTGGCGATGACGTGCGCGCCCCGGGCGACGGCCAGCTGGGTGACGAACGAGCCGACCCCGCCGGTGGCACCGACCACCAGCAGTCGCTGGCCAGGGCCGGCGCCGACCTCGTCGAGCAGGGTCAGCGCGGTGACGCCCGCAGTCGGTACCGCGGCGGCGGCCGACGCCGGCACGCTGGTCGGCGCGGCGGTGATGGACTGTCCCTCCGGAACGGTGACGTACTCGGCGTAGGTGCCGACGCCGGCGGGCGCGTGGAAGAACTGTCCGTACACCGGGTCGCCGGCCGCGAAGCGGGTGACGCCCTCGCCGACGGCCTCGACCGTGCCGGCACCATCGACGCCGAGGACGAACGGGAAGACGTGCGGCATCTTGCCGTCCAGCATCCCGTCGGCGACCTTCCAGTCGAACGGATTGACGCCGGCCGCGGCCAGCTTGACCAGCACCTCGCCGGGCCCGGGTGCGGGTCGAGCGATGTCGACCAACTCCGGGGTGGCGCCGAACGCCGAGACCGCTACCGCGCGCACTGGAACCTCCGCTGTTGTGGTGAAGCGTCCAATCTATGCCGGGGCGGGCGCGGCGCACTCCAGCCCCGCCGCCCGGGTCACCTCAGCCCCGCTGGCCCCGGGATCACCCCCTGAAAGCTCCCTTCATGGCGTGCCCGCGCCATGAAGGGAGCTCAGGGGGCAAAGCGCCGCCACGGCGCGCGCCCCGGTCGCGCCGGACGCGCGGCGCGCGTACGCCCTCGCGGCTCCCGCGAGGGCGCGACCGCCCTCTCGCGGGAGCCGCGAGGGCGCGCCGCCTGCGGCCAGGCACCGCCACCAGCCCACGCTTTGGGCGACATTTTCTCGGCTATAGCCGAGAAAATGTCGCCCAAAGCCGCAGGTCTGGGCCGGACCGTGCGACCGTGCCAGCATGCGGAAGTACGTGATCATGGGCGCTCAGGGCAGCGGCAAGGGAACGCAGGCGGCGATGTTGGCCAAGGATTTCGACCTGGTACACATCAGCGTCGGCGACATCTTCCGCTGGCACGTGCAGAGCCACACCAAGCTCGGCGCGTACGTGCGCCGCACGATCGCCGAGGGTGAGCTGGTCGGCGACGACCGGGTCGAGGCCGTGGTGCGCGACCGGCTGGAGCAGCACGACTGGAACTACGGCTTCCTGATCGACGGCTTCCCGCGGAATCGTCGGCAGGCCGAGTTCTTCCTCGAACCTACGACATCGACGGCGTCATCCATCTCGACCTGCCGGACGAGCAGGTCCGGCGCCGCATCCTGACCCGCCGGCTCTGCTCGCGAGTGCGGCCTGGACTACAACCTGATCGCGCACCGCCCGCAGAACCAGGGCCGGTGCGACGTGTGCGGCGGCGGCTGGTGGCCGCGAGGACGACACCCCGGAGGCGATCACGGCGCGGCTGCGGGACTACCACTCCAAGACCGACCCGGTGCTGGATCTGTTCCGCCGGAAGGAGTACGTGATCAGCGTGGACGCCCGGCCCGACAAGGCCACCGTGCAGGCCGCGATCAGGGAGCAGCTCGGCCTCCCCACCCGCTGACCCGGTCGATCGCTTTGGGCGACATTTTCTCGGCTATGACCCAGAAGATGTCGCCCAAGCGGGGGGTGGTTGGCGGGTTTTCCAGCGGA
>CAVVAL010000023.1:0-76423 GCA_963746095.1 uncultured Actinomycetota bacterium | reverse complement strand
CGGCCGCGCTCTTCGGCACCCTGGTCGTGGTCACGCTGGACTGGCTCACGTTCCATCCGGAGCGCGCCAAGGAGGACGTCCGCGAATCGGTGATGTCCCTGCTCCTGGGCCTGACCGGCCACGCGCGCCAGGGCTGAACCGCGGGCTGCCCGCGACCAACCGCTCGACTCACGCTGCGTCGCCGTCACTCACCGTGCGGGGAATCGCTCGATCAGGCGCGCGCATCGGCGACCGTCTGTGAGCTCATCCCCGCACGATCGGTTGTAGTGTGGCAAGCTGAAGAGCCATCACTGCTAAGGAAACGGTTGGAGAGTGCGGTGGCTGACACCAACACGAGGTTCCTGCGGCTGTCCGATGTCGCCGAGATCCTCAACATCTCAGCTTCACAGACTTATGCGCTGGTGCGCGCCGGCGATCTTCCCGCGATCAAGATCGGTGGGCGGGGCCAATGGCGCGTCGAGCGTGATCAGGTCGAGGAGTACATCACCCGGATGTACTCGGAGACGAAAGACTTCGTCAAGGCGCACCCGCACACGTACGAAGCCGAAGACAGCACCGCTGAACTCAGCTGAGATCTGGTTGACTGCGCCCCGTCACCGCTAGGCGACGGGGCACGATCAAGCGCGGGCGGAGTACGCCCCCGACACCTCGTATCGGGCCCGGCCGCACTCCTTGGCCCGGTACATGGCGGCGTCCGCGGCGCGCAGTAGCGCGCTCGGCTCGACGTCGCGGTGAGAGAGCACCAGCCCGATACTCGGCGTGACCAAGACGCGGTGCCCGTCGACCTCGATGGGCGCCTCGCACGCGCCGAGCAGGCGTCGGGCGATCTCCGCGGCGCGCTGCGCGTCGCCGATCTCGTCCGCCAGCACCACGAACTCGTCGCCGCCCAACCGCGCCACCAGGTCGGTCGGGCGCACGGCGTGCAGCAGGCGCTGCGCCACCGAGTGCAGCACCCGGTCGCCCACTTCGTGCCCGTGCCGGTCGTTGATCGCCTTGAAGTGGTCCAGATCGAGGAAGAGCAGCGCCATCGGCACGCCGGTCCGGTTGGCCCGGGCGATCGCCCGCCCCAGCTCGTCGTTGAAGTAGGTCCGGTTGGGCAGGCCGGTCAGGTCGTCGTGGTTGGCGCGGTGGGTCAGGTCGTCCTCGCGCCGCTTCCGCCAGGTCACGTCGGTGTGGGTGACCAGGACGCCGAGCGTCGGGTCGATCATCGGGACGACGCTCATGTTGTGCCAGCGCGGCCCGTCGCCGGACTCGGTCCGGTAATCCAGCTCCAGGATCGGCCGCCGGCCGGCGAGCACCTCGCGGATCCCGGCGCCGGCCTGCCGCCAGGCCTCCTGGTCGGCGCGCGCGCAGGCGACCAGGTAGTTGTCACCCTCGCCGATCAGCGGGCAGCCGACGCCGTCGGCCAGGTAGGCCTCCCACGGCGCGTTGACGGCCACGATCGTGCCGTCCGGGCCGAGCACGGCGGTGCGCGCGTCGGCCGAGTCGATGATGCTCCGGGTCAGCTGCTCACGGGCGGCCAGCTCCCGGTACTCGGACATGTCCCGGTTCACCAGCACCACGCCGATCGGGTCGCCGGCGTCGTCGGTCCGCACTGTCATCGAGCAGGTGACCTCGATGAGCTTGCCGTCCGCCCGCCGCTCCCGCAGCTCGCCGCTCCAGCCACCGTGCGATCGCAGGGCCTCCCGGACCGCCGTACCGGAGGTTCGGGCGCCGCCGGGGAGCAAGAACGAGGTGACGAGCAGTTCGTCCAGCCGCTCCCCCAGGGCCGCCGCCGCGCCGTGGCCGTAGATGGTCTCGGCCGCGGCGTTCCAGCTCTCGATCCGCCACTCCAGATCGGTCGAGATGATCGCGTCCGAAACCTGATCGACCAGCCGGGCGGTGCCGCGCAGCTCGGCCTGGGCGGCGCGCGCGTCGGCGAGCAGCTGGGCGTGGTCCAGCGCGATCGCGGCGAGGTCGGCGAGGACCTGCATGAAGCTCACGTCGTCCTCGGTGAACGCCGCCGAGCCGTGGCTGCGGGAGGCCCCGATCACCGCGATCACCCGGCCGCGGGCGGAGACCGGAGAGACCGCGATGCTGTGCACGCCGTAGCGCTCCATGTAGGGCAGGATCTCGGAGTTCGCGTCGTTCCGGTTCTCGTCCAGCGAGAAGTGCGGGGTGAGCGTGGGCAGGCCGGACTCCACAGTGGGCCAGAGCAGACCGTCGCCGTGCTCGTACCGCATGCCGCCGACGATGCCGGTCAGCATCCGCAGGGCGTCCGGGTCGCGGTGGCCGACGCCGGCGCACTCCATCGCCGAGCCGTCCGGATTGAGCACCCACATGGTGACCGCGTCGCCGACCAGCTCGGCGAAGGCGTCGACCACCATGCCGGCGAGCCGGCGCGGATCCTCGATGGATTCCGACAGGGAGCGGGCGACCTGGACCAGGACCGCCTGGCGTAGCGCCGCGGCATCCTCGCCGGCACGGATCAGACGCCGACCGGACCGGCCCGCCATCGGATCCCCCTTCTCCCCGTGCGGCGGCGGATCCCGCCGGCGCGGTGTCCGAGCCGACCGAGCCCCCCACCGCGACGCGGAATCGTCACGACGAGCGTACGCCAGCACGGCCGCCAACCGCCCGCACGAAGAGCGCCCGATTACGCCCGGTGTGTCACCGGGCGCAGGTCGAACGGCCGCTGTTGGATCGCACCCGCGATCGTGCCCACTCGGTCACGATCCAACCGTAGTCGTGCTGCCGTGTCAGCCGTTGTCGTGCACCCATGCACCGATCAGGCCGCGGAAGTGGGCGACGAACCGGTCGTGCTCGGCCGCCGGGTAGCTGGCCTTCACGGTCTCGACCAGCATCGCGTCGAAGTCGGCCGAGCGCACCCAGTCGTGCACCATTTCGTCCACGTGCGGCAGCCGGGAGGCGCAGAAGTCGGCGTACCGCTCGGTCTCGAAGTACTCGTCGGCGAGCTGCCGGTAGCGACCGAGTTTGTCCTAATAGGAGAGATCGGTGCGGTCGGCGATCTCGAAGTACCGGGCGGTCTCCAGGTCGATCCGCGGCCGGCGTCCGGTCACCGTGCAGAACGCGGTCCAGCGCAGCAGCGCCTTCATCGCCCACGGGAAGTAGTAGTGCAGCGAGGTGAGCGCCACGTCCGGGCAGGCGTTGGCGTAGTCGATCGGGTGCACCTCGGTACCGCGCACCAGCGACTCGCAGGAGTTGAACTCCCACCGGAAGAACGCGTTCACCAGCCGCGAGATGGTCACCACCTCGTCGCCGGTCTCGGCGCTCAGGAAGTTGTGCTCCACCGCGTACCGGTCGTGCATCGGCAGTTCGGGCCGGAACTTCATCACCATCGTCTCGGCGCCGATCGAGAGCGAACGGGCGAACGCGTCGTACCCCTCGACCGAGGCCTGCAGGTGCATCAGCCGGGCACCGGACTCGTCGTAGGCGGCGTGCAGTTCCTCGTCGTTCTTGATCCGGGAGACGCCGACCCAGGCGCCGCCGTCGTACGGCTTCATGAACAGCGGGTAGCCGATCCGTCCGGCCACCTCGTCCAGGTCGAACGGCACGTTGTACCGGGCCGCGGTGTAGGCGTACCGGGCGTTGTCGAGCGGGTTCTTGTACGGCACCAGCGCGGTCTCCGGCACCTTGAGGCCGAGCCGCATCATCGCGCAGTACGCGGCGTGCTTCTCCATCGACTGGAACGTGAACGGACTGTTGAGCAGGTAGACGTCGTCCATCATCGCGATCTTCTTCAGCCACTCGCGCGGGTGGTAGTACCAGTACGCGAGCCGGTCGATCACCAGCGCGTGCCGGGGCCGGTCACGCAGGTTGAACGGCTCGATGCTCACCCGCTCGGTGGTCAGCCGGTGGGTGCGCCCGGTGCCGTCGACGACAGGACCGAGCCGGCGGGTGAGCTCCTCGAACGCCCGCGGCCAGTCGTCCTCGGTGCCCAGCAGCAGCCCGATCAGGTGCGTTGTCTCCGACATGGATCCCCCAGGGCTCGCGACGAACGGAACGGCTATCAGCAGAAACGAGGTAGGTGGTGCGCCCACTGCGCGCGCCAGGACGGCCAGTCGTGCGGGACGTCGTGCCCCCACAGGTCGAGCTCGTGCCGGATGCCCTTGTCGGCGAGGAGGCCGGCGACCCGGCGGGTGGAGTCGAGCGAGCCGGTGGTGTCCTCCCACTGGCCCTGGCCGCAGACCAGCAGCAGGGAGAGCCGGGAGCGCAGCCAGTCGAGGTGGTCACCGCTCAGGTTGGCCACGTAGTCGGTCGGGTTGTTGAAGTACGCCGCCTCCCCGCGCTCGCCCCAGCCGTGCCAGGCCGACGGGTCGTAGTTGCCGGAGAAGCAGAGCGCGAGCGGGAACAGGTCGGCGCGCTGGAAGGCGAAGTTGAGCGCGTGGAAGGCGCCCAGCGAGACCCCCGCCGTCGCGATCTCGACCGAGCCGCCGCCGCAGTCGTCCACGACGAACGGGGCGACCTGGTCGACGATCCAGGACTGGTAACCTGCGTGCCGGCGGGCCCGGTCCTCGAGCGAGAGCCCGCGGTCGGCCCAGGTCTGCGCGTCGTAGGAATCGACGCAGTAGAGCTTCACCCGGCCGGCCTCGATCAGCGGCCCGACGGCGTCCACCATCCCGTTGGCGGCGAAGTCGCCGGCCCGGCCCTGCTCGGCCGGGAAGACCAGCACCGGCCGTCCCCAGTGGCCGTAGACCGCCACGCCGGCGGCGGCGCCGATCGCCGGCGAGTACAGCTCGACCCTGCGCACGGCTCCCCCTCTCCGGTCAGGCCCACACCCCGGTCAGCAGTTCGGTGAGGTGCGGGTCGAACGCGTCCCGCCAGCCTACGTAGTTGTGGGCGTCTGGCACCTCGCGAAGCGAAATCGGGTAGCCCTGGTCGGCCAGCGCGGCCGCCATCAGCCGGTTGTTGTGCAGGTTCTCCTCGCCGAGTCCGCAGGTCAAGACCGTCGGTACCGGGTGCGGCGCAGACGCGGCGTCGGAGGTGCTCCCGACGAACCGCACGACCCGCCGGTAGCCGGAGAAGCCGCTCTCGTGGCTGTCGTACCGGGGCACGAAGAAGCTGCCGGACTGCAGGAACAGCCCGGCGAACGCGGCCGGGTAGCGGCGCTGCGCGTACAGCATCGCCAGCCCGCCGAGGCTCGCTCCCATGCCGACCATCGGGCCGGTGGCGTCCAACGCCGGGAGCACCTCGCGGACCAGCGCCCTGGCGTATCCGGGGTCGGCCGCGTACCACCGGTTCCGGTCACCCGGCGCGAGCAGCGCCAGCCGGAACGGCGGCACCCGGCCGGAGCCGACCATCGCGGCGGCATAGTGGCCGAGGCCGGCGAGCCGGTCGTACTCGGGGCCGTCGTTGGCCACCAGCAGCCGGCCGGCGGGGTCGGCCGCGGGCGTCCAGAGCCGGGCGGCGATGTCCGTGCCGAGCGCCCGGGACGGGATCGCCAGTTCGCACCACTCCCCGTCCGCGCCGCCGGCCGCGAGCCATTCGGGCGGGCGGTAGCCGGGGAACTCCGCCACGGACTTGTCGCCGAACGCGCCCGGCGCGCGACGCGGATTGGCGGCGTCCACGACGGTCTCGGTGCCGCCGTCGCGGTGCCGCAGTTCGAAGAGGTACTCCATCCGGGCCACCGGGGGCCGAGCCAGCCGCAGCGACCACGCCCGCGCGGCGTCGTCGTAGTGGAAGTCGAGCGCGTCGCCCGGGACGCCGACCTCCTGGCGGAGGCGGACCCCAGCCAGCCAGTGGTGGGGATCATCGTGGCGGAAGGTGACCGTGTCGTCGTCCGCGGTCGGCGTCGTCACCGACGCAGCGTACCTACCTGTCTTGTGACGTAGGGGCCGTGCGGTGCTGGGTCTAAGTCTCGACTGGGCTGATAATGTCCCACCCCACGCCGGATCGGGAGTGCACCCTGCCCACCACCTTGGCACCAGAAGAAGCCGCTGGTCAGCACGGCCGGAGCCAGCATGCCGCAGTGGTGAGACGCTGCGCGGCGAACGCCGCGGTGTTACTTTCCCGTTTCCCGGAGATTGCCCCAGGTAAAAAGTCGGCGCCATCCGACGCGAATTCCGGAGTTACGCGGTGACCGAAGTCGAACCGCCAGCAGAATGCCTCGATCCGCGGCTGTGGATGATCGCCCAGGAACTCGCCGAACAGCACGCCGCCGAGCAGGGGCGCTGCCCGGTCTGCGCGTCGCCGTGGCCCTGCCGCAAGGCCGAGGCCGCCGAAGAGGCGCTGCGTCGCTCGATGCCGGAACTCGCCCCGCCTCCTCCGTCGCCGCCCCCGACTCCGGACGTCCAGCCCGCAGCTCCGATGCTCCCCGTACTCCCCGTGGCCCCCGCCTCCGTCGGCGCGCGCTTCGCGCGCGAGAGCCGGGCCGGACGGCGCCGACGCGACGGGTGAAGTCTGCCGTTAACGGCGACCTCTGCCGCGAAGGCAGCGACATCCGTGCCTCCGGCACCAGCGGAAACGATCAGGAAACTTAAATTGGTCTGGACCTATTGACCCTAGTGGTCTAGTCCATCTAATGTCCGGTCCACATTCAGGGGCGCCTGCCCGGAATGGGGAGCGCACCTCTCCCAATCGACTCATCTGTTCTCAGCCCCACCGTCGGGCGTGTCGTGCGGGGCGCGCCCCTTTCCTCTTCGGGAGAACGATGTCCAGACTGCGTACGCGCCGAGTCTTAGTACTCGGCAGTGCACTCCTGATGGCGGTGACCGCGACCGCGGTTTACGCCTCGTCGGCCTCCGCTGCCGCGGTGACCGCCTCCTGCGTGAAGACCTCCGACTGGGGCTCCGGCTTCGAAGGCAAGTGCACGGTCACCAACGGGACCGGCGCCGGCATCACCAGCTGGAAGGTGGAGTTCGACACCGCGGCCGGAGCGTCCATCACCTCCAGCTGGGACGCGGTCCGGACCGACTCGGGCAGCCACCACACCTTCGTCAACAACGGTTGGAACGGCTCCGTGCCGGCCGGCGGCACGGCGAGCTTCGGCTTCATCGGCTCCGGCGGCGGCGCGCTCTCCAACTGCAAGGTCAACGGCAGCGCCTGTGACGGCACGGGCCCCGGCCCGGACACGCAGGCCCCCACCGCGCCCAGCAACCTGACGTCTCCCGGCAAGACCGCGACCACCGTCTCGCTGGCGTGGACGGCGTCCACCGACAACATCGGCGTCACCGGCTACGAGATCTTCCGCGGCGGCACCTCGGTCACCACGGTCACCGGCACCTCCGGGACCGTGTCCGGCCTGACCGCCAACACCGCGTACGCGTTCACGGTCAAGGCCAAGGACGCCGCGGGCAACGTTTCCGCCGCCTCCAACACGCTCACCGTGACCACCGACACCGGCGGCGGCACCGACACCCAGGCGCCGTCCGTGCCGGGCAACTTCCGCTCCACCGCCAAGACGTCCAGCAGCGTCTCGCTGGCCTGGAACGCCTCGACGGACAACGTCGGCGTCACCGGCTACGAGATCTTCCGCGGCGGCACCTCGGTGCTCACCGTCGCCGGCACCACGGCGACCGTCGGCAGCCTCGCCGCGAACACCGCCTACACCTTCACGGTCAAGGCCAAGGACGCTGCGGGCAACGCCTCCGGCGCCTCCAGCGCGGTCACCGTCACCACCGACAACGTGGTGATCCCGCCCGGCGGCCGCAAGAACATCGGCTACTTCACCGAGTGGGGCGTATACGACCGCGCGTACCACGTGAAGAACATCGCCACCAGCGGCTCGGCCTCAAAGCTCACGCACATCAACTACGCGTTCGGCAACGTCGTGGGCGGCAACTGCGTCGTCGGCGAGGCGTTCCCGGACTACGAGCGCTCCTACACCGCCGCCGAGAGCGTGGACGGCGTGGCGGATGTCTGGGACCAGCCGCTCAAGGGCAGCTTCAACCAGCTCCGCAAGCTCAAGGCCGCGAACCCGGGCCTGAAGGTTCTCTGGTCGTTCGGCGGCTGGACCTGGTCCGGCGGCTTCGGCCAGGCGGCGCAGAGCCCGAGCGCGTTCGCGAACTCCTGCTACAACCTGGTCGAGGACCCGCGTTGGGCCGACGTGTTCGACGGCATCGACATCGACTGGGAGTACCCGAACGCCTGCGGCCTGAGCTGTGACACCAGCGGCCCGGCCGGCTACAAGAACATGATGCAGGCGCTGCGCGCCCGGTTCGGCACCGGCAACCTGGTGACGTCGGCCATCACGGCGGACGGCACCAACGGCGGCAAGCTCGACGTCGCCGACTACGCCGGCGCGGCGCAGTACGTCGACTGGTACCTACCGATGACGTACGACTACTTCGGCGCCTTCGCCGCCCAGGGCCCGACGGCTCCGCACTCGCCGCTCTACGCGGTCCCGGGCAACACGCAGAGCCAGGCCGGCTTCAACTCCGACGCGGCGATCCAGAAGCTCAAGAGCAAGGGCGTCCCGGCCAACAAGCTGCTGCTCGGCATCGGCTTCTACGGTCGCGGCTGGACCGGCGTCACCCAGACCACGCCCGGCGGCACGGCGACCGGCCCGGCACCGGGCCGCTGGGAGGCCGGTATCGACGACTACAAGCTCCTCAAGACCCGCTGCCCGGCCACCAGCACGGTCGCCGGCACCGCGTACGCCAAGTGCGGCAACGAGTGGTGGAGCTACGACACCCCCGCGACGATCGGCGGCAAGATGTCGTACGTCAAGGACCAGGGTCTCGGCGGCGCCTTCTTCTGGGAGCTCCAGGGTGACACCACCAACGGCGAGCTGATCACCGCCATGAAGAACGGTCTCAACTAGGCACACCCGCCTCGGCGCCCAGCCGAGGATTCCGGCCCGGGGCCCGGGGAGGCGCGCATCCGCCTCCCCGGGCCTCGCCGTCCCTTTACCGCTTTGGGCCCGGCTTGCCGCCACCCCCATGGCGCTTTGGGCCCGGCTTGCCGCCACCCCCATGGCGCTTTGGGCGACATTTTCTCGGCTATAACCGAGAAAATGTCGCCCAAAGCTCGGGTCGGGTTGGCGGCGGCCGGCGGGGTGCTTGCCAGTGCGCCGGGCGGCGGCCTAGCGTCGGGCCGTGGCCCATCCCAGGATGTACCGCGACGACGACCCGCACCTCGCCGAACTGCGAGAGGTCTGTCTCGCGCTCCCCGAGTCCGCCGAGGTCGAAGCGTGGGGACGGCCAACGTTCCGCGCCGGCAAGAAGATGTTCGCGGTGTTCGAGGGGAACGACGAGCATCCCTGGGCGGTGATCTTCAAGCCCGACGCCGCCGAGCGTCCGGCGCTGCTGGACGATCCCCGGATCTACCTGCCGGCGTACTACGCGCCGAGCGGCTGGCTGGCGCTGGACTTCGACGCCGCGCCGATCGACTGGAACGAGATCACCGAGCTGATGGAGACCTCGTACCGCCAGGTCGCCCTGAAGCGGATGCTCAAGGCATTGGACTCGGAATGACGAACATGGCCCGGCTCGAGAAGCTGGTCAGTCGGCTGCCGGAGGCCGTGCGGGTGGACGTGGCCGAGTGGGGCGACCATCCGACGTTCCGAGTGCGCGGGAAGAACTTCGTCTTCAGCGACGCCGAGGCGTGCAACCTGAGCGTGAAGCTGGACAAGGAGGAGGCGGCCGCCGTGGTGGCCACCGATCCGGATGCCACGCCCACCGGGTACGGCCTTGGCCGGCACGGTTGGGTGTCTCTGACGCTGCCGCCCGAGCTGGACGGCGAGCGCTGGGAACAGGTCGAGGAATGGGTGCGCACCTCATACACGCTGGTCGCGCCGAAGAAACTGGCTCGCCAGGTCCTGGACGAGGACGCCCCAGGCTGACCGCGTCCGTCGCCGGCCACCCGCCGAGCCCGCCGCCCGGCCCCACTCCCCGCCGCCCGCCGCCCGCCGCCCGCCGCCCGCCCACACGAACCGGACTTGCGGGACTTCCGTGCCTTCAACGGGCACCCGTAGCCACGAATACCCCGCAAGTCCGTTTCGTCCCTGGCGCCCTGGCGCCCTGGACGCACGGCCAGCGCTGACGCTTGCCGGCCGCCAAAGCGGATGTCGCGGCCCGACTCGCTGATTTCACCGACACGACACCTCGGTCAGAAATACTGGACTAGCACCCGAAGCGATTTATACTTTAAATCCGTTCTGTCCGGATCGCGATTCGGAGTTGGCCATGTCGAGAAACCAGCCGCTGACCATCTCCTACCACCGCGAGCCGAATCGACTCACGATCACGCTCGGTGGCGATCTCGACGATGCCGTGCACGAGCAGCTCGTCGTCGTCAGCCGCTACATCGCCGGCCTGCAGCCGCTCGACGTGACCGTCGACCTCGGCGCGGTCACCCGCCTCTCCGGCACCGGCCTGGGTTTCCTGGCCGGGCTGCGCAACATCGTGCAGTCCGGCGGGCGGCTTCTCGCCCTCACCTCGGTGCCCGAGGCCATCAAGGCGACGATCAATGCCAGCGCACTGGGCCGGGTGGCCGACGACGCCACCGTCGCCTGGCCGGTCAGCCACTGGTTCGGCTGACCCCACACCCGTCTCCTCGCTTTGGGCGACATTTTCACGGCTATGACCGAGAAGATGTCGCCCAAAGCGCCAGAGGCGGGCCGGCCAGGGGGCAAGGGGCCACGGCTCAGGGTTTGGGCTGAGTGTCGGCCTGCGGCTCCTCCTCGGGGCCGGTGAACGCCTCGCCGCGCTCGCGTCCGGCGCGGCTCCCGCTGAACACGTGCGCGTCGTCATCACCAGCATCGCCGGCGGGTTCGGACCGGGATGGCAGCTCGGCCGGCCGGCCGCCACGTTCGTCGATCGGTTCGGTGCGCAGCCGCGGCAGCGCGTCCGGATACCGCTCGCGCAGCCAGCGCACGAGCGCCTCTCGCACCAGGCAGCGCAGATCCCACAGCGTCGGTGCGTCCGGGGCGCTGACCAGCGCGCGCAGCCGCACGTACGGCCCGAGCACCTCGGTCACCTGCAGCACGCCGACCCGGCCGTCCCACAGGTCGGCGCCCTCGAGGATCCTGGTCAGCTCCTGCCTGGCCTCCTCGATCGGCAGCGACCAGTCCGCGTCCAGCTCGACCGTGCCGAGCACCGCCGCCGAGGTCCTGGTCCAGTTCTCGAACGGCTTCGTGGTGAAGTACGAGGTGGGCAGGATCAGCCGCCGGTCGTCCCAGATGTGTACGACCACGTAGCTGAGGGTGATCTCCTCGACCCGGCCCCACTCCTTCTCGACCACCACCACGTCGTCCAGGCGGAGCGAGTCGCTGAACGCGATCTGGATCCCGGCGAGCACGTTGCTGAGCAGGCTCTGGGCCGCGAAACCAGCGATCACGCCGGCGACACCGGCCGACGCGAGCAGGCTCGTACCGGCGGCGCGCGCGGCCGGGAAGGTCACCAGCATCGCGCCGAACGCGACGAGCGCCACCACGGCCACCGTGACCCGGCGTACCACCGTGACCTGGGTGTGGATCCGCCGCGCGTGCCGATTGTCCTCCACGTCGGTCCGGTACCGGGCGAGCGCCACGTCCTCCAGGACCAGCAGCAAGGACGCGATCAGCCAGGCCCCGGCCCCGATGATGGCGAGCCAGAGCGCGTGCAGCAACGGCCGACGCCAGTCGCCCGTGGTGGTCGTGGCCTCGATCGCCACCTCGAGGGCGACCAGCGACGCGGCGAGCTGGGTCGGGCGGTGTGCACGGGCCGCGAGCTCGCCGAGCAGGGCCGATCGCCGGCCGAGTCGCCGGAAGGTCACGTGCAGGATCTGCACGATGAGAAGGGCGGCCAAGACCGCGGGAATCACGATCAGTGAGTCAGGCATGCGCCAACCCTCCCCGGTTTGGGCGACATTTTCTCGGCTATAACCGCCAAGATGTCGCCCAAAGCGCGGAGTTGGGGTCGCCCGCGCGGAGTTGGGACGGGCCGGCGCGAGGTGCGGCGGTCAGCTGGTCGAGTGCCAGCGGGTCGTCAGCTCGGTGCGGCCGGAGTCGGTGAGGGTGCCGAAGAGGCGGAGCCGGGCCATCCCGCCGTCGGGAAAGATGTCCAGCCGCACCTCGGTCGCCGGCACGGGCGAGTCGAGCAGGAACCGGTGCCGGGTGTCCGGCTGGAGCCGGGTCCTGGGCAGCAGCGGGAACCAGTCGCCGTCCGTGCGCCCGCGCAGCTCGGCCCAGCCCGGCGCGTTGCCCTTGAAGTGGGTGGTGTCCAGCTCGGCGACTCGTACCTCGCCCCCCGCCGCCAACTGGACCACCACCCACTCGTTCCCGTCGCCGCGCCGCCGCGCGGTCTCCCAGCCGTCGCCCATCGAGCGGGCGTCGCCGGGCGAGATCAGGTTCGCGGGCGTGGAGTAGAACGCGTTGCTGCACGCGGCGATGCGGCCACCGTTCGCCAGCGCCGCCAGGTCGAGCGGACCGCCGGCGAGGAACCGCGGATCGGCGACCACCTCCCCGTACACGCGCAGCCTGGCGACTCCGCCGTCCGGGTAGATCGACAGCCGCACGTGGGTGAACCGGCGCGGCGAGGCGACCGGGAACGGGTGCTGGGCGTCGCCGGTGAGCGGTGAGCGTGGCACCAGCGGCTCCCAGGTGGCGTCGGCGAGCTCGGGCGGCGACGGGTAACCGTCCACCGCCAGCCCCTCGATCGCGCACTCGGCCGGGAAGTTGCCGGTGAAGAACGCGGTGTCCACGATCACGCCCTTGATCACGCCGGCCAGCCCGAGCCGGACGATCGCCCAGTCGTGGCCGGGCTCGCGCCGGCGCCGGGTCTCCCACCCGTCATAGAGCTGACCCTTGTGGGTGAACGTGTGCGGCGAGAAGACCGGCGGGGCGGGCGTGACCAGGTTCTCCTTGTCCGCGAAGAACTCGTCGTTGGCCGCGACGACCGCACCGCCGAACGCCCGCGACGCCAGGTCGGGGAGCGCGCTGAAGTCCGTCACGAGGCACCGCGAAACAGCAGCTCGCCGGCCGGTTCGGCGCCGATCCGCCGCCCCCGCAGCCAGCTGCCCCGCACCACGCCGGTCAGTTCCCGGCCGGCGTACGGCGTGACCGGATGCTTGTGTTCCAACGCCGCCGGGTCCACCACGAACGACACGTCCGGCGCGAACACGGCCAGGTCGGCGTCGTATCCCGGCTCGATCCGCCCCTTGCGCGCCAGCCCAGCCAGCGCGGCCGGCGCCTCGGCCATCCAGCGCACCACGTCCGCCAGCGAGTGGCCGCGCCGGCGGGCCTCGGTCCAGATCAGCGGCAGGCCGAGCTGGAGCGACGCGATGCCGCCCCAGGCCGTGCCGAAGTCGCCGGTGGTCTTCAACTCTGGCGTGGCCGGCGAGTGGTCCGAGACCACGCAGTCCAGGGTGCCGTCGGCGAGCGCCTGCCAGAGTTGCTCCCGGTTGTCGGCGCCGCGGATCGGCGGGCAGCACTTGTACTCGGTGGCGCCGTCCGGCACCTCCTCGGCGGTGAGCGTGAGGTAGTGCGGGCAGGTCTCGGCGGTGATCGCCGCGCCGCCCGCCTTGGCCGCGGCGATCACGGCCAGCGCGGACGCCGACGAGAGGTGCAGCACGTGCACCCGCACCCCGGTCTCCCTGGTCAACGCCACCAGCCCGGCGATCGCGGAGTCCTCGGCCACCGCCGGCCGGGACCGCAGGAAGGCGCCGTATCCCACGCCGGCCGCGCCCAGCACCAGGTCAGGGTCCTCGGCGTGCACGATCAGCGGGGCGCCGAGGCGGGCCAGCTCACGAGCGGCCGCGGTCAGTTCCGCACCCACGAGCGGCGGGAACTCGGGCACCCCGGAGTCCACCAGGAAGCACTTGAAGCCGTAGACGCCCTCCTCGTACAGGGGCGCCAGTTCGGCCAGGTTGCCCGGGATAGCGCCGCCCCAGAAGCCCACGTCGACGAAGCACTGCCCGGCCGCGGCGGCCCGCTTGAGCTTCAACGCGGCCGGGTCGACGGTCGGCGGGATCGCGTTCAGCGGCATGTCGATCAAGGTGGTCACCCCGCCGGCCGCGGCGGCCCTGGTGGCGCTGGCGAAGCCCTCCCACTCGGTCCGGCCCGGCTCGTTGACGTGCACGTGCGTGTCCACCAGGCCGGGCAGCAACGCGTCGGCGCCGAGGTCGACGACGAAGTCCGCCTCGACCGCCGCGTCGTATCCCAGCACGGCCCGGATCACTCCATCGTGGACACACACGGTGGCCGGCCGCTCGGCGCCGCCGGTCAGCACCCGGGCGGACCGCAGCGCGAGGTCGTACGTCACGGCCGCTCCACGGTCAGGTGCTCGGGCCGGATCGGCACCCTGGTCAGCGCCAGCCCGGTGGCGGCCCGGATCGCGGCCACCACGGCCGGCGTCGAGGAGAGCGTGGGCGGCTCCCCCGCGCCGCGCAGGCCATACGGCGCGTCCGGGTCGGCGTTCTCCAGGATCTCCAGCCGCATCGGCGGCATGTCCAGGATCGTGGGGATCAGGTAGTCGGTGAACGACGGGTTCCGCAGCTTGCCGTCCGCCAGCTGGATCTCCTCCATCACGGCCAGCCCCAGGCCCTGCGCGGTGCCGCCGTGGATCTGCCCCTCCAACGAGAGCCGGTTCAGGATCTTCCCCACGTCCTGCACCGCGGCCAGTTCCACGACCTTGACCAGCCCCAACTCCACGTCCACGTCCACCACGGCTCGGTGCAGGCAGAACGCGAACTGGACGTGCGAGTTGCCCTGGCCGGTGGTCGGGTCGAGCGGCCCGGTCGGCCGGTGCCGGTACTCCCTGGTCTCCTCGATCGCGTCGCCGGCGAGCACGTCGACCAGCGCCAACGCGGTGCCGTCGGCGGCGAGCAGCATCCCGCCGACCAGCTCCGGGTCCGCCAGCGGGCGCCCGTGCCGCCGCTCGGCCAGCGCGAACACCCGCTCCCGCACGGCCTCGCACGCCGTCTTCACGGCGCCGCCGGACATGTACGACTGCCGGCTGGCCGAGGTCGAGCCGGCGCTGCCGACGCTGGTGTCCGCCGGCGCCACCGTCACCTGGTCCACGCCGAGCTCGGTCCGGGCGATCTGGGCTTGCAGCGTGACCAGCCCCTGCCCCACCTCGGCCGCCGCCGTGTGCACGACCGCCACGGCTTCGCCGCCGACCACCTCCAGCCGCACCTTGGCCGTGGAGAAGTCGTCGAACCCCTCGGAGAAGCAGATGTTCTTGATGCCGACGCCGTAGCCGACCCCGCGCACGACACCCTCGCCGTGGGTGGTGTTCGAGACCCCGCCGGGCAACGCCCGCAGGTCTGGTTCGCTGGCCAGCGCGGCCGGCAGCGGCATCGCGGCCAGCCGGCGGGCCATGTCCCGCAGCGGCGCCGGTGCCTCGATGAGCTGGCCGGTGGGCAGCCGGGAGCCCTGGTCGACCACGTTCCGGCTGCGGAACTCCAGCGGGTCGAGGTCGAGCGCGGCGGCCAGCTTGTCCATCTGGGACTCGTAGCCGAAGCAGGCCTGGACGGCGCCGAAGCCGCGCATCGCACCGCACGGCGGGTTGTTCGTGTAGACCCCGTACGCGTCGATCGCCACGTGCGGCGCTTCGTACGGCCCGACCCCCATCGAGGCCGCGTTGCCGACCACGGCCCGGGTGGTCGAGGAGTAGGCGCCGCCGTCCAGCACGATCTCGGCCCGCACGTAGACCAGCTTGCCGTCCCGGGTGGCGCCGTGCTCGTACCGCATCGTGGCCGGGTGCCGGTGCACGTGGCCGTAGAACGACTCCTCGCGGTTGTAGACCATCTTCACCGGCCGGCCCGTGCGCAGCGCCAGCATGCACGCGTGCGCCTGCATGGACAGGTCCTCGCGAGCGCCGAACGCGCCGCCCACGCCGGACAGCGTCAGCCGCACCTTCTCCGCCGGCAGCCCGAGGCAGGGCGCGAGCTGGTCCCGGTCGACGTGCAGCCACTGGGTGGCCACGTACAGGTCGATGCCGCCGTCCTCGGCGGGCACGGCCAGCCCCGACTCCGGCCCGAGGAACGCCTGGTCCTGCATGCCGACCTCGTACTCGCCGGTGACCACGACGTCCGCCTTGGCATTGTCGATGTCGCCGTACCGGATCGGCTGGTGGCGGACCACGTTCCCGCTGGCGTGGACCTTCGGTGCGGCCGGGTCGAAGGCGGCCTGGCGGGCATCGGTCAGCGGCTTCTGCACCTCGTACTCGACCACGATCCGGGCCAGCGCGCGGCGGGCGGTCTCCGGGTGGTCCGCGGCCACGATGGCCACGGGCTCGCCCTGGTACCGCACCTGGTCGACGGCGAGCACCGGCTGGTCGGGGTCGTCCAGACCGTAGAACTTGGCGCCGGGCACGTCATCGTGGGTGAGCACGGCATAGACGCCCGGCAGCTTCACCGCCTCGGTGAGGTCGATGCCAAGGATCCGTGCCCGTGGGTGTGGACTCCTGAGGGTCGCGCCCCAGAGCATGTCGTCCATCCACAGGTCCGAGGAGTACGCGAACTCGCCCTTGACCTTGAGGGTGCCGTCCGGCCGGCGCGGGCTGTCGCCCACTCCGCCCGCGACACCGGTCTCGGTCCGCACCGGCTGGCTCATCGGGTGCCTCGCATCAGTCGTCGATGGGTGGCCGCCGCCTGGGCGGCCAGGGTGGCCGGATCGGCGGTGCGCAGCTCGCCGCCCTCGACCACCGTGCGGCCGCCGACGGTGAGCAGGGCCAGCGGCGCCGGCGGGCCGAGCACCAGCGCGGCCACCGGGTCGGCGATGCCGGCGTGGCCGAGCCCGTCCAGCCGCCAGAGCGCCAGGTCGGCCAGCTTGCCTGACTTCGATCGAGCCGATCTCGCGCTCCCGGCCCAGGCAGCGGGCGCCGCCGATGGTGCCGAGCGCGAGCGACTGCCGAACGCTGAGCGCGGCCGGACCGCCGGCCAGCCGGGCCAGGTAGAGCGCCTGTCGCAGCTCCTCGACCAGCAACCCGGACTCCTGCGACGCGGGTCCGTCCACGCCCAGCCCGACCGGCGCGCCGGCCTCGACCAGCCCCCGGACCGGCGCGATGCCGGCCCCGAGCCGCGCGTTCGAACTGGGGCAGTGCGCCACGCCCGTGCCAGTCTCGGCGAACCGTTTCACCGCGTCGCCCGACAGGTGCACGCCGTGCGCCAGCCAGACGTCGTCGCCGAGCCAGCCGAGCGACTCGACGTACTCGGCCGGGGTCCGGCCGTGGGTGGCCTGGCAGAACTCCTCCTCGTCCAGGGTCTCGGCGAGGTGGGTGTGCAGCCGTACCCCGCGCGCCCTGGCCAGCGCCGCGGCCTCGGTCATCAGCTCGGAGGAGACCGAGAACGGGGAGCAGGGCGCAACGGCCACCCGGACCATCGCGTTCGGCGCCGGGTCGTGGTACTTCGTGATCGCGTCGTCGGTGGCGGTGAGGATCGCGTCCAGGGTCTCGACCACCTCGTCCGGCGGCAGCCCGCCGTGCGATCGGCCGCGGTCCATCGAGCCCCGGCACGGGTGGAACCGCAGCCCGAGGTCGCCGGCCGCCTCGATCTCGGCGGCCAGCACGTCGCCGCCGTCGCGCGGGAACACGTAGTGGTGATCGGTGCTGGTCGTGCAGCCCGAGAGCGCCAGCCAGCCGAGGCCGGCGCGGGCCGCGGCGCCGACCGCCTCGGCGTCGATCCTGGCCCAGATCGGATACAGCGCGACCAGCCACTCGAACAGGGTCGAGTCCTGCGCCAGCCCACGGGTGACCCACTGGTACAGGTGGTGATGGGTGTTGACCAGCCCGGGCGTGAGCAGGCAGCCGGCGCCGTCCACGTAGTCGTGCGGCAGCCCGCGCGGGGCCGGGCCGGCGCCGACGGCGGTGATGTACTCGCCGTCCACGATCACGTGTCCGGTGGCGTGCTCGGTGCCGGCCGCGTCGACCGTGGCGATCGCGGCACCGTCGATGATCACGCGGGCCGCCGGGTTGCCGGCGCGCTCGCGGCGCTCATGCCGGCCGCCGCGACGACGCCAGATGGACCGCGTCGAGGATCTTCTCGTAGCCGGTGCAGCGGCAGAGGTTGCCGGCCAGCGCCTCCCGGATCTCGCCGTCCGACGGATCGGCGTTCCGGGCCAGCAGGTCGTGCACGGTCACCACCAGGCCGGGCGTACAGAATCCACATTGGACCGCACCGGCCTCGACGAACGCCTCCTGGACCGGGTCGAGTGTCTCCGCGTCGGACAGCCCCTCAACCGTGACCACCTCGCGGCCCTCCGCCTGGCCGGCCGGAACCAGGCACGCGCACGCCGGCACGCCGTCCAGATAGACCGTGCAGGAACCGCATTCGCCCTGCTCGCACGCGTTCTTCGAGCCGGGCAGGCCGAGCCGCTCGCGGAGCACGTACAGGAGGCTCTCGCCCGGCCAGACGTCGTCGGCCTGGCGTGGCTCGTCGTTGACGGTCAAGTTGACGCGCATCGGCTACTCCCGCAGGTACTGTGCCCACGCCCAGCTGAGCGTGCGGCGGGCCAGGACGGACAGGGCATGCCGGCGGTAGTCGGCACTCCCCCGCACGTCGTCGATGGGGTTGGCGCTCGCGCCGACCAGTTCCCCGAACTCGCGGGCGAGCGGCTCCGGCAACGGCTGGCGGCTCTCCCACGGCAGCTCCGCGGCCAATCGTTCGGCGGCCTCGGCCCGGACCGGCGTCGGCGCCGCGGAACCGATACCGGTCCCGACCGTGCGCGCCTCCCGATCGAGCGCCAGGCCGAACGAGCAGACCGCGATCACCATGGCGTTCCGGGTACCGATCTTCGCGAACTGCTGCGGCCCACGCGCCGGCTGGACCAGCACCGCCCGGATCAGCTCGTCCGGCGCCAGCGCGTTCCGCTTCACCCCGACGAAGAACTCCCTGGCCGGGATCAGCCGGACCCCGCGCACCGACTCCACCTCGATGATCGCGTCGGCGGCGAGCAGCGGCGGATGCGCGTCACCGGCCGGCGAGGCGGCGCCGAGGTTGCCGGCCACGGTGCCCCGGTTACGGATCTGCGGCGAGCCGACCGTCCGCGCGGCCATCGCCAGCCCGGGCACCGCCCAGCCGAGATTGTCGATGACCTGCGCGTACGTAACCGTGGCACCGATCCGGAGCTGCCCGTCCCTGGTGCCCCACTCGGTCAGCTCACCGATCCGGGTCAGGTCCAGCAGCGCGGGCGGGCGGCGCCGGTCGAAGTTCAGCTCGACCATCACGTCGGTACCGCCGGCGACCGGCACGGCGTCCGGGTGCTCGGCCTTCGCGGCCAGCGCGTCGTCCCACGTGGCGGGGCAGAGGAAGTCCATCTCACTCACCCCACGCCAGGCCGGCGTCGGGAGCGTCGTCGCGCGCCACCGTGCCCTCGATCAGCCCGTACGGTCGGTCGGCGGCGACGAACACCTCGTTCGGGTTCGTCAGCCCGAACGGCGTGAGGTCGACCAGCAGGTGATGCCGGTTCGGGAGGGTGAGCCGCACCTCGCACAGCTCCGGCCGCCGCTCCAGCACCTGGCTGCCCATCGCGTAGAGGGTCTGCTGGAGCGAGCGGCTGTAGGTGCCCGCGAACGCCTCGATCAGGTGCCGGCGCGCCTCCCGGTAGGACTTGCCGAAGTCGCCGGCAGGCTCCCGGTGCCGCCAGCGCGCGGTGACGTCGGTGGCGAGGATGCGGTCGTCCGTCTCGGGCAGCGTGGTGTAGCCGTCCTTCACATAGCCCTTGAACTCCGACGCGGTGGAGTTGAGCAGCGTCAGCCCGGTCAGGCCGGAGACCACCCAGGCTCGCTCGCCGTCGTAGCTCACGGTCGCGGTGCGGACCTCCTGGCCGGCGCGGACGAACGAGTGCGGGCTGGCCGGGTCGGTGCGGTCCCAGGCGTACTGCTCGATCCGCACCCGGGCCCGCTGGATCGCCGGATGCGTGTCCACGAAGTGCCTGGCCAGCCGGAGACCGAACTCCTCGATCTCGCCGACCCCGTCCTTGGCGAACGCGTAGACCGTGTTCTTCTGCGTGTCGGTCGGCAGCACGGCGCTGTTGTCGCCGGTCAGGTGCGTGGCCGCGAGGTCACCCGCGAGCGCGACGCTCACGTTCAGGTCGACCAGCTCGTGCCGGTCGCCCTCCCGGAAGACCCGCACCAGCCGGACCTCGGCCTTGCCGTACTCGTTCTCCCGCAGGCTGATCCCGGCGCCTTTGACCGGGGCGCTCGCCGGCGCGGGGCCGCCCGCCGTTGCGGGGGCGCTCGCCGTTGCAGGGCGGCTCGCCGTCGCGGGGTCGCCCGCGGTCGCGGGGTTGCGGTCAGAGCTGCGGTTCAATTCCGCCCCTGGAGGGCGGAATTGAACCGCAAAGAGCTTTTCCAGGCGGAGGGCGGTGATCTCGATCAGCTCGGTGCGCACCACTTCGCGCTCGGTGGCGTCGTCGTGGTCGAGGCGTTGCTGCAGGTCAGCCAGCATGTCCTCGGCGTCGAGGCCGGTGGCGCAGATCAGGAAGACATGGCCGAACCGCTCCTCGTACGCACGGTTTCCGGCCACCAGTGCGGCGGCCACCTCGGGGTCCGCGCCGGCCGCGCCGGACTGCTCGCCGCGAGACCAGGTGGCCTCCCTCCCGGTACCGGCGGCTCGCTCGCCGATCCGGGGGTGCGCGCCCAGCGCCTCGGCGAGGTCGTCCCAGGTCAGCGTGGAGAGGATCTCGGCGGACACGGCCACGGCTGCGGCGACGCTCTGGTACGGCCGGCCGGCGGCCATCCGTTCCGCCCAGCGCCGGGACGCGTTGCAGGCCAGGAGTTCGGCCGCCGCGCTCTCCTGGTCGACCGCGTTGAACCGGTCCAGCTCGTCCACGCTGATGCCCCCTCTTTGGCCGTTAAGCCATTCCAGACTCATAAGACTCACCTGGCTACCGTCCGGAACACCGAAAAGAAACGCTGGTCAGGGGCACCAACTTGGAGGTTCCTCCAAGGTCGGACGTCGGGCGCGCCATCATTGAGCGAGATGACCGGATCGGAGGTGGCCAGCCGTGCGGCTTCGTAACCTCCTGGACCTCGACGAACTCCGCCTCACCCTGATCGCCGGCCACGAGGAGCTGGATCGGCCGATCCGCTGGGTGGTCACCACCGACATGCCGGATCCGAGCCGCTACCTGGCCGGCGAGGAGCTGGTGCTGAGCGGCCTGATGTGGCGGCGTGATCCGGCCGACTCGGAGGCGTTCGTCGCCGCGCTGGCGGCCGCCGGGGTCTCCGGGCTCGCCGCCGGGGATGCCGCGTTCGGTGCCGCGCCCGCCGACCTGGTGGATGCGTGCCGGCGGCATCGGCTGCCGCTCTTCGCCGTGCCGGTGGACGTGGCCTTCGCGACCGTGACGGAGGCCGTGGTCCGGCGGCTCTCCGCCCAGCGGGCCGGCGACCTAGCCACCGTGCTGGACCGGCACCGCCGGCTGCTCTCGGCCGGCGCGGACGGCGGTGGTGGGCTCGACGCGGTGCTGGAGCTGGTCGCCCGTGACCTCGGGCTGGACTGCTGGGTGCTCTCCCCGACCGGCCGGTGCGTGGCCGGTCCGCCGACCCTGCCGCCAGCGCTGGAACTGCGGCTGGCGCGCGAGTTCCTGTACGCCGACCGGCTGCCCGGCTCGGTCACGCTCGCCACCGGGCAGGTCTTCACGGTGTTGCCGGTGACGCCCGGCGCCGGTCACCGGCTCGCCGACTGGTGCCTTGCCGTGGAGAGCGACTCCACTGGCTGGCAGCCCGAGCGCTGGCGCCTGGTCGACGAGCTGGTCGCGCTGATCGGCGCCGAACGTGACCAGCTCGCCCGCCGGCTGCACCATCCGCTCGCCGCCGAGGTGATCGAGCTGGTCACCGGGGGTGCCGAGGTGCCGGCGTTCCTTCCCCAGCTGCGGTCCTGCGGGCTGACCGCGGACGGCGCGTACCTCGTGGTGGTCGCGGCCATGCCCGGCGCTGCCAGCCTCGCGCCGGCCGTGCTGGAGGAGCTGATCCGCCCGCACGGCGTGCTCGCGCCGACGCCGCAGGGCGCGGCCGCGCTCGTCCCCCTTACCGAAGAGCCGGCCGACCCGCAGGCCCGCGAGCTGGTCGAAAACCTCCAGACCGCCGCGCACGCGCTCGAACCCGGGCTCGGCGGGCTCCGGCTCCTGCTCGGCATCAGCGGGGTCGCCGCCGGGGCGGCCGGGCTGCACGGCGCCGCCGAGGAGGCCCGGTACGCCTGCCAGCTCGCGGCGCTGCGTCCGGGACGGGCGGTCGTGGTCGGCGACGACCAGCTCTCCTCGCACCTGCTGCTCCTGGCCGGCATCCCCGACGACCTGCGCCGGACGTTCCGCGCCAGGGTCATCGGCCCGCTGCACGAGTACGACCGTGAGCACCGCTCCGACCTGGTGCCCACCCTGCGGGCGTTCCTGGACTGCTCCGGCTCGTGGACCCGCTGCGCCGAGCAGCTGCACGTCCATGTGAACACGTTGCGTTACCGGATTCAGCGGATCGAGCAGCTCACCGGCCGCGACCTGAGCACCCTGTCGGACCGGGTCGATCTGTTCCTCGCCCTCCGCCTCGACTGACCGGTTCTCGGCGCAGGACCGGGTGGCGTGCGGTACACCGACGGTTCGGGTGTGCGCACCATCGTGCCGGCGGCCGTTCCTTTCTAACGTCGAAAGCGTAACGAATCGCCGACACGAGGGAACACCGATGAAGCGAAGAATAGCTCTGCTGAGCGTCGCCATAACAATCCTGACCATAGCGGCGCCGGCGCAGGCGAATTCCGCCGGAATTGTTTCCGGATTGGCGAGAAACGCGCATTCGCTGACCACTACTCAGCCGTCCGACGATCTGCGCGATCTACGCCCGCTGGGCCGCATGGTCGGCGACGCAACGGTGGTCGGGGCCGGCGAGGCGACGCACAACTCCAGCGAGTTCTTCACGATGAAGCACCGGATCTTCCAGTACCTCGTCGAGGAGAAGGGGTTCAGCACGTTCGCGCTGGAGGCCGACTGGGACACGGGGCTCCGGCTCAACGACTACGTGGTGCACGGCCGCGGCGACCTCCGGCAGATCATGCGGGAGGAGTTCGAGGGATCGAACACGTACCGGTTCTGGAGCACGCAGGAGTACCTCGACCTGCTCGCCTGGATGCGCGCCTACAACGTGCGGCACCCCGACCGCGAACCGTTGCAGTTCATGGGCGACGACATCGGCTACCCCGGCGCCCCGCTGTTCGACCGAGTCACCGACTACGTGAAGCGGTACCGGCCCGCCCTGCTCCCGCAGCTCACCGCGCTGTACGGCGGGCTCCGGCCGACCATGCCGCTCGACGAGTGGATGGGCAGCCAGTTCTCCCAGCCGCTGGCCACCCGGCAGGCGCTCGCCGCCCGGGCTCAGCAGGCCGTCCAACTGCTGGAGCGCCAACGCGGTGACGACCGGCTCGCCTGGGCGACCCAGCACGCCAGGGTGATCGCCCAGGTCTTCGCGCTGTACGCCTTCGACGTGGAGAATCCCGTGCAGTACGGCGAGGCGATGCGGCACCGGGACCGGGCCATGGCCGACAACACCGTGTGGTGGCATCGGCAGACCGGCGCGAAGATCGTGCTCTCGGCCCACAACGCGCACATCGCGTACACGACCTACGAGCCGGAGCGGTACCCGAAGATGCAGGGCGCCTTCCTGCGGGACCGCCTAGGCGCGGACTATGTGAACCTCGGCTTCACCTTCAACGCCGGCTCGTTCAACGCCCAGGACGAGGAGAACGTGTGGCGCACCTTCACGCTCGGTCCGGCACCCCGGGGTAGCAACGAGTACACGCTGAACGCCGCGAGCCGCCGCGACTACCTGCTCGACCTGCGCACCGTGCGCGGGGCGGCCCGGGCCTGGCTCCATCAGAAGCACTCCACCCGCATGGTCGGCACGGGCTACCCGGATCCGCCGGTGGACCTTGCCCTGGCCGAGCACTACGACCTGCTGGTCCACCTGCACACCGTAAAGGCAGCTCGGCAGCTCTCCTGACCGCCACGGGCCGGCCGCCGCGGTGCCCGGCCGCCGCCCCCAACAGCGCTTTGGGCGACATCTTCGGTGCTATAGCACTGAAGATGTCGCCCAAAGCGGGTGGCGGACGGGGCTAGCCGCAGGTGACGTCCTTGGCGGGGAGGACCCCGTCGCGGAGGTACCGGTTGATGGCCTGCTCGGCGCAGGGCACCGGTTCGAGCCCGTCCACCGCCCGGCCGTACAGGCCGTGCGCACGGATGTCCGCGGTGACCAGCCGCGATGCCGTGAGCCGGCGGTGCAGATCGCGGGCCTGGGCGATCGGGCTGTTGTCCCGCAGCGCCTGCACCATCAGTACCGGCACCGCGTTGGCCACCCTGACCGGCGCCTCGGCCGAGGAATCCCGCCAGTACGCGCACGGGCCGACGTTGTTGCCCAGCGAGCCGAAGATCGGCTGCTCGGCACGGCTGCGCCACACGTTCCGCCAGTACTCACCGGGCCCCACGGGCCAGCGCGGATCGGCGCAGAAGACCGCGAACGAGCTGGCCAGGTACGCGTCGATGTCCGGGTCCTGCTGGTGCAGCACGCCGAGCATCTCGGCCAACTCGGGCGACGGCGCCGTGGTCCGGCCGACCAGCAGGCTCAGCGCCTTGGCGAGCACCGCGTCGTTGCTCTCGTCGCCCAGCCAGTTCCGGATCAGGAACGGCAGGATGTTGTCGTCGACCGTGAATTCGCCGACGGGGATCGGTTGCCGCGACACCCTGACGAGCAACTCCGTGACGGCGGCACGGACCTGCGCCGGCGTCCGGCCCAGCCGATACTCGCCATCGCGGTGCGCCGCCCAGCCGGCCCACTCGTCCAACGCCGCCTCGGCCCGCACCGCGCCGGCCCGGTTCAGTGCGTACTCCGAGCCGACCGCCGAGACGCTGTCGATGACCATGCGGTCCACCCGGCCGGGGAACAGCTCGCTGTACATCGCGCCGAGGTCCGCGCCGTAGGAGACGCCGTAGTACGACAGCTTCGGCGCCCCGAGCGCGGCCCGGATCGCGTCCATGTCGCGGGCCACGTCCGGGGTGCCGGCATACGGCAGGACAGCGGCGTTCCGCTCGTGGCAACGCCGCGCGAAGTCCGCCGACAAGCGCGCCGACTCGTCGAATCCGGCCCGGTCCAGCCCGGCCGCGCGTACCACAGTGGACAGTTGGGCCGGCCCGCAGCTGATCGGTGCGCTCCGGCCGACGAACCGCGGATCGAACCCGATCAGGTCGTACTGGCTCGCGGCATCCCCCAGCGTCGAGCGCAACGTGGCCGGATAACTCAGGCCGGCTCCGCCAGGACCGCCCGGGTTGAAGAGCAGGATGCCGCGCCGCCGGGCGGGATCGGTGGCACGGATCCGGGAGATCGCGATGCCGACCGTGGCGCCGCCGGGCTTGGCGTGATCGAGCGGCACCGGCAGCACCGCGCATTCGGCGCCAGCCGCGACCAATTCCTCGTCATCGCATGCCGCGAAACGAACGGCATTGGCTACGGGTGCCGCGATGGCCGGACCCGCGATGCTTGCGGAAATTGCGACGGCCAAGGCGACAATAATGAATGGGGTACCGCGCATTCTTTTCATGCGGCAAACGCTAGGACGATCAAATGCCGTCATCGATACGGCTGGTACCCCGATCGCCGGTGTACCCGGCTACACCGCCGGCGCGCGCCACCGCGAATGGTGTAGCTGGCTACACCTGACATCCGGCCCGGTCGGCACGACAATGGAGGCATGCACCGGGCGGCGCGGGGGGCGCGATATCTGCTGGTCGGCGGGCTGACCGGCATCGCGGCGGCGTTCGCGTTGCTCGGCCTCGCCGCGGCTGCGCTACTCAGCGTGGCCTTCGTCGTCTTGCCGTTCCTCGTGCAGAGGCTGCACGGGCGCGGGCCGATGGGCGGGCCGATTCGCCTGTGGCCGCTCGCGGAGGCACTGCGCGGCGTGCGGATGCTGGCGGGCTACGAACGCGGCCGGATCGGTGAGCTGCTCGGCGTGCCGATCCCCGAGCCGCGCCCGCCGGCCGGATCGGCGGCCGACCAGGTACGCGCGGCACTGCGCGACTTGCACACGTACCGGGACCTGGGCTGGCTCGTGCTGCACGCGATCCTCGGCCTGCCGCTGGGCGTGGCCGCCGTCATCCTGTACGTGAACGCGCTGATCGGGCTGGTCACGCCGCTGATCTGGTGGGTCGTACCGGCCGACTCGCCGATGACGTTCATCGTGCCGATCTCGAGCTGGGGCCGCGCGCTGACGGTTCCGCCGCTGATCGCCGCCGTGGCGCTGGCCACGCTCTACTGGGGCGTCCCGCTGGTCGCCACCGCGCTGGCCAGGGGGTCCCGCGCCCTGCTCGCGCCGACTTCGCGCAGCGTGCTGGTCGAGCGGGTCGAGGAGCTGTCCGCCACCCGGGCCGGCGCGCTGGACGCGCACGCCGCCGAGCTGCGCCGGATCGAACGCGATCTGCACGACGGCACCCAGGCCCGGCTGGTCACGATCGCGATCCAGCTCGGCATCGCGCAGCGCCAGCGCGAGGCCGCCCCCGAGCTCGCCGACCAACTCATCGGCAAGGCCCGGCTCGGCATCGAGGACGCCCTGACCGAGCTGCGCGAGGTGGTCCGCAGCGTCTATCCGCCGATCCTCGCCGACCGCGGCCTCACCGGTGCCGTGCACGCGCTCGCCGCGGCCTGCCCGGTTCCGCTGACCAGCCAGATCGCGCCGATGGACCGGCTGCCCGCCGCCGTGGAGAGCGCCGTGTACTTCGTCATCGCCGAGGCCCTGACCAACATCGCCAAGCACAGCGGGGCGACCAGCTGCGGAGCTGCTGCTGGAGCGTGCCGCCGGGCGGCTGACCGTCCAAGTCACCGACAACGGCGTGGGCGGGGCCGACGAGGCGAACGGCACCGGGCTCGCCGGCATCCGGCGCCGGGTCGCGGCCCTGGACGGGCGGGCCGAGCTGGTCAGCAAGGCCGGTGGGCCTACCGTGCTACGCGTGGAGCTTCCGTGCGCGTCGTGATCGCCGAGGACAACATCCTGCTGCAGGAGGGCCTCAACCTGCTGCTCTCCACGTCCGGCTTCGAGGTGACGGCCGCGGTCGACACCGGCGACGACTTCCTCGCCGCCGTCGACCGGGATCCGCCGGACATCGCCGTGGTGGACATCCGGTTGCCGCCGACGTTCCGCGACGAGGGCCTGCGCGCCGCGGTGGCCGCCCGCCGCCGGCACGCCGGGCTGCCGGTGCTGGTGCTCTCCCAATACGTCGAGCGCACGTACGCGGCCGAACTGCTCTCCGACGGCCAGGGCGGCATCGGCTACCTGCTCAAGGACCGGGTCTCCCGGATCGACGAGTTCCTGGACGCGCTGCGCCGGGTCGCCGCCGGGGGCACCGCCATGGATCCGCAGGTGATCGCGCAGCTCGTCGCCGGCCAACGGCTGAGCCCGCTGGCCGGCCTCACCCCGCGCGAGCTCGAGGTGCTCTCCCTGATGGCGGAGGGTCACGCGAACACGACGATCGCCCAGCGGCTGGTGGTCACCGAACGCGCGGTCAGCAAGCACATCGGCAACATCTTCACCAAGCTCGACCTGCCACCGTCGGACAGCGGCCACCGCCGCGTGATCGCCGTCCTCGCTTACCTCAACGCCAACCCCACCGCGAGCTGACACCGCCCTTGCCCTTCCGCTTTGGCTCGCCGCCGGCCGACCCGCGGCCGGCCCGTCCGCGCCTCGGCCGGCCCCCGGCCGACCCTGGCCGCCCGCCCCTGGCGCTTTGGGCGACATCTTCTCGGTTAGAGCCGAGAAGATGTCGCCCAAAGCGGGGTCTGGCTCGCCGGCCGGGCTCCTTCCCTTGTGGAACCGGCTCGGCCAAGGTGGAATCTGCCCTAACCGGACTGAGGAGCGATCCATGCGCGCGGTGATCCAACAGGAGTTCGGCGGGCCCGAGGTGCTGCGGCTGGTCGAGACCGCGCGGCCGGATCCGGGGCCCACCGAGGTGCTGGTGCGGGTGCGCGCGGCCGGGATCAATCCGGTCGACTGGAAGTCCCGTGAGCAGGAGGTCTTTCTCGGCCAACCGCCGTTCACGCTCGGCTGGGACGTCGCCGGGGTGGTCGCCGAGCTCGGCTTCGGCGCCACGGGGTTCGAGGTCGGCGACGAGGTGCTGGGCATGCCGTGGTTCCCCCGGGCGGCCGGCGCGTACGCCGAATACGTCACGGCGCCGTCCCGCCAGTTCGTCCGCAAACCGGCGTCGATGTCGTTCGAGGAGGCGGCCGGGCTGCCGCTGGCCGGACTGACCGCGTGGCAGGCGCTGGTGGACGTGGCGAACGTTCAACCCGGCCAGCGGGTGCTGGTGCAGGCGGCGGGCGGCGGGGTCGGCCATCTCGCGGTCCAGGTCGCCAAGGCGCTCGGCGCGTACGTGATCGGCACCGCCAGCCCCGGCAAGCACGATTTCGTCCGGTCGCTCGGCGCCGATGAGGTGCTCGACTACGCCGCCGAGGGCGCCCCCGCCTCGGTGCGCGACGTGGACGTGCTGCTCGGGCTGGTCAGCTCGGCCAGCGACCTGGCGTGGCTACCGGTGCTGCGCGAGGGCGGCGTGCTGATCGGGGTGCCCGGCGGGGTGGCCGGACCGGTCATGGGTGAGGCCGCCCGACTCGGTGCGACCGCGCTTGCCATGCTCGTCGAACCCGATCCGGTGGGTCTGCGCGGGCTGACGGCTCTGGTCGAGAGCGGTCAGCTCAGGGTGCACGTCGAGCAGGTCTTCCCGCTGGCCGACGTGGCCAAGGCGCACGAGCTCGGCGAACGCGGCCGCACCACCGGCAAGCTCGTCCTCCAACTCTGACCTGCCAACCCCTGTGCGCTTTGGGCGACATCTTCTCGGCTATAACCGAGAAGATGTCGCCCAAAGCGCCAGAGGCCTCGAAGCCCAAGGGGTCAGGCGAGGCGGCGGCGGTGGGGCAGGGGTTCCCGGCGGGACAGCGCGGTCAGCTCCTCCACGTCGAGCCCGGTGAGCCGGGTCAGCTCGCCCGCGTCGGCGGCGCCGCACTCCAGCGCACGGAGGAACGAGCGGGACATCGCCTGCGCGGTCGCCGGTTCGTCCGCCACCTGTCCGCCGGCCTGCGTGAGGTAGTTGCGGAGCCGAGCTGCCTCGGCGGCGAACCCGGCCCGGAAGAACGTGAAGCCGGCCGCGTACCGGGTGACGAGCTGGCCGGGGTGTAGGTCCCAGCCCTGGTAGAAGCCGTGCGAGAGGGACCGCTGGACCAGCGTGTAGTGGCTGCGCCAGGCGGCCACCACGGCCCGCCGGTCCCCAACCGGCAGCACGTTGGACGAGCCGTCGCTGACCCGGACCCCGGTCTGTGCCGCCGCGAGCTGCATCACGTGCCGGGCGAAGTCACAGGCGTCGTGCCCGAGGTGCTGATCGGCCGCACCCAGCCCGAGCGCCGCCGTGTAGTCGTAGGTACCGAAGTGCAGCCCGCTGACCCGGCCGGCACCGGCGGTGATCAGCCGGGGCAGCGCGAGCCGACCCTCGGCGTCCAGCACGGCCTGCGCGGTCTCCACCTGGAGCTCGATCCGCACCGCACCGTCCGCAAGCCCGAGCTGGCGCTCCAGTAGGGACAGGATCTGGCCGAACACGTCCACCTGTGCCACGTGCGTGACCTTGGGGAACGTCACAACGAAGCCCTCGGGCAGCCCGCCGCCGGTCGACTCCAGCAACGTGGTCAGGAAGAGGTCGAGGGTGCGGATGCTGCGGTCACGCAGGGCTGGCGTGTCGAACGACTTGACCCGCAACCCGAACCACGGCGGCGCACCGTGGCTCGCTCGCCAGGCCACCGCCGACCGTGCGGTCCGCACCGCGTCGGCGTCCTCCACGGCGTCCTCCGGCGCGCCGTAGCCGTCCTCGAAGTCGATCCGCAGATCCTCGACCGGCTCACGGCCGAGCTTGCGCAGCACCCTGGGCAGGATCCCCTGCGGCACCGGGCCGGGACCATGCTGATCCAGCAGCGCCAGCGCCGCCGCGCCCCAGGCCCGCGGGGTGTCGTCGGCGATCCGCCCGGCCGGGACGTAGCAGGTGTGCACGGGCTGCCGCTCGCCCGAGTCGCCCGGATGGCGCAGCGCCCGCTCGGCGTCGGCGTCGGCGAGCCGGGCGACGATCGCCGCCACCACAGCAGGGTCGAGCGAGGTCATCCGTCGAGCCGTTCGTAGGCGGGGACGGTGAGGAACTCGACGAACTCGTCCGCCAGCGCGACCTGCTCGAACAGTTCTCTGGCGTCCTTCCATCTGCCGGCCTCGAAGGCGTCGCCGAGTTCGCCGCGGAGCCGCTCGATCTCGCCGGCCACGGTCGCCCGCACCAGGTCCGCCGTGATCAGCGAGCCGTCCGCCAGCCGGACCTCCCCACGCACCCACTGCCAGAGCTGGGATCGGGCGATCTCCGCCGTCGCGACGTCCTCCATCAGGTTGTCGATGCCGGCGGCGCCGACCCCGCGCAGCCACGACTCGATGTACCGCAGGCCCACGTTGACGTTGCTCCGCAGGCCGTCCGCGGTCACCTCGCCCGGGGTGGCCGCCACGTCGAGCAGGCGCGCGGCCGACGCCTCGACCACGGGGTGCTCGCGGTCCAGCTGGTTCGGCCGGTCCCCCAGCGTGCGGTCGAACACCTCGCGGCAGACCGGCACCAGGTCGGGGTGGGCCACCCAGGATCCGTCGAATCCGTCGCCGGCCTCCCGCTCCTTGTCGTCGCGGACCTTGGCCAGCGCGCGCTCGTTCACCTCCGGGTCACGCCGGCTCGGGATGAACGCCGCCATGCCGCCCATCGCGAACGCGCCGCGGCGGTGGCAGGTGGCAACCAACAGCTCGGTGTACGCACGCATGAACGGTGCGGTCATGGTCACCGCGGCGCGGTCCGGCAGCACGAAGTCGGCGCCCCGCTCGCGAAAGTTCTTGATCACGCTGAACAGGTAGTCCCAGCGGCCGGCGTTCAGGCCGGAGGCGTGGTCACGCAGCTCGTAGAGGATCTCGTCCATCTCGAAGGCGGCCGTGATCGTCTCGATCAGCACGGTGGCCCGGATCGTGCCGGCCGGGATGCCGAGCGCCTGCTGGGCGTGCACGAACACGTCGTTCCACAGCCGCGCCTCGAGGTGGCTCTCCAGCTTCGGCAGGTAGAAGTACGGCCCGCTGCCCGCGTCGAGCAGCCGGCGCGCGTTGTGGAAGAAGTAGAGGCCAAAGTCGAACAGCGCTGCCGTGACCGGTACGCCGTCGACCAACAGGTGCCGCTCGTCCAGGTGCCAGCCACGCGGCCGGAACACGATGCTCGGCAGCGGGCCGTCGGCCAGGGCGTACTCCTTGCCCTGCGGACCGGTGAAGGACAGCCGGCGGTCGATCGCCGCGCTGAGGTTGGCCTGGCCGGTGACCATGTTGGACCAGGTCGGCGCGTTGGAGTCCTCGTGGTCGGCGAGCCAGACCTTGGCGCCGGAGTTGAGCGCGTTGATCGTCATCTTCGCGTCGGTCGGACCGGTGATCTCGACCCGGCGGTCGAGCAGATCGGCCGGCGCCGGAGCGACCCGCCACTGGGCGCCGCGGATCTCGGCGGTCTCCGGCAGGAAATCCAGCTCGCCGGTGGTCGCGATCGTGCGCCGGCGCTCGGCCCGCCGGAGCAGCAGGCCGTCCCTGGCCAGGCCGAACCGGCGTTGCAGGTCCGCGACGAACGCCAGCGCCGCCGGCGTCAACACCTCGTCGCCACGCTCCACCGGCGGACCCTCGACAACGATGCCCTCGGCCAACTCGGCCATGATCAGCTCCCTCGGTACGTGGAGTAGGCGAACGGGCTGAGCAGCAGCGGTACGTGATGATGCCCGTCGCCGGTGGCCGTGAACGTGATCGCCACCTCCGGGAAGAACGTCGCCACCCCCTGAGCCGCGAAGTACCCACCGGTGTCGAACGTCAACCGGTACGTGCCGCGGCCGAACGATCCCGGCGGGAGCCAGTCCCGCAACCGGCCGTCCCCGTCCGTCACGCCTTCGCCGACGGGCACCCAGTCCGTTGCGTCCAGCCGTTCCAGGCGCACGTGAACGCCCGCGGCAGGCACGCCGCGGGCGTTGTCGAGTACATGGGTCGAGAGGCTCATCGTCGGGGCAGCCCTTCCAGCCGGATACCCCGATCCTAGGGTGTAGCCCGGTAACTAATCCGTCACACGCAGGTACCGCAGTTCGGGTCCGGGGTCTGCGGCGGCCCCACCCGGACGTAGGGCGGCGGCAGTTCCCGGCCTATCACCGGCACGTCGGCCGCACCGCTGGCATCCGCGTCGACCCGAACCTCCCAGCAGCCCAGCGACGCGCCATTCCCTACCGCCACGCAGACCGCACGAGTGCCGATCGGCACGTTCACGAGCTGACGGAAGCGTCCGCTCACCGTGTCGCGCTCGGTCACCGGAACACTCGCCAGCACGCCGGTCGAGATCCAGGGCGACACCGTGTTCCGCGCCGAGTGAGCCACCGCCAGCGGCGGCGCCGTGCACGGTGCCAGATTCGGCTTCACCTGCGCCCGTCCCCAGCCCTGCACCGAGACCACTCCCGGCCCGCCGGCGACCACGGCCGTGAGGTCGCCGTCCCAGCTCGCGCACTCCGGATCGCTCTGGCTGGACCCACCGGCGGCGGACGCCGAACCGGCCACCACCGTGACGAGCGCCACAGCCAACACCGCACCGCCGAACCAGCGGGCCGGACGTGCAGGCATTCTCTTGCTGAACACAGGATCCCCCGTTCGAAGGTACCGATCGACTGCATGCAACCACAGGCAACGCCCACCGTCATCGGCCTGTGCCGCACCCGACACAATGGTTGCCGGATTACGCAATCGCGCGGCTCGCCAGGCCTTCAAATCGGACAACAAGTGAGACATCACCTGTGCCGCCAACGGCCCGCTGGTGTCGGACCGCCATGCTTGAATCGAGCGGACGAGGGGGTACACAGGTGTTGGCAGGCAGTGACGCGAAAGTGCCTGTGGGTTCAGTCGTTCCGTCGCTGGTCCGCTGGGGGCTCTCGCCGGATGCGGACCTGGTCTATCGGGCGCTGGTCGGCTTCGGGCCGCAGCCGCGCGGCCGGGCCGCGCGCGAACTCGGCATGTCCCCGCGACGAGTGACCGCCGCGCTGGAAGAGCTCACGGCCGAGGGCGCGGTCAGCTCGATCGCCGGGAACGGACGCCGGCAACGCGCCGCCGATGCCGATCTCTGGCGTGCGCACCCGCCCGAGCAGGTCATCCACCAGCTGCGCCGGCGGCGGCTCCGGCTGGTCGACCCCTGGGAGCTGGCCCGCCGCCACCTCGGCACGATCGCCGGCCTCAAGTTGCCGACCTCGCCTTCCGTCGACGACACCGACCAGCTGCAGGTGCTCCGCGGCATCGCCCGGATCCGGGCCAGGGTCGCCGAGCTCGCCGCGCTGGAGCGGTACGAGCACCTCTCGATGAATCCCGAGCAGTCGCTCAGTGCCCCCTCGGTCGCCGCGGCCGCCCCGCTCGACCGCGCGTTGCTCCAGCGCGGCGTCCGGCTGCACACGATCGGGGTACCGCCGGCCGACGGGGACGCCAGCGGTGACCACAACGAGGAACTGCTGAAGCTGGGCGGGAAGCACCGGGTCGCCGCCCAGCTCCCGCTCAAGGTGATGACGTTCGACCGGAAGGTGGCCCTGGTCCCGATCGATCTGGGCGACGTCGGCCGCGGCGCGTTGGAGATCACCGATCCCGAGCTGGTCCAGAGCCTGGTCGACGTGGTGTTGCGGGAATGGAACGGCGCGCGGGATCCGCACCGGCCGAACCTGCCCAGCGTGGCGCTGACCGAGCGGGAGCGGACGCTGATCGATCTGCTCGCCGCCGGCTACACCGACGCCGCGGTCTCCCGCCGGCTCGGCATGAGCGCCCGGACCATCGGCTACACACTGCGTGGCCTGATGGATCGCCTCCAGGTGGAGAACCGCTTCCAGCTCGGCCTGGCGCTCGGCGCCCAGGGCAGCTACAGCCTGCCCACGCCGGGGATCGCTAGCGCGCCCCCGCCTCCTCCAGACCCCGGGTCTCGGACATGACGTGCTCGACCAGCGTGATGAGCACCTCCTTGACCGACTCCTTGTCCCGCGCGTCGCAGAGCACCACCGGCACATGCGGATCGAGATCGAGCGCGAGCCGCACCTCCTCCGAGCCGTAGCGCGGTGCGTTGTCGAAGCAGTTCACGGCGACGATGAACGGCGTCCCGCGCCGCTCGAAGTAGTCGACGGACTGGAAACAGGTGGCCAGCCGGCGGGTGTCGGCGAGCACGACGGCACCCACGGCACCGAGCGCCAACTCGTCCCAGACGAACCAGAAGCGATCCTGGCCGGGCGTGCCGAACAGGTACAGCACCACTTCCTGCCCGAGCGAGATGCGGCCGAAGTCCATCGCGACGGTCGTGGTGGTCTTCTGTTCCACGCCGGACGTGTCGTCGACGCCGATGCTCTGCTCGGTGAGCAGTTCCTCCGTGCGCAGTGGCTTGATCTCGCTCACCGCGCCCACCAGGGTGGTCTTGCCCGCGCCGAAGCCGCCCGCGATGAGCATCTTGACGGCAACAGGTAGGTCGGTCTCCATGGCGTCAGAGCGACCGGAGGCCATTGATCACCGCCTTGAGAATGGGCTCGCTGGGCAGGTTGGTCAGGCGGCGCGGTTCGCGGGTCAGGATGAAGCCGCTGTCCAGCAGATCGCCGAGGAGGACCCGGACGATCCCGACCGGCAGATCGAGGTGGGCCGAGATCTCCGCCACCGAGAGCGGGTGCTGACACAGGCCGATGATCGTGGCCTGTTCCGGGCCGAGCTGGCCGCTGACGGCAGCCACCGGCTGGATGGACACGATGAGCGCGATCAGGTCGAACTCGCCGCTACTGGGCTTGGTCCGGCCGCCGGTCATCGCGTACGGGCGGACCACAGGACCGGCGTCCGCGTCGAGCCACACGTTCTCTGGTTGATCCACTGGAGAGTCCATACCGGACGTCACCCGCCCCCGGATTGGCCGACGTTCACGCGCGCCGGTGTGGATAGGTACTGACCGACCCTGGTCACGAGCATCGCCATCTCGTACCCGATCAGCCCCATGTCGGCGTCCTCGGAACTCAGCACCGCGAGGCAGGCACCGTGGCCGGCCGCGGTGACGAACAGGAACGCGGTCTCCATCTCGATGATGGTCTGCCGGACGGCGCCGCCGCCGAAGTGCCGGCCGGCCCCGCGCGCGAGGCTCTGGAAACCGGAGGCGACCGCGGAGAGATGCTCGGCGTCCTCCCGGCTCAGCGCGCTGGAACCGGCGATGAGCAGGCCGTCTGCGGAGAGGACCACGGCCTGCCGAGCCTGTTCGACGCGGGCGACCAGATCATCGAGCAACCAGTTCAGGTCGCTGACCGAGCTTGTCTTCTCTAGCACTGACTTTCCTCTTTCTACCGGTCGCCAGAATTCTGGCCGGTCTCATCGGTCTCCGCGTCGGTCAGGTCGGCGTCGGTCCGACCCCGCACGGTGCCCCGCTGGTACGACGCCAACCGCTGGCGAGTCTCCTCGGGCGCACGGGGCGCGGCCAACGGCGGTTCCTGCTCGTCCACGGCCGGGCCGTCGCCGCGCAGCGGCGCTGCGAGGCTGGCTTGCCGGACCCGCCTGGGCAGGCCGGACGGGGTACGGCTCTCGATCTCGGCCGGGCGGGTCGCCCCGTACGGCAGCGGTGGGGCGCTCAGGGCGTCCACCGGCATCACGATCGCTTGCGTCTCTGCCACACCGGGCTCGGCCAGCGCGGTCTCCTCCGGTCGGGGCTGCTCGGGCCTGGCCCTGGTGGGGACGGCAGTCTCGGCAACGGTTCGCACGGGTAACAGCTGCTCGGTCGGCGCCTCGGTGGTGCGGGCGACCGGTTCGGCAGCGCTCGGGGTGGCCTGCTCGCCGGTGCTGGGGGCGTCCGGTTCGGCAGTGCCAGGGGTGGCCGGCTCGGCGGTGCGCTCCGGCGGGAGCGCGGTCAGCGCACGTGCCGCCGACGCGTCCCGGACCCGGGGAAGGCCACGTTCCCGGCGGCCGGCGCCGAGGGAGGCGGTGGCGTCGCCGGGGCCGTCGGGCGTGCGCAGTCCGGCGGCGCCCTCCAGCGGCTGCCCGGCCAGGATGGCGGCCCGGGCGGTGGCGAGGCGGTCGCGCTCGGCGGTCGGCAGGGTGTCCGACGGCTGCGCGTTGACCACCAGGCCGGACGGGATGAGCACGACCGCGGTGACGCCGCCGTACGGCGAGGTACGCAGCCGGACCCGGACTGGTGCCGCTCGGCGAGCCGGCCGACCACGTACAGGCCGAGCCGGGCGGTGCTGGAGAGGTTGAACTCCGGCGGGTTGGCCAGCTGGGCGTTCGCGGCGTCCAGGTCGGCTTCGCTCATGCCGAGCCCGCGGTCCTCGATCTCGACCGCGAACCCGTTGCCGACCAGCTGGCCGCTGACCTGCACCATCGTGTGCGGCGGCGAGAACGACGGCGCGTTCTCCATCAGCTCGGCGAGCAGGTGGATGATGTCACCGACGGCGCGGCCGGCCAGCGAGGCGGAGCCGATCTGGGCCACCGTGACCCGCTCGTACTCCTCGACCTCGGCGACCGCGCCGCGCACGACGTCGACCAACGGCACCGGGTTGCGCCAGCCACGGCCGGGCACGGCTCCGGACAGGACGATCAGGTCCTCGGCGTTGCGCCGCATGCGGGTGGCGAGGTGGTCGACGCGGAACAGGTCCTCCAGCTCCTCCGGCGAGGTCTCCCGGCGCTCCATCGTGTCGAGCAGCGTGAGCTGGCGGTGCACGAGCGCCTGGCTGCGGCGGGCCAGGCTGAGGAAGACGTCGCGGATGCCCCTCCGCAGCGCGGCCTGCTCGACGGCCACCTGGACGGCGGTCTCCTGGACCAGGTTGAACGCCCGGCCCACCTGGCCGATCTCGTCGGTACCGAAGGCGAGCGGCGGCGCCTCGGCGGCCACGTCGACCTCCTCGCCGCGCGCGCAGCCGTTCCACCACGCGGGGCAGCCGCTCGATCGGCCAGCTCGAGGGCGGCGCCGCGCAGCTTCTCCAGCTGGCGGACGAGCGACCGGGCGGTTGTGATCGACATGACGATCGAGGCGATGACGGCGAGCAGACCCAGACCACCGGCCAGCAACAGCCGCACGATGACGCCAGAGCGCGGCCGGCGTGGCCCGCTCGATCAGTGCCGTCGGCAGCGCTCAGCTCCAACTTCCGCAGACCGTCGAAGACCGGCGCGGCGGCCGAGTTCCAGGCCGAGCGCGTCGACCGGCACCGGTGACGCCGGGCCGCCCTTGGTGATGATCAGTGTTCTCGAGGTCACGGAACCGGGTGAAGGACGGCCCGCTGACGAGCTCCCGGTAGCGGGCGCGGTCGGCGGCGGGCAGCTCGGCCTCGGCCTCGGCGTACAGGAACCGCTGCGCGCCGGAGAGCTGGACGAACTGCTGGTGCTCCGCCGGGCCGAACCTGCCGGCGGCGATGGCACCGGCCGAGCAGCGCGTCCTCCTGCGACAACACCTCGCGGGCCCGGCTCAGCGCGACCAGGGTCCGGGACTCCTCGGGCGATGGCCTCGTCATCCAGGGTGGAGAGCGCGCCATAGATCCGGAAGCCGGAGTTGATGATGTCGGTGTACATCGCTGCCGCGCGCGGCCGGTCGACGGTGCCGGCATCGATGGCGCTGCGGACGCCGTCCAGGCTGGTCAGCGGCGTCGATGGTCTTGGCGATCCGGTGCTCGAGGGTGTCGCTGGCGGCGCGCTTGGCCGCGCCGCTGGTCGCGGACTCCTGCCACTTCTCGATCGGCCTCGTCGGTCCGCTCGCGCTGGGACGCCAACGCCACGCGTTCCGCAGGAGCGACTCCACCGAGGCAGACCAGCGACAGCCGCCGCTCCTGCTGTAACTCGGCGAGCAGCGACTCCGTCGGCGTCACCGAGCTTGTCGCCGAGCGTGCTCACCCCGAGCAGGTTCACGCCTTCACGAAGGGTCACGGTCGCCGCGAAGATCCAGAGCGCGACCAGCGACAGGAGCATGGCGACGACCTTGATCCGCAAACCTGAGCTGCGGGAACTCATCCCACTCCGTCCCAACGAGAGGCCAAAAGAACCATTCAGACCTGCCGGGACCACCGGGAATTGCCATGCGGCCACGGACAAAGTGGCACGACTCATGATTTGTGCGTCGCGCAACGGGACCGTAGCAGTGTCTGAAGTAGCACTCAATCGGTTCCGCTGGACGTCGTTCAGTTCACACAGGATTCTCCGATGAGCCGGTCACCATCAATGTACATATAGGACCGTGATGGGCCGCGTGGATGCTAGCGTGCTGCCGCGAACACGGGGAGCTTCCGACCTGCCAGCGCAAGCCGAGAAGGAGATCCGGTTGTGACCAGCTCGCGTGTGGAAACGGCAAACCCTCGAACGGATTCCGCCGCATCACTGCTCGAGGAGATCGAGCTCGACGAGTGGGGCCAGGTGTCGGCGTCGGTCTACGAGACCGCCCGCGTGGCAGCGTTGGCGCCCGACCTCGGCGGCCACCTTGCCCGGCTGGACTTCCTCTGCCGCGAGCAAGCCCCGGACGGCAGTTGGGGGGAGGCCGACGGCTATGCGCTGGTGCCCACGCTGAGCGCCACCGATGCGTTGCTGGCGACCGTCCAGCAGTTGCCACGCCCCGACTCCAGGTACGTTTCCGCAGCGCACCGGGGCTTGGCCGTGCTATCGAGCTGGCTGCACGCCGGCCGGGAGATCCCGGACACGATCGCCGTCGAGCTGGTGGTGCCGGCGCTGATCACCAGCATCAACGCCCGCCTCGATCGCGCGGCCCGGGACGGCTCCGCGTCCCCCTCGAACGCGTCGACGCCAGTTGAAGGCTCGGACGGCGGCCGGCTGCCCATGCCCGCCGGGATGGACACCGCGCTGCTGACCGTCCTGCGGGATCGACTCGCGCGCGGCGCCTTACCGAAGAAGCTCTGGGCCTCACTCGAGACGCTCGGCGCCACGGCGCGGAACTCCCCGCACATCTCGGCGGGAGCCGGCGCCGTGGCCGGGTCACCGGCGGCCACCGCGGCGTGGCTCGGCGGCCCGGACAGCTCCGCCCCGGACGCACCCGAATCGCTCCGTTATCTGGAGCGACTGCAGGCTCAGGGCGGCGGCGCGCTGCCGGGCGTCTCCCCGATCACGTACTTCGAGCCCGCCTGGACACTCAACTTTCTGGCGGCCGCCGGCGTCGAGTACCGCACGCCCACCCGGCTGCTCGACCGGCTAGACGCGGCGTTGGGTCCGTTGGGCGCCCCGGCTGGTCCCGGTCTGCCTCCGGACTCCGACGACACTGCCGGTGTGCTCAGCGCGTTGGCCCGGCATGGCCGGCTACGCCGCCCGGACTGCCTGCTGGAGTACCGGACGGATGGGTACTTCACCTGCTTCCCCGCCGAGCGCACCCCGTCCACCAGCACCAACGCACACATCCTCGAGGCGCTGAGCCTCTACCTGAGCCGGCGCCCTGCCGAGTGGACCCGGTTCGGTCCGTCCGCCGCGATGGCCGCACAATGGCTGCTGTCCTGCCAACGCCCGGACGGAAGCTGGCAGGACAAGTGGCATGCCTCGCCCTACTACGCGACGGCGCGCTGCGCGCTCGCCCTGGCGTCGTTCAACGGCGAGCAGTACCGGCACGCAGCGAGACGCGCGGCCAGTTGGGTGCTAGACACCCAGCGTGCGGACGGATCATGGGGACGCTGGCGCGGCACGATCGAGGAGACGGCGTACGCGGTGCAGATCCTCGCGCGGGTGCCGCTCCCGCACCGCTCCGACGCGGTCGATCGCTCCGTCGCGGTTGGACGGGCGTACCTGACGAGCAGGAACGACCCGTCCGCCTATCCGGGCCTCTGGCACGCGAAGGACCTGTACGCGCCGATCGCCGTCATCCGCGCCGCTCGACTGGCGGCACTGAGCGGCGCATGACTCGGCGTGCACCGGTGGCCGCCACAGCGGTCACCGGTGCGTCCACGTGGGTCAGTCGCGGGCGACCGGCCGCAACATCGCGTTGACCTGCTGCCGCGGCCGCAGCGAGGCCGACGCCTGCGGGACGATCGGACTGGTGTTCGTCAGCTCCACCTTGTATCTGCTGAGCAGCGCCGCCACGATCAGCTGTGCCTCCACCGTGAAGAAGTGGGTGCCGAGGCAGACATGGGCGCCGCCGCCGAACGGGTAGTAGGCGAACCGGTGCCGACCGTCCGCCTGATCGGATGCGAACCGGTCCGGCCGGAATTCCTCGGGCTCGTCCCAGTGCTCGGGGAGGCGATGAGTGAGGTATGGGCTCAGCAGGACCGTGGCACCCGCCTTGATCGGCACGCCGTCGATCTCGTCGTCGGCGGCCGCGGTACGCGGGACCACCCACCCGCCCGGGTACAGCCGCAGCACCTCCTGAAGGACCTGTTTCGTGTAGCGCAGGCCGGCGAGGTGTTCCTTGGTCGGCTGAGCGGTTCCGACCACGGCACGTACCTCCTCGGACAGCCTCTCGGCCACGGCTGGATGACTGTCGATCAGCACCAACAGCCAGGTCAGGGCCAGTGCGGTCGTCTCGGTGCCGCCAACGAACAACGTGACCAAGTCATCGCGGATCTGCCGGTCGGTCAGTCCGTTCCCATCCTTGTCGCGGGCCAGGCACAGCAACGAGACGATGTCGGTGCCGCCGACGCCCTCCGCCCGCCGCGCCTCGATCAGCGGGAAGATGACCTCGTCGACGGCGCGCACCGCACGCTGGAACGCTCGATCACCGGGGAGCGGTACCGCGTCGGGCACGAACGGCAGCAACATCCTGGCGCCGAGCGAGGTGAAGGCGTCGGCCACCGCACGGCCAAGCCGATCGGCGTCGTCGACGGAGATGCCATCCGCGAAGAACGCGGTGCTCAGCGCCCGGTGCACGATGCGAGTCATCTCGATCGAGACGTCGATGGGTTCGCCTCGGCCGGCCGGCTCGGCCAGCACGTCCACGGCATCCACGATCGCGGCCGCCATCCGGTCCAGCAGCGAGTTGATGTTCTTGGCGGCGAACAGCGGCTGCATGAGCCGCCGGGACGCCTCCCAGCTCGGCCCATCGCTGGCGATCCCGTCGCCGTTCAACCGGCGCAACGGCTTCCACAGCATGCCGTCCCTGGCGTACCGCTCGGGCTTGTCCCGCAGCACGTGCTGGATGTGGTCCGGCCGGCTCACCAAGTACGGCCGGAACAGTCCTAAGCCGAGCCGGACAATGTCGCCGTCCGACTCCCTGCCGATCTCCTCGAACGCCTTGAGCGGATCGCGCGCCAGCCGCGGGATGGTGCGGTGGATGGGAATGCTCCTGGCTTGACGAGGTCGTCCGGTTCCCGGGTCTGCGGAGACTGCCACGGTTCCTCCTGCTTGAGATCGGCGATGCGGTACACCCCTACCGAGACGCGAAGGCAGCTGCGGAGCACCACCGTGACCGGGAGGCTGAGGTCGTGGTCGGAGTGTGCCGCGAGGGCCGTGTCGTGTTCACGGATATGACGCGCGAGCTGCCGTTCCACCTCGTCGGCGGTCACCTTCTCACCAGCCTGGTTTCGCAGCAGGAGGATGTTCAACGACCTCTCTTCACGGTCCTTGTCCAGCGTGCGCAAGTCGTTGGCCAGCCGCACGGCACGGCTCCCGGACTCCAGCACCCGGTCCAGGCAGGCTTTGCCGGTGGGCGTGGGCGCCGGGCCGACGAGCGACAGCAGCGCGAGCGCGAACCCACGGTAGTGGATGTGCCGGCTGGCCACGCGAGGTACTCCTCATCGGACGGAAGCCCTGCGGAACCGACTGCCATCTCTCGGGTCAGCTCCGCGTGTTCCACGGCCGCGGCCACGCCATCCACAAAGGCATCGACGAACGCGTCCATTGACGCCCGGTCGCGACTCTCCCGCCGGAATCGCCCGAGCAGCGTGGCCAGTTCCTGTCCCAGTGGCTCACCAGGAGCCGCCGGACGACGACCGCGCGCGATACCGATCACCGCATCGCCTAGCCGCCGTGGGTCGGCGCGGCCGCGAGCGCTGCCGTCGAACCACTCATCGAGCAGGTAGTACCAGAGTCCTAACCGGACGAGCAGTGCGAGCTTCTCCATCGGCAGCGTGGGCGCGATCGCTGTCACCGTGAGCGCGAGATTGTCGGCCAGCCCTCCCCCGAGCCGGCGATACCCGCCGTTGGCCCAGTTCAGCGATCGATGGGAGAGGCCCGTGGCGACCATCTGCACCTCGGCGTGCTCACCCGAACGGGCCAGCGACAATAACTCGTCCATCCGCAACCTGCGCCTTCGACGTTGGGAAGCTGTCCTGGATCAGGGCAGGCGGCATCGACGAGATCCAGGCCGCAGCCGTCTCGCTGAACGGGACCGACTTTACGGTAGGTAGGCGGGGCGTGACAGAGGGCCGCGAATCTTTCGGTGCCAACCCGCCCTTTCCGTAGCGAGATCTACCTCACAACGAATCAGGCGGAGATTGCTTGCTAGCGGCGCCTCAGCTCGCAGGCAGGTCCCGCTGCGTGCGGCCACCCGCGATCGGAGCAACGCCCACCAACGCAGCCCGCACGAGGCTGGAGCCGAGGTGTTTCGACACCTGGCAAAGGAAGTGGACTTCGGCAACCAGCGTCTTGGCGGTCGCCACACCGAGATGCTCAACCAACGGCGCACTCGACTGCGGCGTCACACCGGACGCCTTCCGCTGAAGCGCGACCATGAGGCGGGCCGCCGTCACGGCGGCATCGCGGTTCCGAATGGAGTGTCGATCAGCGAGTTCATCCACCCTCGCTACGTCGGCGGCCGTCAGGTGGGACCTCAGCTGCAACCAGCCGTCGTGGATCTCCACCGGCATGCGTTCGGCTTCGAGTCGCTCCCGAAACGGTGAGGCCGCCAACAGCTCACGGTCCAGTACCACCCCGGGGTAGGCGGTGGTCACGAGAATCCACAAAGGACGGATCTGCCGGGTCAACTGCCAGCGCACGACGCGCCACCAGAGAGTCTCGAGTCCGACCCGCGGACCCCACGCTGGCAGCGTCATACCGATCACGAAGACGGCCGATGACACCGCGTACAACGGCCTGAACAGCTCCAGTGAACCGGGCAGCCCGAGCCGGAGATCGTCGTTGAGCAGATACGTGAGGAGGACCATCATGCAAGCAAGCCCAGGACGACACCGATGGCGACCAGCCTGAGTCCGAGTCGCAGCAACGGGGCTTCAACGACCGACGAGTAGCGCCAGGACATCCCGATCAGCGCCGTCACCGCATAGATGTCGTACGCCAGGAAGACGTAGGTGTGCGCACCGGTGAATTCTCGACCGGGGCTCACGGGCGGGTGGTCCAAGGCGAAGAGCGTCAGCACGACCACCAGCACCACCGCGAAGATGCGCAGGTGCATCGTCAGACGCGCCTTCGCCTCATCCCTGGGCCGACTCAGGTAGAGCAGCCAGCTCACGATCGCCAGGCAGGTGGCCATCGAGACCACGTTGGCCACGAGCCGGGTCAGGCCCGACAGTCCGACCGCCGGATCGACCGCCCCTGCGACCAATTGTGGGCTCAGGGTGGCGAGCGTCGCGGTCAGGCCGAGCACGACGACCAGCGCACGGAGGGCCGGCGCTCCCGGTTCGGTGGATCGTTGGCGGAGGTGGCGCAGCTTGTAGGCGAACCCGATCCAGCACGCGAGCGCGACCAGCAGCACCGCCAGGTCGCCGATCATCCGGCCACCTCAGGCATCCGTGTCGCCGCTCGAGACCGACTCCGCGCGCCGACGTCGGGCCCGAACCGAGCGCCAGGCCGACCTCGGCGTAGGCGAGATAGGCCAGCACCAGGTACATGTGCGCGCCGCCGAACTCCCTATCCGGCGTCACGGGTGGATGGTCAACCGCAAACAGCAGCAGGACCGCCGCGACGAACACCGCCAGGATCCGGCCGTGCACGACCAGATGCGCCCTCGCTTCCGGCGCCGGACGGCTCAGGTAGAGCAGCCAGGCGAGCACGGCGAGGCAGGTGGCCATCGCCACGAGGTTGGCGGCCAACCGGCCGATGCCGGAGACCCCGGCTATGCCGTCGATGGCTGTGCCGACCGCGTAGGGCAGCAGGGTGAAGACACCGCCGAGCAGGCCCAGCAGGATGACGAGCGCCCGGAGCGCCTGAGCGCCATCGGCGTCGGTTTCGGACGAGCGGTGGCGCAGATGGTGCAGATGGTGCAGATGGTGCAGCTTGTAACCGAATGCTACCCAGACCAGCACGGCCGCTAGGAAGACCTGTCACGCATCCGGTTTGCCGGACGGGGTCGAGCCGAGCGCCGAGTGCAGCCGGAGCAGGTCCGCGGGCGCGTCCGGGGCGAGTGGCCCGGCTCGCCAGCCGAACGCGCGATCGAGGAACCGGGCGCCGATGTACTCGGCTTCCTTCTCGCGCGGATCGTCGTACGCCGAGGGCTCCCGGGCGCAACCGAGGGTGCGGCGGATCAGGCCGGGGTCCAGGGTCGGCATGAGGTGCTCGATGAGTTCCCTGGTGTCGAGCGGCAGCTCGGTGTCGCCGACGTGGCCGAGCATCCGGTGACCGATCTCGTGGAAGATCATTTGGGCCTGATGCCAGGGGGTGGCGTCGCGCTCGTACGCGAAGACGTCGTAGAGCCGCGGGCCGATCTGGAGCGAGACCCACATGCCGCACGGTCCGCTCGGCGCGGTCCGGGTCGGGTACAGGCAGACCGTGGAACCCCAGATCTTGCCGAGCCGGTCGCAGAGCACTCGCATGTCGAACGGATCCGGCAGCTCGACCTGATCGATCAGCGACTCGCATCGGGCCACGATCGCGGCGGCGCTCGTCATCGGCTCGCCCCGGCGGCGGCGGACAGGCCCGCACCGGCGACCGGGCTGGCACAGGCAGCAAGGCGGGCCGACATCTTCGAGTCGCTCACTCCCACTCCCCGTGGTCGACCGATCTCATTCCCGTGGGCCCAACGATAGGAGGCTCCGCAATCAGCGATCCGGGCTCGCCGCCGGACGTTCGCTCTCCGCGAGCCCCTCCAACAGACGGACCTGTTTGATCACGCTCAGCACGGTCTCCTGGCTGGCCGGCGAGAGGCCCCGCGCGCCCAGCGCGATCACCCGCACGTCACCGTCCCGCAGCGCCGCGAGGAGCTCGAGATCGCGGTCGACCCGCTCGGCGGTCGCATCATCGACGAAGTAACCGGGCGGTACCCCGAACACCTTCGCCAGGGCCTGCAGGCAACGCATGCTGGGATCGTCGGTCTGGCCGTTGAGCAGCCGGGCCACGTACGTGTGCGAGATCTGATAGCCGGCCTCGCTGACCTGCTGCGCCAGCTCACGGGTAGTGGGCGGCTTGCCACCCGGCGGGGTCGTGGTGGCCAGGAGGTGGTTGAGCCTCTGCGCGAGACTCTGCCCCGAGCCGTCGTCGCTCATCAGTGCTCCTCCGGTGCCTTGTTTCCCAGTCGTTACAGCGATCCAGCCCGGTGTATCCAAACGTTGACGCAAAGTCGCGTTCGCCGATAAGGTCTCATTCTGTCGTCGTCACCCCAGAGTTACAAGTCCCACATTTTTGTATCGAGCGGCTTACAGTCCTAGTGCCGGAGAGTGAGTTCAGCGATGCGGGAGCGGATCTGCCCGGGGTTGGCCCTGACGGCCGCGTACTGGGCGGCGCCGCCCGCGCCGGCCGAGCCGATCGACGATCCGGAGCTGGCGGCGATCATCGCGGCCGAGGCGGCGGCGTTTCAGGTCCGCTGCAGCCACCCCATCGGACGCCCGCGGCATCGCGAATCGGCCCGCCGCCGGGTCTGACTCTGGGTCCCGAGGCATATCGGCGCCTTAACTATTGGTAGCCGATCAACTACTCGGAGCAATTTCTCTGGCCGTCCGGCCCCTCCCCCCGCGCCCCGCGCTTCTCCATGCTTCTGCCCTACGGGCGGCCCGGGGCCGTGCGCCCGCGGGTCGGCACGGAGGAAGCAAGCGTGGAAATCAGCCATTTCAGCTATGGCCTGGTCAATCCGGTCATGGCTTACGGCGTCTCGTTCCTGGGCTCGTTACTCGGGCTCGTCTGCACGGCCAGGGCGAGAAGCCCGCTGGCGGCCGGTCATCGGCAACGCTGGCTGCTGGTGGCCGCCATCGCGATCGGCGGCACGGGCATCTGGCTGACGCACTTCATGGCCATGCTCGGCTTCACCGTGGTCGGCGGCAACGTCCACTACGACGTGTCGCTCACGGTGGCGAGCGCACTGGCCGCCGTCGGCGTCATCTGGGTCGGCCTACTCATCGTCGGCACCGGCGATACGTCGCCCCGTCGGCTGCTCACCGGCGGTGCCCTGGCCGGGCTCGGCGTCGCGGGCATGCACTACCTGGGCATGGCGGCGATGCGGATCGATGGCGACATCGGCTACCGGCCGCTGCTGGTGCTGGCCTCGGTGGTGATCGCGGTGGTCGCGGCGACCGCCGGACTCTGGTTCACGATCGTCGTCCTGCGTCCGCTGACGATCACGCTCGCCGCGCTGCTGATCGCGGCCGGTGTCTGCGGCATGCACTACCTCGGCATGGCCGCGGTGAAGGTCCATGCCCATGACAGCGTCACCAGGGTCGACGGCGCGGACCCGTTCAGCTTCCTGATGCCGGTCGTCCTCACCGTCGGCATCGTCATGATCGTCGTCTTCTACACGGTGCTGACCGCCCCGGAGGCGGACCACCGCGAACCGCGAACCATGGTCAACGTCTGAGCCGAACGACTTCCCGCTCAGATTGGGACGATTCACCGGCATCACCCGTCCTGAACAGGAAAAATTAACCTCGTAGCCCCTTGCTTGCTACTGCAATGGCTACTCATGCTCCCTAGGGGGCGGCGGGGGGCCGCGCGCCCATCCGCGCATGGCTGGGGGAAACTAGTGGAGCTGAGCCATTTCACGTACGGCTGGGTCAATCCGGTCATGGCGTTCGGCATTTCGTACCTCGGCTCGCTGCTCGGCCTGGTCTGCACGGCCAAGGCCAGACGGCAGACGGCGAACGCCCATCCGACGCGCTGGCTCGTGCTGGCCTCGGTCGCGATCGGCGGCACCGGAATCTGGCTGATGCACTTCATGGCGATGCTGGGCTTCACCGTGGTGGGCCAGGACGTGCGCTACAACGTGCCGCTCACGGTCGCGAGCGCACTGGCGTCGGTCGGAGTGGTCGGGGTGGGCCTGTTCACGGTCGGCACCGGGCGGCCCACCGCGCTCCGGTTGCTCGGCGGCGGAGTCCTCACCGGAGTCGGCGTGGCGATCATGCACTACATGGGCATGGCGGCGATGCAGGTCGGCGGCGGCGACATCGCCTACCGGCCGGGCCTGGTCATCGCGTCGGTCGTGATCGCCGTGGTCGCGGCGACGGTGGCGCTGTGGTTCACCGTGGTGGCCGCGCGGCCGGTGACGATCACGCTGGCGGCGCTCATCATGGGCGTCGCCGTCTGCGGCATGCACTACACCGGGATGGCCGCGCTGAAGGTGCACGAACACACGGGCGGCAAACTCACCGGGGCGGACCCGTTCCAGCTGCTGATGCCCGTGATCCTGCTGGTCGGCATCGTCGTGATCGTGGTGCTCTACGCGGTGCTGACCGAGCCAGAGGAACTGACGAGCGGTCCGCGCACACCGGTCCGCGTCTCATCAGTGCCGTCGGGCGTCGACGGCCCGGCCGACCGTGAACCGGTGCGGGCGCCGTCGCCGTGACGGCGCCCGCGTCGAGCTAAGCGGTCGCGCAGATCACTGCGGCGACGAGGCCCTGCTTGCCGGCGTACCCGGGCAGAAGCGGACGAGCCGTGGCAGGCTCCGTGGCATGGACAGGGAGCGAGTAGCCAACTGGGTGGCGGCGTACGAGCGGGCCTGGCGGACACCGGGCACCGACACGCTCGGCGCGCTCTTCAGCGCCGACGCGACCTACCGGCACTCCCCGTACGCCGACCCGATCGCCGGGCTGCCCGCCATCGAGGAGATGTGGGAGGCCGAGCGGGAAGGCGCGGACGAGGCGTTCCAGCTGACCACCGAGGTGGTGGCCGTGGACGGTGACCTCGGCGTGGTGCGGGCGGAGGTCCGCTACGGCGATCCGGTCAAACAGGAGTACCGCGATCTGTGGCTCATCCGATTCGACGCCGGCGGGCGTTGCGTGGCGTTCGAGGAATGGCCATTCTGGCCCAACCAGCCCTGGACCGCGGGCGACGCGGCGGGGGCCTAGGCCTGTACAGACCCTAACGGGGTTGGCTGGCGGGCTGCGCCAGCGCCGCCTGCACGATCTCGCCTGGCTCGGCGCCGGCCTGCGCGGCCACCGTACCGTCCGGAGCCCACACTCCCGAACCGCCGATGGTCTGGGCGTAGTCGCCGGCCGGCCCCGCGCAGTTCGCGTTGGCCACCCAGACCCCGTGCCGCACGGCCAGATCACGCATCCGATCCTGGTAGCGGCGCTCCTCGCCGGGCACGAACAGGCTTCCGGCCACGTAGGCGTCGATCCCGAGCGCGGCCGTGTCGACGGCGTGCTGCGCGACCCCGGTGTCCCGGCAGATCGCCAGGCCTAGCCGCCAGCCGTCCACCTCGATCACGGCGGGCTGGTCACCGGCGGCGAACCGGTCCGGCTCGGGCGGGTGCAGGTAGATCTTGCGGTACGCCACCGTGACGCCGGCTCCGTCCACCGCCAGCGTCGCCAGGTAGTGCCGGCCGTCGTCGTCCTGGATCGGGGCGCCCACCAGGGCCAACGCACCAGTTTCGGCGCACGCCTCGACGATCGGCGCCAGCCTGCCGTCGTCGACGGTGATCGAGGGGGCGGCCAGGACGTACCCGGTGATGGAGAGTTCGGGGAAGACGACTACTCGCGCTCCGGCCGCTCGGATGGTCGCGGCGTGGGCCATGGCGTTCGCGGCGACGTCACGCGGCACGCAGACCGGCTGGGCCACGGCAACCGTCGAACAGAGCACGCACGTGACCTCCTGAAGCAGGCGAACCGATCTCACGATCGACCCTACCCAGCGCCCCAAGCCAACCGGCTCTCAGTCAGCGCGGCAATCGGTTGCCTGGCCGTAGCAACGCAGAGATCCATCAGACGGGCGGGCACAAAGCCTCGCTCGGTGCCCGGCCGCTGGTGAACAACCCTGCGGGCGGGTGGCCCGGAATAAAACGTCAGACGAGGTGGTCGAACTCGCCCTTTTTCGCACCGTCGATGAACGCGCTCCACTCTTCGGGGGTGTAGAAGAGGATCGCGCCACTCGGGTTCTTCGAGTCACGGACGGCCACCATGCCGACCGCAGGAGCAACTTCGACGCATGCACCGTTGTGTGCGCTCCGGCTTGCCTTCTGCCAGGCCATACCCGTGCGGGAATCCGTCGTGGACATCTTTGTCACTCTGCTTTCGTCGGTGTTCGTCGATTCCCCTCTCCGGCCAGCGGTACGCGACCTCGGGCCTTGCCGGTTCATCGGAGGTGAGTACTGCCGATCGCTCGATCAGGGCGATCGAGCGTTCTTGGGTGAGCGCCACGCCGCGCAGGTCCTCGAAGAACTGGGCGTAACGATCAAGATCCGCCGGGCGGTCGAGATAGATGTTGCCGATCAGGCCTTCGATGTAGACCACGTTCGAGTCCATCGCCTCGTCGAAGTCGAGGATCATGAACGTGCTGTCCTGGCCCGGATGCGCGCCCGCTTCGAACGGAATGATCTGGATGGTCACGTTCGGCTTGGCGGCGCGTTCAATCAGGAATTCGAGCTGAGCCCGCATGATTTCGGGGCTGCCGACCACCCGACGCAGTGCGGCCTCGTCGAGGATCGCGTGGAATTGCGGCGGATTCGGCCGGAGCAGGATCTTCTGCCGGGTCAGCCGTGCGTCCACTGCCTGTCGAACCATGGCCGCGGGGAGCCTCGGCACCATGCCCCGCGTCAGCTCCCGCGCGTACTCCTTGGTCTGGAGCAGACCGGGCACCAGCCCGGACTCGTAGTCACGGATCGACTGAGCGGCCGTCTCCAGCCCGATGAACTGCTTGTAGGGGACGTCGTAGTCCTCCCACCAGGTCTGCTGCTTGCTCTCGCGGACCAGCGCCAGCAGGTACTCACGCTCGTCCGGCTCGACGCCGTAGGCCTCGCTCAGATCCCGGACGTCACGCAGGCTGACTCCGCGCGCGCCCGTCTCGATCCGGCTGATCTTGGCCGGCGAGCACTCGAGCACCTCGCACGCCCGGTCGACGCTGAAACCTGCCTGATGCCGGAGGTCCCGCAGCCGGTAGCCCAGCTCTCGGCGGCGAAGGACGGGGCTCGAATTATCCACCACTGGCCCCACCTACCTCCAGAACCTCAGCCACAACAGTGGGGCCGCTTACGGCAATCACCAGAGGCAACAATGTTTGGCAATTACCAGGAGTGGCACTTGCCAACGGCAAGAACGTCGCCCATCCTAGCCACAGAGACGCCGATAGCAAGGACGCGACCGTAACGATTTGAACCACCCCGGACGGCCGCCGGCCTCGCGCATCGCGCACCGGACGTCGCAGGGAGGTGGCCGTTGGGAAATCTCCAGATCACGGGCCCGCAACGGGCCTGACCGGCCGAGGCGCCGCACGCGCCCGCGACACACCGCGGACATGCAGCGCCTCAGTCATCGCCTCTCGGTCTGGCGAGCCAGCCGCCAGAAGAACCGATCGCGTCGGGCAGATGTTGGTGTATCAACCCGACCGGTGCATACCGCCCAACCAGTTCCTGCGAGAGCAGAGGGGTGCACCGTGTTCACCATCGTGACTCAACGGGTCCAGAGGATCGTCCCCTGGCTTGAACGTCAGGCCCGCCGCGCCGGGTCCGTCCTGTTCGCCGGGTCCGACCGTCGCGCACTGATCCACGGCTGGGAGATCATCCAGCGTGGCCGCGGCCTGAGCCGCACCTACCGCGACCCACGCTTCCACCAGCTCAGCCGCTGCTACCAGTGCGGCGGCACGGGCGTCAGCCGGCACTCCGCCCTCCGCAGCTGCTTCATCTGCTGGGGCACCGGCCGCCTCACCGAGACCAGCAACGGTCTCCGCGCCTGCTCCGGCACCCGCACCGGCAAGACCAGCCGCACCGGACGCCGCGCCCGCACCGGCTCGGCCGCCGTCCACGAGCGCGCGTCATGATCGGCGCCAGAGCCCAGCGGCGGAGCGAGGGCAACGTCGTCGCCGGACTCGAACAGATCCTGGTCACGGTCGCGCGGCCGAACCCGTTCGTGCTGCTCTGGCGCTGGCGGTACGAGGCCGCGCTGGTCACCGGCACCGCACTGACCGTGGGGCTCCTGGTCCGCGCTGCCGGTGCGGTGGCGGCCTTGGCGCTCATCGCCGCGGTCGCCCTCTCGCTCGGGATCGCACTGGCGATGTCGCCGCGGCTGCGGCGCTTCGTGGCCGCGCGGGTCTGGTGCGTCATCACCCCGCACCGGGTCCGCACCGGCTGCGCCCAGGCCAGGATCCACTCCCGCCAGGGCCGGCTGCCGTTCGTGCTGCTCACGAGTGCCGCGCCGGACGGCGAGCGGGTGCTGCTGTGGTGCCGGGCGGGAACGTCCATCGAGGACTTCGTGGCCGCCCGACCGCTGCTCACGGCCGCCTGCTGGGCCACCGAGGTGCGGGTGACGCCGAGCGGCCGGCACGCCCAGTTGGTCGTCCTCGACGTGGTTCGGGGCGAGCCGGCCGGCGCGGATTCCGCCGAGCCGCTGCCCGGCCAGCACGTGCTGCCGCACCCGGCGGCGCCGCCCACGCCGGATGCGCCGAGCCCGGCGCCGGCTGGTGACGACCAGCCGCTGACGCCGCTGATCCCCAAGCCGCGCCAGCCCGCCGAGTAGCCACGCCGGCCCGCGCACCGGCCGCCAGCCCGCCCGCCGCGCCGGCACGCCCGCCCGCGCCGGCACGTCCGCCCGCGCCACCCGCCAGCCCGCCAGCCCGCCAGCCCGCCGGCCAGCGCTCAGCTCAGCAGAGGCAGAACTCGTTGCCCTCGGGGTCCTGCAGCACCGCGAAGTAGTCCGACTCGTCCTCGATCGTGCGCAGGTGCACCGCGCCCGCACCGGTCAGCCGGCTCGCCTCCGCATCCACCAGCGGGCGGCGCTGCTCCTTCGGCGTACCGCGAGCGCCGCCGACCCGGACGTCGAGATGCAGCCGGTTCTTCACGACCTTGCCCTCGGGCACGCGTTGGAACAGCAGCCGTGGACCGATGCCCGCCGGGTCGACGACCGCGCTCCACGCCTCGGCCGACCCTCCCGTGGCCGCCGAGTACTCGGCCCAGCTCTGGTGCCCAGCCGGCGGCTCCTCCCCGTCATAGCCGAGCACGTCCGCCCAGAACTGGGCCAGCCGCACCGGATCGGCGCAGTCGACCGTGATCTGCAATTGCCTGGTCATGCGGTCGAGGATGCCGCACCGATCCGACAAGTTCGCGCGGGTGACACCGCCGTGGTAGCGCTCCCGCTAGCGTGTCCACCGGAGGCGAACCTGTGGCACGCGAAGACACGACGCCGGCGCTGATGCGTACGGCAGCGACCGCTCTGCTGGGTGGACTGGACGACGCGCAGCGCGAGAAGGCTCAGCTGGCTTTCTCCGACGATGCCGCCCGGCGACATCTGGAGTACCGCCCCCGGCCCCGGCCCGGCATCGCGCTGGCCGATCTCGGCACCGCAAGCCGCAAGGCCGTGCATCGCCTGCTGGCCACCGCGCTCAGCCCGCACGCGTACGCGCAGGCGATGACGATCGTCGCCCTGGAGGAGGTCCTCGACCGGTCCGAAGGGTGGCGGCGGGGCCGGCACAGCAACGACTACTGGATCACGGTGTTCGGGAATCCGACCGCGGACGACGTCTGGGGCTGGCGTTTCGAGGGCCACCACATCTCGGTCACGATGACCATCCTCGGCGATCAGGTCGTACCGGCGCCGGTCTTCCTCGGCGCCAATCCGGCCCGGATCGACTACGCCGGCCGGCCGGTGGTCCGCCCGCTGGCACCCGAGGAAGACCTGGCCAGGGCCCTGCTGGCCGAGCTCACGCCGGCGGCCCGGATCGAAGCCGTCGTCGCCACGTCGGCGCCCTCGGACATCCGCACGTCGGTCAGCCCGCGCGTGGAGGGGTACTCGCACCGCTGGGCGTCGGCAGCGGAGTGCTCGGCGCGACCGCGCGCGGGTTCCTGGATCAGCTGGTCAGCGCCTATCTCGACCGGCTTCCACCGGAACTGGCGGCCGTCGAACAAGCCCGGGTCGCGGGCGCCGAGCTGTTCTTCGCCTGGGAGGGCTCGGAGCAGGCCGGCGGCGGTCACTACTACCGCGTGCAGGGCCCGGATCTGCTCATCGAGTACGACAACACCGCCAACGACGCCAACCACGCGCACACCGTGCTACGCCGACCGTTGAGCGACTTCGGCGGTGACGTCCTGGCAGCGCATCGCGCCGACGTGCCTCACCCGGAATGACGGTTGTGATGAGCGGGCCGCCCCCCGAAGATGAGCGGATGGATTCCGACCGTCCGGTGGAACCGCTTGCGAGTGAGCCAGCCCAGGCTCGCCGGTGGCTCTCGGTCGGAGTGTCCACTGAGGACGATTCTCGTTCGGCAGGTCGCGCCGCCGCTGGTCAGGCGCTCGCCGGTCGTGCCGCCGCGCTGCTGATCGTGTTCTGCACGGCGCAGCACGACCCGGCCGCGGTGCTCGCCGGCATCCTGGAGGTCGGCGCCGGTACGCCGCTGATCGGCTGCTGTACGGCCGCGGTGATCGCCGCCGATGGTCCGGCCAAGCACGGCGTCGTGGTCACTGCGCTCGGCGGGCCGGGCTTCTCGGTCGCCACCGCCGGCGCGACCGGCGCGGCCACCCGGCAACGGGCCGCCGGCGCGCAGGTCGCGGCCAGCGCCATCCGCGTCCAGGATCGGCCGCATCAGGTGTTGCTGCTGCTCACCGACGGTCGGTCCCAGGATCAAGAGGAGATCATCAGCGGCGCGTACGACGTGGTGGGGGCGAGCATGCCGCTGGTCGGCGGCGCCTCCTGCCCCGACCTGACGATCCTCGACACGTTTCAGTTCCTCGACGACCAGGTCCTCACCGACGCCGTGGTCGGCGCGACGATCGCCTCGGATTCCCCGCTGGGCATCGGTTTGCAGCACGGCTGGCACAAGGTGGGCAAGCCGATGATCGTGACCAGCAGCGCCAACGGACAGGTCCGCACGCTCGACGACCAGCCGGCGTTGGAGGCTTTCCTTCGCCGTCTGGACGCACCCGCCGAGGCCTACAGTGACCCGGTGGCATTTGACCAGTTCACCCGGACGCGCCCGATCGGCGTGCGGCGCCGGAGTGGCGAAGAGGTTCGCAACGTCAGTTCGGTCGAACATTTCCGGGAGGGCTGGCTCCGGTCCAGCGGCGAGATCCCCGAGGGTGGGCTGATCTCGCCGATGGAGGCCGACGAGGAATCGGTGCTGGCCGCGGCGGTGAACGCGTGCCGATCGGCTGTCGAGGGTCTGGACGGCGTCGACCCGATCGGCCTGATCGCGTTCGACTGCGTCTCCCGCAGCGACCTCCTCGGCGAGACCGGCGTGAAGACGGAGGTGGAACGGTTGGTCACCGAAGCGGCCGGTACGCCGCTGGCCGGCCTCTACACGTGGGGCGAGATCGCCCGCACCAAGGGGATCAACGGCTTCCACAACCACACCCTGGTCATCCTCGCGGTGAGCTGATGCTGCCCCCCACGACGGCAGTCTCGGCCCAACACCTCGCGGAGTTCCTCGCGTTCGTCTCCGCGGTGCCCGACGCCGTGGCCGCCACCCGAGCCGCGGTGGAACGGGCCGCCCGGGTACTGGAGGCCGAGGTCGCCGCGGTGGTGTCCGGCGAGGCCGTGGTGACGGCGGTCGGTTTCCTGGCCGGCCGGACGCCCGAGGCCGAGCTGCTGGCGGTCGCGGCCGGGGAACGCCGCTCTCTCCAGGTGGTCGGCGCGGGTACCTGCAGTGCGTTCGCGGCGCCGCTGTGCACGCCGGAGCTCGCGCACCTGGTGGTGGCGCGGTCCGGGGACGACGGTTTCACGGTCGATGAGATCAGCCTGATCCGCGGCATGGCCCGGGTGCTGGAGCTGACCCTGGAGACCCACCGCACGCTGGCCGCCGAGCGCCGGCAGGCCGCCGAGAACGCCCGGCTGCTCATCACGTTGCAGGCCAGGCAGCGGCTGCTCGAACAGCTCTCCACGATCCAGCGCGCGATCGCCCGGCGGGCCCCGCAGCAACAGATCTTCGACGCCATCACGGCCGGCGCGCAGGAACTTCTCGGCGACGAGACGGTCGGGCTGCGGCTGCTCGACACCGACGATCCCGAGATGCTGTTACTCGTCTCCAGCCAAGGCATCCGACCCGACCTGGCCAAACGCCTGTGGCGGATGCCGGCGCCCCGTTCCGGCGCCTCCGGGCAGGCGATGCTGCGGGACGAGTTGGTGGTGATCGAGCGGTACGGCAGTTCGCCGCACGGCATGCCCGACTTCGCCGACGACCAGCTCCAGTCCGCGATGGCCGCGCCCGTGCACGAGAACGGCACCACCGTCGGCGCGCTGGTGGTCGCCTCGTACGTGCTGGGCCGCACCTACAGCAACGCCGACCGCGAGGTGCTGCTCGCGTTCGCCGAGCACGTGAGCCTCGCGGTGACCGACGCCAAGACCCTCCAGGACATGCACGAGGCCTTCCACGACTCGCTCACCGGCCTGGCCAGCCGGGCGCTCTTCCTGGACCGGCTCGACCACGGGCTCGCCTGCGCCGCGCGGGAGCAGAGCCAGATCGCGGTGCTCTTCGTCGACCTGGACCGGTTCAAGGCGGTCAACGACTCACTCGGCCACTCGGCCGGCGACGCGCTGCTGGTCGGCGTGGCCGAACGGATCCGGTCCTGCCTGCGGGAGACCGACACCGCCGCCCGGCTCGGCGGCGACGAGTTCGCCGTGCTGCTCCAGGACCTGCCCACCCCGCAGCAGGCCACGGTGGTCGCGCACCGGATCATCGCCGCGCTGCAGGCGCCGTTCGTGATCCGGGGCAAGGAGATCTTCATCGACTCCAGCATCGGTGTGGCGTTCAACGGTATCGGCGGCCAGGACGGCGAGGCGCTCATCCAGAACGCCGACCTGGCCATGTACCGGGCGAAGAAGGACGGCGGCAAGGGCCGTTGCCAGGTGTTCGAGCCGGCCATGCAGGTGTCCCGGCAGAAGAGCCTGGAGATGGAGTCCCGGCTGCGCGGCGCGATCGCCAGGGACGAGCTGCGGCTCAGCTACCAGCCGATCGTCGATCTGCGCACCGGCTGCATCACCGGCGTGGAGACCCTGGTGCGCTGGCAGCATCCCGAGCGCGGGCTGGTGCTGCCGCTGGAGTTCATCCCGCTGGCCGAGCAGACCGGCCTCATCCTTCCGATCGGGCAGTGGGTGCTGGCGGAGGCCTGCCGGCGCGGGGGCCAGTGGAACGCCCGCCGGCAGGGCAAGGCGCCGCTCAGCGTCAGCGTCAACCTCTCCGCGATGCAGCTCCAGCAGCCCGATCTGCCGGCCACGGTCACCCAGGCGCTGGAGGACGGCGGGCTCGATCCGCGCTGCCTGATTCTGGAGATCACCGAGTCGGTGCTGCTCCACGACACCGACACCGACGCGGTCAACCAACGGCTGCACGCCCTCAAGGCGCTCGGCGTGTATCTGGCCATCGACGACTTCGGCACCGGCTACTCGTCGCTGGCCTACCTGCGGCGCTTCCCGGTGGACATCCTCAAGATCGACAAGTCCTTTGTGGAGGAAGTACAGCACGGGTCACCGGCGTCCGCGCTGGCCCGCGCGATCGTGAACCTCGGCCACACCCTGGAGCTGGCCACGGTGGCGGAAGGGATCGAGACCGTCGAGCAGCTGGTCGAGGTCCGGGAGAGTGGCTGCGGCTACGGGCAGGGGTACTACTTCGCCAAGCCGCTACCGCTGGAGGACATCGAGGCGTTCCTGGCCGAGGGCCGTACCGCGGCGTTCGGGCTCGGGCTCAGCACGGTCGGCCGCCACCCCTGATCGCCGAGCCCCCACTCAGCCCTGGCCCTCAGCCTTGCCCCACTCAGCACTTTGGGCGACATCTTCGCGGTCATAGCCGAGAAGATGTCACCCAAAGTCGGGAGAGGTCAGGTGGAGGCCTTCGGGCGGTCGGCGGGCTCGTCGGGGCGAAGCGTCGACCGCGCGGGCTTGTCGTCCGGCCGCGGATACGTGGTGGCAGCCGGCTTTTCCTCGGTCCGGTCCGGCGTCGGGTCGACCGGCCGGGTCACGACCGGGGTGCCGGTCCTCGCGTCGTCGTCCCTGGCCCGGATGGCGTCGGCGTCCCTGGCGTCGGCGTCCTTGGCGTCGGCGTCCCCAGCCTTGGCCGCCTCGTTACGCTCCGCGGCACGCCGCTGGGCATCCCTGGCCAGCGCCGTCTCCAGCGCGGCCTGCTCGGCGGCCTCCCGCTCGGCCAGCGCCACGTCCCGAGCACCGACCACGGTGAACCGGCCGAGCGCGAGCGCGGAGAAGAAGATGATCGCGGCACCGAGCCCGGTGAAGAAGCCGAGCTGGGCGAGCGCCTGGGTAGTGGTCGAGCCGACCGGCGTGCCGGCGGCGCTCGATCCGTCAGCGGTCCACAGCGTGCTGATCGGGCCACCGATGACGAACCACACGCCGCTGATGGCGGCCAGCCACGAACCGAACACGGCGATCGCACGGTTGGCGCTGAAGAACACGATCAGGCCGCCGAGGACGGTGAGTACGCCGGGCAGGACCGAGAGCCAGAACCGGCCGGAGTTGAAGGCCCAGGTGCGGTCGGGGGTGTAGGCGTAGTCGAAGTACGGGCCCACGAACGGGATGAGCGCGCCCCAGGCGCCGAGCAGGACCAGCAGCAGACCGCTGAGCGCGCCGCGGGTGCGTGGAACTCTGAGCATGCCAGCCACAACAATCACTCCTTGTGCAGGGGGCCGGACGGTAAGTCCCTCATACCCTGTACGGGGAGTTCTCAATCACCTTCGGGCGTGGCTGGCATCGCTCAGAGTCAACGATCGGTGGCTGCTGGTCGGCTACTCCGGCTCGGCGACGAGCAGGGTCGCGCCGCCGCGCTGGTGGTCGCGGAACGCGGTGACGGGGGTCGGCGAGAAGCCTGGCGGATAGCCGGCATGCGTGGTCAGGACGTCCCAGGCCTTGGCCTCGATCAGCCGATGGCAGTCCATGCAGGTGGTCCAGAACGCCGCAGGGATGGTCTCCTCGTCACCGCCGACGGTGATGGCTGCGACCGGATACGCGTAGAGCGCGTTGGGCGCCTCGCAGAAGTCACAGACTGGGACCGCGGAGAGGGCCTGCTCGGTTATGGGGGCATCTGGAGTTGTCTGCACGGATCAGTCTTACCCCGCCGCCGGCCCGATCACACATCTCCGCGCCGGGTAAATGAGTCGACCGGCGCGGCGCCACGCCCGTCCACTATTAAACGCCGTTCAATAGATTAGGTTCGCCTAATTGCACCGCTTGGCGGGCCTTCAAGGGGGCGGCCCGCCAAGCCGCGAACCCGCCTACCCTGGAGCGATGAGCCTGCCCAGGACGGCGCTCGTCGCCGCCGGTACCGCGATCGTGCTCGGCGTGACCGTGATCTCTCTCGGCTACTGGCAGGGCTGGTTCGCCGACCCGAGTGTCGACGACGCCCGCGAGGTGCGCATCCCCGCCGACTCGGCGCGGACGCTGGTCACCGGCCTCGAAGCACCCTGGGGCGTGGCGTTCCTCCCGGACGGCTCCGCCCTGGTGACCGAGCGGGACAGCCGGCGCCTGCTCTCGGTGACCGCGGACGGCAAGGTCACCGAGGTCCAGCGGATCACCGAGGCGGAGCCCAACGGCGAAGGCGGGCTGCTCGGCGTGGCGGTGGCCCCGACCTACGAGCAGGACCGCTGGGTCTACCTCTACTACACGACCGCCGAGGACAACCGGATCGCCCGGCTCCGGCTCGGTGAGCGGCCCCAACCGATCCGCACCGGCCTGCCCAGGGCCGGCAACCACGACGGCGGACGGATCGCGTTCGGACCCGACGGCATGCTCTACGCCGGTACCGGCGACGCCGGTGATCGGGAGGCCGCCCAGGACAAGAACTATCTCGGCGGCAAGATCCTGCGCATGACCCCCACCGGCGAGCCGGCGCCGGGAAACCCGTTCGAGGACTCCCCCGTCTACAGCTACGGGCACCGGAACGTGCAGGGCCTCGCGTGGAGCCGTTCCGGCCAGCTGTTCGCCACCGAGTTCGGCCAGAACCGGTACGACGAGCTGAACCGGATCGAGGCCGGCAAGAACTACGGCTGGCCCGAGGTCGAGGGCGACAGCGACGACAGCCGCTTCGTCGCCCCGGTGGCGACCTGGAGCACCGACGACGCCTCCCCGAGCGGGCTGGCCGTGATCGCCGACCAGGCCTACCTGGCGTGTCTCAAGGGTGAGCGGCTCTACCGGCTCGGGCTGGACGGCCAGTCCGCGGAGGCCCTGCTGACCGGGGAGTACGGCCGGCTGCGGCACGTCGCGCCGGCGCCGGACGGCTCGGTCTGGCTGCTCACGTCCAATCGCGACGGTCGCGGCGATCCCGGCCCCGACGACGACCGGATAATCCGCCTGACCCTGAGCTGAACGCCGCTGCTCTGCGCTTTTGGGCGGCATCTTCTCGGTCATAGCCGAGAAAATGTCGCCCTAAGCGAGGGTTAGAGAGACGCGAGACGGACCTCGAGGCCGTCCAGGCAGCAGTTGATCGCGTACTGGTAGAGCTGGTCGCAGTGGGCGCGGCCGCCGACGTGCGGCGCGGCGTCCCGGTCGTCGTCGACCGCGATGAGCTGGCAGGCCGTGCCGAGCAGCACGCTGCACGCCAGCACCGCCTCCTCGCCGAAGCCAGCCCGCGCCAGCACCTGCTGGCTCCGATCGATGATCCGCAGCGCGGACGGCACGGTCGCCCCGGAGAGCGCGAGCCGGCCGGCCACGCCCCGGTGTGCACGCAGCACCGGGCGGGCGACGGCCAGCAGTTCGGTGAACCACGCCCGCCAGGGCAGGTCGGCGTGGGGTAGCGGCACCTCGGCGACGACCCGCTCGGTCACCGCCGCCAGCACCGCGTCGCGCTCCCCCACGTGGTGGTAGACCACCGCCGGCCAGACGCCCAGCGCTTGGGCGAGTTGCCGCACCGACCAGCCATCGAGGCCGTGTTCCTTCGTCAACGCGGTGGCCGCGGCGATGACCTGATCGGCCGTGATCGCCGGCAGCCCGGCAGCCAACCGCGACCGACCGCCCGAACGTGACGCCATCGCCCCACCGTATCGGCCCTGCGGCGGCGCGCCGCCGCGCCGCGACCGGGCCGCGCCCTCCTGCGGTCCATTTGCGCCCCAGGAGGGCGCAAATGGACCGCAGACCCCACGAGCACCTCGCTGGCCTGCGCATTCAACCGATCACCCCGGTTGTGCGTACTACGGGCGACGGCGTCTCCAGGGCACGCCGCGACCGACCGGGAGGTCAACGGCGATGCAGCACGCCGCTCTGCAGACAGGCCCGCACCGGTGAGCGTCGGTAGCGCCGGCTACACCGCGGCCTTCGCGGGGGGCATCGTCTCGTTCCTCTCCCCCTGCGTACTCCCGATCGTGCCGCCGTACCTGTCGCTGATCACCGGCCTGGACGTGGCACAGCTGCGCGAGGGCGGCCGGATCCACCTCGGCCAGATCCTCCGCCAGACCGGACTGTTCATCGCCGGCTTCTCGGCGGTCTTCATCGGCCTCGGCCTCTCCGCCACCTCGCTCGGCCGGACGCTCGCCGAGAACCAGGGCGTGCTCACCCGGATCTCGGGGCTGATCGTGCTCTCGATGGCGCTCTACCTGCTGGTCTCGCTCGTGGTCAGCGTGCCGGTGCTGGAACGCGAGGCCCGGTTCCACCCGAAGCTCAGCAAGTACGGGGTGTTCGCGGCACCGGTCGCCGGCGCGGCCTTCGGCTTCGGCTGGACCCCGTGTATCGGCCCGGTGCTGGCCTCGGTGCTCGCGGTCGCGGCCACCCAGAGCGAGGCGGCCCAGGGCGGTGCGCTGCTCACGGCGTACTCGCTCGGTCTGGCCGTGCCGTTCCTGGCCATGGGCCTCGCGTACGGGCGGCTGCTCGGGGTGCTGTCGTGGGTACGCCGGCACACCCGGGGCGTGACGCTCACCTCCGGGCTGCTGATGGCCGCGTTCGGCGTGCTGCTCGCCGTGGACCGGCTCACCTGGGTCACCAGCCAGCTCCAGAACCTGGCCGCCGCGGCGCGCCTCGATCCACTCCTCACCCTCGGCTGAAAGGACGCGCCCCATGCTGACCGACCCGACGGTCGTCACCCGGTCGAAGGCGAAGACCGGTCTGTACATCAAGCTGGCGGCCGTCCTGGTCGTCGTCCTGGTCGCGGCGATCGCGTTCCGCGGCGGCGGGGACGAGCCCAGCGGCACGTCCACCTCGGCGGCCTCGTTCGAGCTGCCGGCGCTGAAGGGCTCCGAGACGATCAAGCTCTCCGCGTACCGCGGCAAGCCGGTCGTGGTGAACCTCTACGCGTCCTGGTGTTCGGTCTGCGATCTGGAGATGCCCGACTACGCCAAGGCGTCCGAGAAGCTCAAGGGCAAGGTGACGTTCATCGGCGTGGCCTCGATGGAGACTGGCGACCCGAACCTGATGCCGCAGCGGCACGGCATCGGCTGGTGGCCGCTCGCCCGCGACGTCGGCGGCTCGAAGAACAGCGGCCTGCACGACGAGTACGCCAGGGGCTTCGGCATGCCGGTCACCGCGTTCTACGACGAGGACGGCAAGCTGCTGCGGGTCCGCACCGGTGGCCTGGTCGGCATCGACCTCACCGATTCCCTGAACGAGCTCTACGGCCTCGACGTCAAGCTCTGACTGCCTTTGCACCGCGGTTCGGGCGACATCTTCGGTGTCATAGCACCGAAGATGTCGCCCACAGCGCGGATCTGGGCGGGCGGCGGTGGTCAGCCGTGGCTGGCGAACCCGTCGCCGACCAACACGTAGACGCCGACGCCACCGAAGCTGAGCAGGAGCGTGACGAGGGCGATCATCCCGATCACCAGCCCGACGTTCGATCGGCGGGGTTGCGGGACGGGAGCCCGGTAGCCCAGGAACGGGCCGGGCGGGGGCACGTAGTGCGACGACATCGGTCACTTCTCCTCGGGCGCTGCTGGTGCCGCTCCAGCCTGGCCCGCGCACGCCGACCGGTCATGGGGGCCAGGCCCCCAGATTTCCGGGCGAACCTCCCATCCTGCCTGCCGGACGCCGAGGTCTGCGGGCTACGCTGCATCGCCTCGGGATGATTTACGGCATTAACGAGGGCGATCGAATGTCATTGGTGTCTCCCGTGCTCGTGGGGCGGCATGCGGAATCAGCCGCGATCGTCGGCGCGGTGACCGCAGCACGCGGTGGTCGGGGCGCCGCGGTCTTCGTGATCGGCGCCGCCGGCATCGGAAAGTCCCGGCTCGTCGCGGACGTGGTGGCCGACGCCGCCCGGTGCGGCACCCGGGTGCTGCGCGGCCGGGCCTCGTCCGGCGCTTCCGCGGCACCCTTCCGGCCGCTGACCGAGGCCGTCTTCTCCGCGCTCCGCACCGAGGGCGCGCCCGGCAGCGCCGACCTCGGACCGTACTGGCCGGCGCTGTCCCGGCTGGCGCACCTCGATCCGCCGGACGCGCCCGGTTCCGCCGACGAGTCGCTCGTCATCCGCGCGGAGGCGGTGCTACGGCTGCTCACCCTGCTCGGCGCCGAGTCCGGCTGCGTTCTGGTGCTCGAGGATCTGCACGAGGCGGACGCCGACACGCTCGCGGTGGTGGACTACCTCGTCGACAACGTTGCCGACCAGCCTGTGCTGCTGCTGGCCACGCTGCGCACCGAGGCGAGCGACGCCAGGAACCTGGCCGACGCCGCGACCGCCCGCCGAGCCGCCCGCATCGTCCAGCTCGACCGGCTCGGTGCGCCACAGGTCTCCCAGCTCGCCGCGCACTGCCTCCGCGCCCAGGTCGACGACCTGCCGCCGGCCGCACTACGCCAGCTGCACCGGACCGCCGACGGCACCCCGTTCGTGGTCGAGGAGCTGCTCAGCGCGATGGTCCGGAGCGGCAGCCTGGCCGCGGACGGCGACCGGTGGGGCTGGGACGCGACGATCACCACCGCCGTGCCCGACACCTTGATGGCCGCCGTGCGGCAACGGGTGGAGCGGCTCGGGCCGGCGTCCGTCGCGGTGCTGGAGGCGGCGGCCGTGCTCGGCCCCCGGTTCCCGATCGGGATCGCCGCCGAGATGGCCGGCGTGGCCCCGCTGAACGCGTTACGCGTGCTCCGCCCCGCGTTCGAGGCGGAGCTGGTGATCGCCGACGAGAGTGGCGACCCGGGCTGGTACGCGTTCCGGCACAGCCTGGTGGTCGAGGCGATCCTCGGCCGGCTCCTCCCGGGCGAGCGGGTGGCGCTGTCCCGGACCGCCGCCGAGGCGGTCGAGACGAGCAGCGCGGACCTGCGGGACGACTGGTGCCAGCTCGCGGCCGAGCTGTGGACCGCCGGCGGCGAGCCGGAACGCGCGGCGAGCCTCTTCGCCAGGGCCGGCCGGGAGACCGCGGCCCGAGGTGCCCTGATCAGCGCGGTCGGGCTGCTCGACCGTGGCCTGGCGCTGTCGGACGGCCGGGACGCGCCGCCGGACGTCGTCGCCGACCTGCTGGAGACGCTGGTCGCGGTGCTCGGTCTGCGCGGCGACGCCGACCGGGTGATCGCCCTCGGCGACCGGCTGGACGCCGCCCTGGTCGCCGCCGGCGCCCCGGCCGGCCGCCGGGTGAGCGCCAAGGTGGCCAAGGCCAGGGCCTACGCGGCCGGTGGCCGGTGGGACGCCGGTCTGGTGCAGGTCGCCGCGGCCAGGCAGCTCATCGAGCACGCCGCCGGAGCCGTGGCGGATCCCGCGTTGACCGCGCCGATCGACGCCGTCGCCGCGTACCTCGTGCTCAGCTCACCGCGACCGGACCGGCTGGAGGCCGCCGCCGCGCTCGCCCAGCGCGCGGTCGAGGCGGCCACGGCGGTGCCGCTGCCCGAGGTGGCGTGCGAGGCCCTGGAGGTGCTGGCGCGCTGCCGCCGCTTCCACGACTTCACCGCTGGCGAGGAGCTGTTCGAACGGTCGCTGGCGATCGCCACCACGCATGGCCTCACCACCTGGCGGATCCGCTGCGAGCTGGAACTGGGCATCATCGCCAAGCTCCGGCACCACGGCACCGACCGGCTGCACCAGGCCCGCCGAACCGCCGAGGACGCCGGCGCGGTCATCGTGATGGCCTGGATCGACCTGCACCTCGCGACCATCCACATCAACCTGGGCGAGTACGAGGAGGCCCTCGCGTGCGCAGGGCGGGCCGGCGAGCTGGCCCGTCACCTGCGGCTGCGCGAACTGGAGTTGCTCGCGGCCGGTGCCAAGGCCGGGGTGGCCGCGGCGCGGGGCCGCCGGGCGGAGATGGAGGCGGCGCTCGACGAGCTCGGCGACTCGGTACTCGGGTACGGCGTCGAGGTCTGGGGTCACGCACGGGGCATCTGCGCGCTGCTGGAGGAGGAGCGGGCCGAGGCGTTCGAGCACTTCCGCGCCTCCGCCAAGGCCGAGGCCGCCGTGCCGAACATCCGCGCCTCCGGGTACCGCGGCGTCTACCTGCTGCTCCGGGCGATCGAGGGCGAGGCCGGCTGGCCCGAGTACGAGGCGCTGGCCGGGTCGGCGCTGGCCCAGGTGGACATGCACCGGCCGTTCCTGGCCTGGAGCCGGGCGGTGCTGCTCGGCCGTGACGGCCGGCACGAGGACGCCGACGCGGCCGCTGCCGAGGCGCTGACCTGGGCGGAAAATCAGCCGACCACACGTTTTCTCGGCGGCCGGCTCGCGGCGGAGGCAGCGATGGCGGACGGCTGGGGCGACCCGATCGGCTGGCTGCGTGCGGCCGAGTCGCACTACCACGCCCAGCAGGTGCCGAGGCTGGCCGCGGCGTGCCGGGCGCTGCTCCGCCAGGCCGGCGCCCAGGTGACCCAACGGCGGCGCGGCCACGACCGGGTGCCGGCGGCGCTGCGGCAGCTCGGCGTGACGGTCCGGGAATTCGAGGTGCTCACGCTGATCGCCGACCGGCTCCGCGACCGGGAGATCGCCGAACGGCTGTTCCTCTCCCCGCGCACGGTGGAGAAGCACGTCGCCAGCCTGCGCGCCCGCACCGGCCAGGCCGACCGTGCCGAGCTGGTCCGGTTCGCCCGGCAGCACCTCACCGAACTCCTGAGGTCGGCGAGCGGCCGGAACGGCCGACCGCCTGGAACCGCGCCGCCGCACCTGAACCGCGCCGCCGCACCGCCGGACGCCAGCGCCGCCGCACCTGAACCGCGCCGCCGGGCGGCCTACCCCGCCGCATCGCCGGGACCGCCCGGCCGGCCGGGCCATGCCGCCACCCGCTTCGCCGACCGTTGAACGGCTGCGGACCACCGCTGGGCGCAGATTCGGCGCCGGTCGTCGCGAGTTGTGGTGGAATCGGGGCGATATCACCCCCTCGTTGCCGGAACATGCCCCGCACTCGCTCGACCGCGTTTCAACGCTGAACGTTCTGGAAAACCGCAGGTACGCGGCGTCTGGCGGACCACCGCCGAGCGCCCGTCCCGACCAGGGAGGCCACCATGACCCTGCCTACCGCGCTACGCGAGAGAATGACGCTCAAATCCGTGCTCATCTGGAGCGCCGTCGCGATCGCCGGTGCGGTCGCCTGGGGCGTGCTGGCCCTCGCGCGCGGTGAGAGCATCTCCGCGATCTGGCTGGTCGTCGCGGCCCTCTGCTCCTACGCGATCGCCTACCGCTTCTACTCCAAGTACATCGCGCACAAGATCCTCAAGGTGGACGACCGGCGGGCCACGCCGGCCGAGCGGCTCGACAACGACGTGGACTTCCAGCCGACCGACCGGCGGGTGCTGCTCGGGCACCACTTCGCCGCGATCGCCGGCGCCGGTCCGCTGGTGGGCCCGGTACTCGCCGCCCAGATGGGCTACCTGCCCGGCACGATCTGGATCATCTTCGGCGTCATCTTCGCCGGCGCCGTCCAGGACATGATCGTGCTGTTCTTCTCGATGCGGCGGGACGGCAAGAGCCTCGGGCAGATGGCCCGCGAGGAGATCGGCCCGTTCGGCGGCGTCGCGGCGTTGGTCGCCGTGTTCTCGATCATGATCATCCTGCTCGCGGTGCTGGCGCTGGTCGTGGTGAACGCGCTCGCCGCCTCCCCGTGGGGCACCTTCTCCATCGCGATGACGATCCCGATCGCCCTGTTCATGGGCTTCTACCTGCGGGTGATCCGGCCGGGCAAGGTGCTGGAGACGACCGTGATCGGCGTCAGCCTGCTGATGCTCGCGATCGTGGCCGGCGGCTGGGTCCAGGAGTCCGGGCTGGCCGACACGTTCACGCTGAGCGCCAAGGCGCTGGTCTTCTGGCTGATCGCGTACGGCTTCCTGGCCTCGGTGCTGCCGGTGTGGATGCTGCTCGCGCCGCGTGACTACCTCTCCACGTTCATGAAGGTCGGCACGATCGTGCTGCTGGCGATCGGCGTGATCATCGCGTCGCCGACCCTGAAGAACGAGGCGATCACCGACTTCGCCAAGGACGGCACCGGCCCGGTCTTCGCCGGCTCGCTCTTCCCGTTCGTCTTCATCACGATCGCCTGCGGTGCGCTCTCGGGCTTCCACGCCCTGGTCTCCTCCGGCACCACGCCGAAGCTGATCCAGAAGGAATCCCAGGTCAGGATGATCGGCTACGGCGCCATGCTGATCGAGTCGTTCGTGGCGATCATGGCCCTGATCGCAGCGTCCATCTTGGACCCGGGGCTGTACTACGCGATGAACGCGCCGGCCGGTCTGCTCGGCGCCACCGCGGAATCCGCGGCGACCGCCGTGACGAACCTGGGCTTCACCCTGAGTCCGCAGGACCTCCAGAGCGCGGCGACGGCGGTCGAGGAACAGACGCTGGTCGCCCGGACCGGCGGCGCCCCGACGTTCGCGCTCGGCATGTCGGAGATCTTCTCCCAGTTCCTGGGCGGGGCTTCGATGAAGGCGTTCTGGTACCACTTCGCGATCATGTTCGAGGCGCTGTTCATCCTCACCACGGTCGACGCCGGGACCCGGGTCGGCCGGTTCATGCTCCAGGACACGCTCGGCAACGTCTACAAGCCGCTGGCCCGGGTGAGCTGGAAGCCGGGTCTCTGGGCCACCAGCGCCGTCGTCGTTGGCGCGTGGGGCTACTTCCTCTACGCCGGCGTGACCGACCCGCTGGGCGGCATCAACCAGCTGTTCCCGCTGTTCGGCATCGCCAACCAGCTGCTCGCCGCGGTCGCGCTGACCGTGTGCACGGTGATCCTGGTCAAGTCCGGCCGGCTCAAGTGGGCCTGGGTGACCGGTGTGCCGCTGCTCTGGGACGCGGCGGTCACGCTCACCGCGAGCTGGCAGAAGGTCTTCTCCGACGACGTGCGGCTCGGCTTCTTCGCCCAGCGTGAGCGGTACGCCGACGCGCTCGACCAGGGCAAGGTGCTCGCGCCGGCCAAGAACCTGGACGAGATGCAGACCGTGGTCACGAACACCACGGTCCAAGGCACGCTCGCGGCGTTCTTCGCGATCCTGATCGTGATCGTGATCCTGGACGCCGCCCGGGTCTGCTGGGTCGCGATCCGGTCCGGGCGCGAGCTGCCGACCACGGAGACACCGTTCGTGGAGTCGAAGATCGTGGCCGGCTCCGGGCTCTTCCCGATCCGCCGAGGAACGCGAGCTGGTCGGCGCCGGTTCGCGGACGGGTTCGGACGGTGGCGCCGACGCGCCGCCGCCGGAGGAACGATGAGCGCACGCACGCTGGCCGGTCGGCTCTGGTGGTACCTCCGCGAGGTGAGCGGGGAGACCAAGTACGACCAGTACGTCGACCGGCAGCGCCGTGACCGCCCCGGGGAACCGGTGATGTCGCGGCGGGAGTTCGAGCGGCACCGGTCCGACGAGCGCGGTCACGACCCCGGCTCCCGCTGCTGCTGAGCCCCCAACCCTTCGCTTTGGGCGACATTTTCACGGCTATGACCGCGAAAATGTCGCCCAAAGGCGTGGGCTGCCCCGCCCAAACTTGTCGCAGCCGTCGGGCAGGCTGGCGTCATGACGTTCACCGAGCGGTGGCACAACGAGAGCGGTCTGGAGATGTTGCGGCGCTGGGCGAAGGGCGATTTCCCGCCGCCGCCGCACGCCGCCGCGGTCGGGCTGCTGATCACCGAGGCGGCCGAGCCCGGCCAGATCACGCTGCGCTGGGAGCCGCCGGTGGCGCTGGCCAATCCCGCCGGCATCGTCCATGGCGGCTATGTGTCGCTCGTCTGCGACGAGGCGGCCGGGCTGGCCACGGTCGGGCTGGGCGAGCGGTTCCGCCCGGCGCTGACCTTGGACCTGCACGTGACGTTCCTGCGGCCGGCGCGAGTCGGGCACCTCTACACCGCGGTCGGCACTGTCGTTCATCCCGGCGCGCAGCGAATCGTCGCCGACGCCGTGATCCTGGACGACAGGGAACGGCTGATCGCCCGATCCAGCGGCACGTTCACCCCGAATCGCGACTTCGATCCCACCGCCCTATCGCTGTAACCGCCAATCCCCGCGAACCGCCAACCCTCCCGAACCGCCGACCCTCCCGAGCCGCCACCCCTCCCGCTTTGGGCGACATCTTCTCGGTTATAGCCGAGAAGATGTCGCCCAAAGCCGCCGGTGAGGTGACGCAATCGGCACCCAGCGTCGGTCAGGTGCCGTCGGTCCAGAACTGCTCCAACCGGGCTGCGGCCTCGGCCTTGGTCATCGCGGCCACCGCGGCCTCAGCAAGCCCGACCTTGGTGATCAGCAGGTACACCATCTCCGCGGGCAGAGCCTCAGCCGGCGCTTCCGGCGGACCGCCGCGATCGGGCCGGACGCCGTCCTGCACACAGGCCCAGAACGCGTCCTCGGCGACGTCCAACTGGTCGCGGAGGATGTGGCCCCACATGCCGCGGCCGTAGTCGGTGCGGTCGACCGGATGGGAGATGCGGGTGCGCAGGATGCGTCCGTCGGCGAGTGGCAGTTGGTAGGTGACGTGGTGAGTGCCAGTGCGCCCGCGTGCGTCGCGGACCTGCGTCCATTCCTCGGTACGGCAGAACGTTTCGTGATCCTTGCGGGTGGGAGGCGGCCAACTGGTCACCGAGGACCTCCCACCAGCCACTCAGTGAGCTGCGCGTCGTCGCTGAGACCGATCAACTGAACGAGGCCCCAGTTGTCGCGGTGGTTCGGTGCGTGCTGGAGCTCGTCTTGCCAGTCGTCGGCGTACTCGCGCAGCGCGTCGATCATCTCGGTGATCGCCTCGTCGAACGTCGCACCATCTGCGGCCACCGGTAGGCCGGGAATGAACACCGACCAGCCCCCGCCTTCGGCAACCACCTGAGCCCCCGACGGAGCTACGGAGGCGAGGTAGTGCCGGAGCCGCTCCACATCGACGAACGCGGTCCGCGAGTCGTCTCGGCGCATGGTCGCCACCCGACCCTGCTTGGCGGCATCGATCAGGTCGCGGAAATGAACCCGCGCCGCAGTGAAGGAGTCGTAGTGAACAGCTGGCATGTGGTCCCCCAGATTCTGGCTGTTCTTCCAGTCTGGGTAAGTACATGATGTACGTCAAGTACCTCATGTACCGGCGCTACTCTGCGCTACCCCTCGCCCCCTCCCGAGCCGCCACCCTCGCGCTTTGGGCGACATCTTCTCGGTCATAGCCGAGAAGATGTCGCCCAAAGCTCGGGTTGAGTGGGCTAGGAGCCGAGTTCGTCGGCGAGGCGAGCGAGGTAGCGGGCGAACTGGTCCCGATCGGCGGGCGACCAGTCGGCGGTCAACGCGACGAAGGCGTCGCCCTGCCAGGCTCGGGCGCTGGCCAGCAGGGCCCGGCCCTCGTCGGTGAGCGCCAGCACCGTGCGGCGCGCGTCGGCGGGGTCCACCCCGCGATCGAGGTACCCCTCGGCCGCGGCATCGGCGACCATTCGACTCGCGACCGACCGGTCCAGGCCGAGCTGGTGGGCGACCGCGCCGATGGTGGGCTCGCCGGCAGCCGCCAGCGCCTCGACGACGAGCACCCGCTGCACATCGCGATCGCCGCCCGCCTGCGACGCCCACCGGCGCGACCAGTACCGCACCAGCCGGAACAGCGCCGGGCCGCCGGTTCGAGAAGGTTCCATGGACCCGTGCATATCACACGGGTATCCTGTGCAATATGCACAGACTGATCGAGGACTTCCACCATGCCGTGAACGCCCGTGACGCCGCTGCGGCGGCCGCGCTGGTCACCGAGGACGTCGAGGTGGGCGGGCCGCGTGGCAGCGGCCGCGGTGTCGAGCTGGTGCGTGAGTGGGCCAGCGGCGCCGGCATCACCATCGAGCCTGGCCGGCGGTTCGGGCGAGGCGCCCTCGTGGTCGTCGAGCAACGCGCACGCTGGGCCGGCGATCCGGAGCCGCACGACATCGCCACGGTCTTCGAGTTAGCCGGCGACCGGATCAGCCGCCTCATCCGCTACGACAGCCTCACTGACGCGCTCGCCGCCGCCGGGCTCACCGAAGCGGACTGAGACGGCGGACGCGGGTGCCGGCAACCAGGCGATAGTCGATTCTTGACGCGGCGTGAAGGCTAGGCTCGCCGCATGCAGCTGTCCCTGCTTCTGCTGTTGATTCTGTCCCTGCTGATCATCGTTCTCAGCGTGGTCACCGCGCGATCGCTGCGGAACTCGGCGCCGCGCGACAAGGCACCGACCCGGGCACGGAGAGAATCGCCGCCTGCGCAAGAGGTACCGGCCACTGCCGACCGGTCCGCGATCTGGACCTCGCCGATCTGGAACGTCGCGGGCGTCGTGGCTGGCATCGTCGGCGCGATCGTGTCGGCCATCGGGCTCATCAAGTAACAGGCCCCGGCGTGGCACAACACTGCGCTCCAACCCGCAGACGGTTTGTGGCTGAGCATTTCTCGGTTATAGCCCGCAGAAAATGGGCCTCCGCCGATACTGGCTGGCCAAGGGCGAGTTGCGCGATGCTCGATTTGAGGTGCCGGACGGGAATTTCGACGTCAGCTTCGCTGAGGCGAAGCTGGTCAACGTGGACTTCTCCGGGCAACGGTTTGACTACTTCTCCGGCTGCGCGTCGGTCTTCGAGCGATGTGACTTCTCCGAGACGACGCTCAGCCGTGTCTCGTTCGGGGCCACCTTCTACAAAGAGGACGAGTGGGATCGGGTCGACTGGCCAGGACGGTGTATCGACGTTGCACGTTCACGCGCACCAGGCTGGGCACCGATAACACGCACTTCGGCAACGCGCGGTTCGGCAGAGTGCCTGTTCGACCGAGCGCGGCTAAGCAACCTGACGTCGAGTCAAGAGGCTCAATTCGTGGACTGCACATTCCGCGCGTCCGGGCCGCCAGCTTCGGGGCCGTTTTCGGAGCGCGACGCGGCGCCCCGCAGACGGTGCCGTAACGATTTTCTCGGTTACGACTTTACCGCCGCCGAGCTCATCTACGTGGCGTTCAATCACATCGATCTTCGCGCTCAGCGCTTCCCCGGTGCACCGGACTACGCGCTACTGGACCGGGTCGGCGAGCGTGCCGCGGTGGCGATGGCCGTCGTCGACACCTGGCCCGATGGCGATGACAAGGCGGGAGCGCAGTCAGCGCTGGAATTCCTGGCTGAGAATACGGAACGGTATGCGACGAGGCGTTTATCGCCCGGAAATGTCGGCTACAAGCTGACCCCGGCGGCCGGGGCGAGATCTCGAACTTCTCGTGGGTCAGAGCGACGACCAGCAGTAGATGTTCTGGCCGGCGGCGACCGCGGCGCGCGTCAGATCACGCAGCTCGGTGTAGCGCTGCAGTTCCCACTCCTCCAGCAGCTCATCATCGGCGTAGGTCCGCAGCTGCTCATCGGTGACGCCGCCGAGGGCGGCCGTCACGTCGGCAGGAATCTGGCTCAGCCACGGTCCCTCCCCGTCGCCCTCCGACAGCAGCCGGTCGGAGCCGAACTCGCTGACGTCGCGGCCGGTGAGGCCGGCGGCAAGCAACTCCAGGCCGAGCAGCCAGCCTTGCAGTCGACGTGCGGCCAGTTCACGGCGGCCGGGCCATCCTCGGATCCAGCGCTGCCGAGCTCGTCGTCGGACGCGCCGAAGTAGTCGACCAGGACACCCATGGCGTGGAGGTAGCGAGGTCACGCCAGTCCGCCTGCACGAACGGACTGCTTCGCAAACGTGGCTCTGGCGCCCTGTTTAGGCACGGAAACCCGGCAAGTCCAGTCGGGGCGTCGGGTGGGACGCCATGACGACGCGAAAGGCCCGGTCGCCGCGAGCCAACGGGGGGAAGCGGGCTGGCGACGACCGGGCGCCCGGGAAACGGGCTGGTGCGGCGGACGCAACCCCACGCAGCGTCCGCCGCACCAAGTTCGTCGCGGCCAGCGCGGGGGCTCCCCAGACGGGGTGCCCGCGCCGGCCGCGAACGGCTAGCCCACGCAGAGCTTCTGGTAGGCGCGCCGCGTGTCGTCCATCTGGCGCACGATCTTCGGGTCGTACGTCTGTCCGTTGAAGCGGATCCGGACGTACCCGATCGAGGTCACCAGGTCCTGGAGCGGCTTCTGGAGCTGCTCCGGTGCGTTGGCGCGGAACTGGGCGATCCGGGCCTGCCGGTCGCGCAGCTCGCCACGGCCCTTCACGTCGACCGACTCGGCGACCGCGATCTTGCGGGCCAGGTTGGCCAGGCCCAGCACGTCCTGGGCGGTGGACGCGCAGGTGCCGGCCGCGAATGCCGACGCGGCGGGCAGTTCCTCCGGCGCCAGGTCGGACTCGTCGGCGTTGGCCGCCGTGCAGGCCGCGAGCGAGCCCGCGATGAGCGCCAGCGCCGTCAGGCGATAAATGGTGAGGTTCTTACGCACCTCATCCTCCTTCAGCTAGTAGAGAGCGGATCGACGAGCGGATCAGCTCTCGTTGACGGCCTTGACGTTCGAGACGGCGACGTACGGGAAGTGATGACGGAAGTCCTGCTCGTTGGCGTCGACGGCGTCGCCGAGTGCCTTCACCGCGTCGGCGGCACCGGCGAGCAGCGCACCCTCGGCTGCCTGCAGGGTCACGTCGATGACGTCGTCGGTGAGGCGACGGCCGTTCGGGAAACCGGCGGTGTCGCCGCCGAGCACGCCGAGCCGGTTCGGAGACTTCGCCGGAGCGATCGACATGTTCAGCCGGAGCTGCTCGCTGGGCACGAACCGCTCCTTGTCCACGTCCTGGTTGAGCAGCTGCGAGTTGAGATCCACCGCGACCGGCCCGCCGCACGCCTTGCAGACGCCGGTGAGGAAGACCTCGACCAGATCAGCGCGGGGCGTGGCCGGAGCCGGGATCATGTAGATCTTCTCGATCAGCTTCGGCACCTCGGGGTCCTGCACGAAGTCGAGGAACTTGGCGTCGTCCTTGGGCCGGCTGGCGTTGAACTCGTCCTTCTTGCCGACCGGGATGACGACCTCGTTCACCAGCGGCATGCCCAGTCGGGAGACCTGCACCAGGTCGTCGGACTGCTCGCGCACGTTGTTCCGCTGGATGACCTCGGTCTTGGACCGCGCCGTGCTGGCCCACATGCCGACCACCGGGTTGCGGTCCGGGTCGCCGTTGATCGCGATCGCGGCCTTGGGCACCTGGATCGCGAGGGTGTTCACGTTGAAGCCCTTGAGCGTGTTCTGCCCGACCTCGGAAAGGTCGGCGCCGTAGAGCAGGTCGAAGACCCGCAGGTCGGCGAAGAACGGGTCGTCGGACTGTCCGGCGAAGGCCTTGATGCCGGCGCCGACGTCCACCACGGCCTGGTCGGAGAGCCGCTCGTAGTTCGGCATCGACGCCTCGCCAACGCGGGACGGCGCCACGATGCCGTTCCGCACCAGGTTCAGCCTGCCGTCCCGGGTGATCCGGTCCAGGTTGTACGTCTGGACGAAGTTGAGCGTCTCGTCCGTGAGCTTGTTCACCACGCCCGTGTTGTAGAGGAACGTGTTCTGGTCCCGGAAGTTGTCCTTGAAGGACCACCGATAGATGATGTCCGGCTGCGCGTCGCCGTCACTGTCGATGTTGATGTCGTACGCCGTGTTCTGGGCGAAGTTGTAGAAGTTCGGCCCGCCGTTCGGCTCCTGGAACGGGATGTAGTTCGCGATCATCGTGACCGTGTCCGGGTGATCCGGGCTCACGAACGCGTAGAAGTCCGTGTTGTCGAGGCGAGGCTCGCCAGCGACGAGCGGTGCTTCCCGGTGGCTGGACGCGTTGCTCGTCTGCGGCGCGAGGGTCGCGATGCCAGCAGCGGCGGTGGCGATCGCTACCGCTCCGACGAACAACCGCCGTCGCGGTTTTCCACTGTTGCGTTGCTTCATAGATTCCTCTTCCAAGGGGCGCACACATAGCGGCGATGGATGAACGCGAGCCTGATCGCGAGTACGGGTACCAGCGGGATCGCGGCGAAACCAGGCACACCACCTGGCCGGGTTCTCCGGGCTCAACGCCTCTCCTTCGTCGCGTCGGGACAACAACACCGTGCGGCGGACCGCAGCGCTGATGGGTACGTGGGACTTCGCCAGAACGTTCGGTTCGAGCGGCAATCGATTTGGATTGATCGAAATTTGCCGCTGGAGTGAACCAACGAGGGGCGGGCTCCGAACACCTGAGAGAACGACCGCTCGACCCTGCCGTCACCAGGGCCGCGGACGTAGCCAGGGAGGGCTCGTGCGAGGACTGTCCGTAACTCGCGCCCGCGTGATCGGGGCGGCAGTGGTGGGGGTGCTGCTGGTGCTCGGTGCCGGCGCCGCGCTCCAGCCACGTGGAGACGGTCCGGCGACCGCCGACGCAGCTCCGCGCGCCAGGGCGGTGAGCCAGAACGGCTCCAGCCAGGATCTCGGCGCCGCCGTCAAGCAGGCCCAGGAGCATCTCCGGAAGTTCCCGGAAGACTGGAGCGGCTGGGCCGGGCTGGGCATGGCGTACGTGCAGCAGGGGCGGATCACCGTCGATCCCGCGTACTACCCGCAGGCCGAGGGTGCGTTCCAGCGCTCGCTGAAGGTCCGCCCGAAGGACAACGCGCTGGCGCTGGCCGGCCAGGGCGCGCTCGCGGCGGCCCGCCACGACTTCCCGGAGGCGTTGCGGCTCGGCACGCTCGCCGCCACCGCCGACCCCTACCTCGCCACCGCGCACGGTGTGGTCGGCGACGCGCTGATCGAGCTGGGCCGCTACGACGAGGCGTTCCAGGCGATCCAGCGGATGGTCGACGCCAAGCCGGACACGTCCTCCTACAGCCGGGCGTCCTACGCCTGGGAGCTGCGCGGCGACACCACCAGGGCCAGGACGGCGCTGGAGCAGGCGCTCGCGGTCTCCCCGAGCGGTGCCGACGCCGGCTTCTCGCTCTACTACCTCGGTGAGCTGGCCTTCAACGCCGGCGACCTGAAGACTGCCGCGGCCCGTTACGAGGAGGGGACGCAACGGGCCGCGGAGTACCTCCCGCTCAAGGCCGGCGCGGCCAAGCTGCTCGCCGCCCAGGGCAAGAACACGGAGGCCGTCGCCGCGTACCGCGCGGTGGTCGCCCGCCTCCCCCAGGCCGCGTACGTGAGCGAGCTGGGCGACCTGCTGGCCGCGACCGGGGACAAGGCCGGGGCGGAGAAGCAGTTCGCGCTGGTGCGGGCTGAGCAGAAGCTGCTCGCCCAGAACGGCGTCGCCACCGACCTCGAACTGGCCCTGTTCGACGCCGACCACGGCCAGCCGAAGGCCGCGCTGGCCAGCGCCGAGAAGGCGTACCAGACCCGCAAGAGCATCTTCGGCGCCGACGCGCTCGCCTGGGCGCTGCACGTCAACGGACGCGACGCCGAGGCGCTCAAGCACGCCCGCGACGCCGTCCGGCTGGGCGCCCGCAACGCGCTCCTCTACTACCACCTCGGCATGATCGAATCGGCGCTCGGCCAGCGCGACGCGGCCCGCACCCATCTCGATCAAGCCCTCAAGATCAACCCCCATTTTTCGGTACGCCATGCCCCACTGGCCCGCACCGCGCTGGCGTCTCTCGGTGGTGGCCGATGAACCGCCGCGCGCTCTGGAAGGCCACGGCGGTCGGCATCGTCGGACTGGCCATCGGTGCGGTGGTCGGCGTGCAGCCGGCGGCCGCCCACCCGCTGGGCAACTTCACCGTCAACCAGTACGCCGGGCTGCGGGTCGCGCCGGACGAGGTGCGGGTGGACTACGTCGTCGACATGGCCGAGCTGCCCACGTTCCAGACCAAGAGCTCGTCCGAGCTGGACGCCGACGGCAACGGCACGATCGCGGCCACCGAACGGGACGCGTTCGCGACCAAGGCCTGCGCCCAGGTGCTGGCCGACACCCGTGTCGAGGCCGGCGGCACCGCGGTGAAGCTGGCCGTCGACGGCACCAAGCTCACCTTCCCGCCGGGCGCCGGGGGTCTGGAGACCCTGCGGCTCGAGTGCGGACTGCGCGGCCCGGCCGAGGTGGACGGCGACACCGCGGTCAGCTATCGGTCCAGCGCGTACGCGGACCGAATCGGCTGGCGTGAGGTCACCGCGATCGGTGACGGCA
>CAVVAL010000022.1:0-148810 GCA_963746095.1 uncultured Actinomycetota bacterium | reverse complement strand
CGTCCTTGGGGGACACGATCGCGACCACGATGTTGGCGACGATGTTCAGGATGATCGCGCCGATGATGGCGGTTGAGCAGCGGCCGGACGTAGGCGATGTCGGCGGCGTTGGTGCTCCGCAGCCGCCCCGAGGACGTATCGCGAGTACGCCACCGGCACGACGGCCGCGATCACCGCGTAGATCCACGCGCGCTTCTCTTCCGAGGTCATGACCGCTCTCCCATGTAAAACAAAGTTGACATGAGGAACGTAAAGCAGAGCAGACACCGTGTCAAGAATTCTTGACACGCGGCCGCCCGGCCGGGCGGGCCGCGGGATCGCCGGGCCGCGGGGCCCGGCCCTGACCGCGCTTTGGGCGACATCTTCGGGGCTATGGCACCGAAGATGTCGCCCAAAGCGGGAGGAAGGCGGGGAGCGGCCGCCCACGGTGTCGGCTCGGCCTCGCGCCCGGCGGCTGCCACGTTCCACGTCGCTTTGGGCGACATCTTCACGGTCATAGCCGTGAAGATGTCGCCCAAAGCGGGGAGGGCGGGGAGGTGGGTCAGGTCTCGCGCTTGAGCTTGCGCCAGCCGCCGGCGCGGTTGTTGGCGATGATCGTGCTGGAACATCTGGGTCAGCGCGGGCGCGTTGATCTTCTCGTCCGCGGCGGAAGGCGACGGTGCGGGCGGTCTTGTTGTCGTGGCCGGCCGTGATGATGCCCTCGGGGTCGGGCACGATGCCGCCGTCGTAGACGAACACGTTCACGTGATCCTTCGCGGCGAGCAGCGCGCAGATGTTGCCCTCCAGCACGAAGTACGGCTGGACGGTCCGCTTGATCGTCTCGACGACGTCGGGATCGGCGGCGTGCACGAGCTCGCGGACCTCGCGGCAGATGTCCTGCTGCCACTCGGGCAGCGCGTCGATGTAGACATCCACCCGCGGATCGACCTCGTACGGCATCGCGTCCTCCTCCGCTCCCCGCAGCCGAAGTTACTCGCCGAAGCTACCGCGCTCTGCGCGACATCTTCACGGTCATAGCCGTGAAAATGTCGCCCAAAGCGGCCAGCCGACACGCGTTGGCGACGGCCTCGGCGCAATCGCGCGGAAAATGTCGCCCCAAGTGCGTCGGTGCGTACAAGTGGGCGGCGATGGTGAGGCGGGTGGGGAGAATCCCGCGTTATGGCAGCAACTGATCGCACACCACAGGGCATATCACGCAGAGCAATCCAAACCAGCTGTTCGAGGTCCGTCACGCCTACGACAAGCCATCGGTTCCGATGTTGCGCGGACACGCAGAGGCGGCTATTCGGAAAACGTTGCGGCCGTACGTCGATGCGATCTATCGTCCCCTGGCATGGCTAGTTGGCGTGATGTGGCAAGGCGCGCGAAGCGCACGGTGAAGAACATTCGAGTCCGGGGCCGCGAACTGTCGCCGCGCACCCAGACCTCCCGCGACGAGTGGGAAAAGGATGCGCAGGAAGGCGAGTTTCGCTTCCACAAGCGCGATCGTTGGCGGCAGACCAGCGATTTCATGGCTCAGACCGATCGGTTGTTCCGCCACTTCGGATTCGCTCCGGACGAGTACGCGGGCCGGACCGTCGTCGATGTCGGAGCGGGCAGCATGCTCCGGACCAAATTCTTCGATGGCGCTCATCTGGTGGTGATCGAGCCGCTGGCTGACCGGTTCCTGGCCGAGATCAAGACTTCCGACTTGCGGGACGCCGCTGAGGTCCATTCTCGACCGGCCGAGCAGTTGGTGGAGAGTCTCGTCGGTAAGGCCGATCTCGTCATCAGCATCAACGTCCTCGACCACTGTTTCGACTTTCCGGAGATCGTCAAGAACATCCGGCAGTACCTGAAGCCGGACGGCATCGCGTTCCTCTCGTTCGACATGCACGCCGAGGCCGACGAGATGCACCCGCTCACCCTGACCGAGGAGACCTGCTCGCCGATCTTCGCCGATGCCGGGCTGACGATCGACAAGGTCACCACCGGGGTCGGCGACACGCTCGGCGGTCCGCAGACCTACGGGCACGGACCGTTCACCCTGAACTACTGGCTCCGGCCCGCGGTGGCGTCCTGATCCACCGACCAGCGGTGGAGCGTGACCGCCGACCGACTCGGCTTACGGCCTGTGCGCACGTTGCGCACAGGCCGTTCGGCGTTCTTTCACCTGGCCGCCCGGCCGCCCGGTCCGGCGCCAGCTCCGTGCTGGCGGGCCGAGTCGCGGGCGCCGCGAAGTACTGTGGCGGCCCATCGGGTCGACCAGCGTCCCTGGTCACCCGGTGTCGACGGCGCGGCTGGTCCGCGTCCCCGGGACTCCGGAAGGTGGCCGGTCCATGAACCCGCGTCGATGGCGCAGGCCCTTGGTCGGCCTGCTGTGCGCCGGTGGCCTCGCGATTCTGGCTGGGTGTGGAAACGACCCGACGTCGACGGACACGGCAGGCGACAGCGTGTCTTCCGTGTCTGCCAGCCCGCCGGCATCCGCACAGCCCGGCGCCGGCCCGAAGGCCTACTGCGACAGCGTCCGGAAGGCCCAGGCTTTGCAGGCGGCGTCGGGCCCCAGCGATCGGGAGGCATCGGCGCGGTATGCGGACGCGGTCGATCAGGTCGTCGGCTCCGCACCGGCCGACGTACGCGAATTCTGGGCGGCGACCGCGAAGCTGAGCCGCTCGATCGCCGACGGCGGTCAGGGGGACGCGGCGGCAGGGAGCGAGGCGTTCGCCAGGCTGCCCGCGGCGGTCGAGTCCACCAAGAAGACGTGCGGCATCAACATCCTGGTGAACAACGGCTAGGTCACCCGGACCCGACGAGGTCGACATGGACGGCACCGCTCAGCCACGCCCGGCGGCGGCCGACCGTGCGCGCGGCGACCAGCCTGCGCCGGCGCCCCGGCCCCTGCGGTGGCTTCGTCGCTACGCGCCCGCGGAGGTCGCCGCCCTGCTCGGCGCGGTGCTCGCGGCCGGTTCGACTTTCCGGAGATCGTCAAGAACATCCGGCAGTACCTGAAGCCGGACGGCATCGCATTCCTCTCGTTCGACATGCACGCCGAGGCCGACGAGATGCACCCGCTCACCCTGAACTACTGACTCCGGCCCGGCTCAACGCCAGCCTCGCCCTGTGCTCAGCTGTCCGCTGGCGCATCGGCCGCGTCGAGCTCCCGCAGCTGGAGCGCACGCTTGCTCGCCTCGAGCTGCTCCCACAGGTAGCCGACCTGGTTGAGGAGCAGGTAGATCGCGCTGCCGACCGCGAGGCCGCCGGCCCACTTGGCGATCGTGAGCGTGCGGCGCACCTTCCGGGTGAACCGCATCTTGTCGGCGCGATCCGTCGGCATGGCGTCCAGGATCTTCGCGGTCTGGGCGGCCGGGGTACGGGTCAGGATGCGGGCGGCCTCGCTCCGGCCCATCAGCTCGATGCATGCCAGCGCGTCGTTGATCCGCATCCGCGCGACCAGCATGCCGGCGGCGCTCGGGCCGATCGAGACCAGCAGCGATGCCGCCGAACGCGGATCCATCGCGGCGATGATGTCCGCACCGAGGTCGCGGGGCCAGAGCTGCAGGATCCGGGCCGCGTCACCCGGGCCCAGCTTGGACAGCTCCGCGGCGGCCTCGGGGATGGCCCGGCGCAGCAGCAGCACACCGGCCTGCTCCGAGCCGGCCTCCAGCAACGCGCTGACCGGTGGGGCCGTCGCCGCCGCCGTGAGCGCGCCGTACCGGTTCTGATCGGCCACCTGCCGCCAGGCGGACTCCCAGCGGTCCAGCTGGGCCTCGTCCTCGACGTCGCACACCCGCACCAGCGTCAGGAGCTGCTCCTTGGACGGGAACCGCTCGCCGCTGAGGATCTGGCCCAGGGTGCTGCGCGGCAGCGCCGGCAGGTTGTTCGCGGTGGCTCGCTTGGAGATCTCGCGGATCGACGGCTCTCCGGCGCGGACGCGGAGGCGCTTGAGGAACTCGCGCAGTTCGGCCGGACTGGTGGCGCTGGTCGGGTCGATCGGCTCGAGTGCGCGGGTGGGCGTCGGGTCGCTCATTGTGGCCTCCTAGTCGGGTCGTCGCCGTCGTCCGCGGGGTGGGAAGCGACAGGCAGCGTACGCGTGATCGCTGTTCGCGCGATGCCCGTCCCGCTCCCGCCGCGACGGTCGAGCAGGGGTCCGTCGGTCCGTCCCGGCGCCGGCGAATCGGGTGCCGTGGCCGAGTAGCCGGACTGCCGGCGATGGGTGATGTGCCGGATGACCAGCACAGTCAGCAGCCCGAGGGCGGCGGCGAGGCAGCCCATGGTCTGAGCGAGGAACGCCAGCAGCTGCGACCCGAGCCGCATCAGCTCGGGCAACAACGACGCCCACATCGAAATCATCGGCTTCTCCTGCTCCCGCTGATGGCCGTTGCCGGGGTGGCTCCCTGGCCTCTCCAGGACACCGCCCGAGAGCTGGCTGCGGCAGGGCCACGGTCACGTTTCGTCCGATCCTGGCCAGATCTGGTCCAGGCCGTGGCCACCGGGCGCCACGACCAGGACCGACCGGCGGCCGGGGTTTTCGCAGGTGGAGCGCTTGCCGAGCCGGGTGCTGGTACCGCGCAGTAGGGTGGCGGGCCATCGGGTCGGTCCCGCGTTACTCGTCGGTTCGCGGCGCTGCGGGTTCCGTCCCAGGAACTCCGGAAGGCGGACGGTTCATGAGTGCTCGTCAATGGCGCAGGTCCCTGGCCGGCCTGCTGTGCGGCTGTGGCCTCGCGTTACTGGCCGGCTGCGGAAACGACTCGACCTCGACGGACACGGCCGGCGACGGCTCGGCCTCCGCGTCCGCCAGCCCGCGGGCGTCCGCGGACCCGAAGGCCTACTGCGACAGCGTCCGGAAGGCCCACGCTTTGCAGCCAGCGTCCGGGCCGATCGACCGGGCGGCGACGGCGCGGTACGCGGACGCCGTCGATCAGGTCGTCGCGGCCGCCCCGGCCGATGTCCGCGAGTTCTGGGCGGCGACCGCGAAGCTGAGCCGCTCGATCGCCGACGGCGGTCAGGGGGATCCGACGACCGCGAGCGACGCGTTCGCCAAGCTGCCGGCGGTGGCCGAGTCCACGAAGAAGGCGTGCGGCATCGACATCCTGGCGACCAACGGGTAACGGCGGTTCGAGAGCCGCCGGTCGGCGCGACGACCGTGGCCAGCCCATCGACGTATCTCCACGGTCGCCGGCGCACCCTGCACTGGCGATGACCACGCCTGGGCCGGTCGGTCCCCCGAAGGGTCACCCGGACCCGACGAGGTCGACATGGACGGCACCGCTCAGCCACGCCCGGCGGCGGCCGACCGTGCGCGCGGCGACCAGCCTGCGCCGGCGCCGCGATCCCTGCGGTGGCTTCGTCGCTACGCGCCCGCGGAGGTCGCCGCCCTGCTCGGCGCCGTGCTCGCGGCCGGTGCCGTGGAGCGGTTCGGCCTGCCCGCCGCCACGGCCTACGCCGGCGTGCTGGGCGAGGGGATCGCCTTCTACGCCGTCCTGTTCGTGCGGGACCTGCGGCGCCGGCACGCGGTGCTGCCCACGCTGCGCGCTCTGCTCGTGGAGTTCGGCCCGGCCGAGCTGCTCGACACGACCCTGATCCGCCCCGGCGCGATGTACCTCGGCCCGCTCCTGATCGGTCAGGTCACCGCCGGGGTCGTCGCCGGCAAGCTGGCCGCGGACGCCGTGTTCTACACCCTGGCTATCGTCGGCTACGAGGCTCACCGGTCGCGATCGGAGCGACGGACGCCCTGATCCAGCTACCCGCCCGCTCGCTATTGCTGGACGTTGAAGTAGACGCCCGGGGACCGGAAGCTGGCGGAATCCGCGTAGAACACCAGGGTCGCCGGTCGGGCCGAGAGCGCCTGCAACACCGACGGGCTGACCTCGCTGTTCACCAGGTACAGCCCCCGCTCGTCGCTCCGCGTGCTCGCGACCAGCCGCGGTGTGCGCCCGTTGGCGAGCATGATCCGAACGTCCGCGCGCATCCTCGGCACCTGGCCGGCGAACGTGATGATCGTGGTCACGGCGCCGGTGTCGGGGGTCAGGAGGAGCCCCGCGCGGTGCGCAACGCCTGGTCGAACGCGCGGGCGGTGCTCACGTTCATCCCCAGCAGCAGCACCATGCACAGCGCGAGCAGCAGGCACATCATCACGACGACAGGCGTGCGGCTGGCGATGGCGTCACGCTTCTTCGTGCGGCTCGCCAACTCCTCACCGGCCAGGACTTCGATCTCCGTGTCCACGAGGTTCGCGACCGGATCGAGGATCTTCGGCTTGCCGTCCGTGAGCACCCGCAGGGTGAACTTCTGGCCACGGGAGAGCAGGTCCGGGCCGAACTGGATCTCCGAGCCCGTCAGCGCGCACGCGGGCTTCGAGGAGCCGCTCCGCGGTGACATCGCGACGTCGACGATGTCGAGGATCGGAACCTGGAAATCGATCACGATGGGCCGGCCGCGATCGAAGTGGTCACTGCTGATGGCGAATTGCCCGGTGTTGGCGAGGACGACCGTGGCGATGTGTGGCTGGGCCAGGATCCGGTCGTGGTGGGCGACGGTGATTCCGTCGAGCGAGCCGGGCCGGGTGGACAGGAGCGAGACCGCCCGGTGCTTCTCGACGGTCAGCCGGCGTTTGGGCGGGTAGAGCGCCCGGCGCGCGTACTGGGCACTGAAGAACGCGATAGCCAGTGCCAGGATCGCGACCGCCAGCGTCGCCCCGTTGAAGGCCGCGCCGCCGGCGAGGAAACCGGCCGCGGTCGCAGGGTCGTGCAAGTCGGGAGGCCCCTTCCCCCGGCATGCCGCCTCATCGGCCGCCGGCGACGCCCGAGCATACGGCGCGCACGGGCTCGGAGTGTGCCCCGTTCACGCGGCGCGGACGGGCAGCTTCGGCACGCCGTCGCCGCTCAGCCGGGGAGCGCGGCCGTCCGACCGACCAGGAGCATCAGCAGGGCGTCGATCGGGCCGCGCACCTCGGCGCCGGCGCCGACGGTCCAGTCCACGTCCGTGGCGGTGAGCCGGAAGCCGCGCAGCCGGCGCTTGGCCCAGAACGGCCAGCCCATGGCCCAGACCCGAGCGGCGCCGGCATGGGCGGCGTCCGGCGGCATCGCACGGGGGAGGCCGAGCGGGATCGCGATGTCCTGACCGTGGACGAGGGTGTCGAACAGGATGTTGCGGTAGTTGGTCACGAAGGGCAGGTCGCGGCTGTGCGCGAGCCGGCGCAGCTCGCCGACGATCGCGTCGACGGGGCGCTGGGCGTGCTCGACCGCGGTGTCGTGGTTGAGCCGATGGAAGCTGCCACGGGCGCGCACGCCGGCCGCGATCATGCCGGCGAGGTTCGGCGCCTGCGGCGCCAGCGCGACGTGCGCCGCCACGTCCCGGACCCGCCAACCCGCGCAGAGCGAGGGTGTCTCCCACTGCTCGGCCGTCAGGCCCGCCAGCTGGTCGGCGAGGCTCAGCCGCTCCGCCGCGATGACCCGCCAGCTCGCTTCGCGGTCCATCACACCCTCCTCGTTTGGTACGATGCTCTGACTAAATTAATCAGTGACTCTGACTAATGTCAAGGGAGCGGGCGTGGCCGACGACGGATCGACCGAGGAGCTCAACATCGGGTTGTTGCTGTACATCCCCTATCGCGCGCTGGAGAACCGGGTGTTCGAGGCCCTGGCCGCGGCGGGCTTCGACGACGTCACGCCCGCGCAGTCCAGGATCTTCCAGCGGATCGGCCCGGACGGCACCCGGCTGACCGCACTCGCCGAGCAGGCGCAGGTCACCAAGCAGACCGCCGGCTTCCTGGTCGACCAGCTGGAGCGCGCTGGGTACGTGGAGCGCGGGCCCGATCCCCTCGATGCCCGGGCCCGGCTGGTCCGGATCGCCGAGCGCGGTGCGAAGGCGATCCCGATCGCGGCGAGCGCCGTCGCGGAGGTCGAGGCGGAGTGGGCCGCGCAGCTGGGCAAGCAGCGGATGGGCCAGCTGCGCCAGGCCCTGACCCGGCTACGCGCCGTCACTGACCCTTACGCCTAGAGCCGGCCGACTCGGTCGGCGGGTGCCCGGGCGTCCCAGTATTTGCCCACCTTGCGGGTCTCGCCCCGCGTAAAAGCGACGTTACGTATCGCTCATGTTACCGCGCGGTAATTCACTGAATGACCGCTACTTCCCGTGACGATCCCTACTGGCGTATACCCCTTCCTACACAGATGTCCGAACCTCTGATGCCACGCCCACCAGCACCAGGAGGAACGCAGTGACGAATCGTCGACTGCTCAGGGTCTTAGGATCCACGGCCGCGGCCGGTCTGACCGCAGCCCTGCTCGTTCCCGGAACGGCCTCCGCCGCCCCGGCCACCGGCACCCTGATCGCCGCCTCGGCGGACCGCGCGATCGCCGGCAGCTACATCGTCGTGTTCAAGGACTCCGCCGCACTGCGCACCAGCGCGACGGTCGGCAAGGCAGCGCGTGAGCTGTCCAGCCGCCACGGCGGCCGAGTCAGCCACACCTACAGCTCGTCGGTCCGGGGCTTCTCGGCCGCGATCTCCGAGTCCGAGGCTCGCGAGCTCGCCGCCGACCCGGCCGTCGCCTACGTGGAGCAGAACCAGGTCATCTCGCCTCGCCGACACCCAGACCAACGCCACCTGGGGCCTGGACCGCATCGACCAGGCGAGCCTGCCGCTGAGCACCACCTACACCTACCCGAACACCGCCGCGAGCGTGCACGCCTACATCATCGACACCGGCATCCGGACCACCCACAGCCGAGTTCGGCGGCCGGGCCACCAGCCGGCTACGACTTCGTCGACAACGACAGCAACGCCACCGACTGCAACGGCCACGGCACCCACGTCGCCGGCACCGTCGGCGGCGTCCACGTACGGCGTGGCCAAGGCCGTCACAACTCGTCGGCGTGCGGGTGCTCGACTGCGCCGGCAGCGGCACCGACGCCGGGGTCATCGCCGGCATCAACTGGGTCACCGCAACGCGATCAAGCCGGCCGTGGCGAACATGAGCCTCGGCGGCGGCGCCAGCACCACGCTCGACACCGCGGTGCAGCAACTCGATCGCCGCCGGCATCACCTACGGCGTCGCGGCCGGCAACGACAACGCCGACGCCTGCAGCTACTCGCCCGGCCCGGGTGCCCGCGGCGATCACCGTCGGCGCCACCACCAGCACCGACGCCCGCGCCTCGTTCTCCAACTACGGCACCTGCCTGGACATCTTCGCGCCCGGCTCGTCGATCACCTCGGCCTGGTACACCAGCAACACCGCGACCAACACGATCAGCGGCACCTCGATGGCCACCCCGCACGTCGTCGGCGCCGCCGCGCTCGTGCTGCAGGCCAACCCGTCGTACACCCCGGCGCAGGTCGCGACGCCCTGACCACAACGCCGCCACCGCCAAGGTGTACCAGCCCCGGCACCGGCTCGCCGAACCTGCTGCTGCAGGTCACCAACGCCGCCGACCACGCCGCCCACCGCCCCGGCCGGCTGCACCGCCACCAACGGCACCGACGTCGCAGATCCCGGACGCCGGCGCGGCGGTGACCAGCTCGATCACCATCTCCGGCTGTGGCCGGCACGCCCCGTCGACCTCCACGTCGGCGTCAACATCGTGCACACCTACCGCGGCGACCTGGTCGTCACCTGGTCGCGCCGGACGGCACCGCCTACCCGCTGAAGAACAGCAGCAGCAGCGACAGCGCCGACAACGTGAACACCACCTACACCGCCAACCCCTCCAGCGAGGCCGCCGACGGCACCTGGCGGCTGCGGGTCCAGGACATCTACGCGGCCGACACCGGCTACCTCAGCAAGTGGAGCCTGCAGTTCTGATCCGCTAGGCGAGTCCTTCACGAGCGGCGTCCCGGTGCATCCGCACCGGGGCGCCGCTTTCGCCGTGCACGGCCGAGGACCGGCTGCCGCGCCGTGTGGACCGGGGGTGATCGAGACGGCAGAGTGAGGGGGCGCGCCGGCACGGGCCCGGCGCGAGAGACGGAGAGAGCGTGAGCGAGCGTCAGCTGCATCCCCGGGCCGGGCAGCCGGCGTTGCCCGCCGACCTCGTCGACGTGCCGAAGCTGGTGACCGCCTACTACGCCGAGCATCCGGACCCGGCGTCGGCCGGAGCAGCAGGTCGCGTTCGGCACCTCGGGGCACCGCGGTTCGAGCCTGCGGCGCACCTTCAACGACGACCACATCGTCGCGACCAGCCAGGCGATCTGCGAGTACCGCGCGGCCCAGGGCACCGACGGCCCGCTGTTCCTGGTCAAGGACACCCACGCGCTGTCGGAGCCGGCGTTCGTCAGCGCGCTGGAGGTGTTCGCCGCCAACGGCGTGACCGTGCTGATCGACAGCCGCGACGGGTACACGCCGACGCCGGCGCTGTCGCACGCGATCCTGACCTACAACCGCGACCGCACCACGGGCTGGCGGACGGCGTGGTCGTCACGCCGTCGCACAACCCGCCCGCCGACGGCGGCTTCAAGTACAACCCGCCGAACGGTGGGCCGGCCGACACCGACGTCACCCGCGTGGATCCAGAACCGCGCCAACGACCTGCTCGCGCGCCGGCCTCGACGGCGTCCGCCGGATCCCGTACGCGCGGGCCCGCGCGGCCGACACCACCGGCACGCTACGACTACCTCGACGCGTACGTCGGCGACCTGCCCACCGTGCTCGACCTGGACGCGGTCCGGGAGGCCGGCGTGCGGATCGGCGCCGACCCGCTCGGTGGCGCGAGCGTCGGCTACTGGGGCGAGATCGGCGAGCGGTACGGCCTCGACCTCACCGTGGTGAACCCGCTCGCCGATCCCACCTGGCGGTTCATGACGCTGGACTGGGACGGCAAGATCCGGATGGACTGCTCGTCGCCGTACGCGATGGCCTCGCTGGTCGGCCCAGAGGGCGCGTACCAGATCGCGACCGGCAACGACGCGGACGCCGACCGGCACGGCATCGTCACCCCCGACGCCGGCCTGATGAACCCGAACCACTACCTGGCCGTCGCCATCGACTACCTCTACCGGCACCGTTCCGGCTGGCCTGCCGGTGCGGCCATCGGCAAGACCCTGGTCTCCTCCTCGATGATCGACCGGGTCGCGGCCGACCTCGGCCGGCACCCTGATCGAGTGCCGGTCGGCTTCAAGTGGTTCGTGCCCGGGCCTGGTCAGTGGCGAGCTCGCGTTCGGCGGCGAGGAGAGCGCCGGTGCCTCGTTCCTGCGCCGGGACGGTCGAGTGTGGACGACCGACAAGGACGGCATCCTGCTCTGCCTGCTCGCCTCGGAGATCACGGCCGTGACCGGGAAGTCGCCGAGCGAGCACTACGCCGCGCTGACCGAACGGTTCGGCGCGCCGGCCTACGCCCGGGTGGACGCGCCGGCGACCCGGAGCAGAAGGCGGTCCTCGCCCGGCTCTCGCCGGAGCAGGTCACCGCCACCGAACTGGCCGGCGAGCCGATCACCGCCGCGCTCACCAGCGCGCCCGGCAACGGCGCCCCGATCGGCGGGCTCAAGGTCACCACCGAGTCGGGCTGGTTCGCCGCGCGCCCGTCCGGCACCGAGGACGTCTACAAGATCTACGCCGAGTCCTTCCGCGGCGCCGACCACCTCGCCCAGCTGCAGCAGGAAGCCACCGGCATCGTCTCCGCCGCCCTCGCCCAGTAGCCCCCACCCTTACGTGCTTGGGCGACATCTTCTCGGCTATAACCGAGAAGATGTCGCCCAAAGCGCGTTAGCGGGCGGCGCCGCGCGTTGGGTGGCGCTCCGCACCGGGCTCAGCTGGGCTGCCGGCGCGGGCCGAACGCGCTGATCGCGAGGCCGAGCACCCCGGCGGCGAGCGGCACCCACAGGGCCGCGCGGAAGCCGTCCAGCCGCGCGTCCGGCGTGAGGTCGGCGCCCGTGTTGCCCGCGATGACCGAGGCCACGATCGCTAGGCCGAGCGCCGAGCCGAACTGGAACGACGTCGTGAGCACGCCGCTGGCCAGGCCCTGCTCGTGCTCGGCGACCCCGTCGGTGGCGGCGATCGTGAGCGGGCCGTAGCCGAACGAGAACGCCAGGCTGAGCGCCAGGAACGCCGGCAGCATCGCGGCGTACGTCCAGTCGAGGCCGACCGGGAGGAACAGCGCGTACGCCAGGACCGCGAAGGCGAACGCGCCGACGATGACCCGCTGGTTGCCGAACCGCCGGACCAGCACCGGCGTGAGCGTGGGCGCCAGGAGCGCGTCGAGGCCGATCACGAGCAGCGCGAGGCCGGTCTCGATCTCCGACCAGCCCCGCACCTCCTGGAGGTACAGCACCGCGACGAACTGGAAGCCCACGAACGAGCCGACCAGCAGCATCGCGCCCAGATTGGCGCGGACCAGCGCGGCCGAGCGAAGGATGCCCAGCCGTACCAGCGGCGCCGGCGACCGGCGTTCGACCGCGACGAACGCAACGAGCAGGAGGAGGCTGGCCGCGAGCGTGCCGACCGACCGGGCGACGCTCACGTCCGGTGCCAGCACGACCGTGTAGACCAGCAGCAGCATCGCGCCGGTGAGCGTGACGGCCCCGACCAGGTCGAACCCACCGGCGACCCGTTCGGGCCGGGGGTCCACCGGGATCAGCCGGATCGCGGCCGCCAGGATCACGGCGGCCAGCAGCACCGGCGCGAAGAACACCCAGCGCCAGTCGATCCCGGCCAGCAGCCCGCCGACGACCATGCCGAGCGAGAAGCCGCCGGCCGCGGTGCCGGCGTAGACGAGCAGCGCCCGGTCCCGCTGCGGCCCCTGCGGGAACGTGGTCGTGATGATCGACAGCCCGGCCGGGGTCATGAAGGCGGCGGCGATACCGGTGACGAACCGGGCCAGGATCAGCACCCAGCCCTCGGTCGCGAAACCGCCGAGCCCGGAGAAGAGCAGGAACACGGCCAGCCAGCCGACGAACATCCGTCGCCGCCCGAGCAGGTCGGCCGCCCGGCCACCGAGCAGCACGAAGCCGCCGTAGCTCAGCACGTACGCGCTGACCACCCACTGCAGCTCGCTGGTGGACATGCCGAGCTCGGCCCGGATCGACGGCAGCGCGACGCCCATCATCGAGACGTCGATTCCTTCGAGGAAGATCGCGCCGCACAGGACGAACAGCAGTGCCCAGGCGCGGCCGGTCATCCGGTCCGGGGCGGCTTCGCGTGGCGGAGACAGGTGCGTCGTCACGGGACGGCTCCTTGGTTCTGGGTCGTGGCTGGGTTACCTCTTGTAACTGAGCCCATCATCAGGAACCATCAGGAGTTATGGAAGAAGGCACTTTGAAGGAACCGAGTAACTCCTGCTGCACCGAGGAGGCCTTCCAGTGGGACGCCAGGGAAGACTGTGACGTCCGCCAGATCCTCGACCGGATCGGCGACAAGTGGTCCCTGCTGGTGATCGCGCTGCTCGACAGCCGCACGCTGCGCTTCACCGAGCTCAAGCGCACCATCGACGGGATCAGCCAGCGGATGCTCACCGTCACCCTGCGCCAGCTGGAGCGGGACGGCCTGGTCCGGCGGACCGTGTATCCGGTGGTCCCGCCGCGGGTCGACTACGAGCTGACCCCGCTCGGCGTCACCCTGCACGACACCATCCAGGCCCTGGTCACCTGGACCGAGAAGCACCAGCGCGAGATCGCCACCGCACGCGCCGACTACGACAGCCGCGCCATCGCCGAACCCGTACCCGCACCCCGCTAGCGCCGCCCTTTCGCGCGCCCCTGCCCCGCCTCGCCCGCCCCGCAGGCGGGCTACCGCACCTCAGCCGCTGCCGGCCGCCCGCCGACGACGGCCCTTTGGGCGACATTTTCTCGGCCATAGCCGAGAAAATGTCGCCCAAAGCGAGGGTGAGCGGTCGGCCGCTGCCGGCTCGCGCCGGTGGCGTACCAGCGGGACCTCGAGGACGGGTTCGCCGGCGTGCAGCGCCGGCTGGCCGGGGAGGAGCTGAGCCGGTACACGCTGACCGTCGGTGGCGGCTACTACTTCGTGCCGGCGGCGGGTCCGGACTGGTGGGGTGCTCGGCTCTTCGCCTGACCGCGGTCGGCCGCGCTGGCGTCAGCGGCCGGTTTCCGGTTCGTGGTGCCCGGTGTGGAGCCGTCGCCGTGGCGTCAGCGGCCGGGCGGTTCCGTCAGCCGCTCCAACCGGGTCCAGCTGGCCCAGCCACGCTCGCGCATCAGCTCCAGCATCCGCGCCGCCCGCGGGTCGGTCTCCAAGGCAAGCCCCTCCAGCAGGTCCGGTAGATCGTCCTGCGTGCCCTCACCGGGGTTGGTCTCGCCGGCGGCGTAGGCCTCCTCGGACAGCTCGGCCATGATGTCGGCGGCCTCCACCAGGAGCGAGTCGTCGGTCACGTCGCTCTCGAAGAGCTGCGACAGGACCACGTAGAGCCGGACGAGTCGCGGGTCGTCGAGCTGCGCGTGCTTCGCGGGCATCATCTCGGGGATCTGATCGGGCCAGCGCGCCGCGACCAGGATCCACCCGTCCCGCTCACCCTCGACCAACCGCTCCGACACGCCGAGCGCCCGAAGCCGATCCAGATAGGAGATCACCTCCGGCGGGAGCGTCAGACTGTCCCCCGACGTGAGCTGCGCGATCTGCTTGCGGCTGGTCTCGAGCCGTTCGATCTCGTCGCTCAGGTGACTGTCGATCCTTCCGATCGTTTCGGCGAAGGTGGAGGCGTCGGCTTCGAGCATCTGACCGATCTGAGACAGCGGCACGCCAGCGTTGGCGAGGGTGCGGATCTTGATCAGGGACACGACGGCCGTCGCGCCGTATCGCCGGTAGCCCGAAGCGTCCCGTTCCGGCTCGGGCAGCAGGCCGATCTGGTGATAGTGCCGCACCGCCCGCGTCGTGACGCCGGCGTACGCCGCCAGTTGACCGATCGTCAGCATGCCGTTGATCCTGCCCTCAACTCGCCCAGAACCGGCGGACGCCGGCTCAGGAGATCCTGCGACGGTAGGTGACGTTGGCGAACAGGTAGGCGACGACGAGGATGCCGACGCACCAGCCGAGCGCGGTCCAGATGTCCGTGCCGACCGGCTGCTGGGTGAACAGATTGCGGATCGCGTTGACGATGGAGGTCACCGGCTGGTGCTCGGCGAAGGCGCGTACCGGGCCGGGCATCGACGCGGTCGGCACGAAGGCCGAGCTGACGAACGGCAGGAAGATCAGCGGGTAGGAGAACGCGCTCGCGCCGTCCACGGACTTCGCGGTGAGGCCGGGAATCACGGCGATCCAGGTCAGCGCCATCGTGAACAGGAGCAGAATGCCGGCGACCGCGAGCCATCCCAGCACGCTTGCTCCCGTGCGGAAGCCCATCACCAGGGCGACCAGGACGACCACCACGACCGAGACCAGGTTGGCGACCAGCGAGGTCAGGACGTGCGCCCACAGCACGGCGGATCGTGCGATCGGCATGGACTGGAACCGTTCGAAGATGCCGCCCTGCAGATCCAGGAAGAGCCGGTAGGCGGTGTAGGAGATGCCCGAGGCGATCGTGATGATCAGGATGCCGGGCAGCAGATAGTTCACGTACGAGTCCGACCCGGTCTCGATCGCCCCACCGAACACGTAGACGAACAGCAGCATGAAGGCGATCGGCATGATCGCGGTCGTGATGATGGTGTCCGGGCTGCGGGCGATGTGGCGCAACGAACGTCCCAGGAGTGCGGCGGTATCGCCGAGGAAGTGCTTGTTCATCGGGCTTCCCTGTCCGTTCGGGTGCTGACGAGGCTGAGGAAGACGTCCTCGAGGGTCGGCTGCTTCTCGACGTACTCGACCTTGGCGGGTGGGAGGAGCTTCTTGAGTTCCTCGAGCGTGCCGTTCACGATGATCCGGCCCTCGTGGAGGATCGCGATCCGGTCGGCGAGCTGCTCCGCCTCGTCGAGGTACTGGGTCGTGAGCAGCACGGTCGTGCCGCCCTTGGCGAGTTCCTTGACGGCGTGCCACACCTCGATGCGCGCCTCCGGGTCCAGCCCGGTCGTCGGCTCGTCGAGGAAGATGACCGGCGGACTCCCGATCAGGCTCATCGCGATGTCCAGCCGGCGGCGCATGCCACCGGAGTACGTCGCGACCCGCCGGTTGCCCGCCTCGGTCAGCGAGAAGCGCCGCAGCAGGTCGTCCGCGATCACGCCAGGGGACTTGAGGTGCCTGAGCCTCGCGACCAGGGCGAGGTTCTCTCGCCCGGTGAGGATCTCGTCGACCGCCGCGAACTGCCCGGTCAGGCTGATGGACTCGCGAACGTCGGCGGCCTGCGTCGCGACATCGAAGCCGTTGACCCTGGCGGTCCCCGAGTCGGCCTTGAGTAGCGTGGACAGGATCTTCACCACCGTGGTCTTGCCTGCCCCGTTCGAGCCGAGCAGGGCGAAGATGCTGCCCCGCGCCACGTCGATGTCCACGCCGCGCAGCACCTTCAGCTGTTTGAACGATTTCTCCAAGCCCTGCACGTGTATCGCGGGCTGTTCGACCTGATCGGTCGTCGGGGGGTTGCTCATGGCAGTCAGCATGGAGGGTTGACGTAACGTCAAGGTCAAGTCTGCGGGGCGTCCGGCGCGTCGCGCGGTGACTCCGGCCGCCCCGCCGCGCTGACGGCCCTGCGGCATCGTGGCTCGTCGGTGTGCGACGCTGGATCGCGGCCGCGGTGACCTGCTGCTCCCGCGGCGCAGCCAACGACGAGCGGGAGAACCTGATGGCTCGGGACGACAACACGGACAGCGCCGACGAGTGGGACTCGATCGAGGACGACGGCGTGCTCGACGCCTCGGACACGCTGGACGATGACCGTGTCGCGGACCCGCTCGACGTCGGAATCGCGGCCCCGGACCGCTGGGCCGGCGCGAACCGTTTCGGCACGACGGCCGCAGAGGCACGTCAGGGCGAGTCGTTGGACCAGTTGCTCGCCGAGGAGGAGCCGGACGTCGACCCGTACGCCGCCGACACTGACGACGAGGACGAGCTGGTGCGGCGCGGATTCGAGCGGGAGCCGCGATCGGGCCGCCTGGTCGCCGGCGACGAGGGCTACCGCGCGGACGACGAGAGCGACGCCGTGGCGCGTGACGTCGGCATCGACGCGGGCGGCGCGAGCGCCGAGGAAGCCGCGATGCACCTGGTCGAGGACCCCGACGGCCCCGGCGACGGCCCCCTCCGCTGACCCCGGCCGTCCCTTACAACTCGTCGCCAGCTCGCCCCACAACCGCGCCGCTGGCGCTGCCCTCCCGGCAACCCCGCCGCTTTGGGCGACATTTTCTCGGCTATAACCGAGAAAATGTCGCCCAAAGCCGCTGAGGTGGCGGGCGGGATCGCCGCGCGGGCCGCTGGGACCCCCTCGGGGGTCCCGCGAGTGGGTGGGCGCGCGCTGGGGGGCCGCCAGTGTGTGCCGCCGACCGCCGACCGCCGACCGCCGACCGCCGACCGCCGACCGCCGACCGGCGACCGGCGGCGGACCCGACCGCCGAGCGCCGGCCGGACCGGCGGCCCGGCCGGCGGAACGGCGGTGCAGAGAGCGATCCCCACCAGCAGCGACCCGCCGCCGCCATCAAGCCTCTCGACGGTCGAACCCGGGCGGCAGAACATTTCCGCCCGCCCGCTCAACCCAGCCCACCGCCCCTGAGCTGCCCGATGAACGTCCGATTACCGACCCGTTGCGAAAGAAATGTCTAGACCATTACCCACAGATGTCGGCCCAGGTCTTGACATGAGACCCACGTCACACGATTCTGCGAGAGCGCTCTCATGAACAGTTTGCGACGGCCCCCACGAGCGCACCCGCCCACCACCCCGCTCCGCCGCTCATCATCCGCTCCGGCCCAGCCTGGCTAGTCGTCAGGCGCTCCCGGGGCCATGCGGGGCTGCGCGCGGACCGGACCGAGGAGATGCCCGTGCGTAAGAAACAGAAACTGCTTCGCTGGCTCGCGGCCCTGGTGATCGCGGCGCCGATCATCGTGGCCACCACCGCGACGATGTCGGCCCAGGCCGTCGGACCGAACCTGCTCCCGCTGACGGTCACCAACAACTCAGGACGTGGCGATCAGGTCTTCCTGTACGTCCTCGGCGTCAACCTCGGCACCGGCCGGCTCGGCTACGTCAACGAGGGCGGCGCCTTCACGCCGTGGAGCGGTGGCGGCTTACCGCCGACGCCCGCGCCGGACGTGGCGATCACCGGGCCCGGCAACGGCGCCAGCCGGACGATCCAGATCCCGCGCAACCTCTCCGGCCGGATGTACATGTCGTTCGGGCAGAAGCTGCGGTTCTTCCTCACCCCGGACGGGCTGGTCCAGCCCGCGCCGTGGGCGGCGGGTGACTCGAACCGGGACATCCTGTTCGACTGGAGTGAGTTCACCTACAACGACGCCGGCCTCTGGCTGAACAGCTCGCAGGTGGACATGTTCGCGGTCCCGCACGCGGTCACCGTGACCGGTGCGAGCGGGCAGACCAAGAAGACCGGTGAGCTGCTCAACAACGGGCGCAACAACGTGATCAACGCGATCCGGGCTCAGTCCGGCTGGGCCAACACGGTGTACACCCGGGCCGACGGCACGGTGCTGCGGGTCCTCGCGCCCGGCAAGGCGTCCGACGCCGGCCAGTTCAGCGCCACCTACCTGGACGCCTACATCGCCAGCGCGTGGGCCGCGTACCAGAGCAAGACGCTGACGGTGGTGCCGTTCCAGAACGAGCCGAACACGCGGTACTTCGGGCGCACGTCGGGCACCGTCATGAACTTCACCAACAGCGCGGGCACACGGGTGGCCTCGTTCAACAGGCCGAGCAGCGCGAACGTGTGGGGGTGCGACGGTGCACTCGCCGCACCGAACGACCTGGTGATCGGGCCGATCGCCCGGACGCTCTGCGCCGCCCTGCACCGCTCGACGCTGGGCACCATCGACACCCAGCCGAGCTACAACCCGGCCGACTACTACCGGGGTCGCTCACGAACCACTACTCGCGGATCATCCACGCGAACATGGCCGACGGTAAGGCGTACGGCTTCGCCTTCGACGACGTGGGCGCGCAGGAATCCCTGGTGCACGACGGCGACCCCAGGGCCGCGGGAGTCGTCCTGACCCCGTTCGGCGCGGGTGGACCGACGACCCCGCCCACCACCGCGCCGCCCACGACCGGTCCGACGACGCCGCCGACCACTCAGCCGCCGGCGGGCGGCACCTGGGCACCGAACACCGCGTACTCCGTGGGTCAGGTCGTGAGCTACGGCGGCCAGCAGTACCGCTGCCGGCAGTCGCACACCTCGATCCCCGGCTGGGAGCCGCCGAACGTGCTGGCGCTCTGGCTGCCGATCTGAGGTGGCCCGGCGGGTCCGCGTGACGTGCGTGGACCCGCCGGCACCGGCGGTTCAGGACAGCGCGTCCGCGCGGTGCGGCGGGCTGTGGCTGTCGATGTACCAGTCGTGGCCCTCGGCGAGCAGCGCGGCGACCATCGCTTCGTCGAGGCCGTCGTCCGGCCGGCGGAGGTGGAACGGCGGCGGGAAGTAGCAGTCGCCAGCCAGCAGTATCGACGAGTCCGGCACCACCACGACGGTCGAGTCGATGGCGTGCTGACCGCCGACGTGCCGCAGTTCGACGCCAGTCGGAAGGGTGAGCGAGCCGGTGAACGTGCGATGCGGCGGCAAGACGGTGAAGCCGTCCCAGGACTTCATCGCCTGCTCCCTGGCCCGAAAACTGGGGCCGAGCAACGGATTGGCGGCCACCTCGGCCCGCAGGTACGCGAGGCTCCACGGCCGGGCCGCCTCGGCCATCAGCAGCGATCGCCCGGACTCGTGGCCGACGATCTCGACGCCCGGCCAGGCGCACGCCCCCCACACGTGGTCCCAGTGGTGGTGCGTGTAGACGAGCCAGCGCGCGGCGGGCAGGCCGGCGCCGGCCATCGCGGCCTGAACCTCCCGGGCCAGCCGCGGTGAGTTGCCGGCATCCACGATCACGCTGCCGCGCTCGTCGGCGACGATCGCCACGCTCGCCTGGACGCGGGCCGGATCGGGGTCGGCGGGGAACAGCCAGACCCGCCCGTTCACGTGCTGCAACGGGGTCGTCATGCCAGCACCCCCTGCCGGTCGCGGCGACGGTGACCGTGGCGCCCCGGCCGAAAATCGTTCAAGCGTCTCATCCGTTACCCCCGGCTGCCGGCGTACATCGGCGGGCCGGCGCCCCCTCGGTCAGCCTCCCACCCGCCACGCCGGCCGCTCTCACTCCCGTCTTCCGGCAGCGGCCAGGACCAGGCCGAGGTCGTCGCCGGCGTCGAAGCCGATCTGCAACAACCGCAGGTGCAGCGGATCCATCGCGACGACCCGATCAGCCCGCGTCGGCCAGGTCGGGCAGGCGGCGCTCCCAGATGGCGATCAGGCGCCGGGAGGTCAGCCGCCGGATGCGCGGCCAGTCGAGGCGCAGCAACTCGGCGTTGACGTACTCGATGATGTCCCGGCGCTGACCGCAGCCGAGCAGCGTCCGGTAAAGCGTCAGCCGAGCGCCGGGGTCGGCGACGTCGAACTCGGTCGGTCCCGACCAGGCGAGCCGGATCGGCAGGCTCACGGTCCCGTGATCTGGACCCTCCAGCTGGTCGAGCGATTCGGGGATGCGGGCGGTCAGCCCGAGCAGCCGGGAGGGCAGCGGCGCTGACGACGTCATGGCAGGAAGTATCGCCTCCCGTACGACAGGAGCCGGCGCGAATCAAGGCTCCGAGCATGTGTGTGCCGCGGCCACGACGTCAGCCCGCTCGCGGCGGGATTGATACGGTCCCAACGGAGCCGAGCGGGGCGTCCCGCCTGGTCCGTCGATCGCCGATCCGGGGAGCACACGTGAAGTATCTGCTGGCCATGTACATGAACCCCGTCGTCTGGGAGGGGCTCTCCGACGAGGCGCGCAACGGCGTGATGACCGGCCACGGAGACTTCATCGCGGCCATCAAGGCGTCCGGCGAGTTCGTCAACACCCAAGCGCTGGGCCAGCTGGGGGAGACTGCGGTCGTGCGCGCCTCCGGCGGTGTGCCGGCCGTGACCGACGGCCCGTTCGTCGAGTCCAAGGAGTTCCTGGCCGGGTTCTATCTGGTGGACGTGGCGAGCAAGGAACGTGCTCTCGAGGTGGCGGCGATGATCCCGGACGCCAGCATCGACGGGCTGGGGATCGAGGTCCGACCGGTCGTCTTCTCCGACGACGGTTCCTGACCAACTGCCCAAAGCCGTGTTGGGGCTGCGACCGTCACGGGCAGTCGTACCGAATGGCCACGGACGCCGAGGAGATCGGGCCCGGGGCGAGCACGTGCAGCCGCGCCGCACCCCGGAACGGCGCCGCCCCGCTGACCGAGAACCGCAGCACGGCCTCGACCCGGCGCTGCCCGTCGCCGACCCGGACGGTGCTCTCCGGGCTCTCGGTGCCGTCGGGCTGGGTCCAACGCAGGCGAATGGTGCCGGGCCGGCCGTTGGTCTGGATCGAGCCGGTGAACGCGTACGTCGCGGACGGGCACCGGGCGAACGGTGGCGCCGCGACGACGGTCACGCCCGTGATCGCCAGCCGGCCGCCACCCCACGGGCGCACCGCCACCACCGCGGCAACACACGCCAACGTCGCGACGACCGCGATCAGCGCCCAGCGTCGCCAGCGGCGGCCGGGCCGGGCCCCTGGCGGCCGGAACACCGGACTTCGCACGTCGGGCGCGATCGCTGACCGCGGGTCCGGGCTGACCGCGACGCCGGGCGAGACCTGGAGCGTGTCAGCCGCCGTCGGGGGAGCGTCGGTGACGGCTGCGTGCGGGGGAGGCCACGGCGTGGGGTCCCGATAGCGCGGTGGCCACGCCTCGGCGTCCACCGCCGCGAGGGCCGCCACCAGTGCCGAAGGCGCCAACCGCGCCGCTGGGTCCTTGGCCAGCCCGGCCAACAGCGGACTGGCCGCCGCCGGAGGAAAGCCGGGCACCAGGTCGGCCGGGGAGCGCGGAGTGGCGACCAGGTGAGCGGCGAGCATCGCCACGGCGCCTTCGGCCTGGTACGGATAATCGCCGGTCAGCAGCTCGTACGTCATCACCGCGAAGCTGTACGCGTCGCACCGGCTGAGGTCGGTTTCACCGCTGAGCTGCTCCGGCGCGATGTAGGCCGGCGTGCCGTTGACCGCGCCGGCCCGGCTCCGGAACGCCGACTGGTCGTCGGCCATCCGAGCGATGCCGAAGTCGCCCAGCTTGGCGCGCCCGGACGGCAGCACGAACACGTTGGCTGGCTTCACGTCGCGATGGACGACGCCTCGCCCGGCCGCGTAGTCGAGCGCGGCGGCCACGTCCGCCAGCACCTGCAGCGCGCCGCCGATCGGCACCGGACCGCGGTCCATCAGCGCACGCAGGCTCTGCCCCGGGACGTACTCCATGACGAGCGACAGATCGGCCCCGGACACCACCAGGTCGTAGACGCTGACGACCGCCGGGTGGGTGAGCGCGGCGAGAATCCGCCCCTCCCGCCGGAACCGTTCCACCACCTCGCCGTCGTTTTGGCCGTTCGCGCCCGGGCCGCCGAGCAGCACGCCCCGGATCCGCTTGACGGCGACCAGTCGCCCCACCGCGCGCTGGCGGGCGAGCACCACGACCCCGTAGCCGCCGCGGCCGAGCTCGGCCACCGGGTCGTAACCCGGCGGAGTGTCACCCGTCGATTCGGGTTGGCGCGCCATCACGTCATCAGGATGGCACCGAACGGCGGAAGACAACTCCTCCACACGGTGCGATGCTGACCAGGCGTTTTACGGCTGGGGGGCCGCTAGCTGGGGGGATGTCATGACATCTGTCGAGAGCCGATTCGGACCGTACGAGGTGGCCGGCCGGGTCGCCACCGGATCCACCGGCACGGTATGGAAGGCCGTCCACCCGGAGCTCCGGCGGACCGTGGCGATCAAGGAACTGGCGGCCGAACTGCGTGCCGAGCCGGGGTTCCTGGCCCGCTTCCGCGCCGAGGCGCACCTGCTCGCCGCCCTCGACCACCCGAACGTCGTCACCGTCTACGACTACGTCGAGGAGGACGACCGGGCCTGGATCGTCGAGGAGTGGGTGGACGGCGCCTCGATCGCGGCGGTGGTGACTACCGCCGGGCGGCTCACCGCTCCGCAGGCGCTCGGCGTACTCCGCGGCGCGCTCGGCGGGCTGGCCCACGCGCACGGTCGTGGCCTCGTGCACCGGGACGTCACGCCGTCGAACATCCTGGTCGACGCCACCGGCACGTCCAAGCTGGTCGACTTCGGCCTGGCCGCGCCGACCGGTACCGCCGGCTCGGCCGGCACGCCCGCGTACATGAGCCCCGAGGCGGCGCTGGGCGGCGCCGTGGACGCCCGCAGCGATGTCTACTCGGCCGCGGCGGTGCTGTTCGAGCTGCTCACGGGGGCACCGATGTACCCGGGGGCGGGCGCGGCGGAGGTGCTCGCCCAGCAGGTCTCGGCTCCCGTGCCGGTCACCGAGGAGGCCGGCGGCAAGCTGCGTGACCTGCTGTGGCGTGCGCTCGCCAAGTACCCGACCGAGCGGCCGGCCGACGCCGCGGCGTTCCTCGCCGAGCTGGAGGAGGCCGCGCGCGACCGGTACGGCGCGGGCTGGCTCGGCAGCGCCTCGATCGCCGGCGGGGTGGCCACCACCGTGGGCGCGGCCACGGTCGTCGGGGCCGCCAGCGCGGGGGCGGGCTCGGCCGGGCTCGGCGCCACGACGATCATCGCGGGCGGCGTCGCTCTCGACCCGCCGCCCGGTTCCCCGCCGCCCGGGTCGCCGTTGCCGCTCACCGCCGGGGGTGGGGTGAGCGCGCCCCGCCGGTTGCTCCGGCCGGCCTACCTGGCGGCCGCCGCGGCAGTCGTCGTGCTGGTCGGCGGCGGTACGGCGGCCGCGGTCGCGCTCAGCGGGAACGACAAGTCCGGCAGGCCGGCCGCGGCGGTCTCACCCCGGCCCTCGGCGACCACCACCAACGCCGCCGACGTGGCCGGCGCGAACCTCACCGGTACCTGGTCCGTGACCACCACCGTCACCGAGGAAGCGGGCTTCAACGTCAACCGGCCGGCCGGGTCGGCGAGCACGGCGACGTGGTCGATCAAGGGTGACTGCGCCGCGCTGACCTGCCCGCTCACGCTGAACGGGCCGGTGTTCGAGCAGAACTACAACCTCGTCGCGAGGCCGGGCGGCGGCGCCTACACGTACACCTGGTCCACCCTCGTGGACTGCGCCGAGTCGACGGGCGCTCGACAGGTGGTCAAGGACGGCGCCACGTACGCCGGCGTGGTCACCGTTCGGCTCGGTTCGGCGACCTACGTCGGCGGGCGCTGGCACGGCGCGACGCTCACCGGCGAGATCACGGGCACGGGCACGCCGACAGCGGCCGGCAAGGCGCGGAATTGCGGGGCGGCGCGGCTCAAGTACGCGCTGACCGGGACCTGGTCGGGCAGCTCGGCCGTGCCACCGTCGCCGTCGCCGACCAAATAGGGCTGCGAAAACTGGTGCGGACCCGGCGCGGGCGGGTGGCAGAGTGGGGCTCTGCCGACCGAGGGACGATGACCGATGACCGGGACTCCATTGCGGATCGTGGCGCTGAACGCGTTCCTGCCCGGCTATCGGCTGGTGGCCGACTGGGCCGAACGCGAGGGCCACGAGATCGTGCTGGTCGTGACGCCGCCGATCGGGGCCAACCGCCGGTACGACGAGAGCGCGAACCCGTTCGTGCTGGACCTGCCGAGCGGCACCGACGTGCTGGTGACCGGGAAGCTGCGCGCCGTGGCCGCGCCGGTGATCGCCTCGCTGCAGCCGGATCTGGTGATCTCGGCGGCGTTTCCCCGGCTGATCCCGCCGGAGATCCTGTCCATCCCGAAGCACGGCGCGATCAACCTGCACCCGTCGAGCCTGCCGGCGGGGCGTGGCCGAACCCGATCCGGCTGGTCTACGAGGGGGCGACCACGGTCGGCGCCACCCTGCACCGCACCGAGCGCGACTTCGACACCGGCGCGATCCTGAGCCAGCGCGAACGCCCGCTACCCGCCGACCTCACCGGCCCGGCGCTCTTCGCGACCTGGCAGGAGATGCTCGCCGAGGTGCTGGCCGAGGGGGCCGACCGAGCGATCAACGGCGAGCCGGGCCAGCCGCAGGACGCCGCCGTGGCCTCCGACGCGCCAGCCTTCACCGACGCCGAGCACGTGCTCGACTTCGGCGAACCGGCCGCCACGATCCAGCGCCGGTGCGCCGCCCTGAACATCACCGCGCCGCGTGCCCGCGCCCGGATCGCCGGCGTCGAGGTGACCGTGCGGGCGGTTCAGATCGTGCCGGCCGAACGGCGAGCGGAACCCGGCACCGTGCTGGCCGAGAACCCGGACGGCTGGACCATCCAAACCGCCGACGCCCCCGTCCGCCTGCTCACCCGCTAGCGTTCCAGCCCCCAGACCTCCCGCTTTGGGCGACATCTTCCGGGCTATGGCACCGAAGATGTCGCCCAAAGCCGCGACCCGGGCCCGGCCGGCGGGACGGCCCAGTGCCGTAACCCCATGAAAGCTTCCCTCATGGGGTCACCACACGCTGAGGGGAGCTTTCATGGGGTCGGCGGGGGTCCCGACAACCCCCTTGCGGGACCCGCGAGGGCGTGACCCGGCCGGTCGTGCGACCGCACCCGCCGCCACCCGCGCTTTGGGCGACATCTTCTCGGCTATAACCGAGAAGATGTCGCCCAAAGCGGCTGGTTGTGGCCTGAAGCGGCTGGTCGCCCAAAGCGGATGGTCGTGCCCAAAGCGCCCGCTACTCGGCGCGCTGGTAGCGCAGGAGCACGACCTGGGAGTCGAAGGTTCCGGTCTCGACCAGGCGCAGGGTGGTGCGGTCCCCGGTGGGCTGGAAGAGCGGTGTGCCGCCGCCGAGGGAGACCGGGTGGACGAACACGTGGTATTCGTCGATCAGGCCGAGCGCGGTGAGCGCGCCCGCGAGCCGGGAGCCGCCGGTGAGCAGCAGGTCCTTGCCGGGTGCCGCCTTGAGTGCGGTCACCTCGTCGGCCAAGTCGCCGCTGATCACGCGGGTGTTCCAGTCGGCCTTCTCCAGCGTGCGCGAGAACACGATCTTCGGGGTCTCCCGCCACACCGGGGCGAACGTCAGGTCGTGCGGGTCGGTCGACATCGACTCGGCGTCCGGCCAGTAGGAGGACATCATGTCCCAGACCACGCGGCCGTAGAGGAACGTGTCGACCTGCTCGTTCAGGGCGTGGGAGTAGGCGGAGAGCTCCGGGCCCATGCGCGGCCAGTCGAACTCGCCGTTGGGGCCGTCGATGTGGCCGTCAACGGAGGTGTGGACGAGGAAGTTGAGCTTGCGCATGATGGGCTCCTTGAAGGGTGATCCGAGCTGCTGTCACCGGAAGGTCGGCGCCGAACGGTGGTTCTCTACATCCCCGCCAAAGAAATTTCTCGCGGGTCGGACGTATCCGATCGGCATGCCGTCGGCGCAGGTCAGCAGCCCCGCGATGCTCCTTGTCGGTCCCCACTGCTAGACATCGGCGTCCGGCTGGCAGCAGGGGAGCGGCGTGAGCACCGAACAGTTGTACCGATACGGCGGTCGATCCGCCCTGACCGCCAGCGAGCGCGGGCGGCCGGAGCTGCGCCTCTCCGCCAGCGGCGGATTCGTCGCGCCCGGACCGAAGGCCTTCTTCGCCGGCGCGCTCACCCGGCCCGCGGAGGCTGCGGCCGCGCTGCTGGCGGTCGCACGGGTGGCCAGGACGCGGTATTACGTGCCGCCGAACATGGTCGCCGCGGCCATCGGCCGAGATCCGGTGATCACCAGCAACGGCGACCGGCTGCGGTTCGAGTCGCTCTCCCCGTGCTGCGGCGTCTACGCGCGCTTCGACGTGCTGCCCGCCGGCTTCGATGCCGAGACGATCGGACACGGCTGCACGAACGTCGACGTGAACGACGATCTTCGGGACGCGCTCGCGCACGCGCCGGAATCCGGCACGCTCCGGCTGGACGTCGACACCGACGCGCTCACCGTCGCCGTCGGCGCCGACCGGATCGTGGAGAAGCGGGTACCGCTGCCGCGCCGCTGGCTGAAGGGCCTCGGTGAGGTACCGGTCGCCGCGTCCAGAATGGATCTGCGTGCCAGCCTGAGCGCGGTCGAGGCGAGACGGTTCCTCCAATCGCTGCCGGCCAAGGGCACCACCCGGCGCCCGCTCTGGGCAGTGCCGTCCGGCGCGACCCTCCGGCTGGCGCCAAGGCCGGTCGCCGGAGCCGTCTGCCTCGCCGGGCCTGAACGCCTGGCGGCGCTGCGGCCGTTGCTGCGGTTCGCGTCGGAGCTCCGGGTCTACGGCCCGGCACAGTGCGCGCACGCCGGGGCCGACGCGAGCGCCTGGGAAATCGTGCTCGGCGGCGGTCGTCTCGTCCTGATGCTCTCTCCGGAGGTGCGGCGCGGCTTCTCCGGTGAGGGCGGCGTGCTCGGCTCGGCAGTCAGCGACGAGATCGCTGAGGACGCCGAGCTGATCGCCTCGTTGCTGGCCTGGGAACCACGAATCGAGGTCGGGGCCCTCGCCGATCAGGCCGGTCTCTCGGCCGAGCGGGTCCGAGCCGGCCTGCGGCTCCTCGGCTCGGCCGGGCAGGTGGGCTACGACCTGGCCGAGGCCGCCTACTTCCATCGCGACCTGCCGTTCGACGTGGACGCGGTCCGCGCGCTCCATCCCCGTGTCGGCGCGGCCCGAGCGCTGGCGGAGGCCGGCGCCGTGACGGCGGACCCACGGGACACCGCCCTCTACCAGGTGACCAGCGGGCCGGAGCGGTATCTGGTGCGCTTACCGGCGGCGGGGCTCGCCACGGCGAACTGCACCTGCCTCTGGTGGAGCCGGCATCACGGCGAACGCGGACCGTGCAAGCACGTTCTCGCCGCCGAGCTGCACCGGGGCGTGGCTCGATGAGCCTCGACTGGGAAGAACTGCTCCCGCTGCTGGCCGCAGGCTCCCCACCGGAGCCGGCCCTGGCGTCGTTGGCCGGAATCACCGAACGCGAACGCAAGGCGCTGGCGGCTCCGATTGCTGCCCTGCTGGAGCGGACGAAATACGACCGCGACGCGGCAGGCGCTCACGATCGCCGCGTTCCGCGTGGCGGGCAGCGCCGGCTGGCTTGCGCGCGCGGTCGCGGGTGCTTCGTTCGAGGGCGGAGACCTCGAGGCCGTGGTGGACGTGCTGGCCGAACGCCGGCCGCCCTGGCTCGACAAGCTCCCGGCGGCCTTCATCCGTAGCAACACCTTCTTCCCGTGGTGGCGGCTCGTCCGGGAGTTGGTCCGGCGGGAGCTGATCGCTCGCCCGGAGGACCCGACGTACACCCTGGCCGCCGCGCACAGCGCGACCGACACCTACCGGCCACCGCACAGCCCCAGCGCGGTGCTCGAGGACGATCCCGGGTTCATCGACGACATCGTGTGGCCGTGGTTCCGGACCGAGGAGGCCGGCCGGCGGCTGACCACGCACGACGGCTACGCGGCTCGATGGGTCGCGCCGCAAGCCGGCACCTGGGCCGAGGCCCTGGTCGGCGCGGCGGCGGATGGCCGAATCGACCGTGGCCGTCTGCTGGACGCCACCCTGCACACGCTCCACACCGATTTCCGGGACGCCGACCTGACCTGGTTCGCCGACCTGCACGGACGGCTCGCGCCCTCCGACGACGAGCTGGCCGCTCGCGGCGCCCGATACCTCGGGCTGCTCACGGTGGGCTACGGCCGCGCGGTCGCGATCGCGTTGGCCGCCGCAGTGCGGCTGCACACCGTGGGCCGGCTTGACCTGCCGGCGCTCCTCGACGCGGTCCCGGTCGTCCTGGTGCGGAAGGAGAAGAAGGCCCCGCTGGCGGCGCTCCGCCTGCTCGGCCAGCTCGTGCGGCAGCCCGAGCACCGGGACGCGGTCGCCGCCTGCGCCGCCCACGCGTTCGAGCACCGCGATCCGGGCGTGCAGATCGTGGCCTGGGATCTGATCGAACCGGTGCTCGCCGACCTGAGCCCGGCCACGCTGGCACGGATCGTGGAGACCGCCGAGGTGGCTGCGCCGAGCGTCGCCAGTCGCCTCGACGCGCTGCGGGTCGCGACCACGGCCCCGGATGAGCCGGCCGATCCGCCCGCCGAGCGACCTGAGCCACCGGCCAGGTCGTACCGGATGTCGCCGTTCCCGGCCCCCATCGACGACGTCGAAGAACTCGCCGGGGAGCTCGCCGCCCTGCTTCACGGCGACGTGTCCGCCATCGCGCTGGAGCGGGTGTTGGCCGGCGCCGCGAGGCTGAGTACCCGCCCGGCGGACGAGCTCCGCCTGTGGTTCGCGCCGCTGGCCGCCCGGCACGGTTGCCAGCAACTGCTGGCCGAGGACCAGGTGTGGCGCGTCCCGGCCGGCCGCAGCCCGCCCTATGAACTGGAGTTCTGGCTCGCCGAGCTGGTCAGCGTGCTGGCCGACGCCGATCAGGACATCCCCGGCTGGCTCCCTGGCGACCCCGCCGAGACGACCCGGCAACTCGACCACTTCGCGCTCGGCCCGGCCCCGCACGGACTCCTGGTCGCCCGGATCCACGAGCTCGCCACCCGGATCAGGTGGCGTCAGGCGCGACCGCTGCTCGCCACGCCGACCGGCCTGGACGGGAGCATCGACGAGCAGACCTATCGGGATCGGCTCGCGGCGCTCACGGCGGCCGGTCACGAGCCGTGGCCAGCGGATGCGGCCCAAGCGCGGTTGCGAGTGCGCGGGCCAGTCCGGGTCGTCGCCACGCCGTACCTCGGCGAGACCATCTGGAGCGAGTGGGACCGGATGCTGGATCGGCCGCCCCGGCCGTGCCAGCTGGCCGAGCTGACGGTCACCGCGACCGACCCGGCCGACGCCGAGCTGCTGACGGCGGCCGCCGGCCGCTACGCCGAAGGGCGGGCGGCCGTCGAATCGGCGTTTGCCGGCTCGCTGGACTACAACCGCAGGGACTTCTCCCAGGACGAGCCGCTCTGGGCCTGGCTCACCCCCGCCGAGCCGGACCTGGTGCTCGCGCGTTGGCTGCCGCTGTTCAACCAGGAAGCGGCCGGCCGCAGCGCCAGCGGACCCGGGGTGATGCCGGCGCTGGAGTGGCTCGCGCTCACCGATCGGTACGACGCCGTGTTGGTGCCGCCGTGCCTGGCCCTGGCGCTGGGCGCGGGACGTGTCGACACCCGGTTGCTCGCCGCGGAGGTGGTGGCCACCGCGATCGGAGACGGTCGCCTCGCGCCGGACCACCTGGCCGCCGCGATGTGGGAGCTGGCCAGCGCGGGTCTAGTGAAGCTGAGCCGAATCGCCGACGCGTTGCGGCTGGTCAGCGCGGCCGACGGCCACGCCGCCTGGCGTCTGCTCGGGGATCTGCTGCCACTCCTGCTGGCCGACCGGCCGCGTGACACCGCGACCCTGTTCACCATCGCCTGCGACCTCGCGGCCAGCACCGCCGCCGCCGAGCCGCCGGACGGGGTGCGCGCGCTGGCGGCGGAGCGTGGCACGACCCGGTTGCACACCGAAGCGCGCCGCCTCGCCACGATCTGCGCGACCTGAACGCCGCCGGCCGGCACATCGCCGCGCCGAAGCGCTGGCCGGCCGGCAACGCGCGGCAACGTGAGCGCCGTTGGTCCGCCGCCGTTGCACCGACGTGCGGCGCCGGCCAGCCCGAATCGGCCAGCGTGCCAAAGTGCCAGCCAGCCAGCCAGCCAGCCAGCCTGGCTCAGGCGTCGGGCGCCGGCCCGGTGGAGTCGCGGACGACCAGCTCGTGGCCGGTCGACTTGCGGCGTGGCCGGGCCGACCGGGGCTTGAGCGCCATGCCGAGCGCCAGCTGCCCCATGTCGGACATCGGCAGCCGGACCGTGGTCAGGCTCGGCGCGAGGTCGGCGGCCACGGACACGTCGTCGAAGCCGGCCACCGAGATCTGGTCGGGCACGGAGATGCCGCGGGCGCGCAGCGCGGAGAGCACGCCGATCGCCATCGCGTCGTTCAGCGCGATGATCGCGGTGGTGTCCGGGTGCTCGCGCAGGATCCGCTCGGTCGCGCTGCGCCCGCCGTCCCGGGTGAAGTCGGTCTGCACGACCGGCAGGTCGGCCAGCGACAGCCCGACCGCCCGTAGGGCTGCGCCCACGCCAGCCAGCCGGTCGGCGACCGTGGTGAGCTTCTGGGTGCCGGCGGCGATAGCGATCCGGCGGTGGCCCAGCGACAGCACGTGCGCGCCGATCACCCGACCGCCCGCCTCGTTGTCGGGCAGGATCGCGTCCGCGTTGAGGAAATGCCGGCCGATCACGGCGACCCGCCCGCCGGCGTCCTGGAACGCGGTCAGCTCGGCCTTGGTCTCGGCCTGGAGCTGCGGGTCGATGTAGCCCGAGCCGGCCACGATGATCACGCCGACCCGCTGGGCGATCAGGTGCCGGATCTGGCCGAGCTCGTTCTGCGGGTCCCGGCCGGAATGGCAGATCTGCACGATCAGGTTCTGCTCGCCCGCCACCCGCAGCACGCCGCTGGCGATTTCCGAGAAATACGGGTCGTCGATCTGGTGCACGATCAGCCCCACGGTGGACGTCGACCCGCCGGCGAGGGTGCGCGCGTGCAGGTTCGCCACGTACCCGAGTTCACGGGAGACCTGGCGCACGTGCTCGGCCACCTGCTCGCTGACGCCATCCCGTCCGGCCAGCGCACGAGAGGCCGTGGCCAGCGAAACACCGGCCCGCTCGGCGACGTCGATGAGCCTCAACGCGGACCGTTGCCTCGGCATTCGACCAACCCTCCATAGCGTACTTTTCGCATCAATTGCCCCGGAGCGCTTGCCTTCCACCGGCGCCGCAGCCTATCGTACGCAAGCGCTTTACGTAAGCGCTTGCGTACCCCTTGGCGAGGAGCGTCCAGTAATGAACGCAACGAGGCGAGTTCAGTTGGGCACGGCCATGGGCGCGTTGGTGAGCGCGCTCGTGCTGAGCGGTTGCGGAGGCGGTGGCGGGTCGGACGACTCGGCCGACGACCCGATCGTGATCGGGGTCTCCTTACCCCTCACCGGTGACTTCTCCGAGCCGGGGAAGGGCGTCCAGCGCGGCTACGCGGCCTGGGCCAAGATCGTGAACGACTCGGGCGGGCTACTCGGGCGCAAGGTCGAGCTGAAGGTCCTGGACGACCAGTCCAACGCCGACCGGGTGGTCTCGGACTATGAGCAGCTGCTCGGCAAGGACGGCGTCGACCTGGTCTTCGGCCCGTTCTCGACCCGGCTGGTCGTGCCGTCGGCGCGGGTGGCCGAGGAGTACGGCATGGCGTTCGTCGAGCCGGCCGGTGCCGCCGCGGCGGTCTTCGAGCAGGGCTTCAAGAACCTCTTCTACGCGGCGCCCGCCGTCGCCAACGACCACTACAACCACCTCGCCGAGCACATCGTGGCGCTGCCGGCCGACCAGCGGCCGAAGACGGCGGCCTACGCGGCGATGGACGACCCGTTCGCCCAGGGCACCGCGTACGGGCTCAAGGCCAAGCTGGAGAAGGCCGGCGTCAAGACCGTGGTGAACGAGGTCTACCCGCCCAACACCACCGACTTCGGCAGCATCGCCGCGAAGATCGCCGCCTCCAAGGCCGACATCGTGGTGGGCGGATCGCAGTACCAGGACGGCGTGAACCTGATCGTCGCCCTCCAGCAGCTGAACTACCAGCCGAAGATGGCGGCCTTCTCGACCGCGCCGACCAGCCCGGAGTTCGCCAAGGCGATCGGCAACAAGACCGCGGGCATCCTCTCGCCCACCGGGTACACCCAGCAGGCGAAGTACCCGAGCAACGTCGAGTTCGTCGAGAAGTACACCGCTCAGTTCGGCAATCCTCCCGAGGAGGACGAGGCGAACGCGTACACGACCGGTCAGGTCGTGGCGGCGGCGGTGAAGGCGGCCGGCTGCGCCGAGCAGGGCGACTGCCAGAAGAAGATCGTGGACTGGCTGCACAAGAACGAGGTGGAGACCGTGGTCGGCCCGCTCAAGTGGGACGACAAGGGCCGCCCGCAGGGCGCGCACATGATCCAGCAGTGGGTCGGTGGCGAGATCAAGATCGTGCTGCCCGACGACGTCAAGGAAGCCGAGTTCGTCTACCCCAAGCCGAAGTGGTGAGCGGCCGGTGCCGTCGGGAGCCCTGCTCTTCCAGAGCCTCATCCTCGGCGTGCTGCTCGGGGGTCTGTACGCGCTCCTGGCGGCCGGCCTGACCCTCTACTTCGGAATCATGCGGGTGGTGATGATCGCGCACTCCGCGTTCCTCATCCTCGCGGCGTACCTGGCCTGGTACTTCCACGAGAAGACCGGCCTCGACGCGCTGCTGTCACTGCTGATCACGGTGCCGCTGTTCTTCGCGGCCGGGGTGGCCATGCAACGGCTGCTGCTGTCCCGGCTGCGCCCGCTGACGCTGACCATGATGTCGGTGCTGCTGACGTTCTCGATCGCGCTGATCATCGAGGGCGGCCTCGGTTACCTGTTCAGCGGCACCCAGCGGCGGCTGCGGCTCGACTACAGCGGCGCCAGCCTGGAGTTCTTCGGCGCCCGGATCGCGGTCGTGAAGCTGATCGCGTTCGGGCTGGCCGCGGCCTCCATGCTCGGCCTGTACCTGTTGCTCAAGCGGAGTCGGTTCGGGCTGGCGTTGCGGGCCACCATCCAGCACAAGGACGCCGCGCAGCTGATCGGCATCGACACCGACCGGATCGGCGGGTACGGGTTCGGGCTCGGCCTGGCCACCGCGGCCGTCGGCGGCACGGCGCTGGCGCTCGACTCCACGATCTACCCGTCGCTGCACTGGCACTGGATCGGCCCGCTGATGGCGATCATCGTGGTGGGTGGGCTCGGCAGCGTGCCAGGCGCGGCCGTCGCGGCGATGGTGCTGGGGATGGCGCAGAGCCTGCTGCAGATCCCGTTCGGCACGACGTGGGCGCAGACGATCTTCTACCTCGCCCTCTTCGCGACGCTGGCGTTCCGGCCCCAGGGCTTCTTCGGAGGTCGCCTTGCGCAACGGTTCTGAGCGGACCGGCCGGCTGGGGCCTGTCCTGATCCGGCTGGCCGCCATCGCGATCGGCGCCGCGCTGGTGCTGTCGTTCCCGTCGCTGGCGCCCAACCCGTACATCCTGTCCGCCGGTGTCATCGTCATCAACTACGCGGTGCTCGCCACGTCCTGGAACTTCGTCGGCGGCTTCACCGGCTACATCTCGCTCGGGCACGGCGCCTTGTTCGGCCTCGGCGCGTACGGCACCGGGCTGCTGATCACCAAGGCCAGCGTGCCGAGCTTCGTGGCCCTCTTCGGCGCCGCGGTGATCGTGGCCGCGCTGGCTGTGCCGATCGGTTTCGCGGCCCTGCGGGTGCGCGGCGCGTCGTTCGTCATCGTGTCGATCGCGCTGGTGCTGATCCTGCTGCTGGTCTTCCAGAGCTGGTCCTCGTTCACCGGCGGCTCCAACGGGCTGGTCGTGCCGCGACCGTTCCCCGAGTTGCTCCGGCCCGAGCATCACCGGGTGTTCTTCTACCTGTTCGCCGCGCTGCTCGCGGTCGCCCTGCTCACCTGGTGGCTGATCGACCGGTCCCGGTTCGGGATGGGGCTCAAGGCGATCCGGGAGGACGAGGACAAGGCGCAGGCGCTCGGCACCCCGACGTTCACGTACAAGCTGATCGTCTTCGTGGTGTCGGCGTTCTTCACCGCGCTCGGCGGCGGGCTGTACGCGCTCTGGTTCGGCGACCTCGACCCGGTGTTCCAGTTCTCGATCCTGACCGGTTCCTACATGGTGCTGATGGCGCTGCTCGGCGGGGTGCGGCACCTGTTCGGCCCGGTGGTCGGCGCGCTCGTGGTCGGGTACGCGCTGGAGTACTTCAAGCTGGAGTACGGCAGCACGCCGCTGCACCTGGTGGCGACCGGCCTGCTGCTCGGCGTCGTCGTGCTGTTCATGCCGGACGGCGTGATCCCCGCCGTCACCAGCCTCTACCACCGCTTCTTCGGCCCCGCCGAGAGCTCGATCCGCGAGGTCACGGCCGACGAGCTGCGCCAACAGCGCGAGGGGTCCGATACCCGGCCCGCGCCTGCGGAACACAGCGAGGTGACCCGGTGAGCGAGCGGAGCCGAATGGGCACAGCTGCCCCGCTCACGGGGCTTCCGAGCGCAGCGAGGTGACCCAGTGAGCGGCTTGGAGACGGTCGAGCTGACCAAGTCGTTCGGCGGCGTGACCGCGGTCGACGGCGCGAGCGTGACGCTTCCAGCCCGGCAAGGTGAACGCGCTGATCGGGCCGAACGGCTCCGGCAAGACGACCTTCTTCAACTGCGTGACCGGCATGATCAAGCCGGACTCCGGACGGGTGCGCTACGACGGCCACGACATCACCGGCCGGGCGCCGCACCGGATCGCGCGCGCCGGGATCGGCCGCAGCTTCCAGCTCTGCCGGGTCTTCCCGCGGATGACCGTGCTGGACAACCTGCTGGTCGCGGTCCGGGCCGGCAGCCTGCGCAAGCAGCTGGCCAGCGGCCGGGGCCAGGCCGAGATCGACCGCGCTCGCGGCTGGCTGGCCCGGGTCGGCATCGACCATCTGGAACGCGCCGAGGCGCGCAACCTGTCCTGGGGGCAGCAGAAGCTGCTCGAACTCGCGGGGGTGCTGATGGCGGATCCACAGACGATCCTGCTCGACGAGCCGGCCGGCGGAGTGAACCCGTCGCTGATCGGCCGGATCGGCACGCTGGTGCGCGAGCTCAACGCCGAGGGCCGGACGTTCCTCATCGTCGAGCACAACATGGACATGGTCATGAGCCTCAGCGACCACGTCGTGGTCTTCGACCGCGGGCGGCCGATCGCGTCCGGACCGCCGTCGGTGATCAAGGCCGACCCGAGAGTGCTCGAGGCCTACCTTGGCGTCTGACCATCTCCTGGAGCTGGACGGGATCGAGGCCGGCTACGGGCGGGCGGCGCTGGTGCTGCGCGGGCTCACCGTGCGGGTGCCGGCCGGCAAGATCGTCTGCCTGGTCGGGCCGAACGGCGCCGGCAAGTCCACCGTCCTGAAGGTCGCGAGTGGACTGCTCGCGCCGCGCGCCGGCCGGATCCTGGTCGCCGGCAAGGACGTCACCGGCCAGCGACCGCAGCAGCTGCTCGCCGCCGGGCTGGCGCACGTACTGCAGGGGCACAGCGTGTTCCGGGAGATGACCGTGGCCGAGAACGTCCTGCTCGGCGGGTACACGCTGCGGGACAAGGCCGTCATCGCCGAGCGGGTGGCCTTCGTCCAGGAGCTCTTCCCGGTCGTCGGCGAGCGCTGGAAATCCCTCGCGGGCCTGCTCTCCGGCGGTCAGCAGAAGCAGGTGGAGTTCGCCCGCTCGCTGATGGTCAGCCCCAAGGTGGTGCTCCTCGACGAGCCGTCCATGGGCCTGGATCCGAAGACCACGACAACCGTGTTCGAGCAGGTGGTGCGGATGCGGGACGCCGGCACGGCGGTGCTGCTGGTCGAGCAGAACGCGCGGCGCGCCCTGGAGACCGCTGACATCGGCTGCGTACTGGACCTCGGCACGGTGCACATGTCCGGCCCCGCGGCCGAGCTGCTGAATGACCCGCAACTAAGCGAGCTCTACCTCGGCGGACGTCCCGCCGAGCGCCCGATCTCGCCGGAGAGGTGACAGATGACAACCCAGGATTTCCCCTCCAGCCCACCCGGGCCACGGACGATACGCATCATCATGAACGGGGTCACCGGTCGGATGGGCTACCGGCAGCACCTGCTGCGGTCGGTGCTGGCCATCCGGGACGACGGCGGCGTGACGCTGCGGGACGGCAGCCGCGTCCAGGTCGAACCGATCTTGGTCGGCCGCAACCGTGACAAGCTCGCCGAGCTCGCGCTGCGGCACGGGGTGGCCGAGTACACCACCGATCTCGCGGCCGCGCTGGCCGACGAGAGCGCGACGGTGTACTTCGACGCCCAGGTGACCAGCGAGCGCAAGAAGGCCATCCTGGCCGCGATCGACGCCGGCAAGCACGTGTACACCGAGAAGCCGACCGCCGAGTCTCTGGACGACGGGCGGGAGCTGGCGGACGCCGCCGACGCCGCCGGGATCGTCAACGGCGTGGTGCACGACAAGCTGTACCTGCCCGGCCTGCTGAAGCTCAAGCGGCTGATCGACTCCGGCTTCTTCGGGCGGATCCTGTCCGTGCGCGGCGAGTTCGGCTACTGGGTCTTCGAGGGCAATCTCCAGCCGGCGCAGCGGCCGAGCTGGAACTACCGGGCCGAGGACGGCGGCGGCATCGTGCTGGACATGTTCTGCCACTGGAACTACGTGCTGGAGAACCTGTTCGGCCGGGTCCAGGCGGTCACGGCGCGGGCCGTCACGCACATCCCGGAGCGCTGGGACGAGCAGGGCAGCCCGTTCGAGGCGACCGCGGACGACGCGGCGTACGGAATCTTCGAGCTCGAGGGCGGCGTCATCGCCCAGATCAACTCCTCCTGGGCGGTCCGGGTGAATCGCGAGGAGCTCGTCGAGTTCCAGGTCGACGGGACCAACGGCTCCGCGGTGGCCGGCCTGTTCGGCTGCAAGGTCCAGCCCCGGGTCGGCACGCCGAAACCGGTCTGGAACCCCGACGAGCCCGCCGACCAGGACTTCCGTGCGCAGTGGCAGGAGATCCCGGACAATCAGCAGTTCGGCAACGGATTCCGCGCGCAGTGGGAGGAGTTCCTCCTCGACGTGCACGCTGGCCGGCCGCACCCGTACGACCTGCGAGCGGGCGCCCGCGGGCTGGCCCTGGTGGACGCCGGGTTGCGGTCGTCGGTGGAGGGCCGCCGGATCGAGCTGGAGTCCTTGGAGCCCGTGGCCGCCGAGCCGGCAGGGGAGCTGGTGTGAGCGCGCTGACGATCCCGGCGGCGGCCGGCGGCTGGCGTACCGTCGAGCTTCAGGAGCCACGGGACTGGGCGGCGCACCCGCAGCCGTACCGGTCCCGAGTGGCGTTCGCCGCGGCGCACGTGGTCGCGGATCCCTTCGCGGAGAACGTGCCCGGCGCCCCGGCGGTGCTCGACTGGGACTCGACCCTGGCGTTCCGCCGGCACCTGTTCCGGTACGGGTTCGGCGTGGCCGAGGCTATGGACACCGCGCAGCGGAACATGGGGCTGGACTGGCCGGCGGTGCAGGAACTCATCCGCCGCAGCGCCACCCAGGCCGCCGATCTCGGCGCACGGATCGCCGCCGGCGCCGGCACCGACCACCGCGACGACATTTCCACCGTGAGCGAGGTGACGGAGGCCTACCTCGACCAGGTGGCGTTCGTCGAGAGCACCGGCGCCCAGGTGATCCTGATGGCGTCCCGCCAGCTGGCCCGGCTGGCGGCCGGCGCGGATGACTACCTGCGGGTCTACGACGTGCTGCTGAGCCAGGTGCGCGAGCCGGTGATCCTGCACTGGCTCGGCGAGGCGTTCGACCCGCAGCTGCGCGGCTACTGGGGTTCGACGGACGTCGCGGTGGCCACCAAGACGTTCCTCGACCTGGTGCACGCGCACGCCGACCGGGTCGACGGCGTGAAGGTGTCGCTGCTCTCGGCCGAGCACGAGATCGGCCTGCGGGCCGCGCTCCCCGACGGCGTGCGGCTCTACACCGGCGACGACTTCCACTACCCCGAGCTGATCCGCGGCGACGGCAGCCGGCACTCCGACGCGCTGCTGGGGGCGTTGGCTGCGGTCGCGCCGGCGGCGTCGGCGGCGCTGGCCGCCCTCGACGACGGCGACCTCGACCGGTACGACGCGGAGATGGCGCCCACGTTGGCGCTGTCCCGGCACATCTTCAGCGCGCCCACGTTCTACTACAAGACCGGGATCGCGTTCCTGGCCTGGCTCACCGGGCACCAGCCGGGGTTCACGATGGTGGGCGGGCTCCAGGCCGCCCGGTCGGTCACCCACCTCGCCACCCTGTTCGCGCTGGCCAACGAGGCGCGGCTGCTGCCGGATCCGGAGCTCGCCGCGCGCCGGCTCACGCTCTGGCTGGCCTCCGCCGGAGCCGTCCAGTGACGCCGGGCCGCGCCACGGTGCCTGGCCGCAGATCGGTGCGGTTCGATTCGGCCCATGGGGGGCGGAATTGAACCGCACCCCGGCGGCGGAGCCGCCGCTCGGCGCGGAGGCGCCGAGCGACACAGTGGACGTGCCGAGCGACACAGTGGACGTGCCGAGCGGGGCGCCGGCCCGGGTGGCGACGCCGTTGCCGGGTGACCCCCGGCTGGCGCGGTTGTCGCTGAACCAGCGCACGACCGCGGGCTGGTCGGTCCGGGAGGCGATCGACGGCGCGGTCGCCGCCGGGCTGGGCTCGATCGGCCTCTGGCGCGAGCCGGTCGCCGAGGTCGGTGTGGCCACCGCCCGGGGCTGGCTCGACGAAGCCGGCCTGCGGGTCTCGTCGCTGTGCCGGGGCGGGTTCTTCACCACGGCCGACCCGGACGAGCGGACGGCCGCGCTGGCGGACAACCGGGCCGCCATCGACGAGGCCGCGGGGTTGGGCACGAACGTGCTGGTGCTGGTGCCGGGCGGGCTGCCGCCGGGCGACCGGGACCTGGCCGGCGCGCGCGCCCGGGTGGCCGACGCCATCGGCTCGCTCGCCCCGTACGCGCTCGAACGGGGCGTCCGGCTGGGCATCGAGCCGATGAACCCGATCTACGCGGCCGACCGTGGCGTGATCTCGACCCTGGGCCAGGCCCTCGACCTCGCCGAACAGTTTCCGACCGACGCGGTGGGCGTCATCGTGGACACCTTCCACCTGTGGTGGGAGCCGGGAGTGGAGGCTCAGCTCGTCCGGGCCGGCGACCGCATCCTCAGCTACCAGGTCTGCGACTGGATCACCCCGCTGCCGGCCGACACGCTGCTGGCCCGCGGCGTGATGGGGGACGGGCACATCGACTTCGCCGGCTTCACCAAGGCGGTCGCCGCGGCCGGCTACCGGGGCGACGTCGAGGTCGAGATCTTCAACGCCGACCTGTGGGCGGCGCCGCCCGCCGACGCGCTGGCAACCGTGGCTCGGCGTTACGTCGAACTGGTCGAGCCCTACCTCTGAAACAGCTGCGGTTGGATCGCGCCTCCTGGGAGCGCGATCCAACCGCAGGAGGGTTTACCGGCAGAACGGTGCGGCGCCGATGACGCTCAGGATGCCGCCCATCACGTGCTCCTTGAAGCTGGCCTTGCCGGGCAACGAGCCCGCCTCGGTGTAGTTGAGGCTGTCGTGGCCGAGCGAGGTCACCCAGGACCGGCCGCCGTCGTAGTACTGACACCAGCTGATCGGGTGGTGCCGCGGGTGGCCGGGATGGCCGTTGAACCCGACCGGGGTGCCGGCCGAGCCGGGCTTGAGCACGACCAGCTCGCGCACCTTCGTGGGCAGCGGTTCGAGGTTGTAGAACTCGTCCCGGTACGCCCACTCGCGCGGTAGCGCGCTGGTCGAGGCATCGCGGCTGTCCACCGTCCGGACGGTGCCGTCGCGGTGCGGGCCGTGGTCGTAGAACTGGGCACCGCCGAGCAGCCCCTGGAAGTACGGCCAGTTGTACTCGGCGCCCAGCGTGTTGTGGATGCTGACGAAACCGCCGCCGGCCCGCACGTACTGCATGAGGCTGGTCTGCGCCGAGTCGTCGAGGATGTCCCTGGACGTGCTCAGGAACACCACGCCGTCGTACCGCAGCAGCTTTCCTGGCGAGTCCAGCTGCACCACGTCCTCGGTCCAGTCGGCGGTGATGCCCCGCTCGGCCGCCCACCGGACCAGCGCCGCCTGCGCCACGTTGGCCTCGGCCAGCGGCGGGTTCAGCCCCGGCCCGAGCAGCGGCCCGAGGTGGGCGTGCCGGGACGAGCCGGTGCGGCTGTAGACCAGGATCCGCTTGACCGGGTCACGCCGGAACGCCGTGTCCCAGTTGTGGTAGCACTGTGGATCCGTGCCCCGGCAGACCCCGAAGTCGCCGCGCGCGGGCTGCTCGACCCGGGAGGCCACGACCGACGGCGGCATCGCCTGCACCGCGAACAGCGCTGCCAGCCCGCCGACCAGTCCGGCGAACAGCCATCGGCTCCGGCGGGAACGGGCCGTCACGGCCGTGCCGTCGTCGCTCGGCGGAACTGCTGCTGGACCTCGTGCGCGGAGACCGACCGGTTGAGGAACATCAGGCTGTCCATCCGGCAGTTGCACGGGTTCCCCTCGCGGGTGTTCTGCGGGAAGCTCCCGCCGATCTTGATCCCGCGCGGGTCGGTCGGGGAGGTGTAGTGCTTCCCCGGGCCCTTCACGCCCCACGGGTCGCCGGGCAGCACGTACGAGCCGGCCAGCCGCTTCCCGTTCTTGAACAGGGCCATCGTGCCCTGGTCGAAGTCGAACGTGGCGGCCAGGAAGACCCACTCGTTCGGCGGCAGGATGCTCTCCCACGGCGCGCTCGCGGCGAACGTCTGCGAGCTGCTCCCGTCGATCCGCCGGCCGAGCGCGACCACCTTCATCACCCCGTCCACCTCGATCAGCTCCAGCAGCGCGCGCACGCCGTGGCCGTCCGAGTCGCCGGAGAGCACGCCGGCCAGCCCGATCGCGCCGTAGCTGTCGGCCGGGTCCGCCGAGTTGGAGTTCGGGCTCGGGTTCTGGCCGGTCATCTTGAACCAGCCCATCACCGTGCTGCCCTTGGCCTTGTTGAAGGCGTGCAGGGTCGGCACGCCGGTGGCCGAGTAGACGCCGGCCTTCCAGTCGTCGTTGCCGGCCGCGGTGGGATTCACCTGCTGCAACTGGATCGAACCTCGGCTGGCCGGGTAGGCGCCGTCCTTGACCCGCATGGCGGCCTTGCCGTTGACCAGGTCGATGGTCGTGCCGGAGCGGCCCTGGTCCTTCTCCTGAGCCAGGTTGCCGCGGACCGGGTGCTCGAAGTCGTAGTAGGCCACCAGGTCACGCTTGAGGCTCGGCGCCACGTCCGGCTGGTGCGGCAGCCAGCGCGAGCCGGTGATCTTCCAGATCTTCCCGTTCGCCTTGGCCATCACGTAGAGCTCGCCGCGGCTGTCGATACCGAACCGCAGGTCCACCCGGGCGTCGCCGGCCAGATCCTTCATCGTGACCCGCCTGCCGGTGCTGTCCAGCAGTGCGAACTCGTGGATGGTGGCGCGCTTCTTGCCGCGCTTCATCTCGGTCGACTCGGTGTAGAAGATGTTGCCGTGCACGTCCTCGCCGAAGACGTACTTGCCGCGCATCGCCGGCACCGCGTTGCCGCGGTAGACGAAGCCACCGATCACGCCGTAACCCTGGTCGGCGCACGGCGGCGCACCCGGCGGGCGGTCGTGGTCGTAGGCGGCCACCGGGTAGGTGTAGCCGTACTTGGCATCGTCGGCCGGCAGCGGGTACACGCTGCACGTCGGGTCCGGCTCCTTGACGACGAACGGGCCCTCGCGCTTTGGCCAGCCGAAGTTGTCACCGGGCTTGACCTCGAAGATCGTCTCGGCGTTGTGCTCGCCGATCATGCCCAGGTACATCCGGTGGCGCAGGCGGGGCCGGCCCGGGCCTTCGGTGTCCAGGGTGAGCTGCGGGTCCCAGCTGAAGCGGTGCGGGTTACGCAGGCCGTACGCGTAGACCTCGCCGAGCGCGCCGGGCTGACCGTAGAACGGGTTCACCTTCGGTACGCCGTACCGGCCGTTGGGCCCGTCGGTGCCGAGCGGGTCGATCCGCAGCACCTTGCCGTACGCGGTGCCGACGTCCTGCGGGTAGGTGGCGTTCATGCCGCCGCCGCCATCGCCGACCGCCACGTAGAGCAGGCCGTAGTCCGGGTCGCCGCGCCGGGCCGTCGGGTTGAAGTTGATCTCCTGCAGGCCGTGCCAGGGGTTCCGGAACGCGATCCGGAGCACCTCGCGGTGCGTGCCGGTGAACGTGTTCGCGGCCGGGTCGGCGGTGGTCCACTCGGTGACCACGCCGTGCACCGACGGGTTCGGCTGCGGCGGCAGGTCCGGCGTCTTCGTGGTCAGCGCGTCACGGGCCTCGGTGTGCACCGTGTAGAACTTGCCGTTGCGCCGGTAGTCCGGGTGGAACGCCACGAACCCGAAGCCGTTGCCGATGCCGCGGTGCGACCAGAAGTTCGGGCCGACGGCGGTGCCGACGTCCAGGTAGGGCTGCGGACTGCCGTTCCTGACCAGGTACAGCATGCCGTTCAGGTCGGGCACGTACATCCGCCCCGAGCCGTCCGGCACCTCGCCGAGGAAGTTGATCCTGGCGTGTCGCATGATCCGTGGGTCCGTGGTCGGGGGGACCGAATCGGACTTCGGGAAGCTGGCGTACTCGGTGAGCGTCAACGCCAGCTGCGACGCGACCGGGTCCTCGGGGATCGGATTGCTGATCGGGCCGTCCTCAGCGGCGGCCGGTGGGGCCACCAGCACCGATAAGAGCACGGCAACAATTGCCGGAACGCACCATCTGGGCTTTGCCATTTCGCCCCCACCCATCTGTTCGCTTGGGTTGTCGAGAGCGCTTCCGAAAGCGCTTCCGAAAGCGCTGGGCAGACCGTACAGATGCCCTCTAATCACGTCAAGACACCCCACTGCCAGGTGAAAGCGTCAACGACGTCGCCAGGACAGGCCTCGCGCGCGCCGTCGAGCCTCGATTCCCCTGCTGGCAGGCGACTTCCGGCGTCGAGCAGCGGGTCGGGTCGCTGCCGGCGCGGCGAAGCGGACGGGCTCTGCCTGCGTTAGGGACAGTGCCAAGCGGGCTCGACCGTGGCGCCGCGCGCCCATTCGTGCCCTCCCAGACCCGCCCGCCCGCGCCCAGTGACGCGAAACGGACTTGCGGGACTAGCGTGCCTACAACGGGCGTGCGTAGCCACGTTAGTCCCGCAAGTCCGTTTTGTCCGCCGGTGCAATGCCGGGGTGGCGGTGGCGATTCCCGCAGTGGCGGCGGTCAGTCTGAGGAGGCGAGATCCGGGGGAGGCTGGCTGAGGGCCGCGTGCAGCATCGCCTGGGCTGACCACCTCATCAACCGCGCCGCGTCCGGCCGGGACAGGCCGGCGACATCGGTCAGCCAGGCCAGCGCCTCGATGCCGACCGCGCTGCGGATGGCCAGCGTCAACTGCCGCAGCTGATCGTCGGAGAGCTGACCGCTCAGCGGTAGCAGCGCCTCGCCGATCCAGGCGATGGCGCGACCCTGCCGCAGCGGGAGCTCGGCACGTCGGGCCGGATCGGTGTCGAGGGACAGCCGCAGCATCGTCCGCTGCTGGGTTTCCGTCTCCAGGACGAGCTTCGTGAAGGTGCGGACCACGGTCTCCAGCCGGGCGGCCGGATCGGTCGGCGGGTCGGGCGGGAGCAGTGACCCGGTGCTGGTCTCCGGGTGTGCCACGGCCAGGAGTGACCGCTGGTTCGGGAAGTACCGGTAGGCGGTGGTCCGGGAGATCACGGCGGCACTCGCCGCGTCCTCGACGGTCGGCGTGTGGCCGGCCGCCACGAGTTCGCGCGCGGCCGCGACCAGGGCGTCCCGCGTGCGCTTCTTCTGGGCCGTGCGGCCGCTGTCCTGATAGGGGATTGACACAGGCTCCATGGTATCGGACGCTCATCATGGTACTGAAGTTCCATAAACTTTTCGAGGAGGTCACCATGACCGCAGTGCGGGCGCCCGTTCCGATCGTCCGATCCAGCACCGAGGGGGAGCGGCGCTGGTTCTACGGAGGAGGCGTACACACCTGGAAGGCCACCCCGGAGGAGACCGGCGGCGCGTTCCTGCTGTTCGAGGCCGAGATGGTGCAGGACAAGACGACACCGCTGCACATCCACCCGGAATCCGACGAGACGATGTACATCCTCGAGGGCGAGATCCTCATACACATGGACGGCGTGGAGAGCCGGGTCGGCGCCGGCGGCCTGACGGTGGCGCCGCGCGGTGTGCCGCACGCGTTCCTTGTCCTGTCCGAGCGGGCCCGGCTGCTCTTTCTTCACACGCCCGGCTGCTGCGAGGAGTTCTACCTGGACGCGAGCGAGCCGATCGGTCCGGGGGACGCCGCCGACGGACCGGTCGACTTCGCCAGGATCCACGCCTCGGCAGCCAAGAACAGCGGCATCGAGATTCTCGGACCGCCCCCGTTCGCCCGCTAACCGCGCGTGATCTCCCCGCCTCCCCGGTCGGTCTGGGCGACATCTTCGCGCCTATAGCCGAGAAGATGTCGCCCAAAGCGGAGTTGGGCGGCGGCTCCTGGCGCTTCGTTGGCCCTAATATGCCAAGCAAATTGGCATTATTGCGGTCCGAAGTGGGGGCGAGTCGTCAGATGAGTCAGGGGAACGAGGTCGGCGGTCGGCTGGGTGACCCGTCGCTGCTGCGCCGGCTGAACGTGACGGCCGCGCTCCGCGCCTTCCTCGACTCGCCCACCCTCACCCTGCGGGAACTGCGCGCGGTCGTGGGGGTCTCCCGGCCGACCGCGGAGAACCTGCTCGCCGAGCTGATCGGCACCGGACGCGTGGAGGAGGCGCCGCCCGCACCGCCGCAGGTCGGGCGTGGCTCCGGGCGGCCGGCCCGCCACTTCCGGTTCCGCGCCGGCTCCGGGCACGTGGGCGGGATCGACATCGGTGCGCACAAGACGATGGCCGTCGTCACGGACCTGCGGGGCCATCCCCTCGCGGTCCACAGGCGTGAACTGGACCCCGATCAGGATGCCGCGAGTCGGCTACGGGACGCCGCCGACACGGCCCTGGCCTGCTGGGCCGAGGCCGGCCTCGCACCCGCCGACATCACCGGCGTGGCCTGCGGCGTGACTGGCGCGCTGCGGGTGGCCGAGGGCGTGCTCGACGTCCGCGCTGGTCCGATCGGCTCCGGGCTCGCCGCGTACTCGCTGCCCGGCTTCACCGAGATCGACGTGGCCGAGACGCTGTCGGGCCACCTGGGCCGGCCGGTCGCCGTCGCGAACGACGTGAAGCTGGCCGCGCTGGCCGAGCACGGCAGCGGCGCCGGCCGGCACCACCGGGACGTCGTGTACATGTTCGCCGGACACCGCGCCGGCGCGGGCGTGCTGCTCGGCGGCCAGGTGCACGAGGGCCGGCACGGCGCCGCCGGTGAGATCGGCACGCTGCCGACGCTCGGCTGGGCGGCGGCCGTCGCGCGGCTGCACGCCCGCGGTGCCGCGCTGGCTCACGGCGCCCCCCACGGCAGGGAAGGCGAGTTGGTCACCAAAGCGGCGGCGGCCGGCGACCCGGAGAGCACCGCCGTGATCACCGAGTTCGCCGAGGTGCTGGCCCGGGGTGCGGCGATCCTCGCGCTCGCCTTCGACCCCGAGCTCGTGGTGCTCGGCGGCGGCATGTCGCGGGGCGGGGCCGTCATCGCCGAGCCGTTTCGACGTGAGCTGAACCGCCTGTCGCTCTTTCCGATCGAGGTCGCGGTCTCGACCCTCGGTGCCGAGTCGGTGGCCTTGGGAGCGGCGCGGCTGGCGCTCGACGCGGTCGTGGCCGAGCTGCTGCACGTCCGGGGGAGCTGACGGAGCAGCCCCTTGACCGTGGCCCCCCACGGTTGTAATCATCGGATCTCTGGATTAGGCAGCCTTGTTGGCAATATTCGTCGGGCCGCCTCCGTCGAGCCAGGGAGACCGACGACCATGGCACTCCAGCCCAGCACCCGATCCGCAGGACGCACCCTCAGTTGCGTCGCCGTCGTACTCGTCCTGCTGTCCGGCCTGCTCGCCGCACCCGCCAGCGCGGAGGTCGAGCACCCGCGCCAGCAGTGGTTACGCGACTCCACGGCCGGCCTGTTCCTGCACTGGGGCATGTTCACCGCGCCACGGCACCTGAACTGCGCCGACTGGGAGCGGGACGTCACCGGCGGCGGCTGGACACCCGACTACTGGGTGGACGAGGCGCGCAAGCTCGGCGCGTCGTACCTCGTGCTGGCGACCTTCCACAGCCGGCTCGGCTACGCGCGGCCCTGGCCGTCGGCGATCCCGGGCAGCTGCGCGACCGAGCGTGACCTGCTCGGCGAACTCGTCACGGCCGGCAAGGCCAAGGGCGTCCGGATCGTGCTGTACATGACCGACGACCCGCAGTGGCACAACGAGTAACCGGCGTCGAGACGCTCGACTCGGCCGCGTACTCCGCCTACAAGGGCAGGCAGGTCGACCTGACCAGCCGAGACGGCTTCGGCGAGTACAGCTACGACCTGTTCTTCGAGGTGATGGAGCGCTACGCGGACCTGGCCGGGTTTCTGGATCGACAACGACAACGCGTACTGGGAGCGGAACCACCTCTACGAGCAGATCCGGGCCAAGCGGCCGTCCTGGCTGTTGAGCAACAACAACGAGGACACGCCGATCATGGACACCGTCAGCAACGAGCAGAAGACCGGCATGACGCCGTCCTACGACTATCCGCAGGCCGCGTTCACGCCGATGCCGCGGCTCACCGAGGCCTGCTACAAGCTGCCGACCACCGGCGACTGGTGGTACAGCGGCGGCGATCACCCGGTGGACTATCCGGCTCAGCACCGGCCGGTACATCACCAACGCCGGCACGTCGATGAAGTCGCTGATGGCCGAGACGCCGATGGTGAACGGCAAGTTCCCGGCCGATCAGGAGCGCTACAACGACTTCATGGCCGGCTGGGTGCCGCCGATCCGCAAATCGCTGTTCGGCACCGGAGGGCGGCGGCTACCTGCATGGCGGCATGCAGCCCGGCTTCTGGAACGACGGCGCGCACGGCGTGATCACGGTCGAGCCCGGCGCCAAGACCCAGTACGTGCACGTGGTGAGCAGACCGCGCACCGACCAGGTCCGGCTGCGGGACAACGGCTACCAGGTGACCAGCGTGACCGACCTGCGGACCGGCGAGCGGATGCGGTTCGCCCAGTCCGGCGGCCATCTCACCATCCTCGGCATCCGTAACTGGGACGCCTACGACACCGTGTTCACCGTGCGGACCGCCGGCCAGCGGTTCTTCTACGACCAGGACAGCATCACCGCGACCGCATCGGCGTCCGCAGTGGACCACCCGGCGGCCAATCTGGTCGACGGCAGCTTCGAGCGGTACTGGGACAGCGACGCCCGCCAGCCGGTGTCCGTGACGCTGGACCTCGGCAAACGCCGGCCGGCCCGCTACCTCGCGGTGAACCAGCGCGAGTGGTCGCCGACGTATGCGCGCGAGACGTTCGGGCGGCCGGAGGACTCGGCCCGGATCAAGGACTACCGGGTCTCGGTGAGCGACGACGGCCGGCGCTGGGGCGAGCCGGTGCGGGTCGGCGCGCTGCCGAGCGCTCGCGGCGTCCAGTTCATCGACCTGGGCCAACAGCGTGCGCGGTACATCCGGCTGGAGGTGCTGAACACCTGGAGCGGGCCGCAGGCGCCGCAGTTCCACCGCCAGCTTCAGGATCGACGAGATCAAGGTGGCGTACGGGTACCCCGTCGCGCTCTGGCCGTCGGCGCCGCTGGAGGCGGAGTCGTGGGCCAACGCTCGGACCGGCGCGGCACGGCCGGACCTCTGCGCGGCGTGCTCCGGGGCGTTCCAGGTGATCGGGCTCGGCGGCGGCCCGCGCAACGCGGTGACCTACCGGAACGTCACGGTCGCCCACGGCCGGTGACTACCGGCTCCAGCTCGATCACACCACGGCCGCGGCCACCACGCTGTCCGTGCGGGTCAACGGCGGCGCACCGATCGCGGTGCCGGTGGCCGCGGCCAGCCCCGACGTGCCGGCCAGCCCCGACGTGCCGGCCAGTACCGCGATCGCGGTGCCGCTCAAGGCCGGCGCCCAACATGATCACCCTGTTCAGTGCCGCCGCGCGCGGCCCCGGGCTGGACCGGATCGCGATCGGGCCGCTGCCACCGGCGTCGGTGCCCAGGACCACGATGACCGTCGAGCCCGGCGGGATGCAGTGGGTCGGGTCGGGGCAGCAGTCGATCGAGGTGGCGGCGACGCTGCGGTTGGACGTGGACGATCAGCTCGATCAGGTGCGGCTCGCGCCCGTGGTTCCGGCCGGCTGGACGGTCTCCGGCGACCCCGTCGCGGCGGGCACGTTGAGGCTCGGACAGACCCTGGCGGGCCGCTGGACCCTCACTTCCCCGGCCGGACAGGACGTCTCGGTGAACGTCCCGATCACCGCCTCGTTCACCGCCTTGGGCCGGCCCGGCACGGTCAGCCGGGACCTGCGAGTGCGGACGCGGCCCGCCGACCGGGTCTTCGTGCGCGAGGCCGAGGACTCCCGCAACCAGCTCGGCAGCGCCGGCATCACGAACTGTTCGCCCTGCTCGGGGGGGCAGAAGGTGCGCAATCTCGGCGGCAGCCCCGAGGCGGCGATGCGGTTCGAGAACGTCACGGTGCCCAGCGGCGGCGCGTATCGGCTGTTCCTCGACTACACCGTGAACGGCGACCGCTCGTTCTTCGTCTCGGTCAACGGCGGCCCGCCGGCCGAGGCGGCGGTGAGCGGCATTGGCAACAACACCCCACAAACCACCTCGATCCCGGTTACCTTCCTGCCCGGTGTCAACACGATCAAGGTCTTCAACGACGCGGACTCCGCACCGGACCTCGATCGCCTCTCCATCGGATAGTCGTCCCGCGAGGAGCCGTCATGGATCGTTCCACCGTCAGCCGGCGCACGTTCCTCGGTGGTGCGGCCGCCGCCGCCGTCACGATCACCGCCGCACCACCCGCCGCGGCGGCCGCCTTACCGACACCCAGCCTCGGCGGGGGCCGGCCCCGGGACACGTCCGCCGCGCTGCTGGAGCAGTGGGCGCAGGCCGGCGGCACCCACCCGCTGGTGCCGGACATCGCCCGAGCCGGATACCGCCTCGGCGCGCGCCCGCCGCGACCCCGGGTGGTGGCCCGGGTCACCGACTTCGGCGCCCGCGCCGGACGGCACGGCCGACTGCGCACCGGCCTTCAACGCGGCGGTGCGTGCGGCCGGCGAACGCGGCGGCGGCGTGGTGCTGGTGCCGCGCGGCACCTACCGGCTGGACTCGCCGGTCTTCATGCACTGGTCGAACGTGGTGCTGCGCGGGGCCGGCCGCGACGCCACGGTGCTGCACTTCACCCGCCCGCTCGACGACAGCTACCGGCCGACCCGGCAGGCGAGCGGGAACAGCCGCTGGTCCTGGACCGGCGGGCAGATCTGGTTCATCGCGCCCGAACGCCGGGCCCGCTCGGAGGCCGAGGACTTCGCCGGCAGCGAGGGGTGGCTGCTCGGCGACACCCTGGCGACGGTGGCGCCGGCTCCCGTGGCCAGCGCACCCTGCTGGTCTCCGACACCAGCAAGCTCCGCGCCGGTGACCTGGTCGTGTTCGAGTGCGAGAACCCGCCGGACGCGAGCCTGCTGAAGCACCTCGCCGGCGACATCCCGGGCGCTGACGCGTACGACTGGCCGACCCGCGCCCCGCAGCTCGTCACCGGCTCCGGCGGCCAGTACGTCCAGTACGCGTCGCTGCAGTGGCCGGTCCGGATCGAGGCGGTCCTCGGCGACCGGCTGGTCACGCTGGCCCAGCCGCTCCGGTACGACCTGCGGCCGAGCTGGCCGGCGCCGGCTGCGGGCGGTCGGCCCGACCGTCCACGACAGCGGTGTCGAGCGGCTGACCGTCCGGAACGAGCTGGTCGCGATGACCGCGCACAACCGGCACCCCGGCTCGAACGGCGTCTGCTTCCAGGCCGTGCACGACTGCTGGGCGAGCGAGGTCCGGGTGGAGAACTGCGACCTCGGCTTCGGTTTCACCTCCGCCAAGTCGACCACGCTGGACCGGGTCGTCGTCGGCGGCCGGTCCGCGCACCACAGCTTCGCCTGCCGGATGCAGTCGCACGACAACCTCGTCGACGACTTCGAGATCGAGCCGTTCACCGTGCCGCTGCCGGCCGGCGCGGTCCATCACGGCCTCAATCTGGAGGGCCTCTCGGCCGGCAACGTGTGGCGGCGCGGGCCGGATGGCCGAGGGCACGTTCGACACCCACCGTGCGCTGCCGTTCGAGAACGCCCGGACCAACATCACCCTGGTCAACAACGGCCGGGTCGGCGGCTCGGCCGCCTCCGGCCCGCTGTTCGGCGCCCGGATCGCGCACTGGAACGTCCGGATCACCGGCGGCAGCCCGTACGCCGTCACCGTCGCCGACGTCGCGCCGCGCAGCGCGACCGTCGGCGTCCAGGGCGCCGCCAGCACGGACAGCGAGCTGACTCCCGACTTCGCCGGCGACCTGGAGAGCCTGCTCGCCGACCACGGCGCGCCGCCCGCACGTCACCGACCTCTACGCCGCCCAGCGCGCCCGCCGTTAGCCGCTTTGGGCGACATCTTCTCGGCTATAACCGAGAAAATGTCGCCCAAAGGCGCTGGGTGGGGCCGCCGGTGTGGGGCAGCCACGGTCAGCGGACGAGGAGCTTGCCGGTGGCGGGTTGGAGCGCGCCGGCCCGGATCGCGAGCTGGCAGATCGCGGCGAAGCGGACCCGGGGCCAGGAGTACCGGCTGGTCCAGGCGATGACGGCGCCGGGCTCGGTGGCGGCGTTCCGGGTGCCGGTGGCCTGGCTCTCCAGGTAGCCGAGGAGCCGGTACTGGTCGAGCAGCGGGCCGCGGTGGTCGCAGCGCCCGAGGCGCTCAGTGAAGTCGGCGGTCAGGGCCGCGGCGTGCTCGGCGATGTCGGCCTCCAGCGCGGGATCCCGGTCGGCGGCATCGAGCACCTCCCGGCCGTGCTCGCTGTAGACGTGGGGGAGTGGCCACGCGCCGGTGGGGCGGGGCAGCAGCCAGCCGCGCGGGACGGTGCGCACGAGCGTGGTCCGGATCCGGGTGCCGAAGAGCAACCCGACCGCCAGCGCCACGACTACCGGTGCGAACACCCACCCCGTGATCCCGTAGCCGTCCAGGGTGCCGAGCACCGCGATGATCGCGGCGAGAACGGTGATCCGGCCGAGGAACATCTTGTCCGAGCGCTTCATGTGTTGGACGGTAGTCGTGACAATCCGTGTCGGGTCAGTGACTAGCGGATGACAACCGAACGGCCGAGGTGACCCGGACCAGCCGCCCGACAAGGCGCTCATGCCTACCGGCGTGGCGCGCTCCGTTCGGCGGCGGGTCGCCGCGCAACGGCCGCCGCGGCTCAGACCTTCGCCGCGACCTCCCGTCCGACCAGGGACTCCACTCGGTGAACGGCCACCGGCGCCCGCCGCTGCCACCGGGTCAGGCCGACGCCGACCAGCACGACCAGCCATGCCCGCGACCACCCGCACGCCGAGTTCCTCGTCCAGCACGATCGCGCCCAGCCCCACCGAGACCACCGGCAGCAGATAACCGACCGTGGCGGCGCTCGTCGCGCCCTCGTCGGCGATCAGCCGGTAGTTGAGGGCGAACGTGAAGCCGGTACCGAAGATGCCGAGGATGACGACGGCGATCAGCGGTCGCGCGGTCGTGCCCGGACGTGCGACGCCGCCGACGGGCAGGGCCAGCGCGCTCAGCCCGGTCGCGGCGAGAGCTGGGCCGCGGACAGCGCGAGGGGGAGCGCCCTTGCCCACCAGCTTGCGTCCCATGTAGGCGAACGCGACGGCGTAGCTCGCGGCCGCGGCGAGGATGGCCAGGGCGCCCCAGCTCGTCGAGCCCGGCCTGGTGCCACGGCGCGAAGATCAGCAGCGTGCCGGCGAACCCGAGCAGCAGCCCGCCCAGCCGGACCGGACCCGGCCGGCGTTCCGCGCCGATGGCGAGGCCGATCAGCAGCGACCACAGCGGGGTGGTCGCGTTCAGCACGCCGGCCAGCCCGGAGTCGACGGTCTGCTCACCGATGCTGAACAGGGCGAACGGCAGCGCGTTGCAGAAGAAGGCGGCCACCACGAGGTGACGCCCAGGTCCGGCGGTCGCGAGGCAGCGCGCTGGCCGGGCCGAGTAGCAGAGCACGCAGCAGCACGGCCGCCCCGAGCGCGCACCGGATGACCGTGACCTGGATCGGCGTCAGCCCGCGTCCAGCGCCAGCTTGATCCAGAGGAAGCGTCGAGCCCCACAACAGGGCGAGCAAGCCCATCCGGATGACCGTGCCGTGTCCGCCGCTGACCATGTTCGCGCTCCCGTTTCGTTGTCCTGCGTCGACGCTGCCGCACGCGACCTGGCAGGACAAGTGAAAATTTCTCCATGAACCGTTAAGCTGAGCTACATGCTTGATGTGCGACGAATGCAGGTCCTCCGCGCGGTCGTCACCAGTGGGTCGGTCACCGCGGCGGCGGCGAACCTCGGCTACACGCCGTCCGCGATCAGCCAGCAGGTCGCGGCCCTGGAGAAGCAGGCCGGGATGGCGTTGCTGGAACGCGCCGGCCGGGGCGTGCGTCCGACGGCGGCGGGCCGGCTGCTCACCGAGCACGCCGGCATCATCAGCCAGCACGTGGCCGAGGCGGAGACCGGCCCTCGCCGACCTGCGCGCCGGCCGCACCGGACGGCTGGCGATCCGGTACTTCGCCACGGCCGGCTCCGCGCTGATGCCCGGCCGCGCTGGCGTGGCTCCGCCGCGAGCATCCGGGCCTGCAGGTGGATCTGAAGCTGATCGATCCCGAGGACCCGTTGCTGGAAGTCGAGGAGCGGCCGGGCCGACCTGGCCATCGTGGTCCGCCAGCGGGATCGGCCGCGCGAGGGCATGCATCTCGTGCACCTGCTCGACGACCCGTACCGCGCGGTCCTGCCCAAGGGACACCCGCTCGCCGCGAAGCGGGTGATCGACCTGGCCGATCTCGCGGGCGAGCCGTGGGTCGGCAGCGAGCGGCCCGGCCCGTGCCTGGACGTCGTGCTGGCGGCCTGCGCCGCGGCCGGCTTCAGCCCGAACTTCGTGGTGGAGAGCGAGGACTACGCCACGGCGCAGGGGTTCGTCGCGGCCGGGTTGGGGCTGAGCGTGATCCCGCGGACCGGGCTGGGCGCCGGCCATCCGGGCGTGGTGGTGCGGCGGCTGCGCCGGCCCGAACCGGTCCGGGCGGTCTACGCCGCCGTGCGCGAGACCTCGCTGGACCAGCCGGCCGTGCGGGGACTGCTCGACGCGCTCCGGGACGCCGTTCGATAGTTCTTCGCCTCCGATGTCGAGATCGGCCGCGCAGCTTCTACACCACTACGAGAAGCGCCTGCGGCTGGTCCGCCCGGAGAAGGAGAGAACGATGAGTGACCTGAACTACCTGGCCATCCTGGTCGCCGCGGTGGCCGCGTTCGTGCTGAGCTCGACCTGGTACGTCGTGGTCGGCTACCAGGGCCCGGAATCGACCGCCGGTACGGAGCCAGCGCAGCGACCGCCGGCGTGGATGATCGCGGCCGAACTGGCGCGGAGCCTGGTCGTCGGCACCGTGGTGGCGCTGGCCGCGACCAAGATGGACGTCACGACCTGGACCGGCGGCCTGCTGCTCGGGCTGGTGGCCTGGATCGGCTTCCCGTTCGTGCTGCTCACCGGCTCGATGATCTGGGACAAGGTGCCGTTCCGGACCGCAGCCGTCCACGCCGGCGACTGGCTGCTCAAGCTGCTGATGATCGCCGTCGTGGTGAGCGTCTGGAACTGACGCGGCCCCACCCTTCTTGCTTTGGGCGACATCTTCACGGCTAGGACCGTGAAGATGTCGCCCAAATAAGCGTTGGCGGGACGGCGCACCACCGGTTACGGTGGCGGCATGTTCACGATCGGTTGATGGCGCAGCTACCCACCCCTTCGTGACTATTTCTTGAGGTGTTTCCTCATGTCTATTTCGCCGAACCGCCCTGCCGTCATCTGCCAGGGTCTGTCCTTCGTCTGGCCGGACGGCACGCTCGTCCTCGACAATCTCGACGTTTCCTTCGACACCGGCCGCACCGGCCTGATCGGCACCAACGGTTCCGGCAAGTCCACGTTGCTCCGGCTCATCGCCGGCGAGCTCAGCCCGGGCGCTGGCACGATCAGCGCCGCGGGCGAGGTCGGCTACCTGCCGCAGACGCTGGTGCTGCACACCGGCGAGACCGTGGCGGACCTGCTCGGCATCACCGCCCGGCGAACCGCGCTGGCCGCGGTGGAGTCCGGCGACGTCTCGGCCGCCGCGCTCGACGTCATCGGCGACGACTGGGACATCGAGGACCGGGCCTACGCCCAGCTCGACCGGCTCGGGCTGCCCGCCGACGCGCGATCGCTCGACCGCACGGTGGCCACCCTGTCCGGCGGCGAGACCGTCCTCACCGGACTCGCCCGGCTGCTGATCGACCCGCCCGCGATCACCCTGCTCGACGAGCCGACCAACAACCTCGACGCCCCCACCCGCCAGCGCCTCTACGACGCGGTGGACAGCTGGCCGGGGGTGCTCGTCGTGGTCAGCCACGATCGTGAGCTGCTCGAACACGTGGACCGGATCACGGAGCTGCGAGCCGGCGCCGTCCGCACGTTCAGCGGCGGCTACTCCGCGTACGCCGAGACGGTCGCCGCCGAGCAGGAGGTGGCCGAGCGGAGGGTGCGCGGCGCCGAGGCGGAGGTGCGTCGGGAGCAGCGGCAGCTCATCGAGGCCCAGACCACGCTGGCCCGGCGGGAGCGGTACGCGGCCAACGACTTCGCCAACAAGCGCCGGCCGAAGATCGTGATGAACACGCGCCGGTCGCAGGCGCAGGTGTCGGCCGGCAAGTACCGGAGCATGCACGCGGACAAGCTGACCGACGCCCGTGGCGTGCTCGATTCGGCCGAGGCCGGCGCTGCGTGACGATGCGCGGATCCGCATCGACCTGCCCGGCACCGCGTTGCCGGCCGGGCGGACCGTACTCGAGGTCGCCGGCCTCAGCGTGCGCGGCCCGGAGCGGATCGGACTGGTGGGCCGCAACGGTTCGGGCAAGACCACCCTGCTCCGCACGCTGTTCGGCGAGATCACCGATCCACGCTGGCCGGTGACGCGGGGCCCGGTGGCCACCGGCTACCTGCCGCAGCGGCTGGACATCCTGGACGGCACCCGGTCCGTGATCGACAACGTGCGCGCGGCCGTGCCCGATGCCAAGCCGCAGGAGGTCCGGGCGAAGCTGGCGCGGTTCCTGATCCGGGGCGCCCAGGCCGATCGGCCGGCGGCGTCCCTGTCCGGGGGCGAGCGCTTCCGGGTCTGCCTGGCGTGCCTGCTGCTGGCCGAGCCGCCGCCGCAGTTGTTGCTGCTCGACGAGCCGACCAACAACCTCGATCTGAGCAGCATCGAGCAGCTGGTCGACGCGCTGGCCGGCTACCGTGGCGCGCTGATCGTGGCCAGCCACGACCCCGTGCTGCTCGCCGAGATCGGCATCACCCGGTACTGGAGCACGGACGATGGCATCCTCCACGAGGTGCCGAGCTGAACTGCTTGCGGTCCATTTGCGACCTCCCAGGTCGCAAATGGACCGCAACTGCTCTAACCGCTCGTGAGGACGTCGGCGAGGTTGAAGTGGACCGGCCGTTCCAACTGGTCGTAGGTGCAGGACCGCGGCTCGCGGTCGTCCCGCCAGCGGACGAACTGGGTGGTGTGCCGGAACCGCACGCCCTCCATGTAGTCGTACCGGACCTCGACCACGCGTTCGGGCCGCAGCGGGATGAAGGACAGGTCCTTGCCCGCGTTCCAGCGGCTGCCCTCGCCCTTGCGCGGCGTGCGCTCGCCCTCCTCCTGCTTCGCCCACGCCCACGGGTGTTCGTCGAAGGTCGTCACCAGCGGTTGGAGCTCGACCATCAGCTCCTTGCGCCGCTCCATCGGGAACGCGCCGACCACGCCGACCGACGCGAGCATGCCCCGCTCGTCGTAGAGCCCGAGCAGGAGCGAGCCGATCGCGTCCGGTCCGGACTTGTGCACGCGGTAGCCGGCGAGCACGCAGTCGGCCGTGCGCTCGTGCTTGATCTTGGCCATCACGCGCTTGTCGGGCTGGTAGGTCTGGTCGAGCTTCTTCGCGATGAGTCCGTCCAGGCCGGCGCCCTCGAACTGGTCGAACCAGCGCTGGGCCACCTCCTGGTCCAGCGTCGCCGGCGTGATGTAGATCGGCGGGTCGGCGGCGGCGAGCGCGCTCTGGAGCCGGGCCCGCCGCTCGACCAGCGGCAGCTCGGTGAGGTCCTCGTCGCCGAGCGCGAGCAGGTCGAAGGCGATGAAGCTGGCGGGCGTCTGTTCGGACAGCAGCGTCACCCTGCTGGCGGCGGGGTGGATCCGCTGCTGCAGGGCTTCGAAGTCGAGCCTGTTGCGTGCGGTGTCGACGATGACGATCTCGCCGTCGATCACGGCCTGCGGCGGGAAGTTCGCCAGGACGGCCTCGACGACCTCGGGGAAGTACCGGGTCATCGGCTTCTCGTTGCGGCTGCCGATCTCGACCTCGTCGCCGTCCCGGAAAATGATCGAGCGGAAGCCGTCCCACTTCGGTTCGTAGTGCTGACCGGAGGGGATGCTGGCGATCGGCTTGGCGAGCATCGGCTTGACGGGCGGCATGACGGGCAGACGCACGGCTCAGCGTCCTCTCGTGGTGGTCGCGGCCCCGGCTTCGGACCGCCGGTGGGACTCGGCTTTCATCCTCGCGCATCCAACGCCGGGTCGGACCGGTCGGCGCGCGCCCGGTGCGGCACCTCCACGCGCTTTGGGCGACATTTTCTCGGCTATAACCGAGAAAATGTCGCCCAAAGCGCGCAGGAGGGTTGGCGGCAAGCGGGTGGGTTACGTCGTGGGGGTCCAGACCGGGGCGGTGGGGGCGGCTGCGGTGAGCCGGATGCCGAGGCCGTGGGCGGTGAGGAACGAGGGCCGGGGCAGCCGGTTCGCGTCCAGGAAGAAGCCGCGATTGAGATCGGTCACGGTGACCGGTGCCTGGTTGTCGACGGCGCCGGGCACGCGGACGGCGGTGATCTCGGCGATGTCGGCGGGAGTGGTGCCGGCCGGTAGCTCGACCGTGGTGGCGGCCGGGTCGTCGCGGGCGATCGACCAGGACGGCACGCCGTGGTCCGACCGGTAAGCCGTGTCGTCGCCGCGGAGGCGGACCAGCACCGACATGCCGGGGGCGGAGCCGGCGGCCGGCGCGGTGTCCTTGTCGACCTCGAGGTAGAGGTAGGTGCGCTGGTCGCCGACGGCCGGGGTGGCCGGGTCGGGCGTCGGCTCGATCTTGCCCTCCCGCTCCAGTTCCTCCGCCATCACCGGGTACGTCCAGGGATTGGTGTCCATCAGGTACTCGCGCGCCCGGAGGTCGGGTCGGACCTGATCGGCGGCGAGCGCGAACCGCATCGGGCCGCTGCCGGTGTCGCAGACGGTGTTGTTCACCGTGCAGGTCTGCAGCACCGGGTGGGTGCCCTCGTAGCGGCCGGCGAACTCCAGTGTCTGGTGGTTCGGGCCCTGGTAGTACGCCGGCCCGACCCGGTTGCCGACGGCGTCGATGTCCACCGCGTAGACCCACTCGATGTCGGTGGTCCGGCCCCAGCGGGCCATCAGCGCGGGGCTGTCGGTGCCGCCGTCCTCGTTGCTCCAGACGATCGAGTAGTTGATCCGCCGCAGGCCAGGGAAGGGCGAGGCGTGGATCTCGTGCCAGGCCAGCAGGGGAGTGTCGGTGGTGGCGTTCTGGAACACCGAACCGAGCTCGGGCAGGGTCCGGCCGAGCAGCACGGGCGAGTGCCGCCGCGCCAGCTGGGCGGCGCTGCCCGGCTTGGCGACGCTGAGCCGCAGGTCGCGCAGGTTCACCCGGCGGGCGCCGGCCGGGCTGCGATCGGCGGCGAACCGGAGCGTGATCAGGTGCGGGCCGCGGCTGAGCTGGGCCAGCGCGAGGGAACGCGGGGTGCGGCGGTCGCTGGTGACGACCAGATCGGTGACGTACCGGCCGTCGACGCGCACCGAGACCACCGCCGACTCCCGGCCGCGCGCGGCCCAGGAGACGCCGGGCGCGTCGGCGACCAGGTCGAGCACCGCCTCGCCGCCGCGGGCCACGAACACCGGCACGATCAGCGGGCGCTGACCACGACCGACCCCGATCGTGGCCGCCCCCACCGGCCGGACGCTCGCCACGTCCCCAGCCGGCGCCGCCGTCGCCACGGCCGGCGCGGTCTGCACCGCCAACCCGAATGCCAGCCCTAGCACCAGAAGTCGAGACAGAACGCGCACGACGGTCCCCTTCCCCGGATATCCGAGCGTCTCCGTGCCCACGAGCTTGCCGCTTTGGGTGACATCTTCGGTGTCATGGCCCGGAAAATGTCGCCCAAAGCTGGATCGAACCGTGGCCACGCGGCCGGTGCGCGTACCGCTCCTGAACGTGCCGTGAACGGCACCTGCCGGGTACCGACCCTTGCACGTTTCGCATGAATCACCCGACCTGTTCCCGCGAGAGATTGGCGCGCGTAGGGTCCGAGAGGTGGCCGATCGTGCTCAACGGTCGGAGCTGTCGTACCCGCAGGAACCTCTTGGAGGGTGATCGCGTGTCTTCGTCCTTATCCCGTCGTGACCTCCTTCGTTCGGGCGCCATGGGCGGCCTCGGCATCGTGATCGCCGGCAGCCTGGATGCGATCGCGGGCCCGGCAGCCGCGCAGGCCGGCGTACGCCGCGCGACCGGCTACGGACCGCTGGTCCCCGACCCGGCCGGGCTGCTGGCGCTCCCGCGCGGCTTCTCCTACAAGGTCGTGGCCGAGTCCGGTGCCACGCTGCTGGACAGCGGTGAGGTGACCCCGAGCGACCCGGACGGCATGGCCTGCTTCCCGACCCGTAACGGCTTCGTGCTGGTCTACAACCACGAGATCGGCGGCACCGAGCCGTTCCGGGTACCGCCGTTACCCGGCCTGACCTACGACCCGGGCGCCGGCGGCGGCACCACGAACATCGAGGTCGATCGGCACGGCAACCGGCTTCGCGAGTACGTCAGCGTGGCCGGCACCCACAACAACTGCGCCGGCGGCGCCACCCCGTGGAACACCTGGCTGACCTGCGAGGAGACCGAACAGCGGGCGGGCGGGCAGTTCCAGCGGGACCACGGCTACGTGTTCGAGGTCGAGCCGATCCACCTCGCGGCGAACCTGGCGCCGGTGCCGTTGAAGTTTCTGGGCCGGTACTCGCACGAGGCGGTCGCGGTCGACCCGCGCACGTCGTCGATCTACTGCACCGAGGACGCGACCGGCCCGAACGGGCTGTACTTCCGCTGGACCCCGCCGAAGGGGTTCTGCGGCGAACGCGGTGCGCTGCGCGACCTCGCGCTCTCCGCCGGCGGCGCCACCGCGGGGAAGTTCGAGGCGATGAGCTGTTCCAAGGCGGGCCGGCACATCGCGGACCTGTCCGAGGCCACCCAGCCGGGCACCCGGTACAACGTGGAGTGGGTGGACGTCCCGGACCGCGATGCCAAGACGGTCTCGGTGCGCAAGCAGTTCACCGATGCCCAGGTCACCCGGAGCCGCAAGCTCGAAGGAGCCTGGTGGGGCGACGGCGGCGCGTACTTCGTGGCCAGCTTCGCTCGCGCCGACGACGGCAGCGTCAACGAGCACGACGGGCAGGTCTGGTTCTACGACCCGCGTTCGCGGACCGTGACGCTGAAGACGATTTTCGGCGTGAATCCGGACCCGGACCAGGACACCAACTACGACGGGCCGGACAACATCACGGTCTCCCCGTACGGCGGCATCATCCTGGCCGAGGACGGCGAGGGCATCAGCCACCTGATCGGCGTGACCACCGGCGGCAAGGCGTACCCGATGGCCCGCAACGAGCTCGGCACCGGCGAGTTCTGCGGCCCGACGTTCAGCCAGGACGGGAAGATCCTCTTCGCGAACGTCCAGATGCCGGGGCGCGTCTTCGCGATCACCGGACCGTGGGGCCGGCCGAGCAACGCCGACCCCCACTGACGGCCCCAACTCAGCGCTTTGGGCGACATCTTCGCGGCTACCACCGAGAAAATGTCGCCCAAAGCGGAGCGAACTGGCTGACGCCTAGACGCAGGTGCCGCAGTTGGGGTCCGGCTCGTCCCAGTTCCCGGTCTGGTCGGCGGGCAGCAGCTTCGGCCAAACCCGGTATGGCGTACCCGGGCTGGTTCCCGCATCGGTCGGAGCCACGATGACGCAGTCCAGCGCCTCGGCCTCCGAGCTGGAGACACAGAGTGGATGGGTGGTGACCGGGATGGTCACGGAGTAGGCACCCAAGTCGGGGACTTGAAAGTAGCTACTCCGCCCCGTGCGGAACCACGTCCACTGGCCGCGATTCTGGCCCTCGAAGGCGATCAGCTGAGCTTTGGCGAGGCACGCGCCGCCATCGCTACCGGCCTCGGCTTGGACTGTGCCAGTCACGGTGATCTGACCGGGCTCGGCGGCGGTGACGGTGTTGATCTTGCCCTCCCACCCCGTGCAGGTGGGGCCGGCTGGTGGCTTCGGCTGTGGCTTGACGCCGTCCGCGGCGTTCGCCGTGATCGGTGCGACCGCGAACAGACCGGCCACCAGAGCCGCGGTACCGAACCAACGTACTAACTTCTTGCTGTGCAACTTTCCCCCGTTCAACGGTGCTGACGAGGGAGATAGAAGCACGTCCGCGCTACCGCCGAAGAGCACCCCACGCGCTTGGGGCGACATCTTCCCGGCGATAACCGGCAAAATGTCGCCCAAAGCGGAGGGGTCTGGCGAGCGGTCAGACGCAGGTGCCGCAGTTCGGGTCCGGCTCTTCCCAGATCCCGGTCTGGTCGGCGGGCAGCAGCAACTGCCGCACGTGATACGCCGAGCCAGGACTGGTGCCGCTGTCACGCGCACCGGCGCCAGCGCAGGCCAGCACCTCGACCCCGTTCTGGGAGACGCAGAGCGCGTGCGTCTCGGCCGGGAACGGCAGAGTGACCGAGAAGGCACCCAGGCCGCCCAGGCTCGCGTCCGTGGTCTGGCCCTTGCGAGACCAGGTGTGCTGCCCGTGCACCGTGGCCTTGTAGCCGAGCAGCCGCGGTTCCGCTTGGCACGCGCTCCCGTCGCTCCCGGCTTCGGCCTGGACGTTTCCGGTCACGGTGACCCAGCCCTGCTGGGCGGCGGTGATCGTGGTGATCTCGGCCTGCCACCCGGTGCAACCGGTGTCGGCGCCCTTCGGCGGCGGCTTGTCGCGGTCGCCAGCGTTCGCCGCGATGGGAGCGACCGCGAACAGACCGGCCACCAAGGCTGCGGTTCCGAACCAACGTACTAAGTTCCTGCTGTGCAACTTTCCCCCGTTCAACGGTGCTGACGAGGGAGATAGAACCACGTCCGCGCCACTGCCGTCATCGGCGGAGTGCCTCCTGCGGGCGCGATTGCCGAATCACGCAATCGTGCAGGCCGGGCCCTGAGATCGCGGGGGTGCCGGGGTCGAACCGGCGGGAGCGGCACCTCGTGGCACCGCTCCCGCCGATCACCGTGATCAGCCCCGGGCGTCGTCGGCGCCGTCGACCTCGATCCGCTCCTTGCGGATGGTGTCGTTCACCTCCGCCTGCTCGGTGACCGTGTCGACCTGCAGCCGCACCCGTTCCTGCGCCTCCACGGTCTTGCTCACGGTCGGCCGCTCGGCGTGCAGGGTGACCTCCTGCTCGGCGTCGACGAGATCCGCCGGCGTGCCGGTGCGGCCGTCGGCCGTGATCGGCTCGCGCACGACGCGGACCTCCTCGTGCCGGACCGGCACGGTCTGCGTGACGTTCTCCGTCACCACGTATTTGCGCAGCCGGACCGTGCCGGTCTCGACCTGCTCACGTCCCACGTTCAGGCGCTCCTCCGCACGGGTCATGGCCTCGTCGCCCGAAGTCTGCTTGCGGTTGGGGTCGCCGGGCCGGGCGGCATTCGTCCGCTGCTGGTCAGCGGCGGCGTACCGGTTCGGATCGTTGCGGTCGCCGACGTGGCCGGCAGGGTCCAGGCTGTAGTACCGGTAGAGATCGCCGGTCTGCTGTTCGCTCAGGTGCCCCTGCTCGGGCTCGATCGAGGGTGCGCCCTTCACCGTCTCCTTGTCGTACGGAACGGTCAGTCCCTCGTCGGTGGTGCGTGCCCTGTTCAGTGGGACGAAGGTCTGCCGGGTGCCGAAGAACCCGGTATGGACGGTCACCCAGGCAGGCTGTCCGGTGGTGTCGTCCAGGTAGACCTGGCCCAGTGAACCGAGCTTGTTGCCGTCGGTGCCGTAGACGGTGCCACCATCCAGCCGTGCGATGTCGTCGTTGCTGAGCATGTGAAGCTCCTCTCCGATTGACTGGTTCGTGCGGATATGGTGCTTATGCACTCGTAACCGACATTTCGTCCGGTCAAACGCGCCACGTCATTTTGAGCGACATATTCACGACCACGACCGCGAACATGGCGCCCAACCGGGTGGGCCGGCCGACGCTGCGGGCTCGCCCGACGCGGCAGGGCATTCTGGTGTCACGGCTTCGAAGACACCGCCCAAATGGGCGGCTGGCGGCTATGCGCCGTGGGTGACGTCGTTCGGCGGGTACTTCAACACGTACTGGTCCAGCGTGTCCGTGTTGAGGGCGGTGAAGAGTTCCTCGGCCTTGGCGATGTCGGGGATGAGGACGGCGCCGCTGCCGGGGACGGTCCGGTCGGCGGCGATGGGCAGGGTCATGAACGTCAGGTTCGCCGGCCGGAGGCTTTTCAGGGAGTAGGCCAAGCCTTCGACGGGCATCCGTTCATCGACGGTGACGGCGCCGGCGGCGGTGCGGATGAGCTTGTCGAACTTGACCGGGTTGGTCATGAAGTCGCCGCTGGTGATCTTCGTCATCAACGCGCGCATGTACTGCTGCTGCCGCTTCGCCCGGTCCAGGTCACCGCGGAGCAGACCCTTGCGCTGGCGCACGTAGTACTCGGCGAGTTGCGGGTCCAGGTGCAGCGGTCCGGCTTTGAAGGTGAGGCAGCGTTGTTTCTTGCCGTGGGTGTCCCGGCAGGCGGTGGTCGGGTAGGGGGTGTTGGCGGGCATGAACCGGTAGGGGTCGTAGCTGGTGGCATCGACCATGACATCGACGCCGTCGACGAGTTCGGTGAGTTTGTGGATCGCGGCGAAGTCGACGATGACGGGGTAGTCGACGTGTCCGCCGGTGTAGTTGTTGATCGTTTGGACGAGTCGGGGTGCGCCGCCGAGGGCGAACGCGGCGTTGACCTTGTCTTTCCCGCCGGGTTCACCGTTCTTGTCCGCGATGCGGATGTAGCTGTCCCGGGGGATGGAGATCATGTAGGCGCGGTCCATGGTGACCGGGATGTGGGCCAGGATGATGGTGTCGCTGCGGGCGCCGCCGACGGCGGCGGCGTTGCCGTCGGGGGTGTCGGGGTTGGCGTTGTCTCCGGCGCGGCTGTCCGAGCCGATGACCAGGAAGGTGAGCGGGCCGGTGACCTTGGGCGGCGCGACTTTGCCGTCCTTGCCTTTGGCTGCGGCGCCGAGGAGGTCCTGGCGTTGGACCGCGCCTTCGTACCGGTTGCCGAGCATTTTCACGCCGACGAACGTGGCGGTCGAGGACAGCGTGAGCACGGTGCCGAGCACCACCAACGTGATCGCCCAGACCGGCGCCCGACGTGGCCGCTTCCGCTTGAACTTCGCTGGTCCGGTGACCCGCTCGGGCACCGGAGCGCCCGCCGACTGATGTCTCGCCATGTGCAGAATTGACCCTTGAGGTGCGACCCGCATGAGGATGCCGAAGCCGCCACCTTACTGAGTCGTAGCAACCCAGAACAGCCGGGTCGCCGACGCCGTTACACGAAGTTAACGCCGTTTGCCCGACGTGCTTCCGGGCCGCGTCGAGCCGCGCGTGTGAGCGCGCACTCTCCGGTCACGCCGAGCGCGGGCTGGGCCGGATGTTCTGGTTGAGGTGGAAGACGTTGTCGGGGTCGTACGCGTCCTTGAGTGCGGTGAGCCGGGCGAGCTTCTCCGCTGGATACGCGCGGCGCACGCCGGCGGCGCCCTCGTCGCCCAGCACGTTGACGTAAGCCCCGCTGGCGTACGGATCCAGCGCACCGGCACAACGCCGGGCCGCCGCCATCCGTACCTCGTCCTCGGCCGCGTCCGTCCAGCGTGCCGCCGCCACGTACTCGAACTGGGTGCCACGATGGCTGAACGCCGCCGCCCCGTCCGGCACGTCGCCGATCGCGCCGCCGTAGGCCTGCAACGAGATCGAGGGCAGGTGCGCGCCCCGGCCGTCCGCCGCGCCGCGCAGCAACAGGGCCCGGATCGCGTCGTCGGTGAAGTCGCTGAAGTAGTGGCCCTTCCAGTACCGGCGCAGCGCGTGGCCTTCGACGTTGTCGTCCACCCGCTGAAGCTCGAGATAGGACAGCTCCTCGACCCGTTCGTCGACGGGACGGCCGAGCGCGCGCAGCGCCGGCAACAGACCGCGCCCCTCGTCGGGATCGCCGACCCAGACGAAGCCGACGCTCGCCAGCGGCCCGCTCGATCCCGGTCCGCCGTCGCTGACCGACGCCGTGAACGTGGCCTGGCGCGGAGCCGTGGCGTTCAGCTCCCGCCAACCCCGCAGGACGGGGAACGCGTCCTCGATCGGGAAGAACAGGTCGGCGCGGAAGGCCTGGGTGCCGACCGGGTGCAGCCGGAACTCGAACTCGGTCACGATGCCGAAGTTCCCGCCGCCGCCGCGCAGCCCCCAGAACAGCTCGGGGTGCTCGGTCGCGCTGGCCCTGACACGCTCGCCGGTCGCGGTGACCAGTTCGTAGCTGGCGACGTTGTCGCAGGTCAGCCCGTACTGGCGGGCGAGCCAGCCCATGCCGCCGCCGAGCGTCAGCCCGCCCACGCCGGTGTGCGAGACGTTGCCGGCGGTGGTGGCCAGACCGTGCTTCTGCGCGGCATCGTCGAGGGCGCCGAGCATCGCTCCACCTTGGACCCACGCCAGCCGCCGGTCCGGATCGACCCGGACGCCGCCCATCGGGGTCAGGTCGATCATCAGCCCGCCCGCCGGTACCGCGAGTCCGAGCACGCCGTGGCCGCCGCAGCGAACCCCGAGCTCGAGCCCCTCCGCCCTGGCGAACCGGACCGCGGTCACCACGTCGTCGGTGCTCGCACACCGCACGATCACCTCGGGGCGGCGGTCGACCATGGCGTTCCAGACGGACCGGGACTGGTCGTAGCCGGGGTTGCCGGGAAGCAGCACCTGGCCGTCGATCCGGCCGATCAGCTCACGCACGGTGGTGGTCATCGGAATGCTCCTCTGCTGCCTGGATCAGAGCTGGTAGGACAGGATGACGAGGCCGGACTTCAGGACCGTGGTGTCGACGAGCTTGAGCGTCGTCAGCCGGGTGTCCCGGTACAGCAGGTCCTGCGGCCCGCCGGCGCCGATGAAGAACGGGTGGATCCAGAGCCGCAGCTCGTCCAGCAGCCCGTGCTCCAGCAGCGTGTAGGAGAGCCGCCCGAAGCCGTACTGCACGATGTCCTGGCCGGGCTGGTCCTTGAGCCGCGCGATCCGGGCCGCCACGTCGTCGTCGATGACGGTGGTGTTGTTCCACTCCGGATCCCGGAGCGTCGTGGAGACCACGTACTTCTCCATGCTGTTCATCCGGTCGCTGACCGGGTCGCCGGAGCGGGCCGCCCAGACCGGCGCGAACCCCTCGTAGGTGCGCCGGCCCATCAGCACGGCGTCGCACGCGGACAGCAGGTCGTTCTGGATCGAGCCGGCGGTGTCGTCGGAGACCTCGGGGGACGGCCAGTCCTGCGGGTTCTCGATCACGCCGTCGAGCGAGATGTAGGTCGAGTTGATGATCTTGCGCATGATGGTCGCTCCTTCGGTGGTCGCCGTTCCGTGCGCTCAGCCTGCCGGCCGACCGGTACCCCGTTAAGATCCATTTCGATGTCCGAAGCGAGGACCAATTTCGCCGGGCTCAGCGAGCTCTTCGTCGAGCTGCGGCGTGACCTGCCCATCGCACTGCATCGGCAGGTGGAGACCGGCATCCGGGATCGGATCCGGCAGGGCCTGCTGCCGGCCGGTGCGACGCTGCCCTCGACCCGCGCGCTGGCCGCCGAACTCGGGCTCTCCCGGGGCGTGATCGTGGAGGCGTACCAGCAGCTGGTGGCCGAGGGTTACCTGGTCAGCCGGTCCGGTGGGTACACCGAGGTGGCGGCCGACGCGGCAGCCGGAGCGACGCCCTCGATACCGGCGGGGCCGCCGGCCACCGAGCCGCTCACCGTGCCTCCGCTGCGGATCGACTTCCGGTACGGCCGGCCGGACGTCGCGCACTTCCCCCGGGCTGCCTGGCTGCGCTCGATGCGCCGGGCGTTGAACGAGGTGCCGCACGAGCGGCTGGTCTATCTGGACGGGCGTGGCGCGCCGGAACTGCGCGAGGCACTGGCCGAATACCTCAACCGGGTCCGCGGCACGTCGGCCCGGCCGCCGAACCTGGTGATCAGCAACGGTTTCGCGCAGGGCATCCGGCTGTTGCTGCAGGTGCTCGCCGCCAACGGGTCACGGCGGCTGGCCGTCGAGGATCCGTCCAGCGACGACGACGTGCGGGTGTTCGCGCCCTCGTACGGCATCGAGATCGTCGGTGTCCCGGTCGGTGCGGACGGGATCGACGTGGCCGCCGTGGATCGATCCGGCGCCGACGCGGTGCTGGTCACGGCCGCCCACCAGTTCCCGACCGGCGCCGTCCTGCCGCCGACGTCGCGCAAGGCCCTGGTCGAGTGGGCCGCCCGGCGCGGCGCGCTGATCATCGAGGACGACTACGACGCGGAGTTCCGGTACGACCGCGACCCGATCGGTGCGATCCAGGGCCTGGCACCGGACCACGTCGCGTACGCCGGCACGGCCAGCAAGACCCTCGCGCCCGGGCTCCGGCTGGGCTGGCTGGTGGTGCCGAGCCGGCTGGTCGACGCGGTCGCGGCCGCCAAGCTGCTGGACGACCGCGGCTCGGCGGTGCTGGAGCAGCTCACGTTCGCCGACTTCGTCGCACACCGGCGAGTTCGACCGGCACCTGCGCCGGATGCGCCCCCGCTACCGGCGCAAACGCGACACCCTGCTCACCGCGTTGGCGGATCGGCTGCCGGACCTGCGGCCCACCGGAATCTCGGCCGGTCATGCACCTGGTCACGTGGCTGCCGGCGGATCTGGACGAGGCGGCCGTCGTCGCGGCGGCCGCGGCGCGCGGGCTCGGCGTCTACGGCCTCTCGCCCTACTGGCTGGCCGGTACCGGCCGGCCGGGCCTGCTGTTCGGCTACGGCAACCTGACCGAAGCGACCATCGTCGAAGGCGTCGACCTGCTCGCGGACGCGATCACCGCTGTCCGCTGACCGCCCACCTCCTGGCGCTTTGGGCGACATCCTCTCGGCTATGACCGAGAAAATGTCGCCCCAAGGTGCGGGGGTTCAGGGTTGGCCGGGCTAGATGCCAGGCGGTTCGCCGAGCACGACGTGGCCGTTCTGATCGCGCGACAACCTCACTGGTAAGCCAGAAACTAACCAGTGAGGTTACCTCTCGCGTTTCGGTGCGATGTGGGGAGGAGTGTGCCGAAACGGCCCAGCTGCAGTTCGGCGTGGCGTTCAGGCTCGCATACGTGCGGTAATCGTGACGTGATCGCGCTCTCATGGCTGAGGGGGCTGGCGGAGAAGCGCTCATGAAGCAAATGGTCCAGACCACTTGACTTGACCAAAGGAATAGACCACCTTGTTGCTGGACGGTAGTCGTTCCCGTCACTGGTCAACGTCAGAAGCCGGCGGCACGAAGGCGTGGCAGTGGCTGACCGGCCGATCTCCGCGCGGGGCTCGGCCATCTCCCCGGTAGCCAATCCGGCCGACTGGCCGGCCCTTCACCCACCGCGAAGGAGACGCCCCATGGCGCCATCGCCCCTCACCCGCAGAGCCGCCTTAGGCGCCGTGGCGGTCACCGCGGCCGCCGCGCTCGTCGCCGCCGGTGTCGTGTTCGCCCCGACCAGCAACGCGGCCCCGACCAGCAATGCCGCCCCGGCCGATGACGCCGCTCCGGGCGGTAACGCCGCTCCGGCCGGCAACGTCGCTCCGGCCACGGCGGCGTCGTGCGGGGAGCTGTTCGACGACTTCAGCTACAGCTCGAACACCGACGCGAACCTCGGTGCCCGCGGTTGGAGCATCCGCACCAGCCAGGGCGGCCCGGGCGTGCCGGGCGCGACCTGGGCCCGGAACAACGTGTCGTTCGCGACGATCGCCGGTACCAATCGGGCCGCCCAGCTGACCGCCTCGACCGGCGGCTCGGGCGCCAACACGACCCATGCCGAGTTCTCGCAGAGCAACCGCCGGTTCTTCGAGGGCACCTACTCGGCTCGGATCCGGTTCAGTGACGCGCCGGTCAGCGGCGCGGACGGCGACCACGTGAACCAGACCTTCTACACGATCTCGCCGTTAGCCCGACCGATGGACCCGACCTACTCCGAACTGGACTTCTCCGAGTACCTGCCCAACGGCGGATGGGGCGAGCCGTCCGCGACGAACTTCCAGACCACCTGGTACACGTACCAGGCCGAGCCGTGGGTGGCCGACAACCAGAGCTCGCGGCAGGCCGGCAGCATCGCCGGCTGGCGTGACGTCACCGCCACGGTCTCCGGCGGGCACGTGAAGTACTACATCGACGGACGGCTGGTCGGCGACCACTCCGGCAAGTTCTATCCGCGCCAGCTGATGTCGATCGACTTCAACCAGTGGTTCATCGACACCCTCGGGCACAGCGGCGGAGTCAGCACCTACGTGCAGCAGATCGACTACGTCTACCACGCCAAGAACGAGGTCATCACGCCCGCCGAGGTCACGGCCAGGGCGAACGCGTTCCGTGCCGCCGGCGTGAACCACCGCGACAACATCCAGCCCGGCACGTGCGTCCCGACCAGCCCGACCGCGAGCCCGTCCACGCCGGGCACCCCGCGGCCCACGCCCACCTCGGGTTCCTGCGCCACCCCGGCCTGGAACGCCACCGCGATCTACACCCTCGACAACCTGGTCTCCCACGGCGGTCGGATCTACCGCGCCAAGTGGTGGACCCAGGGTGAGGTTCCCGGTACCACCGGCCAGTGGGGTGTCTGGGAGGACCGCGGCCCCTGCACCTGACCGGCCCGTGACGTGCGGCTTTGGGCGACATCTTCGGGGCTATAGCCCCGAAGATGTCGCCCAAAGCGCGCGGATTTCCTCAGAGTCGGGCGAGGTTCACGGCGGCGGCCATGGCCTTGTCACCGGCGTCGTTCGGGTGCAGGTGGTCGCCGCTGTCGTAGGTCGGCAACAGGCGCAGCGGGTTCGCCGGGTCGCGGGTGGCCGCGTCGAGGTCGGCCACGGCGTCGACGACCCCGGCCGTGCGGATCCAGGTGTTGACGTCCTGCCGCACCCGCTCCAGCTCCGGCGTGTACGACCGCCAGCCCTGCCACGGCAGGATCGTCGCGCCGACCACCCGCAGCCCCCGGCCGTGCGCCAGGGCCACGATCCGGGTCAGGCCGGCGATGATCTGCTGGGGATCGGTCTGGTGCGGCGTCTGCTGGATGTCGTTGATTCCCTCCAGCACGACCAGGGTTCGCGCGCCGGACCGGTCCAGAGCGTCTGGGTTCAGCCGGGTCAGCGCGCTACGGCCGAAGCTCTCGAAGATCGTGTAGTTCGGCGCGTTGGCGTCGAGGAGGATCCGGTTCCCGCTGATACCGGCGTTGGCGATGCCGTACCGGGGCACCGCGCGCTGGGCGGCGAGGCGTTGCGCGAGGTAGTCGGTCCAGCGCCGGTTGGCGCCCCAGGTCGAGGTGACGCCGTCGGTGATCGAGTCGCCAAGGACCACCACCGTGCCGGGCCCACCCGAGACGTCCACGCCGCTGACGTAGTGCCAGACCCGGGTGGACTTCGGCACCGCGGCGGCGGACGGATCGGCGCTGTGGTCGACGTGGTCGTCGTTGAAGAAGGAGGTCTGCTGGGCCGACGGGTGGAAGGTGACCGTGCCGGACGGGTTGGGCGTCCAGGTGGTCACGAGCAGGTCCTGGTCGGCGGGGACCGCGAGGCTGACGCCATCGCTGACCGCCTCCGCGCCGGCCGCGATGGTGACCGCTCGCCGCCCGGCGAACGACACGTCGCGCACGGTCCCCGGCCGCGCTGAGCCGTCGCTGTTGTCGATCGTGCCGTCGGCCTTACCGCCGGCGTGCGCCGAGATCGCCACCGTGACGTGCGCCATCAGGACAGGAGCGGTGCCGAATCGGTTCGAGAGATGCACCCGGATCCGGTTTCCCGCGACCGTTGTGTGCACCACGTTGCGGATCGTCATGCCGGGGAAGCCGGTGGTCACGTCGCGCACGGCCGCGGCCGGTGCGGTGGCCCAGGTGGTGGTCCAGCCGCCGCGGGCCGTCGGGCCGGCGTACTGCGTCGCGCGCACGTTCGGCGCGGTCTGAACGTTCGGTGCCGCCTGGGCGCTCTGGGGCGGCGCCAATCCGATGCCCGCCACGGCCAACGCCGTGGCGACGATGAACCCGAACCGGGACGCGATTCGCCTCATACAACAGCTCCTCTGCTCGCCACACGATGGGGACGCCCCGACAACGTTGTCGGGGCGCGGTGGAAGTCTGTTGTGGCCGAGACGGTTCTGTAAAGACGTTCTCGGCCGTTTTGGGCGGCATTCTCCCGGTGGTGAGCGAGAAGATGCCGCCCAAAACAGGCGAGTAGGTGGCTCGGGGCCTGTTCCTAGGCCCTAGTTCAGCTGGCCGTCGTAGTCCGGCAGCTTGAACGTGCGCTCCGCGTGGCCACCGACCAGGTCGGTGTCACGGTTGCCGATGTTCGCGACGATCGTGTAGCCGCGCTGCTCGATCGCGGTCCGCGCCTTGGTCTTGATGACCTGGTCCGGGTCGAAGTCGAAGAACGCGCGCATGTGCAGTCCGTCGATCGGGTAGCCGACGTCCTTGAGGTTGTTCTGGGTGAGCAGCCGGAGGATCTCGGGCCGCGCGGTCACGAAGAAGACCGCGGCGCCGGCCGCCTTGGCCTGCTTCGCCAGTTCCAGCACCGGCGGCGTGGCCGGGCTCGTGATGCCAGGCGAGTAGGCCGCCTGGAGCGAGGTGTTGTCGATGTCCAGCACGATCGCGCTCCGGGTCGAACCGGGCAGCCGGGTGCGCAGATAGGCCTTGGCTTGGTCGGTCACGGCCGTCACGTCGGCGATCCAGGTGCTGTACGGCGGTAGCGCGAGTGCCTGTGCCTGTGCCTGGGCCTGACCGGCCGGGGCGGGGGCCGGTGCGGCGAGCGCGGCGGCCGGAAAGACCGGCCCCACGGCGGTGGCGGCGAGGAGTGCTAAGACCACGGAACCACGACGGACGTGATTGCTCACGGATCGGTCCTCTCGTTCGGACGGTGGGGAAGATGAAGCGTGCCTAGCTCACCGTGGTCGCGTGGACGCGCGCCGAACACCTGCGAACGCGGTGCTGAACGGCAGCACCCTATCCACAGTTACTGGCCAGTAGATAGAGCGCGAATCGATCCAGGTCCGGACGATTTGGACGACCGAACCAGCGCCGCGTGGTGTGGTGCCCGCCGCGGCGGCGTGCGGCAGAATCCCGGCCATGAATCCCTTGTGGCGGCGTTGGTCCTGGCTTGCCGTGCTCGTCGTCGGAGTGGCCCTCTACGTCCTCGTGCTCAGCACGATGGTGCGGACGAAGAACACCAACTTCGTCCCGGCGATGATCCTGCTCGGCGCGACGGTGGTGCCGGCCACGTTCCTCACGTTCGTCCAGGGCCGCTCCGGCGAGTGGCAGGTGCCGCCGTCGGTGCTGGCGATGGCCGCGTTCTTCGGCGGCGTGATCGGCGTGGTGGTCGCCGGCCGGCTCGAGTACGACGCGCTGCGGGATCTCGGCGGGCTGCCGATGGTGTTCGTGGCGATCATCGAGGAGTCGGCGAAGGTGGTCGTGCCGTTGGCGATCCTGCTGCTGTGGCGCGGCCGACGGCGCCGGGTGGGCGACGGGCTGGTCATCGGCGTGGCCAGCGGCATGGGCTTCGCCGCGCTGGAGACGATGGGGTACGCGTTCAACGCCCTGCTCGCCTCGAAGGGCAACATCGGCGCGGTCGAGCAGACCCTGTTCCTGCGCGGCCTGATGTCGCCGGCGGCCCACATCGCCTGGACCGGAATCACCTGCGGCGCACTGTGGGCGTTCGCCGCCGCACCGAGCGGCAAGCGCGCGCTGACCCTGGCCGCCACGTTCGCCATAGCCATCACGCTGCACACGCTCTGGGACTCGTTCGCCGCGATCCTGGTCTACGTCGTGCTCGGCGTGATCAGCCTCGGCTGGCTGCTGCTCGCCATGCACCGATACCGGGTGCGGGATCTCGGCTCGGGGCTGCCGCTGCGACCTGGTGCCGCGACGGCCTGATCCTGCCGGCGGGATGTCACTGGGTACCGCCCGCGCCCGGAGGGTCGGTTGGCCGCCGGTAGTATCTCCCCGCACTATCGACCAGGGGAGACGACACTGAGCCGCCAGGATCCCGGTTCTGTCGCGGGCCTCGACCTCGGCGTGAGCGGCTGCGAGAACGCCGTCGAGGTCGGGCGGGGCGGCTTCGGCGTTGTCTATCGTGCCTGGCAGCCGGCGTTCTCCCGCACGGTCGCGGTGAAGATCCTGGCCGCCGACCGGTTCGACGAGGCCTCCAGAGCGCGGTTCGAGCGCGAGTTGAAGGCGATGGGCCGACTCTCCGGCCACCCCAACATCGTCACGGTGCACCAGGCCGGCCACACCGCGCTGGGCAACCCCTACATCCTGATGGCGTACGAGGAGGGCGGCTCGCTGGCCGGGCGCCTGGTGGCCGGTGCCGCGCCGTGGCGGGACGTGCTGGCCGGCGGGATCGCGGTGGCCGGCGCGCTGGAGACCGCACACCGCGCCGGGGTGCTGCATCGCGACGTCAAACCCGAGAACATCCTGATCTCGCGATACGGGGAGTTCAAGCTGGCCGACTTCGGTCTGGCCCGGCCACGCCGCGCGGCAGCGCCGACCGACGGCCTGCGGGTCACCGCGAGCGTGCTGCACGCGGCGCCGGAGCTCCTCCGTGGCGAGCCGGCCACCGTCGCCACGGACGTCTACGCGCTCGGTTCCACGGTCTTCACCTGGCTCGCCGGCCGGCCCGCGTTCGCCCCTGCCGACGGCGAGGCGGTCACCGAGGTGCTCGCCCGAATCGCCGCCAGCCCCCTGCCCGATCTGCGTCAGCGCGGCGTGCCCGAACCCGTCTGCGCGGTGCTGGAACGGGCGATGGCCAAGGACCCGGCGGCTCGCCAGCCCACCGCCGCGCGGTTCGCGGAGGACCTCCAGCAGGCCCAGCGCGCGACCGGAGCGTCGGTCACCGAACTGGTCCTGGGCGTCGACGACGACGCTGTCTGGGCCGACGAACCGTCGACGGCCGGCGCCGACTCACCGCGCCCACCGCTGACCCTCAGTGAGCGGGTCAGGGGAGTACTGCACCTGTCGGCCACCATGACGCACCGCCCTCGGCCGCGCCGGCGCGCTGTGACGCGGGTGCTCGGTGCGGCGGGCGTCGTCGTCGCGGCGCTCGTCACCTGCGGATCCGCGTACGTGCCGCCGTCCGTGCCGATGAGCCTCACGGCCACGGTGGACTTCGGCGACCAGGAACTGAACGCGGAGCCGCAGGAACGCCCAGTGACGCTGCGCAACCAGGGTGATCGTGCGGTGCGGGTCACCAGCGTGGTGCTCACCGGCAAGCATGGGCGGGACTTCCGGATCAGTCGGGACCGCTGCACCGCGCGCCCGCTCCAGCCCAGCGGCCGCTGCGACGTGATGCTGACGTTCACGCCCCGGGATGCCGGCCAGCGGCGCGCGGACCTGGGGCTGGTGCTGGCTGGCGGCGTGCGTACCACCGCGGTCTCCGGCATCGCGCTGCGCCGCTCGGCCCGCAAGGACGAGGCGCCGCCCGGCCCCTGCTACGGCGACGCCTACCAGGTGGGCCGCTCGGCGTACGGCTACGTCGGCGGGCTGAAGGCGATCTCTGTGAAGCATTACTGGTCGCCGAGCTGCCAGTCCGCCATGGCGTACGTCTGGATCTGGAAGCAGTACCGCGACAAGGCCTCGCTGGGCGGCGGCACCTGGACCGTCGACCTGGCGGCCCGCGGCGACCGGCCCGGCGAGCAGAAGCGGGAGCAGGCGGTGGGGCAGCCGGTCGAGCTGTGGACCGAACCCGTCCGGCTCCCCGGCGGCTGCGGTGTGACCTCGGCGACGCTGGTCACGGCCGGTGCGGCCAAGTCCGCGGTGACCGCGACGACCGTCCGCCACTGCGACTAGGCGGGGGCCTCGACAGTGGACGGCTACTTCGAGGTCTACCAGGCCGGCACCGTGCGGATGGTGCCGCTCGCGACCGATCTGCTGACGATCGGGCGCGCCCCCACGAACGAGCTCGCGATCGACAGCAAGAAGGTCTCCCGGCTGCACGCCGTGATCGAACGCTTCGCACCGGGCTGGTCGATCCGCGACCTCGGCAGCATGAACGGCACCACCCTCAACGGTCACCGGCTGCGCCAGGCCCAGATCCTGCACGACGGCGACCGGATCGAGATCGGCCCGGTGCGGCTCGTCTTCCGCGCACCGGCCGAGCACCCGATGACCGCGACCGTGAGCGCGGCGCCACCGCCGGCCGCACCCGACCTGACCAGGCGGGAGCGGGACGTGCTCGCCGTGCTCTGCCGTCCGTTCGTCGAGGGCGGCACGCCGTTCCCCGAACCGCCGTCGGTGCGCCGGCTCGCCGCCGAACTCGTGCTGAGTGAGAGCGCGGTCAAGAAGCACCTGGCGAACCTCTACGACAAGTTCGACCTGCTCGCCAACGACGAGCGCCGGCGCTCGCACCTGGCCAGCGAGGCGGTCCGGCGCGGGGCGTTCACCGCTCCGCAGCGAGACTGACTTTCTTGCCTCTGCGCCCCCTCGCGCCTTGGGCACGGGCCTCCCGGGCCTCTCACGCCTCCTCGCGCCTTGGGCCCCGCGGGCCTCTCGCGTTCCCTCGCGCCTTTGGGCGACATCTTCACGGCTATGACCGTGAAGATGTCGCCCAGATCGAGGATGTGTGGCTGACGGGCGGCCAGCGGCACGTCAAGTCCGGACGTCGATTGGCGGCGGCGCTGGGTCGAGGCGGACGCCGTGGTCGTCGACGAACTCGATATACGTGTCGCTTGTTTCGTTGCGGTCGAGCCGGAACCAGCCGCCTGCGTCGCGGGTGGCCTTGCTGAGGTCGGCGAGGAAGGCGTTGAGCCGTGGAGTGTGCCGTTCGGCGAGCACGCGGTTGTCGAGCAGCGAGCCGTCGGGGAAATTGTCGTCGAGTAGGTCGTTGGGCTCCCAAGGAAGCCAGATCGAGCTGAACATCGATACTGCGAGCCAGACGAGGTGAGGTTCGGCACCGGCCATGAACCCGAGTGGCCAGATGACTTCGTTGTGCCCGAAGTGCGTCTTGAGCTCCGGCAGTTCGGTCAGGTAGCCGGCGTCGGCCTCGCGGATCTGATCGTGGACGTCGACGTAGGCCAGGCGGGACGTGCCGCGCGGCGAGGTGGCGAAGAGCAGCTCGGCGGGCTGGCCTGAAGGAGCCAGGTATTCGGGGTGGGCGTCGAGAACGTCGCCGAGGTAGCCGTCGCGGTCGCGGTGATAGTCCATGGCACTGCGCCGGCCGGTGGCCGTTTGCACCCGGAACACGGCGTGGTCCTCGGCGGCGTCCAGGACAGTGCGTTCCCATCGGCGGATGGCCGGATCATTGGGCTGACCAGGGATTTCGAGCTCCCACGTCACGATCTCGGTGGGGTAGCTGCGCCAGTTGTTCTGCACGATGGGTCCCAGCCTCAACCTAGATCCTGGCGGAGCTGATCCGCGGTCCAGACGTGCATGGCGTAGCCATTGAATCCGTTCACGATCTCCAGCCGGTCGAGCCGGCCGTCGCGGAGCTTCGGATACACGTCGATCCGGCGTAGCACCTGAATGAGCTCCTCTCGATTCATCAGGAAGTAGTCGCCCATCTGATGCTCCAGTCGGAGCTTGGCCACCTTGGTGTATCCCGGCGGCGCCTGCTCGGCCGGCCCGTCGACGGACGCGCCAGCCATGCCGTTGAGCTGTGCGGTGGCAAGGATCAGCCGCTCCTCGATAGCGAGGTGCTGGCGCCGAGGGTTGGTAGTCGTCAGGGTCTTGACCTGATAGGCCTCGCCGGTGTCCGTCCGTAGGTAGTCGGCTCTGTACCGACCGGACTGGTCCTGGTCGGCGACGTCGACGTAGGTGTCCCAAGCCACCCTTGCCTCTGGCTCATTGAGCAGGAGCAGTGCCACGTCCTCGAGAACACGCCGCTGACCGAGGCCATCTGGCGCCCGTGCCTCGTTGGCCGGGTCGTTGTTCTGTCCGATGTCACTGATCAGCTTCACCATGTCGGCGCGGTTCTGCAGTCGACCGCTGTGCCGGACGATTTCCGCCATCGCGGGCAGCGAGTTGGTGCTCACCAACCTCTTCGCGGCCGTGAGCGCGTCGAGGTTCGCGGCGCGATCGGTCGGCGGTGTGCCCTGCGTCATCAGATCCACGGCTTGCACGAGGATCGAGCCGTACGGCTCGCCGATCCTGCTCAGCGGGGTCGTGTCCAAGCCGCGTTCGAACAGCCTCGTGACCATGAGCAGCGGCTCGAACTCGGCGGGAACCAAATTCGGCTGCGGCTGCGGTCGCGGTGCGTCGAGGCGGATGCTGCGGTCATCGACAAGATCGGCGTATCTGTCCTTCGTTTCGTTGCGATCGAGCCGCAGCCAGCCGCCGGCTTGGAGGGTGGCCTTGTTGAGGTCGGCGAGGAAGGCGTTGAGGCGTGGGGTGTGTCGTTCGGCCAGGGCGCGGTTGTCGACGAATGCTTCGTCGGGTAGATCCTCATCCAGGCCGTCGTTGAGCTCCCAGGGGAGCCAGATCGAGCTGAATGAGGCCAGGGAGAGCCAGACATAGTCGGGTTCGGCGCCGGACATGAACTCCAAGGGGGGCATGACCTGGTTGTGCCCGAAGTGTGCCTTGAGTTTCGGTAGTTCCGTCAGATAGCTGGCGTCGGCCTCGCGGATCTGGTCGTCGGTGTCGACGTAGGCGAGGCGGGACGTGCCGTGCAGCGACGCGAAGAGCAGCACCTCGGGTTGGCCGGTAGGCGCGAGGTACTCGGGATGGGCGTCAAGGACGTCGCCGAGGTAACCGTCGCGGTCGCGGTGATAGTCCATCGCACTGCGCCGGCCGGTGGCGGCTTGGACCCGGAACACGGCGTGTTCCTCGGCGGCGTCGAGGACCTCGCGTTCCCATCGGCGGATCACCGGATCGCTCTGGCTGGCCGGGGATTTGCAGTTCCCACAGCAGGATCTCGTTCGAGTAGATGCGCCAGTTGTTCTGCACGTTGACCTCCTCTCTCAACCTAGATCCTGGCGGAGCTGATCCTCGGTCCACACATGCGTGGTGCCGCCATCGAATCCATTCACGATCTCCAGCCGATCGATCTGACCGTCGCGGATCTTCGAATACACGTCGACCCGGCGCAGCACCTGAATGAGGTCGTTTCGGCTCATCAGGAAATAGCTGCCCATCTGATGCTCCAGCCGAAGCTTCGCTACCTTGGCGTAGCCCGGTGGTGCCTTTTCCGGTGGATCGATCGTCGTACCTGCGCCGCGCATGCCGTTGAGTTGCGCCGCAGCGTCTTTGAGTCGATTCTCGATCGCTTCATGCTGCCGGCGGGGACTGGTCGCGGTGAGGGTCTTGATCTGGTACGCCTCGCGTGTGTCAAGCCGTAAGTAATCGGCCTTGTATCGGCCAGTATTGCCCGTTGTGAAGGACGTCGATGTAGGTATCCCAGGCGATTCGCGCGCGCGGTTCGTCGCGGAGAACTCGCGCGACCTCTTCCATCACCCGTCGATCGCCGATGTGGTCAGGCGCTTCCCCTGGAAGGTTCGGGTCATTGTCCTGCCCGATGTCATCTGATCAGCTTCACCATGTCGGCGCGGTTCTGTAGGCGACCGCTGTGCCGGACGATTTCCGCGAACGCGGGCAGCGAGTTGGTGCTCACCAGCTTCCTCGCAGCCCGGAGCGCGTTGAGGTTCGCCGTGCGATCGGTCGGCCTGGTGCCCTGAGTCATGAGATCCAGGGCACGGACCACGATCTGCCCGTACGGTTCGCCGATCCTGGTCAGCGGGGTCGTGTCTATGCCACGCTCGCGCAGCCGCTTGGCCACGGCCGGATCGCTGCCGTCCAACTCGACGGTGTGCACGTAGGCCGTGATGTTGATCGAGACGCGGACTGTGCCGCCTTGGGACGGCGGTGCGGTGTTGCGGAACTGGAACTGGTGCGTGGACGAGGCGCCCGGTGTCAACTTGATGGGCTTGGGCGGGAGCGCCTGGCCCGTGCTCACGGCGGTGTGCAGCGTGCCGGAGCCCGGGCTGCCGCCGGCATTGGTCACGGTGACCGAGAACGCGCAGGTCGGGGTGAGGCAGACCGACGGCAACTGCACTGTGGCCCGGAGCGCGGCGGGGGCTGGCTGCGGCGTGGCCTCGGCCAACGGCTTCGCCGACTCCGTGCGCTTCACCTCGTCGATCTCCGCCTCCGCCTTGCGCTGCTCGGCGGGGGTCTGCGGGGCCAGCACCATGGACGCCTGCGGGTACTGCGCGGCGCCGCCCTCGGCCAGCCGGTACCGGATCGGCCCGGGACCGTAGGCGAATCCGGTGCGGCCGGAGAGCAACGGGCCGGACAGGTACACGAGGTCGTGCGGATCCTCGTCGGTGACGAGCAAGGTCCAGCCGGCCGCCGTGAGCTGACGCAACCGCCGTCCCGCCGACCGTGACCTTCTCGGCCTCGCCCCACGACTCCTGGCTGGCCAGATTCTTGACCAGCGTCTGGATGCTGCGCGGGTTGAGCCGCTCGCCGAGCGCGACCGGGAACGCGGTGCCCGGCTCGGGCCTGACCCAACGCCCGGCCAGTGCCTTGGCCTTGGCCGGCGACCGGTTCGCCCACCAGGCCTGATCGCCGCGGACCACGGTCCAGCCCGGCGCCGAGCGCAGCTCCGCCTTTCCCGCGAGCGCGTCGCTGATCGTGCCGGACACCTTGCCCGAGGCGGTGATGGTGACGTCGGCCCTGATCTCCGGCCCGTTGGTGTTGGCGACCCATCCGGTGAGCCGCAAGGCAGGCACGTCGGCGACCCGATCGGCGGCGGCGCTGGCGACCGTCCTCGGGTTGTCGACGACGAACTTCTGGAAGGCGAAGAAGCCGCCGCCACAGCAACAGATCAGGGCAAGGATCACCACGCCGATGAGCCCCAACAGCAGGCCCTTGCGACCAGCCCGAGCGGGTGGCGGGGGAGGGCCGAGATGCGGGCCCGTGAACGACGCCGGCGGACCGGCGTAGCCCGCGGGAGGCACGTGGTGCGGCGCCGGCCGCCGGCCAGCCGGCACGGAGGGCGATGGCGGTAACCAACTCTGACCTGGATTAACGTCGTCTCTCAAGACCTTATCCCCGTAGGCGCTCGATGACCGGATCAAATCGCTGGGGAGTGATGCTATCGGAAGCCAACAAGATTAAAAGCGATAGCGCTCGCGTCTGTGGAAAAGTGCGACAACGGCACGAAGCTGGCGCTCGCGGCGTCCGACGGGGCCCCCGCTCCGCCGATCGTGTGGCTCGCCGGTGCCGCGCGATCGGCGGCGTGTCGCCGCGCGGAACGCCCACAAAGCAGGCCAATCGGCCGGCTCTGTTTGCTGTCGTACGGACGTGGTTATGCTTGCCGCCCGGAGCGGGAGGTCTCGTGGGTGGCACGCCCTCGACGACTGGTCGGGCTTGCTTCGCCAGAACGCCTCGGTGCGGTCGTGAAGGATGGGAACTGTGCCGGAGCGGACAGAGTCGCTGATCGTCGATCGGTTGCCGGACGGTCCATCGCTGCCCGTGCTGCTGCTCGTGGAGGACGATCCCGGCGACGCGCTGCTGGTGGAGGAACTCCTCGCGGACAGTGGCCTGCCGGCACAGCTGCGCTGGGTCGGATCGCTGGCCGAGGCCCTCAAGTCCTCACCGCCGAGGTGCCCCAGTGCGTGTTGCTGGACCTGCACCTGCCGGATGCGTCAGGCCTCTCCGCACTGGCGGCGATCCTGGAGTTGGCTCCCGGCGCGGCCGTCGTGGTCCTCACCGGTCTCATCGAGCAGCAGGTCGGGTTGGCCGCGGTCTCCTCCGGCGCCCAGGACTACCTGGTCAAGGGTCGGGTGGACGCCGAACTGTTCGGCCGGGCCATCCGCTACGCGGTGCAACGTAAGCAGACCGAGCAGGCGGCGACCGCGCTGCAGGCCGAGCGGCTGCGCGCGCAGGAGAACGCCCGGCTGGAGCGCGGCCTGCTGCCCGGTGCCGCTGTTGGCGTCGAGCGCCGGTGGAGGTGTCGGCCCGATACCGGCCCGGCCGTGCGTCGGCACTGGTCGGCGGGGACTTCTACGACGTGGTCGAGGCCGCCGACGGCACCGTGCACGCGGTGATCGGCGATGTCGCGGGCCATGGTCCGGACGAGGCGGCGTTGGGGGTCTGCCTGCGGATCGCCTGGCGCACGCTGGTGCTGGGCGGCGTGAGCGGACCTCGGCTGCTGACCCAGCTGGAGCGGATCCTGCTGGCCGAACGCTCGCACACCGGCGTGTTCGCCACCGTCTGCACGATCGTCCTGGACCCCGACCGCCGCACGGTCCGCGTGCTCCGGGCCGGCCATCCGGGTCTGCTGGTGCGCTCGGCGGATGGCGTGGAGCTGTGTCGAGCCGCTCCGTGGCCCGGCGCTTGGCGTGGTGCCGGCCGGCGGAGTGTTGGTCGAGCGACCGGCTGGACGTCCCGGTCGGCGGAGCGGTGGTGCTGTTCACCGATGGCCTGTTCGAGGGTCGCCTGGCGAAGTCCGGCACGGCGCGGCTGGGTGAGGACGGGTTGATGGCCATCGTCCGTGGCGCCGCCCACCTGCCAGGCCTCGACTTCGTGGACGCCGTCATCACCGGCTCGAGGCGGCGACGGCGCCGGGCGGCGGTCTGGGCGACGATGTCGCGGTGGTGCACCTGCAGTGGAGTGAGGAGCGATGACCAATCTCGAGTCCGCGAGCAGCGACGCGCCAGCTCGAGCCCGAGTCCCGGCGGGCACGGGCGGGCTTCGCCGGCTCACCGTCCAGTCGTGGGTCCATCTGGTGCTGGCGGCGATGGCGATCCTGGTGTTCGGCTCGCGCTGCGGTCGGCGCGTCGCTGCTCGAGCATTCCACCGCCGTGTCGGACAAGCTGGTGGACCGGATCTCCCCGGCGCGGGCCGCGATCGGTCGCCTGCAGAGCGCGCTGATCGACCAGGAGACCGGCGTCCGCGGCTACCTGCTCACCGGTGACCGAGCAGTTCCTCGAGCCCTACAACGACGGGAAGGCCGCCGAGCGCGGCCGAGGCCGAACGGATCGGCCGGCTGGTGCGCCGATCGGCCCACCGTGCTCCGGGATCTCGCCGTCGTCGAGACGCGGCCGCCGACTGGCGCCGCGCTACGCCGAGCCGATCATCGCCGACGGGATCGCCACGCCCGGGGACACCGACCGCGGATCGAGGCGGGAAAGCTGGCCTTCGACAAGGTCCGTGCGCTGTTCCTCACCCAGAACTCCCACATCGACGAGGTCCGCCTGGACACGCGCGCCGAGCTCATCCCGCACCGAGAAGCGACAGGACTGGGCGTTCATCGGCATGCTGGTCGTCTTCCTCCTGACCGGCCTCGCCATGGCGATCCTGCTGCGGCGCACGGTGGCGCGGCCGCTGGACTCAGCTGCGGGCGGCTTCCCGGCAGGTGGCGTCCGGCGACTTCGGGCACCGGCTGCCCGCGCACGGCCCGGCCGACATCCGTGAGCGTGGCCACCGACATGGAGGCGATGCGGGAACAGATCGTGGCGGCACTGGAGGCGTCCCGGTCGCAGGAGGCCACCCTGTCCCGGCAGACCGCCGACCTGGACGTCCAGGCCGAGGAACTGCGCCGGTCCAACGCCGAGCTGGAGCAGTTCGCCTATGTCGCCTCCCACGACCTGCAGGAACCGCTGCGCAAGGTCGCCTCGTTCTGCCAGCTGCTCGAGAAGCGCTACCGGGACACAGCTCGACGAGCGGGGCGTCCAGTACATCGCCTTCGCGGTGGACGGCGCCAAGCGCATGCAGATCCTGATCAACGACCTGCTCACCTTCTCCCGGGTCGGCCGGCTCAACGACGCCCGCGAGCCCGTCGACCTCGGCCGGGCGCTGGACACCGGCGGTCGCGCAACCTGGCGCGCGTCGGTGGAGGAGTCCGAGGCGCCCGGATCGAACGCCCGGACGAGCTGCCCGAGGTGATCGGCGACCCGACCCTGCTGGCGATGCTGTGGCAGAACCTGATCGGCAACGCGATCAAGTTCCGGCACCCCGACCGGGCCGCCCGTGGTCACGGTCGACTGTGTGCGCGGACGACGAGAGCGACGCCTGGCGGTTCTCGCGTCACCGACAACGGCATCGGTATCCCGGCCGAGTTCGCCGAGAAGGTGTTCGTCATCTTCCAGCGCCTGCACGGCCGCGACGCCTACGGCGGCACCGGAATCGGCCTGGCCATGTGCAAGAAGATCGTCGAGCACCACGGCGGCCGGATCTGGATCGACACCGAGTACACCGACGGCACACGGATCTGTTTCACCCTGCCCGCCAGCTCGCCGGCCGGCACCGACAGCGAGATGCGCCCGGACCGAGTCGGCACTCCGACCTTGGAAGGAAGCCGATGACACGCAATCGATGACCGCCCCCGCGCCGAGCGCACAGGCGCTCACATGGCGCCCGTCCGGCTGAGGTTCTCCTCGTCGAGGACGACCCGGGCGACGAGCTGATGACGCGGGAGGCGTTCGAGGACAACAAGATCGGCAACACGCTGCACGTGGTGCGCGACGGCCTGGAGGCGCTCGACTTCCTCTACCGCCGCGATCGAGCACACCGACGCGCCGCGCCCGGATCTGATCCTGCTGGACCTGAACCTGCCCAAGTACGACGGCCGTCAGGTGCTGGAGAAGATCAAGTCCGACCCGGAGCTCGCCACATCCCGGTGGTGGTCCTGACCACCTCCGCGGCCGAGGAGGACATCCTGCGCAGCTACAAGCTGCACGCCAACGCGTACGTCACCAAGCCGGTCGACCTGGACCAGTTCATCGCCGCCATCCGCCAGATCGACGACTTCTTCCTCACCGTGGTCAAGCTGCCCGGCCGCCGCTGAGCTGTCCGCAGGTTGGCCGGACGGCCAGCGCCGCGCGGACAGCCCGATCGACAGCGCCAGACGTCGAGAGCCGGACCGACGGAGCGGAGGGGAAACGATGCGTGGCGCGGGAATCCGGGTCCTGATCGTCGGCGCGGGCATCGCGGGCCTGGCCGCCGCCCGCACGTTGCGTGCGTGGGGCGCGCAGATCGAGCTCGTCGACCGGGTGCCGGCTCCGGCCCCCGAGGGCACCGGCCTCTACCTGCCGGCCAACGCGGTCCGGGCGCTCGACGCGCTCGGCGTCGGCGCCGCGGTCGCCGACCGGGCCGTACACCTCGAACGGCAGCGGATGTCGGACCACCGTGGCCGGGTCCTGGTGGACATCGACGTGGACGCGTGGTGGGCCGGCGTCGCTCCGTGCCTGGCGCTGCACCGCGCGGACCTGCACCAGATCATGCTGGACGGCGCGGCGGGCATCCCGATTCGCTGGGGCGAGACCGTGCACGCGGTGCGTCCGCGCGCCGGCGGTGGGGTGGCCGTCGAGCTGAGCGGCGGCGAGATTGGCCAGTACGATCTGGTGCTCGGCGCGGACGGCGTGCACTCCACGGTGCGGCGGCTGGTCTTCCCCGGCCAGGACGCGCGCCGGTCGGCGCAGTACGCGCGCCGGTTCGTGATCCCGTGGCCGGACCAGGCACCGATCTGGTCTCTGCTGCTCGGCCGGGGGAGCGCGTTCCTGACCATCCCGATCGGCGCCGGCCGGGTCTACTGCTACTGCGACGGGCCGCTCGTCGACGATCCGCCGTCGCTGCGCACGCTGCTCGCCGGGTACGCCGAACCGGTACCGACGCTGTTGGCGGCGCTGGAGGAGAGCGGCGGTGCCGTGCCGGTGCAGGCCGGTCCGGTCGAGGAGGTCGCGATCGAGGAGTGGTCACGCGGTGGCGTGCTGCTGATCGGGGACGCCGCCCACGCGACCTCGCCGAACATGGCCCAGGGCGCCGCGATGGCGGTCGAGGACGCGCTGGTGCTGGCCGAGACGCTCGCCGCGGCCGACGACATCGCCGCGGCGCTCGCCGCCTACGAACGGCGCCGCCGCCCACGCACCGACTGGGTGCTGGCCCAGACGCACCGCCGCGACCGCACCCGCACCCTCCACCCGACGATCCGCGCGATGGCGCTCAAGCACCTGGGCCAGCGCATGTTCGAGGCCAACTACCGGCCCCTCCGCAACCTCCCTCAGCAGCCGTCCCTCTCCCGATTTGGGCGACATCTTCTCGGCTATGACCGAGAATGTCGCCCAAAGCGCCAAGGGATTGAGAGATGTCGCCCAAAGCGCCTGGGGATGAGGTGCGTGGGGTCAGTCGGCGAGGTCGGTGAGTTGCTCGGTGACCAGTTTGGCGAGGAACTCCCGCCGCTCGCCGTGCTCCCCGCCGTCCTCGCCTCGGCTGCGGCATCTCGACCAGCATCAGCAGGTAGAGGTGCAGGCGATAGAGCGACAGCCGCCGCCGGGCCGGCTCGTCCAACGCCGGTTCCCCGCCGGTCGCGGCGGCGTAGCCGGCGAGGAACGGGTGCCCCGGTTCGTCCTCGATCCGGCGGAAGAGAGCCGCGGAGACGAAGTCCATCAGCGGATCGCCGTAGAGGTACCGCTCGCCGTCGACCAGCGCCGGTCAGCCGGGCGACCCCGTCGCCGTCCACGGACGCCAGCACGTTGCCGTCCCAGGTGTCGAAGTGCAGCAGCGCCGGCCGCCGCACCGGCACGAGCGCGTTGGCGTGCCGGGCGACCAGCGCACGGATCCGCACCGGCGAGCTCGGCAGCGTCACCCGCCAGTCCCGCGCGTCCGCGAGTAGGTCGTTGACCATCAGCGCGAACGCGTCCGGCCAGGTGACGGCCCTGGCCCGGTCGCCCGAGTAGCCGAACCAGGAGCCCGTCACGCGGTGCAGGCCGGCCAGCGCCGCCCCGAGCTCACGCCGGACGCCCGCGTCGTCCAGCTCCGGGTGTGCCTGGCGCGCCGCCGGCAACGCGGCTCCGGGCAGCCGGGCGGTGAACAGCCACTCGCTGTCGCACACGGCCGGATCGGTGCCGTGATGGAGCACCGCCGGCGCCGGCATCCCGGCTTCCCGCGCCAGCGCGAAGTACTCGGCCTCCGCGCGCGACCAGGCCCGCCTCGTACCGCAGCACCGGCACCCCGGCGGCGGCGCCACCTTGAGCACCACGTGCCGCCCGTCGTCGAGAAGCGCGCTCCACACGGCCGCATAGCCCCCGCCGGTCAGCTCGGCGGACTCGACGACCGTCACGTCCGGCCCGAACGAGGCGCCGACCAGCCGCGCCACGTCGGCCGGCGCCAGCGCTCGTTTCGTCGGACTGCTCACGGGTCCCCCTCGTGCTGGTGCGACGCGGCCGCCCGATGAGCACCGCCGGGCAGAGATGGAGCTTGACCCTGACACGGTGTGAGGCCGTAGACCGGGAGGCGTCATGTTCACCATCGGAGACTTCGCCAGGCACGGCCGCGTGTCGGTGCGCATGCTGCGCCACTACGACGCGATCGGCCTGCTGCGCCCCGCCCGCGTCGACCCGGCCAGCGGCTACCGCTTCTACCGCGGCCGACCAGCTCGGCCGGCTCAACCGCGTCGTCGCGCTGAAGGATCTCGGCTTCACGCTGAAGCAGGTCCGGGCGATCCTCGACGACCGGGTCAGCGGCGACGAGCTGCGCGGCATGTTGCGGCTGCGCCGGGCCGAGCTCGAGGCGCAGATCGAGGGCGGACGCGGCCCGGCTGCGCCGGGTCGAGGCGAGGCTCCGGATCGATCGAGAGGGAGGGCCACATGGCCACCGACGACGTCATGATCAAGCCATTCCGCCCGTCCGGGTCGCCGAGCTGTCCGGCGTGGCCGCGAGCTACGCGCCGGAGGACGATCGGGCCGGTCATCCGGCCGCTCTATCCCGAGCTCGATGGACCGGCTCGGCGCGGCCGGCGTCCGCCGACCGGGCCGGGGATCGCGTACTACGAGGACGTCCGCCGACGGCGAGCGGTCACCGTCCACGCCGGGGTGCAGGTCGCCGCCGAGCCGCGCCCCGAGCCACGACTTCGCCGTCGTGGACCTGCCGGCGATCGAGTCGGCGGCGACGATCGTCCACCGCGGCCCGATGGACGACGTGGTGGCGAGCATCCAGGCGCTGGCCCGCTGGATCGACGACAACGGCTACCGCACGGACGGGTCCGCCCGGGAGTTCTCCCTCGACTACGACCCGGACGACACCGAGAACGGCGTGACCGAGATCCAGTTCCGATCTTCAAGGAGTAGCGCCGCCGGACCGGCGCAGCGACGGTTCTCCCGGCGCGGCCGACCACCCGCGCGCGCCCGCGGCGCGGCGGCCGGACCCCAAGGGCGCGGCGGCCGGACCACCCGGCGCCTGCGGCGCGGCGGGTGCGGTTCAATTCCGCCCTCCCAGGGCGGAATTGAACCGCGCAGGCGGGAGACGGACCTGGGCTTCCCGAAACGGACTTGCCGGGTATTCGTGCCCTTAACGGGCCCGCGTAGCCACGCTTATCCCGCAAGTCCGGTTTGTCGCGACGGCGTGGAGGGCGCCGACGCCTCCAACACGATGTCGAACCGCGCATGGGTGAACGGGACCGCGACGCCGAACCGTTCGGCCGTGGCCTCGTCTGTGGACTCGGCGAAGTCGACCAGCAGGCTCTGCTTCACCGCGAACACGGCATCGGAGTCCACATAGGCGCTGCCGGCCACGAACGCGTGCGTGGTCAGCTCGTGGTAGCCGTCGGCGTGCACGAGGAAGTGCAGGTGCGCGGGGCGGAACGGGTGCCGCTCGGTGGCGGCCAGCAGTCGGCCCACCGGCCCGTCCGTCGGGATCGGGTAGTGGCTCGGCACCACCGTCCGGAACCAGTATTCGCCCTGGCCGTCGGCGTGGAACAGGCCTCGTCCGTTGCCGGCGGGCTGGAGCCAGGGCTGCTGCACGTCGTAGAAGCCGTCCTCGGTGGCCTGCCACACGTCGATCGTCGCGCCCGGCACCGGCGCCCCGTCGACGTCGCTCACCCGCCCGGACACCACGCACGGCCTGGCCCCGCCGACGAGGTCGATCGAGGCGCCCAACGAACGTTTGGGCGAGGAGGTCAGGTGGAACGGGCCCAGGACGGTGGACTCGGTGCCGGACTGCTGCCCGTTCAGGGTCTCCACCAGCATCGACAGCCCGAGTACGTCCGACAGCAGGACGAACTCCTGCCGGGTGTCGGTGCACGCCTGCCCGGTCGCGGTGAGGAACTCGATCGCCGTGTTCCACTCCGCCAGGGTGAGCTGGTTCTCCCTGGCGAACTCGTGCAGGTGCCGGGTGAGGCTGGCCAGCAGGGCCCGGGTGCGGGCGTCGGGGGTGTTCTGGAAGCTGGCCAGTACGGCGTCGGTCGCCGTCTCCGCGGAGAAGTCCATGCCGGTGTCGACCGCCTCAGTTCCTCGGTGCCGAGAGGCCGATCGTACGTCGAGAGCCGAGCCGCGACCCACGATCCGGCGTGGCACGGTGGACGGTATGGCGGGTGTGCACATCGGGACCTCGGGCTGGAGCTACGACCACTGGGAGCGCGTGCTCTACCCGCCGGGCACGCCGCCCGCGACCGGCTCGGTCACTACGTGCGGCGCTTCGACACCGTGGAGCTGAACAGCAGCTTCTACCGCTGGCCACGGCCGTCGCGCGTTCGCCGGCTGGCGCGCGCCGGCTACCGGCCGGCTTCCAGCTGTCGGTGAAGGCGCCGCGCGGCCTGACGCACGCCAAACGGCTGTACGCGCCCGAGGTCTGGGTCGAGCGGATCGCCGCGGGCTGGCACGAGTTGGGCGATCGGCGGGCGGTGCTGCTGGTGCAGCTCGCGCCGGGCCAGCAGCGCGACGACGCCCGGCTGAGCTACTTCCTCGGCTGCCTGCCGCCCTGGATCCGGGTCGCGGTCGAGTTCCGGCACCCGAGCTGGCACCACGAGGACGTGTTCGCGCTGCTGGAACGGCATGGGGCGGCGTACTGCGTGATGAGCGGCGCCGGCCTGCCGTGCGTGCTGCGGGCCACCGCGCCGTTCGTCTACGTCCGCCTGCACGGCCCCGATCGTGACCACCTCTACGCCGGCTCGTACCCCGACCGCGGACCTGCGCTGGTGGGCCGACCGGATCCGCGAGTGGCGGGGCGCCGGCAAGGACGTGTACGCCTACTTCAACAACGACGGTGGCGGCAACGCGGTCCGCGACGCCACCACCCTCCGCGCCCTGCTCGGCCGCTGACTCGACCCCGGCCCGACCCGGCTCTGGGCGACATCTTCGCGGCCATAGCCGCGAAGATGTCGCCCAGATCGGCAGGTTGCGGGCCTCACGACCACGCGGTGTTAGCCCTGGGCGATGTCCTCGGCGGTAGAGCACCCAGAACACCGCCCAGAGCGGCTACCTACGGTCAGCTGTTGAAGGTCCGCTTGACGTCGCCGGCAGCGTCCTTGACGTGCTCGCCGGCCTGCTTGGCCGAGGCCTCGGCCCGCTCCGCGGCACCCTCGGCCTGCAGGGACTCGTTGTCAGTGGCGTCGCCGAACTTCTCCTTGGCCTTGCCCTTGAGCTCTTCGGCCTTGTTCGAGATCTTGTCGCCCAGACTCATCATGTCCTCTTCCTCTTGGGTACTCCTCCTCCTCCTACCCGGGGTCACGCACCGCTACACCTGACGAAGCAACCGTCTCGGATAGCTCTCGCGCTTTTGGGCGACATTTTCTCGGCTATAACCGAGAAAATGTCGCCCAAAAGCGCGGGTTTGTGGGCGGGCGGGGTTAGTTCGGTGGGCGTTGCTGGGCCCGATTCACCAGGGCGGCGGCCACGTCGCGCAATTTGCGGTTGGAATCCTGGGACACCTTCGTGAGGATCGTGAAGGCCTCGGCGGCGGTGCAGCGGCGCTCGCCCATGATGATGCCCTTGGCCTGCTCGATCACGGCCCGGCTCTCCATCGCGGCCTGCATCTGCCTGGCCAGGCTCGCGGTCGTCTCGTAGACGTGCGCGTTGGCGAGCGCGACCGTGGCGTATCCGGCGAACGTCTGGGCGAGCGTGACCGCGTCCTCGTCGAGGGCGCCCGGCTCGGCGCAGTAGACGTTCAGCGCACCGGTCACGGTCTCCTCGATCGGTATCCCGACCGACAGTGAGCAGTGCACGCCGGCCACGATCGCCTGCTTGGCCCACTCCGGCCACCGGGTCTCCAGCGCCATGTCCGGGATGGGCAACGTCCTGGTCTCGATGGCCGCCCGCAGGCACGGTCCCTCGCCCTGCTCGTACTGAGCCTCGTCCAGGTTCAGCGCGAGCTCACCGGTGTAGGCCGCGGTGTGCGCGCTGTCTCCTCGCACCAACGTGATGGACACCTCGTGCGCTCCCGGCAGGCTGCGCTTGGCCAGCTCCGCGACCCGCACCAGCACGCCGTGCAGGTCGGTCTCACCGAGCTTGATGCGTCCGAGTTCGCTGAACGCATCGGAGGGGTCGATCTTGTGGTGCGTCATGAAACTAGGGCCCCTGTACGTCGGCACGACTGCGCGACGCAGGTGGCGTGAGCAGCGCGCGTGCGGAGTGAGCGGTCGACGATTGCTACCGCTGCCCGGATCTGTTGTGGACGGATCCGGAACCCCGCGCCCGCTGCTGGACGCTGGTCCCAAAATTCTATACGGGTGACGCTCGCGGTGCTCAACGCGCGTCGGCCCGACCCGGTGGTGAATCCTCGGCTACGGTGGGCGCGATTGTGGAGTCACCAGGTGCCGGCGCGGCTGGCGCGGCGGGGACGCCCGTCCGGGTCGTAGATCCGCCGGTACGCGGGCACCGCCCAGAGCTTGGTGAGCCGGGACAGCCGCTCGGGCTCATGGAGCCGCAGCCGGCCAGGGGGTCGGGGCCCGACTCGACCGCCGTCGTGCCAGTCGTCCAGGGCCCGGGCGGACCTGGTCATCGCGAGCACCGCCGCCTCCGGGTCCAGCAGCCCGTCGTCCTCGCTGCCGTCCTGGGCCCGGTCCAGGTGCTCGCGCCAGAGCCGTAGCCGCAGGTCACGGGCGAAGACCCGGGCTCCGTCGCCGAGTCCGCCCGGGTCGGTGGGCGCCCGCTCGTCCAGGGTGGCGTCGAGCACGGCGCAGGACAGCTCGCTGTCGTGGGTCCAGGACCGGCGATTGAAGTTGTCGCTGCCCACGCTGGCCCACACGTCGTCGACCACGCACACCTTGGCGTGCACGTAGACCGGTACGCCGTCGTGGTTCTCCACGTCGAAGACGGCCACCCGGTCCCCGCCGGCCCGCTTGCACACGTCGATCGCCTGCGCGCGGCCAACCAGGTTCGGCGGGAGCGCGAAGCGGCCGTCCACGTCGGGGTGCCGCGGCACGACGACCACCAGGTGCAGGTCGGGGTTGCCGCGCAGCGCGTCGGCGAAGAGGCTGGCCACCTCCTCGGACCACATGTACTGGTCCTCCAGGTAGACCAGCCGGCGGGCGCGGCGGATCGCCTTGGTGTAGCCGCGGGCGATCGACCGTTCGCCGTCCGGCGCGAAGTCGTAGCCGTGCCACCGATCCGGGTAGGTGCGCAGGACCTGGGCGGCGTGCGGGCCGACCGGCTCCGGATCGGGCGGCTGGTCGGGAAGCGCGCCGGCACTGAGGTCGGCGTGGCCGAGCTTGTCCCGGATCCAGGCGATCGGGCTGTGCGCGTCGATCGGGGTGGTGTCCTGCCAGCGCTCGCGGAACGTGGTGTCGAGTGCGCCGACCACCGGTCCGCGCAGCTCCAACTGGACGTCGTGCCAGGGCGGGCGCTCGCCGTACGCCGTGGACATCGTCTGCGGCTGCGGATCGCCCCGGTGTTCGTCGTCGTCGCGGCGGCTGTGGCACAGGTCGATGCCGCCGGCGAACGCCACGTCCAGCTCCGGCCGGCCGGGATGGCGCAGCACCACGAGCTTCTGATGGTGCGATCCGCCGCGGCGTACCCGCTGATCCAGCAGAACCTCGCCGCCGGCCGCCTCGATCGCCTCGCCGAGATGCCGGTTCTCCTCTTCGCTGTACTGCAGCTTGTCCCAGTGCGACCGCCAGACCAGCCCCTTCACCACGACGCCGCGCTCGGCCGCCGCGCTGAACAGCTCCCGCACGGTCGGCCCGTCCGGGCGTAACCGCTCGTCGGGATCGCCGCGCCAGTCGGTGAAGAAGAGGTGGTCGCCGGCCACGAGCTCGGCCGCCGCGTCGACCAGTCGGTCGAAGTACCGGGCGCCGTGCACGAGCGGCTCGACCCGATTGCCCTCGCACCAGGCCGGCAGCCGCGTCGCCGGGTTGCCCCGCTCCGACGTGCTGAGAAACCAGTCCTCCGTCCGCACGGCAACTACCCCTCCGACCTCGGTGTTCGGCCCCAGAGTTAGACCGTGCCCATTTCGTCGCTCGGCCAACCACCGGCCGGTCCCGGCCGCACGCCACGGAGCGCCAGCGCGAGGAGCCGATCGAGCAGACCAGGGTCGTCGGGCGCCTGCTCGCTGGCCCAGGCGATGGCGTTCACGAGCCGGAGCAGGTCGGCGATGTCGATCTCGGGGGACGCGCCGCCGTGCCGCTGGGCCCGCTCGAGCAAGCGCGGAGCCGGTGCCGCGCATCGCGTCGTGGCAGGCCGCGAGCGCGGTGCCGTTCGCCGGCGTCGGCTCGACGGCGAGCTGGCTGGCGACCAGCCCGCGCAGCGCGGTGGCATGCCTCGCCACGGCACCCAACCAGCTCGCCAACGCCTCGTCGGGGGAGGCGTGCGGTGAGCAGCGCGTCCCCCCGTGCGCAGAGCGCAGCCACGTCGTCGCCGATGATCGCGACCAGCAGGTCCTGGAGCGTGGGGAAGTGCCGGTAGAGCGTGCCGGGGCCGACGCCGGCGCGCTGGGCGATCTTGTTCAACGAGGCCTGCGACCCGTGTTCCGCGAAGACCGTCTTGGCCGCGACCAGCACCCGATCACGGTTGTCCTGCGCGTCGGCGCGGAGCCGCCGCTGCGGCGCTTGCTCGGTGCTCATCGACCCACCCTGTTGCTAACTGGAGAAGTTCTCCATATCGTAGCCCGTGGCAGCTAACCGGAGACTCTCTCCGGTAACGAGGAGGCGGCGATGGACTTCGGAATCATGGTTGGCGACGTGCGGGGTGCGGCGGGCCTGCCGAGGCTCGTCGAGCAGGCGGAGGTGGCGGCCACGGCCGGTTTCCGGACGGTGTGGTCAGCGCAGGCGTTCGGCTGGGACGCGTTGACCGCGCTGGCCGTCGTGGGTAGCCGGGTGCCGGGGATCGGCGTGGGATCGTCCGTGGTGCCGGTGCCGCAACGGCATCCGCTGGTGCTGGCCAGCCAGGCGCTGAGCGTGCAGGCCGCGACCGGTAACCAGCTCACGCTGGGCATCGGCGCCGGCGTGGCGATGATGGTCGAGGGCATGTTCGGGCTGCCCGCCGATCGGCCGGCCCTGCGGATGCGGGAGTACTTGGCGGTGCTGAACCCGCTGCTGCGCGGGGAGAGCGTCAGCCACCGGGGCGAGACGCTCACCGCGGCCGGTGCCGTGGGCGTGCCCGGCGCGGAGCCGCCGCCGGTGCTGCTCGCCGCGCTGGGGCCGGCGATGCTGCGGCTGGCCGGGGAGTGCGCGGACGGCACGGTGACCTGGATGGCTGGCCCCAGGACTCTCGCCGATCACATCGTGCCGTCGATCACCAGTGCGGGCCGGGACGCCGGGCGGCCGGCGCCGCGGGTGGTCGCCGGGCTGCTGGTGTGTGTGACGCACGACGAGGCTGGCGTGCGTGCGCGGATCGCGGAGCAGTTCGGCCTGGCCGGGCAGGTGCCCGAGTACCGGGCGGTGCTCGATCGGGAGGGCGTCGCCGGGCCGCAGGACGTGGCGATCGTCGGCGATGAGAGTCGGGTCGCGCGCGAGATCGGCCGGTTGGTCGACGCGGGCGTGACCGAGTTCGTGGCCTGCCCGTTCGGCGATGAGATGGAGCAGGACCGCTCCGTCGAGGTGCTCGCCGGCCTGGCCCGCGAGGTCGCGGCGCGTTGACGGCCGATCGCCGGGAACGGGTCCGGGCGATCGGCCGTCGGGCGGTTACGCGGTGGCGGTGCTGCCGTCCGGGAGCCAGAGCGGGCGCCACTCGCCGAGCTCGTTGTACCGGCGCAGCTCGGCGACCCCGCTGAGCCACCCCAGCCAGGCGGCGTGCGGCGGCCGGTTCTCGTCGAAGCCGCTCTGCACGAACGTGAGCCGGGTCTGACCGTCCGAGTCCTCGAGTTCCCAGGTGCTGACGCCGGTCGGGCCCCAGTCGATCGACATCTTGCGGCCGGGCTCCACGTCCACGATCTTGGCGGCGAAGCCACCGTCGAAGCCGCCCATCGCGAACCGGCCGCCGACCCACGGCTCGATCCCGATCGGGAAGCCGAACCACTGGCTGGCCTTCTCCGACGTGGTCAGGGAGTCGTAGACCGACGTCACGGGGCGCCGCGATCAGCACCTCGCCGGCCTGCGTCGGGCGTAGTGAAGTCGCACTTGGGGGTGAGTGCGCGGCCCTCGACGTAGTCGGCGAGGTTCGCGATGGTCAGCGACCAGTAGGTCTGCAGCACGCCGCGGATGTTCGCGCCGGTCATCATCGCCTCGCATGTCGAAGTCCGACTGGGACAGCGTGACGATGGTCGAGTCGGTGTCCTCGGCCTCCCAGCTGATCTCGACCGTCGTGTCCACGCCGCCGAGCAGCCAGCTGAAGCTCAGGCTCTGGTCGTCGGCGTAGAGCAGGCGCTGGTGCGGCGCGTCACCCTCGGGCGTGTACCGGCCCCAGAACGCGAACCGCTCGGGCAGCTCGACCTCGGCGTGCTCGGCCAGCCAGGCCCGCAGCGCGTCGGCATCGGTCAGGGCGTGCTGCACGTTCTTGACTGGGGCCGCGACGCGGGCACGAAGGATCATCGGGTCACTCATGGGCTTCTCCCTTGGGGTAGCAGGCCACCGCGAGCTTGAAGGCGTCACCTTCCGCACCGCCGTAGCGCGTGAACAGGTCTTGCAACAGGCTCTGCAGGTCGGCCAGGAACTCCTGGCGCTGTTCCGGCTTCACCCGGAGCTCGCCGGAGACGCCGATCGACGGCAGCTCGGGCGCGGTGCGGTCGAGCGCGGCCACGTCCGACTGGACCTCTTCCATCAGGTCGAGCAGGTAGCCGAGGCTCATCGCCTCGCGCTTCTCGCGCAGGCCGATCCGGCCGACCAACTGGGGCGAGAGCCAGTACGAGCGCGCGCTCGCCTGGTAGACGCCCTCGTGGATGCCGCGCACCTTGCGTTCGGACACCTGGGTGACCAGACCGGCGTCCACCAGGCGCTTGACGTGGTAGTAGACCCGCTGCTGGGTCTGGTCGAGCCGCTTCGCCACCTCGGTGCAGGAACGTGGCTCGGCGAGCTGCCGCAGCACCTCGATCCGCTGCGGCTTGAGCAAGGCCTCGGCCTGCTCGATGGCTTCTAGATACAGGACGTCTCTCATCGCAAAAATCATCCTGGACGTACAAATAGTTTTTGTCAATGAGTGATGTGCGGCGGATCACCGGGTCCGCGCAGGCCAGTCGTTTGTCGGCAACCGCCACGGGTAGTTACCGCCGCAACGATCCAGAGCTGCGACGAGGGGATGTGCCATGCGGCTACCGGAGCCCAGGGGAGCGATGTCGGAATGGCTGGTGGCCGCGTTGCGCCGGCAGCCCGACGAGGTCGAGATCCCAGCCGGCGTCGCGGTGGGACGAGACGTGGCGACCGACGAGGATCTCCAGCTGTCGTTGTACCTCTGCTACGAGCTGCACTACCGGGGCTTCGACGAGGTCGACGAGGGATGGGAGTGGCACCCGGGCCTGCTGCGGTTCCGCGCGGAGCTGGAAAAGCGGCTGACCGCCTGGCTGCGCGCCACCGTGCCGGTGCCGGAGCTGACCTCGCCGGTGCCGCAGGCGCTGGCCGAGCTCGTGGCGGCGGAGGACGGGCCCTCGCTCGCCGGCCACCTGCAGCGGCGCGCCACCCTGGCGCAGTTCCGCGAGTTCGTGATCCATCGGTCGGTGTACCACCTCAAGGAGGCAGACCCGCACACCTGGGCGATCCCGCGGCTGGCCGGCAAGGCGAAGGCCGCGCTGGTCGAGATCCAGGCCGACGAGTACGGCGGCGGGCGGCCCGAGCGCATGCACGCCACCCTGTTCGCGGCCACGATGCGCGAGCTCGATCTGGACGACGAGTACGGCGCCTACGTCGACGACGTGCCGGCGCTGACCCTGGCGACCAGCAACGTGATGTCGATGTTCGGCCTGCACCGGAGCTGGCGCGGCGCGATCGCCGGTCACCTGGCCGCGCTGGAGATGACCTCGTCACTGCCGAACCGGCGGTACGGGAACGGACTGCGCCGGCTCGGGGGCGGGCCGGCGGCGACCCGCTTCTTCGACGAGCACGTCGCCGCCGACGCCGTGCACGAGCAGGTCGCGGCCCACGACCTGTGCGGCGCGCTCGTCGCCGACGAACCGCGGCTCGGGCCGGACGTGCTGTTCGGCGCGGCCTGCGCGCTGGCGTTGGACCGGCTCTTCGCCGAGCACGTGCTGAGCCGCTGGTCCGCCGGCCGGTCGTCGCTGCGCGGCACCTCGACCGTGGCGCAGCCGGCATGACGCCCGCCGAGCTGCGGTCGTTGCCGTCGGTCGAGCCGGAAACCGAGCCTGCGCCGGAGGCCGCCACGACGATCACGCCGTACGAGGACGGTCCGTTGCTGGTCCGCGGCGACTTCGTGCTCATCACCCCGGACGGCGTGTCGATCGAGGCCGGTCGCCGCACGGTGGCGCTCTGCCGTTGCGGGAAGTCGGCGCTCAAGCCGTTCTGCGACGGGACGCACAAGGTCGCCGGCTTCCGTGCGCCCGCCGGCCCTGTCGAGTACCCGACCTAGCGAGCCGATGGCGCCGGGAACTCCCTAACCTGGCGCTCTGCCGGTATCCCAGCCGGCGCACCGCCCCCTTCGTCACGACGGCGGCGGGAGGAGTGCGATGGCGCGCACGGCGAAGCCGAGATCGCGGACCAGGGGTTGCCTGCTCTGGGTGGCCGCGGCGGGGTACGGCAAGACCACGGCGCTGGCGCTCGGCGCCGACACCGCCCGGTTCGCTGCCGCTGACCTGCTGGCCGGGGTGCCCGCGCTGGAGTCCGGGCGCCTTGCCGTCGACGACGTGGGAGAGCTGTCCGCGCGGGATCAGGCGCGCCTGGCCAGGGGGATCGCCGCCGTGCCGGACGAGGTGGCGGTCGTGCTCGCCGCTCGCCGCCCGCTCGCCGCCGCCGCGTTCGACGCCCTGCCCGGGCCGGTGACCGAGCGCGGCCCGGCCGATCTGGCGCTCGGGCCGGACGCCGTCGACCGGGTGCTGCGCGAGCGGTACGGGGTGGCCGACCCCGATCTCGCCCACCTGGTCCATGGGCTGACGGCGGGCTGGCCGGCGCTGGTGCACCTCGCCGGGCGGGCAGCCGAACGGCAGGGCGTCGGGCACCGTGACCTGCTCGCCGCGCTCACCGAGCCCGGGACGAGCGGGGCGGCCTGGCTCCGCGAACACGTGCTCGGCGGCCTCCCGTCGCAGGCAGCGCGGCTGGTGGAGCTCGCCACCGACCTCGATCCCGTCACGACATCGCTCTGCGCGGCTCTCGGCGGCACCCCGACCGCCGACCCGGTGCGCTGGCTCGTGGACACCGGTCTGTTGGTCGCTGATCCGGCAGCGCGGGGGAGTGAGCCGGCGTTCCGGCTGGTCCCGGTGCTGGCGGCGGTGCTCACCCGGCAGCGTCGCGGGCGGAGTTCGCGGTCCGACCGCGGTGGCACGCTCGCCGCCGCGGGCGCCTGGTACCTGGCGCACGGATATCCGCTGGCCGCCGCGCGCTCGTTGGGACGGGCCGGCGCGACCGCCGAGTGCGCCGCGCTGGTCGAGGCCCGAGGCGACGAGATCCTCGCGGCCGGCGGCGCCGCCGAACTCACCGGCATCATCGACGCGCTGCCACCCGCCGTGCGCACCCCGGACGTGCAGCTGATCCTCGGCGACGCGCTGCGAATGGCCGGCGACGTGGCGGGTGCGCGGCGCGCGTTCGAGCCGCTGATCGACGGCGCGGAGACCTGGCCGGCGGCGCTCGCCTGGCGGGTGGCGATGCTGCACTACATGCGCGCGGACTACCGCGGCGCCCTGGACCTGTTGCGGCGCGCGGCACCGACGGGCGCGCCGACCGGCGACGAGGCGATGGCGCAGGCCTGCCGGGCCAACGCGCTGCACCTGCTGGGAGAGAACGAGGCCGCGGCGGAGTGCGCCACCCGGGCCGTGCGGCTGGCGACCGAGGCCGGCCACGACCGGGCCGCCGCCGCGGCGCACATCGCGGCCGCGCTCACCGTCCTCGGCGTCCGGCGGGACGAGCACCTGGTCGCGGCCCTCGCGGCGGCGGAACGGGCCGGCGACGTCGTGCAACAGGCCCGGGTGCTGGTCAACCAGGCCGACCACCTGCTGCGCGAGGCCCGGTACCCGCAGGCGCTCGCCGTCGCGTCCCGGGCCGTGCGGGCCGCCGATCTCGGTGCCCCGCCCGGGATGCTGGTCACCGCACTGCACAACGCGGGCGAGGCGCTCACCCGGCTGGGCCGGTACGACGAGGCGTTCCTGCACTTCGAACGCTCGATGCGGATCTGCCGCCGGGTCGGCCTCAACCGGGTGGCGGCGGGGCTCTACGGGGTGGCCGAGGTGCACCGTCAGCTCGGCCGGCGCGAGCAGAGCCGGGTGGCGTTCGAGGAGGCGGCCGAGCTGGCTCGCGCGACCGCGGAGGTGCAGATCCTGGTGCCGGCGCTGGCCGGGCTGGCGCGGTTGCTGCTGGACGGTGCCGCGCCGGATCTCGACGCGGCCAGGGCCGCGGCGGTCGAGGCCGAGGAGGTGGCGCCGCCGATGCTCGCGCCGCGTGCGCTCGTGGCCCGAGGGTGGGTCGCGCTCTTCGAGGGGGATCTGCCGCTGGCACAGCAGCGCGGCTCGGCGGCCGTGCGGTCGGCGCGCGCGAGCCGGCAGGCCGACCTGCTCGCCGAGTCGCTGGAGTTGGCCGCCGCGGTCAGCGCCGAGCCGGCCGCGGCCCGCGAGGCGCTCCAGGAGGCCGCGGCGATCTGGAACCGCGCCGGTGCGCAGCCGGCGGCCGACCAGCTGCTGGTCCTGATCGGTCGGGCCCCCGATGCCGGCGGCCCCGAGCGGCTGGCCGCCCGCGCGGCGACCACCCGACTGCTCGCGCTCGGCGTCCAGCTGATCGGCGGCTCGCCGCTGGTGCCCGTCGAAGGGGCGGCGACCCCGGTCCGGATCAGCGTGCTCGGCCGTTTCGAGGTGCTGGTCGGCGGCCGGCCGGTGCCGTTGCCCGCCTGGCGCTCGCGGCAGGCCCGGACGCTGCTGAAGATCCTGGTCGCCCGCCGTGGCCGACCGGTGGCGCGGACCGAGCTGTGCGAACTGCTCTGGCCCGACGACGACCCGCAGCGCACCGCACATCGCCTCTCCGTGCTGCTCTCCGCGGTCCGCACCGTGCTCGATCCGACCAAACTCTGGGCCGCCGACCATTACCTGCGCGCCGATCTGGCCGGCATCTCGCTGGACCTCGCCAGGGTCACGGTGGACGTCGAGCACCTGCTGGTGGACGCCGCGCACGGTATCCAGCTCGCCAGGGCCGGCGACGTGGACAGGGCCAGGGCGATCTTGTCCGATGTGGACACGGCGTATCGGGGCGACGCGTTCGACGACGAACCGTACGAGGAATGGGCCGACGGCTTCCGCGAGCAGTCCCGCGCGGTCTGGTTGCAGTCCCTGCGCGAACTGGCGGAGCTGTGCCGGCTCGCGGGTGAGTCGGATCAGGCGGCGACCTGTCTGGTGCGGCTGCTGGTCGCCGATCCGTACGACGAGTCGGCGCACCGATCACTGGTGGAGGTGCTGGTGCGCGCCCGGCGGCACGGGGAGGCGCGGCGCGCGCACGACCGCTGGGTCGGCGCGATGCGGTCCATCGACGCGCCGCCGCCGGACCGTGGGGTGCTGGACTGCGCTGTGGTCGACGGCGGCTTTTCGCAGCGTGGCGGGCCCGGCGGGGTGGACCTTGGCTCTTCGGGCCGTGGCGGGCCCGGCGGGGTGCCGGGCCGCCGGGCCGCTGCCGCGCATGGTCAGCAGGGTGTCGCGTACGGCAGGTAGCTCGGCAGCACCAGGTAGACGATCGCGTACACGTCGCTGCCGCTGTCCTCGACGCACTCGTCGGCTCCGGCGCCGCCGTTCTCGGTGTCGTTGCCGGGCCCGCCGATGAGTCGATCGTTGCCCTCGTTGCCGTTCAGCGTGTCGTCGCCGAGCAGGCCGGCGAGGGTGTCCGCGTCGGCCCCGCCGATCAACACGTCGTCGCAGTCCTCGCCGTAGAGCGTGTCGGTCCCGGCACCGCCGTGGATCTCGTCCGCCCCGCCGCCGCCGAGGATCGTGTCGTTGCCGCCAAGGCCGAGGATCAGGTCCGGGCCGGACGTGCCGAGCAGGTAGTCATCGCCCGGGGTGCCGACGATCGGCTGGTTCACGATCAGCGGGGCGACCGGGCCGGTGTCGACGGGGTTGCACACGGGGATGGCCTGGGCCGGTGCGGCGGCCGACAGCGCCAGGCCGGCGGACGTGAGAACGATGGTCAGGGACAGCGCGATCGTGGCGCGGACTCTCATGGCGGGGCTCCTTCTCGTTGGCCGGGGCCGCGTCGTCGCGATCACCCGGTCCGCCCGGTGGCGGTGTCGAGGACCGTCCCATCCGGGTCTCATCGTGGCGTCATCATGAGCGTCGATCGACGCGCGCCGCCGGGGCCGCGTACCCCGAGTTGCGGTTCAATTCCGCCCGCTGAGGGCGGAATTGAACCGCAACGGGCATCGACCGACGGCGTGAGGGCCGTCGGTCGATGCCCGTTGCGTGCTTCGGCGCTGGTCAGGGGCAGCTGACCGCCGCTTCGACGCTGCAGACGTCGACGCCAGAGCCGCCGTTGCCGTTGTCGAAGCCGAGCCCGCCGGTCAGGTTGTCGTTCGCGAGCCCGCCGAACAGGTCGTCGTCGCCGTCGTTCCCGTTGACCTGGTCGATCCCGTCGTTCCCGTTCACCACGTCCGAGCCGTCGTTGCCGCTGACGGTGTCGGCTCCGTCGTTGCCACTGGCCGTGTCGTCGCCGTTGCCGCCGCTCACGATGTCATTGCCGTTGCCGCCGGTCACCGTGTCGTTCTCGTCGTTGCCGTTGACGGTGTCCGCGTCGTCGTTCCCGTTCACGACGTCGGCACCGTTGCCCCCGTTGAGCACGTCGGCCTCGTTGCCGCCGTTCAGGGTGTCCACGCCGTCGTTGCCGTCGACCGTGTCCGGCCCGTCGTTCCCGTTCAGGGTGTCGCTGCCGTCGTTGCCGTCCAGGGTGTCGGCCCCGTCGTTGCCGTCGGCCAGATCGATGCCGTTGCCGCCGGTCAGGCCATCGTCGCAGCGCCCGCCGGACAGGTCGTCGTCGCCGTTCTGACCGTTGACCGAGTCCTCGCCGTCGCCACCATCGATGATGTCGTTGCCGTCGCCACCGTTGAGGACGTCGTCGCCGCTGAGACCGAAGATCGTGTCGTTTCCGCCGAGGCCGTTGATGATGTCGTTACCGGCGCCGCCGAACAGCACGTCGTTGCCGGGCGTACCTGTGACGACGAAGCCGCCGAACGCCGGGTCGCAGGGTCCGGCCGCGCTGGCCGGCACGCCTCCGGTCAGCGCGAGCCCCGCACAGCCCAGGACTGTCGCGGACAGTGCCGCGATCGTGATGCGCACTCTCATGGTGATCCCTCCATCGTGTGGACCCGCTCGGTGCGGGCCGCCGGCCGCCGGAATGGCGACCGCGAGCAGAGTCACAACCGAAGGTCAGCCCGGGATCAGCACGACGTCAGTACGGGCGCTGTCACAACCGAGCGGCGTGGCGCGTCCTGTCGGTATGAACCTCATTCTGTGGATCCTCCAGGGGCTGCTCGCGGTGGTGTTCCTCGGTTCGGGCGCGAGCAAGCTCACCCTGAGCAGGCAGCGACTCATCGACACCGGGCAGACCGGAATCGCGGTCTATCCCATGCCGGTCGTGCGGTTCACGGCGTTCTGCGAGCTGCTCGCGGCGATCGGCCTGGTGCTGCCGTGGGCGACCGGCACGGCGCGGTACCTCACGCCGCTGGCCGCCGTCGGGCTGTGCCTGGTCATGATCGGCGCCGCCTACGCCCACACGAAACTGCGTGAACCCCGGAACGTCGCGATCAACGCCGTGTTCTTCGCCGCCGCGTTGACGGTGGCCATCGGCCGCTTCCTGGACCTGACCTGACTCGGGCGGTCGACGCCGTCACGGCATCACGACCGTCCACATGCGAATAGTCGGGGTTTTGCACGCCTCGATCCCCGCTGAGGCGTGCAAAACCCCGACTAATCCACAAAGGACAGCGCCCACGCCCGGCCAGGCGACCCAAAATGCCGGGATTGTCGCATTCGAAGGGACGGGTGAGCACGAAGGTTTGCGGGTCGAACGAGGGGGAACGCCAGAGAGACAGGGCCGCGACGCGGTCCTGACGCGTTTCAAGTCCAGACGAGGATGCGCCGGCACGGCCGGTGAGCTCCTTCTTCGCCCGCACGGGCGCGAGGCCCGTTTCGGGCCCATCCAAAGCCAACCTTCGAGAGGCACGCCATGTTGACGCTTACCGAGAACGCCGCCCAGGTCATCCGGGACCTCACTCACCAGGACGAGGTACCGCCCGGCGCCGGCGTCCGGATCGCCACCGACCCCGATGTCGGCGCGCTCACGCTCAGCCTCAGCCCGGAACCGCAGGAGGGCGACCAGGTGCTCGACGAGCAGGGCGCGCGGCTGTTCCTCGAGGCGAACACCGCCCCGATGCTGGACGACAAGTCCCTGGACGTGGCCGTGGACGGTCAGGGCGGCGTCGAGTTCACGCTGGCCGAGCAGCCTCCCGTGTAACCCAGCGGCAGAGAACCCTGCCCGCCGTAGACCAAAGTCGCGGCGGTGTAGCCGGCTGGCCCGTTCGCCGACGGCTCCTCCGCAGTAGCGTCGATGTCACGCTGCGGAGGGAGCCGTCCTGGTGTCGAACACGCTCACGACGGCCGGCACGTCCACAGCCGCCAAGGTTCGACAGCGTGGAGCCTGGCCGGCCGGCGCCACGGAATGGGCGATCGACGCCGGCGCGGCGGCCATCGCCCTGGCGTGCGGGCTCTTGCTCTTCCTGGCCGACGGTTCGACCGGCGACGCCGACCCCTCGCCCTCGCTGGCCTGGGAGCTGACCGTCGGCGGCGGCGCCGTCACCGCGGTGCTCCTGCTGCGTCGGCGCTGGCCAGCCGGGCTCGCCGCCGTGCTGGCGGTGGCCGGGATGGCTTCGGCGATCGCGATGGGCGCGGTCTTCGTGAGCTTGTTCACCGTGGCCAGCCGGCGGTCGTGGCGAGTCACCGTCGCGATCGCCGGCCTGCACGCGGCCCTGGTCGTGGTCCTGTTCCGGGACGGCATCAGCGACGACCGGCAGTACTGGGAAACCGTCATCACGCTGCTGCTGGTCGATCTGGTGCTGGTCGCGTCGGGGATGCTGGTCCGGTCCCAGCGGCTGCTGGTGCGCTCGCTGCGGGACCGTTCGCGGGAGGCCGAGGAGCGGCAGCGGCTCCGGATCGAGGAGGCCCGGCGGCTGGAACGCGAGCGGATCGCCCGGGAGATGCACGACGTACTGGCGCACCGGATCTCGCTGCTGACCATGCACGCTGGCGCGCTGGAGTTTCGCCCCGACGCGCCGGCCGCGGAGATCACCAGGGCCGCCGGCGTGATCCGGAGCTGCGCGTACGAGGCGCTGGAGGATCTGCGCGAGGTCATCTGGGTGCTCCGGGACGAGACGGGCGGCACCGGTGAACGCCCCCAGCCGACCCTGGCCAGCCTGCCCGAACTCATCGCGGACGCCCGGGCGGGCGGCATGACCGTCACGCTCGACCTGGCGGTGGACGACCTGACGTCGGTACCGGCCGGCGTCGGGCGGCACGCGTACCGGATCGTCCAGGAGGGGCTGACGAACGCCCGCAAGCACGCGCCGGGCGCGCCGGCCCGGGTGGTCGTGTCGGGGGCGCCCGGGGGTGAACTCGCCGTGGAGCTGAGCAACCCGCGGACCGCGTCGAGCACCGCCGTGCCGGGTGCCGGGGCCGGGCTGATCGGCTTGCAGGAACGAGCCGAGCTGGTGGGCGGGCGGCTGGAGCACGGTGGCGCGGACGGCGAGTTCCGGTTGCGGGCGTCGCTACCGTGGCCGGGATGAGCGAGCGGAGCGAGGCGATCCGCGTACTGGTCGTCGACGACGACGCGCTGGTGCGGGCCGGGCTGGCGATGATGCTCGCCGGCGACGACGTCGCGATCGTGGCCGAGGTCGCGGACGGTGCGGACGTGCTCGCCGCGGTCGACGAGCACCGCCCGGACGTCGTGCTGATGGACATCCGGATGCCGAGGATGGACGGACTTACCGCGACCGAACGGCTGCGCGCGCGGCCGGCCGCGCCGGAGATCGTCATCCTCACCACGTTCGACACGGACGACCACGTGCTCCGCGCGATGCGGGCGGGCGCCAGCGGCTTCCTGCTCAAGCACACCCCGCCCGCCGAGATCCTGCGTGCGATCCGGCTGGTGGCGGCGGGGGAGCCGATGCTCTCGCCGACCGTGCTGCGGCGGGTGATGGCCCGGGCCGCGGCGGCCGGCGCCGACCCGCGGCGGTCCCGGGCTCGCGCGCTGCTGAGCCGGCTGACCGAGAGCGAATGCGCTGTCGCCAGGCTGATCGGTCAGGGCAAGACGAACAGCGAGATCAGCCGGGAGCTGTACGTCAGCGTCGCCACCGTGAAGGCGTCGGTCTCCCGGCTGCTCACCAAGCTGGAGCTGAACAATCGGGTCCAGGTGGCCCTGCTCGCCCACGACGCCGACCCGCCCGACCCCGCCAGCTGAGCCGGCCGGAAGCCTGGCCGCCGGAAGCAGTGGACCCCCGCGCAGCTCAGTACTCGGCCAGCACCCCGTCGGAGAACGGCGGCCAGACCTCGATCGCCCACTCGCCGAACTCCCGGTCGGTGAGGCACGCGCACGCCAACCCGGCGTCCGGGTCCACCCAGAGGAACGAACCCGACTTCCCGAAGTGGCCGAAGGTGGCCGGCGAGTTGTCCTGGCCGGTCCAGTGCGGCTGCTTGCCGTCGCTGATCTCGAAGCCGAGGCCCCAGTCGTTCGGGTCCTGCCGGCCGTAACCGGGCAGCACGCCGGACAGCCCGGGGAAGGCGACCGTGGTCGCCTCCGCCATCAGTTCGGGCGCCAGCGTGGGAGCGAGCAGCTCGCGGCCGAGCGCGGCGAGATCCCGTACCGGACCGTGGGCCCCGAACGCGGGCGAGCCGTCCAGCCTGGTCGCGGTCATGCCCAGCGGATCGAGCACGGTCTCGGCCAGCAGCGTGGCGAACGGCGTCCCGGCGCCGGCCGCGACCGCGTCGGCGAGCAGGTCGAACCCGCGGTTGGAGTAGATCCGCTTCCGCCCGGGCGCCGCGAACACGGTGTCGTCGTCCGGTCCGATGCCCGACGCGTGCGCCAGCAGATGCCGGATCGTGGCGCCGGGCGGGCCGGCCGGCTGGTCCAGGCTCACCGCGCCGTTCCGCACCGCGACCAGCGCGGTGAGGGCCGTGAGCGGCTTGGTCACCGAGGCCCACGGCAGCACCACGTCCGGCTCGACCGAGGCCACCACGCCGCTCTGATCGATCACCGCGACGGCAGCGTTGCCGACCGGCCAGTTCCGTACCGCGTCCAGTGCGCTCACGCCGGTCCACGGTAGGCCAGGCCCGTTGGCCCGCCGGCTCGCGGGCGGGGAGTGTGGACGGTCCCGAGTGGAAATCCGGTCCGGTTCGCATGGAAACGGGACCGGTGGGGCAGGAAGGACCTACACGGCCGTGCTCGCCGCGGAGGGTTGGCCGTCAGGTTCCGGCGCTCAACCAAGGCGGCGCCGGAACCGCCCTCGCACCGGCCTCCCGTGCGACGCTCAGCGTGACCAATGAGCACTCCAGCGGGAGACGATGCGGGTGAGGCGGCTGCCGGCCACCACCGTGTTCTACGCGGGCGAGTTCTGGCTCGCGCTGGCCTGGGACGTGACGTTCACCGTCTCGGCCGTCTACTTCGTCCGCGAGGTCGGGCTGAACCCGTTCCAGCTGGTCCTGGTCGGCACCGTGATGGAGCTGTCGATCTTCCTGTTCGAGGTGCCGACCGGCGTGGTCGCCGACACGTACAGCCGCCGGCTCTCGCTGGTGATCGGCTGGCTGGTGATGGGCGCCGGGATGGTGCTGGTCGGCCTGGTGCCGGCGTTCGCCGCGATCCTGGCCGGCTACGCGATCTGGGGCCTCGGCTACACGTTCACCAGCGGGGCCGACCAGGCGTGGATCACCGACGAGGTGGGTGTGGACCAGGTCGGCCGGGTCTTCGCGCGCGGGCAGCAGTTCGGCTACGCCGGTGGCCTGGCCGGCATCGGGCTGGGCGTGGCCGTGGCCGCCTGGGATCTCGGCTACGCGGTCGCGCTCGGCGGCGTGCTCGCGGCCACGTTCGGGCTGTTCGCGGCCGTGACCATGCCCGAGCACGGCTTCACCCGGCGCCGGCGGTCCGGCACGTTCCGGGAGCTGCGCGCCACGGCCGGCGGCGGGCTGCGGCTGATCCGGGCCAGCCCACTGCTCGTGCTGATCCTCGGCATCACGTTCTTCGCCGGCGCGTCCACCGAGAGCTTCGACCGGCTCTGGGAGGCGCACCTGATCCGGGACGTGGGGCTGCCGGCGGTGGGCGGGCTCGACCCCGTGGTGTGGTTCGGCATGTTCGGCGCCGTGACGATGGTGCTCGGGTTGGTGGCGTCGGGGCTGCTGGCGCGCCGGTTCGAGCGCGCTGGCCAGGCCCGGCTGGCCAGGCTGTTGACCGTCCTCACGGTGGCGCAGGCCGTCGCCGTGGTCGGCTTCGCGCTGGCCGGCAGCCTGGTGGTCGCCGCCGCGATGCTCTGGGCCTACCGGCTGACCCGCTCGCTGACCGAGCCGGTGTACCGGACCTGGCTCAACCAGCAGATCACCGACTCCACGGTCCGGGCCACCACGATCTCCGTCACCAGCCAGGCCGACGCGATCGGCCAGGTGGCCGGCGGCCCGGGGCTCGGCGCGCTCGGCACGGCGTTCGGGATCCGGGCCGCGCTGCTCGCCGGCGGCGCGCTCCTGCTGCCGGCGTTGGCGCTGTACGGCCGCGCGCTCCGCCGCCACCCCGCCACGGCCGCTTTGGGCGACATCTTCTCGGCTATAACCGAGAAAATGTCGCCCAAAGTGCCAGGGTTACGGCAGGGGTTAGGCGCGGAAGTCGGGGTTGGCCTTGATGATCGAGAAGGCCGCGCCGTGCGGGTCGCTGAGCACGGCCATCCGGCCGGGGCCGGAGTCCATCGGCGGGACCATGACGGCGCCGCCCAGTTCGGCCGCGCGGGCGGCGGCGGCGTCGCAGTCGTCGACCCCGAAGTAGACCATCCAGTGCGGCGGCGTCTCGGCCGGCGACTCGCTGGGCATCGCCATCATGCCGCCGACCTGCTGCTCACCGATCTCCCAGATCGTGTAGATCATGTCGCCGAAGTCCACATCGCGCGGGGTCAGGCCGGCGACGTCGCGGTAGAACGGCTTCGACACCTCGGTGTCACGGGTGGTCAGCTCGAACCAGCCGAGCGCGTTGGGCTCGCCGATCACGTCCGCGCCGGCATCGTGCCGGCCTGCCAGCACGCGAACGTGGCGCCGGCCGGATCGAGGTACACCGCCATCCGGCCGTACCCCATGATGTCCATCGGCGCCATGATCACCTTGCCGCCGGACTCGTCGACCCGCTGGGTGAAGGCGTCGGCGTCGTCGGTCGCCAGGTAGGTCGTCCAGGCGGCCGGCTGACCCTCGCCCATCAGCGGACCCACGGCGCAGACCGCCTTGTCGCCGGCGCGGAAGGTCGTGTAGCCCATCGCCTCGGGTTCGGTGGCGGTCTCCGCGGTCCAGCCGAACACGCCGCCGTAGAACCGTTTCGACTCCTCGATGTCCGGTGAGCCCAGATCGGCCCAGCACGGCGTACCGGGCGTGTAACGCGTCATGGCGATCTCCCAGCGAATCGTGGGCGGGCCGAATGTCCGCCCTCCTTCGCATCCTGGCACCGTCACGACCCGGCGAACAGAACCCGATCGGCCCACTCCCTGCTGCGGTTCAATTCCGCCCGCAGCGGGCGGAATTGAACCGCAGCCCTGAGCCGCCAGCCCGGACGGGCTGCCGGCCCGGGGCTTGGCGGCCGGCGGTCACGGTGTGACGGGAATGTTGGTCAGGCCGTCAGGCCGGCGAGCGCGGCGACGAGCGTGGCCGCCGCCGCGGTGGCCGTCAGGGTTCTCGGCCTCATCTCACCCTCCGCAGGACGCGCCGTTGACGCGGCAGCCGCTCGGCACGCCGAGGCCGCTCACGTTGAACCCGAAGCTCTTGCTCGCTCCGGGGTTGATGGTGCCGTTGAAGGAGGCGTTGACGAACGTGTAGTGCTGCCCGCTCTGGCTCCGGGTGGAGTTCCAGGAGCTGGTCACGGTCGAGCCGGCCGGGAGGTCGAACTCCACCCGCCAGCCGGCGCTCGCGGCGGCGCAGCGGTTGGTGATCGTGTAGTCGGCGCCGTAGCCCGTGCTCCACATCGAGGTCTGGGCGAACGTCGCGGTCAGGCACGCGTCGGTCGGCGGCGGGCTGGCTCGGGGGTGGTGTGGTGGGCGGAGCCGTCGTCGGGGGCGGGCTGGTCGGTGGTCCAGTGGTGGTCGGCGTGGTGGGCCCGCCCGTCACCGCGGTAAGGAACAGCGACGAGGCCGCGTCCGTCTTGGTCGCGTCCACGCCGTGGCCGCCGGTGTAGTCCCGCTGCTCGTTGGTGGCCCAGTCGGCGATCGGCGTGCCGCCGAGGTCGAGGTGCTGGAACGCGGCGCCGTTCCAACCGAACTGGTAGATCCGGTGCCGGTCGGCGTAGTAGTCGTTGAACGTGCCGCCGGTCGCGGTCTGCTTGGTCATCGCGTTGTTGAAGAACACGTTCCGCGGGCCGGACGAGCCGGACCACTTGATCGCCTTCTTGCCGGCCCCCCACCAGATCGGGAACCAGTTCGAGTTGTCCGGCCCGCCGCCGCCCTCCTCGCCGCAGTTCGCCCGGCAGTTCGCGGACCGGTGCGCGTAGGAGACCCGGACGGTGTTCAGCTCGAACAGGTTGTTGCGCTCCCAGCCGCCGTGCAGGTTGAGGTCGGAGTCGAAGTCGTTGCCGATCACGACGTTGCCCGACGCGGACCACTGGAACGTGAAGTGCCGCAGGTTGCGGGAGGTGTTGCCGGCGTAGAGCGAGTCCCAGACCCGGGAGCCGCGGAAGTAGCCGTTGCCGCCCTTGCCCTTGTTCCAGGAGCCGTCCAGCTCGTTGTTCACGATCTGGAGGTTCTTGGCCTCCTCGGTGACGATCGGGTGCGAGCCGGTCATGTCCGCGCGGATGCCACGGACCCACGAGTTGGCCGCCCACTTGAAGACGATGCCGTGCATCTGGGCCGCCGGCGCCATGTTGCCGTAGTTGTTCACGGCGTCCGCCTGGTTGAGGCCCGGCATGGCCTGGGTGAGGCCGAAGTTCTCGAAGCCGACGCCGACCACGGGGTCGATCAGCGGGGAGGCCTTCGAGTCGTAGGTCGCCCCGGCGATCGGCGCCGAGCCGTCCGACACCGAGGTGACCGGCACGTCGAACTCCAGCGGCTTGTCCACGCGTCACCGTGCGGTTGGCGGTGTCGACCGCGGCGATCGTGAAGATCTGCTGCCGCATGTGCATGTTGAGCATCGGGAACGCGGTACCGGTCGCCTGCTGCTGGGCGTAGAAGTTGGTCGAGTTGGCGGCCCGGATGTTGATGAACCCGCCGGCGGTCAGGCCGGTCAGCGCGCCGCTGCTCGCCAGGTGGACGACCCGGTCGCCGGTGCGCGCCGAGAAGCCGGTCTCGCCCGGCTTGGCCCGCAGCTTGACGCCGGCCTTCCAGTGCACGTTGACCGTGCCCTCGAAGATGTCCTTGCGGTTGGCCGGCGCCGACGCGTACGCGCTCGCGTAGCTGGAGTGCACGCCCCGGGACTGCACCCGGAACAGGCCACGCCCCGGCCAGAGCCAGCCGCCCTTGCCGTCGCCGGCCGTCATCGCGTCCTCGTCCCAGTCCGAGCCGTCCTCGGTGAGGGTGTCGTACAGGGTGTTGGCGTCCGGGCGGTAGACGATCTTGGTCGCGGTCATGCCGGCGCCACGGATGATCAGGTAGTCGGCGTCGACGTGCAGCTCGCGGGAGACGGCCAGCTCGCCGGCCGGCAGCGTGATCAGGCTGAGCGAGGTGTAGCTCGCCGAGGCCGAGCAGCCGGTGCGGATCGCGTCGATCGCGGCCTGGAGGCCGGCCGAGTCGTCGACGCCGTCGTTCGGCCGCACGTTGTACTGGCTGGCGAGTTCGGCCGCCGTGATCTGGCAGGTCGCGTTGGGGTTGACGTCGCCGGAGCCCGGCAGGTTCGCCGCCGCCGCGGTAACCGGCCTTGCTCCAGTCGTACAGCCCGGCGACCGGCGCGCGGCGGTTGCTCGCGGCGAGGTTCAGGCCGGTCAGCGCGCCGCTGCCGGGCTCGGCCTCGGCCGGAGCGGGCGAGCTGCACCAGACCGCCCGCGGCCAACGATGCGATGACGCCGAGCACAAGTGCGCGGCGTGGAAGAGATCTTCGGAACACCGAAACCTCCGAGGGTGGAGAAACTGGAGATGTGCCGCACCTCACACCCTGGGGCCGTCTTTATAATTGACTTTGTTCATGTGGTCAATCAATCGTGCGGTATACCGGATGTGATCCACATATGTGGATGCGGCGAAGCGCGCCGTGCCGGACCCGCTGCCGTCCCGCGGCCATCGGGGCCGGGCACAGTGCGTCCGACGCGGCGGATAACCCCTGGTCAGGGCCTTAACTGGTGGCGATGTGCCGGTCGCCGGGAAGTAGCCGCAGCGCCGGGTCGGGCACCACCAGATCGGCGCGCTGGCGGGTGCTGGCGGCCAGTTCGGCGTTGCGCTGGTCGGTGCCGGTGGCCCAGGTGACCGCGGCGTCCCGGTCCTTGCCGAAGCGTTCGTGCCGGGCGACGAGCCGCCGCCACCGCTCGCCGCTGCCGAGATCGCACTCCCGTTATCCGCTTTGGGCGACATCTTCTCGGCTATAGCCGAGAAGATGTCGCCCAAAGCGGAGGGCTGGGGCGCGGGCGAAGCGCTGCCGGTACCCGGTGCCCCTGAATGTCCATTGTCGAATACTCGGGGAAATGCACGTCTCGGAGCCAGCTGAGGCGTACACTTCCCCGAGCATTCCAATGTGGACCGGCCGATCCGACTGTGTGGGTGGGGTCTACTCGGGGGCGGCGGTGTAGGCGGCGGTGCAGCGGTCGGCCGCGGCGCGGGCGGCGGCCTCGTCCGCACCGCTCGCGACGGCGGCTCGGTACCAGTCCTCGCTGCTGGCCGTCATGAACTCGCGGCCCTCGTCCGACATCATCCAGACCGTGGCCTGCTCCGGATCCATCGAGGCCGACGAAGACAGGTGCAGGTAGAGGGCCATCAGCGACATGTCCCAGCCGATGCCGACCGCACCGGGGCCGAACTCGGCCCACCTGTCCTCGTCCGTGTGGCCGATGTGGTCCAGCTCGAACCGGGTCCGGCCATCCGGCTCGCTGGTCAGCCGGACCTCGATCCAGCTCAGCTCCTCGCCGTACTCCCAGGTGGCGGCGAAGCCCTTCGGCGGGTCGCAGCGCTCGATCACTCCGCCGGCGTTGCCCTCCAACTGGTAGCGGCCGTGCAGGGTGAGGTCGCCGGTGATCGGCAGGAACCAGCGGGGGATGCGCTCGGCGTTGGTGCAGGCGTCCCAGACGTCGTCGAGGCTGGCGTCGTAGGTCTGGCTGATCGTGACCACGCGCGCCTCGCCCGGCTCGATCGTGCGGCTGCCGACCCGCCGCCGCACGGCGCTGATCTGCTGAGTGACGTCGATCATCGGGTTTCCTCTCGTCGGCTGCCGACTTCTTAAAGTGCCAGACTGCACTTATATAAGCAATGGCTTCTAGTAATCTGGCTACCGGCTCGCGGCCAGTGCGGTGCCGACGAACGCGAGCTGCCCCGGTGCGAGATGTTCCCAGAACGCCGGCTCGTGGCAGCCGGGCTCGAACCGCACCGCGCCGGCCGGCAACCGGTCCCGCAGCGCCGCGACCCCCGGCCGGAACGGGTCGCTCTCGCCGCACTCGACCCGCACCGGCATCCCGCGCAGCTGGCCTGCCTGGGCGAGCAGGTCGTGCCGGGCGAAGTCGGCGGCGGAGTCGAACGCGTCGCCGCCGGGATAGCTGGTCCAGACGGCCGGGCTGCTGGCCACCGCCGCCGCGCACCGGCCGGGCTCGGTCGCGGCCAGCAGTAGGGCGCCGTACCCGCCCATCGAGCAGCCGAGCACCGCGATCCGGTCGGTGATCAGCCCGCGCCTGGCCAGCAACGGCAGGAACTCCGTCTGCACCATGGCTTGCGGGTCCTCGCCGTGGGTGCGCCGGTGCCAGAACAGCCGGCCGCCGTCGCAGGCCGCGAGCGCGAACGGCGGCGTGCCGGTGGCGACCGCCCCGGCGAGGTGTCGGTGGAAGCGCATCGCGTCGAACCAGCCGCGCTGACCCCAGCCGGCGCCGTGTAGCAGCACGCACACGCCGAGCCGGTCGCCCGCGCGGTGACCGGGCGGGTAGGCGATCGTGTAGTCCACGGTCGTGCGGCGGTGCACGGAGTCGAACCGGCCGGTGACCAGCGGCCCGGCCTCAGCCGGCGGTTCCGGCCGGCTCACGTCGCAGCGCCCGAGCCGGCGGTCGAGCTGCGCTTTGCCCGGCACACGCCGGCCTGGACCAGGCCGTACCCTCCCGTCGCGAAGGCGCCCGCGGCCACCGCGCCGGCACCGAGGAACACCCTTCGGGACACCATCGGCCGGACGGTACGCCGACCGATACGCCCGTTTCGACCCCACCGCGCCCGGCCAACCCCCTGCGGTTCAATTCCGCCCCCAGAGGGCCGAATTGAACCGCAACAATGGGCGCATGACCCGTTATGGCGCGCAGTTCGGCCCGGACATCACGTTCCTCGGCGTCGATCGCTGCGATCTGGACGAGCCGGCGAGCTACGCGGGCGCGGACGTGGTGATCATCGGCGCACCGTTCGACGGCGGCACCTCGCACCGGCCCGGCACCCGGTTCGGCCCGCAGGCGATCCGGATGACCGACTACCTCGGGCACACCGGTTCCCGGCCCAGCCTGGCGCTGCGCACCGACGGCCTGCGGGACCTGCGGGTGCTCGACGCGGGTGATGTGGAGATGCCGCCTGGCGACGTCATCCGGGCCCTCGGCGCGCTGGAGTCGGCGGTCGAGAAGGCGGCTCGGTCCGGCGCCATCCCGGTGATCCTCGGCGGCGACCACTCGGTGGCGTACCCCGACGCGAAGGGTGTCGCGAACGTCCTCGGCCACGGCCGGATCTCGATGATCCACTTCGACGCGCACGCGGACACGGGCGACATCGAGTTCGGCTCGCTCTGGGGTCATGGCCAGCCGATGCGGCGCCTGATCGAGTCGGGCGCGCTGCGCGGCGACCGGTTCCTCCAGCTCGGCCTGCGCGGGTACTGGCCCGGACCGGAGACGCTCGACTGGATGGCCGGGCAGGCGATGCGGTCCTACGAGATGACCGAGATCGTCCACCGTGGCCTGGAGGACTGCCTGACCGAGGCGTTCGCGATCGCCGTGGACGACTGCGACGGCGTCTTCCTCTCGGTCGACGTGGACGTGTGCGACCCCGGGCACGCGCCCGGTACCGGCACACCCGAGCCGGGCGGCCTCACCGCGCGCCAGTTGCTCGACGCCGTCCGGCGGATCTGCCTCGAACTGCCCGTGGTCGGGGTGGACGTGGTCGAGGTCAGCCCGCCGTACGACCACGCGGAGATCACCGCCGCGCTGGCGAACCGGGTCGTGCTCGAGGCGCTCAGCGCGATCGCCCGGCGCCGGCGGGATGCCCGGGACGGCACCCGCTGGAATCCGTTGCTACCGCTGCTGGCCGACCGCCCCGATCGGTCGAGCCCGCAGGGCTGAACGCCCGGCGCCGCATTCCCGTCCAGCGGATCCCAGCCATTGCTCTTGACCGGTATAGAAGGCGGGGTTACTGTACCGGTATAGAACGAGGGAGTGGGCATGGGACGCGTGACGTTGCAGACGATCGCCGACGAGGTCGGCGTGAGCCGGATGACGGTGTCCAACGCCTTCTCCCGGCCCGACCAGCTCTCGCCCGTGCTGCGTGAGCGGATCCTCGGGGTTGCCGACCGGCTGGGCTACTGCGGCCCCGATCCGGCGGCCCGCACGCTGAGCAGTGGCCAGAGTGGCACGATCGGCGTGCTGTTCACCGACACGCTCTCCTACGCGTTCACCGACGAGGTGGCCACGACGTTCCTGGCCGGCGTCGCCGGCGTGGTGGAGCGCGCGGGCATCGGCCTCACCGTGCTGTCCGCGCCGCGGATCGGCCGGGACACCTCCGTGGCGCGCGCGGTCGTGGACGGACTGATCGTCTACTCGGTGGACGCGCACTCCGCCGGCCTGACGATGGCTCGCCGGCGCGGCATGCCTCTGGTCTTCGTCGACCAGGAGCCCGAGGCCGGCATCCCGTCGGTGAACGTCGCCGACCGGGCCGGCGCTCGCGCCGTGGCGGACCACGCGATCGGCCTCGGCCACCGCCACCTCGGTCTGATGATCGAGGCGATCGGCACCGAGACCGTGCTGGTCGAAGCCGACGCCGAGCCGCCGCACCACGTGGCGTGGGAGCGGCTCGCCGGCTGGCGGGAGGGTGCGGCCGAGGCCGGGCTGCCCGCGCCGGTGATCGTGAACGCGGCGACCAACAGCCGGGTCGACGGCGCGGCGGCGGCCGAGCTGCTCCTCGCGGCGAACCCGCAGTTGACGGCCCTGCTGTGCCTGACGGACACGATGGCGCTCGGGGCGATCGACGCGGCCAGAGCCCGGGGTCTACGGGTACCGGAGGACCTCACGGTGATCGGCTTCGACGACATGAACGCCGCCGCGCATGCCGATCCACCGCTGGCCACCGTGCGCCAGCCCGTCGCCGAGAAGGGCCGGCTTGCGGCCGAGCTCCTGCTCGCGCGGCTCGCCGATCCCGACGCCGAACCGGCGGCCGTCCTGCTCTCCACCGAGCTCGTCGTCCGGGCCAGCTCGGGACCGGCCCCGACCGGGCTGGCCCCGACCGGACCGACCGCTACCGCAAAGGCCGCTACCGCGAACGGCCGATAGCTCCCCGGCACCAACTTCGCCGGCGCCCACCGCGTCGGCACCAGTCGCAAGGAGATCGTCATGACCATCCCACTCGCCCTCGTCGTCACGCGGGTTCCGGTGCAGGAGCTGGCCGAGTCGGCCCTGCCGAACGCGCCGATCGTGCCCGACCCGCCGGCCCGGCACCCGGTGCTCGCCGCCCGTACCTCGCTGGCTCGCGGCCTGCACGCCGTCGCCGCCGCGATCGCCCCCGCCGCCTGACCCAGCGCGGCCCCGGAACCCAGCGCTTTGGGCGACATTTCTCAGTGCTATAGCACTGAAAATGTCGCCCAAAGGCGGAGCAGGGGGAGCCGCTAGGTGGTGCGGAGGCGGGCTAGTGCCTGGGTGACGAACGTGACGACGGTGCTGCCGGCGGCCATCCCGCCGGCCACGAGGACCGCGCCCACGAACCACAACCCGCTGTCGTCGTTGCTCGCCGCCGTGTACGACCAGGCGAGGGTGAACGCGACCGTCATGGTCACGATCACGGTCCACGGGCGGAGCAGCAGGGCGGCGCCGATCCCGATCGCGAGCAGGGTCAGCACGCAGCCGATCACCTGCCACGGCTCGTACGGACCGGACGAGTTCTGGGTCACCGGATCCACGGTGTACTCGTCGTCCCAGGCCATCCAGGCGGCCCAGGAGCCCGCCGTGAGCACCGCGAGGAGGAGCGCGCCGAGGGGCTCAGAGATCGTGCGGCGGGTCAGCTGCGTCATGTTCATGGCGCCAATCCTGGTCAACCGGCCGGCGTCCGGGATGAGTAGCAGTACCTAATCCGCCAGCGGAGCCGGACCGGGGCGCGGGTCGCCGCCGGCACAGGGCAGACTTCACCGGCGTCGCCAGGTGGAGGTAACGATGGATGTCGAGAAGCTGAGCGCAGAGCTGTCCAAGCGGCAGTCCCGGATGTGGCAGGTCATCGATCCGCACGCGATGGCGGAGTGGGTCTTCGGCGACCCCGAGCTGGTCGAGCCGCTCGACGCGCTGCCCGCCGCGGCGCCGCTGCTCGACGGCGTCCGGGCGGCACTCGGCACCGACCTCGACACGGCCTCCTACCGTTCGCTCGCGCTCGGCGTGGCCGGCGTGGTGATCCGCGCGACCGTCCCGGCTGCGGCACAGACCGGCTCGGCGCACTGGCTGCTGACCGAGCACGTCCGGCCGGACTGGGAGTGGATCCGGCTCACGGTCGGGGTCTCCGAGGTGCTGATCGCGGGCTGGTCGGACGAGGAGTTCGAGGTCACGCTGCGGCTGGCCGCCTCGCCGATCGAGGACGCGTTCCGCCGCCGGGTGCTGGACGAGACGACGCTGAAGGAGCTCGGCGTCGAGCGGGTCGAGGACAACCTGCGCTCGTTCGGCGACGACGCCGTGCGGTACCGCTGCCAGGACCTGTTCGCCGCGGTGGAATTCCTGTGCCTCCCGGTCGTGGTCACGGCGGCCCGGCTGATGAACGCGCGCCTCGCGGCCGGCAGCTTCCCGCACACGCCGAACTACGACCCGGCCGTCGCGGCCGAGGCCTGGGCCGCCGCCGAGGTCGTCTTCGGTGACGAGGGACCGTTCGCGGCGCTCGACGAAGACCTTGAGTTCGACCTGGACGCCGGTTACCGGGACGAAGACCCGATCGAGACCCCCGCGCCGGTCGGGTACGGAGCACACCCCGCTCGATCGGCGGCTGGCAGACCGGCTGGCCGAGGCAGGGATCGTGGCCAGCCCCGACTGCGACGGGCTGCCGGTGGACCTCGCGTGGTCCGGCGACGACGGCCGGCGCTGGATCGCCGTGGTGCGAACCGACGAGTCAGCCGACCCCGCAGACCGGCTCCGGATCGGGCTCGGACTGGCCATCGAGCAGCGCGAGCGTCTGGCCGCCCGGGACGTGAAGGTCGGCGCCGTACTGCTCGTGCCGAGCGTCCCCGATCCAGGCCTGGCACGACATCTGCGCCAGCGTCGACGTGCTGCTGCTGACCGCCGACGACCCCGCCAGCTGGACCGCCCTCGCCTGACCCGCCGCCACCCGCACCCCAGCCCGCTTCGCGACCGGGCGGTCCCGCCCACCCGCGCTTTGGGCGACATTTTCTCGGCTATAACCGAGAAAATGTCGCCCAAAGCCGCAGATCAAGAGATCAGAAGAGCCAGGCCAGGGCGGTGAGGCACTTCTCGACGTACGCCGGGCGGTCGAGATCGAGCCCGTAGGCCAGGTCCTCGAAGACGCTGCACCGGGCGTAGAAGGCGGCCCGATCCCGGAGCGCCGCGAGGTCGTCGGTGCCGGGCGGTCGGTAGTGGCGCAGGGCGGCGTCCAGCGCGGCGGGGCCGAGATCGCGGTAGATCAGACCGAAGTCGTACGCCGGATCGACGATCGCGGCGTCGCCCCAGTCGATCACGCCGGTCACGATCCCGGTCTCCGGATCGACCAGCACGTGCTCGATGCCCAGGTCGTTGTGGGAGAAGACCGGCGTGTAGTCGGCTTTCGGCGGTGCGGCGGCCAGGAACGCCTCGATCGCGGGGTGATGTGCTGGCGGCACCGCGGCGCTCACGGTGGCGTAGAACGCCGCGGTGTCGCTGAGCCATCCGTCCAGCGGCTGGTCGTCGGTCTCCACCAGCGCGGCGAACTGCTCGACCGGGAGTTCGTGCAGCACGTTGAGCAGGTCGCCGAGCGTGTCCGCGACGTCCGGCCCGTATTCGGCCCGCCGCGCCGCCGGCAGATCCTGGAGCGGCACGCCGGGCAGCTTGAGATAGGCGATGCAGCCCTGCCCGGCGTCGATGAAACGCGGCTCGGGCACCCGTACCGGCGAGATCTGGGCGACCGCCGCGAGCACGCGCGCCTCCTGCTCGACCAGCACCGCCCGGCTCGCCGGATCGGGCTCCTTGCTGAACCGGGCGATGAGCTCGCCGTTGACCTCGTACGCGACGTTCTCCAGGCCCTCGCCGATCGGCAGCACCGGCCCGATCTGGTACCAGGGCAGGTGCGCGATCACCACGCGTCGGACCGTGGCGGTGCGTTCCCGGCTCCGCAGCCTCATGGCCTCACCATAAGCGCTGGTCAGCGACTTGGAGCGGGGTTAGCGGAGCCCACTCTCGGTGCCGTTCCGACTACTGGAGTCAGGTCGGGCGGCCCATGACGACGCCCTCGACGGTCACCCCGTCCGGCATCGTCACGGTGGTGCGCTCGACCTCCTCGAAGCCGAACGCCCGGTAGAGCGGGACGCCGGGCAGCGTGGCCATCAGCGTCAGCGCGCCGAACCCCTCGGCGGCGGCGGCGTCCCGGCAGGCCTCGAGGATCGCCCGGCCCAGGCCGCGCCGGGTCCAGTCGGCACGCACGAACATGGCCCGGACGCGGGCCGGCTCGGCTGGCGGGATCGAGCAGCCGATCGTCGTCAGCCCGATCGCCCGGAGCCCGCGTAGAGCTTGCCGCGCCGGCTCCACCCGCCGCACGCCACGATCTCGCCACCCGCCTCGTGGACGAAGTACGTGCCGTCGTCGAGAAGCTGATGATCGAGGTGGGCGATGTACCGGGCGCCGCTCGCGGTCTGCTCCGCGTCGTAGAAGCGGGGAAAGAGATCCAATGCCGACGCCCGCATCAGCGCGGAGATCTGCTGCGCGTCCGCCGGCACGGCTCGCCGCAACACCGGCTGCCCCGGCCGGTCGGCGTCGTTCTCCCGGATCATCCCGCCACCCCCTCGCGCCGAGTCTGCCATCGGCCGCAGCGGGGCTTGGCGGCGGCGGTCCGGTCCCAGGGCGTGTCTTCAAGGTCCATGCCCTACTGCGCCGGCCCCAGACGACGACCGACCGCGTTGTCGGTGTGGCCGGATATACAACACCGGTATCCGGCCACACCTCCGCCTTGCCGGGCGCCGCCTGGCATCCGGCTCGCGACGGGCGAGACCTTGAAGACACGCCCTAGGGGTAGCTCGCGCCGGCGAAGGTGACCCGGATCGAGTACAGATCGCCGGCGCTGTTCGTGATGAACAGGTTGTTCCGCCTGGATCCGCCGAAGACCAGGTTGGACGCCGACTCGGGCAGCAACAGCTTGCCGATCAGCGTGCCGTCCGGCGCGTAGCAGTGCAGGCCGTCGAGCGCGGCGGTCCAGAGCCGGCCGGCGTGGTCGAACCGGATGCCGTCGAACCAGCCGGTCGCGAAGACCTCGCCGCCGGTGAGCCGCGCGCCGTCCACCGCGAACCGGCGGATGTGCCGCTCGCGGGTGTCCACGATGTACAGCTGCGACTCGTCCGCGGTGAACGCCAGGCCGTTGGGCCGGACGAAGTCCTCGGCCACGATCGTCAGCTCGCCGGTGGCCGGGTCGAGCCGGTACACGTGGTCGGCGCCGATCTCGCTCTCGGCCGGGCTGCCCTCGTAGAAGTCGCTGATGCCGTACCGCGGGTCGGTGAACCAGATCGAGCCGTCGGACCGCTCCACGATGTCGTTCGGGCTGTTCAGCCGCTTGCCCTGGTACGCGTCGGCGAGCACGGTGATGGTGCCGTCGTGCTCGGTCCTGGTGACGCGGCGGGCGCCCTGCTCGCAGGTGAGCAGCCGGCCCTGCCGGTCGACGGTGTTGCCGTTGGCGAAGCCGGAGGAGTGCCGGAACACCCCGACCGCGCCGGTGGTCTCGTCCCAGCGGAGCAGCCGGTCGTTCGGGATGTCGCTCCAGACCAGGTACCGGCCGGCCGCGAAGTAGGCCGGCCCCTCGGTCTTCCGGCTGCCGCTGTGCAGCCGCTCGAGCCACTCGTCCCCGCCGCACAGCGCGAACCGCTCGTCGAGCACCTCGAACTGCGCCTTGATTCTGTCGGTCATCAGAACCTCCTTCGGTCGATTAGCCAACATCACCGAACGAGGTATGGTCAATGCGCTGTCTACTAGCTCACAGGAAGGTTCCGACGTCGTGGACGAGATCGACCGGGCGCTGATCGCCGCCCTGCAGCGGGACGCCACCCAGGCCTACGCCGCGCTGGGCGAGGCGGTCGGGCTCTCGGCCGGCGCCGCGCACGAGCGGGTGCGGAAGCTGCGTGATCGGGGGGTGATCCGGCGGACCACGATCGAGGTGGACCCGGCGGCCGTCGGCCGGGGGGTGCTCGCCTTCGTCATGCTCGAGTCGAACGCCTGGATGGGGGATCAGCCGAGCAAGGACGCGCTGGCGGCCATCCCCGAGATCGAGGAGGCGCACGTGGTGGCCGGGTCGGCGTCGTTGCTGGTGAAGATCCGCACCGGGACGACCGAACAGCTGCAGGCGACGCTGCGCCGCTGCTTCGAGATCGACGGCGTGACCGGTACGCAGACGATCGTGGTGCTGGAGACCTTCTTCGAACGTCCAGTGGACGCTGGCTAGCTCGTTCCGCTACTCGGGGTCGAGCCCGCACGCCTCGACCCCGAACGGGTCAGCCGCCGGGGACGATGAGCGCCGTGATCTGGGCGACGTCGGTGCTGAACGCGGACCCGAGGTAGCTGAGCGTCTGGTCCAGCAGCGGGGTGGTGAGCAGCAGCACCAGGACGACCACCGCCAGCACCAGGTCGCCGGCGATCGCGAAGCCGGGACGTCGCGGCGCGGCCACCGTGCGGGTGATGGTGTGTTCCTGGATGGTGCTCATTGCGGGCCTCCCTGGCCGGCGGGGCGTCTGTTCCGGTGCCTCACCACAATGGCGTCTGTCGTACAGCGGACGCATCGGTGGATCTACCGGGTTCCGCGCGGGTAGAACTACGGGATTCCCAGGGTTTCCCCTGGGAAGAGGCACCAGTGGCGTCACGGACGCGCGCGGGTGGCTTGATAGGGCACGGTGGAGGCGTGCCGATGAAAGGAGAGCGACATGACTGAGTACCCGCCGTTCGGCGTCGAGTGCCCCTGCTGTGGGCCCGTCGACCTCGGGCCGGACCAGCTCTGGCTGGTGCTGGCCACGGCCCCGGACCGCTCGCACTTCGCCTTCCGCTGCCCCGGCTGCGGCTGCACCGAACGCCGCCCGCGCCGACGCCGACGCGGTCGCCGTGCTGTCCGGGCTGGTCGCGGTCGAGGAACTGGACGTGCCGGCCGAGGCCTTGGAGGCGCACGAGGGCTCCGCGCTCACCACCGACGACCTGATCGACCTGATGCTGACGCTGGCCGCTCATGAAGCGGCCCGGCCGGCCACCTGATCCGTCGCCGCGCCGCTGCGCCGGCATCCGGTGCCGGCCGCCGCCGTCGCCCCCGCCGAGCGGTAGGGCGAGCACCGCCCAGCCGGCGGCGATCAGCGCCAGCGCCGGCCACGGCCGTCATCGGCACCGCGATCAGCGTGATCGTCCGCCCGGCGAGCAGGCCGTTCAAGCCGGTCGTGGAGATCCCGAGCACGCCGACGCTGAGCGCCGCCATCGCCAGCCCGGCCCCCGTCGCGCCGCCCCCCGTGACGGCGACGCGACGGGACCGTTCGGCCCACCGGAACAGCGCGACCAGCGCGGCGCAGAGCAGCGCGAGCGCGGCGATCCACAGCGGGCGGCTCCACCACCAGGCGGCCGAACCCGACCGTGGGCGGCGTGAAGCCCGCGGCGAGCAGGGCGGCGTAGGCGGCGAAGAGCGCGGTGAGGTGCCAGAGGAACGTGGTCATCACGACGCCGTTCGCGGCCACCACGGCGGTCCACACCCGCGGCCGGTCGAGCCAGCGGGTGACCGGCGCGCGCAGCACGAGCACCAGCCCGATCAGCCAGATGGCGTGGGCGGCGAGTGCCACGGTCGGCGGGCTCATGTTCGAGACGCGGTCGCCAGGCATGCCGACCATGGACACCGGATAGGCCTTGAACACGACCGTCAGCAGCACGACCGCGGTCAGGCCGGCGACGGCGAGAATCGGTCCGGTGCGGCGGTGCCGGGTCAGCGTGCCGTCCGCGTAGAGGTAGCCGAACTGGTGGGCGGCCAGCCAGACGAACGCCAGGTTCAGCGCGCCGATCCCGTCCACCCCGGCCCGGAACCGGACCACGTCCACCAGCACCGCGCCGGCCAGCAGCACGGCGATGACCGCCGCACCGTGTCGCCGGTGCCAGCGGTACATCAACGGCGCGAGCGCCACGATTCCCAGGTAGACGCCGATGAACCAGAGCGGCTGCACGATCGTGCGGCTGGCCACCCGGCCGATCCCGTCCTGCCGCCCGGTGACCTCCAGCGCCACGGCGAGCACCGTCCACACCGCGAGGAAGAGCGCGGTCGGGGCGAGCAGTCGGCTCACCCTGGCCCGCACGAAGTCCGCGTACCGGCCGCCGCGGGCCTCCAACGAGCGCATCCCGGTGGCGTGCGCGAAGCCGCCGACGAAGAAGAACACCGGCATCACCTGGAACACCCAGGTGAGCAGCTGGGCCGTCGACGAGCCGGCGAGCGCGTTGCCGACCCGGATGCCGTCCGGACGCACCTCCACCGACGCCATCAGCCAGTGCCCCAGCACCACGACGCCGATCGACAGCACGCGCAGGAAGTCGAGGTAGCGATCCCGGCTGGCCGGGGTCGCGGCGGCGAGCGCGGCGGCACCGGACCCGGCGGGCGCGGCCGGGCCGTACGGTCCGGCGGCACCGAACGGGGCGGTCCGGGTGGTGGCGGCACTCCGGGCGGTGGCCTGCGTGGCCAGGAGTTTCACAGCGGTGATGTTCACAACGCCGACCCTCGCAGCGGCGGCCGGCCCGAGGATCCGGTGAAACACCCGGACCGCGCTGAGTACTCCTACTCATCGGCCGGCCAAGGCGAGCTCCGCGGCGGCGGGCGCCGGCGGCTGTTCCGGCCGGTACCGGCCGGTGAGCAGGACCCAGGCGCAGAGCGGCACCATCGGGACCATCGTCAGCAGCATGACGAGCAGCGGATCCAGCTCGCCGCCCTCGCCCCGGGTCAGCAGGGTGGCCGTGAGCAGGGCGAAGATCAGGTTGTTGCCGGCGTGGGCGAGGCTCGTCGTCCAGATGGTGCCGCTGCGCAGCCGTAGCCAGGTGAGCAGGATCTCCTGCTGGAGGAAGAACACCGTCCAGACCAGCAGCCCGAGCGCCATGTTGTCGAACTCGGCGTAGCCCAGGAACGCGAGCGGGTAGTGCCAGACGGCCCAGATCAGGCCGGTCACGAGCGTGGCCAGCAGCGGCCGACCGGGGAGGAGCCGCATCCGCAGGTAACCGGTCCAGCCGAACTCCTCGCCCCAGTAGATCGGGGTCAGCACGACGACCAGGACGAGCAGCAGCAGTACGGTCGCCCACCACGGCAGGCCCGGCACGAAGTCGTCCAGCGCGCCGAGGTCCGGGCTCCACAGCCCGAGCGCGGCCGTCAGCAGGCAGGTCGCGACCACCAGCCCGAGCGGGCCGAGCCAGGCGACCAGGTACTCGCGCCAGGCCGCCCGGAGCCGGAGCGCGAGCGCCGCGTCGCCGAACCCCTCCCGGGTGACCCACTTCCGGACGACCACGGCGACCAGCGCGGGCCCCAACGCCCACGGCAGCTGCGCCAGCGGGTTCGCCAGCGACACGTCGAGCGAGGTAGTGGATCGCGAACATGCCCGACCAGGTGAACGCGAAGGTGATGAGGAGGAAGGCGAGCACGCCATGGCGTTTCGACAGCACGGAGCCGATCCCTTGTTCGAGGTGAATGGAGTGCCGCCAAGCCTGCTGATTCGCGCTGGCGGACACCTCCCGGCGGCGGGTGAATCGACTCCCACCTGCGGGGGAGACGGCGGTTCACGCCGGCGGGGGAGGTGTCCGGTGCGGACGGCTGCGAGGCTGGTCGCCGTGCTGAAAATCCTTGCGCCCGCTCTACGACGTGGGCACCCTCAAAGGCTGGCTGTACGCATTCCTGGGCGCGGTCGGCGGCTCGGCCGTCGGCATGCTCGCGATGCCGGCGGGGGTGGTTGCCGTCGTCCTGACGCACGGCCCGCCGCTGCTCAGAGCTGGCGTGGCCCTCGTCGTCGCGACCCTGGTGCTGGGCGTGCTCGGCTTCCCGCGGCGGTGCGCGCCCTGGCCCGTGCGGCTGGCCAACGCGCTGCTCGGCACCGCGCTCCCGGCGCCCTCGACCGCGCCCCGGAACCGGTGGCCGGACCGCTGGCGTACCGGCGCCTGGCTGATCCTGCACGCCGGGGGCGGCGTCGCGCTGCTCGGCGTGGCCGGGTTCCTGCTGATGATGGGCCTGGCGCCGCTCGCGATCTGGGTGACCGGCGGCGGCCAGCTGGAGTACCTGCTGTTCACGATGGTCGTCCCCAGCCGGTCTCGAGGGAGCCTGGGTACTGGCGATCACCGCCGGTTACCTGCTGCTCGTCGCGCTACCTCGGGGCGGCCGCGGCGGCCCTGTTCCGGTTCGCCGCGCCGTTCTTCCTGGACCAGACCGCAGCCGACCGGCTGGCCACCCTGGCCCGCACCGCCGACGACCTGGCCCACCGCAACCGGCTGGCTCGGGAACTGCACGACTCGATCGGCCACACGCTGACCGCGTCCACGATCCAGGCCGCCGCGGCCGGACGGCTGCTGGACACCGATCCGGACTCGGCCCGCCGGGCGATGAGCAGCATCGAGGAGACGTCGCGGACCGCGCTGGAGGACCTCGACCACGTGCTCGGCGTGCTCCGTGACAACGGCGGCCGGCCCGCCCCGACCATGCCCCACGCCGGACGCTCGCCGACGTCGAGGAACTGCTGGAGCCGGTCCGCCGCGCCGGCGCGGATCTCACGGTCGTGACCAGCGGAAACCTGTCCCGGGTGCCGGCCTCCGTCTCCGCCGAGGCGTACCGGATCGTGCAGGAGGGGCTGACCAACGCGCTGCGGCACGCCGGCCCGGTGCCGATCACGCTCCGCCTGGCCACCGAGCGCCGACCGGCTGGAGATCGAGCTGACCAACCCGCTCCCAGCCACGGTGTTCGCCGCGCTTCCGGCGCGCGCCGGGCACGGGCTGGCCGGCATCGCCGAGCGGGTGGGCGTGCTGCGCGGGGAGAGCACGGCCGGACCGGACACCGCGGGCCCCGACGCGTCCTGGCGGCTGACCGCGTGGCTGCCGATACCGTCGGCGCCATGACCGACGAGCCGACCACCGTCCTGCTGGTGGACGACGACGAGCTGACCCGCACCGGGCTGCGCGCGCTGCTCTCCACCGAGCCGGACGTGCGGGTGGTCGGCGAGGCCTCCGACGGCACCCAGGTGTTGCCGCTGGTGGTCGAGCTGCGGCCGGACGTGGTGCTGATGGACGTCCGGATGCCCGAACTGGACGGGATCAAGGCCACCGCGCTGCTCCTGGCGAGCCTGCCCGAGCCGCCGAAGGTGCTGGTCATCACCACGTTCGAGAACGACGACTACGTGTACGACGCGCTCCGGGCCGGCGCCAGCGGCTTCCTGCTCAAGCGCGCCCGCCCGGCGCAGATCGCGCACGCGATCCGGCTGGTGGCCGCCGGCGACTCGCTGCTCTTCCCGGACGCGGTGCGCAGGCTGGTCGCCGGTCGGGCCGCGCTGGACCAGGGCGTGCGGACGGCCCGGGGCTCGCCGCCCTCACCCCGCGCGAGTCGGAGGTGCTCCAGCTGATGGCCGCCGGCCTGTCCAATCAGGACATCGCGGATCGGCTGGTGGTCGGCGTGGAGACCGTGAAGACCCATGTGGGCAACGTGTTCGCCAAGCTGGGCGCCGCCAACCGGACCCAGGCCGTGATCGCCGCGTACGAGTCGGGCCTGGTCACCCCCGGCCGCTGACCGCGGCCACAACCCCTTTGCGGTTTGGGCGACATCTTCTCGGCTATAGCACCGAAAGATGTCGCCCAAAGCCGGAGAAGTCACACGCAGGCGGGGACGCCGCCCTGGGTGCCGGTGTTGAACGCCTGAATCCGTTGCTGGGCGTTGCCGTGGTCGCTCTCGCTGGTCCACGGGAAGTCGTCGGCCACGGCGACCAGCGTCTTCGCCAGCTCGTCCCGGTCACCGGGCTCGATCGTGAGCAGCCCGTCCTGGGTGGCGCCCTGGAGCGTCGCACCGGCCAGGCAGTCGGCCTGGAGCTCGGCCGCCACCAGGACCATGCCCCGGTCCAGCCTGGACTGGATCGCGTGGCCCCACTCGTGCGCGATGATCAGGTACACCCAGGCGTCGCCGATCTGGTTGTAGCCGGCCGCCATCAGGTTCTCGTCCCAGGCCAGCAGGTCGCCGGCCGGGCAGTAGAACGCGTTGAACGGCACGGAGGCCTGGCCGGCGCACCGCGGTCCGTTCTCCCCGATGTAGCCGCCCTCCACCCGGGGGCTGCGGTACTCCTGGCCGAACAGCTCACGGAAGTGGTTCTGCCAGAACGTGTCGGTGGCGGTGACCGCCGACTTCTCGTCCTCGGCCATCGCCGACCGGTTCACCGACTCCAGCGGTTCCCGGTTCGGTGCGGCGGTGTCCTCGCCGGTGGAGATGACGCACCCGCTCGCGAGCGCCACGGCGGTGAAGACGGCCGCCCACCGCGACGCCAGACCCGATACGTGCACGACTGCCTCCGGTGTTCGAGCTCGTGGCGTTCCCGACTCTGTTACCTCGTAACCCGGCCGCGCAGGGTTCAACCGGAGCGCCGTGCTTGCCCCTAGCGGAACTGGCGGATCGGGGCGGGTCGCAGCGGTAGTGCGGCGTCGACGATCCAGCCGCCGTCCGGCCCGGCGCCGGCCTGGATCCGGCCCCCGAGCGCCGCCAACCGTTCGGTCAGCCCGACCAGGCCGAAGCCGGCGGCGCCGCGCGGCGGTCCCATGGTGGCTCCGTCGTCGGCGACCCGGACCATCAGCCATTCCGGCGTGCGGTGCACCGTGACGTCGACCCGGCTGGCGCGGTGGGCGTGCCGGCGCACGTTCGTGAGCCCCTCCATCACCACCCGGTGCGCCGAGGAGATGATCTCCGGCGGCACGTCCTCGAGCTCGCCGGCCACGTGCAGGTGGGCTCTGATCGGGCCGGCCGCGTCGAAGCCGGCCACCAGCGGCGCGATGTCGGCGGCGCCGGCGAGCGGGGCGATCGGCGCGTCCTGGTCGCCGCCGTTGGCTCGCAGGGTGCCGACCATCCGGCGCATCGAAGCCATCGCCTCCGCGCCGGCCCGCTCGATCTGCTCCAGCGCCACGGCCGCGCGCTCCGGGTCCTGGGCGGCGATCAGCCGCGCGCCCTGTGCCTGCACGACGATGCCGGTGACGTGGTGGGCGACGAAATCGTGCAGGTCACGGGCGATCTCCGCGCGCTGCTCGGCCCGTACCAACTCGACCTGCCGGCGCCGGGAGAAGTCGATCGAGCGCAGGTACCCGCCCACCGCCGCGACCGAGAACGCGATGACCGTGAAGAGCAGCACGATGATGAACGCGGTCTGGTCACTCCCGATCCGGAACGGCTGAGCGCCGATCGCGAACACCAGGGCGCCGCCGCCGAACACCAGCAGCCACGGATGCGACCGCCGCACCACGACCAGCAGCAGCCCCAGCATGCCGGCGGTCTCGGCGAAGCCGACCATCCCGTTCTGGCCGCCGCCGGCCACGGCCACCGTGACGCCGAAGGACCAGACGCCGATGAGCGTGCCGACCGCGCCGAGCGCGATCGGGTCCAGCCGATGCGCGAACAACCACGCGAACGCCACCAGCCAGGCGGTCGCCAGCACGAGCAGGACGGTCCGGACCGAGCCGTGGTAGCCGTAGTTCAGCGTCATGAACACGTCCACCAGGAACAGCAGGAACAGGCCGAGGCCGGCTCCCACCTGCGCCAGGCGGAACCAGATCCCCGGCGTGGGGCTACCCGCGACGTTGGTCATCGTGCGCAAGTCTAGGCAGCGACCCCGGCCGGACAGATCAGCCGAAAGACAGACTCGCCGGTGGGTCACCGGGCTGCGGCGACGGCGTCCGGGCCAGCCCCGACGCGCTTTGGGCGACATCTTCGGTGCTAGGACACCGAAGATGTCGCCCAAAGCGGAGTCTGAAGACCGTCAGCGGGTGGTCTTGCGGACCGCCGCGACCCGCCGATCGAACGTCCAGTTCAGCGCGGGAGACAGCACGCCGCCGAGCCGGGCCAGCGTGCGGGTTCCCAGGTCCGGGCAGATCAGGAAGCGGCGGCGTTCGATGCCGGCGACGATCGCCGCGGCGACCTTCTCGGCCGACAGCGGTTTGATCGTGCCGGAGATCGCGCGGGTCTCGGCCGGCTTCCACTCGTTCTCCTCGACGAGCTGCGGGGTGTCCACGTCCGGGGGATAGACGACGCCGACGTGCAGTCCGTGCGGCTCCAGCTCGGCCCGGAGCGACTCCATCAGCCCGCGCACCGCGAACTTCGCCGGACCGTACGCCGAGTACCCGTACACCCCGAGCAGCCCGGCGGCCGACGACACCGCGACCAGGCTGCCCCGACCGCGTTCCACCATGCCCGGCGCCACCGCCCGCAGCGCGTACAGCGTGCCGAAGTAGTCCACCTCGATCATCTGCCGGAACACGTCGTCGGGCAGCTCCAGGAACCGGCCGGGGCGGGCCAGTCCCGCGCAGCTGACCAGCACGTCGCACTGGCCGGCGGCGGCGGTCAGCTCGTCGATCGCCGTACCGAGCGCGGCCTGGTCCGCGACGTCGACGGCCCTGGTGTGGACCGTGCCGGGCAGGGTCTTGGCCGCGGCGGCCAGCCGCTCGGCGCCCCGGGCGAGGAGGGACACGCTGGCGCCGCGCTCGGCCAGGATCCGGGCGGTCGCGAGGCCGATCCCGCTCGAGCCGCCGGTGATGATCGCGTGCGCGCCCGACAACGGGAACGGTCGTACCTGTCGCCGCGCCACGTCGCCTCCGGGATTCGCCGTTCGAGCCTGCGGCACGATAACCGGTGGACAGGGCACGGGACCATGAAGGCCATGGCACGGCATGATTCAAGTTAGGCGTCGATTTCGGACGCGTCATCAACGACGGCACCGGCCACCCCGGCGGGGACACCGTCTTTCTCAGCGGCGGACTGGACGCCGCGCTCCGCACGCCCGCGATGCCGGGCGTCTTCGAGGTTCTACCCAGGCTGGTCGCCCGGTTCGAGGGCCAGGTCTGGATCGTCTCCAAGTGCGGCGAACGGATCCAGCGGCGCACCCTCCAGTGGCTGGACCACCACGAGTTCTGGACCAGGACCGGCATCGATCGCGAGCGGGTCCGGTTCTGCCGGCGCCGCCCGGAGAAGGCCGACCACTGCGCCGAACTCGGCATCACGCACTTCGTCGACGACCGCCCCGACGTCCACGCGGCGCTGCGCGGCGTGGTGCCGCACCGGTACCTGTTCGGGCCGCAGCGCGAGCCGGCGCCGGACTGGGTGGTCGCCACCCCGACCTGGCCGGACGTCGAGCGGGAGATCATCGCGTCGACGACGGAACCGGCCCAGCTCCAGCGACGTCCAACCGCGTGACCGAACATCGACGACCCACGCGGGGGACCAGATCATGGCGAGATTCACGACGGCGACGGTGCGCGGACTGGTGCTGGGCCTCGCGGCCGCCGGCGCGCTCACGGCGTGCGGCACGGCCGAGGGCGCCGAGCAGGAGCCGGTGGCGAACCGGCAGGCCAAGGCCTGGACCGAGCCGGCCAGCTACACGTACACGGTCCACTCCACCTGCGGCGAGCGCGCCTTCCTCGGCAAGTTCCGGGTGTCGGTCGCGGCCGGCAAGGTGACGAAGGCCGAAGGGCTGGACGAGTCAGGCAAGCGCTGGGTGGCCGAAGGCCCGAAGAACGGCGTGCCGACCCTGGCCGGGCTCGTGACCGAGGCGGAGGACGCCCGCAAGCGGTCGGCCGACGTGGCCACGGTCGACACCGACCCCGTTGACCTGCACCCGACGAAGATCACCATCGATCTGAGCAAGAACAGCATCGACGACGAGATCTGCTACGCGATCACCGACTACCGCACGACCTGACCAGCTGCGGTTGGATCGTGCCCTCCCAGGGCACGATCCAACCGCAACCCCGTACGGCGGCTCACCGTTTCGGGCTGCGGTCCTTTTGCGCCCTCTGAGGTCGCAAATGGACCGCACCTGGTCAGTGGGCGCGGTTGGGAGTGTGCGGGCGGTCGCCGAGTTGGCGCCAGTCGGTCTCGTCCACCTCGACGTCGAAGTGCTTCGCGGCGGCCAGGATGTTGGCGAAGGCCAGCTCCCGGTCGCCGTCGCTCACGTCCTTGACCTGATCGAAGCGGGCCAGCGCGTTCCGCACGTGCGAGGCGTCGGTCAGGGGTTCCTTGCGCTGCTCAGGGAAGGCGTACGCGCTGTCGGGCAGCTCGCGGCGCTCGCTGCTGGACAGCTCACCGTGCTCTTCCGTGGGTTTCCAGGTCGGCTTCATGCGGACAGGGGTACCCGCTCGTCCGCCGGCTACGCGCGGATCACAGCAGGGAGAGCGCACCGGCCACGGGGTCGATCCGGTCGATCGCCGCGGGGCCGATCGCGCAGCAGGTCACGGTGCCGGCCTCGACCTGGGTGCGGCCGGCGTCCTGGATGATCTCGACCGGCAGGTCCGCCGCCGTGGCCTCGGCGCAGACCCGGATCAGCTCGTCCTCGCCGGTCACCTTCAGCACGACCTTGGGCTGCCCCTCCTCGATCCAGGCGGCGAAGTCGGGGGTGCCCTGCGTGGTCAGGGCCGCAGCCACCGCCGCATGGGCGGCCTGGGCCGCGAGCTTGCCCTTCCCCATCCCGAGGTCGGACCTGGCCACCAACACGAGCTTCATCGGCATGCCCGGCACTCTAGGCGGTCCCCAGATCCCGCGCTGTGGGCGACATCTTCTCGCCCATGACCGAGAAGATGTCGCCCAAAAGGGTCAGGAGGGTGGGGCATATTGGGTTGGCGGCACGGTCCGCAGCCCGGCATGGTGCACCCATGTTCATCCAACGCGAGACGCCCGATCAGGTCGACGCCATCCGCGCCGTGACCGCCGCCGCCTTCACCCGCGCGGACCAGGGCTCCGGGCCGCCGGTGGAGGCGCCGCTCGTCGACGAACTGCGCGCCAGCGACGCCTGGCTGCCGGCGCTCTCGCTGGTGGCGGTCGAGGACGGTCAGGTGATCGGGCACGTGGTGTGCACGCGAGCCCGGATCGAGTCCGCCCCGACGCTCGGGCTCGGGCCGCTGAGCGTCCACCCCGACCATCAGGGCCGCGGCGTCGGGCTCGCCCTGGTCCACGCGGCGCTGGGTGCGGCAGACGCGCTGGACGAGCCGCTGGTCGTGCTGCTCGGCGACCCGGCTTACTACTCGCGGTTCGGGTTCCGGCTCGCGGCCGAGTACGGCATCACGCCGCCGGTGCCGGAGTGGGCCCCGCACTTCCAGGTGCGCACGCTCGCCACGTACACCCCGGACCTGCGCGGCAAGTTCACCTACGCCGAACCGTTCGACCGGGTCTGAACGGGCTGCGGTTGGATCCCGGAGTGGGACTCCGGAATCCAACCGCAGGGCTCAGAGCAGTTCGGTGACCGAGCCGGCCCCGACCGTCCGGCCACCCTCGCGGATGGCGAAGCCGAGGCCGACGCTCATCGCCACCGGCTTGCCCAGCTCGACGTCGAACGTGGCGGTGTCGCCGGGGCGGACCACGACCCCGTCGGGCAGCTCCACCACGCCGACCACGTCGCTGGTCCGGAAGTGGAACTGCGGCCGGTAGTTGCCGTGGAACGCCGTGCGCCGGCCACCCTCCTTCGCCGCGAGCGTGTACACCTGCGCGCGGAACCGGCGGTGCGGACGGACGCTGCCCGGCAGGCAGACCACCTGACCGCGCTCGACCTGGTCCCGCTTCACCCCGCGCAGCAGCATCGCCGCGTTGTCGCCGGCCTGCGCCTGCGCCATCGACTTGCCGAACGTCTCCAGCCCGATGCAGACCGCCGAGAAGGTGTCCCGGAGCCCGACCACCTCGACCGTGTCGCCGGCCGAGATCACGCCACGCTCGACGGCGCCGGTGACCACGGTGCCGCGCCCGGTGATCGTCAGCACGTTCTCGATCGGCATCAGGAACGGCTGGTCGAGGTGGCGTTGCGGCACCGGCACGTACTGGTCGACGGCGTCGAGCAGCGCGACCACGCTGTCCGACCACGCCGGGTCGCCGTCCAGCGCCCGCAACGCGGACACCCGGACCACCGGCACCGACTCGCCCGGGTAGCCGTACCGCGTCAGCAGCTCACGGATCTCCAGCTCCACCAGGTCGAGCAGCTCCGGGTCGTCCACCGCGTCGGCCTTGTTCATCGCCACCACGAGGTGCTCGACCCCGACCCGCCTGGCCAGCACGACGTGCTCACGGGTCTGCGGCGCGGCACCGTCCAACGCGGACACCACGAGGATCGCGCCGTCGAGCTGCGCGGCACCGGTGATCATGTTCTTGATGTAGTCCGCGTGGCCGGGCATGTCGACGTGGGCGTAGTGCCGGGTCGCCGTCTCGTACTCGATGTGCGCGATGTTGATCGTGATGCCGCGCGCGATCTCCTCCGGCGCCCGGTCGATCCCGTCGAACGCGACGAACGCGGTCGACGTGCCGTCCTGCTCGGACAGCACCTTGGTGATCGCCGCGGTCAGCGTGGTCTTGCCGTGGTCGACGTGGCCCATCGTGCCGATGTTGAGGTGCGGTTTGGTCCGCACGAACTGCTGCTTGCCCATGAGAGTTCCTCGGGATGTACGTGCTGTGCTGGCTGACGGGACGCGCGCGGTGCCACCCGAACGCGCGTCCAGAACCGGACAGGAGCCGCCGATGCGGCCCCTGGCGAGCTGCCACCCTCCTCCGTCGGTTCTGAGGGCGGGAGGAGGGTCAGCTTCGGGCGCCGGCCAGCCGTGCCAGGGCAGCCGCCACCGCGCCCGGCAGGGAGAACCCTGCGGGCAGCGCGGTATCGGCCAGCACGAACATGCCGCCAACGGTGCCAGCCTGAGGCCGGCCCGTCACGCGAGTTTCCGCCCCGCCGCGCCGCGCCGCACCGCACCGCGCCGCACCCAAAACGGACTTGCGGGACTAACGTGCCTTCAACGGGCGCGCGTAGCCACGTTAGTCCCGCAAGTCCGCTTCGTCCCGCTGGCCCGGGCCGCATCGCTCAGCCGATCCGGCGGATCTTCTCCCACGCCACCGACCACGGCTCGCGCGGTTGGCGGCAGACCCAGATCCGCGCGCCGTTCTCCTCGTTGTCGATGTCCACCCGCAGGTCCACGGTGCCGGCCGGGGTGACCTCGTCGAACAGCTCGCGCAGGTCCGTGCCGTCGCCGCCGACCGCGATCACCACGTCGGCGCTCTCCGGCGGTACGCCGAAGTCGGCCATGCTGTTGTGGCCGCTGTACGCCCTGGGCAGTCCGCGCTCGGGCCCGTACCGGGCGATCGCGCCGGCCTCGCCGTAGTTGCGGGTCAGGATGACCGCGCGTTCCCGCTCGGCCGCCGGCAGGCTCCGGTGCACCGCGGCCAGCGAATCGGCGAACGCCGGCCAGCCGATCGTCTCCCCGGCGTCGTAGTTCGCCTCCACCACGAATGCCGGCACCCGGTCGACCGGGTAGATCGGCAGCATCAGCGCGACCGAGACGGCCAGGCTCGCGACCACCGCCGCCGCCACGAGGCCCCGCCGCACCACCGACCTGGCCCACCAGTCGACCGTGACCACGGAGCCCGCCGCCGCGAGCATCAGCAGCACGCCGGCCGTGTAGTAGCCCTTGCCGCCGACCGCGAAGTACAGCACCGTGACCAGCGCCCAGGCCCAGCCGAGCGCCCGGTACCGCCGCCACTCGGGCCGCCGGAACAGCGCCACCGCGCCGGCCACCAGCACCGGCACCAGCAGCGGGCTGACCAGCACGAGCTGGAGCTGGACGAAGACCAGCCGGCCACCGTAGGAGGCGTCCTCGTCGGTGCGGAGCGCCTCGGCCATCTCCAGCTGCGGCCAGCCGTTGGTGGCCTGCCAGATCAGGTTGGGGGCGCAGATGGCGACGGCCAGCGCCGCGCCGCCGAGCACCCACGGGTCGCGCAGCCAGCGCCGCGGGCCGGCGATGAGGAACCCGCCGAGCAGCGCGACCCCGAAGCCGGCCACCAGGTACTTGTTCAGCATGTCGACGCCCAGGACCGCGCCGGCCGCCAGCACCCAGCGGGTGTCGTCCGTGCGCAGCGCGCGGATCATCAGCCAGGCGATCGCCACCCAGGCGGTGACGTCGAACGTGGTGGTGGTCTGGATGTGGCCGGTGGCGAGGACGACGCTGCTGGCCGCCGCGATGCTCGCCGCCAGGATCTGCGCCGTGCGGTTCCCGCCGAGCTCGCGCGCGATGGCCGCGACCAGCCCGATGGTGAGGCCGCTGAGCAGGGCGGACGGCGTGCGGAGCAGCACCAGGCTGCCGGGCGCGAGCGCCTCGGCGGCGCGGGCCACCAGCGGGGCCAGCGGTCCCTGGTCGACGAAGCCCCAGTCCAGATTGCGTCCACTGAGGAGGAAGTACAGCTCGTCGCGGTGGTAGCCGTACCGGCCCGAGAACGCGAGCAGCAGCACGGTCACGGCTGCCGGCGATGACCCAGGGCCAGCCGGTGCGCGGGCCGGGCGGCGGGGAGTCCGTCGTCATGGCGGGAGTCTCTCCCATCGCCACGGCGGTTCGCAGCGGGTTCGCCGACCTGTCCAGGGTGCACGGAGCGTGTCGACGACGCTCTAAGCTCCCGCGCATGGCCAAGTACTTCGACGTGCACCCGGACAATCCCCAGCGCCGCGTGATCGGCCAGATCGTGGACATCCTGCGCGGGGACGGCCTGATCGCCTACCCGACGGACTCCTGCTTCGCGCTCGGGTGCCAGCTCGGCAGCAAGGCGGGGATCGACCGGATCCGCGAGATCCGGCAGCTGGACGACCGGCACCACTTCACGCTGATGTGCCAGGACTTCGCGCAGCTCGGCCAGTTCGTCCACATCAACAACGCGGTGTTCCGCGCGGTCAAGGCCTCCACGCCCGGCAGCTACACGTTCATCCTGCCGGCCACCAAGGAGGTGCCGCGCCGGCTGCTGCACCCCAAGAAGAAGACCGTCGGCGTCCGGATCCCCGACCACGCGGTGGTCCGGGCGCTGCTCGCGGAGCTCGGCGAGCCGCTGATCTCGACCACGCTGCTGCTGCCCGAGCAGGAGGAGCCGATGACCCAGGGCTGGGAGATCAAGGAACGGCTCGATCACGTGGTGGACGCCGTGCTGGACTCCGGCGACTGCGGCACCGTGCCGACCACCGTGATCGACTTCTCCCAGGACGAGCCGGAGATCGTGCGGCGCGGCGCCGGCGACACGTCCCGCTTCGAGTAGCCCCAAGCGCGGCTTTGGGCGACATCTTCGGTGCTCTAGCCCCGAAGATGTCGCCCAAACGCATTGAGCGCCGGGTCGTCGTCGCCTGCTGGCCAGAGGCTCAGTGTCCGATGTGGCGGCGGTAGCGCTCGGCCGAACGGATCACGGCGGCCTTGGCGTCGGTCGAGACGACCCGGTTCCACCAGCCGCCGTAGACCACCTCGAACGGGTACCGCTCGACCAGCTCGACGGCGCGCGCGATCGTCGCCGGATGCTCGGGGATGAGGTTGGGGTAGCTGTACATGAAGCTGACCCAGCGGCGATCCTGCACGACCTGGAAGATGTCGCCGGTGCACAGCGCGCCGCGCCCGTCGAGCCCGTCCCAGTGCAGGACGGTGCCGCCGGCGAAGTGGATGCCGCAGTTGATCAGCGTGCGGCCGGGCAGCACCTCCACGGTGTCGCCCTGCCAGAGCCGCACGTTGCCCTCGCGCGGCACCCAGCTGGCGTCCGCCTCGTGCACGTAGACCGGGATGTCGCCGAAGGCCTGGCTCCACTCGATCATCGCGCCGTAGAAGTGCGGATGCGAGAGGGCGATCGCGGCCAGTCCGCCGCGCCGCTCCACCGCGGCGACGGTCTCGGTGTCCAGATAGCTCACGCAGTCCCAGAGCACGTTGCCGCCCTCGCCGGGCACGATCAGCGCGCGCTGTCCGATCCCGAACGACGGCACCGTGCCCACGCCCCACAGACCGGGCACTTCCTCGCGCACCTCGTTACGCCGGCCCTCGGCCCGCAGCTCCGGGACGCTGGTCCACTGCTGGCCGTCCCAGCCGACGTACTGCCGGTCGTCCTCGCAGATCACGCAGTGTCGCCGGGCCGGATCCCGCTCGTACTGCACGCCGCAGGTGCGGCAGATCGGGTGCGCGTCCGCGCCGGTCGGTGGCATCGGCGTCACGCGTCCGCGCCGATGGCCGGCGTCACCGGAGCACCAGCAGGTCGAGTGAGTCGACGACCGGGCCGGTCTCGGTGCGGGCGGCGGCCCGCATCCGGGCCAGGCCGGCGGCGTACTCCTCGTCCGTGATGAGCTGCAAGGGGGAGTGCGCGGCACGGGTCATGTTCGCCGCCATCTGTGCCAGCGAGGCGCCGGTCGCCTGGGGTACCCGTTCCAGTGCGGTCAGCTCGAACCCGGCGGCACCGAACGCCGTGGTCACGTCGGCCGCGCTAGGGAAGGTGTCCACCACCCGGATCGCCTCGGTGAAGTAGCGGAACTGCGTGATGCCGTCGTGCCGGCCGGCGAACACCGCTCTGACCAGCACCGGGGCGCCCGGCCGCAGGACCCGCCGCAGCTCGGCGGCCGCGGCCGGCAGATCGGGGAAGTGGTGGATGACCGTGGAGAGCCAGGCGGCGTCCATCGAGGCATCCTCGAGCGGCAGGGCGTCGGCCTGACCGGCGCGAACGCCCGGGTGGATCGAACGTGCCCGCATCGCGGCGGACGGCTCGATCGCGACCACCTCGACGCCGTACCAGTCCGTGAACGCGCTCGCCCACATCCCGGTACCGGAGCCGAGATCGAGCACGCGCTGGCCCGGCGTCGGCCGCAAGTGTGCTCGGATCGCCGCTTCCCAGTGCGCCAGGCCGGCGCGGTCCAGATGCCGGGTGGCGGCGAACGCGGCGGCCTCCGCGTCGCCGTACGCGATTCGGACCATGCGCCCAGCCAACAACGGTTTCGGTCCCGCCGCAAACCTTGGTGCGGTTCGATTCCGCCCGCCACGGGCGGAATCGAACCGCAGCAGGTCGTGGTCACTACGCTGACTGTGGTCTTCGGAGGGATGGCGTGGATGAAGGTGATCGTGTTCGGCGCGACCGGCATGGTCGGGCAGGGTGTGCTGCGGGAGTGCTTGCTCGCCCCGGACGTGGAGAGCGTGCTCGCGGTCGGCCGCACTCCGACCGGCAAGCAGGACGCCAAGCTGCGCGAGCTGATCCACCGGGACTTCGGCGACTTCTCGGCGGTCGAGAACGACCTCGCGGGGTATGACGCGTGCTTCTTCTGCCTCGGCGTCTCGTCGGTCGGGATGAAGCCGGGGGACTACGAGAGGATCACCTACGACTACACGCTCGCGGTGGCAGAGCCGTTGGCCCGGCTCAACCCGGAGCTGACCTTCGTCTACGTGTCCGGCCAGGGCACCGACAGCACCGAGCAGGGCCGCACCCGGTGGGCACGGGTCAAGGGGCGTACCGAGAACGCGTTGCTGGCGTTGCCGTTCCGGGCGTACGCGTTCCGCCCCGGCTACATCCAGCCGCTGCACGGCGTGAACTCCAAGACCCGGCTGTACGCGGCGATCTATCGACTCGTCGCCCCGCTCTACCCGGTGCTGAAGCGGCTGACGCCGGGCTCGGTGACCACCACCGAACAGCTCGGCCGCGCGATGCTCGCGGTCGCCCGGTCCGGTGCGCCGACCCGGGTGCTCGGCAACCGGGAGATCAACACGCGCTGAATCACGTCGGGCGGCACCTTCCCGGCGAGGACCAGGAAGATGCCGCCCGAAGCGATGTGGGGAGGGGCAGGGTCTGTTTCGAAGTCCCTCTGCCGGCTGCGCCGCGCCCCAGGCGACGACCGGCGGCGTTGTCGGCCCGCCCGGATACAAGACCCGTATCCGGCCAGACCTCCGCCTTGCCGGACCGCCGCCTGGAACACGTCTCGCTCGACCAGGGACTTCGAAACAGACCCTAGGCCGCCTTGCGGCCGGGCGGCGCCGGGGTCGGCGCCTTCGGTTTCGCGGTCGGCGGGGTGACGGTTCCGCCGGCCACCTGCCACTGCGCGTTCAGCGGTGGCAGCTGGAAGGTCTTGTCGATGATCGTGATGCCGAAGATCTTGAGCTGGATGAAGAGCGAACCGGTCAGGTCGAAGCCGGCGTACAGGGCCCAGTCCAGCCGTTGCTTCGGCAGTGCCTCCGCGTCCACGTCGGCGCGCAGGTACGGCGCCCACTCGAGCCCCGCGCCGACCGCCCCGTACAGCGCCACCTTCAGCTGGGCGCCGATCGTGGCCCTGGCGGTGGCCTTGCCGGCGATCCGCAGTTCCTTGCCGACGGTCGTCGTGGCGGTCGCGATCGGCAGCCGCTCCCAGCCGGTGGCCTTGGTGTATCGCGCGCCGAGCGAGACCACGCCGGTGGTCTTCTGCTCGGTGTCGACGCTGATCTGGCCACTCGCGCTGACCTGATAGAAGTACGTCAGGTCAGCGTCCACCACGATCGGGAAGCCGCCCACCCAGAGCGTGGTGTGTACGTGCACCTCGGCGAACGGCAGCCGCAGCGGCAGGCGGCCGGAGTCGACCTCGCCGGCCAGCGAAGCGTGCACCTTCCAGCCGTAGTCGTACGCGCCGCCGATGCCGATGGACGCCTCGGACGGGGCCAGGCTCAGCGCGTGCTCACGCTGGTAGGAGAAGATCACCTGCGGCTGGAAGTGCACCCAGCCGGACAGCGTCGGACCGCCCTGCTTGGTGGCGCGGAATCCGTGCTGCGCCAGCGGGATGTCCAGGTCCAGCGCCAGCTCACCGCCGACGGCGTGCCGGCCGTTCGCGCTGCCGGTGGGCAGGGGTGCCGGGGCGATCTTGTCGGCCGTCGTGAGCACGGTGCTGGCCGGGGGAACCGTGGTGCCCGGCTGGCCGGTTGCGGTGGGGCTGGCGGAGGCGCGGGGCGCGGACGGCACCGGGGACGGCAACACCGCAGCCGGTTTGGCGGCCGGCGTGACCGCGGCGGAGACGCCCTTGATCAGCGGCTTCACGGTGATGCCGGCCGGATCGACCGGGGTCGCCGAGTTGATACGGGCATCGCCGAGCAGGTCGGGCAGGGTGGCCGGGGCGACCGTCACGGCGCCGGCGCGGTCCGGCTTCGGGTCGGTGACCTTGACCAGCGCGCCGTGCGGAAGCTGGGCGGTGCGGTCGCTGGCGATCACGTCGCCTCTGCGCACCGCGGGTTTGCCGCCCTTGGCCGTGGTGAGCGTGGCCTTGCCGGTGCTGGGGTCGTACGCCGCGAGCCGGACCTCCTTCTTGCCGGTCACCTTCCGTACCCCGCCGGCCCCGTCGACCCGGCCCACACTGGCCGTCGTGGCCGTCGCCGTGGGACGGCTCGGTAACGCGGCCTGCTTCGTCGACTGTTCCGACTCGTCCGGCACGAGCAGCATTCCGCCGGCGAACACCAGCGGTGTGGCCACTGCGGCGGCCGCTGTCCATGCCAGCAGCCGTGGCCACGAGGATCGCTTCAACCCATTCCTCCAGAACTTGATTCCGTGCAGCGCATCCGTGCCGGCCCCCGCGGAGCGGCAGACGTGAAATTAACTCACGTTCTGAATGGATACCGCAGTGCCCCAGGGATGTACAGATGGGACATGTCACACCGGAGCGCGCGCGGCGGGTCAGACCGGACGCGCGATGGCCTTCCTCCGACCGCGGAGCGCCGTGCGGTGCCCTGGTCCGGGACGGCTCAGCGGCAGGAGGACGCGGCGACGGGGCTGATCAGCGTGGTGGCGGAGGCTGACGGGGTGGCCGGGACGGTGGCGCTGGGGGTGGCGCTCCGGCTGGGTGGCGCGGCGGCGGACGCGGACGGAGTGGGGCTCGACGAGCGTCGGGGCGCCGCTGCCTGCTTGGGGGCCGCCGCGGTGCCGCCCACGCGTTGGGTGACCTCAGGGCGGAGCGCGATCCCGGACGACACCCGCTGCGCCCCGGTGACATCGGTGAGCCGGACGCTGAACGGTCCGGACCCGGCGCCCCGCTCGGCGATCCAGTAGTTGTAGTCGGCGTGCTGGAGCGCGACCCACGCGCCGCTGGAGGAGCGCACCTCCAGCCGCGACACGGGGTTGCCGTGATTGTCCGGCAGCAGCGCCAGCCAGTACTGGGACGAGCCCTCCTTGACCCGGTACGTCAGGCCGCCGGGCACAGGCGGATTCCGGACCAGCCGGTAGCTCACCTTGATGATCCCGGCCGAGGGCGTGCCGATTCGGGCGAACGCCTGCTGGCTGAGGTCGATGTGGCCGGCCTTGCACTCCGGGCACTGATCCATGACCTTGACCCGGACGGAACCCTTCGGGCCGGTCACGTCGAGGTAGCCGCCGCAGGCGCCGGCCGCCGCGTATTCGCCGGGGGAGAGCGCCACGTAGAGCTGGTCGGCCGGCGACGCGGGGTAGGAGCAGTTGCCGCCCTTGCCCGCGGAGTCGTAGAACGTGGCCTGGCCGGTGTAGCCGACGCCGGCCACGGGGGCACCGCGCAGCGTGGCGGCACAGGCGCCCTCGCCGCCGCTCAGAAAAGCGACGGTCACGGCGGTGGTCGTGGCCACCGCGAGTACCCCTAACGACAGGCCGATCCATTTCGCGCGCACTCGGCGAACCTTAGGTCGCGACCGTCGGACCTGCCAGGGCAGCGACGGGATTGACCGCCCTGAGTAGCGCGGCGACTACGGCATGGGCAGGCCGGCGTCGGCGATGCGCGCTCGGAACGGTCGGCGGTGCAGGGCGGTGACGAGCTCGGCGAGCAGGTCGTGCAGCGGCATCGGCAGTTCGGCGTCCAGTTCGCGCATCGCGGCCACGGTGGCGGACCACTCGGCCTCGATCGTCGGCAGCAGGGCGTGCGCCTTCGGCGTGAGGTGCACGATCCGCTGCCGGGCGTCGGCGCCGGCCTCCAGCGTGACCAGGCCGGAGCGGGTCATCTGGGTCACGGTCTGGCTCGCGGCCGAATGCGTGACCCCGACCGTCGCGGCCAGGTCGCGGATCGACGCCGGACCGCCGGCCAGCAGGGCCCGGACGACCGGCGAGAACCGCGGCCGGTACTCGGCCAGGCCGAGCTCGGTGTAGACCTTCGCCACGTCGCCGTCCAACAGCTCCAGGACGTGCCGCAGCAGCGTCCCGATGCTCTCCCGATCCGGTCTGCTTTCCATGGTAGAACTATAACAGCGCTGTTATATCGGCGACGACCAGCGAAGGGACCCGCATGAGCGGCCGCTATCCGCCCGTCGATCCGGATGAACACGGCCTGCTCGACGTGGGCGACGGCAATCTCGTCTACTGGGAGACCTGCGGCAACCCCGAGGGCAAGCCGGCGGTCGTGCTGCACGGTGGGCCGGGCTCGGGGGCCACGCCCGGCTGGCGCACGTACTTCGACCCGGCGGTGCACCGGATCGTGCTGTTCGACCAGCGCGGCTGCGGTCGGAGCACCCCGTCGGTGGCAGATCCGGACGTCGATCTCGCCGCCAACACCACCCAGCACCTGATCGCGGACGTCGAACGGCTGCGCGAGCACCTGGGCATCGACCGCTGGCTGTTGTTCGGCGGCTCCTGGGGCTCGACCCTCGGGCTGGCGTACGCCGAGACCCACCCCGAGCGGGTCAGTGAGATCGTGCTGTTCAGCATCTGCACCACCACCCGGCGCGAGGTCGAGTGGATCACCCGGGACATGGGCCGGGTCTTTCCCGAGCAGTGGGCGCGGTTCCGGGACGGCGCGCCCGCCGCCGATCGGGACGGGAGCCTGGTCGACGCGTACGCCCGGCTGCTCCGCGACCCCGACCCGGCCGTGCGGTACCGGGCCGCCCGGGACTGGTGCGACTGGGAGGACAGCCACGTTGCGATCCGGGCCGATCACCAGCCCGACCCGCGGTACCAGGACCCGGTGTTCCGGCTGGTCTTCGCCCGCCTGGTCACGCACTACTGGCGGCACGCGGCCTGGCTGGCGGACGGCGCCCTGCTGCGGGACGTGGGCAAGCTCGCGGGCATTCCCGGCGTGCTGGTGCACGGCCGGCTCGACGTCAGCAGCCCGCCGGACATCGCGTGGGAACTGGCTCGGGCCTGGCCGGACGCCGAACTGGTCCTGGTCGACGACGCCGCGCACGGCGCCGGCGAGCCCGGCCTGGCCGCGGTCCTGCTGGACGCCCTCGCCCGCTTCGCCTGACCCAAACCCCGCACTTCGCCGCTGACCGCCGCCGCCCCCGCCGACCCTTCCGCCGCTTCGGGCGACATTTTCTCGGCTGTAACCGAGAAAATGTCGCCCGAAGCGCGGGGCGGGGATGCGCCCAAAGCGCGAAGGGGGGCGAAGATGTGGGGGTGGTACTAGGACTACCCCAGGTCTGGTCGTAGTGCCCCTGTCTCGGCCGTTCTCCGGCAGCAGAGTCATTCCTGTCAGGAACAGCGAGCACAGGGGAGAGCGGCCATGACCGAACACACTCGACGGAACCTACTGCGCGGGGCGGCGCTCGCGGCGGTCGGCGGGTTCGCCGCCGCGAACGGTGTGCCGCTGCTGGGTGGCCCGGCCGGTGGTGGTGCGGCCAGGGCCGCCGCGGCCACGCTCACGAAGCCGAGCCGGTTCCCGTTCCTCCAGGGCGCCTTCGCGCCGGTGAAGAAGGAAGTCACGGCCTTCAACCTGGGCGTGACCGGCCGTATCCCGCGCGAGCTGAACGGGCGGTACCTGCGGATCGGGCCGAACGTGCTGGGGCTGGAGGATCCGCGAGCGCACCACTGGATGCTCGGCGAGGGCATGGTGCACGGTGTGCGGCTCCGGGACGGCCGGGCCGAGTGGTACCGCAGTCGCTGATCCGGTCGTCGTCGGTGGCGGCGAAGCTCGGCGAGCCGTACCGGGGCCCGGTGCCGCCGTCGCCGTACGACTTCCCCTGCAACACCCACGTGATCGGCCACAATGGTCGGATCCTCGCGGCGCAGGAGGGCGGGCCGCTGCCGTACGAGCTCGACGGTGACCTGAACACGATCGGTCCGTACGACTTCGGTGGCACGCTGGACGGCTCCTTCTCCGCGCACACCAAGTACGACGCGTTCGCCGACGAACTGCACGCGATCACCTACAACCCGACCTGGGACCACGTGCGGCACCTGGTCGTGGACAAGGACGGCAAGGCCACCAGCACCACCAAGATCCCGGTCGCGGACAGTCCGATGATGCACGACTTCGCGCTGACCGAGAAGCACGTGATCGTCATGGACGTGCCGGTCACGTTCGATGCCGCCGCGGCGGAGGCCGGCGCGCTGGTGCCGTACATCTGGAACGACCGGCACCCGGCCCGGGTCGGCGTGCTGCCCCGGGCCGGCGGTGCGATCCGCTGGTTCGAGGTGCCGATGACGTACTTCTCCCACACGCTCAACGCCTACGACGACGGTGACACGGTCGTGGTGGACTTCGTCAGCATGCCGGCGCCGTTCCTCGCGGCCGGGCGTGGCTTCGGCGGGCCGGCCGCGGCGGGCTCTCCGTCGCTGAACCGGTGGACGATCGATCTGAAGCACGGCCGGGTGCGCACACAGCTGCTGGACGATCGGCCGCAGGAGTTCCCCCGGGTGAACGAGGGACGGGTGTCCCGGCGGCACCGGTACGGCTACTCCGCGGCGGCCGCCGAGCTGTTCCAGGCGTACGAGACGAAGGACGGGGTGCCGCCGGATCACGCCTTCAGCAACGCCCTGATCAAGCACGACCTGGTACGCGGCTCGTCGCAGGTGCACCGGTTCCCGAAGGGGGCCGCCGCCAGCGAGGCGGTCTTCGTGCCGGCGCGGGAGAAGGGCGGCGCCGAGGACGACGGCTACACGCTCGCGTACGTGCACAATCCCGACCGGGGCGCCGCCGACCTGGTCATCCTCGCCGCCCAGGACTTCACCGGGGCGCCGGTGGCCCGGGTCCACCTGCCGGGCCGGGTGCCGCTGGGGTTCCACGGCAGCTGGGTCCCGCAGACCCGCTGACCCCCCTCCCTGCTGCGGTTGGATCGTGCCCTGGGAGGGCACAATCCAACCGCACGAGTTACTCCGCTGAGGCGAGGCTCGACGGGAAACGCAGCTGCCTCGGCCTCCAGCGCTTTGGGCGACATTTTCTCGGTCATAGCCGAGAAAATGTCGCCCAAAGCGGCAAGGTTGCGGCGGCGCGGGCCGGCGCCGGCGTCGCGGGGCGGTCGGGTCAGGAGAGGCGGCGGTCGCCCGGGTGGATCACCCGCAGCCAGCGGTAGCCGTACCCCTCCAGCGTGATCTCGACCGAGCCCTTCGCGTCCAGTTCGGTGATGCCGTCGTCGAGCTGGTCGACCAGCCGGGTCGTCTCGTCGCAGCCCTCGAGCGTGAGCGGCACGGTGCGGGGTTCGGCGCTGAGATTGTGCAGCGCGACCAGGCTCGCGTCGTCCCACGTGCAGCGATGGGCGAGCACGGCGCTTTCGGGCTGGTCGAGCACCTCGAACCGGCCCCAACCGAGTTCGGGACAGGTCCGGTAGCGGTCGGTGAGCCGGGTGACGAAGTGCAGCAGCGAGTCGGGGTCCCGGCGCTGGGCCTCGACGTTGACGTGCTCGGGGGAGAAACCGCCCTCGACGACGGGGCCGGAGAGCCGGGACGCGGGCGCGGTGGAGAAGCCGCCGTTCTTCCCCGCGGTCCACTGCATCGGCGTCCGGACCGCGAGCCGCCCCTCCGCGGCCAGGTTCTCGCCCATCCCGATCTCCTCGCCGTAGAACAGCACGGGCGTGCCGGGGAGCGAGAACAGCAGGCTGTAGACCATCCGGATCCGGCGCGGATCGCCGTCGAGCATCGGCGGGAGCCGACGGGTGAGACCACGGCCGTAGATCTGCATCTCCGGCTCCGGGCCGAAGGCGGCGAAGACCTCCTGCCGCTCGCTGTCACTCAGCTTGTCCAGGGTCAGCTCGTCGTGGTTGCGGACGAACGTGGCCCACTGCGCGTCGTGCGGGATCTCCGGCCGGGACTCCAACGCCTTCGCCACCGGTCGGGCGTCCTCGCGGGCCAGCGAGAGGTACAGCTTCTGCATCGTGATGAAGTCGAACTGCATGGTCAGCTCGTTGGCACTGGCCCCGCCGAAGAACTCGAGCTGCTGCTTGTACGGCAGGTTGACCTCGCCGAGCAGAATGCTGTCGCCGAGTCGTCGGCCGACGAACGAGCGGAGCGCGCGCAGGTACTCGTGCGGGTCGGGCAGCGTGTCGGTGCCGCCGTCGACGCCCAGGGTCTCCAGCAGGAACGGCACCGCGTCGACCCGGAACCCGGAGACGCCGAGCTCCAGCCAGAAGCCCATCACCTTGGCGATCTCGTCCCGGACGCGCGGGTTCGTGACGTTCAGATCGGGCTGGTACTTGTAGAACCGGTGCAGGTAGTACTGGCCGGCCTTCTCGTCGTACTGCCAGACGCTGGTCTCCTGGTCGGGGAAGACGGTCTCGATCTTCTCCTTGGGCGGCTCGTCCCGCCAGACGTAGAAGTCCCGGTACGGGGAGTTCTTGCTGGCCCTGGCCGAGCGGAACCAGGGGTGCCGGTCCGAGGTGTGGTTCACCACCAGGTCCACGATCACCCGCATGCCGCGGTCCTTGGCGGTGCGGATCACCTCGACCAGGTCGCCGTGGGTGCCGAGCCGGGAGTCGACACCGTAGAAGTCGGTGATGTCGTAGCCGTCGTCCCGATCCGGCGTGGGGTAGATCGGCATCAGCCAGAGGCAGGTGACGCCGAGCTCGGACAGGTAGTCGATGCGCTGCGCCAGGCCGGGCAGGTCGCCGACGCCGTCGCCGTCCCAGTCCAGGAACGTCTCGACGTCGAGGCAGTAGACCACCGCGGTCTTCCACCACAGGTCGCTGGTGTCGGTGATCCTCATCGGGTGGCCTTCCGGGTGACGTCGAGCTGGGGGAGCACCTTGGCGCCGAACGCGTCGATGAACTCGCGCTGTTCCTGCCCCACGTGGTGCAGGTAGATCTCGTCGAAACCGAGGTCCACGAAGCCCTGCAGCCACTCGACGTGCTGGGCCGGATCGGCCGAGACGAGCACCGACTCGCGCACGGCTTCGGGGGTCACGTGCTTGGCCGCCTCGTCGAAGTGAGCCGCGGTGTCCAGGTCCCAGCAGACCGGCGGCGCGAACACGTTGGTCCGCCACTGGTCGTGCGCCAGGGTGAGCGCGGTCTCCTCGTCGGCGGCGTACGACACGTGCACCTGCAACACGAGCGGGCCGCGCCCACCCGCGCCCCGGTACGCGTCGATCATCCGGCGCAGGTGGTCGTGGGGCTGGGCGATCGTGGCCAGGCCGTCCGCCCACTCGCCGACCCAGCCGGCGGTCTCCACGCTGACCGCGGCGCCCAACAGCGGCGGTGGCTGCTCCGGCCTGGTCCAGAGCTTGGCCCGGTCGACGGTGACCAGGCCGTCGTGGCTCACCTCCTCGCCCGCGAACAGCCCGCGCATCACGTCGACGCACTCGCGGAGCCGGGCGTTCCGAACGTCCTTGCGTGGCCACCCGTCACCGGTGATGTGCTCGTTCGAGGCCTCCCCGGTGCCGAGCGCGGCCCAGAACCGGCCCGGGTACATCGCGGCGAGCGTGGCCGCGGCCTGGGCGATGATCGCGGGGTGGTACCGCTGGCCGGGCGCGTTCACCACGCCGAACGGCAGGTCGGTGGCGTGCAGGGCCGAGCCCAACCAGGACCATGCGAACGCCGGACTGCCCCTGGCGTTCGCTCCAGGGCGAGAAGTGGTCCGAGCACATCGCTGCCGTGAAGCCGGCGTCCTGGGCCGCGACGACCGCGTCCGCAGCGCGGACGGGTGGACCTGCTCGTGTGAGGCGTGAAAGCCGAAGACCGTCATGGCCGATTCGTTACCCGAACCGCCCTCCCGGCAACCGCCACCGCCCCAAGCTGCGGTTCGATTCCGCCCTGGGAGGGCGGATTTGAACCGCACCGGGTCCGTCCTGTGAACTGGCCGCCGCGGCCCGGGAGCGGCGCCTACGGTGGTCCGCATGGATCTCGAGGTACGGGCTGGAACCGAGGGCGACATCGAGTCCCTGGCGCCGCTGTGGATGGGGATGGTCGAGCACCACCGCGACCTGGTGGGCAAGGAATGGCCGGTCCGGGGCTCAGCGGACGCCTGGGCCATGCGCCGGGAGGAGTACCGCCGGTGGCTCGGCGACGGCAGCGGTGTGCTCCTGGTCGCCTGGCGCGCCGGAGTGGCCGAGCCGGTCGGGTACGCGTTCTGCGTGTTGATCAGGTCGGGGCCGACGTTCGACTTCGGTCCGGAACGCGGCGACGTCGAGTCGCTCGCGGTGGCGAACGACGCCCGGGGCACCGGCGTCGGCACCGCCCTGCTGGAGGCGGCCCGGGAGGAGTTCCGCCGCCGGGGCGTCAGCTACTGGGCGATCAGCGTGGTGGAGGCCAACGCCGACGCGGCCCGCCTGTACGAACGGGTCGGCTTCCGCCCGTGGACCCGGTACCTGCTCGCCCCGATCGACTGACTCCTCGCCGTCGCCGAGCTGCCGCTGTGGCGCTGCGTGCGAGTGCGGCACTGCGTGTGCGATCCTTGACCACTCAAGTAACTCGCGCGAGAGCTGCGGTCCAAACGCGACCCCTGAGGGCGCATTTGGACCGCAGCTCGGCCGGCGGGCCGGCGCCGTCGGACTGCGCGGGTTTCGGGGCTGGCGGTCAGCGCAGTGGAGCGCCGACGGTGTGCAGGTGGCCCAGCGCCTGGGCGTACGACTCGATCAGACCGGTCTCGGCGTACGGCACCCCGATCCCGGCGCAGTACTCCCGGACCACCGGCTGGGCGAGCCGCAGGTGCGGCCGCGGCATGCTCGGGAACAGGTGGTGCTCGATCTGGTAGTTCAGGCCGCCGAGCATCCAGTCGGTGACCACGCCGCCGCGCACGTTCCGCGAGGTGAGCACCTGCCGGCGGAGGTGGCCCCAGCGCTCGCCGGGCCCGGGCATCGGCATGCCCTTGTGGTTCGGTGCGAACGCACAGCCGAGGTGGAGCCGAGCAGGGCCTGGTGCAGGAGCGCGAAGACCAGTGCCTTGCCGGGGGTGAGCACGGTGAGCAGCACGGCGGCGTACCCGATGAAGTGCACGGTCAACAGCGAGGCCTCCACCGCGGCGTCCTGGGCGGAGCGATTGCGCAGGTCACGGATGCCGGAGACCTTGAGGTTGATGCCCTCCAGCAGCAGCATCGGGAAGAACAGGGCGGCCTGGTGCCGGCTGACCCAGCGCGTCCAGCCGCGGCGCTCGCTGGCCTGGTCGGTCGTCCAACCGGTGCGCCGACGCCCACGTCCGGGTCTTTCCGACGTGGTTGGGGTTGGCGTGGTGCTTGTTGTGCTTCTCGGTCCACCAGCCGTGGCTCATGCCGGTGAGCAAGTTGCCGTGGATGAGCCCGAGCACGCGGTTCGCCCGGCGGCTACCGGCGACCTGCTGGTGGCCGGCGTCGTGGCCGAAGAAGGCGGTACGGGCGGTCAGGATGGCCGCCGGAACAGCGATCACCAGCTGCCACCACGTGTTGCCGACCAGCGCGAGCGCGGCCCAGACGGCGGCCAGCAGCGCCAGGTTGAGCCCCATCGCGGCGGCGTAGTGATCGGTGCGCCGGGTCAGTAACCCCCGGTCCCGGATCAGGCGCAGCAGCGGCGCGAAATCGCTGCCCGGGGGCGCGGCGGTGGGCGGTTCGACGAGGGCGGTCTGATTCTCGGCCATGTCCACAAGCCTGTGCGAACGGACGCGAATGAACACTGGTCCCACTACCCCCATGCGGGGTGGGGATAGCCCCCCGCGGGGTTCTGCGACAGCCCTGGATCGCGCTCCCCGAACCAGTACGCTCCGCGTGGAGCACGGCCGGCGCCAGTGCGGAGGGTGGGGCTGA
>CAVVAL010000021.1:0-48676 GCA_963746095.1 uncultured Actinomycetota bacterium | reverse complement strand
TGGTTTTACCTAGTTGGCGAAGTCCTGGGTGAGCCAGACCTTGCCGGAGGCGTCCCGGATGATCGCGACGCCCACCCGGTGGAAGGTCGTGCTCAGCAGGTTCTTGCGGTGGCCGTCGTTCGGCGGCGTCTCGGCCAGCATGCTGCTGGTGAGCCGCTTGGCCATGGCCACGATCGCCTCGTCGTTCGCCTGCACCGGACCGCCGTAGCCGATGTTCTCGCCGGCTGCGTTCCAGCGCACACCCTGCGCCGTGATCCGCTCACCGAGCCCGGCCTCGCCGGGACACTGGTGCGACAGGCCGCAGCCGCTGAGCATCACCTGGTTGTGCAGCGCCGCCGAGGCGACCAGCCCGGGCTCCATCGTGTAGGCCGGTAGGCCGATGGCGGCGCGAGCCTCGTTGATCTGGTCGAGCACCTGCTGCGCCAGCGGGTCGGTGCTGCCCGGCGTCGGCGTCGGGGTCGCGCTGGGTGCCACCGTCGGGGTCACCGTCGGCGTCGGCGTGGGGGTGGCCGCCGGCGTCGGGGTGGCCGTCCGGGTCGGACGTGGTCGTGGACGGCGGTTCTGGGTACCGGCCGCCAGCTGGGGTAACGCGGTGTCCGACGACCCGGCGGTGGCCGGAGCGGTGGACAGGGCGGTCGCCAAGCCGGTGAACTTCGCCGGCGCGTGAGCTGGTGACGCGTTGGCCTGAGTCACGCCGAGCGCCGTCAGGACGAGCACGGAGCCGGCGACGATCGCGTACTTCTTCTTCCGGGCAGAAGTCTGCACGGTCGAGATCACCTCAAGAGTTCGGTCTGATCGGACCGTCGAAACCAGCTGCGGCCCACGCGCGGTGGCACGAACAGCCCGGCACCCGCGGTGGCGGGAGCGCGCTTACCCTGGCCCGTCCAACCTGCGCAGAGATACGCTCTTATGGGTGCCTTAATGCTGACTTGCGGTAAACATAAGGGCGTATACCGGGCCGTTATCTCCCCGCGTCACACCGTCATCACGCGTCACGGAGCGTCACCCACCTTTGGCGCTCTGGGTGACAGCTTCACGGCTACGACCGTGAAGATGCCGCCCCAAGAGCGAGGGGAACGACGACCCTCGGCCTCTCACTATGGTTTCCGCATGGTGATCAAGTCGTCCGATGCCGTCGCTGCCGCCTTCCTCGCGGACGGACCTGCCGATGGCGTCGACCTCAGCCTGTTCGGACAGTTCGTCGGGTCCTGGTCGCTGGACTGCACGGAGTACGACCTCGACGGGTCCTCGACCGTTCGCCGAGGCGAGTGGCACTTCGGGTACGCGTTGGGTGGGCGGGCGACCACCGACGTCTGGATCCTGCCCGAGGTCGAACACGGCGTCAGCGTGCGGTTTCCCGATCCCGCGGCCGGTGCGGGCGTGTGGCGCTCGACGTGGGTGGGACCAGTCAGACACCGGACGCACACATTCCTAGCCTCGCGCATCGGAGCGGAGATCGTGCTCGACGGCGGCGATCTGCGCTGGACCTTCTCCGACATCGAGGCCGACGCGTTCCGTTGGCGTAACGAGGCCCGGCAGCCCGACGGCACGTGGCGGCTACAACAGACCTTCCAAGTCTGGCGCCGAGCCTGACCAACGCCTGAACGCGCTTTGGGCGACATCGTCACGGTCATAGCCGCGACGATGTCGCCCAAAGCGCGAACGGGTCGGCACGGCCGTCAGGCGTCATCGCCGGGTGGGTCGAGCCAATCCGGGTGGATCGGGGGCGGATCGATCTCCCCGAGCCGGCTGACGACGGCGTTGGCGGTCAGCCAAGGACCGCATGGCCACCGGGTACCGGGCGGAAGGCAGAGCCGGCAGGAGACCGCCGGCGTCACGGCGTGCCGGTCCCGGGTTTGCAAGGCTGCGGCGAGAGTATGCGGATCACGCACCGCTGGCCGCCGTCGCCTTGAAGGACCAGAAGGCGGGCACGACCGACTGCCGGGATGAAGCCGGCCGTGCCCGCCCGCTCATCCCGCCATCGGCAGGGCCACTACCGGCCACGGGGATCAACACGTGCGTAGCGTGGCCCGCCAGAGCGGACCGACGCGGCGACGACGCGGGCGTCAATCCGGAGACATCGAGGGCGTCATTCCGGTGTCATTAGCGTGGCAGGGAGCTACCGTCTTCCCATGGCGACACCGAACAGCGCTCTTCGGGCGGTCCGCATGGGCCTGCTGATGAGTCAGGACGACTTCGCGCGCGCGATCCGGGGCGCCGGTCTGCGCGCCGGCCAGCCCAACGACGCCTCGAAGCGACTCGTGCAACGGTGGGAGTCCGGATCCACCGCGGCGCCCCGACCAATCTACGCACGGGCGTTGGAGACGGTCACTGGCCTGCCGATCGAGACCCTCGGCTTCAGCATGGCCGTGCCACAGGGACGCGTCTCGGAGAACGGCACCGGCGGACACGACGTGGAACCCGCACCGTCCGGAGTCGCCGCATCCGGCGGAGCGCCTGCCGGTCAGCCCGTGCCGCGGGGCAACTACTCGGGCGTGTGGCTGTCTCGGTACGAGTACTACTCGAGCGGCCGCAGCGACAGCTTCACTGGCCTGCACTACGTGGTGGTCCTCCAGCACGGGAACCGACTGACGGTACGCAGCCTGCCAGGCTCCTCCGACTCGCCGCTGACCATGGATCTGACCGTCGACGGCAACGTCATCACGGGTACCTGGGTCGAGCAGACCGCCACGGACGGCTATTACCGGGGCGCCCGCTACCACGGCGCCATCCAGATGCTGGCCGAACCGACCGGGCGCCGTCTGGCGGGCAAGTGGGTGGGCTTCGGCAAGGAGATGGACGTGAACACGGGGCCGTGGGAGCTGGTCTTTCAGAACGCATCCACCAACAAGGCCACGTTGGAGAGTTACGACCGCCGCCCAGACCGCTGACCCATTGCCCCCTTCAACCCCACTCGCCTGCGCTTTGGGCGACATCCTCACGGTCATAGCCGCGAAGATGTCGCCCAAAGCGCGAACGGGCAACGGCTTACATGTTGATCATGTGGCCGGCCAGGCCGTGGATGGCTTCCTTGACCGCTTCGCCCAGGGTCGGGTGGGCGTGCACGTTGCGGGCGACCTCGTGCACGGTCAGGTCCCACTGCTGGGCCAGGGTCAGCTCCGGCAGCAGTTCGGTGACCTCGGGGCCGATCAGGTGGGCGCCCAGCAGCTCGCCGTGCGTGCCGTCGCTGATGATCTTGACGAAGCCGACCGGGTCGCCGAGCCCGTGCGCCTTGCCGTTCGCGGTGAACGGGAACTTCGCGACCTGGACGTCGAAGCCCTGCTCGCGCGCCTGGGCCTCGGTCCAGCCGAAGCTCGCGATCTGCGGCTGGCAGTAGGTCGCGCGCGGGATCATGACGTAGTCGAGTTCCATCGTCTCGGCGTCGGCGATGGTCTCCGCGGCGACGATGCCCATCGACTCGGCGGCGTGGGCGAGCATCAGCTTCGCGGTCACGTCGCCGATCGCGAAGATGTGCGGCACGCTGGTGCGGCACCGGCCGTCGACGTCGATCGCGCCGCGGTCGGTGAGCTTCACGCCGGTGTTCTCCAGGCCGTAGCCCTCGACGCGGGGCTGGAAGCCGATCGCCTGCAGCACCTTGTCGGCCTCGAGGGTCTGCTGCTGGCCGTCCTTGCTGACCGTGACCTTGACCTTCTCGCCGCTGTCGTCGATGGACTCGACCCTGGTGGAGGTGAGCAGCTTCACGCCGAGCCGCTTGTACCGCTTGGCCAGTTCGGCGGAGACCTCCTCGTCCTCCAGCGGGACCACCCGGTCGAGGAACTCCACGATCGTCACGTCGACGCCGTAGTTGCGCAGCACGTACGCGAACTCGACACCGATGGCGCCCGCGCCGGCGATGATGATGCTGTCCGGCAGGTCTTCGCTGAGGATCTGCTCCTCGTAGGTCACCACGCGCTCGCTGATCGAGGTGTTCGGCAGCAGCTTGGTGGTCGCGCCGGCGGCGATGATGCAGTGGTCGAACGTGACGGTCTCGCTGCCGCCGTCGGTGAGCGCGACCTGCATGGTGTTGGCGTCGGTGAAGGTACCGCGGCCCTCGAACTGCGTGATCGCGTTCTTCTTCATCAGGTAGTGGACGCCCTTGACCCGACCGTCCGCCACCTTGCGGCTGCGCGTGAACGCCGCGCCGTAGTCGAAGGTCACGGTGCCCTCGACCTGGATCCCGAAGGTCTTGGCCTCGGAGTTGAACAGGTGCGCGAGTTCGGCGTTGCGCAGCAGGGCCTTGGACGGGATGCAGCCCACGTTGAGGCAGACCCCGCCCCAGTAGCGCTCCTCGACGATCGCCACCCTGAGCCCGAGCTGCGTCGCCCGGATCGCAGCGACGTACCCGCCCGGGCCCGCCCCCAACACCACGACATCAAAGTGTGTGCTCATGGGACGACGATATGCCTTACCCGGAAGCCGCCCCCGAGCGCTCCGGCCCCCGGGTCAGGCGATCAGCGCGGGCGGCCGACCGACCCGCGCACGGGAATCAAATCGGGTGCACACTTGTCCTTGCGTACGCAAACATTTCCACTGGCTGAGCCGCCCACCAACCCGCACCGCAAACCTGAGAGGATCGGCCTCATGAGCCAGAGCACCCTGAGCCCGAACATCGACATTCGCCGCTCTGGGGACCGGTTCGCGACCAAGATCGCCTGGCTGGACTCCAAGCACTCCTTCTCCTTCGGCGGCCACTACCGCCCGGAGAACACCCACCACGGCCTGCTGCTGGTCAACAACGACGACATCGTCAAGCCGGGCAGCGGCTTCGAGACGCACCCGCACCGCGACATGGAGATCGTCACCTGGGTGCTGCAGGGTTCGCTGGTCCACCAGGACTCGACCGGGCACTCCGGCGCTCATCTACCCCGGGCTCGCGCAGCGGATGAGCGCCGGCAAGGGCATCCTGCACTCGGAGAAGAACGACTCCTGGCGTCTGCAGGGCGGTGCCCAGCACCTCGACCCGGTGCACTTCGTGCAGATGTGGGTCGTGCCCGACGAGGACGGCATCGACCCCGGCTACGAGCAGCTGGAGATCGACGGCGAGCTGCTGGCCGGCGGGCTCGTCCCGGTCGCCTCCGGCATGGCGGAGCACGACGGGGCCTCCGCCATCCGGATCAGGAACAAGTACGCCGCCCTGCACGCGGCGCGCCTCTCCCCCGGGCAGAGCGTCCAACTGCCCGGACGCGCCGTACCTGCACCTGTTCGTGCCGCGCGGCAGCGTCACGCTGGAAGGATCCGGCGCGCTGGGCGCGGGCGACGCGGTCCGGTTCACCGCGACCGGTGGGCAGCGGATCACCGCGATCGACGCCGCCGAGGTGCTCGTCTGGGAGATGCACGCCACCATCGCTAGCTGAGCGGACCATCGGAGGAGAGCGGATGACCGGCACCGACCTGGCAGGGATCGAAGCCCAGCGCGACCGGATCCGCGCCGCGCATCTGCGGCCGGCCGGCGACCGCCCGCCCTCCTCCGCCCGCGGCCTGCACCACACCGCGCTGATCAGCAGCGACGTCGAGCGGACCGTGCTGTTCTACCAGGGCGTGCTGGAGTTCCCGCTCACCGAGCTGATCGACAACCGCGACTACCCCGGCTCGACGCACTTCTTCTTCGACATCGGCAACGGCAACCTGCTCGCGTTCTTCGACTTCCCCGGTCTCGACGTCGGCCCGTACGCGGAGGTGCTCGGCGGCCTGCACCACGTGGCCATCTCGGTGGAACCCGAGCGCTGGCGGCAGCTGGTCGCCAAGCTCGACGAGGCCGGCGTGGAGCACGTCGTGCACAGCGAGGTGTCGGTCTACTTCCGTGACCCCGACGGCGCCCGGCTGGAGCTGATCGCCGACCCGCTCGGCGAGATGTACGGCAGTCAGGTGCTCTGACCGGACGTCCTGCGGGGCGGCCGGCCGTCACCTGACCGACACAGGAACTTACGCCGGCGCGACCGGCCCGATCCGGCGACGCAACATCCGGACCGCACGCTGACGGGCATGTCTCGAGAACCTCGTGAGTCGCTGCACGGACGCCCGCCGGCGATGCCGGGCTGGTCCCGCGAACTGGCGGAGCTGGCGGTCGTCGTCGCCACCGTCGGCGCGGCCCACCTGCTCGCCGGGCTGCTGGGCCACCAGCGACACGGTCCGCTGCTGCTGATCGGGCTCGGTGCCGCGCTCGTGGCGGCCGTCGTCACGCTCCGCGCGGTGCAGCACCGGCGCACGGGCACCGACCCGGCGCCCGGCGGCGACCAGCGGACCCGACGCTGGCTCCGGCACGCCCTGCTCCGGCTGCCGCGACGGCACGAGCCGGCCCGCACCGAGGCGATGTGGCGGATCCGCACCACCGTGGACGACGCTCCCGGCAGCCTGGCCCGGCTCTCCGACAGCCTCGGCCAGCTCGGCGTCAACATTCTCGCTGTGGAGCTGCACCCGCTCGGTCGCACCGTCGCCGACGAGTTCATCGTCCAGGCTCCGCCGGGGATCAGCGCGATCGACCTGATGGACGCGGTCCGCACTGGTCACGGCGCGGACACCTGGGTGAGCCGCGCCAACGCGCACGACCTCACCGACCTCCCGGCGCGCATGGTCGGCCTGGCTGGCCGCGTCGCCGCCGATCCGGAGGACCTGCCGATGGTCCTGCACGACCTCTACAGCGGATGCCAGGTCTCGTGGACGCCGATGACCGCCGACGATGCCGACGGTCACGGAGTCGACGGCACGACGATCCGGCTGGCCGACCCGCACGGCGGCTGGCTGGTGCTGTCGCGGCCGGCGCTGCCGTTCTCACCTGCCGAGATCGCCCGAGCGAACGCGCTCGTCGACCTGGCGGCCGCGCGGACGGACGCCTGCGCCGGCTAGCCGGGCCCGCCCTCCTGGCCCGGCAGTGCCGGCTCAGTGCTGGTAGGTGCCGACGATCTGCGCGCGGGCGAGCGTGTGGAACGCGAGGTTGAACGAGACCACGGCGGGGCTCGCGTTCTCGTCGACCTCGAGCCGGTCCACGTCGACGGCGTGCACGACGAAGTAGTAGCGGTGTACCTGGTCGCCGGGCGGCGGCGCGGCGCCGCCGTAGGCCTTCGGCCCACCGTCGTTGCTGACGTGGAACGCGCCCTCGGGCAGCTCCTTGTTCCCCTCGGACCCCGCACCGGACGGCAGCTCGGTCACCGACGCCGGCAGGTTGACGGCCACCCAGTGCCAGAAGCCCGACGGAGTGGGCGCGTCCGGGTCGAAACAGGTGACGACGAAGCTGCGGGTCTCGGCGGGGAAACCGCTCCATGCCAGCTGTGGGGAGCTGTCCGCCCCGCCGAGTCCGCTGCTGACCTGTGCCGCGGCGAGCGGCTCGCCGTCACGCACGTCGTCGCTGGTGACCTGGAACGACGGCACCGCGGGCAGCAGAGAATACGGGTCCGGTGTCTGTGGACGGTCCAACGCCATGGGTCCCCCTCATGGTCCTGATCGCTGACGCCCCGACTCTATTCGTCCGCGCCGCACCGCGCGCGACGGCTCGCGCCGCTCCCCGGACAGCGCGACGCGTGGGACAGGGAGGACGTGTCTTGCGGAGCGCTCGGTCCGCTGTGGCAATCTGAGCGTCGCGACGGATCCCGTCCGAACGAGGAGTCCGGGCCAGCCAGGAAGTCCTCCGAGCCGTGGAGGACAGATGACAGCGCCGTGGGTTCCCGGGCCGTGGCGGCGCCGCCGGGATCACGCGAAAGCCTCGGTGGCGCGAGACCGCGACGATCTGCTCCGGCTACTCGTCGAGGGCGGTTGCCCGGTCTGCCGCTATCGCAACGACGGTCTCGACGCATGGCTTCGCGCCTACGCGGCGGAGAGCCGGACCGAGATCGAGGTCCAGCGGCGGATGGCGGCCTCGCTCGGACCATGTCCGGCCCACACTCGCTACCTGCTCGTGGACGGTTCGGCGTCCTGGCTACTCAAGTCGGTGTACCTCGACGTGGTCGACGCTGGCCTGGCGCGGCTGGCGCGCGGGGACCGGAGCGCGCTGGCCGAGTGCCGGCTGTGCGCGCAGGAGCGGCAGGACGAACAGATGGCGCTCGGCCGGCTGGTCCGGGCGCTCGGTGCGCGACGCGGTGACAGCGACACCGATCTGGCCAAAATTCGCGACGCCTACCGGGAAGCAGGCGGCGCCTGCCTCGGCCACGCACTGGACGCGGTTCGCCTCGCCGATCCCTCGGCGGCGGCCGTCCTGGTCGAGACGCTCCGGCTTCGCCTGTCGAGCACCGGGATGGCCGGAACGGACTTGGACGCGCCGCTGCGGTCGGCGGTACACGACCAGCTAGTGGCCGAGTCGCTGGCCCGCGACGAGGAAGCGTCCCGGCGTTCCGTGCTCGACCGGGTCGGCGAGGACCTGGCGGGCGGATCCTGCCCGGTCTGCCTCTCCGGTCAGCGCGCGCAGTGGCGGTTCCTCCGGTGGGCCACGGCCGATGTCGAACGCCGCCCCGAGGAGGTGACGCTCTGCCAGCCGCACTGCGCCGACCTGGCCGCGAGCGGAGACGACACGGGCACCCTGGCCGTCCTCGCGAGCAACCTGGACGGCTGGCATGCTCGGCTCGATCGGTATGACGCCGAGGCGCGCGCCGAATTCTTCGGCGCGCTCCCGGGCCACGGCCGTCGCGCGCCTGGTCGAACCGGTGACCTGCCGCGCCTGCGAGGCCGCCACGATCACCATGGGCCGGACCGGCCAGCTGCTCGACGCCGCGGCGACGGACCCGGCTCTGACGGCGCAGGTCGACGCGGCCCACGGCGCCTGCCTCCGGCACGTGCTGGCCAGCGAGCCCGCGAGCGACCGGTTCCGGGAGTTGCTGGTCGCGCGGCTCCACCTGCTCCGCTGGTCGCTGGAGGAGTCGCTGCGCAAGGATCGCTGGACCACCCGCTGGGAGACACGCGGTGCCGAGCTGTCCGCCTGGACCGCCGCACCGGCGCTGATCGACGGGCGGTCCTACGCCGGACATGCGCCGTCCGCCGTCCGGCCGTGCCTGCGCCGACCGGCTCGGTAACCAGCAGATCTCGCCGGCGTTCAACCGAGCACGGCCGCGCCGCGTACTACCAGGGGGACGGGCTCCCCTGACCCCGCGATCACCGTGGATCCCTGGAGGTACGCATGCGCCGAACCCTGGTGTTGGCCCTGGCCACCGAACGCCCCGCGACGCCCCGGCCGATCTCCAAGGCCATCGTGGTCCGCCGCCTCGCCGATGGCCGCGTGATCGAGCTCGGCCTGGACGAGGACCACCGCAACCTGATTCCCGAGGCGACCGACGACGAGGCCCGCGCCTCCTAGAACGGCGGCGGGTCGTGATGTGAGGCCGGCGATGCCAGGTCCCACCGCACGCCCGGCTCACCGACGGGTTCCGGCGCCGTGGCGTACCGGCGCCCGGTCGGGCTGGTCCAGCTGAACCGGGCGTCCTCGCTCTGCTGGACCGTCCAGGCCGTCTCGTGTTTCAGCCGGTGATGGTGCCGGCAGAGTGCGCCGAGGTTGTCCTGGTTCGTGGGCCCGTCCGGAAACGCGACCGTGTGGTCGAGGTCGCAACGCCGCGCGGGATAGCGGCAGCCCGGGAACCGGCAGGTGCCGTCCCGGACCCGAAGATGGCCGGCGAGCGCGGCCGGCGGCCGGTAGGTGGTGCGTCCGTAGTCGCGGAGTGCGCCGGTCGCCGGATCGGTGAGCAGGCGGCGCCACGTGCCGTCGGCGGCCAGTTCGCGCGCCAGGCTCGCGGGGATCGGACCGTACCCGGTGAGTTCGCCGGGCTGTTCGCCAGACCGAGCAACGTCGTGGCCGGCACGGTGACGTGCACGCGGGCGCCCGCGCTCTCCCCCGCAGTCCGCCGGCCGAGCAGCAGGTCGACGAAGGCGTCCGCCCGGCGTGCGTCGGCGCTGCGATCGTCGCCCGAGACCCTGGCCTGACGGCCGATCGCCGAGATCCGTTGGTAGATCGCGGTCGCGTCGTCGGCGGGCAGGAGCGCGTACAGCTCGGCCATGCCGTCCCGGGCCGGGAAGACCACCACGCGACGCTCCCGCCGGGCCAACGCGTGCCGCGCGTCCGCGCCGCCCGGGTCGACGGTGAGGACCGCCCTCGCCACCGCCCTGCGGAGCTGCGGCGCGGTCTGCTCGGAGGCCCTGGGCAGCACCCGCTCCTCGACCTGGGCCGCCTGCGCGTCGCTGATCGCCGCGGTGCCGTCGCTGATCACCCGGGCCTTGGTCAGATCGAGTTGGCCGTCCTGGAGCGCGGAGAGCGTGCCGGGCAGCCGATCCGTGAGCTGAGCCGCGAGTGCCAGTGAGGCGGCGGCCGAGTTCCGGGAGACGGCCAGCGCCGGGCCGAGCTCGTCGGCGGCGAACTCGCTGAATGGACGGTCACGGGAGGGGCGCAGCTGCGCGAACCGGGCGAACATCCGCAGCTGGAGCGCCTGGGCGTAGGCGACGACCCGCCCGAGCGCCACGCTCGCGGCGATGGCCTCCTCCGCGTCCAGCCCGTCCGCCGGCAACGCGGCCAGCGCGTCCAGCAGCGCCCCGGACGGCGCGGCCTCCGACCAGCCCGGCCGAAGGCTCAGCGACAGCCGGCAACGGTCCAACATGCGTGACGAGCTTAACTCGCCTAAACCATACCAAAAGAGCCAGATACAAGCTAACGAAACTTGTTGAGCCGCATCCCGACACGCTCGCCACGCCGGAGTCGAACGGTCGATCAGCTCGAAGTGGCCGATCTCCCGGCAACCGGAGTGAGCGCGACCCGCTCACCCCGCGCCTCCGCCGCCGCCACGAACCGCTCGCTCTGCGCGATCGGCACCAGCGGATCAGCGTCGCCGTGCACCAGAGCCACCGGCACGCCGATCGGCAACCGGCTGACCGGCGACGCCGCCCGGTACCGGTCCGGCCGCTCGCTGGGTTCGCCGCCCAGAAACGCCTGCACCGCCCCACCACCCAGCCCGCGCTGCGCCGCGTCGGCGAGATCGACGACACCGGCCTGGGACACCGCGCCCCGCAACCGGACCCGTGGCACCGCGCCGGGCGCTCCCGCCGGCAAGTCGGGCCGTGCGGCCGCCCACACCGCCAGCTGACCGCCCGCCGAGTGACCGACCGCGGCGACCCTGGCCAGGTCAAGCCGGCCGTGCGCGGCATGCTGCCCGACCGTCGCGAGCGCGTCGATGCCCGCCGCGACGTCGACGAAGGTGGTCGGCCAGCCACCACCGCCGCCCACCCGGCGATACTCCAGGTTCCACGCCGCCCAGCCGTGTTCGGCCAGGTCCACGGCGAGCGAGGTACCGAGGTCGTAGCCGTAGTCGGCGTGCCAGAAGCCACCGTGGATCACCACGGCCACCGGCAGCCACGCGGCAGAACCGGCCGGCAGATGCAGGTCGGCGAGCTGGCTCGGGTCGTCGCCGTAGCGCACGGTCACCGGTTCCGGCGGTCGCGCTGCCCGCTCCGGTTCGGAACGAGGAACGGATCCAGGAACGTCGGAAGCGACCAGCCCCGTCGCCACCAGTACGGCGGCGAGGCCGGTCGCTCGATGGAACACACGCCGGCGGCTGACGGTCATGGGTGCAGCTTGACACTCCGTGACCGTCGCCGCCGCGTCAGAGCCTAGGACTTCTTCTGCCGCCACGAGAACGGGCCGGGGAGGTCGAACCGGTGCGCGCGGGCCTTCGAGTTCCAGGACCAGCGGCCGATCTTCAGGCTCCACGACGAGAACCCGTTCTGCGTCATGTTGAACCGTAACGGGCCGAACCGAACAACCTTCCGATACAGCAGAGACACGACAGACACCTCCAGTAGGGGCAACGCTGTTATTCCGGTACCCAGTCCGCGCCGATTTCAACCTCCAGTGTGGACACCATCTGAGCTGGGCCTCGACCGTGAGCGCCCGGTGTGTTTGTCTGCGGGGCATGACAGATCCACTGCACGACCGCGAACTCGCACCGGACGCCCTGGAGCGGGTGGCCGCCGCCGCCCGGCCCTACCTGGCCGCGCTCGACACCGCGCCGGTCCGCGACCCGGAGGCCGTGACACCTGCTCGCGCAGCTCGGCGGCGCGCTCCCCGAGCGCGGCGCGGGGACGATGGAGAGCGTCGAGGAGCTGCTCCGGATCGGCGTCCGGGCGGCGACGCACTCGTCCGGACCTCGCTTCTTCCACTTCGTGGTCGGCGGCGCGACGCCGGCCGCGCAGGCCGCCGACTGGGTCACCTCGCTGCTCGACCAGGTCGCCGGCCTGTGGGCCACGTCGCCGTTCGCGGCCGAGGCGGAGACCGTCGTGCTGCGGTGGCTCAAGGAGCTGTTCGGGCTGCCCGCGTCGCTACGGCGGCGTGCTGACGCCCAGCGCCACGTTCGCGAACCTCACCGGCCTGACCTGCGCGCGGTACTGGTGGGCCGAGCAGCACGGCGTGGACGTCTCGGCGGACGGGCTGGTGGGCCTCCCGAGGATGCCGGTGCTCTCCAGTGGCTACGTCCACCCGAGCAGCCGCAAGGCGCTGCAGATCCTGGGCTGCGGCCGGGACTCGGTGCGGGTGTTCGCCCGGGACGCCGCCGGCCGGGTCGATCTCGCGGCGATGGAACGGGCGCTGGCCGAGGTCCGGGCCCGCGGTGATCATCGGCAACGCCGGCGAGGTGAACACGGGTGACTTCGATCCGATCGCCGACCTCGCCGACCTGGCCGAGAAGTACGGCGCCTGGCTCCACGTGGACGGCGCGTTCGGGCTGTTCGCCGCCGCCTCGCCGCGGACCGCGCACCTGGTCAGCGGGGTCGAGCCGCGCGAACTCGGTGGCCGCGGACGGGCACAAGTGGCTCAACGTCCCGTACGAGAGTGGATTTGCCTTCGTCCGCGACCCGGAGATCCTGGGCCGGGCGTTCGGCGCCTGGAACGCGCCCTATCTGCCGGCCGCGGACGACGAGAACCTCAACTACAACTGCCTCGGACCCGAGTCGTCACGCCGGGCCAGGGCGCTGCCGATCTGGGCCACCCTGCGCGCCTACGGCCGGGACGGTCACCGCGCGATGATCGAGCGGCACCACGATCTGGCCAGCCGGCTCGGTCGGCAGGTCGAAGAGGCAGCGGACCTGGAACTGCTCGCGCCCGTCCAGCTCTGCGTGGTCTGTTTCCGGTACCGGCCGCCCGGCCTCGCGGAGCCGGAGCTGGACGAGCTGAATCGGCGGCTCGGCGAGGCGATCCTCGCCGACGGCCGGGTCTATCTCGGCACCACCGTCTACCAGGGATCCGTCGCGCTCCGCCCGGCGATCGTGAACTGGCGGACCACCGAGGCCGACATCGACCTGCTCACTCAGACCGTCCGCGAGCTCGGCGCCCGGCTGCACCGAGAGGTCACGGTCCGCTAGTCCGGCAAACTCAGCCCACGACGAGACGGACCGCCTCGCCGCCGACCGCGACCACGTCGCCGCCGTGCAGCTGGGCGCCGCGGCGGACCTCGTGACGACCGTTGACCATCACGTCGCCGCCCGCGATCAGCTCCTTGGCGTGGACACCGTCCTCGGCCAGGCCGGCCAGCTTGAGGAACTGGCCGAGGCGGATCATGTCGTCGGCGATCTCGACGTCGCGGATGCGGGGCTTGTTCATTCGCTCATCATCCAACCCCGGCCCGCGTCCGACGCACCCGCCGTGCCCGTCAGTGCCCGGCACGTTCCCGCAGCACCGCGGCCGTCTGCGCGTCGGCGGGGTAGAACGACTCGATCGACAACTCGGCGAGGGTGACGTCGAGCGGGGTGCCGAACGTGGCGATCGTGCTGAAGAAGGTCAGCTCGCCGGCGCCGTGCCGGACCCGCAGCGGCACCACGATCTCGCCCGGTCCGGGCAGCTCGACCACGGGTTCGGGCTGGTCGCACGGGTAGCCGCGGAGCTCGGCGGCGAGCGCGGTCAGCCCGGCGTCGCCGCTCAGCTCGACCTGGCGCCGCAGCCGGCTCAGCAGATGCGCCCGCCACTCGCCGAGGTTGACGATGTGCGGGGCGAGGCCGTCCGGGTGCAGGCTGGCGCGGAGCACGTTGGCCGGCGGGGCGAGCAGGTGCGGCGCGGCCAGGTCGGTGAACAGGGCGAGGCTCGCGTTGGCGTCGACCAGATTCCAGGCCCGGTCGACGACGACCGCGGGGTACGGGTCGTGGCCGGTCAGCACCTGGCGAACCGCGCCCCGCACGGCCGCCATCCGCGGCGCGTCGAGCGGCGTCTCGGGGTAGACCGGCGCGTAGCCGCCGGCGAGCAGCAGCAGGTTCCGCTCCCGCAGCGGCACCTCGAGCTGCTCGGCGAGCAGCAGCACCAGGTCGCGGCTGGGCGCCGACCGGCCGGTCTCCACGAAGCTCAGGTGCCGGGTCGACACCTCCGCCTGGTTCGAGAGGTCCAGCTGGCTGAGCCGGCGGCGTTCGCGCCAGTGCCGCAGCAGCTCGCCGACCGGTCGGGGTGGCTGCGTCATCGCGATCGTCATGGGCTCAGGCTGCCCGCCCGGCGTCACGGTGTCGATTACCTGCGAGGTAATCGACGGGCCGCGCCGCCGCTGGCACCGTTCTCGGCAGCCGGGAACGCCCGGCACCCTCCGGAAAGGACACCCACCATGACCACCACCAGCACGATCGTCGACCGGTACCTCGCGATCTGGAACGAGCCGGACTCCGCCGCCCGCACCGCCGCGATCGCCGAGCTGTGGACCGAGGACGCCAGCTACACCGACCCGCTCGCCGCGGTCACCGGGCATGACGGCATCGCCGCCGTGATCGCCGGGGCGCGGGACCTGTTCCCCGGCTTCGTGTTCCGGGCCCTGCCGGGCGTGGACGCCCACCACGACCTGGTGCGGTTCGGCTGGGAACTGGTGCCCGAGGCCGGCGGCGAGTCGCTCGTCGTCGGCTTCGACGTCGCGACGCTCGCCGAGGACGGCCGGATCAGCACCGTCCACGGCTTCCTCGACAAGGTGCCCGCCGCCGCCTGAACGCGCGGACGCCCCGGACCGCGACGGTCCGGGGCGTCGCGTTCACGGCAGCGAGTTCAGGAACGGCTCGTGGCTGTTCCGGAACTCCCAGTTGTAGTACCGGTCCCAGTTGATCGACCAGGTCATCAGGCCGCGGAACGCCGGGTGACGCGCCGCCGCGCAGCGTGTAGCCGCCGCAGTCCTGGTCCCGGGCCAGGCAGGTCACCGCCGCCTGCACCCCGGCCGGCGCGGTGTAGCCGTTGCCCGCGCTGACCGCGGCCGGCACGCCGAACGCGATCTGGTCGTCCCGCAGGCCGGGGAAGGTCCGGCCGTGTTGCCCGCGACCGGGAAGCCGGCCATCATCATGTCGGTCATGGCGATGTGGAAGTCCGCGCCGCCCATGAAGTGGTACTGGTTGTCCAGGCCCATGATCGGGCCGGAGTTGTAGTCCTGCACGTGCAGCACGGTCAGGTCGTTGCGCATCGCGTGGATCACCGGCAGGTACGAGCCGGCGCGCGGTTGTCGCCGCCGCCACGCGCCGACCGTAGAACTGGTAGCCGACCTGCACGAAGAACGTCTCCGGCGCCATGGTCAGCACGAAGCCGGCGCCGTACCGCGCCTTGAGCGACTTCAGCGCGGAGATGAGGTTGACGATCACCGGCGTGGTCGGGTTCGTGAAGTCGGTGTCGCCGGTGTTCGAGCTACAGCGAGTGGCCCTCGAAGTCGATGTCGAGGCCGTTCAGGCCGTACCGGTCGATGATCGCCGCGACCGAGCTGACGAACCGGTCCCGCGCGGCCGTCGTGGTGAGCTGGACCTGGCCGTTGGCGCCGCCGATCGAGATCAGCACCTTCTTGCCCTGGGCCTGCTTGGCCCGGATCGCGGCGATGAAGTCCGCCTCGGACTCCACGTTCGGGCACTCGGCGGCCGGGCAGAGCGTGAACCGGATGTCGCCGGAGGTGACCGAGGTCGGCTCGCCGAAGGCGAGGTTGATGATGTCCCAGTCGGCCGGCACGTCGGCCATCCGGATGTAGCCGGAGCCGTTGGCGAAGCTGGCGTGCAGGTAGCCGATGAGCGCGTGCCTGGGCAGGCCGGAGTTGGTGCAGCCGGTGGTCGTGCCGGTGACGGCGGCGCCGCGGCGCGGATTCGCCGGCGGCTGTTGTACGCCGCGACGGTGTAGCTGTGCGCGGTAGCAGGTGGCCAGGCCGCTGATCGTGGTCGAGGTGCCGGTCACGGTCGCGCGCACCGTGCTGCCCTCGTAGACCCGGTAGCCGGTCACGGTGCCGCTGGAAGCGCCCCAGGACAGCGCGATCGAGCTGTTGGTGATCGCGCCGACGGCTCGGGTTGCCGGGTACGCCCGGGGCCGCGCTGCCGCCGGGGCCGTCGAAGCCCACGTCATCGGCGTGATATGTGCCCTGGCCGTACCAGCCGTGCAGGTAGAGCTCGGCGCTGGTCTGACCGGCCGCGCTGGTGAACGAGACGGTCAGCTGGGTGTAGCCGGCCGCCGAGGTCCAGGCCGACGCGCCGCCGGTGACCCCCAGGTACACGTAGTTCCCGCGCACCCACGCCGTGACGGTGTACGCCGTGCTCGGCTGCACGGCGACGGTCTGGGCGCAGCGCGCGTGGTCCGACCCGGTGGCCGCGCCGGCGAGCGCTCCGGCGCCGGAGCGGACCGGCGTGCTCACCACCGAACCGGTGCCCGCGCTGCACGTCCAGCCCGAGAGCGAGCCGGCCTCGAAGCCCGGGTTCGTCAGCAGGTTGGCCGCGGACGCCGGCGCGGAGCCGGCCACGAGCGTCGCGGCGACCAGCGCCAGCGTCGCGATGGCGGCGAATAATCTGGATCGCTTCATTGGCCGTCCTCCGGATACGGGGGCGTGGACTGCGGAGACGAGCAAGGACAGGCACCCATTAACGGACCTCCGCCCGCATTTGTCTAGACCAATCACATCTATTGTCTAGACCTTTCGTGATCCGACGCGTTCCGCACCGTCCGCGACCGCACCGGCACGCAGTCGGATACCGAGCCGGGAACCATTGACATCTTTAGGGCGAACTGCTCCCATTCGGCAGGAAACTTTCCTATTAATTATCGAGAGTGCCCCCACATTCTCGAGCGAACCGCCGCAGTTCCCCAGTGCTCGCCCACACCGTTCTTCTCCTCGGTGCGTGGGCGGAGCAATCCGGAGCCGGCGGGAACGGAGAGACATGAAACTGTCCCCCCGACGGGCCGGCCTCGTCGCGGTCGCCCTGTCCGTGATCCTGGTCCCCGGCCTGGTCACGGTCGCCGGCGCCGGCAACGCCGCCGAGTCCACATCGGCCTCGACCCTGGCCGTCGATCTCACCACCCCGGCGAAGAAGGAGATCGCCATGAAGATCGTCTCCAGTGCGGAGAACTCCTCGCTGGACTGGAAGGCGCAGTACAAGTACATCGAGGACATCGGTGACGGCCGCGGCTACACCGCCGGCATCATCGGCTTCTGCTCCGGCACCGGCGACATGCTCGACCTGGTCGAGGAGTACACCAAGCGCAAGCCGGGCAACGTCCTCGCGAAGTACCTGCCGGCCCTGCGGCGGGTGGACGGCACGGACTCCCACTCCGGCCTCGATCCCAACTTCACCAAGGACTGGAAGACCGCAGCCAACGACTCGGTCTTCAAGGCCTCGCAGGACTCCGAGCGGGACCGGGTGTACTTCAACCCGGCGGTGAACCAGGCCAGGGCGGACGGTCTGTCCCGCGCGCTCGGCCAGTTCATCTACTACGACGCGATCGTCATGCACGGCGCGGGCGGCGACCGGAACAGCTTCACCAGCATCCGCAAGGACGCGATCAAGAAGGCCAAGCCGCCGTCCCAGGGCGGCAACGAGACGACCTACCTGAACGCGTTCCTCGACATGCGCCGGGCCGCGATGAAGCGTGAACCCGCGCACGAGGAGACCGACCGGGTCGACTTCGCGCAGCGGCCGTTCCTCAAGGCGGGCAACTTCGATCTCAACCCGCCGCTGAAGTGGAAGATGTACGGCGAGAACTTCACGATCAACAGCTGAGCCGGCCCGACCACGACAGAGCCCCAGCCACCCGTGAGGGTGGCTGGGGCTCTGGCCGTCTGTGCTTGGGGCCGAGATCCCGCTACTGGGACAAGACCCAGGCGCCGCGCTGCACGGTCAGCACGGTCAGGCCATCGCCGGACGCGCCGCCGTGGTTACCGGGGCCGAACTGGTACGAGCCGCCGAGACCGTCGTAGGACAACGACTCCAGGGCGTCACGGATCTTCTGCCCATCCGTGTCATTGGCCTTCTTGATGGCCGCGACCATCAGGTTCAGCGCGTCGGCGCCGTAGGAGGCGTACCCGGAGTAGGTGCCGTGCCGCTGGGTGTACTTGGTGAAGAATTCCTTCTGGGCCAACGCGCTGGGCGTGGTCGCGGTGATCTGGTTCGCCGCGAGGATCGACGGGTGGATCATCGACATGCCCTCGCTGGCCGCACCGGCACCGGCCACGAACAGCTCAGCGCCCGCGCCGCCGTCGTTGTACACCCGGCCCTTGAAGCCCAGCTCCTTGATGTTCTTGGCCGCGATGCCCGCCCCCGGCATGATCGCGGCGATCACGATCGCGTCCGGCTCGGCGTCGATGATCCGCCCGACCTGCGGCTTGTAGTCCTTGGCGGACTCCTCGAAGCGCTCGGTCGCGACGAGCTGGATGTCGGCCTGCCGGCTGGCCGCGGACAGTGCCGCGATCCCGAAGTTGCCGTACTCGCTGTTCGGGGCCAGCAGCCCGAGCTTCTTGATGCCTCGGGCCGTGAACTCCTGCACCATCGCGCCGACCACGGCGGCGCCGCCGGCCGGGGTCTTGAAGATGTACTGGCGCTTGGCGACCGGGTTGACGATCGTGTCCGAGGCACCCATCGAGATCGCGGGGATCTTCTTCTGGGTCACGTAGTCGATGTACGACATCGTGGTGGTCGTGGTGCTGCCACCGATGATGCCGACCACGTTGTCGTTCTCGACCATGTCCTTGACGACGCGGGCCGATTCCTTGGCGTCGCTCTTGTTGTCCTTGATGACCAACTTGAGCTTCTTGCCGAGGAGGCCCTGCTTGTTGATGTCGTCGGCCACCAGGGCCAGCGCGTTTCCCTCACCGACGCCGAGGGCGCCGCTGGGACCGGACCGGTCCAACGAGACGCCGATGGCGATCTCGCCTTCGGGACCGCTGCTGTCACCGGTACAACCTGCCGTGACCAGCGAGAGGACGACGAGCCCGGAGGCCCAGGCCAAGCGACGCATTTTAGATCCTCCAGTGCGACCGTACGAGGTGGGCGCGGTCCCGATGGTAGCCAATGGTTCAGGCCACAACCGAATTCGGTGAGCCCGGGCTACCCACCCCGAAGGGGCCGATTTGTGCTTAATACCGCCCCAACCCGACCGAGTTCGTCGGGCCTTCCAGGCGGCCGCCGCGCTCAGGCTAGCCTGATGGAGTGACCAGCCCCGAGGAGTCCCCCGCCGACGTGACGGCGCCCTACGTCGGCTTGACCGTCGAGGACGCCCGACTGCGCGCCGAACACGAGGGCCGACCGATCCGCGTGCTGGCGCCTGGCGACCTGGTGACGATGGAGTACCGCGAGGGCCGGGTGAACGTCACCGCCGTGGACGACGTCGTGGTCCGCGCGACCCTCGGCTGAGCTGGCTCAGGTCTTGTCCTGAGCGGACGCCTCGACCCCGGCGGACGCCTCGGCCAGCCGGTGGTGCAGCCGGCTCCGGATCTCCTCCGGGGTGTACGCCCGGCGCCGTCGCTCCGCCCTGGCGATCACCACCCCGGTGGCAGCCACACCGACGAAGCCCGCGAGTCCCAGTACCTTCCACCACCGCATCTGCCTAGGCTACAGCGGTGCCTGACGTGAGCCTGAGCCTCGACGAGGCTTTCGAACCTGACCCGGACCGGCGACGTCTGGCTCTTCCGCGGCAGCAGCGCGGCCGACCGCGCGATCCAGCTGACCACCAACAGCCCGATCAACCACGTCGGCATGTCGGTCGTGCTGGAGGACATGCCGCCGCTGATGTGGCACGCGGAACTCGGCCGCTCGCTGCCCGACCTGTGGTCCGGCACCCACCAGCGCGGAGTCCAGCTGCACGACCTACGGGCGGCGGTCACCACCTGGGCCACCCGGTACGGCCAGCGGGCCTGGCTCCGGCAGCTCGACCGGCCGGTCACCCGGGCGATGGAGGACGCGGTGCTGCGCACGATCGCCCGCCTCGACGGCACCCCGTTCCCGTCCACCGCGACGATGGCGTCCCGCTGGCTGCGCGGCCGGGTGCCGCCGCTGCTCAAGCGCGAAGCTCGCGAGGGAACCCTGGAGACCGCGTACTGCGCGGAGGTCGTCGCGGTGACGTACGAGGCGATGGGCCTGCTGCCCTCGGGCCGCCGGCCCAACTGGTACGACCCGGGCCGGTTCTGGAGCGGCGACGACCTCGACCTGCTCGCCGGGTCCACGCTCGGCGGCGAGATCGCGGTGCAGCTCCCGTAGCGCCCGCCTGGACATCGCCGCACGGTGACACGATCCAGTCTCAGCGCCACCAAACGCACCGGCGCGCTGCGGCTGACCTACCCGGCCACCACCCCGGCCCGGGTGCTGATCAACGCCAGCCGCTTCGGCCACCGGCGACCGCGACGGCAACGCTCACCATCACCGGCAACCGGGTCTGGGGCGAGCACACCGCCGGCGGCTTCTGCGGCGGCGAAGACCTTCAAGATGTACTACTCGATCCTCTTCGACCGCGCGCCCACCGGCTTCGGCACCTTCAAGGCGGGCACGGTCAGCGCCGGGTCGACCACCACCAGCGGCACCCAGACCGGCGCCTACGTCACCTTCGACACCACCGGCAACTCCGTGGTCAACGCGACCGTCGGCATCTCGTTCGTCAGCGTGGCCAACGCCGCAGAACAACGCCGACCGCCGAGGCCGGCGACCTTCGCCACGGTACGCGCCGGCGCCGACGCCGCCTGGAACACCGCGCTGAACCGGGTGCAGGTGACCGGCGGCGCGACCACGATCTGCAGAAGTTCTACACCGCGCTCTACCACGTGCTGCCAGAACCCGAACCTGGCCAGCGACACCAACGGCGCAGTACCGCGGCTTCGACAACGCCGTGCACACCGCGAGCCACCCGATCTACCAGAACTACTCGGGCTGGGACATCTACCGCTCCTGGGCGTCGCTGGTCGCGCTGATCGCCCCGGACGTGATGACGCGACATCGTGAAGTCGATGGTCCTGGATGGACAGCAGGGCGGCCTGCTGCCGAAGTGGTCGCACCAGAGCATCGAGGACTTCGTCATGCCCGGCGATCCCGGCCCGATCGTGGTGGGCAGCGCGTACGCCTTCGGCGTGCGCGGCTTCGACACGGCCGCCGCGCTGGCTCTGATGAAGAAGAGCGGCAGCGGCGGCACCACCCAGGGCGTACGCGATCCGCGGCACGGCACGCCGGCCTACGCAGCCCAGCAACTTCATCTCCGAGGAACCCGTCGGAGACCCTGGAATACGCGGCCTCCGACTTCGCGATCGCGCAGTTCGCCAGGGCGCTCGGGCGACACGGCGAGCTACAACACGTACGATGACCCGCGTCGCAGTTCTGGCGCAACCTGTTCAACAGCGAGTCCAGCTACATCCACACCCGGCGACAGCGACGGCGGTTCCTGGCCTGGCCGCTCAACCCGGCGACCCGGAGCGCCTACGTCGAGGGCAACGCCGCGCAGTACACCTGGATGGTGCCGCACAACCTCGGCAGCCTGATCACCCTGATGGGCGGCCCGGCCACCGCGATCCAGCGGCTCGACCACCACTTCACCGAGCTCAACGGCGGGCTCAGCCTGCCGTACTTCTACATCGGCAACGAGCCCGAGCACAACGTGCCGTGGGCCTACAACTTCGCCGGCCTACCCGCCGGGCACCAGCGCCGCGGTCCGCCGGGTGATGAACGAGTCGTTCACCACCGGGGCCGGCGGCCTGCCCGGCAACGACGACCTCGGCGCGACCTCCGCCTGGTACGTCTGGTCGGCGCTCGGCCTGTACCCGCCGACGCCCGGCGCGGACACCGCTCGCGCTGCACGGCCCGCTGTTCCCGTCGGTCACGATCCACGCGGCCCGGCGGCACCATGCGCGATCAACGGCGGCAGCGCCGGCCAGAACGCCCAGTACGTGCAGTGCGCTGACCGTCAACGGGGCCGCGACCAGCCGGAGTTGGCTGCGGTACGGCGACATCGCCGGCAGCGCGACGCTGGACTTCACCATGGGCCCAGCCCCGAGCGCCTGGGGCACCGGTGCCGCGGACGTGCCGCCGTCGCTACACCGACGGGTTCACTCCCGCCGGCGCCGGCGCCGAACCTCGGGCACCAACCTCGCGCTGGGCCGGCCGGCCACCTCCTCGGCCAGCTGCAACGCCAACGAGAGCGCGGCCAAGGCCTTCGACGGCGGCCTGGCGAACAACAGCAAGTGGTGCTCCTCGGCGGCCGGCACGAAGTTCCTGCAGGTGGACCTCGGCTGCGCCGCAGAACGTCTCCGTCGTTCGTGCTCAAGCACGCCGGCCTGGGCGGGGAGAACACCGGCTGGAACACCGGCGCGTTCTCGGTCGCTGACCAGCCCGTCGACGGCACCACCTGGGCCACGGCGGCCACCGTCGACCGGCGCCCGGTCCAGCCGCACGTACCACCCGGTCTCGGCGCGGGCGGCCCGGTACGTCCGGCTGGACATCAACACGCCGACCAACAATGGCGACACCGCGGCCCGGATCTACGAGTTCGAGGTCTACGGCGGCGCCGCCGGCCCGACCAACGTGGCGCTCGGCAAGCCGGCCACCGGCTCGGCTCGTCCTGCGCCGCCACCGAGGGCCCGGAGAAGGCCGTCAACGGCAGCGTCTCCGGTGGCAACGCCGACAAGTGGTGCTCGGCGGCCGCGACCCGGTTCCTCCAGGTCGACCTCGGCGGCGCGATGTCGATCTCCAGGGTCGGGGTGAAGCACGCCAGCGAGGGCGGGGAGAGCACGACGTTCAACACCCGCGACTTCTCGATCTCGTTCAGACCAGGACGGCAGCACCTGGAACACGCCGGTCAACGTGGCCGGGAACACGGCCGGCGCGACCACCCATCCGGTCGGCGTCACCGCCCGGTACGTGCGGCTGAACGTCACCACGCCCACCCAGAGCACCGACGCCGCCGCCCGGATCTACGAGCTGGAGGTCTACAGCTAGGCGCCGTGGCGGGCTCCGGGCGGGGCACCCCTGGCGCTTGGGCGACATCTTCTCGGTCAGGGCCGGGAAGATGTCGCCCAAAGCCGCGCTGGCTTACGCCTGATCCGCCGCCATGTCGGTGACGTGATGGATCCGCTGGACGATGCCGGCGCCGTCGAGGAGGCGCCGGCTCTCCAGCCGCTCGGGGTCGACCATCGCGGCCTCCAGACCGGACCGGGTCTCGAAGCTGATCAGGTGCACCTCGACCTGGGCGTCCAGGCTCCGCACCCGGCGTTCCAACCGGCCGCCGTGCCGGGCCATCAGCGGCAGCACCCGGCTCTCGTACTCCTGGAACGCGGCCACGTCCGCCGCCGGCACGTCCGCGATCATCACGATCTGTCACCGGCCCGTCCGGCTCCTCCATCGTCGTCATCGGAGCGAGTATCACCGGTCCCGCACCGCGACCAGCTGCGCCTCCAATCGGTCCAGCCGGGCGACGATCGCCGCCAGCACCGGATCCGGCTCGGCCGGGGCCGGCCGGCTCTGCGCGTGCAGGTATCCGCTGAGCGCGGCGGCCACGGCCCGGCGGGTGAGCCGCTGTTCGGCGCCGAGCGAGCGGAGCAGCCGGCCGCCGGCGCCGTCGGGCTCGGCGATCAGCCCGAGCAGCAGGTGCTCGCAGCCGAGGTAGTTGTGGCCGAGCGCGGCCGACTCGACGGCCGCCTGTTCCAGCGCGGCGGCGGCCGACGCGTCCAGCTGGCCCGTGCTGGTGCCGGGCGCGCCGGCCGCGGGCAGCGCGCGGCGCAGCTCGTCGAGGTCGATCTCCAGCGAGCGCAGCACCCGCAGCGCGAGGTTGCCGCCCTCGGCCAGCAGGCCCGCGAGCAGGTGCTCGGTGCCGACCCGTTCGGCGCCGGCCGCGGCGGCCTGCTCGATGCCGAGGCGGACCGCGGTGCGGGCCCGATCGGTGAACTGGCCGAGTCCGTCGGGCGCGGTCTCCAGGTCGAGCCGGGCCGTCTCGCGCACGGCGGCGACCCGGCGGACGGCCTGCTCCAGCGCGTGCTGGCACACGGCGGAGACGGGTATGCCCAGGTCCTTGACGGATTCCGCCAGCGCTTCCGGGAGGTACACGTTGATCTTCGGCATCGCAGACTCCAATGGGGTTATCATGGGGGTTACATAGTGACCCCCGGAATCGCCGGCAGCGCAAGCCGGCGGGAGTTCGGCGCGGCGCCCGGCCCGGATCGTGCGCCTGCGCTTCGGCTCTGGAAGTGTGGGACTGGCCCGACGATCTGGAGGTGCCGCGTGCTCGGTCTACCCAGCCAGGTGACGGCCTGCCTGTTCGATCTGGACGGCGTCGTCACCGACACGGCCTCGGTGCACAACGCCGCCTGGACGCAGATGTTCGACCGCTTCCTGCGCGACCGCGCCGACCGCACCGGCGAGCCGTTCGTCGCTTTCGACCCGCGCGGCGACTACGAGGCCTATGTGGACGGCAAGCCGCGCGCCGACGGGGTCCGGGACTTCCTCGCGAGCCGGCACATCGAGCTGCCGGACGGCGGCCCCGACGACCCGCCGGGCGCCGAGACCGTCAACGGGCTCGGCAACCGCAAGAACGAGGTGCTGCTGGACCGGATCCGGACCCACGGCGTCACGGTCTTCGAAGGCTCACGGCGGTACCTGGAGGCGGCCCGTGACGCCGGCCTGCGCCGCGCCGTGGTCTCCTCCAGCGCGAACACCCGCGAGGTGCTCGAGGTGACCGGGCTGGCGCCGCTGGTCGAGCTGGTCGTCGACGGCGTGACGATCCGCGAGGAGCACCTGCGCGGCAAGCCGGCGCCCGACACGTTCCTGCTCGCGGCCGAGCGGCTGGGCGTGCCGCCGTCCCAGGCCGCCGTGTTCGAGGACGCGTTGGCCGGCGTCGCGGCCGGGAAGGCCGGCGGGTTCGGCTCCGTGATCGGGGTGGACCGGGTCGGGCAGGCGGACGCGCTGCTGGCCCACGGTGCCGACCGGGTCGTGCACGACCTGGCCGAACTGCTCAAGGACGAGGAGACCCCGTGATCGAGCAGTCCGCCTACCCGGTCGAGCCCTGGCAGATCCGCGAGACCGAGCTCAACCTCGACCTGCTGGCCCAGTCCGAATCGCTGCTGGCGCTCTCCAACGGACACATCGGCCTGCGCGGCAACCTGGACGAGGGCGAGCCGCACGGCATCCCCGGCACGTACCTCAGCTCCTTCTACGAGAAGCGCCCGCTGCCCTACGCGGAGGCCGGCTACGGCTACCCGGAGTCCGGGCAGACCGTCGTGGACGTGACCAACGGCAAGCTGATCCGGCTGTTCGTGGACGACTCCCCCTTCGACGTCCGCTACGGCGACCTGAACAGCCACGAGCGCGTGCTCGACCTGCGCGCCGGCCAACTGGTCAGGACGGCGGACTGGACCTCGCCGGCCGGCAAGCGGGTCCGGGTCAGCTCGCGCCGGATGGTGTCCTTCGCCCAGCGCGCGGTGGCCGCGATCGAGTACGTGGTGACGCCGGTCGATCAGCCCGTCCGGATCATCGTCCAGTCCGAGCTGGTGGCGAACGAGGCCCAGCCGACGCTGAGCAACGACCCCCGGGTCTCCGCCGTGCTCGAGCACCCGCTGGTCGCGGTCGAGCAGGACATCGAGGACCACGGCGTCATCCTGCTGCACCGCACCCGCGCGAGCGAGCTGCTGATGGCGGCCGGCATGGACCACATCGTCGAGGGCCCCGGCCGGGTCGAGGTGAAGGTGGACGCCCGTCCCGACGCCGCCCGGACCACCGTGATCTGCGTGCTCCAGCCCGGGGAGACCCTGCGGATCGTCAAGTACCTCGCCTACGGCTGGTCGAGCCTGCGCTCGCAGCCCGCGCTGCGGGACCAGGTCGCGGCGGCCCTGAGCGGCGCGCGGTACTCCGGCTGGGACGGGCTGGTCGCCCAGCAGAAGGAGTACCTGGACGACTTCTGGGACGCCGCCGACGTCGAGGTCGACGGCGACGCCGAGCTCCAGCAGGCCGTCCGGTTCGGGCTGTTCCACGTGCTGCAGTCCGGCGCCCGGGCCGAGCGCCGATCGATCCCCGCCAAGGGCCTGACCGGCCCGGGATACGACGGGCACACGTTCTGGGACACCGAGGGCTTCGTGCTGCCGGTGCTGTCCTACACGTTGCCGCAGGCGGCGGCGGACGCGCTGCGCTGGCGGCACTCCACGCTCTGGCTCGCGAAGGAGCGGGCGGCCACCCTGGGCTTCGCCGGTGCGGCGTTCCCCTGGCGCACGATCCGCGGCCAGGAGTGTTCCAGCTACTGGCCGGCCGGCACCGCGGCGTTCCACATCAACGCCGACATCGCCGAGGCGGTGGTGCGCTACCACGCGGCCACCGGCGACGACGCGTTCGAACGCGAGGTCGGCCTGGAGCTGCTGGTCGAGACCGCCCGGCTGTGGGCGTCGCTCGGGCACCACGACGCGCACGGCGCCTGGCACGTGGACGGGGTGACCGGCCCGGACGAGTACAGCTCGATCGCCGACGACAACATCTTCACCAACCTGATGGCCGCCCGGAACCTGCGCGCCGCCGCCGAGGCCGCGAACCGGCACCCCGACCTGGCCCGCGACCTCGGCGTCAGCATCGAGGAGACGGCCGCCTGGCGGGATGCCGCGGCCGCGGTGCACCTGCCCTACAACGACGAGCTGCGGGTGCACGAGCAGTCCAAGGACTTCACCCTGCACCAGGAGTGGGACTTCGAGGGCAGCAAGGACAAGTACCCGCTGCTGCTGCACACGCACTACTTCGACCTCTACCGCAAGCAGGTGATCAAGCAGGCCGACCTGGTGCTGGCGATGCACTGGTGCGGCGACGCCTTCACGCTGGAGCAGAAGGCCAGGAACGTCGACTACTACGAGCGCCGCACGGTCCGGGACTCCTCGCTCTCGGCGTGCACCCAGGCCGTGCTCGCGGCCGAGGTCGGCCAGCTGGAACTCGCCCACGACTACGCGTACGAGGCTGCCCTGATCGACCTGCGCGACCTGCACCACAACAGCAGGGACGGGTTGCACATGGCCTCACTCGCCGGCGCCTGGATCGCGCTGGTGGCCGGGTTCGGCGGGCTGCGCGACCACGACGGCGTGCTGTCGTTCGACCCGGCCCTGCCCGACGGGATCAGCCGGCTCGCGTTCACCGTCCGCTGGCGGGAGGCGCGGCTCCGGGTCGACGTCCGGCACGAGCGGGTCACCTACACGGTCCACGATGGACCCGACGCGAGCGTGTCGATCCGGCATGCCGGCGAGGAGATCGAGGTGACCGTCGACCGCCCCGTGACCCGCAAGCTGGAGCGCCGCCATCCGCTGCTCGCCCGACCCAGCCAGCCGCTCGGCCGGGAACCCGCGCACGGCCGCCGCCGCCCGCTCAGCACCCCGCACTGACGCCGGAGCTCCCGTTCGACCTTGCGCCTGTGGGCGACATTTTCCGGGCTATAGCACCGAGAATGTCGCCAACAGCGCAAATAGTTGCCTTTTGACTTCGTGTCGCCCGGCGAAAGCATTTCATGATTTTTCCGTGAAACCAGAGCTTCCTTGGCCCTTGACCCAGGTCCGCCCGAAAGGTTGTCTGACCAGGCCGATCGTCGCACCACCATCCGGGACGATCGGCTGACCGAACGAGGGGACACTTGGTGAGAAGAGCAACTGCGATCGGCGCGATGGCCGCGCTCGCTGCGGGTAGCTTGGTCGGCGCGAGCGGCAGTGCCGTCGCGGCGCCCGTGACCGCGCCGTTGACGGCGGCCGCGGCGGTACCGGCCGTCAACTGGGGCGCCTGCCCGACCGGATATCCGGCGGTCCTGCAGTGCGGCACGGTGACGGTTCCGCTGGACTACGCGAAGCCCGGCGGCGCCACGATCAAGGTCGCGGTCAGCCGGGCCAAGGCGACCGGCACCCCGGCCGAGCGCCAGGGCGTGCTGCTCGTCAACCGCGGCGGCCCCGGCGGCACCGGTGTCGCGTACGCCGCCAGCACCCAGCGGCGCCTGCCCGACGCGGCGAAGAAGGCGTACGACGTGATCGGCTTCGACCCGCGCGGCGTCGGCCTGTCGGCGCCGGTGTACTGCGTCGACCCGGCGACGTTCTACACCGCGCCGGCCCGGGACACCGTGCCGAAGAACTCGATCGACCTGGCGATCAACACCGGCCGGGCGGCCCAGTACGCGGAGGGCTGCCTGACCAAGAACGGCGCGAACATCCGCTTCTTCAACACCGCGAACACGGCCCGGGACATGGACCGGATCCGCGCCGCGCTCGGCGAGAAGCAGATCAACTTCCTGGGCTACTCCTACGGCACCTACCTCGGCGCCACCTACGCGACGCTGTTCCCGAAGCAGTCGCGCCGGTTCATCCTGGACAGCGCCGTCGACCCGACCGGCGCCTGGTACCGCGACAACCAGGACCAGAACGTGGCGTTCGAGGCCTCGTTCAAGGAGTTCTCGAAGTGGGTCGCCAAGTACGACTCGACCTACCACCTCGGCAACAGCGGCGAGAAGGTGCGCAAGGCCTGGTACGCCGCGCGCGCGGCGCTGAAGGCCAAGCCGGCCGACGGCGTCCTCGGCGCCACCGAGTACGAGAACATCGCGGTCGGCTCGATGTACTCCGACGCGGCCTGGCCCGACCTGGCGCTGGCCGTCAGCCAGTACCTCAACGCCGGGGACGCCGCTGGGCTGCTCGCGCAGTACGGCCCGACCGACCTGGCCGGCGAGAACAGCACGGCGATGTACACCACCGTCGAGTGCAACGACGCGCCGTGGCCGAACGACGTGAGCCGCTGGCACCGCGGACGCGGCCAAGCAGTACCAGAACTACCCGTTCCTGACCTGGAACAACACCTGGTTCAACATGGCCTGCGCGTTCTGGCCGTACAGCGCGAAGTCGGTGCCGAAGGTCGGCGGCAAGAACCTGCCGAAGATCCTGATCGTCAACGCCACCGGTGACGCGGCCACGCCGTACGCCGGCGCGAAGAGCATGCACCGGCAGCTGGCCGGTTCCCGGCTGATCACGGTCACCGGCAACTACAACCACGGCCAGTACCTGTACGAGCAGGTCAAGCCTGCACCGATGGCTACGGCACCGACTACCTGCTGACCGGCAAGCTGCCGAAGAAGGACGTGAGCTGCGCCGGTAACCCGCACCCGACGCCGACCCCGGCGGCGGTGGCGGCGCGCAGCGCGGCGGCGGCCAAGGCGGCCGACCGTCCGGGCCGTACCCGCTAGGCAGCTGAGCTACGACCGCGACGACGACGCGGAGCCCGCCCCACCTTGGGGCGGGCTCCGCGTTCGTTCATCCGGTGCCGACGGTCAGGTCAGTTGACCGTGCCGATCAGCACGTTGCCGCGGCCGACGACCGCGCCCTCGTCCGTCACGACCTGCAGCTCACCGAAGAGCTGCCGCCCGGCGGCCGGAGCCGACAGCGCCGTCACCGCGCCGGTGATGCTGGCCGAGGCCCCGTTGGCCAGGGTCAGCAGCGTGGCCGGGGCCGTGATCGCCCCGAGCGCCGGCGAGAAGAACACGTCCCGGTAGTCGTACTGCGGTGCTGCCCGGACGGGATCGCGAAGCCGTCCACGTCCACTTCGTACGTGCCCGGCGCCGGGTTGGCGATCGAGACCGCCTCCTCCGAGTCGCCGTCGGCCGCCCTGGCCACCTCGACGCCGTTGAGCCGGACGTAGAGGTCGAGGTCGGCGCCGAGGTCGCTGGTGTTGCCGATCGCGACGTCGAGCCTGGGCGTGCCGGCCGGCACCACGATCTGGTATGTCTGGTGCGTGCCCGGGGTGATCGTCGGCCGCTGCGCAGAACGCGCTGCCCAGCGGGCCGCCCTGACCGCTCACCTTCACCGGACCGAACGTGTTCTTGACCGTCCAGGTCACCGGGGTCGGCTGACCGGCGGTGACGCTGGGCAGGGTGATCACGGCCGGCGAGACCGTCACGCCCTGGACCCGCGCGGTCAGGCTGTACGGGTTCACCAGCGCCGGCGAGGTGCGGCGCGACTCGACCTCGATCTCCCACACGCCCGCGAGCGGGTTGGCGTAGTCCCGCTCCTGCGGCTTGCACGCGGCCGCGTCGGAGAAGTTCGTGTAGCAGACCAGGCTGGACGTGCTCTCGACCGGAACGCCCCACGGGTTGATCGCGATGAACCGGGTCTGCGATCCGGTCGCGATGCCCGAGAGGTTGACCTGCAGCGCCGAGGCGCCCTCGCGGCACGTTGACGAAGTAGGACTTGGACGAGTTCCGCTCCACCGAGGACTCGGTGGCGAACTGGTACGCCGGCGCCTTGGTCTCGTTGGCCACGACCACCACGTTCGACGAGCTCGAAGTCGACCCAGGCCGTGTTCGGGTCGTCCACCTCCAGGTTCGCGCCGTGCGCGCCGAGGCCCGCCTTGACCTTGACGGCGACGGTCACGGTCTTGTTCAGCGGCAGCGCGACGCTCCCAGCCGAGGCGAACGTGCCGTCGTTGCCGACCCAGCGCAGGGTGTGGCTGATCGCCTTGTTCGCGCCCGCTGGTCCGGGTGAGCTTCACCGTGTAGGTCTTGGACTGGCCGGGCTTCAGCCCGCCCTCGCTCGCGGCGCACCGGTTGTAGATGCCGGTGCCCCGGTTGGGCGTGGCGAGGAACTCCGAGATCGCCGTGCAGACCGGCGCGTCCACGGTGTAGTTCCGGACCTGGACGCCCTTGCGGAGCAGGTCCCAGGCCCCGGGACGTTGAACTGGCCGTTGCCCTGGCCGTACGACGGGACCCCGTCGATCCACTTCGCGGAGGAGTAGATCGAGCGGCGCAGCGCGGCCGGGGTGACCCCGCGGTCGGTCGCCTTGGCCGCCGAGAGCAGCAGCGCGGCAGCACCGGCGGCCTGCGGCGACGCCATCGAGGTGCCGTTGAGCATCTGGTAGCCCGGCGGCAGCGCGTAGCCGGCCTCCGGCACCGGGTTGCCCGGCTGCCAGAGCGGCGTGGTCGAGATGGCCGAGCCCGGCGCGGTGATGTTGGGCTTGAAGCCGCCGTCCTCGCGCGGGCCGCGGGAGGAGAAGTTGAACAGGTTGTAGCGGCTTCTTCACGACCGAGCCGTAGTTGGCCAGCCAGGTCTCCTTGCTGACGCCGGCCGCGACGCTGACCACGTTGTTGACCACCGACGGGTCGCCGACCGTGTTGAGGCCGGGGCCGGAGTTGCCGGCCGAGATGAACAGCTGCACGCCGTAGTCGCTGATCAGCCGGTCGTACAGCTCGGCGCGGGCGTTGTTGGCGTCGTTCAGGGCCGGCAGACCACCGATCGACATGTTCACCACGTCGACCTTGCGGTTGACGACCAGTTCGACCATGCCGTCGGTGAGCGCGGCGGCGGTGCAGCCGCCGCCCCAGGAGCAGGCCCGGGCCGAGACGAGCTTCGCGCCCGGCGCCGCACCGTCGAAGTTGGCGTTGCCGAGCATGTTGTTGGCGGCGGTGATGCCGGCCACGTGCGAACCGTGCTCGTCCTCGATGATGCCGATGTTGACGAAGTCGGCCACGCCGGGCAGGCCGGCGGGCGTCACGTCGACGTCCTCGCGGAACTCGACGACGAACGGCATCTGGTCGCGCACCGCGGTGGCGGGGTTGTCCACGCCGAAGTGCCCGACGTCGAACTTCTCCTTGTACGGCCGCATGACCGGCGTCGTCGGTGAAGTTGCGGTTCTGGTTGGCGTCGACCCGGATGTCGTGGCTCACCGGGTCGTAGAGGACGCCGAACAGGTCGGGGTGTCGCCGTCCCGGTTCACGTCGCCGCCCGGGGAGCTGGCCGGCCGTGATCGCCTCGTTGAACCGGTTGATCCGGTAGGTGCCGGCCGGTGCGGTCCAGGTGGAGCCGGCGGTGGTGAACGTCGGTCCGGCGACCTGGGTGAGCATGACCCGCCAGGTGCCGTCGCCGTCGAAGAGCGGGTCGGTCGCGGTGAACCAGTCGGTGATCTTGCGCTCGCCGGTGGAGGTGGTCTGCAGGGCCGGGTTGTCGAGGTCGACGCCCGAGTCCATGATGCCGATCGTCACGCCGCGGCCGTCCCAGGTCGGGTGGGCCTTCTTGAAGGAGACCGCGCCGGTCTCGTGCGTCGGCATGTACGGGTTGGCCGCCGGGGTGCTCGCGTTGGGACCGGACACCGGGGCCACCTTCGCGGCCGTCGACTTCGGCTCGGGTTCGGGGTACCGGATCGTCTCGTTGAGGTCGATCGCCGAGACGCCGCCCAGCTTGGCGGCCTTCAGCACGGCGCCGGTGGGGACGCGGGCGCGGAGGTATCCGACGGCGTCGACCTGTTTGGCGATCTTGCCGCCGAGCTTCTTCAGCTCGCCGGCGACGGCATTGTTGCGGCCCTTGTCCGTGGCCACGATGAGCATGACGGTCGGTTCGTTCTTGGCCTGGGCCGCGGCCAGCAGTTCTAAGTCGTGGCCACCTAACGTGTCGGTGGGCGCGTCCTTGAGGGCGCCACTCTCGGTTTCGGCGGACGGGTCGGCTGCCACCGGGGTGGCACCGCCCGCCAGTACTAAGCCGCTGGTGGCGACTACTGAGGCGAGGAGTCCGGCCGAAAATCGTCGGCGCCAGATGCGAGTTTTGCTCACGTGCAGCTCCTACAGAGGATAAAGCCCCTGAATGGTGGGCCTAATAATTCGCATCCTTCGCACGAACCCGCGACGCGGCGATATATCTCCCGACAGTGTTACCTTGTCGTGACATTCGCAAATCGACATGTAACTTTACGCAGTGGTCCGAATTCTGATTAAGCGTAGCGATTTATGCGCTTGTCGGACTGCAGCGTATTTGTCCAATTGCGACCGTTGCGGCCGCGCTGGCCGGAAACCGGGCGCGGACCGGCGCTACAGCCAGTCCCAGCGACGGAAGAGCGCGTAGAGCCCCACCGACAGCCCCGCCACGATCGCGGTCGAGGTGTAGAAGCCGCTCGGCTGCTCCGGAGCCGGGGAACGGCACGTTCTGCCCGTAGAAACCGGTGACCGCGGTCGGCACCGCGATGATCGCGGCCCAGCTGGTCACCTTCTTCATGATCCCGTTCATCCGGTTGCTCTGCAGCGTCAGCCGGGTGTCCAGGACCGTGCTGATCAGCTCGCGCAGCGACTCGGTCCACTCGGCGGCCCGCAGCGTGTGGTCGTACACGTCCTGGAAGTACGGCAGCATCGGCGGCGGGACCACCTGCACGTCGCCGCGGAGCAGGCCGTTCACCACCTCGCTCATCGGCCCGACCGCCCTGCGCAGCATCGACCAGGCTCTTGTGCAGGGCGAACGTGCGGCGCTGGACGGCCCCGCGGGGCCGGCCGTTCGGCGAACAGGTCGTCCTCCTGGGCGCCGATCTCCTCGTCCAGCGCCTGGACCGCGTCGAACTGCCCGTCCACCACGTAGTCGAGCAGCCCGTGCACCAGGAAGCCGACGCCGTACTTGGCCAGATTCGGCTTGGCGTCCCAGCGCGCGCACCACCGCGTCGATGTCGAATGCTCTTGTCCTTGCGGACGGTGACCAGCACGTTCTCGGTGATGAACGCGGAGATCTCCGCCTTCTCCAGCCGCCCGGACTCGGCGTCCAGCTTGACCGCGTACACGTTGAGGAAAGGTGGGCGTCGTACCGGTCCAGTTTCGGGCGCTGGTGATCGGAGACCGCGTCCTCGATCGCCAGCTCGTGCAGCCCGAGTTCGGCGCCGACCTCGGCCAACTCCTCCTCGCTCGGTTCGCAGAGGTCCACCCAGAGCACCGGTGTCGGGCTGGACCCGGTGGTCCGACAGCTCGGCGATCGGAAAGTCCTCGGCCTCGAGCGTGCCGTCGCGGTACCGCCGGGAGCGCGCCATGCCGTCACGCTAGCGCGTTGCGCACCGCCCCTTGTGGACGCTGGGCCCGGCTACGCGCGCAGAACTCGTTGCCCTCGGGGTCCTGCATGACCCACCAGTGCCCGGCCGGCCCGTTGTCGAACTCGCGGACGCGGGTCGCCCCTAGCCCTTCCAGCCGGGCCACCAGCGCCGTCGAGGCCGCCGGGCTCGCTGTGCACGTCCAGATGCAGGCGGTTCTTGCCGGACTTGCCCTCGGGTACGTCCTGGAAGAGCAGCCGCCGCCCGTGGCCGACGCCGCTGGCCTCGTCGAACGGGTCGTCGGGATGACGGATCCCGGCGTAGCCGCGGAAGATCTTGCGGCCGCTGTGCTCCATCACCGCCTCCGCCGGCAGGTGGCCGGCGGCCAGCAGCCGCTCGATCAGGGCGCTGGGGTCCTCGACCTCGTAGTCCAGCGCTGCGGCCCAGAAGTCCGCGAGGGCGGGTGCGTTCGTGCTGTCGATGACGAGCTTCCAGTTCAGAGGCATGTAACCAGTTATATTGGTTACACGGCTCGACCGCAACCGGTACACGTCTGCACGCTGGCCGGGCACGGCCGCGGACTGTCGGGTGGAGGCGACACCGATGTCGGTCGATCGGCCCTTCTTGCTGCCGATTTGGCCGATGCCTGAACCTGAGCCGGATATCCGACAGCGCCCGATGTTCCCTGCGTGGTATCTCATTGGGACAGGCGGCCACGTGTCTACAGTCGGCGACTGCCGTTCGAGCCGCGAACACGCCTGTGGAGGTATTAGATGCCGGGTCCACGTCGGAAGACATCGGGCTACCAACCGCCGGATGAGCCGACCCGCGACCCCGGGCCGGCCTGGCCGGAGCCGCCGCGCCCGTTCCCCCCGACCGCCGAGCTGCTCCGCCGGCACCGAGCCCGGATGCTCTCGCCGACCGACGCCGCGCCGGCCGACGATGGCACACCGATCGAACCGACCGTCTACCGGTACGAGTACCTGCTCGCGCCGCTCGCGCTGCGCGACAACACCGCGTTCACCGACCTTCATCAACAGCCGGGTGCTCGAGCCCCGCGGGCTGAACGTCCAGCAGCAGGACAGCGTCTCCGAGACCACCGTGCTGCGGATCATGCCGCTCGAACCCGAACGCCGGCTGCCGGACACCGGCGCGCCGGCCCCGCCGGTCGCCGGCGAGCCGCCCACCCGGGACCGGGCCGTCGACGAGTCGCTGGACGCCTGGCGTGTGCTGCAGTGGATCCGGTTCGAGTCCGCCGCGAGCGACGAGTTCATCGCTGAGGTCAGACAGCTGGGCCTGGAGCACCTGCTCTTCGCGACCACCTCGTTCGGCATCGCCGGCATACCGGCCACCGAGGGCCACCCCGCCACGGAAGGCCACCCGGCGACCGAGGGCCATGGCGGCCGGCGGCGTGCTCGGCTACTCCGGCCGGGTGCCGCTGATGGTGCTGGCCGACGCGCCGGCCCGCCGCCCGCTCGCCGAACTGCGCTGTGGCCGCCGGCCGATCGTCGCCGTGCTGGACACCGGCGTCGGCGATCACCGCTGGCTCAACCCGGACGGCCCCGAGCAGGCCGACTTCCTGGTCACGCCGCCGCTCGCCTTCAAGCCGGCCGAGCCGATCCCCAACCCGGAGGTGAGCACCGGGAGCCTGATCGCGCCACTGGTCGGGATCCTGGACTCGCACGCCGGCCACGGCACGTTCATCACGGGCGTGATCCGCCAGGTCGCACCGGACGCCCGGGTGTTCGCCGTCCCCGTCATGTACAGCGACGGCGTGGTGCACGAGCGGCACCTGATCCAGGCGCTGTCCGCGCTCTACCAGCGGATCAAGCGCAGCGACCCCGCGGACTTCGTGGACATCCTCTGCCTCTCCCTCGGCTACTACCACGAGCAGCCGCGGGATCTGGCGTACACGGCCGAGCTCTCCGCGCTGCTCTGGCAGATCGCGGACCTCGGTGTCGCCATCGTCGCCTCGGCCGGGAACGACGCCACCAGCCGCCTGGTCTTCCCCGCCGCGCTCGCCGGCGCGGCGAACCAGGCCCGGATCCCGCTGACCAGCGTCGGTGCCCGCAACCCCAACGGCACGAAGGCGATGTACAGCAACGACGGCTACTGGGTCACGGCCTGGGACTACGGCACCGCGCTGGTCAGCACCTTCCCGACCACGTTCCGGGGCAGCCTGAGCCCGGCGCTCTGCCTGCCCGGCCCGACCCCGGACCAGACCAGGGAGTCGCTCGACCCGGACGACTTCAGCGCCGGCTTCGGCCGGTGGAGCGGCACCTCGTTCGCCGGCCCCGTCTTCGCCGCGAAGCTCGCCCGTTCGATCCTGCTCGCCGGCGAACGGACCCGGTCCGTCGGGTCGCTCCAGGACGTCTCGCCCGCCGCCGCCGCCGCGCCGAGCGGGCTCCGCGCTGGCGACGGTCACCGCGCCGGCCGGTGCCGACACCGCACGGTCCCCGGAAGGCGACCAAGGCCAGCAAGAGCACAGGCAAGGACACCGCGGCACCAGCGAAACGGGCCCGCCGCACCCGGAAAGCGCAGGGATCATGACCACCGACGCGCCTCCTCCCGGTCCGCTACCCGCAACCGCACCGCCGGCCGAACGGCACGCCCGGTTGGCCCGCTGCCTCGAGCGCGCCCAGGCCGGCGAGCTCGGCGCGCTGAACGAGGTGGTCGAGGCGCTGACCCCGTTGCTCTGGCACGTCGCGCGGGCCCAGGGCCTGCAGGCCGACGACGCGGCCGACGTCGTGCAGACCACCTGGCTGGAGCTGCTCCGCCGGCTACACGACATCCGGTCGCCGCAGGCGCTCACGGCCTGGCTGGTCACCGCGACCCGGCGGGAGTCCTGGCACGCCAGCGCCCGCCGGCGCAAGCAGATCGGCGCCGGTGCCGACCTGCTGGAGACCGTGCCGGACCCCAGCCCCGACCTGGACGAACTGCTCGGCCGGAGCGAGAGCTACCGCGGCCTCGCCAAGCACTTCAAGCGGCTGCCGGAGCGCTGCCGTGAGCTGCTGCGGGTGGTCGCGATGGTCGACCGGCCCGACTACACCGTGGTCAGCCAGGCGCTGGGCATGCCGATCGGCAGCATCGGGCCGACCCGAGGCCGGTGCCTGGCCAAGCTCCGCGCGATGCTGCTCGCCGACCCCTCCTGGAGCGCGCGATGAACGCCATTCCCCCACCGCGCCACCCCGGCTCCACCGGCCCGCTCGACGACCTCGACGCCGCGGTCCTGGCGGACGTCCGGGCCTACCACGAGCTCACCGATCCCCCGCCGGCCGATCTCACCGAACGGATCAAGTTCGCGATCGCGCTGGAGGACCTCGACCTGGACGACGTCGGCGTGGTCATCTCACGGCTCCAGGAGGACCAGCTGGTCGGCTCCGGCGCGCGAGGCTCGGAACGCACCAGGACCGTCACGTTCGACTCCGACAGCCTGACGATCATGGTCACGGTGGCCGAGGACGGCCACGAGGACGTGGTCCGGCTGGACGGCTGGCTGGCCCCGCCCGGGCCGCTCCGGGTCGAGCTGCGGATCACCCGCGAGCCGGCCACCTCGCGGGGCGAGTCCTACGCGGTCACGGCCGACGAGACCGGGCGGTTCGTGTTCGACGGGGTGGCCCGCGGGCTCGCCCAACTGGTGGTCCATCCGACGCCGGATTGCGGGGTGGACCTCGCCACCAGGGTCGTCACCCCTGCCCTGCTGTTGTGACTCCGGTCGTCGAGCGTGCGCGCGCCCTGCACGCCGACGGCGTCGCGGCGACGGCGAGTGGGCGCCCGACGCTCGCCGCCCGGCGCTTCCGCACGGCCCTGCGGCTGCTGCCGGACGGCTCGGGCGAGCTCCGGGGACGGGTGCTGGTCAGCCTGGCCCACGCCGAGGCCGAGCAGGGCCGGATCGACGTGGGGCTCGGTCTGCTGGACGCGGCCGAGCCGCTGCTCCGGCCGGAGCGCCGCGGTGTCCTGTTCGGACAGCGTGGCCTGCTGTTGCTGCGGACCGGACGACGCGGGGCCGCGCTGCGTGATCTCGACGCGGCGGTCGGCCTGCTCGGGCACGGGGCCGAGCAGGCCGAGCTGGCCCGCGCGCTGCTCAACCGTGGCGTGCTGCACCTCGCGGCGGCCGACGTCCGGCAGGCTCGAGCCGACCTGGCCCGCTGCGCCCAGCTCGCCGACCAGCACGGACTCGCCCGGGTGGCCGCGAAGGCCGCCCACAACCTCGGCTACCTCGACTATCTCGCCGGCGACCTCCCGGCCGCGCTCCGCGCCTTCGACGCCGCCGCCCGGCAGTACACCGCGCTGGCCCCCACGTTCCTGCCGGTGCTCGCGGTCGACCGGGCCAGGGCGCTGCTCGCCGCCGGGCTGTTCCGCGAGGCCGACCGGGAGCTGGAGGCGGCGCTGGAGCGGTTCGGCCGGCAGCGACTCAGCCAGGACTACGCCGAGGCGCAGCTGGCCAGGGCGGAGTCGGCGCTGCTCGCCGGCCGCCCCGAGCCGGCCCGGCGGTGGGCGATGCTCGCCAGGGTGCGGTTCCTGCGCCGGGACAACGAGACCTGGGCTGCGCTCGCCGACGCTGGTGGTGCTCCGCGCCGAACTCGCCGCCCGCACCAACCCGGTGGCCACCGCCCGCCGCGCCCGGCGGCTGGCCGCCGCGCTGACCGCGCTCGGGCTGGACGAGGACGCCCGGCTCGCCGGCCTGGTCGCGGTCCGGGCGCTGGTCGCCGCCGGCCGGGACGCGACCGCCACCGAGGTGCTGGACAGTCTGCCCGCCCCCCGGCGCACCGACCGGCTGGACACCCGGCTGCTCCGCCGGCTGACCCAGGCCGAGCTCGCGATCTCGGCCGGACGCGGCGCCGACGCGGCCCGTCAGCTGCGCGCCGGCCTCACCGAGCTGCAGCGGCACCGCAGCCAGCTCGGCTGCCTGGACCTGCAGACCGGCGCGGCGGTGCACGGCCAGGACCTGGCCAGGGCGGGCCTCGCCGCGGCGCTGGCCGGTGGCTCGCCGGGCGCCGTCTTCGGCTGGTCCGAGCGGGCCAGGGCGCAGGCGATGCTGCTGCCGCCGGTCCGCCCGCCGGACGACCCGGCCGCCGCCGCCGCGCTGGAGGAGCTGCGGCACGCCCGGCACGCGCTGCGCCAGGCCGAACTGGCGCAGCGGCCGACCGCGCCGGTGCGCGCCCGGTGCGAGGCGCTGCAACGCACCATCCGGGAACATTCCTGGTTCGCCGCCGGCCCGGGCACCACGGCGACCCTGACCACGCTGGGCGCGATCCGCACCGAGCTGGGCGGCGCCGCGATGGCGGTCTACCTGCGCGACGCCGGCCGCCTGCACGTGCTGGTGGTGGCCGGCGGCTCGGCCACGCTGGTGCCGCTGGGCCGGTACGCCGACGCCGAGGAGGCCGTCGCGCAGGCTCCGCGCCGATCTGGACGCGGTGGCCGGCCGCGCGCTGCCCGCGCGGATGCACGCCGCCGCGATGGCCGCGACCCGGCGGGATGCCCGCACGCTCGAGCGCGCTGACCGTGGCGCCGATCCTGGAACTGATCGGAGACCGGGACCTGATCGTGATCCCGACCGGCGCGCTGGCCGCCGTGCCCTGGCGCCTGCTCGACGGCTGCGCCGAGCGGCCCGTGACGGTCGCCCCGTCGGCCACCGTGTGGCACGCCGCCCGGAGCCGCCGGCGCGCCCGCGCCGCCGCGCCGGTTGGCGGCGCGCTGCTGGTCGCCGGCCCGGGCAACGCCCAGGGCGAGGCCGAGATCCGGGCGATCGCCACGCTGCGCCCTGACGCCACCGTGCTGGCCGGCGCGGCGGCCGACCCCCGCGGCGACCCTGCGCGGCCTGGACGGCGCCGACCTCGCCCACCTCGCGGCGCACGGTCACCACGAACCCGAGAACGCGCTGTTCTCCTCGCTCGACCTCGCCGGCGGGCCGCTGATGGGCTACGACGTGCAGCACCTGGCCCGGCCGCCGGCGACCGTGGTGCTCTCCTCGTGCGACCTGGGGCTGACCGACGTGCGGCCCGGCGACGAGGCGCTCGGCATGGCCACCGCGCTGATCGCCGCCGGCTCGGCGACCGTGATCGCCAGCGTCAGCCGGGTCAGCGACAGCACCGCGATCGCCGTGATGACCGGCTACCACCGGGTGGCCGACGGCTCCTCCCCCGCCGCCGCCCTCGCCCAGGCCGGCGCGCCGAGGAACTCAGTAGCTTCGTGTGCTTCGGCTCCGGGTAAGGCCCGTCTCGACCGCCGAGTCGACGTGGCTCGCGATGGTCCGGGCACAGGCCAGGGGTTCGGTGTGCGTGGTGTCCACCTCCAGGTCGTAGGTGACGCCCTGATGGACCACGTCGGCCTGTGCCGCGGCCATGCCGGAGACCCGATCTCCACGCGCGATCTCGCGGCCGGCGGCGACCGGGCCGGCGCATCGGACGCCGACCCACAACACGTCCAGCCCGTCGAGCGCCTTCTGTACCCGCGCCTGGGACGCCGCTCCACCGAGGAAGACATCGTCGATGATGACCCGGGCACCGGCCCGGACCATGGCGGCGACGCCCTCCATCCATGCCGCCTCCAGCGTGCGGAACCGCGCTCCCGCACTCACCGTGCCATCAGCACCGAACTCGATGCCTGCTTCCGACTGCCGCATCGACGCCGGCATCGCCTCGATCAGCATGTCGACCCCGATAGCTAGCCACGGATCCGGCAGGACGGCCTGTAGACACCGGACGATCCCGGACTTGCCGGAGCTGGAGCCGCCGTTGAGCACGATCACCTGAGTTGCCATGGGGCCACGATAAGCACAAGCCGAGGTCGAACGTCCCGTGCCGTCCGGGTGTAGCGCGCGATCGCTGGGAGGCCGCGGCATGGCGGGAAATTGCGGGGCGTGCGGTGGCCGGTGCGGTTAGGTTGCCAGGGCGTGAGCAAGATTGTGTCGGTCAACCTGGCGGTGCCGGAGCCCAACCCGGCCAAGGGCGTTGGTGTCACGGGCATCAACAAGCGTCCGGTCGATCACCTGGTCACCGTGCGGGCGCCGGGGCCGAAGACGACCGGGCTACAACCGCCCGGGTGCCTACCTGCGCGTGCTGGAGCAGGGCGAGGTGTGGGCCGGCGATCCGGTCACCGTGGAGGACCGTCCGGCGCATGGGGTGACGATCGCGCAGGCGTTCCGTGCGTACCTGACCGAACCGGAGCTGCTGCCCGAGCTGGTCGAGGTCGACGGGCTGCCCGACGACCTGGGCGAGACCCTGACGGAACGGCTTCTCCAGCGACGTAGCTCGTAGTCCAGTCGTTCATCCGAGCGGCGTCCCTCTCAGTCGCGCGTGCCGGCCTCACGGATTCCGCGCAGGAGTTCGGCCGACTCGCCGATCGGCCGGTTGAAGAACAACACCATCCCGGTGCCAGCGTGATCAGTCCACGCGCAGGTCGACGCGTTCAGGCCCACGGACGAAGTGGCCTTCGCACAGATGGTCCGGCCGCCTAGTCGTCCCGACGAGACGACCTCGGGCTTGGAGAGCGTCGCGGACTCAGCGGCGCCCTCCATCATGTCCTCTAGTTCCGAATCCGCCGACGTGAGCGGGACGGCGGTGATGAAGATCCGTTTCATGGGGTCGGCGGAATCCTCGTAGATCACGCTCGAAGCGTCTTTCAACCGAGGGTGCGCATCGCGGACTCGGTCGGCAGTGGCCTGCATATTCGGATCCTTGTTGATGGCCAGCGTCCCGTGCGTCGCCGGAAGCTCGAAGGTCGCCGTACGTGGTGGTCGCTCCGGTTCGCGCGAAGCCAACCAGGCGACCCCGGCCGAGCCACCGCAGCAGACGATGACGGACAAACCAGCAACGACCGCGATGATCCAGCCCCAGCGGGGCCGCCGGTTCAGCTGGTCCATGCCGATGGGCGGCGCAGGCATTGGGTACGGCCCGGTGCCGGTGCCGGGTGTGGTGCTGTCCATGCAGGGATGGCCTCCTTTAGCCCAGCCGCGAGCATAGGAGCCCAGGTCAAGGGGCAAGCCGCGCCAGTTCTGGCCGGTGCGGCGCCCGGACCCGACGATGTTCGACGCCGGCGTCAGCGTCCCGACCCGCTAATGCCGTCCGCCACGCCCATCCGTGCGCCGCAGGGGTCGCGGCTGGCGGGAAATTACGAGGCGTGCGATGGCCGGTGCGGTTAGGTTGCCAGGCGTGAGCAAAATTGTTTCGGTCAACCTGGCGGTGCCGGAGCCCAACCCGGCCAAGGGCATTGGTGTCACGGGCATCAACAAGCGCCCGGTCGATCACCTGGTCACCGTGCGGGCGCCGGGGCCGAAGACGACCGGGCTGCACAGCGGCTTGGTCGGTGACCAGATCTTCGACATCGAGAACCATGGCGGCGATGACCAGGCCGTCTACGCGTACGCGCGCGAGGACTACGACTGGTGGCAGCTGCGGTTGAGTCGCCCCCTGGCCAACGGGCTCTTCGGCGAGAACCTGACGACCGAGGGGGTCGACGTCAACGGCGCGGTCATCGGCGAGCGGTGGCGCATCGGCCCACGGTTGGTCCTCCAGCCGACGTTCGGCCGCATCCCGTGCGTCACGTTCCAGCACAAGATGAACGAGCCGCGCTGGGTGAAGACCTTCACCCGAATGAACCGCCCGGGTGCGTACCTGCGCGTGCTGGAGGAGGGCGAGGTGTGGGCCGGCGATCCGATCACCGTGGAGGACCGTCCGGCGCACGGGGTGACGATCGCGCAGGCGTTCCGGGCGTACCTGACCGAACCGGAGCTGCTGCCCGAGCTGGTCGAGGTCGACGGGCTGCCCGACGAGCTGCGCGCGACCCTGACGGAGCGGCTTCACCGCCGGCGTAGCTCGTAGTCCCGGTCCGCGGTCTCTCAGAACGCATGGGCGATCAGCTCCGCGAACAGCGCATCCGCATCGACCTCGAGGCCCCGCGAGCGGAACCAGCCGCAGATGTTGACGCAGTCGCGCTGCAGGAAGTCCATCCCGTTGAGGTTGCCGACCAGGTCGACGAGCTGTGGCAGGTCGATGATGACCAGCCGCTCGCCGGCCGCCAGGATGTTGTACGCCGAGAGGTCGCCGTGCACGACGCCGTTCTGCACCATCGTCGCGAGCGCATCGGTGAGCTGCTCGAAGTACGACGCCAGCAGCTCGGGTGAGGGTCGAGTCTGAGCGAGCCGCGGCGCGGTCTCGACCGCGCCGTCCTCGCCGACGACCGTGATCCACTCCATCAGGATCTCGGTGCCGTCGATCTGGACCGGGTAGGGAACCGGCAGTCCGAGATTCCAGAGCCGCACCAGCGCACCCCACTCGGACACCGCCCACTCGCCGGCCGCGACCTGCCGGCCGAAGGTGCTCTTCCGCTTGAGGGCCCGCTCGTCACGTGAGCGCTTCATCGAGCGGCCCTCGGTGTAGGACGCGGCGCGGTGGAAGCTCCGGTGCTCGGAAGAGCGGTATTGCTTGGCCGCCATGATCACACCGCCGGCGGGGTCGAGCGGGTCGGCGCGCTCGACGAGGTGAACGTCGGCTTCCTTGCCGGTCTTGAGCACGCCGAGGTCGGTGTCGATCGCGCCCTGCGAGGTCACCACCCAGTCCGGGAGTGGCTCGGGGCCTCGGCTGAGGCGCTCGACGCTGAGCCAGGTCGACCAGCGCTGGCCGTCCTCGAGGTCGTCGTCGTAGGAATGGAATTCGAAGACGAATCGGTCGTCGACGTCACTCAGGTCGTCCGCCGGCGGGACGTAGCGGTCGCCGTCGGTGACGAAGTCGTCAGGAAATGCCGGGTACTGCGGGTATTGCGAGAGGTCGTCGTGAGACGTCACTGGAGGTGCTCCAAAAGGCGAGAGAGAGGCGGTCTGCGGGCAGGCCGAAGGCAGGTGTAGTCACCGTCGTGCCTCCTCTCGTGGAGCACCGGGCAGCTCCCGGTGGTGTCTCGCCCATGGTGAGGGTCGGACCCGGGAGCGGCAACCGAATAAAATCCGACCGCGAGTCGCCCCGGTTTCGCAGCCAAGGCGGGGCGGCTCGGCGGATCTGGCCGGACGGCCGGTATCTGGCGGCGAAGCCCGTTCCCCGTGGTCGATGACAACCGTCACGACCAGCAGAGGAACGGATCATGACCGACTACGGCCTCCTCGACGCCCACGGCGTCCGGATCCTGAACTGTGAGCCCTCCCGCGACACCGAGACCGACTGGCGCCTGCGGCACGCCGAGCAGGCCGGGCTGCTCGACGGCGCCGCGCCCACCCTGCCCCGGGAGAAGGACCTGCGGGAAGACTGGTGGCGGATCGGCGACCAGGGCAGCTCCGGCTCGTGCGTCGGCTGGGCGTGTGCCGACTCGGTGTTGCGCTGGCACTTCGTCACGACCGGCCGGATCGCCACCGACGACCTGCTCTCCCCGCGCTTCCAGTGGATGGGCGCCAAGGAGACCGACGTGTTCACGGCGCAGCCGACCACGTTCATCGAGACCGCCGGCACCTCCCTCAAGGCCTCGCTCGACATCGCCCGCAAGTACGGCGCCGTGACCGACGCGGTGCTGCCGTTCTCCGGCGCCCTCTACCCCGGCGAGGTCGGCACGTTCTTCGCCACGGCCGCGCAGCTGCGGATCAGCGCCTACTTCAACCTCGGCCGCGACCTCGCCGGCTGGCGCGAGTGGCTGGCCACCAAGGGACCGATCCTGACCCGGCTCGGCGTGGACCGCACCTGGGACGAGGCCACCGAGAACGAGGGCAACCTCGACGTCTACAAGCCGGACACCGTACGCGGCGGCCACGCGGTCGCGCTGGTCGGCTACACCGCCGACCGGTTCATCGTCCGGAACAGCTGGGGCACCGGCTGGGCCGACAACGGCTTCGCCTACGCCTCCGACGACTACGCGGCCGACGCGTTCACCGAGGCCTACGGCGTCGCGGTCTGATCCGTTCCGGCGGTCGGTGCGCCCGTCAGGCACGATGGAGGCATGGGCTTCGGGGCGGCGGGGCGGACCGGGCTGTTCGCTGGGCTGAGCCTGCGGCGGCGCGTGCTGCTGGCCGGTGTCGCGGCGCTGCTCGTACTCGTGCTGGTCGGGGTCGGTGTGCGGCTCGTGCTGGACCGCACCGGCGAGGCCGCCCGCGGTGCCCCGCCGCAGGACCGACCCGGACCGGTGCTGCTGGTGCCGGGTTACGGCGGGGGCGCCGGCGCGCTGACCGAGCTCGCGACCACGATCGAGGAGGCCACCGGTCGGGAGGCGACCGTCGTCGCGCTGCCCGGCGGCGCCACCGGCGACCTACGCGAGCAGGCCGACGCGCTGGAGGCCCAGGTCCAACGGGCCCTGCGCGGCGGCGCGCCGTCCGTGGACGTGATCGGCCACTCGGCCGGTGGGGTGGTCGCGCGGGTCTGGGTCCAGGAGCACGACGGGGCCAGCAAGGCACGGCGCATCATCACGCTCGGTTCGCCGCACCACGGTGCCGGCATCGCCGGGCTCGGCGCGGCCCTGCTGCCGGACGCGTGCCCGGCCGCCTGCCACCAGCTCGCACCGGGCAGCGAACTGCTCGCCGGGCTCACCACTCCGGTGCCCACGCCGCCGGCCTGGTTGGCGCTCTGGACGGACCAGGACGAGACCGTCACGCCCCCGGACTCGGGCCGGCTGGAGGGCGCGGTCAGCCTCGCCGTGCAGTCGCTCTGCCCCGGCGCGCGGGTGAGCCACGGCGGGCTGCCGAGCGACGGCATCGTCGGCCGGATCGTGCTGAGCGCGCTCAGCGCCGCCCCGCTCACACCGCCCAGCCCCACCGCCTGCGCCAGCTGACCCCCTCTTTCGCGCTTTGGGCGACATCTTCACGGCTATAACCGAGAAGATGTCGCCCAAAGCGGAGGGTTCGCGGGTTCGGGACTGGGTGGGTTCGGGTCAGGTGGTGACGTCCTTGGTGGCGAAGTTGGCCCAGGCCATGCCGAGGAAGACCAGCACGTAGACGCCCTGAATCGCCAGGCCGCGCTCGATGTCGCGCCAGAGGATCGGATCCCGGAAGAAGTCGATCCAGGCGAACCAGTAGCGGGTCGGCAGGTACGGCTGCACGGCGCCGGCCGCGTCCAGCGTCACCAGCACCTGGCTGGCGACCAGCGCCGCGAGCGCGCCGAGCGCGGCGCCCAGCGACGAGTCGGTCAGGGTGGACAGGAACAGCGCCAGCGCGCCGACCCCCAGCATCGAGACCGCGATGTACAGCACGGTCGCGGAGATCCGGAGCAGGATCTCGGTCTTGGTCAGCGTCACGCCGGAGACCGAGGTGACCGCACCGGGCTCCGCCGCGAACAGCGTGATCCCGATCGCGTAGGCGCTGACCGCGACGGTGGTCACGGCGAGCACCGTGAAGACGGTCATCGAGATCAGCTTGGCCACCAGCAGCCGGGTTCGGCCGACCGGACGGATCAGCAGGTACCGCAGCATCCCGCTGGCCGCCTCGCCCGCGACCGCGTCGCCGGCCACCACGGCCACCGCGACCGGCAGAAACACCGGCAGCACGATCGCGAGCGCGGCAGCCGGGAAGAGCGCACCGTTCTACAGCACGGCGGACAGGAACACCGGCTCCTCCCCGGGTCCCGGGCCGACCTCGGTCACCGCGAGGAAGACCGCGACCATCGCGGGCAGCCCGCAGAGCAGCGCGATGCTCACCCACGTGCGCGGCCGGCGGACCAGCTTGAACAGCTCGACCGCGATCATCGCTCGCCGCCCTCGGCGAGCTCCGGCTCGGCTCGGAGACCGGCGTGCCGTCGACCGTCCGACCCGGACATCGTGGCCAGCACGATCTCCTCCAGCGAACGCCGCTCCGGGCCGAGCTCGCCGATCCGCAACCCGGCCGCGACCAGCAGGGTGTTCAGCTCCGCCGGGTCGGCGTGCCGGACCAGCAGCCGGTCACCGGTCCGCTGCTCCACCCGCCCGTCCAGCAGCGCCACCGCGCGGTCCGCGTCGGGCGTGTGCACGACCACCCGGCCGGTCGCGGCCCGCAGCACGTCGAGGTCCTCCTGGATCACCAGCCGGCCGCCGTCGATCACCCCGACCCGGGTGCAGAGCTGCTCGACCTCGGCCAGCAGGTGGCTGGAGAGCAGGATGGTCGTGCCGTCCCGGTTCAGTTCCTGGAGCAGGTCCCGCATCTCACGGATGCCCTGCGGATCCAGCCCGTTGGTCGGCTCGTCCAGCACCAGCAGCTTCGGGGTGCGCAGCAGCGCGCGCGGCGAGGCCCAGCCGCTGGCGCATGCCGAGGGAGTACGTGCGGAACGGCCGGCTGTCGATCCCGGCCAGCCCGACCCGCTCCAGCGCCGCGGAGATCCGGGCCTGGCGGGTGCGGCGGGAGCCGCCAGGGCCGGCCGCGTCCAGCAGCGCCAGGTTGGCCGGCCGGACAGGTGCCCGTACGCGGCCGCGCCCTCGACCAGCCCGCCGACCTGCGGCAGCACCCGGCCGAGCCGGCGCGGCACCGGCTCGCCCAGCACCTCGATCTCGCCGCTGGTGGCGAAGACCAGGCCGAACAGCAGCCGGACCAACGTGGTCTTGCCGGAGCCGTTCGGGCCGATCAGGCCGTACCGGTCGCCGGCCCGGACCCTCAGGTCGACCCCGTCCACGGCGAGCACCCTGCCGTACCGCTTGGTCAGCCCGGTGGTGGTGATCACCCGGCCCTCGCCGGGGTGGCGACCAGTTCGGCGCCGGCCTGCCGCAGCAGGGCGGGCGTGACGAAGCCGGCGACCAGGTAGGTGCGCCGGGCTGTCCGGTCGCCCGCGGTCCGCACGATGATCGCCGACAGCAGCGAACTGGTGATCTCCACGCCCTCGCCGGCTTGCAGGGCCAGCTCCGCGGCGCCGCCGTCGCGGGCCGCCCGCAGCGACCGGGAGCCGACCCGGCCGGGCAGCCGCAGCATCACGAGCGTGGACCAGCCCCGGCCGTAGGTGCCGACGCCGGAGATGCCGTCCGGGCTGCGCACCCGATCCCGCCCCACCACGGTCGGCGGCAGCATGGCCGGTCCGAGCCACGGGATGGTCAGATCGTTGCCGAGTTCGGTGGTGACGAAGCCGGCTGAGATGGGCTGTGCGGGCACCAGCAGGCGGGGATCGGGCGACTTCTGTCGCAGCTCCAGGAACCGGGTGGTGAAGACCGGCTTGCCGGTGCGGCCGGCCAGCTCGACCCGGACCGGCAGCCCCGTCTTCGGGTCGGCCCAGAGGTCCGCGTGGCCGATGGTGGTGGCCGGATCCGACGGGGTGATCCGGAGTCCGGCTGCGGCCACCCCGGCCACCCGCTTGCCGGTGATCGGGGTCAGCCGGTCGGCCGGGGCGGCGCTGGTCAGCAGCCGGCGAGCCAGGTCGGGCGGGGTGACGTCGGCGGCCCAGGGCAGCCGGGCGCCGAGTTCGCCGACGATGTTGGTGAACATGTTCTGCTCGAAGTCCCACACGTACGTGCCGAGACCTTCGCGGTAGATGTCCCGTTCGCCGACCGGGTCGATCAGCGCCACCCGCCACGCCTGGTGCGAGGCGTACCAGGTCCGGATCCGGGTCTTGCCGCCGAGCAGCTTGGCCACCTGTTCGAGCTCGGGCAGGGCCGGCAGATCGACGGCACCGTGGCTCTCCGCGTACCCCTGGTGTGGCTGATCGACCGAGGCGATCATGCGTTCGCGTAATCGGGCCGGGTCGGCGTGCACGTCCGGCGCTGGGAACGCCGCGATCGCCACCGGCACCAGACAGAGCGCCGTCAGGCCGCCCAGCACCAGCGACCAGCGGCGCCGCGCACTCCGGCGGACCACGCTCACCCTTACCACCGTAGAGCGCGT
>CAVVAL010000020.1:0-168219 GCA_963746095.1 uncultured Actinomycetota bacterium | reverse complement strand
CGTGCCAGCGCAGCTGAGCGCCAGTCCGACCCGATCGTCGTCGCTTTCAGTCGTTTCCCAGGTAGCTGGCAGCGAGCACACAGCGAGTCCGGCTACGCTCGGTCACGAGGTGGGCTGAACGAGGTCAACGTGCGTCCCCCACCTATGATCCTCAGGAACTCGACGGATGGCGAGGTCATCCGATACGCCGCTGCGGCGGTCACCGAAGGGTAGCGAGATGAGCCAGGCAGGCGCGCCGACGCTATCGGTCGTCATCCCGATGTACAACGAGGAAGCGGTGCTGCCCCTTCTCGCCGAGCGGCTCCGCCCGGTGCTCGACCGGATCGGCGAGCCGTACGAGGTCGTCGCGGTCGATGACGGCAGTCGGGACGCCACGCCGCAGCTCCTGATCGGGATGCGCCGCGGTCTGGCCCGAGCTGCGGGTGCATCCGGCTGCGCCGCAACTCCGGTCACCAGGCCGCCCTCACCGCCGGCCTGCACAGGGCCGCCGGCGCCTACGTGGTGAGCATCGACGCCGACCTGCAGGACCCGCCCGAGACCATCGCCGAGATGCTCGAGCTGGCCCGCCGCGACGGCCTGGACATCGTGTACGGCACCCGGATCGACCGCAGCACCGACACGATCTTCAAGCGCTGGACCGCCGGGCTCTACTACCGGCTGATGCGCCGGCTGGTCGGCAACCACCTGCCCGCGCACGCCGGCGACTTCCGGCTGCTCAGCCGCGCGACCGTCGAGGCGCTGCGCGAGCTGCCGGAGACCCAGCCGGTGTACCGGCTGCTGGTGCCGTGGATCGGTTTCCCCAGCGGCGAGGTGCACTACGTGCGCGAGGAGCGCGCGGCCGGCACGACCAAGTACCCGCTCTCGAAGATGGTCCGGCTGGCCTTCGACAGCATCGCGAATTTTTCCGCGGCGCCGCTGCGGATCGCCACGATCCTGGGCGCGCTGGGCTTCGTCGCCTGCGCGCTCCTGCTGATCAGCGCGTTCGTGTCGTACCTGCTCGGCCACACCGTCTCGGGCTGGGCGTCACTCTTCGTGGTCACCCTGTTCATCGGCGCCGTGCAGCTGATCTGCCTCGGCCTGCTGGGCGAGTACCTCGGCCGGATCTATGCCGCGGTGCAGCGCCGGCCCTCGTTCTACATCGGCCACGATTCGGCGGTCGACCCGATCGACAGCGACCCGATCGCGGTCGTGAACAACGTCGAAGACGAGCCCGTCAGCCACTGACCGTTGTCGCCGGCCGGCCCGGCGCTCCGCGCCGCGCTGCGGTTGGATTGCGCCCTCCGAGGGCACGATCCAACCGCAAAGCCTTTGACTAACCCGCAGCCCGCCGAGGTTCCGCGATCGCAAGGCGGAGGACGCCCGGGATATTGGTGGATATCTCGGGCGTCCGACAACGCCGCGAGTGCCGTGCCTGGGCGGGCCGCCTACCGAACGTGGCCGTCGCCGACCACCACGTATGTGGTGCTGGTCAGCTCGGGGAGGCCCATGGGGCCGCGGGCGTGCAGCTTCTGGGTGGAGATGCCGATCTCGGCGCCGAACCCGAACTCGCCGCCGTCGGTGAAGCGGGTGGACGCGTTCACCATGACCGCCGCGCTGTCCATCCGGGCGATGAACCGGCGGATCGCGGGCTGCGAGTTCGAGATGATGGCCTCGGTGTGGCCGGTGCCCCAGCGGCGGATGTGCTTGGCCGCGTCGTCGAGCGAGTCGACCACGGCGACCGCGATGTCCAGCGACGAGGTACTCGGCGCCCCAGTCCTCGTCGGTCGCGGGCAGCACCGGCGGGCCGTCCATGGCATTGCCGCCGGCCAGCGCCAGCACGGTCTCGTCGCCGTGCACGGTGACTCCGGCGGCGCGCAGCGCGAGCACGACCTTGGGCAGGAACTCCGCGGCGACCGCCCGGTGCACGAGCAGCGACTCGGCGGCGTTGCAGACGCTCGGCCGGTGCGTCTTGGCGTTCAGCGCGATCCGCTCGGCCATCTCCAGGTCGGCGTCGGCGTCGACGTAGACGTGGCAGTTGCCGACTCCGGTCTCGATCACGGGCACGATCGAGTTCTCCACGACGTGGTTGATCAGGCCGGCGCCGCCGCGCGGGATGATCACGTCGACCAGGCCGCGGGCGCGCATCAGATGGGTCACCGACTCGCGGTCGGTACCGGGCACGAGCTGCACGGACCCGGCCGGCAGCCCGGCCTTCTCGGCCGCCTCGGCCAGCACGCCGACCAGCGCGGTGTTCGATTCGTACGCCGACGCGGAGCCGCGCAGCAGCGCCACGTTGCCGCTCTTGAGGCAGAGGCCGGCGGCGTCCACGGTCACGTTCGGGCGGGCCTCGTAGACGATCGCGACCACGCCGAGCGGCACCCGGAGCTGGCGCACCTCCAGCCCGTTGGGCAGCGTGTAGCCGCGGATCACCTCGCCGACCGGGTCGGGCAGCGTGGCGACGTCACGCAGGCCCTGCGCCATCGCGGCGACCCGGCCCTCGTCGAGCGCCAGCCGGTCGAGCATCGCGTCGCTGAGGCCGGCGTCGCGGCCGTTGGCGAGGTCCTTCGCGTTGGCGGCCAGGATGGCGGCGGTCTGGGCCACCAGCGCGTCCGCCATGGCGTGCAGGGCGGCGTCCTTGGTGGCCCGCGGCAGCGGGGCAAGCTCGGCGGCGGCGTCCTTGGCGTGGCGGGCGACGTCCCGGACGTCCTGCTCAGTGGTCACGGCTCGGCTCCTGGAGTGAAAACTGGTGCGGACCTCCAGCTTATTGGCTCGCGTGGCGCTCCGGAGCCCACCCGCTCGGCGTCCCAGAATCGCGAACCCCTGCGGTTCAATTCGCGCCCGTGGAGGGCGGAATTGAACCGCACCCGGGGTTGGCCGGCGCGCCTGCGGCGCCGGCTGACCCCCGCGGGACGTTACCCCGGGCGGCGGGAGCTTTGGCTGCGGCGCCGGCTGGGGAGGCTGACCTCTGGAGCGCCGGCCCCGTTGCGCGCAAGCCGGCAACCGGCCGGGGGTAACGCAAAACTCGCCCTTGACTGCAGCCTTTGATCTAAACCCAGAGCCGCCGCCCAGGATCGTCGCGGTGAATTACCTCGCGGCGATGCCGCGGGCCCAAGTTGGGGGTGGACTTGCCGAGGAGGGCGGGGAGTTCGATGGCGTCGTAGGCGACCAGGCCGCGGGCGACGGTCACGCCGGCCGGGCGTCACCAGGTCGACGGGGTCGCCGGCCACGAAGTCGCCTTCCACGCCGGTGATGCCGGCCGAGAGCAGCGACGCGCGCCGCTCCACCACCGCCGCCACGGCACCGTCGTCGAGCATCAGCCGACCGCGCGGCGTGGTGGCGTGCCGGAGCCAGAGCAGCCGGGTGGGCAGCCGGCGGCCGGTGGGCGTGAAGTGCGTGCCGACCTGGTCGCCGGCCAGCGCGGCGCCGGCCAGCGCCGCGGAGGTGAGCACCACGTGCACGCCCGCGCTGGTCGCCACCTGGGCGGCGTCCACCTTGCTGGCCATGCCGCCGGTGCCGAGGCCGGACGCGCCGGCCTTCCCCGCCACCACGCCCTCGAGGTCGGCGTCGCCGGTCACCTCGCTGACCAGGCTGGTGCCGGGCTTGCGCGGGTCGCCGTCGTAGAGACCGTCCACATCGGACAGCAGGAGCAGCGCGTCGGCGTGCAGCAGGTGCGCGACCAGGGCCGCGAGCCGGTCGTTGTCGCCGAATCGGATCTCGTCGGTCGCGACGGCGTCGTTCTCGTTCACGATCGGGACGACGCCCAGCTCCAGCAGCCGTTCGAAGTTCCGCTTGGCGTTGCGGTAGTGCGCCCGGCGCACCACGTCCTCGCCGGTGAGCAGCACCTGGCCCGACGGTCAGCCCGTACCGCGCGAACGAGGCCGCGTACCGGGAGACCAGCAGCATCTGCCCGACGCTCGCCGCGGCCTGCTGGGTGGCCAGGTCACGCGGCCGCGTCCGCAGCCCGAGCGGCGCCAGCCCGGCCGCGATCGCACCGGAGGAGACCAGCACGAGCTGCGTACCGGCCACCCGGCTGCGAGCCGCCAGCGCGTCCACCAGCGCGTCGACCCGGTCGGCGTCGATCCCGCCGGCTCTTGGTGGTGAGCGACGACGACCCGATCTTGACCACGATCCGGCGGGCCGCCACGACGGCACCCCGCGCCACCGACGCCGGCCCGACGGCGGAACCGGACGACGCTGCCCGAGTCACCGTTACTCGTCGTCCCCGCTGCGGCGGCGCGCCTTCTTGGCGGCGAGCCGCTCGTGGGCCGCCGGCCGGTCGTCGCGCTCGAGGCGGAGGTCGGCACCGCGGGTGGTCGGCGTGAAGTCCACGCCGGCCACGGTGCTCGGCTCCCAGTCGAACGTGACGTCGCCGATGGTCACCGCGGCGCCGGGGAACGCGCCGGCATTCGAGAGCGCGGCCTCCACGCCCAGCCGGGCGAGCCGGTCGCCGAGGTAACCGACGGCCTCGTCGTTCGAGAAGTCGGTCTGCTTGATCCAGCGCACGGGCTTCTCGCCGCGCACGATGAAGCCGTCGGGGTCGTCGGGGTCGCGCTCGACCGTGAAGCCGGCGTCGTCCACGGCCTTGGGCCGCAGCACGATCCGGGTCGCCTCCGGAATGGCCCGCTCGGCCCGGAACGTCTCGACCAGCTCGCCCAGGGCGTACAGCAGCGGCCGGAGCCCCTCCCGGGTGATCGTGCTGATCTCGAAGACCTGGTAGCCGCGCTTCTCCAGGTCCGGGCGGACGATGTCGGCCAGGTCCTGCCCGTGCGGGATGTCGACCTTGTTCAGCACGACGAGCCGCGGCCGGTCGGCGAGGCCGCCGTACTCCGCCAGCTCGTGCTCGATCGCGTCGATGTCGGCCACGGGGTCGCGGCCGGGCTCCTCGGTGGCGGTGTCGATCACGTGCACCAGCACGGCGCAGCGCTCGATGTGCCGGAGGAACTCCAGCCCGAGGCCCTTGCCGGTGGCCGCGCCGGGGATCAGCCCTGGCACGTCGGCCATCGTGAAGATCGTGTCGCCCGCGGTGACCACGCCGAGGTTCGGCACCAGCGTGGTGAACGGGTAGTCGGCGATCTTGGGCCGGGCCGCCGAGACGACCGCGATCAGCGACGACTTACCGGCGCTGGGGAAGCCCACCAGGCCGACGTCGGCCACGCTCTTGAGCTCCAGCACCACGTCGAACGACGAGCCGGGCTCACCGAGCAGCGCGAAACCGGGCGCCTTGCGCCGGGTGGACGCGAGCGACGCGTTGCCGAGCCCGCCCCGGCCGCCCTCGGCGATGATGAACTCGGTGCCGGCGCCGGTCAGGTCGGCCAGCGTCTCGCCGTCCACCGACTGCACGACCGTGCCGTCCGGGACCTGGAGCACGAGGTCACCGCCGGCGGCACCGCTGCGGTGCGCACCCTGGCCAGGCTTGCCGTTGCCGGCCTTCTGGTGCGGGTGGAAGTGGAAGTCGAGCAGGGTGTGCACGCCGGGGTCCACGACGAGCACGACGTTGCCGCCGTTCCCACCGTTGCCGCCGTCCGGGCCGCCGAGCGGCTTGAACTTCTCACGGTGTACCGAAGCGCAGCCGTGACCACCGTCACCAGCCGAGACGTGCAGCACGACGCGGTCGACGAAGGTCGCCACCGGGTGCCCCCTCATCTGTTCAAGACTCATCGCCGCCGGTCTGCTGACCGGCGCACCGCCACACCAACAGGCTGGCGGAGAACTTTGTTCCGAGCTCTTCGTTCCGCGGGGCCGCTACCCGGCGGGAACGAACGAAGGGGCAGGCCGGAAGTTGCCCGGCCCGCCCCTTCGCGTGGTCTGTACTGCGGAGGCTAGGCCTCCACCGGCACGATGTTGATCGTCTTGCGACCACGCTTGACGCCGAACAGGACACTGCCCGGGGCAAGCGCGTACAGGGTGTCGTCCTTACCGCGGCCGACGAGGTCGCCCGGGTGGAAGTGGGTGCCGCGCTGACGCACGATGATCTCGCCCGCCTTCACCAGCTGCCCACCGAAACGCTTGACGCCAAGCCGCTGGGCATTGGAGTCACGACCGTTGCGCGAGGATGACGCGCCCTTCTTGTGTGCCATCTCGGCGCCTACTTCCCGCTCTCGATGCCGGTCACCTTGATCTGGGTCAACGGCTGACGGTGACCCTGACGCTTGTGGTAGCCGGTCTTGTTCTTGAACTTGTGGATCCGGATCTTCGGGCCCTTGGTGTGGGCCACGAGCTCACCGGTGACGGAGAACGACGCGAGCTTGTCGGCCTCGTGCGTGACGGCTTCACCGTCGACGACGAGAAGCGCCGGCAGGGTCAGGGCGTCACCCGGCTCGCCAACGAGCTTCTCGACCTCCACGACGTCGCCCACGGCCACCTTGTACTGCTTGCCGCCGGTCTTGACGATGGCGTACATCGGGCAGGTCTCCTGACTGCTCTGAAGGCGTAGATCTCAAGCGCGTTCCCGCGAGGGCCCGCACATGGGGCAGACAGGAACGCGGCGCACACCACGTGCGCCAACAGACAGCGTACGTACCGCCTACCCGGAGGGTCAAACCGGGTGGTGACCCCCGCGAGCGCCGTCGGCGCGGCAGACTGCCACCAGCACGTTCACAAATCCATCCACAACGTCACCCAAGATCACCGCAGAGGAGCTCGCCACCGTGACCGGACCCCGTCCGGACGAGACCGACCAGATCCCCGCCGTGGGCCGCGCGCTGCTGCTGCTCGGCGACCGCTGGACGCTGCTCATCCTGCAGCGCGCGTTCCTCGGCGCCCGGCGCTTCCGGCACTGGCAGGAGGCGCTCGGCGTCTCCAACAGTGTGCTGACCAGCCGGCTCCGCGAGCTGGAACGGTACGAGCTGTTCGCCAGGGTGCCCGACCCCGGCTACGTGGGCCGCTCGGAGTACCGGCTCACCGACCGCGGGCTGGACCTGTGGTCGGTGCTGGTGGCGATCTGGGCCTGGGAGAAGCGCTGGGTGCTGGCGCGCCCCGCACCGCTGCCGGAGCTCCGGCACAACCGCTGCGGGCTGCCCTGCGTACCCAGGCTGACCTGCACGTGCGCGCCCCAGCCGGTGACGCCGCAGGACACCACGGCGCTGCGCCGCTCGAACGTGCGGATCGCCGACGTGTCGCCGCCCCGGCTGCACCGCCGCACCTCCGCCTCCCCCCTGCCGCAGGACGCGCTCTCGTTCCTGCCCGGCACGATGGAGCTGCTCGGCAACCGGTGGAGCACGGCGGTGCTGGCCGCCGCCTTCCTGGGCGTGCGGCGGTTCGGCGAGTTCGAGCGCGACCTCGGCATCCCGCCGGTGATCCTGGCCGACCGGCTGCGGCGGTTCGTCGACCTCGGCGTGTTCCGGCGGGTGGTCTACGACGAGCGGTACGGGCGGGAGGAGTACTGCCTGACGCCGAAAGGGCTGGCGTTCTTCGACGTGCTGGCCCTGCTGGTGCGGTGGGGCGAGCGCTGGCTGGGCGGCCCGGTCGAACCCGTGCTGGTGATCCGGCACCGCCGCTGCGGCCGGGTGCTCGAACCCGTGCTGCGCTGCGATCGCTGCCAGGCCGTCCTTCAGCGTCGCGAAGTTCGCTTCCTGCTCTGACAGCGTTGTCTGGCCGGTCGCCCTGCCGGCCGAAACCCCTCGCGGCTTTGGGCGACATTTTCTCGGCTATAGGCGAGAAAATGTCGCCCAAAGCGCGGGATTTGGCGGCGTCAGCCCTCGACGACGAAGGCGACCGCGGTGGTGAACGAGCCGCCGACGTTGAGCGTGGCGGCCCGCCGGGCGCCGGCCACCTGGTACTCCCCCGCACTGCCCGTGACCTGCCGATACGCGTCCAGCAGCAGCCGCACGCCGGTCGCGCCGACCGGGTGGCCGGCGCCGATCAGGCCGCCGCTCGGGTTCACCGGCAGGGCCCCGCCCGGCTCGATCACGCCGTCCTCGATCGCCCGCCACGCCTGACCCGGCTCGGTCAGCCCGAGGTGATCCAGCGCGGCGTACTCGGTGATCGTGAAGCAGTCGTGCAGCTCGATCACGTCCAGGTCGTCGGGGCCGGTGATGCCGGCTCGTCCGTAGGCCTCCGTGACCGCGCGGCGCAGGTGCGGGAAGAGGTAGCCGGCGGGTTCGGCGCGCCGGAACTTCTCGGCCAGCAGCATCGGCGCGCCGCGGTGGCCCCAGCCGGCGATCCGGGCCGCGGATTCGCGTCCGGTGCCGGCGCAGGTACGCGTCGCTGGCGAGCACGACGGCCGCGGCACCGTCGGTGATCCGGCCACAGTCCTGCTTGCGGAGTCGACCGTCCACAATGGGGTTCAGGTCGTCGTCGGGGCCGAACGCGCCAGGCTGGAACGACCAGTCCCGGGCCTGCGCCAGCGGATTCCGGCGCGCGTTCGCGAAGTTCAGCTCGGCGATCCTGGCCAGGTGCGCGTGGTCGAGCCCCCAGCGTTCCGCGTACGCCTCGGCGACCTGGCTGAACAGGTGCGGCCAGGGGAACTTCGCGGCCAGCGCCTCCCGTCCGACCCAGGCCGCCGAGCCGAGGTGCTCCGCGGCCGCCGCGCCGCCGACGTTGCGCATCAGCTCGACGCCGGTGACCAACGCCACGTCGTACCGGCCGGCCTCCAGCTCCGCCATGGCCGCGAGCAGTGCCACGCTGCCGGACGCGCACGCCGCCTCGTGCCGGGCCGTCGGCAGCTCGCCGAACGCCGGGTGCGCGCTGTTCACGAAGCCGCCGAGCTGCGCCTGGCCGGCGAACAGCTCACCGGCCAGGTTCCCGACGTGCGCCACCTCGACGTCCTCGGCCGGCACGCCCGTGGCCGCCAGCACGCCCAGCACCGACGCCTCGACCAGCTCGAACAGTCCGTCGGACTTCTCCGCGAAGTCGGTCTGGAACCCGCCGAGGATGTGCACGGTCACGGGGCGGCCTCTCGTAGCGACTCCCGCAGCTCGCGTTTGAGGATCTTGCCGACCGGGTTCCGGGGCAGCGCCGCGACCAGTTCCACGCGTTCGGGCAGCTTGAAGTCGGCCACGCCCTCCCCGACCAGGAACTCCCGGACCGCGTTGATCGAGAGCAGCACGTCGCCGTCCGCCTCGGGCCTGGGCACGAGCACGGCACAGATCCGCTCGCCGAGCACCTGGTCGGGGTAGCCGACCACAGCCACCTCGGCGACGGCGGGATGGGCCGCGAGCACCTGCTCCAACTCGGCCGGCGAGACGTTCATGCCGCCACGGATGATCAGGTCCTTGGACCGATCGACGTACCGGTAGTAGCGCGGGTCGCCGTCGTCGCCGGCCGCGATCTCGAAGACGTCACCGGTACGGAAGTAGCCCTGGTCGTCGAAGCAACTCGTGTCGAGCCGGTTCTTGCCGTTCTCGCCGCTGTGGTCGGCGTCGAGGTAACCGGCGAAGACGGTCGGGCCGGCGATCCGCAGCTCACCGGGCCGACCCGGTCTCGGTGATCTCCTGCGCCGGTGCCGAGGTCGACCAGCCGGGTGCGGGTGCCGCGGGTGGCCCGGTTCGGCCAGGTGTAGCCGCCGGCGCCGATCCGGGGGAAGAACTGCGCGCGCTCGTCCGGGCTCGGGGATCGTCTCCGGGTCGCCGACCAGCGAGACGCCCTCGTTGGAGCCGAAGTAGTTGATGACGTCGATGCCGTGCCGGTCCTTCCAGCCGCGCACCATCGCGGTGCTGAGCGGGGCCGAGCCGGAGCCGAGGATGCGCAGCGACGAGATGTCGGCCGCCTTGAGGATTTCCGGTCTGCAGCAGTAGCAGCGTGAGCAGCGCCGGCGGCGCGAGCGTGTAGGTGACGCGCTCGGCGGCGATCTGGCCGAGGAACGTCGGCAGGTCGAACGGGTGGTGCTGCACCAACGTCGAGCCGGTGAGCAGCCACGGCAGGAACATGCCCGCGATGCCGGCCATGTTGACCATCGGGAACGGGTTGAGCAGCACGTCGTCGGCGGTGAGCCTGCGGCGCGTCCACGCTGCCCCAGGCGATCGCCAGCCAGTCGTTGTGCGAGCGCGGGACGGCCTTCGGGGTGGCCTCGGTGCCGGACGTCCAGCAGACGGTGACCGCGTCGTTCCCGTCGTGCGGTTGCGGCTTCTCGCGGCTCGGCTGCTTTCGTCGCGTGGGACAGGCTCACGGCGCCCTCCGGTACGTCCGGTCCGGTGGCCAGGATCGTCCGCAGCACGGGCAGGTGCCGCCGCAGCGCCAGCGCCTCCACCGCGTACTCGCGCTCACCGAACCAGCCGGCGGTGACCAGCGTCTCCGCGCCGAGCCGCGCGCACGCCTCGGTGAGCTCGCGGCGCTGGAACTGCATCGGCAGCGGGGTGGCGATCACGCCGATCCGGGACATCGCCAGGTACGCGACGCAGAGATCCACCGAATTCGGCAGCTGAATCGCGATCACGTCACCGGGCACGGCGCCGTGCGCGATCAGCACACTCGCGAACCGGCCGACCTCATCGTCCAGTTCGGACCAGGTGAGCCGGCGGGGTGCCGCGCCCGTGAGGGTGGCCAGGTTGGCCGGATCGACGATCGCCAGTGCGTCCGGGCGAGCCTGCACGCTGCGGCGGAACACGTCGTTCCAGGTGCCGACCTCGCCCCACCAGCCTTGTTCGGTGTACTCCTGAACGCGCTGCGGTGGGTGCAATCTCATGGCGTCACCTCCGGCAGACCGTGCGCGTCGCCGCGCGCCTCTGTCGCATGGAACCTGATCGGTACGCACTGCGGAAGCGAAACTCTATTTGTTGTAGCGAGTCCATCACGCGGGCTGGCCGCCCGGCAAGGGTTCGGGGCCGGAGCGAGCTGTGCGGTTCATTCCGCCCTAGACGGGCGGAATTGAACCGCAGCCCGCCGTTCGCGCCTGCGGCGCGCCGGCCGCGTTGCGCGGGCGGGCGCTCCGGCCGCGTTGTGCGGGCGGGCGCTCCGGCCGCGCGCCGGCCGCGTCGCGTGGGCGCAACGCCCTCGCGGCTCCCCCGAGTGCGCAGGCACACACTCGCGGCTCCCGCCAGTGTGCGTGCCGGTCCGCGCGCCGGCCGCGTTGCGCGGGCGCAACCCCCTCGCGGCTCCCGCGAGGGAGCCAGCGGACGCCCGCAGTCACGGGGCGCGCCGCATCCCTCGCGCCCGCGGCTCCCGCGAGGGGGTCGGCGCGGGCCGTCGCCGGCGGATCGCCGCCGGCGCCAACGGCGGACCGGCGCCCGCACTCGTAGGCGCGCCCTGCGCGCCCAACCTTCTCGCCTCGCGTCCGCGCTCAGCACCCTCGCGGCTCCCGCGAGTGCGCAGGCACACGCTCGCGTCCCGCCAGCGTGCGTGCCGGCCGGCCAACCGGCCCCGCGCACGCCGGCCGCACTGCGCGCGGCAACCCCCTCGCGGCTCCCGCGAGTGCGCCGGCACATGCTCGCGGCTCCCGCGAGGGGGTCGGCGCGGGCCATCGCCGAGCGATCACCGTCGCGCCAACCCCGTGAATGCTCCCCTCATGGCGCGCACACGCGCTGAAGGGAGCTTTCATGGGCGGGCCGGCCAAGCCCGGCCGGCCACGCCCGCCACGCCGGCCCACCGGCCCCCGGCCCACCGGCCCACCGGCCGAGCCGACCAGCCCGGCCCAGACCCCGGCCCAAACGGCGAGGGGCCGCCATCCGGATCGACCGGACGGCGGCCCCTCGGCCGTACTTGGGTCAGCTGGCCGCGGGCGGCGGTCCGGCCGGACGTGACGCGGCACGACGGGCCCGCTTGCGCGGCGCGGGCACGGTCGCGACCGGCTCAACCTGCGTCGACTCGACCTCAGCCGGCACAGCGACAGCCGGCTCAACAGCAGCAGCCGGCTCGTCAACCGCAGCCGGCTCCACGACCGCATCCGGCTCAGCAACCGGAACAGCAGCCTCGACGTCCGACTGCTCGACCCGGTGCCGTTCCGCACGACCCCGCTCGCCACCGCGGCTCAGCCGACGACCGGCGGAGGAGGAACCGTTCAGCGACGCCACGGGCTCCTCGACGGCCGGCGCGGGCTCGTGCCCGAACGACGTGTCCGCCACAGCAACCTCAGCAGCGACCTCGGCGACCTCAACAGGCTCGACAGAGACATCAGAGGCGTCATCCGCCACGCTCGGCACCGACTCGAACTGCTCCGAGTCGCCGCCACGTCCACGACCCGACCGCCGCTTGCGCGACTTCGGCTCAGCAGCGGGAGCAGCAGCGGAACCACCGGCCACAGCGGAACCGCAGCGCCAGCACTGGCAGCCGCGACCGCGGCGGTACCAGCGGCAGCCGGCGTCGGCGCGGCAGGCTGCTTCGACCGCTCGCCCACCGGCTCGGTCCGGACGATGATGCCGCGACCCCGGCAGTGCTCGCAGGTCTCGCTGAAGACCTCCAGCAGGCCCTGGCCGACCCGCTTGCGGGTCATCTGCACGAGGCCGAGCGAGGTGACCTCGGCCACCTGGTGCTTGGTCCGGTCCCGGCCGAGGCACTCGGTGAGGCGCCGGAGCACGAGGTCCCGGTTGCCCTCCAGCACCATGTCGATGAAGTCGATGACGATGATGCCGCCGATGTCGCGGAGCCGCAGCTGCCGGACGATCTCCTCGGCCGCTTCCAGGTTGTTCCTGGTCACGGTCTCTTCGAGGTTGCCGCCCTGACCGGTGAACTTGCCGGTGTTGACGTCGACGACGGTCATCGCCTCGGTGCGGTCGATCACGAGCGAGCCGCCCGAGGGCAGCCAGACCTTGCGGTCCAGCGCCTTGGTGAGCTGCTCGTCGATGCGCAGGTCGTGGAAGACGTCCGACTCGCCGGTGTGCCGGGAAAGCCGTTCCACCAGGTCGGGCGAGACGTGCTCGACGTACTGCTCCACGGTCTCCCACGCTTCGTTGCCCTGGACCACGAGCTTGCTGAAGTCCTCGTTGAAGATGTCGCGGATGACGCGGATCACCAGGTCGGGCTCGGCGTGCAGCAGCACCGGAGCGTTGCCCTTGTCGGCCTTGGCCTTGATCGACTGCCACTGCGCCTCGAGTCGGGACACGTCCCGGCTGAGCTCTTCCTCGCTGGCGCCCTCGGCCGCGGTGCGGATGATGACGCCGGCGTTCTCCGGGACGATCTTCTTGAGGATGTCCTTGAGGCGCTTGCGCTCGTTCTCCGGCAGCTTCCGGCTGATGCCGGTCATCTGGCCCTCGGGCACGTAGACCAGGAACCGGCCGGGCAGGCTGATCTGGCTGGTCAGGCGGGCGCCCTTGTGACCGATCGGGTCCTTGGTGACCTGCACGAGCACCGGGTCACCGGAGCGCAGCGCCTGCTCGATCTTGCGCGGCTTACCGGCCATGCCGGCGCTGTCCCAGTTGACCTCGCCGGCGTAGAGCACGGCGTTGCGGCCCTTGCCGATGTCGACGAACGCCGCCTCCATGCTCGGCAGCACGTTCTGCACCTTGCCGAGGTAGACGTTGCCGGCGTACGACGCGGACGAGGCCTTGGTCACGTAGTGCTCGACGAGGATGTCGTCCTCGAGCACGGCGATCTGCGTGCGCTCGCCCAGCTGGCGCACCACCATGACCCGCTCGACGGCCTCGCGACGGGCCAGGAACTCGGCCTCGCTGAGCACCGGCGGGCGGCGTCGGCCCTGGTCACGGCCGTCCCGGCGGCGCTGCCGCTTGGCCTCGAGCCGGGTCGAGCCCTTGACGCCCTGGACCTCGTCCTCGAACGAGGACCGGATCTCGGCGGCCTTGGTGTCGCGCACCCGGACCACGGTGTTCGGCGGGTCGTCGGGCGCGAGCTCGGCGTCGCCACCGGCGGATCCCCGGCGACGGCGCCGGCGACGGCGGCGGGTGCCACCCTCGGACGTGTCGTCGTCACCGTCGGCGTCGGCGCTGTCTTCTTCGGTCTCGGCCGCCGCGGCGTCGTCGGTCTCGGCGACGTCGTCGGAGCCTTCCTCGCCCTCGGCCAGCTCGTCTCCGCCACGGCCGCGGCCACGGCCACGGCGTCCCCGGCGGCGACGGCGGCGCTCGGCGCTCTCCTCGTCCTCACCGTCGATGTCGCCATCGGTCGGCGCGGCCTCCGTGGCGTCGCTGACCTCGGTGGACTCCTCCACCTCGGCCGCGGGCTCGGCGGCGGCCTTGCGGCGGGAGCGGCTGCGCTTCGCCGGAGCTGGCGCCTCCTCCTCGGCCACGGGCTGCGCGAACGGGTTCGCCACGCGGCTCACCGGAGCGATCGCCACGACCGGGTCCGGCGCCATGAACATCACGACCGGCGGCGCGACCAGAGTCGGCGCGCGCGACGACCGGGACGTTCGCGAGAGCGTCCTCGTCCTCCTCGGCCAGCTCGTCGACGGCGGGGTCGGCGGTCTCGGCGACGACGACCGGCTCCGCGACCACGGGCGCGGCCTTCTTGCGGCTACGGCTGGCCCGCTTCGCGGGCGCCTTCACCGGCTCAGCGTCGGCGGCCGGCGCCTCAGCGGCGACAACCTCGGCCGCAGCGACCTCGGCGTCGGGCGCGACCTCGGCGACAGCAGGTACGGCCTTCTTCCGGGCCCGGCTGGCGCGCTTGGCAGGCGCCTTCACGGTCTCCGGCTCGGCCTTCGCGGTCTCGGCCGGCTCAGCGGCAGCGCTGGTCGCCGGCGTGTCGGGGGCGCTCAGCCGCCCCTCGGCGGCCTCGGCCGGCACGGCTGCTCCCGCACGGCGGGTGGCGCGCCGGCGGACCGGCTTCTGGACAGGTGTCTTCTCGGCGGCCTCGACGGTGGGACTTTCTCCAACCGTCGAGCCGCCCGTGGGCTCGTTGTCGAGCATCCGGGCAGGTCTCCCGTTCCACCTCCGGGCGCGTGTGACGCAGCCGCTCAGAGGTGTGAGTCGTATCGGTTCTGTCAGGTAGGCCGCAGTCGCGGCCCACCGAAGTCTGGGTCACGCCGATGTCAGGTCGGCGCTCCGTTGACGACCCCGTCGCGGTCGGCAGCGAGCGGATCAGCGATCCGGCCACCCTCGGTGAGCGCTCCCTGCACCAGCCGGGTCGCTCGCGGCGGCACCGGCAGGGTGAGAGCGGACACGCTCCGCAGTCCGGTCAGGACGTCATCGGGTCGTACGGCAGGCGTCACGTGCCTTACGACGATCCTCATTATCGCACAGATGTCGTCACAGACCGCAGCGGACGCGCCAGCGCCCAACTGCACGCTCACCACCGCGGCCCGCGCGTCGAGCGTGCGCTTGCCCTTCTTGGTGAGCCGTTCGACCAGAATCTCGGTGCTGGCAAGGAACTTCGCCATCGCCTCGTCGAGCTGTTCCTGCGGCACCTGCGGCAGCTCGATGAGCCACTCCGAGGCGTCGATCCGGTCCGGCAGCGACCCTTCGCCAGCCACCACGGCCTCGATGATGTCCAGGCCCGGCGGCAGCGCGGCGTCGAGCGCCAGCCGCAGCCGCTCCGGGTCGACCACGCGGTCCAGCCCGATCTCCAGGTACTCCGCCTCGCTCGCCACGCCGGTCGGCGTCGCGTTCACGTAGGAGACCTTGGGGTGCGGGCTGAAGCCGGCCGAGTACGCCATCGGCACCTCGGCGCGGCGCAGCGCCCGCTCGAACGCGCGAGCGAAGTCCCGGTGCGAGGTGAACCGCAGCCGGCCACGCTTGGCGTACCGGAGCCGCACCCGCTGCACGGTCGGCGGTGGCGGGGGGCCCTCAGGCATGCGTGCCAGTGTCGTGTTCCCTTCGTGTCCGTTTTGCCAGCGTTCGGTGATGTGCGAACGCCGGCCTAGCCGACCGGGCTCAGCGGCAGGAGCTTGCGGCCGGTCGGGCCGATCTGGATCTCGGTGTTCATGCCGGGGCAGACGCCGCAGTCGAAGCACGGGGTCCAGCGGCAGTCGTCCTGCTCGGACTCGTCCTTGGAGTCCTGCCAGTCGGCCCAGAGCCATTCCTTGTCCAGCCCGGAGTCCAGGTGGTCCCAGGGCAGCACCTCGGTCTCGCCGCGCTCGCGGGTGGTGTACCAGTCGAGCGAGACGCCGAGCGGGACGAGTTCGGCCTCGGCCGCGTCCATCCAGCGCTGGTAGGAGAAGTGCTCGCTCCAGCCGTCGAACCGGCCGCCCTCTTCCCAGACCCGGCGGATGACGTGACCGACCCGGCGGTCGCCCCGGGAGAGGAGTCCTTCGACGATGCTGGGCTTGCCGTCGTGGTACCGGTAGCCGATCGCGCGGCCGAGGTTCCGGTCACTGCTGATCGCGGCCTTGAGCAGCCGCAGCCGCCGGTCGACGGTCTCGGCGTCGGCTTGCGCGGCCCACTGGAACGGGGTGTGCGGCTTCGGGACGAACCCGCCGATCGACACCGTGCAGCGGATGTCGCGGGTGCCGGCGGCCTCCCGACCTGCGCGGATGACGTCCTTCGCCATCTCGGCGATCTCCAGCACGTCCTCGTCGGTCTCGGTGGGCAGGCCGCACATGAAGTACAGCTTCACCTGCCGCCAGCCGTTGCCGTACGCGGTCGTGACGGTCCGGATCAGGTCTTCCTTGGACGCCATCTTGTTGATCACCCGGCGCAGCCGCTCGCTGCCACCCTCGGGCGCGAAGGTCAGGCCGGAGCGCCGGCCGTTGCGGGAGAGCTCGTTGGCCAGCGTCACGTTGAACGCGTCGACCCGGGTGGACGGCAGGGAGAGCGAGGTCTGGGTGCCCTCGTAGCGGTCGGCCAGGCCCTTCGCGACGTCGGCGATCTCGGAGTGGTCGGCGCTGGAGAGCGAGAGCAGGCCCACCTCCTCGAAGCCGGTGGCCTTGAGCGACGCCTCGACCATCTCGCCGATGCCGGTGATCGACCGCTCGCGCACCGGCCGGGTGATCATCCCGGCCTGGCAGAACCGGCAGCCCCGGGTGCAGCCGCGGAAGATCTCCACGCTGGCGCGCTCGTGCACGGTCTCGGCGAGCGGCACCAGCGGCTGCTTCGGGTACGGCCAGGCGTCCAGGTCCATGGTGGTGCGCTTGTGGATGTTGAACGGCACGTCCGGCCGGTTCGGCACGACCCGCTTGATCCGGCCGTCCGGCAGGTACTCGACGTCGTAGAACCGCGGCACGTAGACGGCCTCGGTCTTGGCGAGCCGGAGCAGCGCCTCGTCCCGCCCGCCGGGGCAGCCCTCGGCCTTCCAGGCGCGCAGCACCGCGGTGATCTCCAGCACGGCCTCCTCGCCGTCACCGAGGACGGCGGCGTCGAGGAAGTCGGCGATCGGCTCGGGGTTGAACGCCGCGTGACCGCCCGCGAGCACGATCGGGTGCGACTCGTCGCGGTCCTTGGACAGGATCGGGATGCCGGCGAGGTCGAGCGCGGTGAACATGTTCGTATAGCCGAGCTCGGTGGAGAAGCTGATGCCGAGCACGTCGAAGGCGCCGACCGGGCGGTGCGCGTCGACCGTGAACTGCGGCACGTCGTGCTCGCGCATCAGCGCCTCGAGGTCCGGCCAGACCGCGTAGGTGCGCTCGGCCAGCACGTCGGGCTGCTCGTTGAGGATCTCGTAGAGGATCTGCACGCCCTGGTTGGGCAGCCCGACCTCGTACGCGTCGGGGTACATCAAGGCCCAGCGGACGGTCGTTTCCTCCCACGCCTTGGTGGTGGCGTTCAGCTCGCCGCCCACGTACTGGATCGGCTTCTGGATGAGCGGGAGCAGCAGCTCCAGCCGGGGAAAGACGGATTCGACCTTCATAACCGGCCAGCTTACGGCGGTTCGGCGGTTCGGTTGTAGCTCGCCCTCTCGCGACCGGCCTTCGCCGCCTTCGACGACCGTCGAGGATGCGTCATCGCGGCCGGGCGCCGGGCCGTTACAGCCCGCGGGCTGTTCTCTGGGTGTTCAGCGTCACGCCTGCTCAGGGACGTAATTGGGTTCCCTTGATCGTTACAGTGGAGGACGTACCGCAACACCAACAAGAAGGAGAACCATCGTGTTCGCCATTGGGACCGCCGCGAGCAACCTCGTGCGCGCCCGTTCTGCCCGCCACGCCCGCAACAACTGGGCGAAGCTGGTGGACACCCAGGGTGAGGTGGCCGCGTTCGCCGAGCTGGCCGCACACGCTGGCGGCTCGGACGCCGCGTTCCGCACCCTCGACCAACACGGGATCGCCACCGACCTGGGCTGACCGCCCGGGGGGCTCCCCACAGCTCGACAAAGCCCGGCGCGGGCACCATGCGCCGGGCTTTCTCATGCTTCCAAGCTTTTGTCCGTACGCCCGGCGGCCGGCGTAGACCGGCTGGCCGGCGCGATCTCCGTCAGCCTCCCGGCGCACCGAAGCCGGCCCTGCCGCCGCAGCACCCCCTGCGGTTGGATCGCGCCCTGGGAGGGCGCGATCCAACCGCACACCCCTGGTGCTCGGCAATCGCCGCCGGCTTCGTACGCTGCGAGCGTGGCGGCCGAGCAGCGGAGTTCGCCCACCGGCGCGGTCACCGTGGTCGCCGGTTCCACCGCCCTGCTCATCGCGGTCGTGCTGGTCGCGCTCACCCTGCGCACCGGGTTCGGCTCGTTGCCGCCGATGCTCACCACGATCCAGGCACGGCTCGGCCTGTCGGACACCGCGGCCGGGCTGCTCACCACGATCCCGCCGCTCTGCCTCGGCGTCTTCGCCCCGATCGCGCCGTGGCTGGCCCGCCGCTGGAGCCTGGAGGCGGCGATCGCCGTGGGGCTGCTGCTGAGCCTGGCCGGCACCGGGCTGCGGTCGGTCGGCGGCGCACCGGGGCTGTTCCTCGGCACGGTGCTGGTGGGCGCCGGTCCGGCCGTGATCGGCGCGCTCCTGCCGCAGCTCGTGAAGGGCCGGTTCCCCGACCGGCCCGGCGCCGCGACCGGCGCGTACAGCATGGCGCTGGTCGGCGGTGCGTCGCTCGGCGCGGCGAGCACGTACCGGCTCACCGAGGCGTTCGGCGGGAGCTGGGCGTGGGGGCTGGCGTTCTGGGCCGTGCCGGTGGTGATCGCGCTGGTCGCCTGGGCGCCGCAGCTCCGGGCCGCCACGCCGGCCGTCGAGCCGCCACGGCCCGCGATCCGGCTCTGGCGCACCCCGCTGGCCTGGGCCGTGACGGCGTTCATGGGCCTGCAGGCACTGTTCTTCTACGCGACGCTGTCGTGGTTCGCGGCGATCCTGGAGTCCGACGGGTTGGACGCCGGTCACGCGGCGCTCCTGCTCGGCCTCACCAACGTGATCCAGATCCCGGTCGCCCTGTTCGCGCCGGTGCTGGCCGGCCGGTTCCGGTCCCAGTCCGCGCTGGCGGCCACCTGCATCGCGTTCTCCACGGCCGGCTTTCTCGGCCTGCTGATCGCCCCGGCGGCCGGCGCGGTGGCGTGGGCGATCCTGCTCGGCGTGGGTCAGGGCGCGGCGATCGCGGTGGCCATGACGATGATCGTGCTGCGCTCCCCGGACACCGCGTCCACCGGCCGGCTCTCGGGCATGGTCCAGGGCATCGGGTACCTGCTCGCCGCCACCGGACCGGTGCTGGTGGGCGCCGTCCACGACGTGACCGGATCGTGGACGGCGCCGCTCTGGTTGCTGATCGCGCTCACCGTGCCCGGCGCGGTGGCTGGCGTGCTCGCCGGCCGGCCAGGGCACATCAGCCGCTGACTACCTGCGTGGGGTGGCCGCCGAGCCCCCGTGACCCCGCGGCCACCCCACGAGTCACCGCAGGGTCTGCCGCCCCGCGGTCGGCAGGGCGAACGGGGCGGCGGACCAGCCCGCCGCCGAGACTCCGGACGGTGCCGCGCCGCAGTACGCCGTCGAGACCAGCCCGATCATCGCCTCGCCGAGACCGTCGTCGGTGACCGGCGTGAGCGAGGACGACAGCTGCCGGCGCCCGTCCGGCGGTGTGCAGGGAGAGCGTGACGTAGCCGTGGATGCCGCCGTCGTGGCCCCAGACCTTGAGCCCGCACGGCAACTCCAGCGAGTACAGACCCAGCCCGTAGGCGTAGCCCGGATCGACCGGCACCGTGGTCTTCATCGCCACGAGCTGAGCCGGCGGCAGCAGCCGGCCACCGAGCAGGGCCGCGTAGAACCGGTTCAGGTCGGCCGTGGTGGAGATCATCTCGCCGGCCGACCACGCCCAGGACGGCTTGAGCTCGGTGACGTCCACGTTCCGGTCGCCCACCGGGAGGTAGCCGTGCGCGTGCGGCCCGGGGATCCGGGTGGACGTGCCGGGGATCGACGTGTGCCGGAGCCCGAGCGGCCGCAGGATGCGGCGGGTGATCTCGTCGCCGTACCGGTGGCCGGTGACCTTCTCGATGATCAGTCCGGCGAGGATGTAGTTGGTGTTCGAGTAGTGCCAGCCCTGCCCGGGCGGGAAGTACGGGTCGTGCTCGGTCGCGATGCCCACGAGCTGCCGCGGCGAGTAGTAGCGGTACCGGATCTTCAGGAACGCTTCGCCGTCGAGCGGCATGGCCTCGGTGTAGTTGAAGAGACCGCTGGTGTGGTTGAGCAGCTGCCGCACCGTGATGCCGTCGCCGTTCGGCACCAGCCCCGGCAGCCGCCGCTCGACCGTGTCGTCCAGGCTCAGCCGCCGCTCGGCCACCAGCTGCAGCAGCACCGTGGAGACGAACGTCTTGGTGACGCTGCCGATCCGGAACCTGCCGTCGACCGGGGCCGGCCTGGTCGAGCCGAGTTCGGCGGTGCCGCTCGTGCCGGCCCAACGCCCGGGCCGGTCCCGCGTCTCGACGATGGCACTGGAAGCCCCCGCGGCCACCACTGCGTCCAGCGCCCGTTGCACGTCCGGACGCGGCCTGGCTGGTGCCGCGCGCGGCGGCCGCCGGTGCCATCAGGCTCACGGCTAACACGGCGGCCAGCGCCGCGCCCGCATGTCGAACCTTCGTCATCGAACCCTCCTCATGAGTGGGTCAACGTCCGCGTCCCATCGTTCCGGTGCCTGCTTTGGGTTGAATCCTGCGGATGAATGACCCACGTCACATCGGCGTACGACCTTCGATGGAGGGACGATGGGGGAACTACCCGATCGACACCCGTCGCCGATCGGCGGAAGCTGGACGCTGGACCCGCCCGACGCGTGTCCGGAAAGGGGGGACGGGTGTCGGAGTGGCTGGAGAGCCTCGGGGACCTCCCGCCCGGCGCGATCTATCTGCTCATCGCGGCACTGGTCGCCGTGGAGACCGGGCTCGTGGTGGGGTTGTTCCTGCCGGGCGAGCCTGTCCTGCTGTTCGCGGGCTTCCTCGCCTCGGTCGGCACGCTCGACATCGGTCCCACGATCGTCGTCCTGGTCGCCGCCGCGCTGGCCGGCGACTCGACCGCGTACCTGCTCGGCCGGCGGTACGGCCCCCGGATCCGCGCGGCCCGGCTCGGCCGCTGGATCGGCGAGCGGCGCTGGAACCGGGCCGACGCCATGCTCGACAAGTACGGCGGCCGGGCGATCTTCCTGGGCCGCTGGGTCGCGTTCGCCCGCACCCTGATGCCGTCCCTGGCCGGGATGACCGCGGTGCCGTACACCCGGTTCCTGGCGTGGAACGTCGCCGCCGTACTGACCTACGTGCCGGCGTCGGTGCTGCTCGGCTACGGCGCCGGCCGCTCGTACGCGCAGATCGAACAGAGCCTGGGCCGGGCGACCGGCGCGGTCGTGCTGCTCACGCTCGGGGTGGCGGCGCTCGTCGTGGCCGGGCGCTGGATCGGCCGGCGCCCCGACCCCGCCGACGCGCTCAGCGGGTACCTCGGCCAGCTGCCGGCCATTCGTTGGGCCGGCCTCCGGCACCGCGGCTACGCGGCCAAGCTCGGCTCGGCCGGTGCCCGCGCGGTGAACGTGGCGTTCAGCCTGGCCGTGATGTTCCTGCTCGGGCTGGGGCGTCGCCGAGCTCACCCAGCGGGTCGTGCGCACCAGCGGCCTACCGCTCTTCGACGGCCCGGTGGTCCGCTGGATCAGCGCCCGCCCGGACGCCGAGGTGTCGCACGCCGCGCACGTCGTGGTCACCACGCTCACCGGCGAGCTGGCCGTGGTCGCGGTCGGGCTGGTCGCGATCGCCGCCGCCATCCGGGCCCGCCGCCGCGACGCCCCGCACTGGTTCGCCCCGCTGGGCGCGTTCGCGTCGCTGGTCGTGCTCGGGCTGACCGTCCACTGGGCACTGCCGGAGACCCCGCCACCGGTCGGCGAGCCCACCGAGGCGTTCTTCCCGACCGGTCACGTGATCGTCACCGCGAGCGTGGGGCTGCTGGCGTGGATGGCCAGCCGGCGGCGCAGTTGGTCCCGCGCGGTCGCGGTGTGGACGGTCGCCGCCGTGGTCGTGCTGCTGGTCACCGCCGCCCGGCTCTACCTGCGGGGGAACTGGCCCAGCGAGGCGGCCGCGTCGGTGCTGCTCGGTGCCGTGTGGACGGGCGTGATCGTCGCCACCTGGCGATCCTGGGAGCGGGCGCCGGAACGCCGTGAGGAACCCGTCGACGCCGAGGTCGAAGAAGCACGAACCTCCGTCCGCAGCTAACCCCATTGGCGCTTTGGGCGACATTTTCTCGGTCATAGCCGGGAAGATGTCGCCCAGATGAGCGGGGCTACGACTCGCACGCGACCCCGTCGCCGTCCCGATCCAGGCCTGACCGGTAACCGGGGTCGCCTCGGTGCAGCGGCGCGGCGCCGGCCGCACGGGCCGCCGCGCAGTTGGCGTAGTACGCGGCGGGCTCGGGCTCCTCGACCGGCGCTGGCTTGGGTGCGGCTGGCTTGGGCGGCGCAGGTTTACGTGCCGGCGGGGGCTTGGCCGCCGGCACCGGCGCGGTCGTCGCGGCGAACGGACGCAGCGAGGGCGCCGCCGGGGAGGGCGTGACGGTCACGGTCACCGTGATGGTCACCGTCACCGTCTCGCGGGGTGCCTTCGGGGCGGCCGTGTCCTCGCCGGAGTCGGAGGTCGCGGCGCCAAGGCCCAACCCCGTGCAGCACGAGACGAGGACGGCCATGGCACCCCCGAGCGCCAACGCGAGCTTGGTGCTGCTGGAGAGCCGAGCCGCGGGCCGTGGTGTCGGTTGGGGAAGGCGGGTGGCAATTGAGCGGACATGGAGGCCTCCACGGATCAGGGTGCGCCCGGTTCGCCAGCCGACCCCGATCCGGCTCAGCGTGTCGCGGACCAGACGCTACGACCAGCGCCTTCCGGCCACCATGAAATCCACATCGGACGGTACTGGCAGCGGCCGACGCGACCCGAACGGCGCATCCCCCTTGCCGCTTTGGGCGACATCTTCTCGGTCATAGCCGGGAAGATGTCGCCCAAATCAGCGGGGTGACGTGCTCAGACGGACCAGCAGTAGAGCCAGCGGTCGCCGGAGACCTCGCCGCAGAGCGCGGCGCAGCTCGTCGGTGATCTCCAGGAGCGCTTCCTCGTCGGGATTCGCCCAGCTCCTCGGCCACCAGCTCGTCCCACTGGTCGACGGTGTCTTCCCACTCCAGCTCGGGGTCGCCGTCCGCACCCTGGATCGCGACCACGGCGCTGCGCTCCACCGCGACCACCCACGGGCCGGCGTCGCCACCGTCGTAGACCAGCTCGCTGGCCGCCTCGCCCAGCAGGGTGTCGAAGTCGGTGGCCGTGAGCACCTCGACCAGCGACAGCAGCACCACGGTCGGATCGACGCCCGGCAGCTCGGCGGCCAGCTCGGGCGGCAGCTGCGTGACCGGGCTCCTGCCCAGATCGAGCAGCGCCAGTTCGGCCTTGTCGGCGACGAAGTACTCGTGCTGTGCTCCCACGGCACCGACCCTATCGGGCCACCGGCACCGCGTGCATGTGAGGATCGGCCGCATGGGTGCAACGGCGTTCGTCCTGGGCGGCGGTGGGGTGCTCGGCGCCGCCGAGGTCGGCATGATCCAGGCGCTGATCGAGGCCGGCATCGCTCCTGACCTGGTCGTGGGCACCTCGGTGGGCGCCATCAACGGCGCGGTGGTCGCCGCCGACCCGAAGGACCACGTGGCCGAGCGGCTCACCGAACTGTGGACGTCGCCGGCCGCGCGCGAGGTGTTCGCCGCACTCGATGCCGCGCCAGTTCGGCCGGCTGGTGAAGCGCGGCCACGCCCACTCCCCCGCCCCGCTGCGCCGGCTGCTGGAGCCGCTGGAAGGGCGCTGAACGTTTCGACGATCTGAAGGTGCCGTTCCAGTGCTGTGCCGCGTCGATCGAGCGCGCCGCCGAACGCTGGTTCACCTCCGGCCCGCTGCTGGAGGCGGTGCTCGCGTCGTCGGCGGTGCCCGGGCTGCTGCCGCCGGTGCGGATCGGTGACGAGCACTATCTGGACGGCGGGCTGGTGAACAGCATCCCGGTCGGCCGTGCGGTGCTGCTCGGCGCGACCGTGGTCTACGTGCTGCAGGTGGGCCGGATCGAGCGTCCGCTGACCGCGCCGCAGGGGCCGTGGGAGGTGGCGAACGTGGCGTTCGAGATCTCCCGCCGGCACCGGTTCGCCGCCGACATGGCGGCCCTGCCGGACAATGTGGAGGTGCACCTGCTGCCGACCGGGGTCAGCACCGACCCCAACGACAATCTCTCCCCGCTGGCGTACCGTGCCTTCGACCGGGTGGCCGCGCGGATCGAGCGCGCGCACGCCGCTTCCCGCGATTACCTGGCCAACCGGAGTCGCTGATGCTGCCGCCGCGGTGGGTACGCCGGCTGGTGCTCGGGCCGGCTCTGATCGGGCTCACCGTGTTCGTCGTGCTGACCGTGCCGGCATGGTTGCTGCTCGCCGCGGCGCTGTCCCCGGTGATGCGCGGGCACCTGCGCCTGCTCCGGGTGATCTGGCTCGTCACCGTGTACCTGGTGCTGGAGTCGGCCACGCTGATCGCCCTGTTCGCGCTCTGGGTGGCGAGCGGCTTCGGCTGGCGGATTCGGTCGCCACGGTTCCAGTTCCGGCACTACCAGCTGGTCGGCTGGGTGCTCCAGGTGCTGTTCTACGAGGCCAAGCGGGTGCTGCGGGTCACGGTGGTGACCGACGGCGCCGACCCGGACGCACATCCCGGCCGCCCGCTGATCGTGTACAGCCGGCACGCCGGGCCCGGCGACTCCTTCCTGCTGACGCATGCCCTGGTCAACTGGTACTCCCGCGAGCCGCGGATCGTGCTCAAGGACGACCTGCAGTGGGACCCGGTCGTCGACGTGCTGCTCAACCGGCTGCCGAACCGGTTCATCTCCCCGAATCCCGGCGAGCGCGGCGCCGACGTGGAGGCCGAGATCAGCGTGCTGGCCACGGCCCTGGACGAGAACGACGCGTTCGTGCTCTTCCCCGAGGGCGGCAACTTCACGCCGAAGCGCCGGCAGCGGGTGATCGACCGGCTCAACCAGAGCGGCCTGCACGCGGTGGCCCAGCGGGCCGAGAAGATGCTGCACGTGCTGGCGCCGAAACCGGGCGGGGTGGCCGCCTCGCTCGCCGCCGCACCCGACGCCGACGTGCTCTGGGTCGCGCACACGGGCGTGGACCATCTGATGAACGTGGCCGACATCTGGTGGGCGCTGCCGATGGACAAGACGATCACGATGCGTTGGTGGCTCGTACCGGCCGCCGAGGTGCCCCGGGCCCGCGAGGACCAGCTGGAATGGCTGCTCGCCTGGTGGGAACGGATCGACGCCTGGATCGCCGAGCAGCGCGCCGCCGCCGGCCCTCCGCCCGCGTAAGCACCTGCGGTTGGATCGCGCCCTGGAGAGGGCGCGATCCAACCGCAACCCCGCGCTGGCGCGGGGTTGCGGTCCAAATGCGCCCTGGGAGGGCGCGTTTGGACCGCAAGGGTTGCCGGGCTGGGCGGTCAGTCGTCGTACGGCTCGGTGCTGGGTCCGCGGATCTCGCCGGCGATGGCGTCCTCGATCTGCCGGAGTTCTCCGGCCGCCACGTAGTAGAGGTTCACGCCGTAGCCGACCGCCTCGATCAGGCCGGCCTGTTCCAGTTTGCGCAGATCACGGATGGCCTGGTCGCGGGAGAGCCCCTCGTCCTGCTGGTAGGTCTCGCGGCGGAGGAAGTCGACCGCGGCGGTGTGCAGGGCTGTGACCATCCGCCCGTGGAAACCGTGCCGGAGAGCCAGCTCTTCCATCGCACGCCAGGTCTGTTGCGCCAGTTCGAGGCGCCGGCTGACGACCTGCGCCTGGCGATGGTGCGCTCGCAGGGTGAATTTGATCCAGTCCCGCGCGGAACGCTCTGGCTGGTACGAGCCACGGTTCTGCCGCAGAACCCGGTAGTAGTCGAGCGTGTTGATCTCGTGGCCGAGCCACTCCTCGATCGAGCAGAATTCCGGCGCGAGCACGCCCCCGCGCGCGATCACCAGCGTCTGGAGGCACCGCGACATCCGGCCGTTGCCGTCCCGCCACGGGTGGATCGACACCAGGTTGAGGTGCGCCATCGCCGCACGGACCAGCAGCGGGGCGTCGAGGTCACCGTGGTTGAGCCACTCCACCAGCTCCCGCATCAGCCCGGGCACCGAGGCTGCGTCCGGCCCGACGTAGGCCGGCGTCAGCGGATCGTCGCCGGTGACCATCACGCCGCCCGGCCGGTACCGCCCCGGCCACTTCGCGGAGACGTCCCGCAGCATCATGAAGTGCAGCGCGGAGAGCAGCACCTCGCTGTGCGCGAAGAAGTCCAGCCGCGGGCTGTGCAGCGACCAGGTGAGCGCGTCCCGGTAGCCGAGCACCGCGTCCCGGGTCTCGTCCGGCACTTCGGCGCCGACGGTCACGCCGGTGGCCACGGCGGACGCTGTGGACGCGCTGACGTGGTAACCCTCGATGCTGTTGGAGCCCTTGATCGCGCCGGCCACGAGCTGGCTACGCAGCCTGCCGGCCCAGCGCGCCGGGCGGGCGCCGCCGGTGGCCTTCTGGAGTTCCGCGTAGAAATCGTCGATCTCGCCGAGCACCCGGCGGTCGACGTTATCGAGTTCCGGCGTCGCAAACAGCATGCCCCAATGCTACGACCATCGCGGCACCGCAGTCCACGGCAACCCTTGCGGTTCAAATGCGCCCTGGGAGGGCGCATTTGGACCGCAACCCCGCGCGCCAGCGCGGGGGTGCGTGCGGTTGGATCGCGCCCTCCAGGGGCGCGATCCAACCGCAGCGGGCTTACGCCTTGGCGACCGCGACGCGGACGGTGGCGCCCTCGCCGACCTCGGCCTCGGCGGCGTCCGGGCCGGCGTCGCCGAAGACGACCTCGGTCGCGAGCGTCTCCTCGGCCAGGAACGCCTGGTGCGTCCGGACCGCGTCGGCGGCGGCACCGTCGGCCGAGATCGTCAGCACGATCCGGTCGGCGACGTCGAGGCCGGCATCCTTCCGGGCCTGCTGCACCGCGCGCACCACGTCCCGCGCCAGCCCCTCGGCCTCCAGTTCGGCGGTGAGCGTGGTGTCCAGCACCACCACGCCCACGTCACCGGGGAGCGGCGCCGAGCGCTCCGGGTCGGTCGGCACCAGCCGGAGCGAGTACTCGCCCTCGGCGAGCTCCACGCCACCCGCGACCACGGCACCGTCCACGACCGACCAGTCGCCGGCCTTGACCGCCTTGATCACCCGCTGGACGTCCTTGCCCAGCCGGGACCGAGCGCCTTCGGCACCACCGCCAGCACCGAAGAGCAGGCACCATCCACATCGGACGACAGCAGCACCTGCTTGACGTTCACCTCGTCCGCGATCAGGTCGGCGAACGGCGCCAGCGCCTCGGCGTCCGGCACCGCGACCGTCAGCGAGCTGAGCGGCAGCCGTACCCGCAGCCCCTTCGCCTTGCGCAGCGACAGCGCGGCGGAGCAGACGTCCCGGACCCGGTCCATCGCCGCGACCAGCTCGGGATCGGCCGGCAGCGCGTCGACCGTCGGCCACTCGGTGAGGTGCACCGAGCGGGCTCCGGTCAGGCCGCGGTAGATCTCCTCGCTCACCATCGGCAGCAGCGGCGCGGCCACCTTCGTGACCGTCTCCAGCACCGCGTACATGGTGTCGAAGGCGTCCCGGTCGGCCGACCAGAACCGGTCCCGCGAACGCCGGATGTACCAGTTCGTGAGCACGTCGAGGAACGACCGCACGGACGCGCAGGCACCGGAGATGTCGTACGCGTCGAGCTGCGCGGTCACGCCGGTGACCAGGTCGCGCAGCTTGGCCAGGACGTACCGGTCGAGCACGTTCGTCGAGTCGGTGCGCGCCTTCGCCTCGTAGCCGTCCGCGTTGGCGTAGAGGGTGAAGAAGTACCACGCGTTCCACAGTGGATTGACCACCTGGCGCACGCTGTCCCGGATCCCGCCCTCGGTCACGACGAGGTCGCCGCCACGCAGGATCGGCGAGCTCATCAGGAACCAGCGCATCGCGTCCGAGCCGTACGAGTCGAACATCTCGTAGACGTCCGGGTAGTTCTTCCGGCTCTTGGACATCTTCGCGCCGTCGTCGCCGAGCACCACGCCGTGCGCGACCGCGGTGCGGAACGCCGGCCGGTCGAACAGCGCGGTGGCCAGCACGTGCAGCGTGTAGAACCAGCCGCGGGTCTGCGCGATGTACTCGACGATGAAGTCACCCGGGTAGTGGTGCTCGAACCAGTCCGCGTTCTCGAACGGGTAGTGCACCTGGGCGAACGGCATCGAGCCGGACTCGAACCAGCAGTCCAGCACCTCGGGCACCCGGCGCATGGTCGACTGCCCGGTCGGGTCGTCCGGGTTCGGCCGGGTCAGCTCGTCCACGTACGGCCGGTGCAGGTCGGTCACGGGCACGCCGAAGTCGCGCTCGAGATCGGCCAGCGAGCCGTACACGTCCAGCCGCGGGTAGTTCGGGTCGTCGGACTTCCAGACCGGGATCGGCGAGCCCCAGAACCGGTTCCGGCTGATCGACCAGTCGCGGGCGTTCGCCAGCCACTTGCCGAACGAGCCGTCCTTGATGTGCTCGGGCGTCCAGGTGATGTCCTGGTTCAGCTCGACCATCCGGTCCTTGAACTTGGTCACCTCGACGAACCAGCTCGACACCGCCTTGTAGACCAGCGGCGTGTCACACCGCCAGCAGTGCGGGTACGAGTGGTCGTAGCTGTCGTGACGGACCAGCACGCCGGCGGCCTTGAGGTCCGTGACGATCGGCTTGTTCGCCTCGAAGACCTGCATGCCCTGGTACGGCGGGACGAGCGCGGTGAACCGGGTGTGGTCGTCGACCGTGACCACGACCGGGATGTCGGCGGCGGCGCAGGCGGCCTGGTCGTCCTCACCGAACGCCGGCGCCATGTGCACGACGCCGGTGCCGTCCTCGGTGGTGACGAACTCCGCGCCGAGCACCTGGAACGCGTTCGGGGTGTCGGCGAGGAAGTCGAAGAGCGGCGTGTAGCGACGCCCGACCAGCTCGCTGCCCTTGAGCATGCCGACCGGGGTGGCCTCGCCCAGCTCCTTGGCGTACGCGCCGAGCCGGCCCGCGCCGAGCACGTACCGCTGGCCGTCCTGCTCGACCACGACGTAGTCGATGTCCGGCCCGACCGCGAGCGCGAGGTTGCTCGGCAGGGTCCACGGCGTGGTCGTCCAGACCAGGATCTTCTCGCCGGAGTCCAGCTGGAAGGCGACCGTGACGGCCGGGTCCTGGCGGTTCCGGTAGACGTCGTCCATCCGGGTCTCGGTGGCCGAGAGCGGCGTCTCGCAACGCCAGCAGTACGGCAGCACCTTGAAGCCCTCGTAGATCAGGCCCTTGTCGTGCAGGGTCTTGAACGCCCACATGACGCTCTCCATGTACGGGAGATCGAGCGTCTTGTAGTCGTTGGCGAAGTCCACCCAGCGGGCCTGGCGGTTGACGTACCGCTCCCAGTCCTTGGTGTACCGCAGCACGGAGGTCCGGCAGGCCTCGTTGAACTTGTCCATGCCCATCGCCAGGATCTCCGGCTTGCCCGAGATCCCGAGCTGCTTCTCGGCCTCCACCTCGGCCGGCAGGCCGTGGGTGTCCCAGCCGAACCGGCGCTCGACCCGGCGGCCGCGCATGGTCTGGTACCGCGGCACCAGATCCTTCACGTACCCGGTGAGCAGGTGACCGTAGTGCGGCAGGCCGTTGGCGAACGGCGGACCGTCGTAGAAGACGAACTCGTTGTCGCCGTTCAGGCCGGCCGGGCGGGCCTCGACGCTGGCCTGGAAGGTCTTGTCCGCCGCCCAGTGCTCGAGGACGCGGTCTTCGATCTCCGGGAACGACGCGCTCGCCGGTACCGAGGCGGTCGGATCGTTCTTGGGGTAGGCCATCGGCCTGTTCTCCTTCGCACACACGCGTTCCCGGTGTGCGAGGACGAGTGACGCGCCGGTCTGCGGCGCGCATCCGCGGTACCACCTCGCTTGATCCGTTCCCAGGTTCGGGAGCGGATCCGCTCATTGGCCGGCTGTGACGGGCCGATCCCGTCCGGTTCTACTGAGGCCGCGTCCGCCGAAGCAGCGCGGCCCGTTCTTCCGGAGGCTCACCGGTGATAGCCGGGTCGATGCCTGTATCGACAAGGTTACCCGAACGCCGTCCGCCACCGCGCGCCCGTTTCTGGGGGCACCCGACTGGTCCGCAGCTGGCCATCGACGCTGGGCTGCCTACTTCCATGGTGGCGCCCACCCCGGCGACCTAGTGACTCGACCTTGACGCTCGGTCACCGAACTCTGGTCCACGGCATGGCGTCGGCCCACTCCCACCGACCCGCACCGCCCCGTTGCCCATCCGCCGCTGGCCAGGCTTTTCTCGCCTGACAACGCCGGACAACGCCGGACTTCCACCACCAATTTCTATGCCATCAATTCCTCTAGGCGTGAGCGGAAATATGTGCCGTCGCAAATTCCCGAATCGAGAAATCCAAGGAGTGGACAGCCCTGAGCGGACTAGACCAGTGAATGAATGAATCGGATTCATCTTCATGTTCACGTAGAGTTGCCAGTCACTTTAGGTGAGGCTGGCCTTTGCTCACTTGGAAGCCTCATAGAACGGTACGTAGCAGTAACGACGCGCTCAGTTGACAGCACAGCAGGCATCACAGGGCAACGCAGAGTCACGAGCGGCATCGTCACTCCGAGTACTTGCGCTGAGGCCTGACTAAGGCCACGATTGCGGCGGCGGAATTCGTAAAGATCTTGTCGTAGGGGACCCACAAGATGCACGAATGGCCACCGATTCACCCTGCAGGCATCGCCAGCAGGTGACGTGTGCCGAAATCTCGAAAGGTGAATTCGTGTCCGCTGGGGGAACCGACCGATCGGCCGCAGTGCGCGCGGGGGCAGCGGGTCACACGGCTGAACGCGTCGTCGTGATGGCCCTGGGCCTCTCGTTTGTCTCGTTACTCGCTGCAGCGATCTTCCTGTCGACGTGGCTGTGGTTCGGCGCGTTCATCGTCGCGATCATGCTCCTGGGCGTCTGCCTCGCGTCGCTGCGGCGACGGGCCGCCCGACGACCGAGCCAGCAGGTCGGGCGCGGCGGGGCGGGCAACTTCGCCGGGGTCGTCATCTCCGCCGCCAGCGTCGTGCTCAGCGGGCTCGGCATCGTGCTCGACCACCCGCCCGGCATCTTCGCGGACGACGGTCCGTACGCCATCATCGTGCCGTCGCCCGGCAGCACGGTCGGGCAGTGCGTGCGGGTCCGCGGGCTGGGCCGTCCGCCACAAGGGCATCAGCTCTGGACGTTCGTGCAGTCGGTCGGCAGTGGCATGTACTACCCAGGGCGGCCGGTCGTCTTCGACCGCATGGCCGAGAGTCCGTCGTGGAGTGCCCCGACCGAAGTCGGACTCGAGAACCAGCCGAGTGATGACTATGCGATCGTCGCGGCGGTCCTGGACCTCGACGTGAGCCGGATCTGGATCGAGGCCCTGCCCACCAGCGGCGGCGGTTCATCGGAGCTGCCGCAAGGCTCGGTCGAGGTCGCGCGTATCGCGGTCACCCGGAGAGCAGCGCCAGATCGCCACTGCGCGACGGTCTCCTGATCGACAGCGGCTCACACTCCGCTTTGGGCGACATCTTCGGTGCTATGGCACCGAAGATGTCGCCCAAAGCGCGAAGGGGGTCGAGCCAATACTTGACATCGAGTAACCGGGGTCAAATACTCTGTCCAGAGTAATCGGAGCCAGAGGAGGCGGACATGGCCAAGCGCAGGGTCGCCAATCCACTGGCGTTCGCCGTGCTCGGCTCCCTGGCCGAGCGGCCGATGCACCCGTACGAGATCTCGACGATGCTCCGGGTCCGCGGTAAGGACCAGAGCATCAAGCTCAACTACGGCTCGCTCTACTCGGTGGTCGGCGCGTTGGAGAAGCACGGGCTGATCACCGCGCAGGAGACCGTCCGGGACGGCAACCGGCCCGAGCGCACCGTCTACGCGATCACGCCCGAGGGCCGGGTCGAGTTCGACGACTGGCTCGCCGAGCTGCTCGGCAGCCCGGTCCAGGAGTTCAGCCAGCTCGAGGCCGGGCTCGCGTACCTGCCCGGCTTCAGCCCCGATCGGGTGGTCGGCCTGCTCGAACAACGGGCCGAGGCGCTGGCCAAGTCCGTCGCGGAACGGGAGGCGATCCATGCCTCCCCGATCCTGGCCGAACTCCCCCGGCTGTTCTGGGTGGAGTCGGAGTACCGGCTGGCGATGCTCAAGGCCGAGCTCGCGTACGTGGAAACGCTCGCCGGCGAGATCCGCGACGGCACGCTCGCCGGCATCGAGTTCTGGCGCAAGAGCCACGAGCTGATCGCGAGCGGCGAACTGACCTTTCCCGACCTGATGAAGGATCCCGTGAAGTACTTCGGAGAGGAGGCCCGCTGGATGACGAAGATCCCCGAACACGGGATCTGACTCGCCCGCACGTTAGACGGCCCCCGACCTGAGCGCGGCAACGCTCAGGCCAAGGGCCGCAGTTCCTCGGATCGGTCGCGAAGACCTGGCACCCAAGGCGCACCCACAGAATAGCCAGGTCGTGGCCGACTCCCCGCACTCCAGGAGGAGTCTCGGACATGACTGTCCACACCCCTGCGCCGGTCACGGCGCCACCCGGGTCGGCGCTTGACGTCGTCGATCTGGTCAAGACGTACCGCTCGGGCCGCAAAGAACCGGTCCGCGCACTCGACGGCGCCAGCTTCACGGTGCCCATCGGCACGGTTTTCGGCCTGCTCGGCCCGAACGGCGCCGGCAAGTCCACCACCGTCAAGATCCTCACCACGCTGTCCAGGGCCGATTCCGGCACCGCACGGGTGATGGGCCTCGACGTGGTCAAGGACCAGGCCCGGGTCCGGCTGGCCATCGGTTACGTGTCGCAGAAGTCCGGCGCCGACACCGAGGCGACCGGCCGGGAGAACCTGGTGCTGGCCGGCCGCATCTACGGCCTGTCCAGCCGGGACGCCGGCCAGCGCGCCGACGTGCTGCTGGACCGTTTCGGGCTCACCGACGCCGGCCAGCGACTGGTCCGCACCTACTCGGGCGGCATGCAGCGCAAGCTCGACGTGGCCCTCGGCCTGGTGCACCGCCCCCAGGTGCTGTTCCTCGACGAGCCGACCACCGGCCTCGACCCGGAGGCGCGCGCCGACATGTGGGCCGAGATCGAACGGCTCTCCCAGCAGGACGGCATGACCGTGCTGCTCACCACGCACTACCTGGAGGAGGCCGACCGCCTCGCCAGCCAGCTCGCCATCGTCGACCGAGGCCGCGTGGTCGCGGAGGGCACGCCGGAGGCGCTCAAGGCCGAGCTGCGCGGCGACGCCGTCCAGGTCGAGCTGAAACAGCCGGACACCGACGGTCAGGCCAGGCTGCTGATCGAGCGGGTGCCCGGCGTGGGGACCATCCACGTCGACGGTTCCACGCTGCGCGCCCGGGTGGACAGCGGTGCCGTGGCCGTGCCGGCGGTGCTCAGCGTGCTCGACGACGCCGGCATCGCGGTCTCCTCGGTCGGCATGTCCCGGCCGTCACTGGACGACGTCTATCTGCGGCACACCGGCCGCGCGTTCGACACCGCCGACCGCGCCGGGAACGGAAGGGCCGCCTGATGACCGCCATCTCCACCGCCATCACCTCGACCCGCGCCCGGCGGCCTGCTGTCGCACACCGCGTTCATCGCCGGTCGCTGGCTGCGCGGCCAGGTCCGCCAGCCGGCCTATCTCGCGTTCAGCCTGGTCCAGCCCGCGATCTGGCTGCTGCTGTTCGGGCAGCTGTTCAAGGGCATCGTCAACCTGCCCGGCTTCTCCGACCCGTCCTACATCGCGTACCTCACGCCCGGCGTGGTGATGATGACCGCGCTGATGTCGAGCGGGTGGAGCGGCACCAGCTTCGTCGTGGACATGGAACGCGGCGTGATGGACCGGATGCTCGCCTCGCCGGTCAAGCGCGGCGCGTTGATGGCCGGCCAGCTCGTCTCGCAGGCCGTCTCGATCGCCATCCAGGCCGTGATCGTGTTCCTGGTCGGTCTCGCGGCCGGCGCCCGCTACGACGGCGGCGTGGCCGGCTTCGCCGTGACGATCGGCGGTGCGGTGCTGATCGCGATCGCGTTCGGCTCGTTCTCCAACGCGATCGCGCTGCTCACCCGGCAGCAGACCGCGCTGATCGGGATCTCCCAGTTCATCTCGCTGCCGCTGACGTTCATGTCCTCGGTGATGATGGACCCGAAACTGGCGCCTGACTGGGTGGCCACCGCGGCCAAGTACAACCCGGTGGACTGGGCGGTGGTGGCCAGCCGCGCAGGCGCTCTCGGCCAACCCGGACTGGGGCGTGATCGCCTGGCGCGGGCTGTTCCTGACGGCGTTCGCCGTGGTCGTGGCGTGGCTCTCGACGCTGGCCTTCCGCACCTACCAGCGCTCGGTCTAACGCCCGTCTCTACCGCTTTGGGCGACATTTTCTCGGCTATAGCCGAGAAAATGTCGCCCAAAGCGCGTGCGGTGGCGGCGGCCGGGGTTGGCGCCGGGGGGTGGCTACAGCTCGGGGAAGAAGAGCTTGATCTCGCGCGCGGCCGACTCGGGCGAGTCCGACGCGTGCACCAGGTTCTCCCGGTTGGAGAGGGAGAGGTCGCCGCGGATCGTGCCGGGCGCGGCCTTGCGGCCGTCGGTGGCACCGTTCAGCCCGCGGACCACCTCGATCGCCTCGTCGCCGGAGAGCACCAGCGCGACCAGCGGACCGGACGTGACGAAATCGCGCAGCGGCGGGTACCACGCCTTGCTCACGTGCTCGGCGTAGTGCTCGTCGGCGTGGGCGGTGTCCAGGGTGCGCAGGTCCATCGCGTCGATGGTCAGCCCCTTGCGCTCGAACCGGGCGAGGATCTCCCCCACCAGGCCACGGCGGACGCCGTCGGGCTTGATCAAGACGAGCGTGCGCTCAGACACGGCAATGCTCCCGGAGTCGGTATGGGTGAAACGCGCCTCAGCCTACCGGCGCCGGCCGGCCTTCCCGCTGCGGGCGGGCGTCGCCGGGGCGTCACCGGCCGCCAGATCACGGGAGAGACGAGACTGCCGCAGCCACTCCTGTCCACCGGCCCGCTTCACCACCGGCCGCTGCACGTAGTAGAGGTGGATGAAGAACAGGCTCACGTACTCCAGAGCGGCGAACAGCCAGAGCAGCACCGTGAGGAAGCCCCGGTCCGACTCCCAGGCGATGATGATCACGGCGAGCGCACCGACCAACGCCGCCACGTCGACCAGCCGCAACCAGCGGAACACCGCCAGCCCCTCGGGGCGGCGCAGACCACGCTCGGCCTGCCGCTCCTTCAGCACCCAGTACGCGACGCCTTGCGCCTCGATCACCACGAGAGCGGCGAACGCCGCGTACGTCGCCGGCCCCAGCTTCAGCTCGAGCAGGAACGCCGCCAGCACGGGCCCGGAGATTCCGATCAGTGCGCTGCGGATCGCCCTCAGCTGGGCCTCGCGTGGGCTGAGTGCGAGCAGATCCGTACGGGACACGAGGCTCCCCTGTCGTCAGCGCTGGGCGGTGAATCCGATCAACGCGCTTTGGGCGACATCTTCCCGGTTATCGCCGAGAAGATGTCGCCCAAAGCCGAAACGGGTTCGACGACGGTCAATGGTCGAAGAGGGCGGGCTTGGCCAGGTCGGCGCGGATCCGGAGCACGTAGATCCACATCGCCAGGAAGACCGCGCCGAGCACGAACATCGAATACTGGAAGATGCCCGTGGCGACCACCGCGACCTGCAACGCCGTGCCGAGGTGCCAGCTCCACGAGCGGCGCAGCAGGCCGGCGACGACCAGGCAGCCGAGCGCGAGCCCGGCGATCGACTCCCGAGCCCCCAGCCGGGCGTGTCCGGCGCCATGATCCGGATCGGCTGGATCGCCAGCAGCAGCGTGACGAACTCCAGCAGCAGCGTGGCCATGCCGACCCCGCGCGCCGCCGCCTCGGGGTTCTTCAGCCCCGACGTCGGCTGCTCGTCACCCGCTGACGGCGTCATCCGTCGGCTCGGGATCCGGCGACGTCATCGGCGGAGCAGCCGGCGCGCGTCGGCGGCGGTGATGACCGAGCCGGTGACCAGCACGCCGACCGAACTGATCAGCTCGCCGCCCTCCTCCTCGGCGATCCTGATCGCGGACTCCAACGCGTCGTCGAGCCGCGGCGCCACGTCCACCCGGTCGGGCCCGAAGACCTCCACGGCCAGCGCCGCGAGCTCGTCCACGGGCAGCGCCCGGGGTGAGGAGTTCTGGGTGACCACGATCGAGTCGACGGCCGGCTCCAGCAGCCCGAGGATGCCGCGGGCGTCCTTGTCGGCGAGCACCGCGACCACGGCCACGAGCTGGCTGAACCGGAACGCCTCGCCGAGCGCCTCCATCGTGGCCATCATGCCGGCGGGGTTGTGCGACGCGTCCACCAGCACGGTCGGCGAGCTGCGGACCTTCTCCAGCCGCGCCGGGCGCGGTCGCCTGCGCGAACCCCTCGCGGATCGCGTCGACGTCGAGCTGGCGTTCCTTGCCCGCGCCGAGGAACGCCTCGACGGCGGCGAGCGCCACGGCCGCGTTCTGCGCCTGGTACGCGCCGTGCATCGGGAGGAAGATCTCGTCGTACACGCCGCCGAGGCCCTGGATCGTCACCAGCTGGCCGCCGACCGCGATCGACCGGGAGATGACGCCGAACTCCAGCCCCTCCCGGGCGATCGTGGCACCGACCGCGATCGCCCTGGTCAGCAGCGGCTCGGCCGCCTCGGCGGGCTGCACGGCGGTGATCACCGTGGCCTCCTCGTGCACGATGCCGGCCTTCTCGGTGGCGATGCTGGCGAGGGTGCCGCCGAGCAGCTCCACGTGGTCGAGCCCGATCGGGGTGATCACCGCGATGCCGGCGTTCAGCACGTTGGTCGCGTCCCACTCGCCGCCCAGGCCCACCTCGACCACGGCCACGTCGACCGGGGTGTCGGCGAACGCGGCGAACGCCATCGCCGTGGTCAGCTCGAAGTAGGTGACCGTGTCGCCGCCCTCGGACTTGGCGTCCAGCAGGTCGGCGAAGGGCGCCACGTCGTCGTAAGCCTCGACGAACTTCTCCGGCGCGGACGGCTCGCCGTCGATGCCGATCCGCTCGGTGATGCTGTCCAGGTGCGGGCTGGTGTAGCGGCCGACCCGCAGGCCGAACGCGCGCAGCAGCGAGTCCACCATCCGGGCCGTGGAGGTCTTGCCGTTGGTGCCGGTGATGTGGATCGCCGGGTACGCCCGCTGCGGGTTGCCGAGCAGGTCGAGCAGCGCCTCGATCCGTTCGCGGTTGGGCACCATCCGCCCGGGGCCGCGCTCGTTCAGCGCCGCCTCGACCCTCGCCAGCTCGTCGGCGCTCATCGGCCGACCCCGCCGGCCGGGCCCTGCCAGCGGCCCCCGCTTTGGGCGACATTTTCTCGGCTATAGGCGAGAAAATGTCGCCCAAAGCCGGAAGGGGTCGCGGCGGCGAGGCCGCGCCCCAAGCCGGAAAGGGTGGCGGTCATCGGGGCGCGGGGAGTGCGTCGAGCTGGGCGGTGATCCGGACGATGTCCGCCTCGGCCGCGGCCAGCCGGTCGCGGACCTTGGTGACCACCGGTTCGGGCGCCTTGGCCATGAACGCCTCGTTGCCGAGCTTCCCGGTCACCTGCGCCCGCTCCTTCTCCGCGACGGCGAGGTCCTTCTCCAGCCGCTTCCGCTCGGCGGCCACGTCGATCGCGCCGGACAGGTCCAGCTCGGCACTGACGCCGACCACGGCGAGCGAGGCGGTGGCCGCGAAGTCGTCGGCCGGCGGGTCCAGCCGGGTCATCGACCGGATCCGGTCCTCCTGCGCGGTGAGCCCGGCCTCGGCGAGCCCGGTGAGCCGCGCCGGCACCCGCTGGGACGGCTTGAGGCCCTGGTCGGAGCGGAACCGGCGGACCTCGGTGACCACGGACTGCAGGGCCACGATCTCGGCCTCGGCCGCGTCGTCCAGCCGGGTGTCGTCGGCGACCGGCCAGGCCGCGATCACCACGGACTCCTCGCCGGTGAGCGCGGTCCACAGCTCCTCGGTGACGAACGGGGTGATCGGGTGGAGCAGCTTGAGCACGTTGTCCAGCACGTGACCGAGCACCGCCTGGGTGGCCGCCGCCTCCGGGCCGCCGGCCATCAGCACCGGCTTGCTCAGCTCCAGGTACCAGTCGCAGACCTCGTCCCACGCGAAGTGGTAGAGCGCGTCGGAGGCCTTGGCGAACTGGAAGTCCTCGTACAGCGCGTCGACCTCGGCGATCGTGCGGTGCAGCCGGGACAGGATCCAACGATCCACAGTGGACAGCTCGGCCGCCGCGGGCACCGGCGCCGACGCCGACGCGCCGTTCAGCAGCGCGAACCGGGTCGCGTTCCAGAGCTTGTTGCAGAAGTTCCGGGCGCCGGCCACCCACTCCTCGCTGCTGGCCTGGTCGGCACCGGGGTTGGCGCCCCTGGCCAGCATGAAGCGCAGCGCGTCGGAGCCGTAGGCGTCCATCCACTCGATCGGGTCGACCGTGTTGCCGCGCGACTTCGACATCTTCTTGCCGAACTTGTCGCGGACCAGGCCGTGCAGCGCGACCACGTCGAACGGCTGCACGCCGTCCATCGCGTAGAGGCCGAACAGCATCATCCGGGCGACCCAGAAGAACAGGATGTCGTAGCCGGTGACCAGCACGCTGGTCGGGTAGAACTTGCGCAGCGAGGCGGTGTCGTCCGGCCAGCCGAGCGTGGAGAACGGCCACAGCCCGGACGAGAACCAGGTGTCCAGCACGTCGGTGTCCTGGGTCCAGCCGTCGCCGGCCGGGATCTCGTCGTCGGGCCCGACGCAGCGCACCTCGCCGTCGGGGCCGTACCAGACCGGGATCCGGTGTCCCCACCAGAGCTGCCGGCTGATGCACCAGTCGTGCAGGTTGTCGACCCAGTCGAAGTAGCGGGCGGCGAGCTCCGGCGGGTGGATCCGGGTCCGGCCGTCGCGCACCGCGTCCCCGGCCGCCTTGGCCAGGGTCTCCACCTTGACGAACCACTGCAGCGACAGCCGCGGCTCGACCACGGTGTCGCAGCGCTGGCAGTGACCGACCGCGTGCACGTACGGGCGCTTCTCGGCGACGATCCGGCCGTCGGCGCGCAACGCGGCGACCACGGCCGGGCGGGCCTCGAACCGGTCCAGGCCCTGGAACGGGCCGTGCGCGGTGACCACGCCGCGCTCGTCCAGGATCGTGATCGACGGCAGGTCGTGCCGCTGGCCGATCTCGAAGTCGTTCGGGTCGTGGGCCGGCGTCACCTTGACCGCGCCGGTGCCGAACTCGGGGTCGACGTGCGCGTCGGCCACGATCGGGATCCGCCGGCCGGTGAGCGGCAGCTCGACCTCGGTGCCGATCAGGTGCGCGTACCGGGGGTCGTCCGGGTGCACGGCCACGGCGGTGTCACCGAGCATCGTCTCGGCCCGGGTGGTGGCCACCACGATCGAGTTCTCGCCGGAGCCGTACCGGATCGAGACCAGCTCGCCGTCGTCGTCGGAGTGCTCGACCTCGATGTCGCTGAGCGCGGTGAGGCAGCGCGGGCACCAGTTGATGATCCGCTCGGCGCGGTAGATCAGGCCGTCGTCGTAGAGCCGCTTGAAGATCGTCAGGACGGACCGGGACAGGCCCTCGTCCATCGTGAACCGCTCGCGCGACCAGTCGACGCCGTCACCGAGGCGGCGCATCTGGTTGAGGATCCGGCCACCGGACTCGGCCTTCCACTGCCACACCCGCTCGACGAACGCCTCGCGGCCGAGATCGTGCCGGCTCAGCCCCTCCTTGGCCAGCTCACGCTCGACCACGTTCTGGGTGGCGATGCCGGCGTGGTCCATGCCGGGCAGCCAGAGGGCCTCGTAGCCCTGCATCCGGCGGCGGCGGGTGGCCGCGTCGATGATCGTGTGGTCCAGCGCGTGGCCGAGGTGCAGCGAGCCAGTCACGTTCGGCGGCGGGATCACGATCGTGAACGGAGGCTTCTCGCTCTCGGCGTCCGCCTCGAAGTAGCCCGCTTTTACCCACCGCTCGTAGAGCGGACCCTCTACCTCCGCAGGCGCGTACTGGGTCGGAAGGTCTTCGGGGGCACGGGGGGCAGGGTCGGTCGTCACGCCGCAATCGTAGTAACCCGCGCGCGATCATGTTGACCGCCGGTCACCGCTGCTCGTTTCGACGCCCGCGACGGTCGTTACGGGGTGCCGGCGCGCGAACGAAATCCAGAGCTGTGACACTCGTCCGGGTGTACCCGATGCAGAACGGCGCGATAGCGCTGCTCCTCGTGATCGCGATCGGCGTGCTGTTCTGGCGCCTGGCCGCCCGGGGTCCGTCCCGGATGCGGCGCGCGCTCTACACGATCGCGGCCGTCATCCTGGTGATCTGGCTCGTCACCGTCGTCGTCACCGTGGTGACCACCCCCGGCTCCGCCTAACCCACGCCCCACCCACAACGCGCTTTGGGCGACATTTTCTCGGTTATAGCCGAGAAAATGTCGCCCAAAGCGCGAGGGCGCCGGCGAAGCCAGCGCCCGACGGGCCAGCTAGCGCGGTTCGGTGGCGGCGAGGCGGACGCAGATCGGCGAGGCCCTCGATCGCGCCCTCCACCTCGGCCAGCGTGGCGAACGTCGGGGCGATGCGGATGTTCCGGTCCTGCGGGTCGTTGCCGTACGGGAACGTGGCGCCGGCCGGGGTGAGCGCGATGCCGGCGTCCTTGGCCAGGGCGACCACGCGGCGGGCGCAGCCCTCCGGCACGTCCAGGCTCACGAAGTAGCCGCCCTTGGGCTTGCCCCAGGACGCCAGCCCGGTGCCGCCGAGCTGCTCGGTGAGGATCCGGTCGACCGCGTCGAACTTGGGCTTGAGCAGCTCACGGTGGGCGCGCATGTGGGCGCGCACGCCGTCCTCGTCCTTGAGCAGCGCGGCGTGCCGCAGCTGGTTCAGCTTGTCCGGCCCGATCGTGCGCTTGGCGACCAGCGCCAGCAGCCACTTGAGGTTCGCCGGGGACGAGCCGAAGAAGGCCACGCCACCGCCGGCGATAGGTGATCTTCGAGGTGGAGCCGAAGATGAACGGCCGGTCCGCGTTGCCGTGCTCGGCCGCGAGCGCGAGCAGGTCGGCGATCTCCACCTCGGTCTCGGTGAGGTGGTGCACCGCGTAGGCGTTGTCCCAGAAGATCCGGAAGTCCGGGGCGGCCGTCGGCATGCTGGCCAGGCGCCGCACGGTCTCGTCGGAGTAGCTCACGCCGTCCGGGTTGCTGTACTTCGGCACGCACCAGATGCCCTTGACCCGCGGGTCGGTGCGGACGAGCTCCTCGACGACGTCCATGTCCGGACCGTCGGCGGTCATCGGCACCGGGGATCATCTCGATGCCGAACCGCTCGCAGAGCGCGAAGTGCCGGTCGTAGCCGGGCACCGGGCAGAGGAACGCGACCGCGGGCTCGTCCACCCAGCGCCGCTCGCCGCCCGGCAGCGGGCTGAGCATCGAGTGCACGATCGCGTCGTGCATCAGGGCGAGGCTGGAGTTGCCGAGCGCGATCAGCTGGTCCACCGGGACCTGGAGGAAGCCGCTGAACAGCGCGCGGGTCTCGGGCAGCCCGTGCAGGCCGCCGTAGTTGCGCAGGTCGGTGCCGTCGGCGGAGCGGTACGCCTCACCGGGCAGCGCGAGCAGGGCGCCCGCCAGGTCGAGCTGTTCCGGGGCCGGCTTGCCCCGGGTGAGGTCGAGCGAGAGACCCCGCTCGACGAGTGCCGCGTAGTCGGCGCGGGCCAGGTCGTGCTGGGCCGCCAATTCGCCGGTCGAGAGCGTGGTCACGGTGGTTCCCTCAGTTCGTCTAGGGTCTGTCGCGGTCCAGTCTCCCAGTTCGGCCGGCGTGCCGGTGACCCCGCCGTCCCGTGCCCACGGGGCGGGAAGCCCGGTACGAGCGCGGCCGCGCGGCCTGGCAAGATGGACGCCATGCGCTGCGTCATCGACGATGATCTGCAGTCCTTCGGGGCTGCCGCCCTGCCCTGGCTCGCTCGCGAGGCGTTCCTGCACAACGTGCTCTACGGGCTGATCGACCAGCGGATGCGCGGCGAGGTGCCGGTCGAGCCTGGCTGCCTCTGGGCGCGGGTCCTGGACGAGCGGGGCGAGCTGGCCGGAGTCGCGATCCGCACTCCCCCGCATCCGCTGCTGCTCTCCGTGCTGCCGCCGGCGGGGATCGACGTGCTCGCCGACGTGCTCGCTCGGCCAGGAGTTGGTCGGCGTGAACGGCCGGGCCGACATCTCCGGTGCGTTCGTCGACGCCTGGCGGGCTCGCACGGGCGTCGGCGCGGAGGTCCGGATGGCCCAGCGGATCTACCGGCTCGACACCGTCGTCGCGCCCGAGGGTGTGGCCGGCCGGTTGCGGCTCGCCAAGCGGGCCGACGCGCTGCTGGCCGGCCGACTGGGTCACCGCGTTCATGGTCGAGGCCGCCGGCCCGCAGGCGGTCCACGCCGAGAGCGAGGCGGCCAAGGCGATGGTGTGGATCGAGGCCGGCGAGCTGTGGGTCTGGGAGGTCGACGGCGTGCCGGTCTCGATGGCGGCGCACCGCGCGCCCGTGGCAGGGGTATCGAGGGTGAGCCTGGTCTACACGCCGCCGGAGCACCGCCGGCACGGGTACGCCGCAGCCTCGGTCGCCGCGCTGAGCCAGCGCCTGCTGGACGGTGACGCGGACGCCTGCATGATCTACACCGACCTCACCAACCCCACCAGTAACGCGGTCTACCAGCGGATCGGCTACCAGCCCGTGGCCGACGGCACCGCCTGGGGCTTCACAAACTGACCACCCGCCGGCCTCCGGCCGCAGCCCTTGCGGTCCGATTCGCGCCCTCTGAGGGCGCGACCAATCGCAACCCCAGCAACGCTCAGAGGCGGCGGTTGCGCAGGCTCGGTACCTCGGCCCGGATGGTCTCCAGCCGGTCCAGATCCAGCTCGACGGTGACCACGCAGGTGATGTCCGGGGCCTGGGCGATCACGGTGCCCCACGGGTCGATGATCATGCTCCGGCCGTAACAGGTGCGCTTGGGCTCGTGGTCGCCGATCTGCGCGGCGGCCACGACGAAGCACTGGTCCTCGATGGCGCGCGCCCGGAGCAGCACCTCCCAGTGGTCCCGCCCGGTGTGCGCCATGAACGCGGCCGGCACGACCAGGACCCGCGCCCCGTCGATCGCCAGCGCCCGGTACAGCTCGGGAAACCGCAGGTCGTAGCAGATGCTCAGGCCGACGCCGACGCCCTCGATGTCCACCACGACCGACCGGTCACCGGCCGCGACCATCGCCGACTCGGCATAGGACACCCGGCCGGGGATCTCCACGTCGTACAGGTGGATCTTGCGGTAGTGGGTGACCAGCTGCGCCGGCGCGGTCGAAGAGCAGGGACGTGTTGTACGTGCGCCCGTCGCCCGGGCCCGGACTCGTGGTACGAACCGGCCAGCACCCACATGTTCAGCTCGCGCGCGGCCGTGGCGAAGAACTTCCCGAACGCACCGTCCGGCGGCTCGGGCTTCGGCATCTCCCGGCCGGGGCCGAGGTAGTCGACGTACTCCGGCAGCACGGCGAGATCCGCGCCCTGGGCCGCGGCCTGGTCGAGCAACCGGCGGGCGGTCGCCAGGTTGCTGACCCGATCGTCCCGCGAGTTGAGTTGGCACGCCGCGATCCTCATGGGAACCGAGCTTAGCCAGCGTTCAGCGCCCGGGCTCGCCCGGCGCGCAAATCTCCGGGCACGAAGAAGGGCCACCGCAGTTGCCGCGGTGGCCCTTCCGTCGTGATGCTACTCAGGCGCTCTTCTCGCGGCGCTCCCGCTTGGGGGCGGCGTCCCGCGGGACGATCGTCGGGTTGACGTGCTCGAGCACGACCTCCCTGGTGATGACGACCCTGGCCACATCGGAGCGGCTCGGGATCTCGTACATCACCGACATCAGCACCTCTTCCATGATCGCCCGCAGCCCACGGGCGCCGGTGCCACGGAGGATCGCCTGGTCGGCGATGGCCTCCAGCGCGTCGTCGCTGAACTCCAGCTCCACACCGTCCAGCTCGAAGAGCCGCCGGTACTGCCGGACCAGCGCGTTGCGCGGCTCGGTCAGGATCTGGATCAGCGCCTCGCGGTCGAGGTTGCGGACGCTCGTGATGACGGGCAACCGGCCGATGAACTCCGGGATCATCCCGAACTTCAGCAGATCCTCGGGCATCACGTGAGCGAAGATGTCCTCCGACGCACGCTCGGCCTTGGTCCGGATCTCGGCGGTGAAGCCGATCCCCTTCTTGCCGACCCGGCCCTCCACCAGCTTGTCCAGCCCGGCGAACGCGCCACCGACGATGAACAGCACGTTGGTGGTGTCGATCTGGATGAACTCCTGGTGGGGGTGCTTGCGTCCGCCCTGCGGCGGGACGCTCGCGGTGGTGCCTTCGAGGATCTTGAGCAGCGCCTGCTGGACACCCTCGCCGGAGACGTCCCGGGTGATCGACGGGTTCTCGCTCTTGCGAGCGATCTTGTCGACCTCGTCGATGTAGATGATGCCGGTCTCGGCGCGCTTGACGTCGTAGTCAGCGGCCTGGATCAGCTTCAGCAGGATGTTCTCGACGTCCTCGCCGACGTAGCCCGCCTCGGTGAGCGCGGTGGCGTCGGCGATCGCGAACGGCACGTTCAGCATCTTGGCCAGCGTCTGCGCCAGGTGCGTCTTGCCGCAGCCCGTCGGGCCGATCAGCAGAATGTTCGACTTGGCCAGCTCGACCGCGTCGTTCGCCCCGCCGCGGTGGCCGGTGGTCTCCGCCTGGATCCGCTTGTAGTGGTTGTAGACCGCTACCGAGAGCGCCTTCTTCGCGATCTCCTGCCCCACGACGTACTGGTCGAGGAACTCGCAGATCTCGATCGGCTTGGGAAGCTCATCCCATTTCAGGTCCGAGGACTCCGACAGCTCTTCCTCGATGATCTCGTTGCAGAGATCGATGCACTCGTCGCAGATGTACACGCCGGGACCGGCGATGAGCTTCTTCACCTGCTTCTGTGACTTTCCACAGAAGGAGCACTTCAGCAGATCACCGCCGTCGCCGATGCGTGCCACCTACGACCAACTCCCTGTCAGTGCCAACCCCGCGGCCGGCTCATCTTCTCGACGGTACATGCTGTCTGCCCGGACGGAACCCCTCTTGCGCACGCGCGTCACGGCGGTCATCCCGCAGCGACCGGCACCTTCTTGCGGCTCTCGAGCACCTGGTCGATCAGGCCGTACTCCTTGGCCTCCGCAGCGGTAAGGATCTTGTCCCGCTCGATGTCCTTACGGATCGCCTCCGGCGTCTTGCCGGTGTGCGTCGACAGCATCGACTCGAGCTGGCTGCGCAGCCGCAGGATCTCGCGGGCCTGGATCTCGATGTCGCTGCCCGAGCCGCCACCCTCGCTGTACGGCTGGTGGATCAGCACCCGGGCGTTCGGCAGCGCCAGCCGCTTGCCCGGCGTACCGGCCGCGAGCAGCACGGCCGCCGCGGAGGCGGCCTGGCCCATGCAGACCGTCTGGATGTCCGGACGGACGTACTGCATGGTGTCGTAGATCGCCGTGAGCGCGGTGAACGAGCCACCCGGGGAGTTGATGTAGAGCAGGATGTCGCGGTCCGGGTCAGCCGACTCCAGGCAGAGCAGCTGAGCCATCACGTCGTTCGCGCTGGCGTCGTCGATCTGCACGCCGAGGAAGATGATGCGCTCCTCGAAGAGCTTGTTGTAGGGGTTCGACTCCTTCATCCCGTACGAGGTGCGCTCGACGAACGAGGGCAGCACGTAGCGGCTCTGAGGGGTGTGAAGCTCACTCATCTCGGGTCCTCCGGTAGAGCTGGTGCGAAGTTCGTGACCGGCGCAGGCCGGAGGTCAGTTGGTGGCGTTCACCACGGTCGCGGCGCTCGGAACCACGGCGTCGACCAGGCCGTAGCCCTTGGCCTCGTCCGCGGTGAACCAGCGGTCCCGGTCGGAGTCGGCCTCGATCTGGTCGATCGTCTGGCCGGTGTGGAACGCGATCCGCTCCTGCATGAGCTTCTTGGTGTAGAGCATCTGCTCGGCCTGGATCGCGATGTCGCTCGCCGAGCCGCCGATACCGCCGGACGGCTGGTGCATCATGATCCGGGTGTGCGGCAGGGCGTAACGCTTGCCCGGCGCGCCGGCGCAGAGAATGAACTGACCCATGGACGCGGCGAGGCCGAGGCCCAGGGTGGCCACGTCGTTGGTGACGTACTGCATGGTGTCGTAGATCGCCATGCCCGCCGTCACCGAGCCACCGGGTGAGTTGATGTAGAGGGTGATGTCCCGATTCGGGTCCTCGGCGTTGAGCAACAGCAGCTGCGCGCAGATGATATTCGCCATCGAGTCCTCGAACTGAGTGCCGAGGAAGATGATCCGCTCCTTGAGCAACCGGTTGAACACCGAGTCGTCGAAGTTCATGCCGCCGCCGCTCGGCGTGCGCCCGGACGGAACGGCGATCGACGGGGTGTGCAGCTGGGTCACGACGTGCCTGCCTTCGACTGGTGGGGTGGTGTCTTCCCGCCTCCGACCCTAGCCCGCAGAATCAGCGACGGGACCCCGATCCAGCGTGTGTTCGCTCTGGGCGCAGGCTGAGTTCGGTGCGCGGCGAACGACCCCTGCCCCGGGCCGGGGCAGGGGTACGCGCCTAAGAGTCGGAACCGCCGGCGGCGGCCAGCTCGTCACGCAGCAGATCCAGATCGACCTTGTTGCCGGAGGCGTCCGTGATGGCGGCGTTCTCCAGCACGAGCGCGAGGGACTTGCCGCGGCGGAGGTCGGCCACGACCAGGCCGAGCTGGCCGGCCTCGACCACCTGGTCGGCGTACTCCTGCGGGCCCATGCCGGTCTGCTGCGCGCGGCGGACGATCTCCTGGGTGAGCTCGGTGTCGTTCACGCCGAACTGCTCGGCGTCCGCGATCGTGTCGAGCACGAGCTGGGCCTTCACGGCGTCCTGGGTGTCGCTGACCAGCTTGGCCTCGAAGTCCTCGGCGGTCTGGCCCTCGGACTGCAGGTACAGCTCCAGGGTGAGGCCGGCCCGCTCGAGCTGGTGGTTCAGCTGGTGCCGGCGGAACTCGAGCTCGTCGGCGACGACCTTCTCCGGCAGCGGCACCTCGACGGCGTCGAGCAGGGCCTCCAGGGCCTTGTCGCGGGCCTGGACGGCCTGCTCCATCCGCTTCACGCGGCCGACCCGGGTGCGGACGTCGGCCCGCAGCTCCTCCAGGGTGTCGAACTCGCTGGCGGTCTGGGCGAACTCGTCGTCCAGCTCCGGCAGCTCCTTCTCCTTGACCGACCGGACGGTGACCGCCACGTCGGCCTCCTGGCCGGCGAGGTCACCGCCGGCGAGCTCGGTCTTGTAGCTGGTCGCCTCGCCGGAGTTCAGGCCGATGATCGCCTCGTCGGTGCCGGGCAGGAGCTGGCCGGTGCCGACCTCGTAGGACAGGCCGGTCGCGGTGCCGCCGGGAACCTCGACGCCGTCCACGGTGGCGGCCAGGTCGAGGGAGACGTAGTCGCCGCTGGCGACCGGGCGCTCGACGCCCTTCAGCACGGCGAACCGCTCGCGCAGGCTCTCGACCTGCTTGTCGATGTCCTCCTCGGCGACCTCGATGTCGTCCACGGAGACGTTGAGGTCGGTGAAGGAGGGGATCGTGATCTCGGGGCGGACGTCCACCTCGGCGGTGAAGGAGACCTTCTCGCCGTCGGCCAGCTCGGTGACCTCGACGTCCGGGTTTCCGAGCACCTTGACCTCGTGCTCGCGCACGGCGGAGCTGTAGTGCGTCGGGATCGCGTCGTTCAGCGTCTCCTCGAGCACGGCGGCGCGGCCGACCCGCTGGTCGATCAGGCGCGGCGGGATCTTGCCCTTACGGAAGCCGGGGATGGTGACCTGCTGCGCGATCGACCGGTACGCCTTGTCGAGGCTGGGCTTCAGCTCGTCGAAGGGCACCTCCACGGAGAGCCGTACCCGAGTGGGGCTCAGGGTCTCTACGGTGCTCTTCACGTGCGTGCTCCTTGGGGCGTTGGGGATCGTTGCGATATGCGGCGAGCCGTGTGCTGGGCGGCTCGGGCGGCGTGCGGATACCCGCCGCCGACAGACCCCAAGAGTGTAGGCGACCGGCGGAGTCGACCCGCACTCCGGATGGCGTCGGCAGCTCTGCTGTGCCTGGTGTGACTGGCGGCGTGGGTTGGCCGCGGCTCGGCGAGGTGCGTTGGCCGCGGCTCGCGACGTGGGTTGGTCGAGGCTGGCGAGGAGGGTTGGTTCCGGCTGGCGAGGTCGGCGTCGGCCGTGGCGATTTGCCCGATCGAGCAGGCCAGCGGCGTATCCCGGCGGGCCTGACGCTGGCGGCGCTAGCCTGCCGGGTCGCCGCCTGGAGGAGGTCCCGTGAGGTCGTTGATCCGCTACCGCACGCCAGGCAGGCTGCGGGTGAGCAACGCGGTCGCGACCTGCGTCGGCCTGATCGGCTGTGTCGCGATCGAGTGGCTGGTCGAGGACCTCGTCGCGCACTACGACGCCGATCCGCACAGCGCCGAGGCGAACGTCAAGAGCCTGGCGTTCCTGGTCGTCATGTTCATCGTGCCGTTCTCCACGCTGTGGCTGACCCTCAGCAATGACGTGGACGACCACTGCCCGCTCTTCCTCCGGCTGGGTGGGATCCGAGTCGGCGGGCGGGCCTTCTGGTTCAGCTTTGGGCTCGGCTTCGCGATCGGTGGTCGCCGGCTGCCGGAGGGGTCGGTGGAAACGACGCTCGGGGTGGCGCTGATGGTCGGCGCCGTCGTGTTCCTGGTGCTCGCCGAGCGGCGTTGGGACTTCGTCGATCCGTTCTGGGAACAGGTCGTCGAGGCCTGCCGCACCCTGCTGGCCGTGCTGCGGTGGGCGGCGAGGGACCTGCGGCGGTCCACGTTCCCGGTGCCGCCGCGGTTGAGTCCGGAGCAACGTGGCTGAGGCGGCGCCCCGGCGAGTGAGGCTGGACGCCGTCTGCGCCTGCGACGACGCGAGGGTCAGCCGGTGTACAAGCGGCGTCTGTGGTTTGCGGCGTGACTTGCCAGACGTGGCCGTCCGGGTCGGCGAACGCGGCCGAGTAGCCCCACGGCTGCCGGGCCGGCTCGAGCACGACCTCAGCACCGGCCTGCCGCGCGCGTTCGACCAGCTCATCGACCTGGCGTTCGTCGGCGAGGGTCAGCGCCAAGAGGCATTCGCTGGTGCCGTGGGCGGCCGTTGGGCGGTTGCCGGTGACCCAGCCGAACCCGCCGGTCGGGATGAACATCAGGCGGACGCCGTCGTTGAGCACGAACTGCAGGGGCTCGGGGACGCCGTCGCCGGCCAACTCGCCGATCGGTTCGAAGCCGACGGCCTCGGAGTAGAAGCTGAACGCCCGCTGCCGGTCCTCGGTGGGCAGTGCGATGACCATGGGCGCCAACGTGCCTCGCAACGGCGTCATCTCGTCCGACATGCGTCCTCCTGCTGCCTGGCCGCGAACCAACATCGCTTTGAGCGACATCTTGCCGGCCAGAGTCGGCAAGATGTCGCCCAAGCGCCGAGTGGTCGCGGTCTAGCTGCGGGCCCATGACGCTTCCCAGGCGATGCCCCTTTGCGGTGCTACGCACGCCGACTGGCCCGGAACCGCTGCGTGTTTCCGCAACGCGAGCCGAAATGCGACCCGGCACCGTAGCCAGCCGGCCCTCCCCCGCCGCAACATCTCCGTCGGGCGTCCACTCGGGCGTCCGTTCTGGTGCAACGGGGGATCGATGAAGGCAGTACGTCGTGTGGTGGCCGGGGTAGTTGGCTTGCTCGCCATCACAACATTCGGCGGGGTACCCGCGCAGGCCATCGGCGGGGGCACCCCCGCGACGGCCGGCGCGTACACGTTCGTGACGAAGATCGATGTCGGCGACCGCAGCTGTACCGGCGCGCTGGTGGACCGGCAGTGGGTGGCCACGGCCGCGAGCTGTTTCCCGGAGAACGTCGCGCCGGGGGAGACCGCACCGAAGGGGATACCGAAGAAGGCCACCACCGCGACCATCGGCCGCACGGACCTGTCCGGCACGGCGGGTCGCGTGGTGCGGGTGACCGAGCTGGTCGGGCGGCCGGACCGGAACCTGGTGCTGGCACGGCTGGTGGACCCGGTCACGGACATCGCGCCGGTGCGGGTCGGCGCGACGGCGCCGGCCGCGGGCGACGTGCTGCGGGTCGCCGGCTACGGGCGGACGGCACGGAGTGGGTCCCGGATTTGCTGCACACCGGACTGTTCACGGTGGACGCGGTCCGGCCGGCCGGGTTGGACGTCACGGGTCAGGGCAGCGCGTCGATCTGCAAGGGCGACTCGGGCGGTCCGGCGTTCCGCGAGGTCGCTGACCGGGTCGAGTTGGTCGCGATCAACGACCGGTCCTGGCAGGGCGGCTGCTACGCCGAGACCGAGACCCGGCGCGGCGCCGTCGAAACCCGCGTCGACACCGTGGCGGACTGGATCCGGGACGTCACCGATCCGTCCGTGGCCCGTGCCGGCCGTGTGAAGGGAGTCAACGGCTTCTGTCTGGACGTGTCGAATATCAGCACGGACAACGGCGCTGGCTTCGTCCTGTGGCCGTGCCGCGAGGCGCACGACCCTCTGGCGCTGGCACAGAACTTCACGACGGCCAGTGACGGGTCTTTGCGGGTCCTCGGCAAGTGTCTGGACATCGTTGGTGGTGTGGTCGGGGCTGGGCGGTACACACAGCTGTACACGTGCAACGGCACGCCAGCGCAGAAGTGGGAGGTTCGCGGTGACGGGTCGATCGTCGCGGCGAACGGTCACTGCCTCGACGGCACCTATGGCGAGCAGGGGAGCCGGGTCACCACCCACCCGTGCCACGGCGACGACAACCAGAAGTGGACGATGCCGACCGAGCAGGTCAGGACGGGCACGGTCGTCGGTGTCAGCGACCTCTGCCTGGACGTGTCGGGCGCGAGCTATGCGAACGGCACCAGCATGATCCTGTCGTCGTGCCACCCGGCGCAGGACGCCCTGGCCATGGCTCAGCGGTTCACGACGGGCAGCGACGGGTCGCTGCGGGTGATGGGCAAGTGCCTGGACATGGCCGGCCCGCAGATCGACGGGAACTCCCGGTACACCCAGCTGTACGAGTGCAACGGCACGGCTGCCCAGAAGTGGGAGCAGCGACCGGACGGGTCGATCGTGACCGCGGTGAACGGCAACTGCCTCGATGGCACGTACGGCCAGAACGGGAGCCGGGTCACCACGCACCCGTGCCACGGCGGCGCCAACCAGAAGTGGACGCGGCCGACGACCACCGCGTGAGTCCAGGGGCGAGCCGCGGTCACCCCGCGGCTCGCCCCTTGGGCCCCTAGGATCGTCGACATCCTGCGGGAACAGGTACTTGCCGGCTGAGGTCAGACCCGGGAACGCCGGGGGCAACGGGAGCGACGAATATGGCCCCGACCTGCGTTTCCGCTGGTCAGGGCCATGTTCCACGGTCGGGGTGACAGGATTTGAACCTGCGGCCCCTCGCTCCCAAAGCGAGTGCGCTACCAAGCTGCGCTACACCCCGCGACAGCACGCAGTGTAGGGCCTCACTGCCAGGGACGACGCATCGATATCCCCCACCGCAGCGCGTCGGGACCGGCAACCGGTATCCTGTTCAGGTCGCCGTGAACGTCGCGGCTACGCGGGCGTAGCTCAATGGTAGAGCCCCAGTCTTCCAAACTGACTACGCGGGTTCGATTCCCGTCGCCCGCTCCATACAGCTCCGGCCCAGGTCAGCGGCACATTCCGCCGCTCCTGGGCCGGAGTCGTTCAGGCACGCGAAGCCGCACCACGGGCGGCGCCTCAGGACTGTCCTGCCCGCAGCACGTCGGGTTCAGTGCTGGTCGGTGTACTCGTCGTGATGGCGTATCCAGCTCATCGTCGGGTCCTGCGGCCAGCCCGGCGGGGAGTCCTCCCACTGCTCCTGCCGGCCGTAGGCGGTCAGGTCGAGCAGGTTGAGGTCGGCCCGGAGCCGGTCCACGCCGCGAGCTTGGGTGAAATACGTTCGATAGACCTGTTCGCCGTCCCGCAGGAACACGCTGAGCCCGAAGCCGCCGTCCAGCCCGCAGTCGGCGGCGAACGTCGTGCCGCGCGAGGAGTAGAACGGCATCGTCCATTCCATCCGCTCACGCCACGAGAACAGCTGGTCCGGTGGCATGTCCGAGACCACGACGAAGGTGGTGTCCCGGGCGTTCAGGTGGGCCAGGTGACCGATGTTGTCCACGAAGCTCGAACACCCATTGCAGTACTGGTCCGGGCCCAGGTCCATCATCTGGTACACGATCAGCTGGCGGCGGTCTTCGAACAGCTCCGCCAGCCCGGCCTTCCGATCCGTGCCGGTGAACACGTAGTCGGTGTCGAAGTGCACCATCGGCAGCCGTCGACGCTCCGCCGCCAGGGCGTCCAGGGCCCGGGTGAACGCCTTCTCCTTGACCAGCAGCGCATCGCGGGCCTTCTGCCACTGCTCCGCCGTGACGACCTGGGGCAATTTCATCCACGTCACTCCTGTGATCGCGAAGTTCAGCCGCGGACCGCACCACCACGCGAACGCGACCACGCCAGCATGCCGCGACCCCCAGCAGTCAACAACCCCCGGACTGAGCCGGCCGCCACCCCCCACCACACCGCCTGGCCGGCGCGCACCACACGACTTTGGGCGACATCTTCACGGCTATAACCGAGAAAATGTCGCCCAAAGCGCGAGGGTTGCGGCGGTCAGCGCCGGCCGCGACGGCTAGCTGTCAGTGCCAGCCGGTGCAGGAGTACAGGCCGTTGGCGCGCTGGGAGCAGGCCCGCCAGACGTGGTCACCACGCGTGAGCGAGGCCGTGTAGTGGAGCCCGCCGCCCACCGGGCCGGTCCAGCCGCTCTCGCTCGGGTGCCGGTGGTCCATGTGGACGTTGCGGTCCGGCGACGAGCCGGACATGTAGCCCTGGTAGTCCAGCTTGATCGTCGTCCAGCGGCCATCGTCGTCGCGGTAAGCGCAGTCGAAGGCGCCGGTCGGGTAGAAGTTGCAGGAGTCCTCCGCCTGCGCCGCAGGCGCCTGGACGACCAGCCCGCCGGCTACGACCACCGCGAAGGCGGCCACGTGGGCGAGCAGTTTGCGCTTGTTCATCAGCATCCCCGAATAGTGTGATTCGTCCCCCGATGGGACCCGCAGGTGGCCGGCTCAAATGACCACCATTGCGACATCCGGACCCTAACGGCATCGAAGCCGGCGACGCCACAGCGTTGCTGGAAGTCGCAATGGGAGGCCGAGCGGGATCACGCCGGCCGGGGTGCGTCAGCTGCCGGCCGGCCGGGGGTAACGGATGAACGCCGTTGAACTTCAGGCTTGTGCTGGCCCCTGCGCTCGCGCTCGCTCGTCGGCGGCGCGTGCCTCGGGGGTGTACGCGTCGCCGAAGTCGTCCGCCTCGGTGACCTGACGGATCTCGATCTCGTACTCGCTGCCGGGATCGCACGGGATGCGCTTGACCCACTCGATCGCCTCCTCCTTGGAGCCGACCTGGAGGATCCAGAAGCCCGCGATCAGCTCCTTGGCCTCGACGAACGGCCCGTCGGTGACGACCTGCTCGGTGGCGGTGAGCGAGACCCGCGCGCCCTTGGAGCTGGCGTGCAGCCCTTCGCCCGAGATCCAGACGCCGGCCTTGGCGAGCTCCTCGTTGAAGTTCGACATGGCGGTGAGGGATTCCTTGCTCGGCAGCTCGCCCGCCTCGCTCTGCTCGTTCGCCTTGACCATGACCATGAACCGCATCGCGTCGTCTCCCTCGTCTCGAATCCGCCAGCCGACCGTCAGGCCGACACTTCGGTGACCACCGCATCATGCTCGGCCGCCGCCCGCAGGAACAGCTCCGCCAGCGCCTTCGCATCGGCCAGCACCCGCGCGGCCCACGCGTCGTCGAACGGCTCCTCGTGACCCAACTCGGCCGCCTCCTCGGCGAGCGCGGCGCGGTGCTCGGCCATCCACTGGGCCAGCGGAGCGTCGGCCAGGAACTTCGCGGCGCTGCTCACCTGTTCGGGGTGAAGCAGATAGATCATCGGCGCGAGCTCCTCCTCACGGTGCGGGTCGCCGTAGACGGGAAGCGCCGCGACCTCGGCGTCCGGACCGTCGCCGGCGCCGAGCGTGAAGAGCGAATGGATCAGGTCATGCGTGTCCTCGACGCCGACCAGCAGCCCGGCCGCGCGCTCCTGACCGAACCGGTCGTCGTGCCAGTACGGCACCAGCTCGCCGATCTCGCCCGGACTCATCGACTGGAGCGCGGCCACCGGCACCCGCCGCCAGAACATGTCCACACCCATCGCGCTGCCTCCACTGTCCGCAAGCCCCTCACGGCGCAGATTGCCAGAGACGACCGACAGAAACACCGCCTTTTCCGGCCGCTCGACCGCGGCCACAGCAAGTCGGCTGGCCGCCCGCCCGCGGCCGCCGGGTCCGCGCCCGGCGCTCCCACCGCGCCTTGGGCGATATCTTCGGTGCCATAGCACTGACGATGTCGCCCAAAACGGCAGAGGGCGCCGTGCGGTCAGAGCCCGCCGGTCACGCCCGTTCCGCGGCGCTGCGCTCGACGCAGAACTCGTTGCCCTCCGGGTCGGCCAGCACCACCCAGCCGGCGCCGTCCGGTTTGCGCTGGTCGTCGACCACCGTCGCCCCGATGCCGACCAGCCGCTCCACCTCGGCGTCCCGGCCGTGGTCGGTCGGCACCAGGTCGAGGTGGAGCCGGTTCTTGCCAGCCTTGGCCTCCGGCACCGTGATGAACAGCAGCGCCAGCGAGCCGTCCGGAGCCAGCAGCAACGCCTCCGGATCGCCCGCCTCGTTGCCGTTCTCCGGGTCCTCCCGGAAACCGGTCACCTCGGACCAGAAGCCGGCCAGCGCGAACGGGTCGGCACAGTCGAAGTTGATGTTCTTGATGCGCACTGCCATTTAGTTGCCTTCCAGAGGGAACGTGGTGGATCGGGGATATCGTCGAGCGGGTAACGCTGATCTTGGAGGCGACGATGGCGGACGCACCGCACCCCCGAGCAGACCGAGGACGCGGCGCGCCGCGCGCGCTGGGCCGCCCTGCCCGCGCGGGTCCGTCCCGAGGAGATGAGTTCGGCGCAGCCGGAGTCGCACGTGCCGCTGCCCGAGGACCCCCATCGCGAGGCGCTCCACGCGGGCGGCTGACGTTCCCAGGCTGACGTTTCACAGACTGACGCTCACAGGCTCACCTCGTACGTCGGCTCGCCGGCACCGTCCGATGCCGCGAACCGCACCTCGGCGATCCGTCCGGCGGCGCGCAGGTCGTCCAGCGCGGGACGCAACGCGTCGGCGTGCGCGGCATCGGCGGTCACCAGCAGCGTCGCCACGTCCGCGCGCATCGAGAGCCGCGCCGCCGACTTGGCCTTCCGCACCGCCGCGATCGCACCCGACGCCGCCGCCAGCACTCGCCGGGTCCCCGGCAGTCCCGCCAGCCGCAGGCCACGCAGCGAGGTGCACGGTGCCGGACTGCCACCACGACCAGACTTCCTCCGTCACGAACGGCAGGAACGGCGCGAAGAGCCGCAGGACCGTGTCCAGCACCACCGAGAGCGCAGCTCGCGCGGACGCGGCGGCCGCCTCCCCCTGCTCGCCGTAGGCGCGGGCCTTCACGAGCTCCAGGTAGTCGTCACAGAACGACCAGAAGAACGCCTCGGTCAGCTCCAGCGCGCGGGCGTAGTCGTACCCGTCCAGTGCCTCGGTCGCCTCGGCCACCACCCGGTCGAGCGTGGCGAGCAAAGCCCGGTCCAGCGGCGCGGTCACGGAGTTGGCCGACAAACCCGCCGAAGCACCGATTCCGAGCACGAACCGGCTCGCGTTGAGCAGCTTGATCGCCAGCCGCCGGCCCACCTTCATCTGGCCGGTGTCGAACGCGGTGTCCACGCCGGGGCGCGCGCTGGCCGCCCAGTACCGCACCGCGTCCGAGCCGTACTCCGCCAGCAGGCCGAGCGGCGTGAGCGCGTTGCCGATCGACTTGCCCATCTTCTTGCGGTCCGGGTCGAGGATCCAGCCGGAGATCGCGATGTGCCGCCAGGGCACCGTGTCCAGCTCGGCGTGCGCGCGCAGCACGGTGGAGAAGAGCCAGGTGCGGATGATCTCGTGCGCCTGGGGCCGCAGGTCCATCGGGAAGATCCGGTCGAACAGCTCCGGGTCGGCGCCGACGTCCGAGCCCCAGCCGCCGACGATCTCCGGGCTCAGCGACGAGGTCGCCCAGGTGTCCATCACGTCCGGGTCGGCGGCGAATCCACCCGGCACGCCGCGCTGGTCGTCCCGGAAGCCGGGCGGGGTCTCGCTCGCCGGATCCACCGGCAGCGACTCGGGCAGCAGCGGCTCGGCCACGATCGGTTCGCCGGCCGCGTCCAGCCGGTACCAGAGCGGGATCGGCACGCCGAAGAAGCGCTGCCGGCTGATCAGCCAGTCGCCGTTCAGCCCGTTCACCCAGTTCTCGTACCGGACCCGCATGTGCTCCGGATGCCACGCCGGCTCGCGACCGCGCGCCAGCAGCGCCGCGCGGAGTTCCTCGTCCCGACCGCCGTTGCGCAGGTACCACTGGCGCGTGGTCACGATCTCCAGCGGCCGGTCGCCCTTCTCGTAGAACTTCACCGGCCGGCGGATCGGCCGCGGCTCACCGTCGAGGTCGCCGTCGTCGCGGAGCAGCTCGACGATCCGTTCCCTGGCGGTGTGCGCGGTGGCACCAGCCAGCTCGGCGTAGACCGCGCGCGCCGCCGGATCGTCCACGCCGCGCGGCGGATCGGCCAGGATTCGGCCGTCCCACCCGATCACCGGCCGGGTCTCCAACCGCAGCTCGCGCCACCAGATCACGTCGGTGAGGTCGCCGAACGTGCAGCACATCGCCGCCCCGGTGCCCTTGTCCGGCTGCGCGGCGGTGTGCGCGAGCACCGGCACCTCCACCCCGAACAGCGGACTGCGCACCGTGGAGCCGAAGTACGGCTGGTAGCGCTCGTCGTCGGGATGAGCGATCAGCGCCACGCAGGCCGGGAGCAGCTCGGGTCGGGTGGTCTCCACGTGCAGCGGGGTGCCGTCGGCGGCGTGGAACGCGATCCGGTGGAACGCGCCCGGCCAGTCCCGGTCCTCCAGCTCGGCCTGCGCAACCGCCGTGCGGAACGACACGTCCCACAGGGTCGGCGCCTCGGCCAGGTACGCCTCGCCCCTGGCCAGGTTGTGCAGGAACCCCCGCTGCGACACGGCCCTGGAGCGCGCGTCGATCGTCCGGTACGTGCGGGTCCAGTCCACCGAGAGCCCGAGCCGGCGCCAGAGCTGCTCGAACGCCTGCTCGTCGATGTCCGTGAGCTGCTCGCACAGCGCCACGAAGTTCCGCCGCGAGATCGGCACCGGCCGCTTGGGCGCCGGCTCGGGCGGGGTGAAGTCCGGGTCGTACGGCAACGCGGGGTCGCACCGGACGCCGTAGTACAGCTGCACCCGCCGCTCGGTCGGCAGGCCGTTGTCGTCCCAGCCCATCGGGTAGAACACGGACTTGCCGCGCATCCGCTGGTAGCGGGCGATCACGTCGGTGTGGGTGTAGGAGAAGCAGTGGCCCACGTGCAGCGACCCGCTCACGGTCGGCGGCGGCGTGTCGATGGAGAACACGTCCTCCCGCGGCAGCGCGGCGAGGCCGGCCCGGTCGAACCGGTATACGCCCTCGGCCTGCCAGCGGTCCGACCATTTCGCCTCGAGACCGTCGAGCGACGGTTTCTCGGGCACGTCCGTCCGGGCAGGCATCGTCATGGTGGATGACGGTATCGGCAGGCCAGGCCGGATCCCCCATGGTTATTTCCGAGGCCTGGGAGGCCACTGGTACCGGTGTTCACGGACGTGTCGATCGCGCCCGACACCAAGCGTGTCGGAGTCGACACGCCGGGGCCCGAACGCCGCGAAGGGCCCGCCGACGTCACACGTCCGACACTCGCGACAAAACAGGCACCGAAAAAGTGCAACATCGCGGTGCCCTCCGGCGATCCCCATGGTGAGAGGTCACACCGCGACCTGAACCGGACGGAGGGTGCGCATCGTGTATCAAAATAGAAGAATGCGTACGAGTAAGCTCCCGGTGCGATGTGAGGAGGTGGGCAGGATCCGCGCACACATACGACTTGCCCCAGTTCCGACCAGCGCGCGCCAGGCTCGCCGGTTCGTCTGCGACACGTTGGAACAGTGGGGCGACGAGCGGTTCGTCGACGCGGCTTCCTTGCTGGTCAGCGAATTGGTGACCAACGCGGTGGTGCACGCCGGCTCGGCCGTGGACGTGGTCGTCGGTCACGAGGGCATCCACGCGGTACTCCGCGTCGAGGTCCACGACAGCAGCGAGCGCGCGCCGCGCATGGGCAGCTTCGTCGATCTGGACGCGGTCAGCGGCCGTGGGCTCGCGCTGGTCGAGGCGATGTCCGACCGCTGGGGCGTGGAGAACGACGACGCCGGCAAGCGCGTCTGGTTCGAACTCGAGCGCGACCTGGACCGCAGCCGTGGAGCTCGACCGCCAGCTCGAGGTCCCGCAGTCCGCCTGAGCGGACGCCGATCCGTTCCCGGCCCGGCGGCAAATGAGTAGCGGCATCCCGTCCCACGGGGCTAGACACACCTGGTGACCATGGCTGACCCGTTCGTCCTGCGTCCGCTCTCCGCCGACGAGGTCGACGCGTACTTCGCGTTCATCGGCAACGCGTTCCACGAGGTGCTCACCCCCGACGAGCAGCGCGCCGAGGAATCCATCCTGGAGCGCGATCGCACCCTCGTGCTGTTCGACGGCGACACCATGATCGGCTCGACCGCGATCCTGAGCCGGATCATGACCGTCCCCGGCGGACCCATCCCGGTCGCCGGCGTGACCGAGGTCGCCGTCGCCGCCTCGCACACCCGGCGCGGCCTGCTGACCCAGCTGATGCGCGCCCAGCTCACCGAGCTGCACGACGAGCGGCGCGAGGCGGTGGCCGTCCTCTGGGCCTCCGAGTCGGCCATCTACCAGCGCTTCGGCTACGGCCTCGCCAGCCAGCGCGCCAGGATCAGCCTGAGCAACCGGGACGTACGGCTGCTGCGGCCGGTCGCCGCCGCGGAGCGCGGCATCCGGATCGGCGACGCCGCCGACAAGGCGATCGTCGCGGACGTCGCCGCCAGCTACGACCGGGCCCGAACGGGCATCGTCGGCCACTGCGACCGGCCCGGCCCCTGGTGGGAGTACCGGCTCTTCGACCCGGAGTCCGCGCGGGACGGCGCCACGGCGCTCCGGATCGCGGTGCACTACGGCGCCGCCGGCCCGGACGGCTACGCGCTCTACGCGGTCCGCAAGAACTGGGGCGCCCAGGGCCCGGACGGCGAGGTGCTGATCAAGGAGCTGACCGTCGAGAACTCCGAGGCGCACGCCGCCCTCTGGTCGCACCTGATGTCGGTGGACCTGACCGCGGACGTGACGTTCCGGGTCGGGCCCGAAGACGCGCCGGTGCAGCACATGGTCGACCATCCGCGCCGGGTCGACGTGGCGATCAACGACGCGCTCTGGGTGCGGATCGTGGACGTGGACCGCGCGCTCGCGGCCCGCCGGTACACCGCACCCGTCGACGTCGTGTTCGAGGTGACCGACGCGTTCTGCCCGTGGAACGCCGGCCGCTGGCGCCTCACCGGCGGCCCGGACGACGCGCGGTGCGCCCGCACCGACGCCCCGGCCGACCTCGCGCTCTCCAGCACCGAGCTGGGCGCCGCCTACCTCGGCGGCTCGACGCTCGCCATCCTGGCCGCGGCCGGCCGGGTCACCGAGCTCCAGCCCGGCACGCTCCGGGCCACCTCGGCCGCGTTCGCCGAGCCCCGCCCGCCGTACTGCGCCGAGATCTTCTGAGCCCTGTTGCGGTCCATTTGCGCCCTCAGGGGTCGCAAATGGACCGCAGCGGGTTTCGCCCCGTGCGGTGTTCAGGCGGGTTGGCAGGTGGGGCACCAGTAGAGGTTGCGGCCGGCCACGACGCCGATGCGGACCTCGGTGCCGCAGAGCAGGCACGGCTGACCGTGCCGGCGGTACACGTACACCTCGCCGCCGTGGTCGTCCACGCGCGGCGGGCGGCCCATCGCCTCGGGCGTGTGCTCGGGACGGACCGTGTCGATCCGGCCGATCCGCACCCCCTCGCGCATCAGCATGACCAGGTCGTGCCAGATCGCCAGCCAGGTGGCGTGGTCCAGCTCGCGGCCGGGCAGCTCGGGGTCGATGCCGTGCCGGAACAGCACCTCGGCACGGTAGACGTTGCCGACGCCGGCCAGCACCTGCTGGTCCATCAGCAGCCGGCCGATCGCCGTGCGGCTACGGGAGATCCGGGCCCAGACGGTCTCGGGGTCGGCGTCGTCGCGGAGCGGGTCCGGGCCGAGGCGGGCGTGCAGGGCTTCCTTCTCGCCCGGCGTGATCACCTCGCACGCGGTCGGTCCGCGCAGCTCCGCCCAGTGCCGGGGACCGACCAGCCGCAGCCGGATCTGCCCGACCGGTACCGGCACGGGCGCCGGCCCGGTACGGAAGTCGCCGTACAGCCCGAGGTGGACGTGCAGCCAGGAACCACCGCCGCTGGCATTGCCGCCGTACCGGTGGAACAGGTGCTTGCCGTGCGCGTCGGTGCCGGTCAGCCGCTTGCCGTCGAGCAGAGCGGCGCCGTCGGCGAACCGCCCCTGCGGACTGGACGCGGCCACCGGCGCGCCGCCGAAGAGCTGCTTGTGTTCCCGCGCGAGGCGGTGGATCGTGTGCCCCTCCGGCACGGGATCACCTTCCGGTCGATCGATGGAACCAAGGGGTGTTGATGGGCGAGTTCGACGGATCGCAGCCCGCCGAGGGCAGTCCCCGCCGGCGGCGGGTTCGTACCCGCGAACGCGATGATGCCCCGCCGCCACCCCCGCCAACCAAACCGGCTGGCAAGGCGGAGCGGGACGCCGAACGTGGCCTGCGCGGTCTGGTCGGCTCCGGCCCTTCCCAGGTCGGAATCATCGGCGCGATGCGGGCTCAGGGACGCCTCCCAGCCGACCGATGAGGAGCTCGCGGCCGCCGAACGCGACGTGGTCATCGTCCGCCGGCACTACGTCCCCACCGAGGAACCGCCGCCCACCAGCTGAAACCCGCCGGTCCGGGCAGGCGCCGTCGCGGCTGAGGTGGTGCGGTTCAATTCCGCCCGCTGAGGGCGGAATCGAACCGCAACTGGGGTCACGCAGGTCAGGGCAGGATCGGGAGTTCGCGGGTGCTCTCGTAGTCGGCGAGCTGGGCGATCCGGCGGGCGTGCCGCGCTTCGCCGCTGAACGGCGTGGCCAGGAACGCGTCCACCATCGCTGCGGACTCCTCGGCGGTGTGCTGCCGGGCGCCGAGAGCGACCACGTTGGCGTCGTTGTGCTGACGGGACAGCTCCGCGATCTCGACGGTCCAGGCCAGCGCGGCCCTGGTACCGGCCACCTTGTTCGCGGCGATCTGCTCACCGTTCCCGGAGCCCCCCAGCACGATCCCGAGGCTGCCCTGATCGGCGACCACCTTGGCCGCAGTGACCAGGCAGAACGCCGGATAGTCGTCCTCGGGGTCGAACTGGTGCGGACCGCAGTCCACCACGTCGTGGCCGGCGGCCGTGACGTGCTCGACGAGGTACTTCTTGAGTTCGAAGCCGGCGTGGTCAGAGCCGATGTAGACGCGCATGCCAGGAGTCTGTCAGGCCGGGCGGTCACGCATCCGCCCGGGCCAGGGCTGTTCCACCAGCCGTCAGCGGCCCGGGTCGAGGGCCTGCCGGACGGCCGCCGCGGCCTGGTCCACCGCGACCCCGGCCGCGTCGAAGACGCCGAGCTGACGGAAGAAGCTGTGGATCATGCCCTGGTAGCGGGTGACCACCACCGGCACGCCGGCGGCCAGCATCGCCTGCGCGTACGCCTCGCCCTCGTCCCGCAGCACGTCGTACTCGGCGGTGATCACCAGCGCCGGCGGCAGCCCGGCCAGCGACTCGGCGTACACCGGCGAGACGTCCTGGTGCTTCCGGTCCACGCCCTCGGGCAGGTAGTGGTCCCAGAGCGAGGTCATCTCGCCGGCGGAGAGCCCCTGGTCGGAGCCGGCCTCGGGGGCGAGCGCACGCGGCACCGGCGACCGCGTCGGTGGCCGGGTAGACCAGCAGCTGGAACGCGTACGGCAGTGCCCGCGTCCCTGGCCCGCCGGGCGAGCACCGCCGCGACGTTGCCGCCCGCGCTGTCGCCGCCGACGGCCAGCCGGCTCGCGTCCAGGCCGTGCTCCTCGGCGTTGGCACGCAGCCAGGAGACCGCGGTCTCGACGTCCTCGATCGCGGCCGGCCAGGTCGCCTCGGGCGCCAGCCGGTACCCCACCGACAGCACCGCGCACCCGGACCGGTCGGCCAGCCGCCGGCACGCCGCGTCGGCGGTGGTCAGGCTGCCCGCGATCCAACCGCCGCCGTGCACGTACACCAGCACGGGGGCGCCGTGGCCGCGGCGCGGGTCGTACAGCCGGCACGGCACGCCGCCCGCGTCCACGTCGCGGACGATCGCCACCGGAGTCGGCACGCCGCTGACCACGGCGCGCCGAGGCGTCCATCGCGGCCCGCTCGGCCTCGATCTCCGCGAGCGTGCGGGCGGGCGGTCCGGCCGGGCCGGTGAGTGCGGCGCGGGCCTGCGGGTGCAAGGTCATCCAAGCTCCTCGGTCGGGCCGGCGCTCGGGCCGGCGATTCGGGTCGGGCCAGCGGTCTCGGGTCTGGCCTGCCCTAGCTGGGGTGGGGCATGGCAACGGCGGGCCCGGCGGTGCGGGCCAGTTACCGGATCAAGCGGTCTCGCCGTCGAGGTCGACCAGGATGAGGCCGGTGCGGGCCTTCGGCGTGAACCAGGTGCTCTTGCGGGGCATCTTGAGCCGTTCCAGGTTCACCGCGACGAAGTCGTCCACCGTCACCGGCGCGATGAGCAGCGCCGCGGCGGCCCGGCCAGCGTCGACCTCCTCGGCGAGCCAGCTCGGCGAGTAGTCGCCGCCGACGTAGGAGATCGTCTTGTCCCCCGCGCCGAGCCCGAGGATCTCGCCGAACAGCACCCGCTCGACGACGGCGTGGTCCAGCCGGTCCACCACCGAGCCCTCGGCGGCCGGCAGGGTGACGGCGTAGGTCTGGCCGTCCGCGTAGAGCGTGACCGTCCCGGCCACCTGCGGCAGCTTCGGGTCGCCCAGCATCTCCACGACCGTGCCACCGGCCTTGATGAGCGCGCCGAGCACGTCCTCGACCGGCTGGGACAGCGTCCGGAGCAGCCGGTGGTACGGCTGGATGGTGACCGAGGCCGGCGTCGTGATCACGGCCAGGAACTGGGTCAGGCCGGCGACCTGCGCCGACAGGCTGCGGTGGTTGCCGTCGGCGACGATGAGTTCACCGCCACCGGCGAGCGCGAGCAGCGCGTCCTGGTCGGCGCCGGGGCCGAGCACCCAGAGCTCGTGCGTCTGGCCGTGCTGGTCGACGTCGCTGACCTCGGGGTCCCCGAGCCGGCCGAGCAGGCTGGCGAGGTGGGCGTGGAGCTCCGCGCCGACCCCGCTCTGCAGCAGCAGGACCGGGCTGAGCAGGTGGTCCAGCTCACGGGTGAGCGCGGTCCGCTCGGCGACCTTCTCGGCGAAGACGTCCTCGTTCCGGATCACCAGCCCGGGCTCGCCGGCCGAGGCCGAGATCTCGCTGGTGTCGACCAGGCAGAACACGCCGTAGGCCGGTGCGCCCGCGGTGCGGATCCGGTACGGCGCGACCACCCGCTCGGCGGACCGGAACCGGCCCTCGGCCTTCAGCCGGGCGAGTCGCGCCACGGCGTGCGGCAGCGCCTCGGCGAACCCCAGCCCCGCCTCGACCGCCTCGGGAGTGCACTGCGGCATCTCGACCGCGAGCGCGGAGGCCGGATTGGCCTCGATGATCGCGGTGATCTCGGCGTCCGAGGCGAACTCGTCGTAGTTCTGCGCACCGGTGCCACCTGCGGAAATCCAGGCGGACGGGATCGGGTGCGCGATCGCTGCTGCGGAAGTGGACACGGCTGGTGACGCTACCGGTCCACCGCAACCAGCGCCCCCGGATCGCGCCCGATGTGACGCGATCCGGGAGCTCGGTGGCCGGCCCTGCTCAGCTGAAGATCGGGTCCCGGTCCCTGGTGCGCTTGAGCTCGAAGAAGCCATCGGTGCCGGCGACCAGCAACACGCCGTCCCAGAGCTTGCCGGCGGCCTCCCCCTTCGGTGCCGGCGTGACGACGGGGCCGAAGAACGCGACCCGCTCACCGTCGGCGCCGGGCACGTGGATCACGGGTGTGCCGACGTCCATGCCGACCGCGTCCATGCCCTCGTGGTGGCTCTTGCGCAACAGCTCGTCGTACTCGTCGCTGTCGGCGGCGTCGGCGAGCGAGGTCGGCAGGCCCACCTCGGCCAGCGCGGACTCGAACAGCTCGCGGCTGAGGTCCTGCTGGCCCAGGTGGATGCGGTTGCCGAGCGCCGTGTAGAGCGGCAGCACGACCTCCGAGCCGTGCGCCTGCTCGGCCGCGATCACGATCCGGACCGGGCCCCAGCCGCGGTCCATCAGGTCGAGGTACTTCTGCGGCAGCTCACGGCCTTCGTTCAGCACGGAGAGGCTCATGACGTGGAAGCGCGGCGTAATGTCCCGTACTTCCGCGACGTTCAGGACCCAACGGGAAGACATCCAGGCCCATGGGCAAATAGGGTCAAACCAAAAATCGACCGGCGTGGAGCCGGCAGCGGAATGGTTGTCATCGGTGCTAGCTAACGCGCTCGCGTCGGACACAGGGAGGCCTCCAAGGGGTGTCCTTGTTGGCAGCGCGCGGCGCGGCCTCGCTATTCCCCGTCAAACCGCATGTGGCGAACCGGGAGCGTCGTGGAAGACTTCCCCGTTGAACGGGAAGAAGCCCAGCACACTGACCCGATCCACGAGCGATCAAAGGAGCACGCCGACGTGGCCGGTAGCAACCTCACCCTCGCCGAGGCGACTGCGCGGGCTGCCCTCATCGAGGTGCAGTCCTACGACGTCTCGGTCGACCTGACCGACGGCGGCGGCAAGCCCGGAGTAGGCACCTTCCTCTCACGCAGCGAGGTCCGCTTCACCGCGGCGGAGCCCGGCGCCGAGACGTTCATCGAGCTGATCGCGGCCGAGGTCCGGTCGGCGACCCTGAACGGGGAGCCGATCGACGTCACCGGCTACGACCCCGAGCGCGGGCTGGTCGTCCCCGGTCTCGCCGTCGAGAACGTCCTGGTCGTCGAGGCCGACTGCCGATACATGAACACCGGCGAGGGCCTGCACCGGTTCGTCGACCCGATCGACGGCGAGGTGTACCTCTACACCCAGTTCGAGACGGCCGACGCGAAGCGGATGTTCGCCTGCTTCGACCAGCCCGACCTGAAGGCCGACTTCACCTTCCACATCACGGCGCCGGACCACTGGGAGGTCGTCTCCAACTCGGTGGTGAGCGGCCAGGAGGAGGCGGCCGGCGGCGCCAAGCTGGTGCACTTCGCCACCACCCCGCGGATGAGCACGTACATCACCGCGCTGGTCGCCGGGCCGTACCACGTGGTCCGGGACGAGCACGACGGCATCCCGCTCGGCATCTTCTGCCGCCAGTCGCTGGCCCGCTACCTCGATCCCGAGGAGATCTTCACGGTCACCAAGCAGGGCTTCGACTTCTTCCACGAGCAGTTCGGCTACCGGTACCCGTTCGGCAAGTACGACCAGCTGTTCGTGCCCGAGTTCAACGCCGGGGCGATGGAGAACGCGGGCTGCGTGACGCTGGTGGAGGACTACATCTTCCGCGGCAAGGTCACCGACTTCGCGTACGAGTCGCGCGCCAACACGGTGCTGCACGAGATGGCGCACATGTGGTTCGGCGACCTCGTCACGATGCGCTGGTGGGACGACCTGTGGCTGAACGAGTCGTTCGCCGAGTGGGCGTCGCACCTGGCCAACGCCGAGGCGACCCGCTACACCGAGGCGTGGACCGGCTTCGCCACCGGCCGTAAGGCGTGGGGCTACCGCCAGGACCAGCTCTCCTCCACCCACCCGGTGTCGTGCGAGATCCCGGACGTGCAGGCGGTCGAGGTCAACTTCGACGGCATCACGTACGCCAAGGGCGCCAGCGTCCTGAAGCAGCTCGTCGCCTACGTCGGGCAGGACGCGTTCATCGAGGGGCTGCGGGCGTACTTCAAGGCCCACGCGTTCGCCAACACCACCCTGGACGACCTGCTCAAGGTGCTGGAGAAGTCGTCCGGCCGGGATCTGTCCGGCTGGGCCGAGCAGTGGCTGGAGACGGCGAACGTCAACACGCTGCGCCCGGCATTCGAGGTCGGCGCCGACGGCGGGTTCAGCTCGTTCGCGGTGCTGCAGGAGGCACCGGCCGACCACCCGACCCTGCGGACGCACCGGATCGCGATCGGCCTCTACGACCTCGTGGACGGCAAGCTCGCCCGCCGGGCCCGGATCGAGACCGACATCGACGGTGCCCGTACCGACGTCGCCGAGCTGATCGGTCAGCGCCAACCCGACCTGGTGCTGCTCAACGACGACGACCTCACGTACGCCAAGATCCGGCTCGACCCGCGCTCGCTGGCCACCGTGACCGAGCACATCGGCGACTTCACCGAGTCGCTGCCGCGCGCGCTCTGCTGGGCCGCGGCCTGGGACATGACCCGGGACGGCGAGCTGGCCACCCGGGACTACCTGCGGCTGGTGCTGGGTGGGCTGCCCGGCGAGTCGACGATCGGCGTGGTCCAGGTGCTGCTCCGGCAGGTGCTGGTCGCGCTGGACGTGTACGCCGAGCCGGCGTTCTCCCCGCTCGGATACGAGCAGTTGGCCGCCGCGACGCTGGAGCACGCCAGGGCCGCCGAGCCGGGCAGCGACCACCAGCTGGTCTGGGTACGGACGTTCGCCGCGGCCGCGCGGAGCGCGGAGCACCTGGCGGTGCTGCGTGGCCTGCTCGACGGCGGCGACGTGATCCCGGGGCTCGCGATCGACACCGAGCTGCGCTGGCACCTGGTGGACAGCCTGGTGGCGATGGGCGCGGCCGGCGAGGCGGAGATCCAGGCCGAGCTGGAGCGCGACCCGACCGACCAGGGCCAGCGGGAGGCCGCCACCGCGCGGGCGCTGGTGCCCACGGCCGAGGCCAAGGCCGAGGCCTGGCGGTTCGCCACCGAGGACGACGAGCTGCCGAACCAGACCGCACTGGCCTACATCTCGGGCTTCACCCACCCGGCGCAGCACGAACTGCTCGCGCCGTACGTGGAGCGGTACTTCGAGGTGGTGGCCGACATCTGGGAGCGGCGTAGCAGCGAGGTGGCCCAGAACGTGGTGATCCGCCTCTATCCCTCGTGGGACGTCTCCCCGGAGACCGTGGGCCGCACCGACGCGTACCTCGCCGCCCACCCCGACCTGCCGCCGTCCCTGCGCCGGCTGATCAACGAGGGTCGGGACGGCGTGCTGCGCGCGCTCCGCGCCCGTACCTGCGACGAGGCCGCCGCGCGCTGACCCGTGCTTTGGGCGACATCTTCAGTGCTCTGGCACCGAAGATGTCGCCCAAACGCGTGCGGGCGGGGTTAGTGCGAGCGGGCCTGGTTGGAGAGCATCTGCAGGCCGGTGACGACGCCGCCGGCCAGGTCTCCCCCGCCGAACGCGGCGGTCATCGAGAGCGCCGCGAGCGCGCAGGCGCGGTCCGGAAGCCGGTACGCGGCGTGCTCACCGGTGACGATCTCCAGGATCCGCTGCTCCGGCGAGATCGCGATCAGCACCGAATCGCCGGGGTCGGTGAGCTGGCCGTGCAGCCCCTCCGCGGTCGCGCGGGTGGGCTCGGCGAGCGCGCCCGACGTAGATGCTGAACGTGAACCCGGTCTCCTGATCGGCGGCGCTGAGCGCCTTGTCGATCCGGAAGAGCTGCCGCGAGGTGAAGGGTCCGTCGACGGAGACGGCCGTGGTGGCGTCGGGGCCGGTGTCGGCCACGTCGTGGGCGGTCTGCTGCTCACCAAGTACCACGAGCGCCTCCCTTCTTCGTCGCGGGCTGGGCGGCGGCGGGCGCGGCGCTCGCACCGGCGGGCAGCGCAGGGCGCTCCTCGCCGGCCGGCAGCGCGGCGTGGTCCGTGTTGGCCTGGTTCTTCGCGGTGGCGGAGACGAACCAGACCGGCGCGAACGCGAACGGCCGGCCCGGGCGGTACCGGGGAGCGCGGCGCGCACCGGCACCGAAGACGAACAGCGCCAGCATGCCGGCGATGGCAGCCGGTATGACGGACGTAGACGAGCACGGTCTGGGTGATGGTCATCGCAGTGTCAGCGACCCTCGGGAGAGATAGGACGATGGACAGTGTCACGGTAGCCGAGGTAGGGCCAGGAGCCCTCCTCGGGTGACGCGCGTCGCACAGCGTGGCGTGACCGCCAGACCGGGCAAGATGGCCTCATGAGTGAGCACCCAGCGGTGGATCTGACCCGCTCGCGCGCCGAGGACCTGGACGCCGGCGATCCGCTGGCGCCGTTCCGCGACCGGTTCGTCGTCACCGACCCGGACCTGATCTACCTGGACGGCAACTCGCTCGGCCGGCTGCCGAAGTCCACGGCCGAGCGGCTCCGGGTGGCGATCGAGCAGGAGTGGGGCCACGGGCTGATCCGGTCCTGGTCGCAGTGGGTCGACCTGCCCCGCGAGGTGGGCGACGCGATCGCCGCCGGCGTGCTGGAGGCCCGCCCCGGCGAGGTGATGGTCGGCGACTCGACCACGGTCAACCTGTACAAGCTCGCCGCCGCCGCGCTGGCCGCCCGGCCCGGCCGCCGCGTGCTGGTCACCGACGACGACAACTTCCCGACCGACCTGTACGTCTTCCAGGGCCTCGCCGCGAACCACGGCCTGGAGCTGCGCGTGGTCCACTCGGACATCGACGCCGGCCTCGACCCGGCCGAGCTGGCGGCCGCCCTGGACGGCGAGGTGGCCCTGGTCAGCCTCTCGCACGTGGCGTACCGGTCCGGCGCGCTGCTGGACATGGCGGCGATCACCCAGGCGGCGCACGACGTCGGCGCGCTGACGCTCTGGGACCTCTCGCACGCCGCGGGCAGCGTGCCGGTGCCGCTCACCTCCTCCGGCGCGGACCTGGCCGTGGGCTGCACGTACAAGTACCTGAACGGCGGCCCCGGGCGCACCGGCGTTCGGCTACGTCCGGCAGGAGCTGCAGGCGCACCTGCGGCAACCGATCTGGGGCTGGTTCGGGCAGCGCGACCAGTTCGCGATGGGCTCGGAGTACGACCCGGTGCCCGGCATCGAACGGTTCGCGGTCGGCACGCCGCCGGTGCTCGGCGCTGTACGGCACCCAGGAGGGGGTCCGGCTGATCGCCGAGGCCGGCATCGGGCGGCTCCGCGGCAAGGGCCAGGCGCTCACGTCGTACCTGGTGGAGCTGGCCGACGCCTGGCTCGCCCCGCTCGGCTTCGTGCTGGCCTCGCCCCGGGACGCCGAGCTGCGCGGCTCGCACGTCAGCCTCTACCACCCGCAGGCGTGGCAGGTGTGCCAGGCGCTGATCGAACGCGGTCGGGTCATCCCGGACTTCCGCACCCCCGACCGGCTGCGGCTCGGCCTGGCCCCGCTGACCACCTCGTTCGTCGACGTGTGGAACGCGGTCGACCGGCTGCGCGCGCTGGTCGAGGCCGGCGAACACCTCGCCTACCCCGCCGAGCGCGCCCGCGTCACCTGACCGCCCAGCCACCCGCCGGTCCGCCCACCCCGCAGCGCCCGCCCAGCCGAGGCGCTTTGGGCGACATCTTCGGTGTTATAGCACCGAAGATGTCGCCCAAATGCGCGGGTGGGTGGAGCGGCCAAAGCCGCAAGAGCTCAGACCAGGAGGTTGTTGATCAGGGTGTAGATCTTCCACGGCGAGACCGGTGTCCTGGACAGGAACTCCAGCCCGCTCAGCACCAGGAGGAGCGCCGTGAACAGGTGCGGCACCAGCGTGCCCTTGCGCGGCCCACGATCCAGCGTGGTGCGCAGCAGGTGCCCGGCGAGGCGGGTGAGCCAGTAGACCAGGAACGCGCCGCCGATCATCAGGCCGAGACCGGTGGCCGGCTCGACGATGTCGTGCGGCTCCTGGAACAGCGCGGTGATCAGCCACGCCGACCAGCACACCATCGCCACGATCGCGCCGATCTTGGTCAGCCCGCGACCGCGATGCCGGCGCAGCGGGTTGGCCGGCTCGGGCGGCGGCGCAGCGGCGGGCGGCTGCTGCTCGCGCCGGGTCGACTCGGGCCCGGTGCTGTTGTCCTCCACGCCACGGCCCGGCCAACGCCAGCCCGGACGGTCCTCCTTCGGCGGGGCGGGCGGCCGGACCGGTACCGGTGCCGACGCCGTGATTCGCGGCGGCTTGGTGGGCTGCGCCGGGGCGACCGTGGTCTTGGGCGGGCCGGCCTGCGGCGTCGGCGGTCCGGACTGCGGGGACAGCAGCGTCTTTGGCGGCGCGGGCGGACCGGTGGCCTGGGGCGGGTGCTGGTTGGCCTGCGGCGCGACCGTGGTCTGCTGCGCGTTCGCGCCGGCTCCGTTCATCCCGTGCGCGACCATCGTGCGCTGCCCGGCCACGCCGGAGTAGCCGTTGGCCACCACGGTCGACTGGTGGTCGCTGTTCACGCGCCGGGTCGCCTCGTGATCCGTCCAGTCGACGAAGCGCAGGCCGGCCGGGCAGGGCGGCGGTGAGCTGGCCGAGCCGGGCGATCCAGCTGGTCAGTTCGTCGGTGCGGGGCCGGTCCTCGGGACGGTCGGCGAGCGGAGCGAGCAGGTGCGCGGCCAGCACCGGGTGCTCGTCCAGCAGCGGGTGCCGGCGCACCCCGGCCGGCGGCGCGGGCACCCCGGCTGCCGGCGAGATGCCGCGATCCGTACGCGGCAGCCAGCCGGTGACCAGGAAGTACGCGACCGCGCCGAAGCCGTGCACGTCGTACGCGGTGCCGACGTGCCCGGTGTACGCCTCGGGGCCGGCCGACTCGGGCGTGTGCGCGATCGTGGTGATGTGCGACACGTGGTGGTAGCGGGCCGTGGTGAAGTCGATCAGCCGCACCGCACCGTCCGGCAGCACGATCACGTTCGAGGGCTTGACGTCCATGTGCAGCACCGGGCTGTCGCCGGGCTCGGTCGGGCTGTGCAGGGTCTGGAGCGTGCGGGCGATCGTGCCGAGCACGGCGCAGCCGTCGAGCTTCGCCGGGCCGCTCGCCGCGGCGCCGCCGGCCAGCCGCTGGATCAGCGTGCCGCCCGGCAGGTAGTCCATGACCTGGTACGGAATCTGCTCGTGGCCGGGGTGCGCGGCGCCCGGCGCGGCCGGCGGCGCACCGTAGAAGCCGTCCACCCGCAGGCAGATGCCCTCGACACCGCGGCTGTTCAGGTCCATCAGCACCGCGTCGCCCTTGTCCCACGAGCGGAGCTGGTCGAGCAGCGGCCGCCGCGCGTCCGGGCGGAACACCTTCACCGTCACCGGGGACGAGCTGACCCCGCCCGAGAGCCGTACCGCGCGGTAGACCTCGGCCTGGCCGCCCGCACCGAGGTGATGGAGCAGCCGGTACCGCTGGCGTCCCTCGGGCAGCGGGCTGTCGGGACCGCAGACGAGATCGACTCCGGCCTCCGTATGCACGCGGGCCTCCTGTTCCACACTTCCCCCGACCATCGAGATGAGCTCATTCGATGGTGACACGTAACCAGAGAAGCATGGGCTCACCACTGCCCGCTGTGACAGAGCTGTAGCGGGGCGGAGCGTCAGAACCTGTCACGCACTGGCCTGTTCGGGCAGCCCGAGCCAGTTCAGCCAGCGCGGATCGGGCGTGCGGTGGCCGAGGACCCGCCAGGCCACGCCGGTCGGCGCCGACGGCGGCTGGCGCAGCCGCCAGCCGATCTCCGCCAGCGCGCGGTCGGCCTTGACGTGATTGCACCGGTTGCAGGCGGCGACGACGTTCTCCCACACGTGCCGGCCACCCCGGCTGCGCGGCACTACGTGGTCGATCGTGGTGGCGGCGGCGCTGCAGTAGACACACCGGCCGCCGTCACGGGCGAAGACGGCGCGCCGGGTCAACGTGACGTTCGCGCGGAACGGCACCCGGACGAAACGGGTCAGCCGGACGACCGACGGCAGCACCACCAGAGTCGTGGCACTACGCAAAAGGCCGTCCCCGTCACTGACGGGGACGGCCTTCTCGGTGAGTACGAGCACGGCCGCACGCCGTACTGGCACAACGCACAATGGTTCGTACGTCGCGTTGAGTACCAGCGCTACGGATGTGCCGGCCATACACCACCTCCGTTGGAGGCAATACTCCCGTACGAAACCCCGAAGTGCACGCAAGAATGCGATCGCACGCCTAAATGTCCGTTTATCCGGCGTGTGTCATACCGGGATCTACCGCCTCAGATCAGGCGGAGCTGGCCCGGTTCGGGCGGGGGGTGTCGCGCGATGGCACCGGGCGCGTGGGGTACGAAGGAGGGGTGAGCATCATCTACTCCACCTCGATCCTGCTCGCGGCGGGCGCCGACCCCACGCCGAAGCCGAAGCCGAGCTGCTACGCACCCGGCGACACGGTCTGCGCCTGGGTCTGGGACCAGACCCACGTCACCTGGCTGGCGAAGACTCAGCAGCTGGGGCGGGGTCTCCACGGTCTTCAAGATCCTCGGCATCGCGATCGGCGCGATCGTGCTGCGCTGGCTGATCCACCGCGCGATCAGCCGGCTCACCGAGGGCCCGAGCGGCGACGGCAAGATCCCGGCGATCCTGCGGCCGCTGCGCGAGCGCGCGCCCGAGTCGCTCCGCGAGGCGGCCGGGCTGATGTCGGAGCGCCGGCGCCAGCGCGCCAGGACCATCGGCTCGGTGCTGCGCAGCCTCGCCTCGGCCGGCGTCTTCGGCGTCGCCGTGATGATGATCCTGGCCGAGATCCACATCAACCTGGCGCCGCTCATCGCCAGCGCGGGGATCGTCGGTCTGGCGCTCGGTTTCGGCGCCCAGAACCTGGTCCGGGACTTCCTCTCCGGCATCTTCATGATGCTCGAGGACCAGTACGGGGTCGGCGACATCGTCGACCTGGGCGAGGCCAGCGGCACCGTGGAGGCGGTCGGGCTGCGGATCACCACGGTCCGCGACGCGCACGGCGTGGTCTGGTACATCCGCAACGGCGAGGTGATCCGGGTCGGCAACAAGAGCCAGGGCTGGGCCGTGGTCAACATCGACATCCCGGTCCCGTTCGGCACCGACATCGAACTCGTCCAGCAGGTCATGCAGGAGGCCGCCAACACGCTGGCCAGCGAGGACGATTGGAAGCCCGACCTGCTGGCGCCGCCCGAGGCGCTCGGGGTCGAGCAGATCACCGCCAACGGCATGATGCTGCGGGTCACGGTGAAGACCACGTCGGCCGCCCAGTGGCGGGTGGCCCGGGAGCTGCGGGCGCGGGTGAGCGAGGCGGTCGACGCGGCCGGCATCACCTCCGGCATGGTGCCCGCGGTGCCGGCCGTCACGCCCGCCGCCAACGGCAACGCCACCCCTCCGGCCCCACCTGAGCGGCCGCGCCCGCAGCGCCCGCGCGCTCCGGCGGACTCCCCCGGCGACCAGGTACCGGATCGACCTGCGCCGACGCCCTCGGCACATGCTGGGAAGCGCCCACCCCGACCGGCGACGCGGAGCGACGCGCGGTAGGAAATCCGGCCCCGCCGGGCGCGCTGAGCGTGGCCCGGTAAATTCGCCCCGGGCCGCCGGAATCATCCTTTCGGTTACCTGAAGCTGACCGTGTGTCGGGCATGGGACACCAGAACTCCTACCCCGAAGGCCGTGAATCGGGCAGACTGCCCAAGTGACGCGAGCCAGGAGGGGGGAGGAGATAGTGGCCGCCGATACCGAGCGCACCGCGACGTACCGCGAAGTGCTCGGCGTCACCGAGTATCGGGCGATCTTCGGCGCCTATCTGCTTTCTCAGATCGGCGACATGCTCACCAAGGTCGCCATCGCGGTACTCGTCTTCCGGCAGACCGGCTCTCCCGCTGCTGTCCGCCGCGGCCTTCGCGATCGGCTACCTGCCGTGGATCGCCGGCGGCCCGATCCTCGCCACGATCGCCGACCGGCTGCCCCGCCGCCGCACGATGATCCTCTGCGACCTCGGCCGGATGGTGCTGGTCGCGCTGCTGGCCGTGCCCGGCGTGCCGTTGCCGCTCCTGCTGATCCTGCTGTTCGTCTCGGCCCTGCTGGCGCCGCCGTTCGAGTCGGCCCGCTCGGCGATCCTGCCGGACATCCTCGAGGGCGACCGGTACGTGCTCGGCATCGCGATGAACAACATGGCCGGCCAGCTCAGCCAGGTGCTCGGCTTCGTCTTCGGCGGTGCCGTGGTCGCGCTGGTCTCGGCCCGGGGTGCGCTGCTGATCGACTCGGTGACGTTCCTGGCGTCCGCCCTGCTGCTGCGGCTCTGGGTCGCGGCCCGGCCCGCCGCCGGAGACCAAGGAGAAGCACAAGTCGCTGTACCGCGGAGACCGTGGCCGGGCTGCGACTGGTGTTCGGCAGCCGGAAGCTGCGGATCTACACGCTGCTGGTCTGGGGCAGCGCGGCGTTCGCCTTCGCGCCCGAGGGGCTCGCCGCCCCGTTCGCCAAGGACCTCGGCGGCGGCGCGGCCACGGTCGGCCTGCTGCTCGCCGCGAACCCGGTCGGCACCGTGATCGGCGGCATCGTGGTGGGCCGGTTCATGGCGCCACAACGCCGGATCAGGTCGGTCCGGCCGCTGGCGATCCTGACCGCCACGGCGCTGGTTCCGCTCGCGCTCGACCTTCCGCTCTGGGCCGTGCTGCTGCTCTACGCGACCAGTGGTTTCGGCATGTCCTTCCTGCTGCCGCTGAACGCCATGTTCGTGCTGGTGCTGCCGTCGGGCTTCCGGGCCCGCGCGTTCGGGATCGTGCAGTCCGGCCTGCAGCTGAGCCAGGGCATCGCCGTGGTCACGGCCGGCTGGGCGGCGAGCCACTTCCAGACCCGGTCGGTGATCGGGATCTCCGGCCTGATCGGGCTGGTGGTGGTCGGGCTGGTCGTGATGTTCTGGCCGTCCGAGCGCGAAGTGGCCGCGGTGGTCGCCGAACCGGCGTGACGAGCACCGGCCGCGCGGCCGCGGCGGCAGGCGGGTGGCAGGATGGGTGTCGTGGCCCAGCAGAGTGAGATCAGCTTCTACGACGCCGTCGGCGGCGCGCCGGTCTTCCGGCGGCTCGTCGAGGTCTTCTACGAGGGGGTCGCCGCCGATCCGGTGCTGCGGCCGCTCTACCCCGAAGAGGATCTCGGCCCGGCCGCCGACCGGTTCCGGCTGTTCCTGGAGCAGTACTGGGGCGGGCCGCGCACGTACTCCGACAACCGGGGCCACCCGCGGCTGCGGCTGCGGCATGCCCCGTTCGTGATCGGGCCCGTCGAGCGGGATGCCTGGCTCCGGCACATGCGCACGGCGATCGACGCGATCGCGCTCCCGCCCGAGCAGGAAGCGGTGCTCTGGGACTACATGGAGCGGTCCGCGCACTTCATGGTGAACCAGCTCGACCAGCCGTAGCTGGGCCTTTCGTGCCCGCTCGACTCCGCCCGCGCGGCGATCTCCGGCTCCCCCTGCCGCTTCCTGATTCGTCTGGCACCATGAGCTGAAACGATTCTGAAACAGGGGGTTCACCATGGCGGCAGCAGAGTGGTGGCGCGACGCCGTCTTCTACCAGATCTACCCGCGCAGCTTCGCGGACGGGAACGGCGACGGCGTCGGCGATCTGGCCGGCATCCGCTCCCGCCTGCCGTACCTCGCCGAGCTCGGCGTGGACGCGCTCTGGGTCAGCCCCTTCTACCGCTCCCCCATGGCCGACCACGGCTACGACGTCGCCGACCCCCGCGACGTCGACCCGGTCTTCGGTGACCTCGCCGAGTTCGACCAGCTGGTCGCCGAGGCGCACGCGCTGAACCTCAAGATCACCATCGACCTGGTCCCCAACCACACGTCCGACCTGCACGAATGGTTCCAGGAGGCGCTGGTCGCCGCGCCGGGCAGCGCCGAGCGCGCGCGGTACATCTTCCGCCCGGGCAAGGGCCCGAACGGCGACGAGCCGCCCAACAACTGGCCCTCGGTCTTCGGCGGCCCGGCCTGGCACCGGGTGACCGAGCCGGACGGCACCCCCGGCGAGTGGTACCTGCACCTGTTCGCCCCCGAGCAGCCCGACCTGAACTGGGACAACCTCGAGGTCCAGGCCGATCTGGAGCGCACCCTGCGGTTCTGGCTCGACCGGGGCGCCGACGGTTTCCGGATCGACGTGGCGCACGGCATGGCCAAGCCCCACGGCCTGCCCGACATGGACCACCCCGACCTGTTCAACCCGAACAACCCCGGCGGAGACGAGCCGCAGCCGCGATTCGACAACGACGGCGTGCACGAGGTGCACCGGATGGTGCGCCGGGTGCTGGACGAGTACCCCGGCACGATGGCCGTCGGCGAGATCTGGGTACCCGACGCCGAGCGGCTCCGGCTCTACGTGCGCGCCGACGAGCTCCATCTCGCGTTCAACTTCGAGCTGGTCAAGGCGCGCTGGCGGGTGGACGAGCTGCGGGCGGCGATCGAGTACTCCAACGAGGTGCTCGCCGGGACGCCCGCGCCCGCCTGCTGGGTGCTGTCCAACCACGACGTCATCCGGCACGTCTCGCGGTACGGCGAGGGGCTGGTCGGCACCCGGCGGGCCAGGGCCGCGGCGATGCTGCTGCTGGCGCTGCCCGGCGTGGCGTACGTCTACAACGGCGACGAGCTGGGCCTGCCCAACGTCGAGCCGCCGGACGAGACGCTGCAGGATCCGGTGTGGGAGCGGTCCGGGCGCACCGTGCGCGGCCGCGACGCCTGCCGGATCCCGATGCCGTGGACCGCCGGCGAACCGCCGTACGGATTCTCGCCCGACGGGGTGCCGACCTGGCTGCCGATGCCGCCCGGCTGGTCGCCGCTGGCGGTCGAGGCGCAGGAGAACGACCCCGAGTCGATGCTCGCCCTGTACCGCACCGCGATCGCGCTGCGCCGCAAGGAGGCCGGCTTCGCGGGCGAGCTGAGCTGGCTCGATGCCCCCGAAGGGTGCCTGGCGTTCCGGCGCGAGGGCGGGCTGGTGTGCCTGCTCAACCTCACGAACCGGCCGGTCCCCCTGCCCGCCGGCGAGCTGCTGCTCACGAGCGTCCCGCTGGTGGACGGCCACCTCCCCGGCGACGCCGCCGCCTGGCTCGTCTGACCGTTGCTGCGGTTGGATCGCGCCCTTCCAGGGCGCGATCCAACCGCAGCCCGTCGCCGTAGGCGGCGGGCGCGCGTCGGCCGGCGACCCGCCGTGGGGTTGCGGTCCTTTGCGCCCTGGGAGGGCGCGGACTGAGCCTGCGTAGGCCGCAGGCTGACCGGACTGGCCGGCCGGGCGAAAGCCGGCCGCCGGGCGTACCGGAAAGCCTATCGGGGGTGGGGAACAGCGCCAGCCGGCCGCGACGGCGGTACGCGACTCCGTAGCTGGCCGCGGCGCGCACCCAACCCCCGGCGAGCCCGATCCGGAGCGGGTCGGCGCCGAGGAAGCCCATCCGCGCCAGCCCGAGCAGCAGCCGCAGCGGCAGGGCCACGCTGACCTCGCCGGCGGAGACCGTGAGCACCTCGTGATCGAGCAGCGCGTCGCCGACCGCGCGGGGATCGGCGCCGACGCTCGCCTCCCGGAACGTGCGCTCGCCGGCCGCCAGCAGGCTCCGCACGACCTCGGCCGGGATCTCGTCGAGCTCCTGCACGCCGGCCTCGGACGGCAGCGCACCGGGCCAGTCCGCGTCCCGATTGGCGGGCAGCGGCACCGGCTCGCCGGGCAACACGCTGGGCGCGCACCAGGGCCGCCACGCCGACCACGTCCGGAACCGCGATCCGGTCCCGCAGGAGCTTCGCATCGACGGTCACGTCGGCCGGCCCGGCGCCGCGCACCTGCCGGGTGGCCAGGACCTCCAGCGGCAGCCAGGCCCACAGCGCGATGACACCGTCCGCGCAGCGCACCCGCACCGGCGCGGACGGATCGAGCCTGGTCACCCGCGCCAGGAACGCAGCGGCGTCGGCACGGTCGGAAGCCGAATCGAAGATCAGAGTCACGTGTCGAGCCAGCTCTTGAGGAAGTCCTTCTCCACGGTCGGTGAGCCGCCGCGGCCGGCCCAGCGCGAGGTCGTACGGCGCCAGCAGGGTCTGCGCCCTGGCCACGATCTCGCCGCCGTCGTGATCGAACATCTCGTAGCCGACCCGGAAGCTGACGTTCCGCACCTCGACCATCCAGGTGTCGATCCGCACCGGATCGGGCTGGTAGTCGATCGGCCGCAGGTAGTCGATCTCGTGCCGGACCACGACCACGCCGCGTCATCAGCCCGGACAGGCCCTGTTCCAGGCCTGCCCGGGCGATGAGCGCGGTTCGCGCTTCCTCGAACAGCGTGAGGTAGCGCGCGTTGTTGACGTGGCCGAACGCGTCCATGTCCGACCAGCGGATCTGGCAGTGCGCGGTGTACCGCACTGGAGAACCTCAGTCCCGGGTGAGCTTGCGGTACGTCGCGCGGTGCGGTCGGGCCGCGTCGGCACCGAGCCGGTCGACCTTGTTCTTCTCGTAGGACTCGAAGTTGCCCTCGAACCAGTACCACTGCGAGTCGCCCTCGTAGGCGAGGATGTGCGTCGCCACGCGGTCCAGGAACCACCGGTCGTGGGAGATGACCACGGCGCAGCCCGGGAACTCCAGCAGCGCGTTCTCCAGCGACGACAGGGTCTCGACGTCCAGGTCGTTCGTCGGCTCGTCGAGGAGCAGGACGTTGCCGCCGATCTTCAGCGTCAGCGCCAGGTTCAGCCGGTTCCGCTCACCGCCGGAGAGCACGCCGGTCGGCTTCTGCTGATCCGGGCCCTTGAAGCCGAACGCGCCCACGTAGGCCCGGGACGGCATCTCGACCTGGCCGACATGGATGTAGTCCAGCCCCTCGGAGACCGTCTCCCAGACCGTCTTCTTCGGGTCGAGCCCGGACCGGGACTGGTCGACGTAGGAGAGCTTGACCGTCTCGCCGACCCGCACCTTGCCGCTGTCCGCCTCCTCCAGACCGACGATGGTCTTGAACAGCGTGGTCTTGCCGGCACCGTTCGGGCCGATGATGCCGACGATGCCACCGCGCGGCATCTGGAACGACAGATCGTCGATGAGCAGCCGGTCGTCGAAGCCCTTGCTCAGGTGCTCGGCGTCGATCACCACGGTGCCCAGGCGCGGACCCGGCGGGATCTGGATCTCCTCGAAGTCGAGCTTCTTGTACTTGTCGGCCTCGGCGGCCATCTCCTCGTACCGGGCGAGCCGGGCCTTGCTCTTGGCCTGCCGGCCCTTGGCGTTGGAGCGCACCCACTCCAGCTCGTCCTTGAGGCGCTTCTGCCGCTTGACGTCCTTCTGGCCCTCGACCTTGAGCCGCTCGCCCTTCTTCTCCAGGTAGGTGGAGTAGTTCCCCTCGTACGGGAAGGCGCGGCCGCGGTCGAGCTCGAGGATCCACTCGGCGACGTTGTCCATGAAGTACCGGTCGTGTGTCACGGCGACGACGCAGCCGGGGTACTTCGCGAGGTGCTGCTCGAGCCAGAGCACGCTCTCGGCGTCGAGGTGGTTCGTGGGCTCGTCGAGCAGGAGCAGGTCGGGCTGCTGGAGCAGGAGCTTGCAGAGCGCGACGCGGCGGCGCTCGCCACCGGAGAGGATCTTCACGTCGGCGTCGCCGGGCGGGCAGCGCAGCGCGTCCATCGCCTGCTCGATCTGGCTGTCGAGCTCCCAGCCGTTGTGCGCCTCGATCTTCTCCATCAGCTCGCCCTGCTCGGCGAGGAGCGAGTCGAAGTCGGCATCGGGCTCGCCCATGGCGGCGCTGACCTCTTCGAAGCGCAGCAGCACGGCGCGCAGCTCCGCCACGCCCTCCTCGACGTTGCCCCGCACGTCGAGCTCCTCGTTCAGCGGCGGCTCCTGCGCCAGCATCCCCACGGTGTAGTCGGGGGACAGCATCGCGTCGCCATTGGACGGCTGATCGAGGCCCGCCATGATCCGCAGCACCGTGGACTTACCGGCGCCGTTCGGGCCGACGACGCCGATCTTCGCTCCGGGCAGGAACGAGAGGGTGACGTCGTCCAAGATCACCTTGTCGCCGTGCGCTTTGCGCACCTTGCGCATGGTGTAGATGTACTGGGCCACAGTGAGAGGTCCTCCGCGAGTCGGTATCGCGCTCCATCTTCCCAGGTTGGCTGGCGCCTGGCGAAATCCCGTCCACATGAGCGGAAAGTCACGCTGGTGAGACGTAGGGTGATTGCATGGTTGGGCGTTGTGCCCATCTCTGTAACGGAAACGTAACAGAGAGGTTGTGGCGCTTCCCCTTCGGGCACGAAGTCGAATGATGCGAGGTGGCGCACCAGAGTCGGGGCGATTCCCGGGGGCTGGGGCGTTCGCCATCTTGAATGATTCAGTCACGGGGTGACCGACCGATGGAGGGAGTTGCGATGCGGCAACGGCGCGTCATGGCCGCGGCGAGTGCGATAGTGCTTGCCCTCGGTATGGCTGCGTGCGGCGGTTCGGACGACGGCGACACCGCAAGCACCGCAGGCAAGCTCGAAGGCACGGGCCCGATCACTTTCGTCACCGGGAAAGACACCTCCGGTAACCGGCAGAACCAGGTCAACGCCTGGAACAAGGACCACCCGAACGAGAAGGCCACGCTGATCGAGCTGCCCGAGCAGGCAGACGCAGCAGCGCCAGCAGATGGTGGTCAACGCGCAGACGAAGTCCGACCAGTACAGCGTGCTGAATCTGGACGTGGTCTGGACCGGCGAGTTCGCCGCCAACGGCTGGATCGACCAGCTGCCCGAGGACGAGTTCCCGCTCGAGCGACTTCCTGCCCGCCACCGTGGAGACCGGCGCAGTACTTCAAGAATCTCTACGCGATCCCGCTCAACTCCGACGGCGGGCTGCTCTACTACCGCAAGGACCTCCTGGACAGCGCCGGCATCACCAAGCCGCCGGCGACCTGGGCCGAGATGAAGACCGCGTGTGCCGCGGTGCTCAAGCTGCCGGCCGCCAAGGGCGCGGCCTGCTACGCGGGCCAGTTCGACAAGTACGAGGGCCTGACGGTCAACTTCTCCGAGGCCGTCAACTCGGCCGGCGGCGAGGTCGTCGACGACGACGGCAAGCCGAAGCCGTGGACAGCCCGGAGGCCAAGAAGGGCCTGCAGTTCCTGGTCGACGGCTTCAAGTCCGGCGAGATCCCGGCCAAGGCGCTCACCTTCAAGGAGGAAGAGGGCCGCCGCGCGTTCCAGGCCGGCGAGCTGATCTTCCACCGGCAGTGGCCGTACATCTACGCGAAGGCCAACGCCACCGACGGCTCGTCCAAGGTGGCCGGCAAGTTCGCCGTCGCGCCGCTGCCCGGCGAGAGCGGCCCCGGCGTCTCGACCCTCGGCGGCCACAACCTCGCGATCAGCAAGTTCACCAAGAACAAGAAGAGCGCGCTGGAGTTCATCAAGTACATCACCAGCGCCGACGTCCAGAAGGCAGACCTGCAGGCCACCTCGCAGGCGCCCACCGTCGCCTCGCTCTACGACGATGCCGCGCTCACCGAGAAGTTCCCGTACCTGCCGACGCTGAAGGCGTCCATCGAAGGCGCGAAGAAGCGGCCGGAAGCGGTGAAGTACCAGGAGGTCTCCACCGCGATCCAGAACGCCGCGTACGACGCGCTCAAGGGAGACAAGAGTCCGGATGAGGCGCTGAAGCGGCCTCCAAGTCCAGCCTCGAGGGGCTGACGAAGAAGTAACTAGCCCGTCGGGGCCCCGGGCATCAGCCCGGGGCCCCGACGCTGGATCCGGAGGCACCCTATGACCAGCGTCTCCGCGCCGACACCCCGGCGCCCACTCCACGCAAGACCTCCGGCGTCAAGAGCCGCACGGAGGGCGTGGGCCGTCTGGCGGCCCTGCTGATCTCGCCAACCTTCCTCGTCCTCGGCCTGGTCGTCGGGTACCCGATCCTGGCCGCGTTCCGGCTGGCGTTCTACCAGAAGAACGAAGGCGTCGACCCCGAGACCGGACTGGTCGCAGTCCGGCGAGAAGTTCGTCGGCCTGGACAACTTCTCCGCCATGTTCAAGGGCGACACCGGCGACCAGTTCTTCAACGCCATGTACAACACGACGTTCTTCATGGTCACCACGGTGATCCTGGAGACCGTGATCGGCGTCGCGATGGCGCTGATCATGCACCGGGCGCTCCGCGGCCGCGGCCTGATCCGGGCCAGCATCCTCATCCCCTGGGCCATCCCCACCGCCATCTCCGGCCTGCTCTGGCGGTACGCGTTCCAGGCCGACGGCATCATCAACCAGGTCTTCGGCACGGAGGTCCTGTGGACCGTCGACGCCTGGCAGGCCAAGGTCACGATCATCGCGGCCGACACGTGGAAGACGGCACCGTTCATCGGCCTGCTCGTCCTGGCCGGCCTCCAGGTCATCCCCGCGGAGGTGTACGAGGCGGCCAAGGTCGACGGCGCGAGCCCGTGGAAGACGTTCGTCCGGATCACGTTGCCCCTGGTCCGGCCGGCGCTGGTGGTGGCGGTGCTGTTCCGCCTGCTCGACGTGCTGCGCATGTTCGACCTGCCCTGGACGCTCATCGGACCGGGCAAGGAGTCCGTCGAGACGGTCTCGATGCTCTCGTTCCAACAGGCTCAATCAGTTCGGTAACTACGGGCTGGCATCTGCGTACGCGTTGGCGTTGTTCATCTACATCTGCGTCGTCGCGTTCGTCTTCGTCAAGGTCCTGGGCGCCGATGTCATCGGCACCCGAGCCGGGAGGAAGTGACCCATGGCGACCAACACCACTCCCCAGAGCGTGCCAGCGGCTGTCGGCGGGGGGCTCGCCACCCCACCCACCAACCGGCGTACCAAGTCGGTCACCAGTGGCACGGCGCTGGGCCGGGCGTCGATCAACGTCGGCATCGGCCTGATCATCCTGTACTGCCTGGCGCCGTTCTACTGGATGATCGTGTCCAGCTTCCGGCGCCCGAACGACTCGTTCAGCAACTCCCCCCTGCCCAACCCGTTCTCGCTGGAGAACTACAAGTCGGCCTTCGACCCGATCAACGGGTTCGGACGGTCGCTGCTGAACAGCCTCATCGTCGCGGGCGTCACCACGATCCTGGTGCTCGTGATCGGCATCCTGACCGCGTACGCGTTGGCCCGACTGGAATTCCGGTTCAAGAACGTGGCGCTGGGGATCATCATCGCGACCTCGATGTTCCCTGGCATCACGTTGCTGGTGCCGCTACTGCGGCTGTTCACCGACATCGGCTGGATCAACACCTACCAGGCGATGATCGTGCCGAGCATGTCGTTCGCGCTGCCGCTGGCCGTCTGGAACCTCACGGCGTTCTTCCGGCAGATGCCGTTCGAGCTGGAGGAAGCCGCGCAGATCGACGGCTGCACGCCGGCTCAGGCGTTCCGCAAGGTGATCCTGCCGCTGGCGGCGCCGGGCGTTTTCACCACGGCGATCATCACGTTCATCGCGGCATGGAACGAGTTCATCATCGCACTGTCGGTGGTGAACAAGCCCTCGCTGAAGACGGCTCCGGTCATCACCAGTCAGTTCACGGGTGCGACGAACTTCGACACCCCGTTCGGCACGATCATGGCCGCCGGCGTGATCGTGACGATCCCGCTGGTGATCATGGTGCTGATCTTCCAGCAGCGGATCGTGGCCGGTCTCACCGCCGGCGGCGTCAAGTAGCCGCAGGCGCGGGCGCGTTCTCGGGACGAAATCACCCGGGGACGCGCCCGTTTCGCTGTAGCGAAGGGAGAATTTCCCGCTCCACGGAACCGATTCCGAAATACTCGAAGTAACCCTTTCGGTTTCCCGATGGCCCCCTGCGGATAGGGTTAACAGGACCCGTCCGCTGCCGAAGGGGGCCCCCCAGCGTGTCGCCGCAGAGCTCGTTTGTCGTTGTCGCCAACCGGCTCCCGGTCGACCAGATAGAGGACGCTCGCGGAGAAATCCACTGGAAGCGCAGCCCCGGCGGCCTGGTCACCGCCCTCGAACCGATCATGCGGAGCCACGACGGCGTGTGGCTCGGCTGGTCCGGTGCGGTCGGCCCGGCGCCCACCCCGTTCGTGCTCGACGGGATCCGGATGCACCCGATCCCGCTCTCCGCGGGTGACGTGGCCGACTACTACGAGGGCTTCTCCAACGGCACGCTCTGGCCGCTGTACCACGACGCGGTCGCCAAGCCGGAGTTCCACCGGCACTGGTGGGACCGGTACGTCGACGTGAACCGGCGCTTCGCCGACGCCGCCGCCGAGGTGGCCGAGGAGGGCGCGGTCGTCTGGATCCAGGACTACCAGCTCCAGCTCGTGCCGGCGATGCTGCGGGAGAAGCGGCCCGACCTGCGGATCGGCTTCTTCCTGCACATCCCGTTCCCGCCGCAGGAGCTGTTCATGCAGCTGCCGTGGCGTACCCAGGTGATCGAGGGGCTGCTCGGTGCCGACCTGATCGGCTTCCAGCTGCCGGGCGGGGCGTCGAACTTCCTCCGCCTGAGCCGCACGCTCTGCGGCCGGCGTCCCCAGGGTGGACAGGTCGAGGTGGCCGGGCGCACGGTGCAGGCCCGCGCGTTCCCGATCTCGATCGACGTGGCCAGCCTGGACGAGATGGCCCAGTCCGAGGCGACCCAGCAGCGCGCCAAGGAGATCCGCTCCGAGCTGGGCAACCCGCGGCACATCATCCTCGGCGTGGACCGGCTCGACTACACCAAGGGCATCGGCAGCCGGCTCAAGGCCTTCCACGAGCTGCTCGAAGAGGGCTCGCTGAGCGTGCCGGAGACCGTGCTGGTGCAGGTCGCCACGCCCAGCCGGGAACGGGTCGAGCACTACCAGACGCTGCGGGACGAGATCGAGCGCGAGGTCGGCCGGATCAACGGCGACTACGGCAAGGTCGGCCTGCCTGCCGTGCACTACCTGCACCAGTCCTACAAGCGCGACGAACTGGTGGCGCTCTACAACGCCGCCGACGTCATGCTCGTCACGCCGTTGCGGGACGGCATGAACCTGGTCGCGAAGGAGTACGTCGCGTCCCGGCCCGACCTCGGCGGCGCGCTGGTGCTGAGCGAGTTCACCGGCGCCGCGGCCGAACTGCGCCAGGCGTACCTGGTGAACCCGCACGACATCGACGGCCTCAAGGAGAACCTGCTGCGCGCGCTGCACGTCGATCCCGGCGAGGGCCGGCGACGGATGCGCAAGATGCGGCGGCACGTGCAGGAACACGACGTGGGCCACTGGGCGCGGTCGTTCCTCAGCTCGCTCGCCGGGCCGGCCGGCGCCGAGTAGCGGCACCAGCGACAGCAGCCCGGCCGGACGACCGACCGGGCTGCCAGCGTCGATCTACGGGCGGAACTGGTTGGCGATGTCCTCGGCTCGCCGCCAGGCGCCGCACGGCCAGGCCTCGCCGCAGCAGCGGCAGTCACCGTCACCGGACGCCACGTCGAACTCGTGATCGACCATCACCCGGCGGGCCAGCCGCCAGGTCAGGACGTCGCCCGCGACTCCGGCCAGCGGCTGCGCCGGCACCAACGCCGGTGCCGGGCACGTCGCCACGCCCACCGCACGAGTCTGCGGTTCGGCCGATGGCGAGTCGGCGTGCCGACGAGTTCTTCCACGCTCACTGCGCTCACTGCATCCTCCTGGGATCAGCGCGATTTGCGCTGGGGTTCCCGGCGGTGGCGAGGGGGGCACCGGGGGGAGTGCGGCGCCACCGCCGGGAAGTCAGAGTGTTGAAGCGGCATTCATGTTCCGTGCGGCGCTGGAGAACAGGCGGCACGTGATCGCGCGGTTCGGCGGGTGAGGCACGACGGCCACCGGGTTATCCGGAGACCGTCGTGCTCCGCCGTTCACCCGGTACCAGGGCCCATGCTCGCTGCCACCGGGGAGCTCTCTATGTGGTTGCACGGCTGCTTCGCGCACGCCGTTCAAAACCGTGATCCTTAAACATTTCCCTGAACGTCATAACCCGTTCCCCCTTTTGGCCGGATCAATCACTCACCAGGCAGAACGAGTGCGATCCGGTCGAGGAACTGGCCCCGCGACGTGAAGGTCGTGAGGTCGCGGGATGGCGGCGTGAAGGTTGTGAAGTCCAACCGTATGGGCCCTGCTACGGGACAGCGCGGTCCGAAATCCGGAGTTACCGTGAGCTCACCGGGCAGTAACGGAAGGCGAACCCTGGATGAGCGGCGAAGGAAATGCGCTGCACGAAATCCTGACCAAAGCCGAATGGAAACCCCGTCAGTTGGCGCACGCCGTCAACGCGCGCCTGGAGCGGCGCGGACTGGATCGGCACCGGATCCACCTCAGCACCCCGTACCACTGGATCAAGCATGGCTACTGCCCCTACGAGCCGGTGCCGGAGATCGTCGCCGAGCTGCTGGCGGAGCGGTTGGGCCAGCGGGTCACCGTGGGCATGCTCTGGGCTGGCAAGGCCGAGCCGCGCTGCGCCGACCAGACCGCCCACGACGGCCTCGACGCGCGTTGGTCGGGCGGCGGCACGCTGCGGCTGCTGGACGACCTGGTGGCGATGAGCGACGTGGAGCGGCGCGGATACCGGCCGGTCACCGGCACGCCCCTGGTCACCGCCGCGATGGACGGGCTGGTGCACGAGCCCAGCCCGATCACCACCGCGCTCGGCAAGGAGCGGGTGCTGCCACCGATGATGGACCTGCTCGACGGGCACATCGCGGCCCTGCGCCGGCTGGATGACCGGCAGGGCGGCGGCGCGCTCAGCCTGCGGTACGTCACCAACGAGCTGCAGGGCGTGCTGGACCTGGTCCGCTGCTCCAGTTACACGGCGGAGATCGGGCGGCGGCTGTACACGTCGGTGGCGAACCTCGCGCAGCTCGCCGGCTGGATGCACTTCGACGCCGGCGAGACCGGCAGCGCCCAGCGGTACTTCCTGCTCGGTCTGCGGGCGGCGAGGGCTGCCGAAGACCAGGCCTGTGCTGCGAACATTCTGGGCATGCTGGCGTACCAGGCAGCCCACTCCGCCCTACCGGTCGAGGCGGTGCGGCTGGCCGAGGCGGCCGGCGACGCGGCTCGAACGCTCGACGTCGTCACCCAGGCCCGGATCGCCGGCCGGTTGGCCACCGCGCACGCGGCGGCCGGCGACGTCTACGCGTTCCGGGCCGCCTCCGACCGGGCCCGCGCGCTGCTGGAGACCGGGCAGCCCGAGGACGGGCCCGAGTTCCTCTACTACCTCAACGCCGAGCAGCTCGCGGCCGAGTCCGGCCAGGCACTGGTCGAGCTGGCCACCCAGCACCCGGGCCGGCGGGACGACCTGCTGGCCGAGGCGGCCGAGCTGCTCAGGCCGCTCAGCTCGGTCGGCCCGCGCGAGGACTACCAACGGTCGGCGCTGCTGCACGGCTGCTACCTCACCCAGGCGCACCTGCTCCGCGGCGACCTGCAGAGCGCCTGCGCCACCCTGCGCACCGCGCTGCCGCGCATCGCCGGCGTCCAATCCGGACGGTGCTCCGCGCTGCTGCAGAAGATCCGCCGAACCCTCCAGCAGCGCAAACGCAGCAAGTACGTCGCCACCGTCCTCCCAGAACTAGATCGGGCTCTGTGACCAAATGACTCCGCAGGTTGGCTATGCCTCGACCACCGGTAGCCGAGAGCTACTGTTGGCGCCGCGCTCCTACGACGATCCCGACTCCCGCGCGCTGGTGCTGGCGCTGTACGAGGACCAGCTGGCCCGCTACGGGCATGCCGAGTACCCGCTCTGCGACGTGGAGGCGTTCCGCCCGCCGGACGGCCTGTTCCTGGTGGGTCACGACCCGTTCGGTGACCTGGTCGGCTGCGGTGGATTCCGGCGGTACGACGCCGAGACGATCGAGATCAAGCGCATGTACGTCCGCCGCTCGCACCGGGGACGTGGCCACGGCGCGGTGATCCTGGCCGCGCTGGAGGCCGCGGCAGCGGAGGCCGGTGCCAGCCGGCTGATCCTGGAGACCGGGGCGAAGAACGTCGCGGCCTGCGAGCTCTACCTGCGGTTCGGCTACCAGCCGGCGGCCGGCTACTCACCGAACCGGTACTCGGCCGTGAACCGCGCCTTCGCCCGCGACCTGAGCTGACCCCGGGTTGCGGTTCAATTCCGCCCTCCCCGGGCGGAATTGAACCGCAACCCGGGTGGCGGCCACCCGCCATGCTGGCGGGCCGCCGTTGCCGGGGTTGCGGTCCATTTGCGACCCCAGAGGGCGCAAATGGACCGCAGCAGGTCAGTGCGGGAGGGCGGCGGCCAGGGCGTTCAGCCGCTCCCCCACGCCGACCACCTCGCCGACCACGACGATCGCCGGGTGGCTCAGGCCCTGTTCCTCGGCGGCCCTGGCGATGGTCTCCAGGGTCGCGATCACCGAGCGTTCGGACGACGTGGTGCCCTCCTGGATCACGGCGGCCGGCGTGTCGGCGGGGCGGCCGTGCGCGATCAGCGTCTCGGCGATCACGGCCAGCCGCTCCACCGCCATCAGGATCACCAGCGTGCCCCGGAGCCGGCCCAGCGACGGCCAGTCGACCAGCGACTGCGGGTTGTCCGGCGCCACGTGGCCGGAGACCACCACGAACTCGTGCGTCACGCCGCGATGGGTCACCGGGATGCCCGCCACGGCCGGCACCGCCACCGCCGAGGTGACGCCCGGCACGACCTCGACCGGCACGCCGGCGGCCAGGCAGGCCTCCAGCTCCTCGCCGCCGCGTCCGAACACGAACGAGTCGCCGCCCTTGAGCCGCACCACGAACCGGCCGGCCAGCGCGTGCTCCACCAGCGCGGTGTTGATCGCCTCCTGGGCCATGAACCGTCCATAGGGGATCTTCGCGGCGTCGATCACCTCGACGTGCGCGGGCAGCTCGTCCAGCAGCAGGTGCGGCGCGAGCCGGTCGACGACCACCACGTCGGCCCTGGAGAGCAGCCGGCGGCCGCGAACCGTGATCAGCTCGGGATCGCCGGGGCCGGCACCGACCAGTGCCACGCCCGGTATCGCTCCCTTGTGGACACCACGGAACCGGGGCGAGTCCAGGGATCCGTCGGCGAGCCGCTCGACCACGCCGTCCCGCACGGCCGCCGCCCGGCGCGGGTCACCGCCGCCGAGCACGGCCACGGTCACCCCGTCGTGCCGGCCGACCGCCGGGGTCCACGCGGTGGCCGCGCTGCCGTCGTCGGCGCGGACGCACCAGATCCGGCGCTGCTCGGCGGCCTTCGCGATGGCCGCGTTCGCCTCGGCGTTGTTGGTGCACGCCACGGCCAGCCAGGCACCGTCCAGATCGGACTCCTCGTACCGGCGCGCGGCCCAGCTCAGCCGGCCAGCGGTGACCAGCCCCTCCAGCGCGGGCGTGACGTGCGGCGAGACGAGCAGCACGTCGGCGCCGGAGTCCAGCAGCGAGGGCACCCGGCGCTGGGCCACCGTGCCGCCGCCGACGACCAGTACCCGCCGGCCGTCCAGCCGGAGCCCGAGCGGGTAGAACGGTGCCGTCATGCCTTCTCCGTCACGCCGGCCGCGTCGAACGTCGCGACGTCGCGCAGCGCCCGGACCGCGCTCTGCACCAGCGGCAACGCCAGCACGGCGCCGGTGCCTTCGCCGAGCCGCAGCCGGAGGTCGACCAGCGGGGTGAGGCCGAGGTGGTCCAGCGCGAGTGCGTGGCCCGGTTCGGTCGAGCGGTGGCCGGCCACGCAGGCGGCGACGCAGTCCGGAGCGAGCGCGGCGGCGACCAGCGCGGCCGCGCCGGCGATCACCCCGTCCAGCACGACCGGCACGCGGAGCGCGGCGGCGCCGAGAATGAACCCGGCGATCGCGGCGTGTTCCAGCCCGCCGACCGCGGCCAGCGTGCCGATCGGGTCGTCGGCGCTGGGCAGGTGCAGGTCGAGCGCGCGGCGGACCATCCGCGCCTTGTGCTGCCGGGTCGCGTCGTCCACGCCGGTGCCGAAGCCGGTCGTGTCGTCGGGGTGGGCGTTGGTGAACGCGGAGATCAGCGCCGCCGACGCGGTGGTGTTGGCGATCCCCATGTCCCCGGTGAGCAGCACGCGGTTGCCGGCCGCCACCAGATCGCGGGCCACCTCGATGCCGACCTCGACCGCGGCCACCGCCTCGGCCCTGGTCATCGCCGCTTCGGTGGTCATGTCGGCGGTGCCGGGGCGGACCTTGCGGGGCAGCAGGCCGGGCACGGCGTCGAATTCGCCGACCACACCGACGTCCACGACCACCACCTCGGCGCCGACCTGGGCCGCGAACGCGTTCACGACCGCGCCGCCGGCCAGGAAGTTGGCCACCATCTGGCGGGTCACCTCCTGCGGCCAGGGCGTGACGCCGCGGGCGTGCACCCCGTGGTCGCCGGCGAAGATCGCCACCGCCGCCGGCTCCGGGAGCGGCGGCGGGCAGACCCCCGCGAGCCCCGCGAGCTGCACCGACACGTCCTCCAGCACGCCGAGCGAACCGGCCGGCTTGGTCATCCGCGCCTGCCGGTCCCGCGCCTCGGCGACCGCGACGGCATCGGCCGGCCCGATCGCGGCGACCGTCTCGTCCAGCAGCCTCATGGCTCCCTCTCCCGGCAGGGCGCGTTGGCCCCACCTGTCGTCGTGCACAGCCCAACCGAGCGGCCGGCGGGTGGCCCAACCGGCGGTGGCCAGTTCGGGCTCGGCCGGGAACTCCTCGACGTACCCGACGCAGAGGTAGGCGACCACCTCGACGTGGCCGGGCAGACCCAGTTCGTCCGCCAGTTCACGCTCGTCGAAGAAGCTCACCCAGCCGACGCCGAGCCCCTCGGCCCGCGCCGCCAACCAGAGGTTCTGCACCGCGAGGGCGGAAGAATACGCGGCCATCTGGGGCTGGGTGTATCGGCCGAGCGTGTACCGGCCACCTCGGGTGCGGTCGCAGGTGACCACCACGTTGAGCGGCGTGTCGAGGATGGCCTCGGTCTTGATCCCGGCGAACGCGCGCGCCCTGGCCGCCGGCAACGCGGCGCCGTACCGGGTCCGCTGCGTCCGCCGCGAGCGCGTGCACCCGCTGCCGGATCGCCGGATCACGCAGCACCAGGAAGTCCCACGGCTGGCTGAAGCCCACCGACGGGGCCGTGTGCGCGGCCGCCAGCACCCTGGTCAGCACGTCGGCCGGCACCGGGTCGAGCCGGAAGCCGGTGCGCACGTCGCGCCGCTCGCCGATCGCTCGGTACACCGCGTCGCGCTCGGCCGGGGAGAACCTCATGACGGCCTCCGAAGTGAGCATCGCAGCGACGCAGGAGCGAGACGGAGCGGGGCGCCGGCGGGGTACCCGTCATGCGTCAGCACCTCACGCAGCACGGCGACGAACGCGTCGGTGGTGGCCCGGTCCCGGACCGCGACCCGCAGCCAGTCCGCGCCCAGGCCGGGGAACGTGTCGCCGCGCCGCACGGCGTAGCCGCGGGTCCGCAGCGCCTCCCGCACCCGCCGGCCCTCCGCGACGTTGACCAGCACGAACGACGAGGTCGGCGCGCCGGCCACGGTGACCTGCGGCAGCTCCGCCAGGCGGGACAGCAGGTGGTCGCGGTCGGCCGCGAGCTCGTGGGCGTACGCCTCGGCGGTCTCGACCGCGACCGGCGCCGCGCACGCCTCGGCGGCCGCCAGCGCCGGGCGTGGAGACCGCCCAGAGCGGCTGCGCGGCCGCGAACTGGTCCACCAGGGCCGGCGCCGCGAGCAGATAGCCGACCCGCAGGCCGGCCAGGCCCCAGGTCTTGGTGAGGCTCCGCACCACGACCAGCCCGGGCAGGTCGCGCCGGCCGGCGAGGGACTCCGGCTCCCCCGGCACGGTGTCGGCGAACGCCTCGTCCACCAGCAGGACCCGCCCGGGCCGGGCCAGCGCGGCGAGCGTCGCGGCGGGATGCAGCACGGAGGTCGGGTTGGTCGGATTGCCGATCACGACCAGGTCGGCGTCCTCGGGCACCCGCGCGGGGTCGAGCCGGAAGTCGCCGTCCAGGATCAGCCGCTCGACCGGGTGGCCGGCCGCCCGCAACGCCGCCTCGGGCTCGGTGAACTGCGGGTGCACGACCACGGCGCGGCGGGGCCGGAGCACCCGCGCGAGCAGCACGAACGCCTCGGCGGCGCCGGCCGTGAGGAGCACCTCGTCGGGCTGGCGGCCGTGCCGGGCGGCGACGGCGGCACGGGCCACCTCCGGCCTCGGGTACGCGGCGAGCTCGGTGAGGGAGGCCACCAGCCGGTTCGCCAGCCATGCGGGCGGGGCGCCGGCGCGGACGTTCACCGCGAGGTCGACCAGGCCCGGCGTCGCCTCGGCGTCACCGTGGTGACCGAGGTCGATCGGCGTGTCCTCGGTGGTGTTCACCGGCCGGCTGGTCAGGGTGTCGGTGGGAGTAGTCATCGTGCGGTCCATGGTCGTATGCGCGCCGGTGACCAGGGACATCGGGGTCCGTGCCGTGATGCTGGCCACCGCCACCGTGGCCATCGCGGACTTCTGCTTCGGCACCACGAGCTCGCCGCCCCCGGCAGCGCCGCCGCCTCCGCCACGCTGGGCGTGCCGATCCTCGCCTGGCCGAGCGCGGACGGGTTGGGCACCTCGACCGCGGCCAAGGTCGGCGGCCGGATAGCCGATCACGTGCCAGCCCCGGGCGGCGGCTGCCTCGACGATGCCCGGCTCGCTCGCCTTCAGATCCACCGTGGCGACGTACCTGACCGCCGCCACGGAGAGCCCCGCCAGCGCCGCATCGATCAACGCACCGATCTCCGCCTGCCGCTGCCCCCTGACAAGCCCCAACCCCAACGACCAGCCCAACCCCCGCGCCAACTCGCCGGGCCCGCCCTCCCCCGCGCCCTCGGGGGCGTCCCCGCGCCAGCCCCCGCGCCTTTGCCGGGCGCATCCCCGCGCCTTTGGGCGACATCTTCGGTGCTATAGCGACCGAAGATGTCGCCCAGATGCGGCAGAGGGGGGCCCGGCAGGCGCGGAGGCGGGCCCGGCAGGCGCGGAGTGGCCCGGACGGCGGGGAGGAAGCGCTCACTGCGGGGCGTCCACCGAGGCGGCCGTGCGGACCAGCCGGGCGGCCAGCTCCGGGTTGCCGGCCCAGTGCACGTGCAGGTAGGACGCGTGCACCCCGCCCTGGACGTATCCCTCGGGCGGGCGGCCCTGCCACTGCCAGGCCGGCTTGGCGCCCGCCCGCGGCTCGACCTGGGTGCGGTGGAAGTCGTGGCCGTGGACCCGGGTGCCCTCGGCCGCGAGCGCGCTGTCGCTGATCGCCACGGCGCTGCGGTACCCGAGCGAGAGGCTGGCGGTCATCCGGGACTCCGCGTCCAGCACGCCGCACATCTCCTTGCCGTCCAGCGAACGGGTGAGCCAGAGCAGGCCGGCGCACTCGGCGGCGATCGGCGCGCCGGTGTCGGCCAGCGCGCGCACCGCGTCCCGCAGCGGCGCGTTGGCGGACAGCCCCTCGGCGTACACCTCGGGGAAGCCGCCGCCGACCACCAGCGCGGACGTACCGGCCGGCAGCGCCTCGTCGTGCAGGGGATCGAAGACCGCGACCTGCCCGCCCGCCGCCGTCAGGAGTTCGGCGGTCTCCGCGTACCCGAAACTGAATGCCGCCCCACCGGCCACGGCGATCACCGGACGGCCGGCGACCGGCTCCCCGATCGCCTCGGCGGCGGACCACGGGTCCACGGCGAGCGGCGGCGCGGACCGGGCCAGCGCGAGCACCCGGTCCAGATCGACGCCGGCCGCGACGACCTCGCCGAACCGCCGGACCGCGGTCACGGCCTCCGCCGCGCGCTCGGCCGCCGGCACCAGGCCGAGGTGCCGGGACGGCGCGACGATCCCCTCGTGCCGGCGCAGCGCACCCAGCACCGGCACGCCGATCTCCTCCAGCGCGTCGGGGAGGATCTGCTGGTGCCGGTCGGAGCCGACCCGGTTGAGGATCACGCCGCCCAGCCAGAGCGCCGGCTCGAAGCTGCGGAAACCGTGCACCAGCGCGGCCACCGAACGCCCCTGCGCCGAGCCGTCCACCACCAGCACGACCGGCGCCCGGAGCAGGCCAGCGACCTGGGCCGTGGAGCCCAGCTCACCGAGCCCGAACGCGCCGTCGAACAGGCCCATCACGCCCTCGATCACGGCCACGTCCGCGCCGGCGGCGCCGTGCGCGAAGAGCGGCCCGACGAGCTGCGTGCCGACCAGGAACGGGTCGAGGTTGCGGCCGGGGCGGCCCGCCGCGAGCGCGTGGTACCCGGGGTCGATGTAGTCCGGGCCGACCTTGTGCGGGCTGACCCGCAGGCCACGCTCGGCGAACGCCGCGAGCAGCCCGGTCGCCACCGTCGTCTTGCCCGCGCCCGAGGACGGCGCCGCGACGACCAGCCGCGGAACGGCGGTCACTGACCCGCGGGACGCTCACCACTCGATCCCGCGCTGGCCCTTTTGCCCGGCGTCCATCGGGTGCTTGACCTTGGTCATCTCGGTGACCAGGTCGGCCGCCTCGAGCAGCGACGGATGCGCGTCCCGGCCGGTGATGACCACGTGCTGGCTGCCCGGCCGGTCGCGCAGCGTCTCGACCACGTCGTCGACGTCCACCCAGCCCCACTTCATCGGGTAGGTGAACTCGTCCAGCACGTAGAACCGGTACGTCTCGGCCGCCAGGTCGCGCTTGATCTGCGCCCAGCCCTCGGCCGCCTCGGCGGCGTGATCCCGCTCGTCGCCGGGGCGCTGGATCCAGGACCAGCCCTCGCCCATCTTCTGCCAGGTCACCGGCCCGCCCTGGCCGGTCTGCTCGTACACCCCGCCGAGCGCACGCAGCGCGGTCTCCTCGCCGACCTTCCACTTCGCACTCTTGACGAACTGGAACACGCCGATCGACCAGCCCTGGTTCCAGCCCCGCAGCGCCATCCCGAACGCGGCGGTCGACTTCCCCTTGCCGGGTCCGGTGTGGACCATCAGCAGCGCACGGTTGCGGCGCTGGCGGGTGGTGAGCCCGTCGGCCGGTACGTACTCCGGTTTGCCCTGGGGCATTACGCCGCCTTCCGCACGGTCCGCACCAGGCCGGAGAGGCCGTCCGCGGAGAGTTCATCCAGCCGGACCGCGATGCCCCCGAGGTCACCGGCGAGCACGCCGGCCAGACCCAGGCGCACGTGCCCGCTCTCGCAGTCCACCACGATCGCCGCGACGCCGGTGGCAGCGAGGTATCGGGCCGCCGCCCGCGCGTCGTCGACCGGGTCCGCGCTGCGCCCTGGGTCGCGCGGCCGTCGGTGACGACCACCAGCAGCGCGCGGCGGGCCGGGTCGCGCAGCCGCTCGATCCGCAGCACGTCGGCGGCCTTGAGCAGGCCGGCGGCGAGCGGGGTCCGGCCGCCGGTGGGCAGCGCGTCCAGCCGGGCCGCCGCGGCCTCGACCGACGAGGTCGGCGGCAGCGCCAGCTCGGCGTCCCGGCCGCGGAAGGTGACCAGCCCGACCTTGTCCCGCCGCTGGTAGGCGTCGACGAGCAGCGACAGCACGGCGCCCTTCACCGCGCCCATCCGCTGCCGGGCCGCCATCGAGCCGGAGGCGTCCACGGCGAACAGCACCAGGTTGCCCTCCCGGCCACGCTTGACCGCCTCGCGCAGGTCGCTGGAGCGGATCACCAGGCCGGTGCCGGTGCGGCCGCGGGCGTGCTGGTGCGGCGCCGCGGCCTGGAGCGTGGCCGCGAAGTGCAGGCCGTCCAGCCGGCCGTGCGGGGTGCGGGCGCGCACCGTGCGCCCCTGGGTGGACTCGGCGGCCGACCGGCGGCCGAGCGCGCCGGTACCGATGCCCGGCACGGTGAACAGCCTGGTCCGGTACGGATCGGCGGCCGCGACCGGCGCCTGCTCGGGGGCCGCGCCGGGTCCGGTCGGGGCATCCTTCGACTCGGGCTGGGGCTCGGCGGCGGTGTCCGGGCCGGGCGGTGGGCCGTCGGAGCTGGGTTCCGGTCCGGCGCTCGGGGGCGGTCCGGCTGGGCCGGTGTCGTCGGTCGGGGCGCCGCCGCCGGGTCCTTCGGGCGGGCCGTCATCGTCATCGGTGGGCGGCGGCTCTTGGGGCTGGGACGCTTCGGCGTCGGCCAGGGCCTCGTCCAGGGCGTCCTCGTCCAGGCCGGGGGCGTCGAACGGGTTGCGGCGGCGGCGGTGCGGCAGCGCGAGCAGGGCGGCCTGGCGCACGTCGTCCGCGGTCACCTCGGTCCGGTCGTGCCAGGCCGCGAGGGCCACGGCGGTCCGGGCGGTGACCAGGTCGGCGCGCATGCCGTCCACGTCGAACGCGGCACACACGTGCGCGATCTGGAGCAGCGCCGCGTCGCCGAGCACCACGTGCGGCAGGCGCTCGCGGGCGGCGGCGATCCGGACGGCCAGGTCGGCGTCGGTGGCCGCCCAGGAGAGCCCGAAGGCGGCCGGGTCGGCCTCGTACGCGAGCCGCCGGCGCACCACCTCGGCCCGCTCGGCCGGCTGCCGGCTCGCGCGCACCTCGACGGTGAGCCCGAACCGGTCGAGCAGCTGCGGGCGGAGTTCGCCCTCCTCCGGGTTCATCGTGCCGACCAGCAGGAACCGCGCGGCGTGCCGCACCGAGACGCCCTCGCGCTCCACGTACGACTGGCCCATCGCGGCGGCGTCGAGCAGCAGGTCCACCAGGTGATCGTGGAGCAGGTTCACCTCGTCCACGTAGAGGATCCCGCGGTGCGCCGCGGCGAGCAGGCCCGGCTCGTAGGCCCGGACCCCCTCGGTCAGCGCGCGCTCCAGGTCCAGCGCGCCCACCAGCCGGTCCTCGGAGGCGCCGACCGGCAGCTCGACCAGCCGCGCCGGCCGGGCATCGCCCACCCCGCCGGCCGGGTGCGGACCGTCCGGGCAGGTCGGGTCGGGCGCGGCGGGGTCGCAGGAGAACCGGCAGCCCGGCACGATCGCGACCGGCGGCAGCAGCGCGTGCAGCGCCCGGACCACGGTCGACTTGGCGGTGCCCTTCTCTCCCCGGACCAGCACTCCGCCGACGGCGGGCGAGACGGCGTTCAGCACCAGCGCGAGCCGAAGATCCTCCAGCCCGACCACGGCCGAGAACGGATACTGCGAGGTCACCGCGTGTTCAGGCATACCGGCATGCCACGAGTCCTTTCCGTGGGTTCCTCGCCCACTTCATCGACGCGGAACGGCGGAAGTGTCCTGGCTCCCGGATCCGTGCTTCCCCTCGGCCTTCCAACCGCGAGCGGCCGTGGCCGTGGAGTGAGAGGTCGCTCCCCGGTGACAGTGGCGGGACCGCGCCGGATTCCCACCGGCTTCCTCCACTGCCGTTCCGCCGGTCATGCTCCAGTACCGGTCGGTCGCGCGTCAAAGGTCTGCTTCCGGGACAGGGCTGGCCGACGCCGCATGGGGCGGCTGGCGCGTGGGCAACGCCACAGTTCGGGGTGAGCGTACCTAGCCGGTAACTCCGCGATTCGGCCGGAGACTGCGAGAGCGTCCTGTCAGACTAACGCGGACGGCGTCTGGCGCCGGCGCAGCCGATCAGCGCCCTATTGATGGAGGCTCTTAAGGCATGGAGACCGATGTCCTGGGCGCACCGTACGAGTCGCAGACCCTGCCGATGGGCTCCGACGACGAGGGCGAGGTCGTCGCCACCCTCGTCCGCCGCCGAGCCGAGCAGCCCACCGGCCGGGCGGTGCTCTACGTCCACGGCTGGATGGACTACTTCTTCCAGACCAACCTGGCCGACCACTATGTCGAGCGCGGCTTCGACTTCTACGCCCTTGACCTGCGCAAATACGGCCGCAGCATCCGTCCGCACCAGACCCCGAACTTCTGCCAGGACGTCACCGAGTACTTCCCGGAGATCGACGAGGCGGTCCGGATCATCCGGGACGAGGACGCGCACGACACCGTCCTGCTCAACGCGCACTCCACCGGCGGGCTGACCACCTCGCTCTGGGCGCACGAGCACCGCGGCGAGGGGCTGGTCCAGGGCATCTACCTGAACAGCCCGTTCCTCGACCTGAACGCGCCGTGGATCGCCCGGACCGCGCTCGCCGACGCCGTCGGGGTGCTGGGCCAACGCCGGCCGCGCACCGTGCTGCCGCTCAACCTGCCCTCGGTCTACGGGGAGAGCCTGCACCGCGACCACCGTGGCGAATGGGACTTCAACCTGGACTGGAAGCCGGTCGGCCGGCAGACGCCGCTGTTCGCCGGCTGGCTGCGGGCGATGCGGAACGCGCACCGGCGGGTCCAGGGCGGGCTGGCGATCGACGTTCCGGTGCTCGTGCAGTGCTCGACCGCCAGCTTCCGCGGCCGGACCTGGGATGACCAGATCATGCGCGCCGACGCCGTCCTCGACGTGGAGCACATCGCCCGCTGGTCGCCCCGCCTCGGCCGGCACGTGACCGTGGTCCGGATCGACGGCGCCGTGCACGACGTGGTGCTCTCCGCCGAGCCGGTGCGCAAGATCGTCTTCGAAGAGCTCGACCGCTGGATCGGCGCCTACCTCCCGTAACCCCGCGCTCTCCGGCGCTCTGGGCCGCCCGCGCAACCCTCGCGCTTTGGGCGACATTTTCTCGGTTATAGCCGAGAAAATGTCGCCCAAAGCCGGAGGGGGTGGCCGGCGCGGGTGGCCGGCACGGGGCGGGTGGCGGGCGCGTCAGCCGTAAGGGGTGAGGTCGATCGTCCGGACCAGCCGGTAGGCGACCGGGCGGAAACCCCAGCGCGGCCAGAACCGGGAGGCCAGCAGGTTCGTGGTGCGCCAGTCGGCCACGGCGTGCGCGGCACCCTGCGCACCCGCGTCGGCGATGAACGCGGCGGCCAGCGCCGAACCGACGCCGGCGCCCCGCCCGTCGGCGCGAACGGCCGCGACCCTCAGCTCGACCGCGCCCGGCGGGAAGAGCAGGCCGGCGCCGGCGGCCTCGCTGAGCAGGAAACCGGCCGGTTCACCGTCGCGACTGGCCAGGAACGTGCGCGTCTCCTCGCTCGCGAGCACCTCGACCCAGGCCTCGCGGAGCTGGTCGTACCAGGCCTCGCTGGCCCGGCTGAACACCGGTGACAGCGCCTGGTGCCGGCTGATGATGTCGCCGAGGTCGCTCACCTGGGCCAACGCCTCGGACCCCACCTGCTCGACGGTCACCGGCCCGGCCGGCGCGTCGGTCGGCATGTCCGCGACGGCCGCGATCGCGTACGCCTGCTGACGGCCGAACGACAGGTCGAACCAGACCGCTTCGTCGGCGCCGGCCGGCACGTAGACGGTGTGGGTGGTCAGACCGGACTCGACCCAGACCTCGGCCACGGCCGCGTAGAGGTCGGCGAGATCGGCCTCGTGGCCCGGCGCGGCGAGCACGGAGCCGAAGTGCGCGGTGGCGTTGCTGTCCGCCCCGAGCACCGCGGTGAGCTCACCCTTGCGCCGCGCGACCGGCGTCTCGGCGAGAACCAGCGCGCCGGCGTGCTCCTGAACGGCATCCGCGCCGGCCCAGGGCGCGGCGGCGGACAGCAGCTCGGTCAGGATCCCCAGGTCATCGCTGCCCGCGGTGGTGATCTCGATACTCATGTCCGCCACCTTGGACGTCCCCGAGGACGCGGACAAGTCCATTACCCGGCGTCTACACGGGGTCGACGGCCGCGTACCGTTGGTTGACGTGTACCGGTTCCTGTTCCGGCCGAAGTGGCTGCTCTTCCTCGCCGGCTGTATCGCGGTGGCGGTGCTCTTCGTCAACCTCGGCTTCTGGCAGCTCGACCGGCTCGAGCAGCGGCACGCCCAGAACGACCGGGTGCGCGCCGCCCGCAGCGCCGAGCCGGTGGCGCCGGGCGCCCTGCTGAGCACCGATCGCGCGCTGGCCAAGAGCGACCAGTTCCGCCGGGTCAGCGCGACCGGCCGGTACGACACGGAGCACGAGTACCTGGTCCGCGGCCGCACGGTCAACGACCAGCCCGGCCTGTACGTCCTCACTCCCCTGGTCACCGCCGACGGCACCGTGCTGTTGGTAGTGCGCGGCTGGGTGCCCGTGAGCAACGAGGGCGCCGGGGTGGCGCCTCCGTTCGCGGCGGCGCCCAGCGGCGAGGTGACCGCCGTCGGCCGGATCCGGATGCCGGAGGCCGGCGCGCTCCAGGAGACCACGATCGGCCGGTACCGCTCGGTGAAGCGGATCGCCGCGGGTCGAATCGCCTCCCAGCTCGATCAGCCGACATACCTCGGGTTCCTGGAGCTGGTGAGCCAGACCCCGCCGGCCGACGAGAAGCTGGTCCGGGTGCCGGAGCCGCCGATCGAGGAGGGTCCGCATCTTGCGTACGCGGTGCAGTGGTTCCTCTTCGCCGGGATGCTGTTCGTCGGGTACGTGATCTACGCGCGCCGCGAGGAGCAGGGCAAACTCCGCCCGCCCTCGACGCAGGCGAGCGCCGTACCGGTCCACCCGGGCGCCACCGCCGACTGACCCGAACTCGCCTTGCCGACTCGCGGTCACGCGCCGATGTTCGGCGGGAGGCGGAATCGCTTCCCGCCGGGCGGGACGAACGGGCCGTTGTGGACAGTCGATTTGAATGCCTGCCCGCATTTTTCCAACGGTCCGCCTGATCGTCGGCGCTGACCTGCGAAGAGTTTCGCCAACCCGCACGAAACGTGCACTGTCGGGCGGCGCAAATCCGATAAACCGTCCCGGATCGGCCGTTGACAAGACTGGTCGGACGGTGATGTCATCCTGCCCGATTAGGAAGGTTTCCTAATAGTTACCGGAAGGAGACGTCACCTCGGCCCCGGTGGCGACACCGTTCCACGCAGCCCGACCGCGTGAATCCCGCAACCTCGCGGGCGAAACGCCGGTCACCCGCACCGGCGGCGGGGGTGGGGTACGGCCCGCACGCCTGCCCCGCCCTCGCCGGCCGGCTCTCCACTCGCCCGCCCCCTCACCAGGTCAGAAGCAACCCGCAGGAGAACCGACGTGCCTCCAAGGCTTGCACGACGACGACCAGTCCGGAGCAACATTCGGCGCCGGATCCCGCGTGACACCGGTGCCGTTTCCGGACCCGGCCTGAGCCGCTAACCGTTCTGGCTGGCTTCTTCCCCGCTTGCCCTGAGCTAGGCAGATCCAGGCGCTATGCCGGTATATCAATATCTTCATCCACCAGCCGCGCCCGCCCGGCGGCCGGCCTTCCCCCGAAAACGAGCGCAGGTTTCCGCATCGCGCACTCGAGAGAATGAGGAAAGCGCATGAAACGCACCCTCGGCCGGGCACTCGCGCTCGGCGGCTCGCTCCTACTCGTCACCGGCGTGTTGGCCGCGTCGGCCGCCTACGGCCAGGCCGCCGATCCGCTGCTCTCCCAAGGCAAGCCGACCACCACGTCCTCCAACGAGAGCGCCACGTTCAACGGCGCCAAGGCCGTCGACGGGAACGCGACCACCCGCTGGGCCTCGGCCGAGGGCACGGATCCACAGTGGATCCGCGTGGACCTGGGCGCCACCGCGAACATCAGCCGGGTCCAGCTCAAGTGGGAGGCGGCGTTCGGCAAGTCGTACCAGATCCAGACCTCGAACAACGACTCGACCTGGACGAACATCTACGCCACGACCACCGGCAACGGCGGCACCGATGACCTCACCGGGCTGACCGGGTCGGGTCGCTACGTGCGGGTCAACGGCACAGCCCGCGGCACCGCGTACGGATACTCGCTCTTCGAGTTCGAGGTCTACGGCAGCACCGGCCCCGTCGACACCGAGGCCCCGTCGGCGCCGCCGAACCTGGTCTCCACCGGGACGACCGCGACCACCCAGTCGCTGGCCTGGGACGCGGCGACCGACAACGTCGGCGTCACCGGCTACGACATCTACCAGCACGGTCAGCAGGTCGGCACGGTCGCCGGCGGCACCCGGACGTTCACGGCCACCGGCCTGAACCCGAACACGACCTACTTCTGGACCGTCTTCGCCAAGGACGCCGCGGGCAACGTGTCGCAGTCCAGCAACGAGGTCACCGCCAGGACGCCCCCGGCCGAAGAGGACACCGAGCCGCCGACGGCCCCCGGCAACCTCCGGATCACCACCGCCACGAACAACAGCATCGCGCTGGCCTGGAACGCCTCCACCGACAACAAGGGCGTCACCGGCTACGAGATCTTCAACGGAGCGGGCGCCAAGGTCGGCACCTCGACCGGCACCGCCGGCACGGTCGGCGGGCTCGCCGCCAACACCGAGTACACGTTCACGGTGAAGGCCAAGGACGCGGTCGGCAACGTCTCGCCGGCGAGCAACGCGGTGACCGGCCGGACCACGAGCGGTGGCGGCGACACGATCGGCGAGGTCAAGCAGCTGACCACGAGCAACGACGTGCCGTGGGGCGTGACGTTCCTGCCGGACGGCTCCGCGCTGGTCTCCGAGCGCGACACGTTCAAGATCCAGCGGATCACGGCGGCGGGCGTGAAGACCGTGGTGGGCACGCGTGCCGAACGTGGCGACCACGGACGGCGAGGGTGGCCTGATGGGCCTGGAGGTGTCGCCGAACTTCGCCACCGACCACTACATCTTCATCTACCACACCACCTCGTCCGACAACCGGCTCGTCCGCGCCAAGTTCGAGAACGGCGCGGTCAGCGGCTACCAGGTGCTGCTGACCGGCGTGGCCAAGAGCCGCTACCACAACGGCGGGCGGCTGCGGTTCGGCCCGGACGGCAAGCTGTACATCGGCACCGGCGACGCGCAGAACGGCGACCGGGCGCAGGACATGAACTCCAACAACGGCAAGATCCTGCGGGTCAACCCGGACGGCAGCGTGCCGTCGGACAACCCCTTCCCGGGCAAGTACATCTGGAGCCTCGGGCACCGCAACGTGCAGGGCCTGGCGTTCGACTCGCAGGGCCGGCTCTGGGAGGCCGAGCTCGGCAACTCCTCCAAGGACGAGCTGAACCTGATCCAGAAGGGCAAGAACTACGGCTGGCCGACGTGCGAGGGCAACTGCGGTACGGCCGGAATGACCAACCCGGTGCGCACGTGGGGGGTCGCCGAGGCATCCCCGAGCGGTCTCGCGATCGTCAACGACACCCTGTTCATGGCGGCGCTGCGCGGTGAGCGGCTCTACCGGATGAAGATCACCGGCAACACCACGGCCACGCCCACCGTGCACTTCCAGGGCACGTACGGCCGGCTCCGCACGGTCGAGCCGGCGCCGGACGGCGGCCTCTGGCTGACCACCACCAACGGCGACAAGGGCGGCACCCCCGGCGGGCGGAACAACAAGATCCTGCACGTCGAACTGAAGGGCGGCGGCGGCCCGACCCCGGGTCCGTTCGCGCTGACCAGTGCGGCGTACCCGAACGGCGGCGCGATTCCGAACAAGTTCTCCTGTGCCCAGGACGGCGGGGCCGGCAACGACATCTCGCCGCCGCTCGCGTGGTCGACGGGTAGCCACGCGGCCAAGAGCTGGGCGCTCACGTTCATCGACCTGGCCAACGGCGGCAAGCACTGGGCGATCTGGGACATCCCCGCCGCCGTGACCTCGCTGCCCGAGGCGCTGAAGCGCGGCTACGCGGTGCCCGACGTGGCCGGCGCCAAGCAGAAGGCCATGGGTGCCGCGGCGGTCAGCCAGCAGTTCTTCGGCCCCTGCCCGCGCAGCCCGCACACGTACGAGTTCACCCTGTACGCCATCAACGTCGACACCCTGCCCGGGCTCAGCCAGAGCTCGACCGTGGCGCAGATCGAGACGGCCGCGAAGGCGAACGACATCGCCAGCACCAAGCTGAGCGGTACCTCCAGCGCCGCGCCGTAACCCTCGGCGCCGCGTCAGCTCCAGCTGCGGTTGGATCGCGCCCCCCGAGGGCGCGATCCAACCGCAGCGGTGTTGGTGGCGCCGCCGCGCTTGGCGCCGTTGAGAGCTGCGGTTGGATTGTGGACTGGGAGTCCACAATCCAACCGCAGCGTGCGGAGTGGGCGGGGCGCGCGGTTTGCGAGTTTTGTGGCTGGCCGTGGGCAGGAGCCACTAGCCTGCCGCCATGCCACCCACGCTCCCCGGTTTCGTCGAGACCCCCTTCTCCCACGGCGGCAAGAAACGCGCCGTGTACCGGATCGGTCGCGGGCCGGCGGTGATCGTGCTGGCGGAGATGCCGGGTATCACGCCGCGCGTGGCCGACTTCGCCGAGCGGGTTTCCGGGCACGGCTTCACGGCCGTGATGCCCAACCTGTTCGGGACGCCGGGCAAGTCCGCCGAGCGGCGGTCGGTATGTGCGGTCGATGGTGCAGGCGTGCGTCTCCCGGGAGTTCACGATCTTCGCGCGAGGCAAGAATTCGCCGGTCACGGAGTGGCTGCGTGCCCTGGCGCGGCACGAGCACGCGGCGTGCGGTGGCCCCGGGGTCGGCGTGGTCGGGATGTGTTTCACCGGCGGGTTCGCGCTGGCCATGATGGCGGACGAGTCGGTGCTGGCGCCGGTGCTGAGCCAGCCGTCGCTGCCGTACGGCAAGAAGCCGGCGACCCGGTCCGATCTCGGGATCGACGACGCGACGCTCGCCCGGGTGAAGGAGCGGTGCGAGGTCGAGGATCTCTGCGTGTTGGGCCTGCGCTTCTCCGGCGACGACTTGGCGCCGCAGGAACGTTTCGTCCGGTTGAAGGAGGAACTGGGCGACCACTTCGAGTGCGTCGTGATCCCGTCGGGCCCGGACAACCCGGATGGCATCGCCAAGAACGCTCACTCGGTGCTGACCGAGCACCTGGTCGACCGGCCCGGCCATCCGACGCACGACGCACTCCAGCGCGTGATCGAACTCCTCGACACCCGCCTGCTCGGACCAGCACCGGAGCGCCCCGCCGACTTGCCGCGGTGACTCTCGTCACCTAGCCCCGGAGCCAACCAGCGTCAGCCAACGCTGCGCTTGACAAACGACGTAGCGCAGACGACTGACGTCCTTGATCTAAACCTGGAGCCCGCCAGGGCGCCGTGATCGCAAGGCGGAACAGGCCCCGGATAGTGGTGTTATCCGGGGCCTGTGACAACGCCGCGAGCGCGGTGCCCTGGCGGGCCGCCCACTTAGTGGTTGCCGTTGTCTCGGTGGCCATTGGCATTCCGGGGATCCCACGCGAAGCCCTCGGGCACGCGCAGCATCCGGGGATCCATGATGTCCGACAGCCTGGTCCGCTCGGGCCGGTCGTCGTTCTGCTCCGGCGTCTCCGGCGCGGGCGGCTCGGGAAGCTGAGCCTCGGCGTCGGCCCCGGGCTCGGGGTTCGGCGGGACGACCGAAAGCCCCGGTCCGTTCGGGAACTGGCCGCGGCGCGGCGGCTGCTGGACCGCGGGTCGGGCTGGTCGGGAGCCGGCGGCTCGAACGGGCTGCGCTCCTGCTCGTGCTGCTGCGGACGGGCGTGGCTCCCGGGCGGGGGCGGCAGCATGCCGGGCGGAACCGGCGCCTGCGGCGGCTGGGGCGGCACCGGGCCCGGCTGGTGTTGCGGCGGGGTCTGGCCCTGCTGGTGCTGCGGCGAGAACGGCGGCGGCGGCACGGGCTGGCTGCCACGTCCGCTCGGCTGCCCGCCACGGTGGAACTGGGCGTCGCCGGGCTGCTCGCCATTCGGTCCGGCGGGCGGTCCGGCCACCGGCCGGCGGTCGGACGGCACGATGCCCTGCGGACCGGTGCGGCCGAGCCGGTTGCGCGGGTCGGCGGGCGGCTCGGGACGGTCCTGGTCCGCGCCGGCGAGCTGACCGGCGATGATCCCGTCGACGCCGAGCGGGTCGTTGCGGAGCTGCTCGGCGGTGAGCGGGTTGGGCGGCGGGAGCAGGCCGCCGCTGAGCGGGTCCTGGAGCAGGTCAGGCGAGCGACGTCGGCGTCTCGCGGGCCCGGTCCAGCGGGATCACCGGCGGGCGCTCCTGGGTCCGGTCGATGGGCCGGTCCAGGGATCGGTCGATCTCGCGCTGCTGGCTGCGGTCGTTGGGCCGTTCCGGCGCGCGTTCGAGCTCGCGGGGACCGGCCCAGTTCTGACCGGCGTCGGCGGCCCGCCCTGTCATCGACTCCATCGAAGTCGGCTCGATCGGCTGCGGCCGGGACACGACCGTGGCCTGGCCGGTCGCCGGCAACGGCTCGATGACCGAGGGCCGGCTGGGCTCGGCGACGGCGTGACCGGGCCGGCTCGCCGGGGCTGTGCCGGCTCGGGACCACGGTCGAGCGCACGCTCGGCGGAGCGACGGGCGGACCGGCTGAGCCGCTCGAACGTGGCCTCGGCGGCCTTGCTCGGGCGCAGCACGGTCTCGACGTCGCTGGGCGCCTCGACGTCGAGGACCCGCCGACCGTTGCTGCCCTCGTAGAGGGTCGCCTTCATGACCTTGACCGGCAGACCGTTGTCCACGAGGAACTCGTACGTGGACTGGGCCCGAGCGGTGAAGTCGCCGGTGGCGAGGAAGAGCCGCGGCGCGGGCTTGACCTGGCGCGGGCCGGCGTCGCCGAGGAAGGCGTTCCAGTCGTTCCAGAAGTCGGCATCGCCGCGCCAGTAGAGCTGCGCGAGCTCGTCCAGCGTGGCGGCGCGCGCCCAGCCGGCGTACTCGAGGCATTCGGCCAGGCCGGTGCGGTCGATCTGCCGACGCACGTGGAAGACGACCACGCTGCCCTCGGGGTCGAGCGCGATCACCGCGGGGCGGCCTCCGCCATCGAGCGGGGCCTGCCTGCGGATACGGAACAGTCGTTCACCGATCAGCCCGTCGAGGTTGCGCCAGAGCACATCCTCGATCGCTTCGTCGTACCCGCCGGCGCCGGCCTCGAGCTCGACGGAACGGGATCAGGCCGTCGGAGCTCACTTCGAACAGTGGCATCGGATCATCCCTCCTGAACAGCCCAACGAAGGTGCGGTGGTATCGAACACGGGTGCACACACCGCGCACTGAGATGTACTCGGTTCACTTCTCTACTCCTGTGAGCGTGCCAGGCCGGGGCAACGGTGCGCCCGGCAGTACAAATGGCAGCCCACTGGGTGGACCGCCCTCGACGAGCCGCCGAAGTGCGACCGTGTCGAGGCTCTCCTCCACTACGTCGCCGAGCAGATCCAGTGCCGCGGACCGCACGGCGGCGTAGTCGGTATCCGGGGCGACCAGGAAACCACGTCGCCCTGACAGTGCGGCGATCTCTGTGAGGAACGCCCTACGGAACTGGTCGGATTCGAACGCTCCGTGCCAGTGCGTGGCGAACACCGCACCGCTGCGTGCTCCTTCGCCGGCTCCGCCGGGCAACGTCATCATGGGTGCCACGGCCGGGTCCTGCCAGCCGACCCGCCCGTGGTGGATCTCGTAGCCGGCCACCGGCGCGCCGTCGAAGCCGGTGCCGCTGACCCTGGCCAGGACCTTTTCCGGCGTCGAAGACGATCCGCAGCGGCAGGATCCCGAGGCCGTCGACCGCGCCCGCGCCACTCTCGATGTCGTCGAGGATCTGCTGGCCGAGCATCTGGTATCCGCCGCAGATGCCGAGTACCGCTCCGCCGCCGGCGGCGTGCGCGGTGACCGCGGCGGCCAGCCCGGTACTGCGCAGCCACCCGAGGTCGGCGACCGTCGACTTGCTGCCCGGCAGCACCACCAGATCGGCGCCGACCAACCCGGACGGGTCGCTGACGAGCCGCACCTGGACGCCGGGTTCGGCGGCGAGCGCGTCCAGGTCGGTGGAGTTGGACATCCGCGGCAGCCGCGGCACGGCGACCCGCAGCCAGTCCCGGCCGACGGGCGGCGCACCGCGACCGAGGGTGCCGTCGGCGGCGAACGAGAGCGAATCCTCGGCGTCGAGCCACAGACCGGGCAGCCAGGGCACGGTGCCCAGCACGGGCCGGCCGGTGAGCTCGGTGAGCATCTCCAGCCCGGGCGCGAGGAGGGCCGGGTCGCCGCGGAACTTGTTCACGATGAAGCCCGCGACCAGGGCCTGGTCCTCGGCGGCGAGCAACGCGAGGGTGCCGAAGAGAGAGGCGAAGACGCCGCCCCGGTCGATGTCGCCGACCACGACGACGGGAAGGCCGGCCGGCCGGGCCAGTCCGAGGTTGGCGATGTCGGTGCCACGGAGGTTGATCTCGGTCGGGCTGCCGGCTCCCTCGCAGATCACCGCGTCGTACTCCGACCGCAGGCCGGCGAGGGTCTCGAGCACGGTCTCCAGCAGGGCCGGCTTCTCGTCCCGATAGGAGACGGCGCTGACCTCGCCGACGGCCTTCCCCAGCACGATCAGCTGGGACTGGCGGTCGCTACCGGGCTTGAGCAGCACCGGGTTGAATCGGACGCTCGGTTCCAGGCCACATGCGGCGGCCTGCAGGGCCTGCGCCCGACCGATCTCACCGCCATCGAGCGTGACGACCGAGTTGTTGCTCATGTTCTGCGCCTTGAACGGCGCGACCTTCACGCCCTGCCGAGCGAACCATCGGCAGATGCCCGTGGTCAGCAGGCTCTTGCCGGCGTCCGACGTGGTGCCGGCGACGAGGAGAGCTCCGGTCATTCCGAACTCACCTCCGGCCTACGTCTGGAACGGAACCTGGCACGGCGCTGGTCCGAGCGCTGGCCGCCGCGGCGCCCGCCGCGAATCGGGCCGGTCACGAGGTGAACGAACGCGAGAGCGACCGCGCCGATTCCCACCGCGGCCGAGAGCGTCGCCGCCCTGCCGATGTCGAACACCTCGGGCGACGGACCGTGGCCCAGGGCGGGCCGCAGTTCGGCACGACCGTGGTAGATGTTGGCGCCGCCCAGCCGGATCCCGAGCGCGCCGGCCGCGGCGGCCTCCACCTGGCCGGCGTTCGGGCTGGGGTGCGCACCGCCATCGCGTCGCCACACCCGCCAGGTGTGTATCGGGTCGCCGCCGACGACGGGCGCCACCAGACCGGTCAGCACCGCGGTGAGCCGGGCCGGTATCCAGTTGGCCACGTCGTCGAGGCGAGCCGAGGCCCAGCCGAACGCCGCGTAGCGTGCCGACCGGTACCCCACCATCGCGTCGAGCGTGTTGATCGCGCGATAGCCCAGCAGCCCAGGCACGCCGGCGACCGCGCCCCAGAACAGCGGCGCTACCACGGCATCGGCGGTGTTCTCGGCCACCGACTCCACGGTCGCCCTGGTGATCTCGGCGCGGCCCAGGCCTTCCGGATCCCGGGCGCACAGGTTGGACAGCCGGGCCCTGGCCGCCTCGAGGTCGTCCCGTTCCAGCGCCTCGGCCATCGCCCTGGCCTCCCTGCGGAGTGAGGTACCGCCCAAGACCGCCCAGGTCGCCGCCGCCACCAGGACGGTCCTGGCCACCGGCCGGCGACGGGTGAGCCGCTGGACCGCGCTACCGGCGAGCACCGGAGCCGCCACAGCGACCGCGGTGAACGCGACACCCCGGGTCTTGCTCGGGGCGTAGCAGCGACGTTCGAGGGCACTCACCGCGCTGCCGTAGGCCGCCACGGGATGGCCGCGCCGCGGATCGCCGAAGAGCCCATCGAGGACGACGCCGGCCACCAGCCCGAGGGCGGTGGCGCCGGCGTCGCGCACGGCGGAGTGCCGATCGTCAATGACGGTCATGCACGCTCCCCGCAGGCTTCGCTGAACCGACGTCCAGCGAGCGATCTTCTCACGGCCAGGGTGGTGCACGCAGATCGCGCGTGTGAACCTGTGGAGTTCGCCCCACCTTCGGGCCGCGATGGGCAACGTTCACCCAGCTCACCCGGCCAGCTCGCTCGGCCGGCACATCCGCGTCGGTGAGGATCGCGCCGGGGTCCTCGGCGTCCTCCACGGCAGGGGCGTCGGGGGCACCGTCCTGGCCGTCGACCTCGTACGTCGGGCCGGCGGCCGACTTGGTACGGCTGAACGTGGCCGTGCCCCGGCTCAGGTCGAGCCCGAGCGCCTGCGCCTCCAACTCGTAGGAGGACCGCCGCTGCCCCTCCACCTCGTAGCTCCGGGTGAACAGCCGGCCGGTGACCACCACGGGATCGCCCTTGACCACGCTCCGGTCGACGTTGTCCGCGAGCGCTCGCCAGCAGGTGACCTTGAGGAAGAGCGAGTCACCGTCGATCCACCGCCCCTCGCCGCGGTCGTACCGCCGGCCGGTGGAGGCGATCCGGAAGCTGGCCACGCTGTGACCGCCCTCGGTCTTGCGGCGCTGCGGGGTGTCGACGACGTTGCCGACGACGGTGACGCTGGTTTCGTTCATCTCGGGCTCCTCGGTCTCGGTGCGACCGGGATGGCCGCACGACCACCAAGGTCGCCGGACCGGACTCGAACATCGACCCTCGAGCCGAGATCTGTGGACAAAGGTTCGCCTGTGGACAACTCCGATCGCCGTCCGGAGGCCTTTGATAGGACAGACATGGCGATGGCCTCCCCGGCTTGCGCCAGGAAGGCCACCACCATGTCGAACAGCTGTTACTTAGACAGTGCGACGCCTACGCACCAGGAAGAGCAGTGCGGCGCCGGCGCCCAGCAGCGCGATGCCGCCGGCCACAGCTCCGCCGATCGCCGCGCCGGTGACCGGGAGGCCGCCGCCCTCGCCGCCGTCGTTCTTCACCTTCGCGGCGAGCAGCTTGGTCTTGGCCTCGCAGTCGCGGACCCCGGCGAAGCGGCGCGAGAAGCCCTCCGGGCCGAGCACCTCGATGACGTAGCTCGCGCCCTCGGCGACCGGGACGAGCTCGGTCACCGTGGCCAGCTTGTCGACCGGGACCTCCTTGCCGTTGACCGTGTAGACCGTGTTGCGGGTGGTCTTGGCGGTCCGGTCGTTGGCGATGGTGACGTCCATGCCGTCGTCGGTGCAGTTCGGCTGGGTCGTGACGACCGGCTCGGTGGCCGCGCCGCAGTCCCGCGCACCGGTGAGGTTGATCGTCTTGACGCCGTCCGAGACCGGAATCTTGTAGAGCGCGCCCTCGGCCACCTGCACCGGGATGATCTTGCTGGCGCCGGCCGGCACGGTCACCTTGCGGCCGTCGACCACCGCGTAGAGCGGGGTGCGGCGCTTGGTGTTGTCGAGGTCGACACCGATGCCGTCGGCCACGCAGGTCGCCGAGACGTCGAGGTCACGGTCGAGGCCGTCCGCGCCCCAGCGCACCGCGGAGGTCTGCCGCACCGGCAGTGCCTTGCGGTCGGCGAGCACCAGGCCCTGGCCGGGCTGGCCCGAGGTGACGCCCTGCACGACGCGGCCGAGCGCGACCTCCGGGTCGCTGACCGCGGTGATGACGGCCTGGCCGGGGGCGGTGTTCTTCGGCACGTCGAGGAAGAACTTCTCGCCGCCGCGCGCGGTCTTGATCTGCTTGCCGGCCGGGTTGACCAGCGTGAGGCCCTTCGGGCCGTCCACCTTGGCCGCGATCGCCTTCACGCTCTTCTCGACCTCGAACGGCCCGATGAGCTCGCCCGCGGTACCCCGCAGGTTGCCCAGCGCGTCGGCCTTCGGCGCGGACATCAGCTTCGGCGTCTTCACCGGCAGGCCGACGTTCGCGGCACCGGTGAGCTGCTTGTACAGGCCCTCGACCGGCAGGCCGTTGGCGCCGGGGACCAGGTCCGTGCCGGCGCTGTAGTGCCAGATCGCGGCCTGGGTCGCGGCGGCGCGCTCCCGCGGCGTGACCGGCGTGGCCAGCGAGACGACGTCGGTCTTGCCGACCTTCGGGAGCGACGAGGTGTTCGTCACGCTGGACGTCTGCGGGACGGTGTTCTGGAGGATCCAGTTGATCTTGCTGAGCTCGTCGCCCGAAAGCGCGCCGGGCGTGATGCTGTCCGAGTAGCGGGCGTGGTCGCGGACGGTGTTGTCCGGGTCGAGGGTGTAGCCCACGACGCTCGACGGACCGGCCTGCATGGCCAGCATCTGCGCCGCGACGTGCTTGGTGACGCCGTCCTTCTGCAGGACGAGGGTCGACGCGGTGTCGGCGACGCGGCCGGACGAGGCCAGCGGCACCAGTGACGCCGTCGAGACCATCGGCGGCCGCAGAGCCGGGCGCCCATGCCACGGTGGCAAGGGCAAGGACCGCCGCGGAAGCGACGAGCCGGGCGGGCGTACGGACGAAGGACACGAGTAATACCCCCGGGGGTGAGGAGATCGCGGTCTAGCTACGAGACATCGGTCGGGGAGCCTAGCCACGCGATCGAGGGCAAATCCACCCCGAATGGTCATAAACGCCGTTAACCGACATTGGCCTACTGGTCTTCTCTTGCGAGGGGCGAAATGGAATCGGACGTTCGGGCCTTCCCGGCTTACAACGGGTGGTTGACTCGCCGATTCTGCGAGTCCGCACGGCGCAGCGCGCCGGCCGGCCGTCCCCCGTGGGACGGCCGGCCGGCGAGTCGAAAACGAGCGGTCGGATCCAGGCAAGCGCGGCGCAGGTCTGGTCGTGCGGCGCGGGCCTGGGTCGTGCGGCGCATACCGCCGCGCGCCGAGCCGACCTGGGTTGTGCGGTGCGGGCCTGGCTCGCGCGGTGCGATTCCGGCCAGGCCGTCCTGCGCGCAGGACGGCCGGACACCGCGACTTGGCCGACCGGCTGCGCCGGGCTCGGAGTCGGCCAGCTTGGTCGGCGCGATCGGGCCTGCTCGACACGACCGGGCCTGGCGTCGGCGCGATCGGGCTTGGTCGGCTCGATCGGGTCTGCGGTTGGCGGACTGTTCGGTCCGGTTTCGGTCGGGAGCGATCCAACGAGGTGATCAGCGCACGGCGAGCGGCCGCTGTAACTCCGGCGAGCCGGACGGTGCCGAGGCGGTCAGCGGGGCGCGGAGCATGAGCATCGAGCCGTCGTACCGCGCGAACGAGCGCAGGCCCAGCCGCACCAGCAACCGGCACAGACCACCGTTGCTCGCCGACCCGAACGCCACCATCTCCTGATAATTCAGGTCTATCGCGGCATCCATCGCCCGGCGGGCCAGGATCGTTCCCAGGCCGCGACCCTGGTGATCGTCCCGGACCAGCACAGCGATCTCGGCCACCGGCAGGCCGCCGGCGACCTGGGCCATGCCGAGCAGTTCGCCATCGGCCCGCCCGGCGCAGGCGACCAGGGCACAGCCGCCCGGTGGCGAGGTGAGCGTGGCGAGTTCGGCGACGGTCAGCCGGGGCGGCGCGCCGAGGTAGCGATCACGCAGCGTTTGCGGTGCGCAGGCCTCGTGTAGCGCCCGCACCCGGTCGGCGTCCGCCGGCTGGGCGAGGCGGATCACGGCGACCCGACCACCCACCAGAGCGACGTGCGAAGTTCCACTTTGGACGGCAATGTTGGCGAGAGACACGACGACCACCTCCACGGGTCACCTCCGAGGGTGAACCGCCGGTGTTTCGCCCCGGCTACGCCGCGGTGACCACGGTGGGTCGCTAGCCGGTGAATTGGATCACCAGGTCAGCCCTGCCTCGGGTGGATTCGACCAGGTCGGCGTTGCGCTGATCGGTCCCGTACGCCCAGGCGTGGGCGGCCGCGGGCGCCTTCCCGAAGGCCTCGTGCCGGCGCACCAGCCGGTCGATCCGCAAGTCCTCGGGCGGAGCCAGGAACCACACCTCGTCCAACAGGCCGCGCAGCGGCGCCCAGCCGCCCTGGTCGAGCAGAAGATAGTTGCCCTCGGTGACGATCAGCCGAGCCTCGGACGACACCGGAATGGCGCCCGCGATCGGCTCCTCGATCTCCCGCCGGAACACGGGGGCGTACACGGTGCCCTCGGCCGGATCGCGAAGCCGCCGCAGCAGCGCGGCGTAGCCCGCGGCGTCGAACGTGTCGGCCGCGCCCTTGCGATCGCGACGACCGAGCCGTTCGAGCTCGACGTTGGCCAGGTGGAAACCGTCCATCGGCACCAGCACGGCGGCCCCTCCGAGGCCGCTGACCAGCGCCTCGGCCAGCGTCGACTTGCCAGCACCCGGAGCGCCAGTGAGACCGAGGAGCCGCCGGCCGCCGCCGGCCATCAGCCGCCGGGCCCGTCCCAGCAGGTCGGTGAGGTCGAACGGGACAGTGTCGGTCACGGCGTCTCCTTGGCGATGACGTCGGCCAGGGCGGGGGTGTCCAGCCACGCACGCAGGCCCGGAACCGCGCAGCGGACGGCGGCCACCTCGGCCGCGAACGCCAACGCGCGAGGAAAGGCGATCTCCGGCCACCTTGACGTTGCGTAACCAAAGGCGCCGTGAAAGACGTCCCCGGCCCCGAGCGTGTCCCGGACCGAGACTCCCGGCACGGCCGCTTCGCCCGCCGAGGCGCCAGACCACCAGAGCACCGGTTCGCCGCCTCGGGTCACGGCCACGGCGGGCACGCCGCGGCGGCGCAACTCCTGGGCCGATTCCCCGACCGTGGCGACGCCGGGCGCCCGGAAGTCGGCCGAGCAGATGGCCACGTCGACCAGCGGCAGCAGTTCGTCGAGGACCAGCTTCCAACTACCGCCGTCGAGCACCACCGGCACGCCGCTCCCCCGCGCGAGCCGGGCGGCCGCCAGCGCCAGCTCGGGGTGGTGCCCGTCCACGACCAGCACACCGGCCCTCGCGATCGCCGCCGCCAGCATCGGCTGCGGTCGGGGCGCGATGCCGGCGCCGTTCACCGAGACCACCGAGCGATCACCCGTGGCATCCACCACATAGATGCTGGACACGGCCGGTGGCCCCGTGCTGCCGGGCGTGCAGTCGACCACCTCGACGCCGCGACCGGCGAGTTCGGCCACCACGTGCCTGGCGAGCGGATGGGCACCGAGCGCGGTGATCAGAACGGCGTGACCCCCGAGCGCCGCGAACGTCACCGCCGCGTTGGCCGCGGGGCCGCCAGCGGCGAGCTCCTGGCTGAGCGCGGTGATCTTCGCGTTCGGGGCCGGCAGGGCCTCGACCCGGTACGCCGTGTCCAGAGTGGCGAGCCCGACGAAGATTCCGCGCGGCGTCTCGTCCTCTGGTGGGTGGCTCATGATCGGCACGCTTCCCGGCCTTGGATCGGCATGCAAGCCGCCGCGTCGCAGCGGCCGGCGCGAGCTCGAATCTGGTGCCCATGAGTCATGCTGCGATCACGATGCGGTAGTTGTGACGACATCAATTTTGCCATCACGGGGCGTAACGGACTTCTGTCGCATTCCTGTAACCAAGTTGACTTCCACAAATGCGCCTGATCCTTCCGGCTCGACCCTGACCTGCGGGTTACGCTCTTCCCCGGGATCGCGGCGGACCCTGCATGGCGGCCACCTTCGGTGGCGGCCCGCACTCTGCTGCCGTCCTCCCCTAGCGCCCGTAGCTCAGCGGATAGAGCAGCTGCCTTCTAAGCAGCTGGCCGCAGGTTCGAATCCTGCCGGGCGCGCCACCTCACCCGAGAACCCCAGCAACCCGGCGAGCCAGCGAGCCGTCAGCCCAACAACCCCATGAAAGCTCCCTTCAGCGTGTACCCACGCCATGAAGGGAGCTTTCATGGGGTCAGGCCGTGGCCGCCGGGCGCCACGCCAGCCCGGCGCCAGGCCGGGCGCCACACCAGCCCGGGTGCCACGCCAGGCCAGTGCCACACCACCCGGGCGCCACGCCAGCCCGGGTGCCACGCCACCCGGTACCGCGCTTTGGGCGACATCTTCTCGGCTATGCGGGGGTGAACTCACGAGGCGCGATGCTCCGGGAGCCACCGCAGCCAGCGTGGCACGGACCACGCTCGCTCGCCCAGCATGGCCATCGCCGCCGGCAGCAGGACGCCCCGCACGACGGTCGCGTCGATGATCACGGCCACCGCCATGCCGACCCCGAGCATCTTCTGCTCGATGGCGGTCAGCGCCACGAACACCCCGAACACGGCGGTCATGATCACGGCCGCACTGGTGACCACGCCCGCGCTGCTGCCGATGCCGCCGACGATCGCCTCCCGCGCGGACGCACCGGCCGACCAGCGCTCACGAATCCGGCTCAGGATGAAGATGTGGTAGTCCATGCTCAGCCCGAACAGCAGCACGAACATGAACAGCGGCAGCCAGCCGACCACCCCGCCGTACGCCGTGAACCCGAGCGGCCCCTCCAGATGCCCGTCCTGGAACACCCAGGTCAGCACCCCGTACGCGGCGCCCACCGACAGCAGGTTCAGCACGATCGACACCAGCGGGATCGACACGGAACGGAACGCCACGGCGAGCAGCACGAACGCCAACAGCAACACGAACCCGAAGATGTACGGAGTACGGCTGGACAACCGGTCGGCGAAGTCCTTGGCCCACGCGGTCTTCCCGGCCACGGCGTAGTCGATCCCGTCCACCCGACCGAGCGTGGCCGGTAGCGCCTCGTCACGCAGCTCCGCCAGCGCCCGGTTCGAGGCGGGGTCCGTGCCGGAGCCGGCCAATGGCACCCGGACCACCAGCGCCTGGTCGACCTTCACCACCGTGACCAGAGCGTCCACCCCGGCCCGGTCCCGAAGCTCTTCGATCGCGCCGCGCACCGCTGGGCTGTCCGCCGCACCGCCGCCGGTTCGCCAGATCACCACCCGGGCCGGCGTCGGCGCACCCGGGAACGCCTCCTGCATCCGGATCGCCGCGTCCACCTCGGGCACGCTGCGCGGCAGGCTGTTCGTGATGGCCGCGTCCTGGAGCCGCATCCCCACCGCCGGCAACGCCGCCAGCAGCAGTCCCAGCACCGCGAGGCCACCCCAGAGCACCGGCCGTCGGACCACCGCGCCGGCTATCGCGGACCACGCCCGCGACTCCCGGGCCGCGGTCCGCCGACGGCCCAGCCACGGGATACGCCCGCGGTCCACCCAACGGCCAAGCACGGCCAGCACCGCGGGCAGCACGGTCACCGAGCCCAGCATCGCCAGCCCGACCACCAAGGTCGTACCGACGGTCAGGCCACGGAACGTGTCGAGCCCGGACAGCAGGAGCCCGCTGAGGCAGAGCATCACGGTCAGCCCCGAGACCACCACCACCCGGCCGGACGTGCGCGCCGCGATCCGCAACGCCTCCGCCACATCGCGGCCGGCGGCGCGCTCCTCCCGTTCCCGGCGCAGATAGAACAGCGAGTAGTCGATCCCGACCGCGACCCCCACCAGCAGCAGCATGGAGGAGACCGCGCTGTTCACCGGAATCCAGTGCGAGATCACCCCGATCAATCCGAACGCGCCGACCATCGCGGTCACGGTCAGCAATACCGGGATTCCGGCGGCGATCAGCGAGCCGAAGACCAGCAGCAGGATCACCAGCGTCAGCGGGCCGGACAGATACTCCGAGCGCTGGAAGTCCGCCTTGATCCGCTGGTCGACGGCCGAGTTGAGGCTCTTCTCGCCGGCCTGGGCCACCCGCACCTCCGGGTGCCGATCCTGCACCGCGTCGACCGCCTTCACCGCCGTCGCGTAGTTGGCGGTGAACGCCTCCTCCGTGACCGGCACCTGGAAGATGACCAGCCCCGAGCGCCCGTCCCGCGACACCAACCCGTCGCCGCCAGCAGCAGACAGCGCCCCTGCAGGCTCCAGCGGCGAGCGGACGTCGGTGATCGCGGTCGGCGTCCGGCGCAGGGTCGTGACCAGATCCTCGACAGCACGTCGGAGCGCCGGATCGTCGACCAGCCGCGGCCCGCCGGGAGTTCGGGCCTGGATCAGCACGCTCTCCTGGACCGGCACCTCGGCCTGCTGGGCGCGGATGACCCGCTGAGCCCGACCGGATTCGCCCGGGTCGGTGGAGTTCGCCGTCTCGCCTGGCATCAGCGCGCTGGCCAGGACAGCCAGCACGACCAGGGCGAACCAGCCGCCGATCGCCAGCGTCCGGTGCCGCACCGACCAGCCCGCGATCCGTTCCACCAGCGCCCCTCTGGAGCGGTGACGATCCGGAGGTGGCGGCGCGGGAATGGGGCGCTCGAGCTCGTCGCTCGTTGATCTGCCGATGCGCAGCATGAATTACAGTCCTTCCGCGAAGGAGTTCCGATGAGGCTCGCCCTCGGGCGAGTGGTGCTTCTTCTCCACCTGGGCCGCCGAGTTGCAGCTCGGCGGCCCAGGGCCAGTTCCACTTCGGACGCGGCCGGTAAGCCGTGGCGCGTCCAGCGAGGTGCGCTACTCCACCTCCTTGAGAATCCGTTCCAGGGCGGTCATCCGGGTGCTCAGCTCCGTGAGTTGGCGCTCGGTGTTCTCCTGGGTACGGACCGCCGACTCGGCGAGCGCGCGGTAGCTGTCCTCGCGCGCCAGCGCCGCCTTGGCTCGCCAGCTCGTGGCGACCTGAACGATCGTCACGGTGACGACGGTCGTGATCAGAACGAAAATGCCGATCGCCCCGACCACCTCGGTCCAGTCGTGCTCACTCATGTGCCCACCTCGCTGCGCTCGGCAGCCCCACGAGTGGGGCAGCTGTACCAACTGATTCGCCCGCTCCGCGAGCTCATACGCCCACCTCGCTGCGCTCGGCAGCCCCACGAGTGGGGCAGCTGTACCAACTGATTCGCTCGCTCCGCTCGCTCACGCGCCCACCTCGCTGCGCTCGGCAGCCCGAATCCGGGGCAGCCAGTTCGCTCGTTCATGTCAGTGGTCCTCTCTAGGCGCGTCGGCGGACGGAACGCTGAGCGTCCGCGCCGCGACCTCGATGGTCTGGGGCGTCAGGTGGAACGCGAACGGCGTCACCTCGTAGTACTTCATCGCCTTCCCGTCCGCGGAGAGCTCGAGCTGGGCGGAGACCAGCTCGGCCGCCTCGAGCTTGCGGAGATGGATCTGCAGCAGCGCGCGGCTGATGCCCAACTCACGGGCCAGCCGGCTCACGTAGTTGCGCTCGACCGTCAGCGACGCGACGACTCGGAGCCGATGCGGATTGGCCAGCGTCGCCAGCGCCCGAATCAGCTCGTCCCCGTTCGGCGCGGGGTTCGTCATTGCAATACCTGGCACATGCCAATAGAAGTTAGCAGGTGCAATTCGATGTGGCTAGCGACATCCCTCCAGCCGCCCATCTGACCGAAACGTTTCAAAAACAGCCCTCCGGACCCCCTTGGGCAGCCCCGGTCTAGTCCAGTCCGATCACCGCTCATACCTCGCAAAGCGGATAATTCATCCCAGGGCGCTGCAAATTATTCTCATCACAGAGAGTCGCCATGCTGCCCTGGTTTGTCGGTAAAACCCGCGATGTGAATCACGCTTCGTGATTCACAACGTAACGATTTGAATATCTGAGCCATCCGCATTGACAGAAGGGGGTCGATGGTAAGAATTTTCACCACAACACATTCACGACGACAGATGTGAGGGACCCCACCCCATGGTCGAGCACAGTCCTGGCACCGCCGGCGAACACGTCGCCAGCGACAGCGTGCTCGTTCGGGTGCGGGCGATTCAGTCCGAGCTGCCCGGCGCTCTACAGCGAGTGGCCGAGCTCGTCCTCACCGATCCCGCCTCCGCGGCCCGCGCCACCATCGTCGAACTGGCCGAGCGGAGCGGCACCTCCCCCGCCACCGTGACCCGGTTCTGCCGCGCGATGGGCTTCGAGGGCTACGCCGAACTGCGGCTGGGAATCGCCGCCGAGACGGGCCGAGCCGCCCGCGCCGCCGGCTGGACCGTCGACATCGGCCGCGAGATCCTGCCCAGCGACCCGCTCGACCGGGTGCTCGGCCAGATCATCGCCGCCAACACCCGCGCCCTGCAGGACACCTCGGCCCGGCTCGACCTGGACGCGGTCGACCGCGCGGCCAGCGCGATCGCCGAGGCCAAGCGGGTCGACATCTACGGCATCGGCGGCAGCGCCCTGGTCGGCGCCGAACTCCAGCTCTGCCTGCACCGGATCGGCATCCCGTCCTGGGCCTGGACCGAGGTCCACAACGGACTCGCCAGCTCCTCGCTGCTCGGCGTCGGCGACATCGCGCTCGGCATCTCCAACAGCGGCCAGACCAGGGAGACCATCGAGATGCTGGCCGAGGCCGGCAGCCACGGTGCTACCACGGTCGCGCTGACTAGCTATCCCAAGTCGCCGCTGGCCGAGGTAGCCGACATCGTGCTCCTCACCTCGACCCACGAGACCACCTTCCGGCCGGACGCACTCTCCGCCCGCCACCCGCAGCTGGTGGTGCTCGACCTCGTGTACATCGCGGTCGCGCAGCGGACCCACGACCGCTCCCACGCGGCGTTCCAGGTCACGGCCCGAGCGGTCGCCGCGCACCGGGCCGAGGAACGCCCCACGGTCGAAGGCAAGCGGGTGCCCCGCAGCGGGATCCCGGTGCCGAGCGACGAGGTGGTGAGCGCCGATGGCAGCCGCAGCGCGTGACGCCCTGATCGCACCACCCTCCACCACCACCCGGAGAACTCAGCGCACGCTGCGCCGCGGTCACGACCCATGACCGTCGCAGCGTCGGCGAACCACTGCGGGGCCAGCGGCATCGCCGGCTTGCCCCAGTAGGTCGAAGGCAGCACGTACCGCCCCCGGTATGGGACGGACGCCAACGGCGTCTCCACCTGCACACGTCCCCGGCGGGGACCAGCAATGAAAAGCCCTCGAGTAGCGACACGCCGGACCTCACCGGCGGGCCGCCTGACCCGAACCGAGGAGAACAAAATGCCCCCATCCACCAATCCCTCTCTGCTGAGCCGGCGCGAACTGCTGCGCCGCGCCGCCGCGGTCACCCTGCTCATGGGCCCGGCCGCAGGTCTGCTCAGCGCGTGCGCCACCAGCGGCGGCGATGACGACAAGCCCGCTGCCGGTGGCGACAAGAGCGACAAGAACCCGCTCGGCGTGAAGGAAGACGCTCCGCTGGACCTGGTGATCTTCAACGGCGGCTACACCGACAAGTACGCGGTGGACGTGCACGAGCCGCTGTACGCGAAGGCGTTCCCGAAGGCCAAGATCAACCACCAGGCCACGCCGGAGATCAACAAGGTTCTCCAGCCGCGCTTCGCCGGTGGTAACCCGCCGGACTTCGTGAACAACTCGGGCAGCGGCTCGATGGACTTCGGCGCGCTGGTGGCCGACAAGCAGCTCCTCGACCTGACCGAGCTGTGGGACGCGCCGTCGGTCGACGACCCGAACAAGAAGGTCCGCGACACCGTCGTCCCCGGCACCGTGGAGGTCGGCTCGTTCAACGGCAAGCCCTACGTCCTGTACTACGTCTCGACCGTGTTCGGTCTGTGGTACTCGGGCAAGCTCTTCAAGGAGAAGGGCTGGACCGCGCCGACCGACTGGGACAGCTTCATCACGCTGTGCGAGACCATCAAGAAGGCCGGCATCACGCCGTTCGGCTACGCCGGCGCGAACGCGGCGTACTACGCCTGGAACGTGATCCTGACCCACGCCGCCAAGATCGGCGGCCAGGACGTGCTGAAGAACATCGACAACCTGGAAGACGGTGCTTGGAAGGCCGACGCCGTCAAGCAGGCGGCCGAGCTGTGGGCCGAGGTCGGCGCCAAGTACATGGACAAGAGCTTCGAGGGTCTGAAGCACACCGACGTCCAGCTCCAGCAGAACAAGTACAAGGTGGCGTTCTACCCGTCCGGTGACTGGCTGGAGAACGAGCAGAAGAAGGACGCCCCGGCGGACTTCGAGTACCAGATGATCCCGGTCCCGGTGAAGTCCGGCGGCAAGCTTTCCGCCGCTACCGTGCGCGCCACCGCCGGTGAGGGCTACATCGTGCCGGCCAAGGCCAAGAACCCGCAGGGTGGCCTGGAGTACATGCGGCAGATGCTGTCGCAGGCCGGCGGCAAGGGCTTCGCCGAGCTCATCAAGTCCCCGACCGTCGTCACTGGCGCGTCGGACAGCGTCGAGTTCCCGCCCGGCACCAAGAGCTCGCAGGCCGCGCTCAAGGCCGCCGGCGCCGACGTCGTCAACATCTTCTTCGACGGCTGGTACAAGGAGCTCGACACCGAGGCTCGCACCGCCACCAACGAGCTGATGTTCGGTCGCATCAAGGCCGACGCGTTCGTCGAGCGGATCCAGAAGAAGGCCGACGCGATCAAGGCGGACTCGGCCGTCACCAAGTTCAAGCGCTGACCGGAGCGTAGTGACCATGCGGCACGGTAAATACCCATTCGTCTTTGGCTTCCTCGTCGTACCAGTGACCCTGTACGTGGTCTTCGTGATCGCGCCGTACGCCCAGGCGTTCTACATCTCGATGACCAACTGGCGCGGCCTCGCGGCTCCGACGTGGGCTGGTTTCGACAACTACGACAAACTGTTGTCGGACGACACCTTTTGGAAAGCGGTATCGCACAACCTCATACTGCTGATTACCCTGCCGCTGATCACGATTGCCATCGCTCTGTTCTTCGCCTTCCAGCTGAACGTGGCAGGCAAGGCGAAGAACGGCGAAATGGCCGGGGTCTGGGGGTCGAAGTTCTACCGTGTGGTGTTCTTCTTCCCCCAGATCCTGGCCGTGCCGATCATCGCCGTGCTGTTCCAGACGGTGTATCGGCCGAACGAGTCCGGACTGATCAACGGTGTGCTGCTGAAGATCGGTCTAGGCCCGGTCAACTTCCTGGCCGATCCTGATCTCGCCCTGCCGTCGATCATCGCGGTGCTGGTGTGGCAGAGCGTCGGCTTCTACGTGGTGCTCTTCTCCGCCGGCATGGGCTCGATCCCCAAGGACATCTACGAGGCCGCCGAGCTGGACGGCGCCGGCCGCGTCCAACTGTTCTTCCGGGTCACCCTGCCGCTGCTGCGGGACAACCTCCAGGTCGCCTGGGTCTACCTGGGCGTGGCCGCGTTCGACGCGTTCGCCATCGTCAACGTGCTCTCGGTCGACAACGGCGGCCCGAACGGCGCCACCACCGTGCTCGCGGTGGAGATCTACCGCAACGCCTTCACGTACTCCAAGTACGGCTATGCCTCCGCGATGGGCGTCGCGCTCTTCATCCTCACCCTCACGTTCGCCGCGCTCACTCTTCGCGTCACCAAGCGCGAAAGCATCGAGTACTAATGGGATCCGATATGACGACTCGAATGGACCAGCCCGGCCGGAACACGACGACGGACAAGGCGGCGCCACGCGGTAAGAAGTCGAGCCGCCGGTCGATGAAGTCGGACGTCGGCTTCTTCTCCAGCCTCGGTCACCTCTCACTGATCATCTGGGCGCTGCTCGTACTCCTGCCGATCGTGTGGGTGTTCCTCGCCTCGTTCAAGAACACCAACGAGATCTTCAGCAGCCCGTGGACCCTGCCCGGCGATCTGCGGCTGGAGAACTGGGGACGGGCCTGGACCAAGGCGAAGGTCGGCCGGTACTTCCTCAACAGCGTGTTCGTGGTGGGCCTCGGCACGTTCGGCACGATGCTGTTGGGCTCGATGGCGGCCTATGTGCTCGCCCGGTACGAGTTCGTCGGCCGGCGCTTCGTCTACTACCTGTTCGTCGCGGGCATGGCGTTCCCCACGTTCCTGGCCCTGGTACCGCTGTTCTTCGTGGTCAAGAACCTGGGCCTGCTGAACACGTACACCGGCCTGATCCTGGTGTACATCGCCTACTCGCTGCCGTTCACCGTGTTCTTCCTCGCGGCGTTCTTCCGGACCCTGCCGAACTCGGTGGCCGAGGCCGGCATCATCGACGGCTGCTCGCACACCAAGCTGTTCTTCAAGGTGATGCTGCCGATGGCCAAACCCGGACTGATCAGCGTGACGATCTTCAACATCATCGGCCAGTGGGCGCAGTACCTGCTGCCACTCGTGCTGATGCAGAGCACCGACAAGTACGTGCTCACCCAGGGCATCGCGGCGATCTCGGTCAACGCCGGCTACGAGGCCGACTGGTCCGGCCTGTTCGCGGCCCTGAGCATGTCGATCCTGCCGATGATCATCGTCTACGGCTTCTTCCAGCGGCAGATCCAGTCCGGCCTCACCGCCGGCGCCGTCAAGTAGTCCCGGCCTTGGCGCGGCCCGGTGCGATCCGGGCCGCCCCGCACGGTCCAGTGACAGCCGCGGCTCCTCCGGTCCGCCCGGAGGAGCCGCGGCTTGTCCAGGGTCAATCGACCAGGGCCGCCAGACGCGGAACCAACTCGTCGGCAGCCGGCATCGCGGCCAGTTCCCGCTGCACCTCCACCGCGGCCTCGGCCAGCGCCGGGTCGGTGACCAGCCGGGTCAGCGCCTCGGCGGTGATCTGCCTGGCGGACAGGGCCAGGCCGGCGCCGCGGCGAGCGACCAGCCGGGCGTTGAACGTCCGGTCGCCGGCGCCGGTGAGCACGAGCTGCGGGATCCCGGCCGCGAACGCGCCGAACACGGTCCCGGCGCCGCCGTGGTGCACGATCCCGGCGCAGCTCGCCATCGCCGCGTTCAGTGGGATCCAGTCCACGGTCCGGACGATCGCCGGCAACGTCCGCCGCAGCACCTTACGATCCGGCCGGACCAGCACGAACTCGGCGTCGACCGCTGGCGTCACCGCGACCACGGCGCTCATCACCGCGTCGCCGGGGCCGGCCACCGTGCTGCGGCTGACCGCGATGCGGGGACGGGCAGGGCGCTGGCTCAGCCACTCGGGCAGGGCGCCCTCCCCGCGGTACGGGACGCCGCACAGCGGCAAGCCGGCCCGCTCCCCCACCACGCTCGGCGGTGCGATGGTCAGGGTGGCCGCCGCGGACGGCAGCTCGACGACCCCGTGGCGGGCCATCGCTCGTCCGAGCCGGGCCGTGGTGACCCGGATCAGCTCGGGACCGTCGAAGAGCGAGTTCTCGTGCAGCACCGCCGGCACGCCCAGCCGAGCGGCGGCGAGCGCGCCGGCCACCGCGAGCGGCTCGTGCACGACCAGGTCCGGCCGCCAGCGTTCGGCCGCCGCGACCACCCGGTCGGCGATCTGCTCGTTCAGCGCGCCGAACAGCAGCGCGACACCGCGGGTGCCGGCCTCGCCGGCCAACTCGGCCTTGGCGATGATCGGGTGCCGGAGCAGGGTGCGGGCGGCGATCGGACCCATCGAGAAGGACGGCGCGATGTCCTCGACCGGCAGGCCGACCTCCCGCACCTTCAGCGCTTCGCCGCCGGTCGCGATCAGCACCTCGTGCCCGGCATCAGCGAGCGCTCGTGCCATCGGTACCAGCGGGAAGACGTGACCGAACAGCGGGGCGGAGACCACGAGTACGCGCATGACGTCGATTCTGGCCGATGGCCCAGCGGGTAGGCTCGGGAGTTAGTGAGCACCATCGACGAGCGCCCCGCGCGGAGCCGGCCCAGCGGGCCGCCGCCCGGGATCCGCACCTTCCACGTCCGGCACGGCCGGGTGAGCGCGCGCCACGAGGACGCGCTGGCCCGGCTCGGGCCGGGATTCGGCGTGCCGGCTGGCGGCGACCCGTCGGCGGCGTTCGACCGCGGCGCGCCGCTGGTGCTGGAGATCGGCTCCGGCATGGGCGACGCCACCGCCGCGATGGCCGCCGCCGACCCCGGCCGGAACTACCTCGCGGTCGAGGTGCACATGCCGGGCGTCGCCAACCTGCTCAGCCTGATCGAGGAGCGCGGTCTGACCAACGTCCGGGTCGCCCAACTGGACGCCGTGGAACTGGTCCAGTCCGTGCCGGCCGGCACGCTGGACGCTGTGCACGTGTTCTTCCCCGATCCCTGGCCCAAGGCGCGACACCACAAGCGGCGGCTGATCCAGCCCACCCACGTGGCGCTGCTGCGGTCGCGCCTGGTGTCCGGCGGGATCCTGCACTGTGCCACCGATTGGCCGGAGTACGCCGAGGCGATGCTGGCCACCCTCGACGCCGACCCCGAACTGGTCAACACCGCCGACGGGTACGCGCCGCGCCCCGCGCACCGGCCGCTGACCAAGTTCGAGCAGCGCGGCATCGACGCCGGCCGCGACATCGCCGACCTCATCTTCCGCCGCCGCTGACCCCATCAACCTCCGCTTTGGGCGACATCTTCGGTGCTCTAGCCCGGAAGATGTCGCCCATAGCCCTGGGGGGCGGCGGGCGGCCGCGCCTCCCTGAGCTGGCGCTGAACCCGTCGCCGATGGTCGCCGTACCCCTCCGAGAGGGCTCACCGACGGGCTCTCGTTGCCCGTCCATCGGAGTCGCCGTGCCCTCGCACCGGATCAGAGCCGCCGTCCTCACCCTCGCCGTGCCGACCCTTCTCGCGCTGTCCGCGGCGCCGGCGTCCGCCCACAACGAGCTGGAGTCCAGCACTCCCGGCCGCGGGAGCCACCCTGACCGCGCTTCCCGGCACCGTGGTGCTGACCTTCGCGGAGAGGCCCGACGAGCGGTTCGTCAAGATCGCGGCCACCGGCCCTGGCGGCACGAACGTGGTCGCCGGCCCGCCGCGGGTCTCCGGCACCAGCGTGACCCAGCCGCTGATTCCGGGCGGCCCCGGCCTGTACACCGTCGTCTACCGCGTGGTCTCCGCCGACGGTCACCCCGTGCAGGGCTCGATGACGTTCACCAGCGCCGACCGCCGCCCGCCCGCCGAGCCCCGCGACTGCAACAGCCGGAACCGGCCGCCTCGTCACCCCGCGGGCCCTGTCCGCTCGGCCACCACGCCGCCGCGTCCAAGCCGCTGACGACGACGACCAGGGCTGGGCTCGGCTACGCGATCGCCGGCAGCGGTCGCGCTCGCGCTGTTCGGCACCGCATTGGTGCTGGTCCGACGCCGGTCCCGGCCCAAGGCCTGAGCCACCGTGACCCGATCCGCTCCGCGCGGACCTCGGCTCCGCCCCAGGAGCCGCGGTTCCTGGAGCCGGGACGCCGGAATCGGCCGAAGCCAGGCCGGCTCGGTGGCGGTACCGCATGCCGGTCCTCGCGTTCGGGTTCACGCTCGCGCTCGGCGTCTGCCTCGCCGTCCTGCACTTCGGCGGTTCTCTGCGCGAGACCGGGCTGGACGCGCTCGGCCTCGATCTCGGGGTCACCCCGTGGCTGCTTCCGCTCGCCCGGCTCAGCACCGAACTCGCCGCCGCCGTGACCGTGGGCTGCCTGGTCGCCGCCGCGTTCCTGGTGCCGGGCGAGCGCTCCCCCGACGGCACGTTGCTGACGGCCGCGCAGGCCAGGGCGTGGATCACCAGCGCGTCGTACGCCGCACTGGCCTGGGCCGCCGCCGCGTTCGGCGCGCTCTGCCTCACCCAGTCCAACCTGCTGGCGATGCCGGTCACCGAGGCCGTGACCGCCGACGGACTCTGGACCCTCGTGACCGACATCGACCAGGGCCGTTCGATCGCCACGACGCTGGTGCTGGCCGCGGTGATCGCCGTCGCCGGCCGGTTCGTCCGCTCGGTGACGGGCGCCGCCGTGCTGGCCGGGATCGCCGTACTGGCGGCCCTGCCGCCGGCCTTCGGCGGCCACGCGGCCGGCTCGGCGAACCACCAGCTCGCGGTCTCCACGATGATGGCGCACATCGGCGGGGCCGTGCTCTGGACCGGCGGCCTGGTGGCGCTGTTGCTGAGCCGCCGGCAGACCGGTGCGGCGCTGGCCCGGTCCGTCGCGCGTTTCTCCCGGCTCGCGCTGTGCTGTTTCGTCGCCGTGGCGCTCAGCGGCCTGGTCAGCGCCGCGCTGCGGCTGACCGGCTGGCGCGACGTCGATTCCGCGTACGGCACGATCGTGCTGCTGAAGGTGGCGACGCTCGGCGGGCTCGGTGCGCTCGGCTGGTGGCACCGGCGGTACTCGCTGCCCGCGCTGGCCGCCGGGCGGCGGGGCACGTTCGGCCGGGTCGCCGCGGTCGAGGTGCTGATCATGGCCGCCGCGTTCGGGCTGGCCGCGGGACTGGCCAGGACGCCGCCGCCCGCCGGACCCGGTGCCGCGTTCGTCCGCACCCCGCTCCGCACGGCCCTGAGCTGGCTGCCCGATCCGCTCTTCCTGACGCTCGCGGTGTGCTGCGTCGCCGGCTACCTGATCGGCGTCCGGCGGCTGCGTCGGCGCGGCACGACGTGGCCGGCGTCCCGGACCGTGACCTGGCTCGTCGGCTGGCTGGCCGTCGCCGCGGCCACCGACCTGGAGCTCGCGCGGGCCGGCCAGGGCACCTTCCTGATGATGGAGAAGGTGCAGCACCTGACGATCGGGGTGATCGCGCCGATCCTGCTGGTCAGCGGCGGCGGCATCGCGCTGGCGCGCCAGCTCGGCCGGCCGGCGGACTCCGAGGGCCTGCGGTCACCATCCGAGTGGCTGGCCGGCGTGCTGGATTCCCGGGCCCTCCGCGTGCTCGCTCACCCGGCGGCCGCCCTCGCGCTCTACGCCGCCCTGCTCTACGGCCTCTACCCGAGCGCGCTCTTCACGCTCAGCCTGCGCTCGCACGCCGGCCACCTCGTCCTGTTCGCCGCGGCGCTCGTGGTCGGCGGGCTGTTCTACTGGCCGCTGCTCGGCGTGCACCCGGAGCCGCGTCCGCTCGGACCCACGACCCGGCAGGCCCAGTTCCTCGCCGGCACGCTGCTGCAGGCGGTGTTCGGGATCGCGCTGCTCCGGTCGACGCCGTTGGCGGCCCACACGGTCACCTGGCTCGGCATCTCCGCGCTGCTCGTCGTGGCGATGTGGGTGATCCACCGGACCGAGGTACCGCCGGACCCCGAGCCCGCGGCGGTGCTCGGCGCCGAGCCGGAGCCCGACGCCGAGCCAACAAACGCCGAGCCGGAGCCCGACGCCGAGCCAACGAACGCCGAGCCGGAGCCCGACGCCGAGCCAGCAAAACCAGCCCTCACGGGATGACCCGCGACTCACCAGAAGTGCGCGACGTCCAGCATCACCCGGTTGTCGAGCCGCAACACGCGGAACGGCAGCTTGGCCCGGACCCCGACGCCGAGCGTGGTCTGGCCCTCGAAGCTGCCCGCGAACTTGGTGTCCCGGAACGTCGAGTAGCCGGCCACGTTGACGCCCGGCAGGGTGCGGCCGGTCACGACGCCCGGGTAGGTGAGGCGGCCGGCGTCGTCGTAGGCCGCGGCCTTCAGCATGATGGCCAGCTTGGCGCCGCCCGCGAGCGGGATGACCTGGCCCGAGCCGTCGGCCACCAACTGGTCGACGTACCGCACGTCGTAGCCGGACGCCGGACCGTTGAGGTCGAAGACCACCCGGTCGTAGCAGTCGTGCCGGCCGGTCCGCGCGTTCGTGAGCTGGACGAGGTGGTAGTCCGGAGTCGACTCCGGCAGGCTCCCCCAGGTCAGGCCGCAGTAGGGCGCCGCGCTCGCGGGCACCGCCGGAACCAGCGCCGCCGCGACGATCAGCGCTCCGAGCACCGACAACCAGGATCTCTTCATGACCGTTCCTCCTTGGTGCCACGGCCGCCCACCCGGGCCCCGCTGGCTCGGCGCTGGCGACCACGGCTGTGGTCTCCGACCCCCGACGTGCCCCCAGAGTGCTCCTCCGTGTCCACTCCCCGGCCCGGCTCCGTCGGTTACCCGCCCGACGCCACGCCGAGCGGCCGGGCGTGGACCTTCGGTGTGCCGCGTTAACGGGGTAGACACGCAGGTGGGAGCATCTGAGCCATGACCGCGGCCGCCACCTCCGACGCGGTGGATGCCGTGGAGGCGCCGGTGCCGCTGATCATCGAGGCTCCGGAACCGCCGAGCCGCGTACATCGGCCGCTCGACCTGGTTCGGCTGCTCGTCGCGCTGGCGGGCTTCGCTGTGGCGCTCGGCATCGGCGCGATGACCGTGAACACGGTGGCCGGCATCGGCCAGGACGTGAACGCGGCGATCAAGCCCGTGCCGAGCACGCTCGTGGTCCTGGTGACCGCCGCGTCCGGCCTGATGCTCCTCACGCTCCCGGTCGCGATCGCCGTCGACCTGCTGGTCCGGCGGCGGTTCCGGGTCACCGCCAACGGCGTGCTCGCCGTGGTGCTGGCGTTCCTCGCCACGGCCGGGCTGCGCTGGGCGCTCGTGCACAGCACCTCGCTGGCGGCGGCCCTGATCGGTACCGGCGCCGGCCTCCGCCCGCTGAACGGCTTCGTCGCGTCCGCGGTCGCGCTGGCCACGGTGGCCAGGCTCGGGCAGCGGCGGCGCTGGCGGCTCATCGCCGGCGTGGTCTTCACCCTGGTCAGCCTCGCCCTGGTCGCGATCGGCTTCACCGCGCTGGCCATCGTCGTGTCGCTGCTGGTCGGGCGGATCGCCGGACTGGCCGTGCGCTGGGCGGCCGGGTCACCGCCGAGCCGGCCCAGCCCGCGCCAGGTGGTGGCCGCGCTGCGCCGGCTGGACATCGAGGTCGTGTCGTTCCGATCCCGGCTGCCGGACGCGCGTGACCCGGCGCTGTTCGACATCCGGGACGCCGCCGGCCGGTCGCTGGTCGTCTACGTCATCGACCACGACCACGTCGGCTCCGGGCTGTTGCTCTCGATCTGGCGGACGCTGCGGGTACGGCAGGCCGCCGGCTGGTGGGTGCTGCTCTCGCTCCGCCGCACGCTGGATCAGCTCGCGCTGGTCAGCATGGCGATGCAGGCGTCCGGCGCACGCACCCAGCGGCTGATCGGCGCGCTGCCGGTCGAGCCGGATGCCGCGCTGCTCGCCTACGAGGACGTGCTCGGACCGACGTTCGCCGAGGTCGACCGGGAGGAGCTCACCGACGCCCGGCTGGACGCCGCGTGGACCCAGATCGGCCTGCTGCACCAGCGTGCCATCGCGCACCGGGACCTCGACGCCGAGAACCTCGTGGCCACCCCGGACGGCGGCACCGCCCTGCGGGTGACCGGCGCCGGACAGATCGCGGCCGGCGACACCGCGCTGCGGATCGACCTGGCCCAGCTGCTCGTCGCCCTGGCGCTGCTGGTCGGCGCCGACCGCACGGTGGCCAGCGCGCTGCGCGTGATGGGGCCGGAGAAGCTCGCCACCGCGGTGCCGCTGCTGCAGCCGATCGCGCTGGGCGCACCGACCCGGCGTGACCTGCGCGACCACGGCGACCTGCTCGACCAGCTCCGGGAGGAGATCCTGGCCGCGGTGCCGACCGCGCCGGTCGAGCCGGTTCGGATCGAGCGGCTCCGGATGCGCACGGTGGTCTCGGCGGTGGCGCTGACGGTCGCCGCGTACGTGCTGGTCAGCCAGATCGCCGGGCTCGACCTGGTGGCGGTGGTCCGGCAGGCGGACGGGCGTTGGCTGCTCGCCGCCGTGCTCTTCGCCGCGTTCCGGTACGTCGGTGCGGCGCTCGGCCTGATCGGTTTCGTCGCCGAGCGGCTGCCGTTCCTGCGCACGGTCTGGGTGCAGGTGGCCGCGTCGTTCATGGGTCTGGTCGCGCCGGCCGGGGTCGGCGGCGCCGCGCTCAACGTGCGGTTCCTGCAGCGCAGCGGGGTACCGGCCGCCGCGGCCGTGGCGAGCGTGGCGCTCTGGCAGGCCGGCACGTTCGCGATGACCGTGCTCGTGCTGGTGGTGCTGAACATCGTCTCCGGCGCCGACCAGACCGAGGTGCTGAGCGTGCCGCCGGAGGCCCTGATCGCGCTCGGCGTGGTCGGCGTCATCGCCGCGGTGGTCGCCGCGGTCCCGGTCGGGCGCCGGTTCGTCGCGGCCCGGCTCGGCCCGTACGTCGGTCAGGTCAAGCCGCGGATCGGCTCGGTGCTGAGCCGGCCGGGGCGGCTGCTCACCGGGCTGGCCGGCACCCTGCTCCAGACCGTGGCCACCGTGCTGGTGATGGGCTTGTCGATCGACGCGTTCGGCCAGTCGGTGTCCTGGGTGCTGGTCGCGGTGATCGTGCTGGCCGGCACCGCGCTCGGCTCGGCGGCGCCGACCCCCGGCGGCCTGGGCGCGGTCGAGGCGGTGCTGGTCGCGGGCCTCACGGCGGCGGCCGGGCTGGACGGCGCGACCGCCGTCTCCAGCGTGCTGCTGTTCCGGCTGCTCACGTTCTGGCTGCCGGTGGTGCCGGGCTGGCTCGCGTTCACCATGCTCCAGCGCCGCAACGCCCTCTAGCTACGGCGCTTGGCGCTTTGGGCGACATTTTCTCGGCTATGACCGGGAAGATGTCGCCCAAAGCGGCTGACGGAAGGCCGGGAACGCGGGGCGGCGCCCCGCGGCGGACCCGGGGGCGGCGGCGCGCCTGGCTGCGGATACGACGAAGGCCCCAGCCAGAGCTGGGGCCTTCGGGTAGAGCTGGGAAAACTACAGCGGCCGAACCTGGTCAGCCTGCGGCCCCTTCGGGCCCTGCGTGATCTCGAACTCAACCCGCTGGTTCTCCTCGAGCGAACGGTAGCCGTCGCTCTGGATAGCCGAGAAGTGCACGAAGACGTCGGCGCCGCCGCCATCCTGCGCGATGAAGCCGAAACCCTTCTCGGCGTTGAACCACTTGACGCTGCCCTGGGCCATCTCTCTGTCTCCTTCGAAAGAGCGCTCGACCCGCCGCGGCGGGCCTGGGGTTGTTCTCGTGAGCGCTTCGTGCTTTCGGAGACTTGCCCGAGAAGCGAAAAAGCGCTCGCGATTACACCCCGCGAGCGCTCAAGAACGTACGTGGAACTGCAACTGAGAGCACGCTACCACCCACGGCACCAGCCTGCGAGTAAGTGCGCACTATGAGTTGACGCTCCCTGCGTGAGTGCGCAACCCCGTCCAGAAACACCCCGAAAGACCGTTTTTGCGAACGTCCGGGAAGGCAACCAAACCCTCGCTCAGCCTCCCCCGAAACGGCCCGGCCAAGGCCCCCAACCCGGCCGGACCGACCGGGTTGGCGCCGCGTCACAGCTGGACGACCCGACCCTCCTCGGCCGAGCGCCGGGCCGCCTCGATCACGGTCAGCGCGGCCACCGCGTCGAGCGGATCCACCGGCGCCGGACCGCCGTCCCGCAGCGCGCCGGCCACCCCGGCGTAGAAGCTCTGGTACGAGCCGGGCTCGCTCGGCACCGGGGTGAGCGCGCCGTCGACCCCGAGGTTGCCCCACTGCTCGGCCGGCTCGACGCCCCACTCCGGGTCGGTCGGCCGACCGCCTGCGCGCAGGGCCTCCTCCTGCACGTCCATGCCGTACTTCGTGTAGCCGGCCGTCCGTGCCGAGGATCCGCAGCCGCGGCCCGAGCTGCGGCGTGAGCGCGCTCATCCACAGGTGCGAGCGCACGCCGGACGCGTGGGTCAACGCCACGAACGCGTCGTCGTCGACCTGCACGCCGGGCCGGCGCCGGTCGAGCTCGCCGTAGACCGAGGTGGCCGGGCCGAACAGATGAAGCGCCTGGTCGATCAGGTGGCTGCCGAGGTCGTAGAGGATCCCGCCGGCCTCCTCGGCGTCGCCGCGCTCACGCCAGCCGACCTTGGGCGTCGGCCGCCAGCGCTCGTACCGCGACTCGAACCGGGTCACCTAGCCGAGCGCGTTCTCCGCCAGCAGCTTGCGGGCGGTGCGCAGGTCGGCGTCCCACCGGCGGTTCTGGAAGACGGTGAGCAGCAGGCCACGCCGGCTGGCCTCGTCCACCAGTCGCTGCCCCTCGGCGGCCGTCGCGGCGAACGGCTTGTCCACGACCACGGCCAGTCCGGCCTCGAGCGCGGCCAGCGTCAGCGGCACGTGGGTCCGGTTCGGCGTGGCCACGACCACCACGTCCAGCTCGCGGGCCCACAGCTCGTCAGCGCTGGCGAGCACGGCGGCGTCCGGGTGGTCGCGGCGCACCTGTTCCTGCCGCTCCGGATTCGCGGTGACCACCGCGTCGAGCCGCAGCCCCGGCGTGCTGGCGATGAGCGGTGCGTGGAAGACCGCGCCGGCGACTCCGTAGCCGAGCAGTCCGACACGGGATGGGGCGTTCGTCGAGTCTGGCATGGGATCCATTCAATCCTGCCCGCCGCCGGAACCGCGGCGCGGCACGAATTCGGGCGCTGATACCGGCACGAACTCTCCATCGTGCACGCTCAAACAGTTGAGCGTCGAACTACCTCGGCGTACCGTTTGACCCGACAACATCCAGATTGCGGAAGCAGCTCTCCCACGTGGACGGAGTGGTTGTTGTGGACGTAATAGTCCTGATCGGTCGGATCCTGTTCGTGATCCTCTTCCTCGGATCGGCCTTCGGGCATCTCACGCAGTCCGCCGGGATGGCCGGCTACGCCAAGTCCAAGGGGGTACCCGCCGCACAGGCGGCTGTCCTACTCAGCGGGGCGCTTCTTCTAGTCGGCGCCCTCTCGGTTCTGCTCGGGATCTATCCCGACGTCGGTTTCCTCGCGTTGCTGCTCTTCCTCGTCCCGACCGCGGTGCTGATGCACCCGTTCTGGAAGGAGACCGACGCGATGGCCAAGCAGATGGAGCAGATCCAGTTCCTCAAGGATCTGTCCCTGGCCGGCGCCTGCCTGATGCTGTTCGCACTGTTCGCCTACGTCGGCGACGACATCGGCTTCACGATCACCGGCCGCTCTTCGACCTGTCCTGACGCCCGACACCGCTGCGGTTCAATTGCGACCCTGGAGGGCGCAATTGAACCGCAGCCGTTTGGCGGTGCTGGCCGTCGCGTTCGGCCGGCGGCTCGGCCGAGCGGCTCGCGCCGGGCGGCGTGGCTTAGGTGCCGGCGCGGGATTCAGGCCGGCGGCGGGACGAGGGCGTCGATCTCGGCGAGCTCCTCGGCGGTCGGCTCCCACTCCGCCGCCGCGACGTTCGCCGCGATCTGCTCGGGCTTGGTCGCGCCGGCGATCACCGAAGCGCAGGCCGGCTGCGCGGCCAACGCGCCGATCGCGATCTCCAGCAGCGAGCGACCGTGCGCGTCGCCCCACTTGACCAGCGCCTCGACCTGGTCGAGCCGCTCGTCCGTGATCAGGTGCTCCCGCTCGGCCAGCCGGCTGCGCTCCGGCGGCGCCTCGCCCCGGCGGACCTTGCCGGTGAGCAGCCCCTGCGCCAGCGGGAAGAACGGCAGCACGCCGACCCCGTAGTGCTCCGCCGCCGGCACGACCTCCCGCTCGACCTCGCGATCGAGCAGCGACCAGTGGTTCTGCGCGGAGATGAACGGGGTCAGGCCGGCCTCGGCCGCCACGTGCGCCGCCTCGGCGAGCTGCCAGCCGGTGAAGTTCGAGTGGCCGAGGTAGCGGACCTTGCCCTCCTTCACCAGCTCGTCCAGGGCCGCGAGGGTCTCCTCGATCGGCGTGACCGGGTCGGGCGTGTGGAGCTGGTAGAGGTCGATGTAGTCGGTGCGCAGCCGGGTCAGCGACGCCTCGACCGCGCGCCGGATGTAGGCCCGCCCGCCCTTGGCGCCGGCCGCGGCCGGGTACCCCATGTCGTAGCTGTCGTGGCCGAACTTCGTGGCCAGCACCACCTGGTCGCGGCGGCCCTCCAGCACCTCGCCGAGGAGGGTCTCGGAGGCGCCGTCGCCGCCGTAGATGTCGGCCGTGTCGAACAGCGTGATGCCGTGGTCGATGGCGGCGTCGACCACCGCGCGGGTCGCGGCGACGTCGAGCCGTCCGCCGAAGTTGTTGCAGCCGAGGCCGACGACGGAGACCTGGAGGCCGGAGTTACCAAGGGGTCGATAGCGCATATACCGACCCTACGGGCAGAACATCGACCAACCTCACGCCCCGCCGCCATCATCGGCGGCCGGGCGTGAGGATCCGCTGCCCGCGTCGGCGGCTACCAGCCTGGCTGGAGCCGTGCCTCGACCTTGGGTTCCTCCTGTCCGTTCAGCTCACCGGCCAGGTCGGACCGGTCGAAAGACCTGAACACGTGGGCGAGCTGACTGAGCAGATACTCCTTGTCCTCGGCGCGCAGCTCATCGAGGAATCGCCCGATCACGTCGGCGAGGGCGAGGTTCCTCCCGGCCGCGCTGCCTCCGGTGAGCCGCTCGGCCACCTCCTCGAACTGCGAGTCCAGTAGCGGGGCGAGCGCGCCATGGTGCTTGAACCAGTAGCTCCGGGCCATGGCCGGATCAGTGAGGATGTTGTCCCGCAGGTACGTCAACTCCGCCAGCTCGGCCTCCTGCTTGCGATGCCGCGCCGCCCGATCTTTTCGGAGCGCGTCCTCCAGTTCGGCGGCCTCCAGTGACTCCGGGGAGACCGAGAGCGCCACGCTCGCCCAGGTCACGCAGACGCCGGTGTTGTCGATCCGCACTGACCTCAAGAGCCGCTCGTTGAGCTCTGCTTCGAGGGTCGGCGCTTGGGTCACAGAAGCGGCGCTGAGGATTCGGAGCACATAGCCGCGAATGTGTTCACGCGCCAACTGACCTGGTCTGCCACCGCGCGCTGGCCGCGACCGTCGTCCAACCAGGTGAGCTGACCGGAGACCTCGAACGTCGATGAGGACAACCGACTCGCCATCGACTCGTTGAAGGCGTCCACTCGCGGCAGGCCGTACCGGGGTACGCGGCGCCTTCCGAACCAACCGGAGCCACTTCCAGGGACTGTCATCGTCATCGAATTGCTCCGTTCGGGGAAGGAGAGGAGGAGAAGCGACCGCGCGGGACGGGCGCGAAGAGCGGATCCACGGCACGCAGTCGCGTGGCGAGTTGGCTAGCCCCGTCGTGCTGTCCGCCGCTGGGATCGGCGCCGGCGATCCGGCGCAAGGTGACGATGCGCTGGGTCTTGGCCGGCTCGGCGGCAGCCGCCTCCACCAGCAGCTCGATCGCGACCAGTGCGGAATCCGGTCGGTCGGCGGTATCAGCCAGCCAACGTGTCACCACGGTCGCGCTGGCATCGGTGAGCCCGCGGTCGTCCAAGGCGCTGGCCAGCACAGCGGCGATGTCGGCTCGGCGAAGGGATGCCGGGGCGTGAAGCACCTCGTCGAGCAGCGCTGTGGGACGGGTCGGGTCGAGGCCGGCCAGGGCGAGAACGGCCCATCCCGCCGTCTTCCTCCGGGCCGGGTGCGAGTCCGGCTCGAACCACCGGAGGAGTTCGCCGAGCAGCCGCCCGCGCCGGCGCCCGGACTGGTCCCAGATCCGCACGAGAGCGTTGATGACAGCACCGCGGACCGTCTCGTCCGGGTTCCGCGCGAGATGCCGCAGCCGGGTGAACGCAATGTCCGGGTACACCTCGACCAACTGCGTGCTGCACACGTCGGCCACGAGCCGCAGCACGGCCGGCGGGGTTCCGGTCGGCCGCGTCACCCAGTCGTAGAGCCGCCGGCGGGTGTCCCTACCCAGCTCGGGACTGAGCGCGGCGAGCATGAGGTACTCGATTGCCACCGGCCTGAGTTCGGCTCGCTCGGCCCAGCGCTGCGCCAGGAACGAGACCGGGCCGGACGCCTGCTGTCGTCGAGCCAGTTCCATCGTCACCGCGCCGACCAACCCAGCGATGTCCGCCTGATCACGACGAGCAGCATCGAGCGGCAGGCCGGAGAACCAGCGCCAGAACGGAGTCTTGAGCCGTGGTGACCGATCGCTGAAGACGAACTCCAGGACCGACATCGCGTAGTCCGGCTTGGCGAAGCGCACGTATTCGACACCGGCGGACTCCTCGGCCGTGACGAGTTCCGCCGCCGCGGCGCGGACGAGGTGCCGCGCACCGTGTCCGTCCAGCAGGCTGGGCCGGCCGCTGTCGAGCAGGTCAGCCAGGGTATCGGCGGCTTGGAGCACGAAGCCCGGAGACGCCCCTTCGAGCGCCGCCGCGGCCACCAGGAAGATTCGCTCACCGACGTCTGGGTGAGCGGCGAACCAGTCGAGCAAATCCGATTCCCAGTTCCGATACGCGCCGAGCACTAGCCGTACCCGCTCGTCGTCCACCCCGCCATGCGGGAAGGTCGCCTGAGTTCGCTCGACGAGACCGACCAACCGGACGACGTGCGCCGGCCAAGCGTCCGCGAGCACCGCTCGGATGCTCGGCTGCCGCGACCACGCTTCCGCCCAGTCCGCCGCCGGTCCGGCACGGAGGTGGCTGATGAGGACTGCGAGAGGGTCCGGCCTGCCCAGCTCCACCGTGACCGCACCGGCGCCCTCCCCCACCGCGCGCCAGACCTGCGGCGTCACCGTGACGACCAGTACGGAATCGCGCCTGCGCAGCATTTCGGCATACGCCAGCAGGGCGCGACCGAAGCCCTGCTGCACCAGCGCGTCGTCGTCTGGAAGATCCAGCAAGTAGCCGGATCGGGTCTCGTCCGGAAGGTTTGCCGTGGTGAGCTGCTCGGCTGGGTCGAACGGGATCTCCCGAGGCGTTACGTCCGGCACAGAGCCGGCAAGACACACCGCGGCTGTGTGCCGGCCCGAGCCTCGCTCGCCGACGACCACGATCAGCCGGTCGCGGGCGAGCGCCACTGTGGCCTCTGCCCAGTCAGCGGTTGAGGCTCCGCCGACGCTCCTGAATGCCGGTCGCACGAACGTCTCGCGGCAGCGGGCCACGTAGGCGGCGTTGAGTTCGTGAAAGGCCAGCGCCTCGCGCAGAATCTTGTTGATCGTCAGATGCATGCCACCGTGGACCACTCCGGCCGTCATGCCGTAGTTCTGCTCGACATGGACCTCGTGAATGACCGCGGCCGCTGGAGGCTGCTCCAGCGATGCTTGGTCGGCGGCCGCGTCTTCTGGAGGCTCTTCCAACGGCGCCGCGGTCATCGGGGATCCCGCTTCGGTGCGCCCTGGTGCATTCCGCCGTGGGCCACGCCGGCAACCTGGCCACTGTTGGTGCCGACGTGCACGCCGCTCGAATGCTCCGCAGGCGAGGATGCCGATCTGGATTCGGCAGGTGCACGCACCTCGCGCAGCACCTCGGTACCGAGCACGCCCTCCTGAAACAGGCTTCCGGACGGCTCCGGCACGTAAAGCCAGGCGTCCTCGCCAAAACTCTTACCGGGAACCGTCGCCCGAACCGGAATGAAGTGGTCGGGGTGGCGTCCCGCATAGCCGGCCTGCACCACGTCTTCGAACACGCGCTGCGACAGGATCGCCGCGACGTGGGTGACGTGGTCGCTCGAACCCGCCAGCATCGCCTTGACCGGAACCGAGTCCAGCAGGCGGTGTGCGTCGTTGCGCGGCTTGCCGTCACCGTCCCCAACACGTTGTTCGCCGCTGTCCGGCAACGGACCGACATGCAGGCTGACCCGCAGCCGGATCAGCGGGTCGTACCGACCCGCCTGGGCATTGCGGTCCTTGAGCACTCGCTGTAGTTCATCGAGGATCGGGTGGACCAAGTACGGCAGGTACTCGGGCGGGAAGCCGAGTGCGACGCCATCGCCGGTGTGCGCAGAGAACCTGATCGTGTCCCAGATCTCACTCATGTGTGCTCGGTTGAACGCCTGCTCCACGAGCGCCGGGATCTCCGCAGCGATCTGCGCGTGCTGAACGCTGGGGTTACCGGTGAAGTCTTTGGCATCGACGATGAGCAGGGCGCGGTAGGGCGGCAGGACGCGGCTGCTCGAATACGGTGGACCTTGGCTCGCGGACATCGCACTCCTCGGGGGCTACCGAGATCGGCGACTTGCCGACCGCCACCACCTTGGCCGCGACCGGCCGGACCGCACTGCCCACAAATGTGCGCTCGATGCGATGCCCGCTGTCAGCCTGCCGACAGAGGCGTGCCCGCCGCGATCGCCCGGAGCGCCGCGTAGTCGTCGACGATCAACCGCCTGCGGCCGGTCTTGAGTACGTTCTCCCGGCGCAGCGCCGCGAGTTCCGCCACCACCGCGTTCCGGGACGCACCTACCGCCTGGGCCAGTTCCTCCTGCGCGATGTCCGCGATGACCTGGTCGCCGTCCCCGGTCAGCCGAAGGATCAGCCGGGCGACCCGGCGTCGCACTGGCAGCTCCGCGAGTTCCGCTCGGAGGTCATCCGCTTCCCGAAGCCGCGCGAGCGTATGGCGGATGATCGTGTCCGCGAGGTTGTGGCAGCGGAGGATGTCGAGGAACTCGGCGGCTTCCACGACCGAGACCTCACACTCGCCCACTGTGATCACCGAGGCGGACCGCGGTTGGCCGTCCAGAACCGCCACCTCGCCCACCAGATCGCCGGGTTCCCTCACCGCGAGCAGAAGGCGTGCACCGCTCGGCTCGAACCGTACGACCTTCAGCCGGCCGCGGAGGACCAGCAAGACGTGAAAGCCACGAGAGCCCTGATGCAGCAATGTCTCGCCGCCCCGCCGCCGTTGACTCATGCCGCGACGAAGCAGATCGGCCCAGACCTGCGGCGAGACATCGTCGCGAAGGCTCCGATGAATGCGCTGCGGCGGCGACTCCACGCATATCCCTTCGTCGAGCGACTTGCGTAGTCAGCCTTGCACTTTGCGTTACGTCGTTTGGGGATATCCCCGGAATGGCAGCACTCCGCGGACGACTCGCCGAAGCGGCGCGCCAGTTTCAGCCGGGGCTCGCCGAATGGTTTGCACTGGACGAAATGACGGACCTGATCCGACGAGCCGCACGAGTGGTGGATGCCCGTCGGTCGATCGGCTTCAGGAGCGTTTGATGGGTGAAGCCCGAGACGAGGACGGCGACGAGGACGCGACCGCGGCCTGGCGCGCTCAACTATCGCGATCCGAGCCGGCCCGAGCACAACATCCGGCTTGATCCCGCTGCCGCACGCACCGTGCTCAGGCTGGCCAAGGAGCCGCGGCTGGTCACCTCGGACGTGACGTTCACCTCGAAGATCGAGATCACGAGGGCCAGCGAGCTCTACGGCCGGTTGGCCGCGCCGGGCGCGCCGGCCTGGGCTCGGCTGCTCGTTGAGCATCTCGACCGTTGGTTCGCGAGCTTCCACCCGGGCACGATCCAGCACGACGCCCTCGCCCTGAGCGCGGCGTTGGAGCTGCCGTTCGTCGAGTTCGACCTCACTGCCGTGGCGCTGGACGAACTCGGACGGATGACCGAGGCGACGGCCGGCGCGCCTGTCTTCCTCAGTTACGCCGCCGAGTACGAGGCCTTCCTGCACTGGCTCTCCGGCTGTTTTCCGCCAGGCTGAGCTCCCAGGCGGGCAGAATCTGCCGCGTACCTTAACGACAATCAGCGAGATTTAAGGTACTAACGGTCAGGTTTTCCTTCCCAACCTGCCATCTGCTCCAGACGCGCGTCATTATGGATGCCGATGGCCGACACGCCGGGCGCTTTACTCGCCCACCGCTACCGCCTCGTCGAGCAACTCGGACGAGGCGGCATGGGCGTTGTCTGGCGAGCGCGTGACGAGGTCTTCGGCCGCGACGTGGCGATCAAGGAGGTTCTCCTCCCGCCGCACCTGACGGACGCCGAGCGCGAGACCGTCGTCCAGCGGACCAGGCGTGAGGCGCGGGTCGCCGCCAGGCTCAGCCACCCGAACGTCGTGAAGGTGTACGACGTGGTCGAGTCCGACAGCCGGCCGTGGATCGTGATGGAGCTGGTCAGGGCCAAGTCGCTCACCGACATCGTCGAGGAGAACGGGCCGCTGCCGGCGCAGCGCGTGGCGGCGATCGGCCTGCAGGTGCTCTCCGCCCTCACGGCCGCGCACGCCGCCGGCATCACCCACCGGGACGTGAAGCCCGGCAACGTGCTCTGCTCGGAGAACGGCCGCGTGGTCCTCTCCGACTTCGGCATCGCCACGATCGCGGACGACCCGTCGGTCACGGTCAACGGCGTCCTGATGGGCTCGCCGGCCTACATCGCCCCCGAGCGGGTCCGCGGCGGGCCGGCGCGCGCCGCGTCCGACCTGTGGTCGTTGGCCGCCACCCTGTACGCCGCCGTCGAGGGCCGCCCGCCGTACGACCGCGGCTCCGCCGTGCCGACCGTCACCGCCGTGGTGAACGAGGACCCCGACCCGCTGCAGCGCGCGGGCCTGCTGGCTCCCGTCCTCCAGCAGATCTTCGTCAAGGACCCGGACGCCCGCCCGGACGCCGCCACGATCCGCACCATGCTGCGCGAGGTCGCGTCGACGCCGGAATCCGGCATCGAGGGCACGGCCGCCGGGATCACGGTCCAGCTCAACCGCCCCGAAACCGATCGCAACGGCGCCGAGCGCCCACGGACGATGGGCACCAGCATCATCCGCCCGCGGCCCCAGCGCGAGCAGCCGACCAAGTCCGCGACCGCCGCCGCGGTGAAGGCGGAGCCGAAGATCCCGTCCCAGCGCCGGCGTTCCACGCTGGTCGTCGCCGGCCTCGCCGTGGCGTTCCTGCTGATCGGCGGCTCGGCCCTGCAGAACATGGTCAGCCAGGCGAAGGACCGCCCGACGTCGTCCGCAGAGGACCGGGTGACGCCGAGCCCGTCCTCGTCGGCCGACCGAGCCCAGCCAGGCGCCGGACCCGAACAACTGGTTCACCGAAGCCCAGCCCGTCGGCGCCGCCGGTGACCGATTCGGACGGTGGCCGCCAGCCGGCCGAGCCGGTGGTGACGCTGCCCGAACCGTCGGCCTCGAAGTCCGCCTCGCCGAAGCCGCAGCCGAAGCCGACGACCCCCAAGCCGACGCCGAAGCCCACCAAGACGGCAACACCGACGCCCACGCCCACACCCACGGTGGAACCGACCACGGAACCGACGCCGACCCTCAGCCCGCCGGATCCCGGTGGCGGTGGCGGGGAGTCGCCGCCGACCGAGCCGGGCACGCCGCTGGAGCCCAGCGAGCCCGCCGAACCGACTGCCTGACTTTCTCCCCGGCCTGTGACCGGTGGGGCTGGTGTCGCGTCGGATTCGCCCAATCGGTCTTCATCGACCACTAACAGGCCCTTGCCCGGCGGATCGCATGATTGTCCCGTTGCCGGACACACCGGGTTCAAACCACCGCTGGCCTGGGCGGATTCATGCCGAACCGCTTGTCACGGGTTCGACGCGAGAGCACAGTGGTCGGCGCGGCACACCGCCCCCACGCCGGACGGACGTATCCACACCGTTGACGAGGTGCCCGCCCTACGCGAGGTGATCCATTGACGGCCATCGGCCTCAACGCAGTGACGAAGGTGTTCGACGATGGCACTGTCGCTGTCAACAAGCTCAGTATGGAAGCCAGCGACGGCGAATTCCTCGTACTGCTCGGACCGTCCGGCTGCGGGAAGTCCACCGCGCTGCGCATGATCGCCGGGCTGGAGACGGTCACGTCGGGCGAGATCCTTCTGGACGGCGAAGTCGCCAACGACATGCCGCCCCGCGAGCGCAACATCGCCATGGTCTTCCAGAGCTTCGCGCTGTACCCGTACATGAACGTGCGCGACAACATCGCGTTCCCGCTGCGCATCGCCAAGACGCCGAAGCCGGTGATCGAGGAGCGGGTGGCCGGCGTCGCCGGCGCGCTCGGCATCGGTGACCACCTCGAACGCAAGCCCGGGCAGCTCTCCGGCGGTCAACGGCAGCGGGTGGCGATGGCGCGGGCGATCGTGCGGCGCCCGTCCGTCTTCCTGATGGACGAGCCGCTCTCGAACCTCGATGCCGGGCTCCGGGTCGAGTTGCGGACGGAGATCACGGCGCTGGCCCGCGACCTCGGCGTGACCACGCTTTACGTGACGCACGACCAGACCGAGGCGCTCACGATGGCCGACCGGATCGCGGTGATGCGCAACGGCCTGCTCCAGCAGATCGACACGCCGGACAACGTGTACGGCGATCCGGCCACCGTCTTCGTTGCGGCCTTCCTCGGTACCCCGCGGATGAACCTGCTGGAAGCGACGATCCACGTCTACCTCGACGAACACGTCATCCTCGATCTCGGCACCCAAGCTATCAGCCTGCCCTGGCACGACCCGCGGGCTCGGCCGCTGGCCCGGCACCACTCCGAGCGGGTCATCGTCGGCATCCGGTCCGAGGCGCTGGAAGTCGTCTCGCCGGACACGCCGCCGTTCCCGCGGCCGCTGCTGCGCGGCACCGTCCACCACCGGGAGCACCTCGGCCACGAGACGCTCGCCTACATCGAGACCGGTGCCCGCGCCGTGCCGCTCAACCTGAACCGGTCCACCAACGGTGCTGACCCGCGCAAGCACGAGGACGCCTCGACCTTCGGCAAGATCGCCAAGGCGACGATCGGCCGGTTCCGGCAGCAGGACGAGGCACCGGAGGAGCACGAGGACCTGTTCGCACACCATCGGGCCGAGGCGGGCCACCGGTACCGCCCGGCGGAACTCGTGGTCCGGGTCGCCGGCGGGGTCGGCGTGCGGCCGGGCGAGTCCGTGACGGTCGCGGTCGACACCGCGCACCTCTACGTCTTCGATCGCACGGGACACCGGATCGCCGCGGTCCACCAGCGCGGCTGATCCAACCAGGACTCGGTGATTGCGCAGGTCGCCCCCGGCTCGGACCGGGTCCTGGCGAGGCCGCCGAACGTGTCGGGAAGTCGCAGGTCAGAAACAAGACCTCGAGGTCGTTGACCAGATTCGGCACGCGATGCGAGGGTTGAGCGTCCACCCGCCCGGAAGGGGGCAGCGCTCGTGTCGCTCATCGCCGGCGATGCCTCCCGCACCGAGGCATTCCGCTCCGCCCGTGATCAGCTTTTCCGCCTCCGCGAGGACTACGAGACCGCGTACCGGGAGTTCCGCTGGCCCGAGCTCGGCGAGTTCAACTGGGCGCTGGACTGGTTCGACGCGATCGCGCGGGGCAACGACAACACCGCGCTCTGGATCGTCGAGCAGGACGGCAGCGAGCAGAAGCTGTCGTTCGCCGAGCTGTCGCACCGGTCCGACCAGGTCGCCGGATGGCTGCGCCAGCAGGGTGTGCGCCGGACCGACCGGATCATTCTCATGCTCGGCAACCAGGTCGAGCTCTGGGAGACGATCCTCGCCGCGATGAAGGTCGGCGCCGTGATCATCCCAGCGTCCACACTGCTCGGACCGAACGACCTGATCGACCGGGTGCAGCGCGGCGCGGCGCGGCACGTGGTCGTCGGCTCGGCGGACGCGACCAAATTCGCGGACGTGGCCGGCGAATACACCCGGATCGCGGTGGGCGAACCGGTCGAGGGCTGGCTGCGCTACGCCGACGCGTACGAGGTGACGGACGAGTTCGATCCGGTCGAACGGATGCGCGCCGAGGATCCGCTGCTGCTGTACTTCACCTCCGGCACGACCGCCGAACCGAAGCTGGTCGAGCACACCCACGCCTCGTACCCGGTCGGCCACCTGTCCACCATGTACTGGATCGGCCTGCGCCCCGGCGACGTGCACCTGAACATCTCCTCGCCGGGCTGGGCCAAGCACGCGTGGAGCAACGTGTTCGCCCCGTGGAACGCCGAGGCCACGGTGCTGATCTACAACTACGCGCGGTTCGACGCCGAGCAATTGCTGGCGGTGGCCCAGCGGTGCGGGGCGACCACGTTCTGCGCGCCGCCGACCGTATGGCGGATGCTCGTCCAGGCCGATCTGGGCAGCTGGCGGCTACCGTTGCGCGAGGTGGTCGGCGCCGGTGAGCCGCTCAATCCCGAGGTCATCCAGCGGGTCCAGGACGCCTGGGGCCTCACGATCCGGGACGGGTACGGGCAGACCGAGACCACCGCCCAGGTCGGCAACTCCCCCGGTCAGCCGGTGCGGCTGGGCTCGATGGGGCGAGCGCTGCCCGGCTACCCGGTGGTGCTGGTGGACCCGGCGACCGGCCAGCTCGGCGACGAGGGCGAGATCTGTCTGGACCTGGCCGAGCGTCCACTTGGGCTGATGGTCGGCTACCGCGACGATCCGGATCGCACCGCCGACGCCATGCGGCAGGGGTACTACCACACCGGTGACGTCGCCAGCCGGGACGCGGACGGCTACCTGACCTATGTCGGGCGGGCGGACGACGTGTTCAAGGCCAGCGACTACCGGATCTCCCCGTTCGAGCTGGAGAGCGCGCTGATCGAGCACGAGGCGGTGGTCGAGGCGGCGGTGGTGCCGTCCCCGGACCCGCTCCGGCTCGCGGTGCCGAAGGCGTACGTCGTGCTGGCCGAGGGTTACGAGCCGAACGAGGAGACCGCCAGGGTGATCCTGCGGTTCGCCCGGGAGCGGCTCGCGCCGTACCAGCGGATCCGCCGGATCGAGTTCGGTGACTTGCCGAAGACGATCTCGGGCAAGATCCGCCGGGTCGACCTGCGGCTCCGCGAGGTGGCACTGCACGGCGGCGACGCCGACGCACCCCTGCGCGGCGCCACCGAGTTCTGGGAGAGCGACTTCCCCGGCGGCCTCGGCTAGCCAGCGCGACGCGGCCGGAACGCCGCCAGACGCTCATGGCCGCCGACGACAACGCCGCCGGTCGGTTCCTGGCGCCGCCGAGCTACTGGAGGTAGCCCTCGACCTGGTTGATAGGCCGCGCCTCGGCCTCGTCGGGGTTCTCGCCGGCCGCCTGCCGGGCCCGCCGCTGCCGCAGCAGATCCCAGCACTGGTCCAGCGACTCCTCCAGCGCGCGGAGGCGGGCGTGCTCCTCGTCCGGACCGAGCTCACCGGCGGCGAACCGCTCGCGGAGCAGGTGCTCCTCGTGCACGAGCTCGTTCACCCGATCAAGGATCTGCTTCTCGTCCATGGTCAGAACCTCCCTCTGCAGTCCACCCTACTGAGCTGGGACCGTTCCAGCCGGAGCACCGAGCCCGCGTGCCGCACGGGCCCGACGCGACCGAGCCCGATGTCCGATATGTACCCCTCGGACCACCTGACCGTTCTGTCCCTGGCAGCATCCCCGGCGTCGGCACCCGACGCACCCGCCCCAGAAGGAGCGGCCGTGCCGAAGGCAGAGGACGGAGTCAGATGGAGGCACGAACCGTACGGCCGTTAACCCGGCCGGGCAGCGCGGACGGCGGTCCGGCGCGCACCGGACCGCGGGGCCTCACCGGCTGGCAGGACGTCTGCCGGCTGAACGAGATCCGCCCCGGCCGAGGCCGACCGCTGGTCTTCAACGGCACCGACATCGCGCTGTTCCGCGACGGCGAGACGGTCTACGCGCTCGGCGGCACCTGCCCGCACCGCGGCGGCCCGCTCGGCAACGGCACCGTGGTCGACGGCAAGGCGGTCTGTCCGCTGCACCTGCGTGACTTCGATCTGCAGACCGGGATCTCGCCCTACGACCCGGCCGACCGCGTCCCGACCTACCGCTGCCGAGTGGTCGACGACATGGTCCAGCTGGATGCCGACTCGGTACCGGCCGGCCCCGGTCGTCCCGACTCCTACCTGGGCAAATGGGCTCGGCGTGGGGCGGACGACCGGGGCATGCGGCAGGTCCACCACCTCGCCGCGGGCGGCTCACCGCAGATCGAGGGCGGCAGCTCCCAGCGCGGCGACGCGAGCGGCCAGCGCTTCCCGGGCTACGACGACCTGGCGTTCAAGCCGGCGCAGCTGGCCCGGCCGCCGCTGGCCAGCAACGACGTGGTGGAGACCGCCACGGTGATCGGCTCCCGGGCCGACCGGCCGCTGCGGCTGGCGATCCCGCTGCTGGTCAGCCACCTCTCCTACGGCGCGATCAGCATCGAGGCGAAGGTGGCCCTGGCCCGCGGCGCTCGCGAGGTGGGCACCGCGATCGGCAGCGGCGACGGCGGCGTGCACGGGCGGGAACGTGACGCGGCGGACAAGTACATCGTCCAGCTCACGCCCGCGTTCCCCTCCCCCGGGCGCGGCCAGGACGAGGTGAACGAGGCCGACGCGATCGAGATCAAGATCGGTGAGGGCGGACGACCGGGCATCGGTGGCCATCTCGCCGGATTCAACGTGACGACCGAGGTGAGCCTGCACCGCGACGTGCCGTTCGGCGCGGACGTGAACACGCCGGCCCACTTCGTCGAGCTGCCGTCCCTGCGTGACCTCAAGCGCCGCATCGACGACCTGCGCGAACGCGGCGGCGGGGTGCCGATCGGGGTGAAGATCGCGGCCGGTGACATCGAGGCGGACCTCGCGGCGGCCCTGGAGATCGGCGCCGACTACATCACCCTGGACGGCTTCGGCGCGGGCTCCGGTGCCTCGCCGGTGCACATCAAGGACCACGTCGGCATTCCGAGCGTGCCCGCGATCTTCCGGGCCCGGCGCTGGCTGGAGCGCAACGGCGTGGACGACGTGCAGCTGATCGCCTCGGGTGGCTTCCGGACCCCGGACGAGATGGCCAAAGCACTGGCGCTGGGAGCGGACGCCGTGGCGGTCGGCACCGCCGCGTTGCTGGCGATCGGTTGCCAGCAGTACCGGGCCTGCCATCGCGGCACCTGTCCGGTCGGGATCGCCACCCAGGAGGCGGAGCTGCGGCTGCGCCTCAACCCGGACATTTCCGGGCACCGGCTAGCTACCTTCCTGCGCGCCGCCACCGCGATCATCGGCGACTACTGCCGGGTGGCCGGGCGCCGCTCGGTCGCCGACCTGCGCCGCACCGACCTGGTCGCCCTCACCCCCGAGGTGGCCACCGTCACGGACCTGCCGTACCTGGGCTGACGCCGTCCTCGAAGCCGGCCGCCGCCAGCAGTAGGGCGGCGGCCGGACGTTCTTTGAGCAATCGCCGGTCCAGTTCGCCCAATTTGCGGAACGCGTCCGCATAACTGCACTTATTCTTGGCGCATGTCGGACCTGGGCGGCGACTTAGCGGCGCGCCCCGTCCGCACGCTCAGCGCCACCGACGTGCTGGCCGGCGTCCTGCGTGGGGCCGAGCAACGCGGACTGCGCGGCGAGCCCGCGGCTGCCCTACGCGATCTCGCCCGGGTCCAGCCGGCGCTCGGTTCGGCCATGCCGTCCGCGCTTCGAGCGGTGGCCGAATGTGCGGCGCTGCTGGCGCTCTGGGGTGGCGACGCCGAACTCGCCCGGACGCTCTGCGACGCCGCGCTCGCCGGCACCGACGACGCCGCGGCCCGGGGCCGGATCCTGCTGTGCCGGGCCCGCATCACCGCCGGTCCGGGTCGTCGGGAGGCCTACACCGCGGCGCTGACCGAGTTCTCCGCGGCCGGTGACGCCGGTGGTCAGGCCCTCGCGCTGGCCGGCCTCGCGTTCCCCCGAGCGGACGACACCGACGGCATCGGCGCCTCGTACCAACTGAAGCTGGCTCGGGACGCCCTCCGGCTGGCCGCCGCATCGGGCGAGGAGCACGCGATCGCGGTCTGCCTGGGCAATCTGGCGGCCGGCGAGACGTACCTGGGGCGCACGTCCACGGTCCGGCGGTGGCAGCGGGCCGCCGAGCGGATGCCCGCCGACCTGGACACCTACACGGCCGAGGCGATGTCCCTGAACTACGTGAACTGGGCGCTGGTCGCCGCGGGCCACGGGGAGTACGCGGTGGCCAGGCGTGCCGTCGTCGAGGGCCGGGCGTTGGCCCGCGGCGTGGCCTGGGCCCGCACGTTCACCGCGATCGAAGCGCTGGTGGCCTGGCGTACCGGCGCGATCGACACCGCCCTCGCCGCCGCCGGCCGGGTGCTGGCCGGGCGTGGTTCCGGCCAGGCGCGCGAGCGGGGTACCGCGATGGCCACGGTGCTCACAGTCGCGGCGTCGTTCGAGCGGGAGCGGCGGCCGGACGTCACGGCGCTGGCGGAAGCCGTCCGCGAGCTCGGCCGGGAGAGTGACCAGCTCGGCGCAACGGCCCTGGCGTTGCAGGCCAGGATTCGGGCCGGCCGGCGCGAGCCGCACCCGCACCGCGGCTTGCTGCCGGCGCTGGCCGCCACCGCGACGCGGGGCCGGCGGTTCGGCTGGGAGGACCTCGCGATGGCGTTGGTGGACGTCGACCGCGCCGCGGCCACGGCGGCCCTACCGCCCGTCGGAGCGTGCTGGCCACGGGGACCGCGTGGGGTCGCGGCCCGGCTGTACGTGGACGGCTCCCTCGCCGGCCCTGCCGGTCACGCCCAGCTGGTCGCCGCCGGTGAGGCGTTCCTCGTGCTTCCGGAGCCGCTCTCGGCCGCCGCCGCCTTTCGGCGTGCCGCCGGGACCGCGCCGACAGTGGCCGTCGGCAATCGACTCCGGGCCGAGGCTCTCGACCTGTACGCCCGGGCCGGCGCCGACCGGTCCGCCGCCGCGGTGCTCCGGGAACGCCGGCTCCGACGCACGGTGGACGGCCCACGGGTGCCGAGCAGCCAGCGAAACCTGGTCCACGCCGGCCTCACGCCGCGCGAGCACGACGTGGCCGCACTGGTCCGCAGCGGGCTGACCGCGCAGGAGATCTCCGAGCGCCTCTCCCTCTCGATCGGCACTGTGCGTAACCACATCGCGAGGATCCGGGAGAAGTTCGGCGGGGTGTCCAAACGCCGCCTGACCGATTTACTGGCCCGCGAACCCTGATCGCGCCCACGACAAGGGCCCCTCCCGACGCGTATCGGAAGGGGCCCTGTCGATTCGTGGCGTCAGGCCGCTTCGAGGCCCTCGGCGGTGGCCAGCTCGCGAAGCTGAACCAGCGCCGCGGCTTCGAGCTGCCGCACCCGCTCGCGGCTCAGGCCGAGGCCGCCCGCGATCTCGGTGAGCGAGCGCTGCTTGCCGTCATCGAGCCCGAACCGGGATCGAATGATGATCGCCGAGCGCGGGTCCAGCTGGGTGAGCAGTTCGCCCAACCGATCGTGCCGCAGAGCCGCGATCACCAGGTCCTCCGGCGACGGTTCGTCGGCGTCGGCCACCAGATCCGAGAGGGCGGTCTCGCCGTCCTCACCGACCGGTGTGTCAAGGCTCACAGTCTCCCGCGACCACCGGACGAGCTCCTCGATCCGGCTCACCTCGACGTCGAGCCCGGCCGCCAGCTCGGCTGACTCTGGGTCACGGCCGAGTTCGCGGGTCAGGTCACGCCGGACGTTGCGGAGGCGGTTGATCTCCTCGACCAGGTGCACCGGCAGCCGGACCGTACGGGCCTGCTGCGCGATGGCCCGGCTGATCGCCTGCCGAATCCACCACGTGGCATAAGTGGAGAACTTGAAGCCCTTGGCGTAATCGAATTTCTCGACCGCTCTGACCAGGCCGGAGTTGCCCTCCTGCACCAAGTCCAGCAACGGCATGGCGCTGCGGCTGTATCGCCGGGCGATCGAGACCACCAGGCGGAGATTCGCCAGGATGAAGGCATCCTTGGCCCGCCGACCGTCCGAGATAAGCTGGCGGAGTTCGAGGTTGGTGATTCCGGCAGGAATGTTGTCACTGAGCAAAAGGTGTTCGGCGTAAAGTCCGGCCTCGACAGCCTTGGAGAGTTCGACCTCTTCCGCTGCGGTGAGCAACGGTGTCCGACTAATCTCGTGCAGGTACGTCCCGACGAGGTCACGGTCGGGCGCTGCGTCATCGTTACGGTCAACGGGTAGCCGCTGCACCTGTGTGTCCGCGTTCCGCGTCATCGTCCCCCCATCCGGGTCTGATCGTGTTTCGTACTGCATAACGGTTCAAAGACTCCGGAGATTCCGGGATGTACCTGTGACCTCAACCTGATCGAGACCAACTTGCCCAAGGCCAACCTCCTCGACATCGACCGTGTTGACGTCACCGTTCACTAACGTCAACGCACATGTCACCTGAGGAGTTCACTGACGCGCTGTCCCGGTTCACAACTGGGGTGACGATTGTGAGCGTGCAAGACGAAAGGGACGATGTGGCGAGCGTCGCCACGTCCTTCGCGTCGGTCTCGCTGCGACCGCCATTGGTCGCCGTCTCGATCGACACCGACTCGTATCTCGACGAGGTGATGACCCGGCGCGACCTGTGGGCCGTCTCGATCTTGGGCTCCCACCAGAAGCAACTGGCCGGCCGCTTCGCGGCCTCCGGCCGGCCCAGCCCGCGGCTCCTGCTGGCCGACACCCCGAACCACCGCGGCCCCAACACCGACGCGCTGATCATCGAGGGCGGCCTCACCGCGCTGGAGTGCCGGACCACGAACAGGGTCACAGCCGGTGACCATACGATCGTCATCGCCGAGGTGATCGCGGTCGCCTACATCGGCTTCAGCCGCACTCCCCTGCTCCGGTATGCGCACGCCTACCGCAACCTCGCCTGAGCCTTGCGGCGGGACCGACCGGACACCAGACGACGGCGACCGACCGGCCGGCGAGGGCTGGCCACTAGGCTGACGACGTGACTGATCGCCTGGTATGGATCGACTGTGAGATGACCGGCCTCGAACTCGGGCGCGACGCGCTCATCGAGGTGGCGGCCTTGGTGACCGACTCGGACCTGAACGTCCTCGGCGACGGCATCGACGTGGTGATCCACGCCGACGACGACGTGCTGGACGGCATGGTCGACGTGGTCCGCGAGATGCATGCCAGGTCCGGGCTGACCGAGGCGGTGCGCGCCTCCACGGTGACGCTGGCCGAGGCCGAGGAGCGGGTGCTGGAGTACATCACCAAGCACGTCCCAGAGGCGCGGTCCGCGCCGCTGTGCGGCAACTCCATCGCCACCGACCGCGGCTTCATCACCCGCGACATGCCGGCGCTCGACGGTCACCTGCACTACCGGATGGTCGACGTGTCCTCGATCAAGGAGCTGGCGCGGCGCTGGTACCCGAGGGTCTACTTCGGCCAGCCGGCCAAGGGACTGGCCCACCGCGCGCTCGCCGACATCCAGGAGAGCATCCGCGAGTTGGCGTACTACCGGCGGACGGTCTTCGTGCCGCTGCCCGGTCCGGACGTGGACGCGGCCAAGGCGATCGCCGCCGAACTGGTCGCCGCCAACACCGGCGAGCCGCACGCCGGCTCGTAGTCGCGCTTTGGGCTGGCGTGTTGGCTGCCTGAGGTGCTGTCCGGAGGCCGATAGGGCACCGGGTGTGGTCGGTGTCTTGAGTGGTCGCACTACCCGCTATGATGAGTCGTCCCCGTAAGGGGCATGGTGGCTGTAGCTCAGTTGGCAGAGCACCGGGTTGTGGTCCCGGGTGTCGCGGGTTCAAATCCCGTCAGTCACCCCAAGAAGTACCAGGTCAGAGGGGCGAGTCGAGAACATCGACTCGCCCCTCTGCCATTAGGTGTCCGTTTCTGGGAGCGATTTTGAGCGGCCCCCCGAGAAGTCGGCGAGGTCGACTCAGTCTGGTGACGTATGCCGTGGCCAGCGGGTACGCCACTGCACTATGGCCCGCGCACGGCGCAGCCCCGCACCCGTGGTGGATGCGGGGCTGCGGTCGGTTGATTACGCCACGCGGCGCCGGCGGGCGAGCATGGTGAGCGCACCGCCGCCGACGAGCAGCAGCGCGCCCGCTCCGATGATGCCGCCGACGCCCGCGCCGGTCACCGGCAGTGAGCCGTCGTCGGCCCCGGCGCCGACCGGCTTGACCAGACCGGCATCGAGCACCGTGGTCTTGCCCGGGAACACGTCGATGCGGTCCTCGAAGGCCAGGATCGCGCCTCTGCCGAACCGGCCCTCAAGAATGTAGTCGTTGCCGATGTAGCGGAAGTCGGAGTCGCCGGTCTCCGCGCCGACACCGGCTTTCGTGAACTTCCACTCCTTTCCGGGTGTAGCGACGGCGACGCCGTACGGGGTCCCGTTGGGTACGTGCGGAGTCAGCCTGGTGAAGGTGTACCGGCCGTCGGCGCCGGTGGTCACGGGACCGGTGAAGTGAGCCTTGCCGCTGCCGACGAGCCCGAAGCTCAGCAGCACCTTCGCACCGGCGAGGCCCTTCTCGCCCTTGTCCTGGCGACCGTTGCCGTTCACGTCGTGCCAGATCCGGCCGGCGATCGCGCCGCTCCCCTTCGCGGGGACTGAGACCTTCGTCCGAACGGAGTTGTTGTCCGGGTTGGTGTCCTTCTCGTTGGTGCTCACCGTGGCGCGCACGAAGCTGCCGGGTGCGTCGGGTGAACTCAGCGCGAGCGACACCGGCGCCGGCGTCTTCGTGGCTGCGCCGCCCCAGCGGCAGTCGTAGTCGCCGAGGGGTCCGGTGCAGTCCCAGCCAGGGTGGTTCGGCGGGGCGGCGTAGCCGGTGGGCCATTCCGCCTTTACGCGTAAGCGGTACCCCGTCGCGGGCCTGTCGCTGCGCAGTATGAACTTGACGATCGTCATCGGCGGGATCTCGGTATACACCTTCGCCGTGGCGGTGACGCTCGCATCGACCTTGCCAGTGCCGAGTGCGGGTGGTGGGTCGGTGGGCGGCGTCGTAGCGGATGGTGTGCTGGCGGGCGTGGAGGGTGCCGTCGACGCGGGAGCGGTCGGCGTCGGCGCCGGCGTCGCGGGGGTCGCAGCCACAGCGGCGGCCCCTAGAGCGATCGGCGAGACAGCCAGAGCGAGGCCAGCAGCGGCGGCGAGGCGGGTGAAGCGGGTCAGGTGAGTGCGCATGGGAACGGATCTCCTTCGTCGTTTGCCCTTCACCCTGTTAGTCACCGCCCCACCGGGTTTCGTTCGCTGAAGCGCGGATTAGTTTTCGGCTGTGAGGTTGCCTCCTCAAGCTGAAGCAAGAAGCCGGGGCCAGGCGGACTGCGGCCTTCTCGTGGCCCAGCTGCGCGCTGGCCGCGCCGAACCGTTCGTTGAACAGCTTGGTGTTCTCCCGCGTCTCGACCTTGGTGGCCGGCCGAAGCGGATCAGCCGATCGCGAGGTTGCGGGTTCCGATCCCGCCAGTCACTCCACAAGCAGTCAGGGCCGGTCCGCTGGTGCGGTCCGACCCTGACTGGTTGTTCGTTGGGCCGGTCCACCCGCGGGCGGACCGGCCATGGTGCTACTTGAGGGCGCTGCCCGCGACGTACTGCTCCCAGGTGAGGTTCCAGTCGGTCCAGCCGTCGCCGGGCTTGACCTTGCGCTCGGTGCCGACGATCTCGATCACGTCGCCCTTCTTGCTCAGGTCGTAGAACCAGCGGGCGTTGCTCGGCGAGAGGTTCACGCAGCCGTGCGAGACGTTGCTCTTGCCCTGGTCACCGACCGACCACGGTGCCGCGTGGGTGAACTCGCCGCCCCAGGTGAACCGGACGTCCCAGTAGACCTTCTTGCGGTAGCCGCCGGGGGCGTCCTTGTCCAGGCCGAAGGTGGTCGAGTCGAACCACGCCTCCGGCTTCTTCTCCATCACCACGTGGGTGCCGGAGGAGGTGGGCGAGCTGCGCTTACCCAGGCTGACGGGCATGGTGCGAAGCAGCACGCCGTCCTTCCAGACGGTCATGTTGTGCGCGGCGTTGTTCACCTTGCTGATCACCGACGAGCCGACCGTGATGTTGGCGACCCGGTCGCGCTTGCCGAACTTGCCGCTGCCCATCGGCATGCCGCCGATCGCCGCACGGACCCCGATCTTGGTGCCGACCGGCCAGTACACCTTGGGTCGGTAGTGCACCTCGCTGTCACTGAACCAGTGCCAGCTGCCCTCGGCGACCGGGGTGCTGGTGACGAGCAGCCGGCGCTCGATCGCGGCCCGCTGGGCCACCGGGATGGAGCGGGTGAACTCGACGACCAGCGGCATCGCGACGCCGACGGTGTCGCCATCGGCGAAGTAGAGGTCGGCGCCGGTGAGGTTGCCGGTCGACGGCTTGGCCATCGTGGTGAACGAGGAGGTGAGCGCCTTCTCCTCGTCAGCCGACTTGGTCTTCACGGCCACCTTGTAGGTGGCGCCGTACGCGAGCTGCACGCCGGGGCGCCAGGTCTTACCATCGGCGGCGAGCGCACCGGCGACCGGCTTGCCGTCCGCGCTGGTCAGGGTGACCTGCTCGACCGCGCCCGTCGTGGTCACGGCGATGTCGGCGCTGGTGAGCACGCCGGTGGCCTTGTCCGCCGGCGTGACTGCCGCGGTGAGCGGCGGCGCCTTGGGCGTCGGCGTCGCCTTGACCTCAGACGACTTCTTGCCGTCGGCGCCATCGTCCGCTGCGTTGGCGCTCGGAGCGCCGTTGCATGCCGTGAGCGCCAACAGGGAGGTCGCGGCCAAAGCGACACAAACCCGACGGATGGCTCCGGAAGGCCGGAAGCACCGCATATACCACACCCCGTTCAAGCGCCAAAAGTTCTCGGACACATCCTGCCGTATGAGCGCACGTCAACGGGTGCCGGACCCTGAGCTCTGACCACTTGGACACCCCGCGCATCACCCGACTTCCGGTGCCCCTGCCCTCCCAGCGGTGCCGGTTGACACGCCGCGCGCCGACGCGCGGGGAACCGATTTTCGAACTGGCTGGGGTCCCTGCTATCGTTTCGAACCGTTGCGGGGTGCAAAACCACGCAGCGCGCGCCGTTAGCTCAATTGGCAGAGCAGCTGACTCTTAATCAGCGGGTTCGGGGTTCAAGTCCCTGACGGCGCACTCTTCTGAATCGCTTTGACCAGCGCGTTCACCCAGACCGGGTGAGCGCGCTTCGTCGTTTGTGGACAGAAGGGAGCCCGAGGGGAGCCCGAGAGTTCACTCTCGTGTCTAAGAACGTGCTTTTGCGTGCCGACCGACACCCATTTGCCGACTACGTACGCCCGGGCAACGACTCCGAGGCCCGCGGTGGAGCAGGATTGCAGTCGTACTGCCGCGATGCCGTGGCGCTCCGAGCGCCCGGACTACCAACCGCGTCGCTTCATCCTCGCCCGCTGCTCCGGATTTGCTGCTGCTCGAACTCGAATGGCGACGCCGGCCGGGCGACGGGCAGTTGCTGAAGAACGGCCTCCATACCTGTCAGACCAGCATCGGCGGCGATCTGACAGAGCCAGCGGTTCACTTGCTCAGCCCGGTCATCGGGATCGGCCAGCGTGAGGGCGGGGTCGGCGCGTAGGTGCGCGCCGTGCGAGCCAGTGGCGCCGGGGATCTGTTGCAGCGGCGGGAGGAGATCGGCGATCTCGGTTCGGCTGACAATGTGCAGTGTCCGTAGGGGCGGCACGAGGATCGGGTCGATGTCTGCGAGATCGGCGATCGCGGCCACAATCCCGGGGTCGGTCAGGGTAGCCGCCAAGGCGTTGATCAGGACCGCCCATTCGGAGGCCTCGAGGCGCCTGATCCCTGCGGGCGGTAGCGGCACAGGTGAGTCCTTCGTGTGCAGCCACGAGCTGAGCCTGCTCACGATCTCGACGGTGACGTCAAGCGTCTGCACGTACGAGTGGCCGTACTGCCCAGGCGCGACAACCCGGATGGTCACCTGGAACGGTATGAGCGCACCGGTGTCGATCTGCCAGACCAACGTAGCGGTGCCGGAGGTGTTGGGAACGCCGCGGCGCTGAGTGCTGTGGAGCCCGCCACAGCTCAGCCCGCTGAGCGAGCTCAGCGCATCCGCGAGTGGCGAACGGTCAAGTTCCGCGGCCAGCCTGGCGATGCCCGCCTCGGACAGGGGCCGGCCCGGGCAGGCAGGGCCCGCTGTCACCCTCAAGCCCGTTTTGAGCACCATGTCGATCTCATCATCGGCGGAGCCGTCCGGCCGGAACGGCAATCGAGGCGCCTCGAAGTCCCAAAGGTTCCCTTGCGCGAGGCCCCCCGTTGGCTGCTCAGCAAACAGAGTCGCCATCTCCGCGCGGGTGGCCTGCCGCGTGCCCCCCGGAATTCGGACCGGGATCCAGAAGATGCCATCCCCAGGCTTAGTCCGCTGCACCATGACCGGCCGCGGAGCGAGCTCGGGCCTGATCCGGATCACCAGCACATACATGCCAGGATGGGCATCGCCGAGTGGGACCTCGAACATCTCCGGCAGCCAATCGGCGGGATCCAGGCGGGTAGCCAGCATGTCCGCGACGTTGGTGAGAGTCTCGGCCTTGACGCCGACGAGCTTACGATCGCTATCGGTGATGCCCAGCAACACCAGTCCGCCGTAGGCGTGGGCCATCGACGCCACACAATCGACCACCCTTGGGGTCGATTGCTCCTTGAACTCCACTGTCAGCGACTCAGTCCCAGTGTTGGCCACCAGCGACGAGATCCGTTCGAGCGTCACATCCGCCTGCGCGCAGGCCAGCAGGGACTGCCAAGAGGTCATCGGAGTCCTCGCAGTATCAGAGCCGGGCAAACCCGCCGCGGGCTAGATGTACTCGGTCATGAGGTTGGTGACAGGCGGCTGGTGGGTGGTTGGCCGGCGAGTGCGGTGTGTGGGCGTTCAGTGTTGTAGAAGTTGAGCCAGGGCGCGAGGGCGTCGGCGCGTTGGTTGTTGCTGGTGAAGACCTGGTGGTAGGCCCATTCGGTTTGCAGGGTGCGGTTGAATCGTTCGACTTTGCCGTTGGTCCAGGGGCAGTGCGGGCGAATGAACTTTTGGCGTGCTCCGAGGGCGGCGACGGCGTGTTTGAACGCGGTGCCCCGCCGGTAGGCGAAGGCGTTGTCGGTGATGATCCGTTCGATCCGCATGATGCCGTGCGCGGCGAAGAACAGGGCGGTTCGGTAGAGGAACGCGGCGCAGGTGGCGGTTTTCTCGTCGGGGTGGATCTCGGCGTAGGCCAGTCGGGTGTGGTCATCGACGGCGGCATGGACGTAGTCGAACCCGAGACCTCGCCGGCGTTTTGGTCGTTCACCGCGGCCGTGGGCGCGCCAGCCGCCGCCGTCGGGGATCTTGCCGAGTTTCTTCACATCGACGTGGATCAGCTCACCGCAGCGGGCCCGTTCGTAGCGGGCACCGCTGTGGCGTTGGGCACGGATCGGTGTTCCGGTCAGCGGGTCGCAGGCGGCCAGGTGCGGCACGTGATGGCGGGCCAGGATCCGGCCGATGGTGCGGGCCGGGACACCGGTCTGGGTGGCGAGCCAGTCCTGGGCCTGTCAAATGATCTGTGTGTGTGGGGTGGCCTGACCTGACGGGCAGGATGTGCCTGCCTGTCGAGAAGGGACTCTCACGTGACGATGATCGATTCTGCCGATGTGCCCGCCGAGTTGGAGGACGAGCCGGTAGCGGCGGCACCGGCTGAGGACCGGGCCGCGGAGCGGGTGGCCGGGTTGTTGTCGCCGGAAGCGATCGATGGGCTTCTGGTGGACGCGCAGCGACGCGGGCTGGCCGTGGACGGGCCGGGCGGACTGATCCAGCAGATGATCGGGGCGGTTCTGGAACGGGCTCTGGAAGCAGAAATGGCTGACCATCTCGGCTATGAACGTGGTCAGGCCCCGGACGGCGGCGCCACGGGCAATCACCGCAACGGGCACGGCCCGAAGACGGTGCTGACGACGGCGGGGCCGGTGCGGATCCACGTGCCACGGGACCGGGAAGCCTCGTTCGCCCCGCAGATAGTGCCGAAACGCCGGCGGCGGCTTGGGCAGGTCGACGAGGCGATCTTGAGCTTGTATGCCCGCGGGATGACCACCCGGGACATCCGCGCGCATCTGGCGGAGGTCTACGGGACCGACGTCTCGCACGAGACCGTCGCGAACGTCACCGACGTCGTCGTTGAGGAGGTCCGCTCCTGGCAGCACCGGCCGGTCGAGGAGGTCTACCCGATCCTCTACGTCGATGCGATCCGGATCAAAGTGCGGGACAACGGCACCGTGGTGAACAAGGCCGCGCACCTGGTCGTCGGGGTCGACGTCGACGGGTTCAAACACGTCCTGGGGATCTGGATCCAAGAGACCGAAGGCGCGAAGTTCTGGCTCCGCGTCCTGACCGACCTGCGCCAACGCGGCCTACGAGACGCGTTGATCGTGTGCTGCGACGGGCTGACCGGCCTGCCCGAGGCGATCGGGGCGACCTGGCCCGAGGCGGTCGTGCAGACGGGTGTGGTGCATCTGCTGCGCAACTCGATGCGTTATGTGTCCTACGGCGACCGCAAACGGATCGCCGCGGCGATGCGCCCGATCTACACCGCGGTCAACGCCGACGCCGCCGAGGCCGCCCTGGCTGAGTTCCGCCGGGTCCACGGAACCCAATACCCCGGCATCGTCGCCTCCTGGGAACGCGCCTGGAACGAGTTCATCCCGTTCCTGGCCTTCGACACCGACATCCGCAAAATCATCTACACCACGAACCTGATCGAGTCGATCAACTACCAGCTCCGCAAAATCACCAAAACCCGCGGCCATTTCCCCACCGACGACGCCGCGGTCAAGCTGCTCTACCTCGGTATCCGCAACATCAGCAGGCAACGCGGCGGCGAAGCCGGCACCGGCACCTGGGGATGGAAGAAAGCCCTCAACGCTCTCGCCATCCACTTCCCAGGCCGCCTACCCCTCTAGCCAGCACCCACCGACCAACAGAAGGCTGCACCCTCACACACAGAAAACTTGACAACCCCGTCCTTCGGCGGCGAACCGGCGGACCCAGCGGTGCGCGCATTGGCGGGACACGCCCAGTTCCTTCGCGACGTGGGCGACCGGCCGGCCGCTACGAACACGCTCGACCAGCAACCGCCGACCATGAAAAGTCAGGCGGGCATTACGGTGGGACATGAAGACCTCCGGCGGGTGAAGACAGGCATCTCCACCACACCCGGAGGTCTTCGCTCTGTTCAAGCACCACCAACCGGCGTGTCACCAACCTCCCGGCCGAATACAGCTAGCGCCATCCCACACGAACACCCCAAACCCGGTAAGAATCAAACCCGCCCGTAGCCTCACCGCTCGGGCTCCGTCGGAAGGAAACGATGAACACCACCGCCACCACCGGGGCCACCCCCGAGGCGCTCCGCACCCGCATGGTCGACGCCATCATCGAGGCCGGGCACGCCCAACTCGGACGGGTCGAGAACGTGATGCGCGAGGTCCCGCGACACCAGTTCGTGCCCGAGACGAGCCTGGACGATGCCTACGCCGACATCGCGGTGATCACCAAACGCGCGGACAACGGCGCCGCCCTCAGCTGCGCCTCGGTGCCGACCGTCGTAGCGATGATGCTCGACCAACTCGACGTCCGTCCCGGTGACCGCGTCCTGGAGATCGGCGCCGGCACCGGCTACAACGCCGCCCTCCTCACGGAGCTGACCGGCCCCGAAGGGCACGTCACCACCATCGACATCGACCCCGAGGTCACCGCGGGAGCCCGCCGGGCACTCGATGAGAACGGCTACGAACACGTCAACGTCATCACCCGCGATGGCTCCCTCGGCGCGCAGGAACACGCGCCGTATGACCGGATCATCTTCACCGTCGGTGCCTGGGATCTCCCGCCCGCGTTCTGGAACCAACTCGCACCTCGGTGGCCGGCTGGTCGTGCCGCTGCGCTGGCGTGGTCAGACCCGCAGCATCGCCTTCGTCCGCCAAGGCGACCACCTGGTCTCAGACTCCGTCGAGCTGTGCGGCTTCGTGCCGATGATCGGGCACGAACATGCCGGAGAGCTGACGGGCCCGCTCGACGACCGAGGCCTCGTCTCGCTCTACTGGGACGACGATCAACAAGTCGACGTCGCCACCCTGCGCGGGATACTCGGCGCGAACAAGTCCGAAGTGTGGTCCGGAGTATCAATTGGAAGCGGCGAGTCGTTCGACGGTGTGTGGCTGCGCTTGACAGCCGTCGAGCCAGGGACGTGCCGCATCGCGGCCAACCGGGAGGCCATCGACTCCAAGCTGTGCACCCCGGCGATCCCCTCCCGCAGCCCCGCCCTGGCCGACGGCGGCTCCATCGCCTACCTCACCTACCGATTCGCCGGCGACGAAGGAGCAGAACTCGGCGCCATCGGCCACGGCCCGAACGGCACGCACCTCGCGACCCGGATCTGCGACGCGATCCAAACCTGGAACCTGGACCGCGACGCACAACCAACCATCACAGCCCACCCCGCAGCTCACCCCACCGGCGAAACAGCGATCGTCAAGCCAAACAGCCAACTAGTGATCGCCTACTCCTCCTGCCAGCTAGATCCCGAGGTCGAGCACGCGTAACCCGAGGCGACGCCAAATCAACGTGAAATCAGGCGCTGAGGGCCGTCGGAGGGACGCCGGAGGTCGTCATGTGAGCCGGATGTAGCCGATACGCTGAGGTACGACTCGTTCAAGCATTGTTCGTTCTCTTCGATGGGGTACGCATGTCTGTAGGTCAAATCACCGCTCGTTTAGACAACGCCAAGGCTGACCTGCGAGCGATCCCGCAGGCGTCCGCCAGCGCCGTGAGCGCGCTGAATGAGGCGTCGGCGTTGGTCAGGTCGGTGCTGGACGGAGTCAGCGACAAGACGCTCGCTAACGACATCGCCAACCACGGACCAGCCATCACGGCGGCATACCAGTCCGCGCAGGCCGCGGCCAATCCGCTGGACGAAACGATCGCCCGCTTCCGCTCGGTCGGAGGGCGCTGACATGGGTGACGCACAGGATCCCGAAGCGGTCATCGCCACCCTTCAGCAGGCCAAAACGAAGCTGGCCGCCGCGCAGCGGCATACGTTCGAGGGCCTCAGCCGCCTCAGCAAGGTTCGGGAGTCAATCCAATCCGCGCTCGGCCGGCTCGGCCAGGGCAACCCCGCCATCGCAGTGCTGCACGACACTGAGCAGACCATCAAGGCCCGCGCGGTAGAGATCGCTCATTTCTCCACCCGCATCGACAAAGCCATTGCCGAAGTTCGGCACGCGGCCTCGGGAGGAGGCTCGGGAGGCTCGGGAGGCCAGAGTGATGGCCCTGCCCCCGGGCCGGCTTGAAGCGGTGACGCCAAGGTCTCCGGCGAACTGCCGAAGCCCAACATTGAATTCTCGGCAGGACAAACTCGCCAGTGGGCGAAGGAAGTGAACCGCCGGCTGTTGCCGGATCGGCGGTACGTTGAGCAGCGCACTGGATATGCCTGGGAGACTGATGAGCGGGGCCGGGTACATGTAGCTGAGGGCAGTCTGCTAGATGAGGTAGGGCACCGGAATTCCTATCAGCAAGTCAAGTCCGGACGAGAGGATCGCCTAGACAGTGACGATGGCGGACATCTCTTCGCGACGATCTTTCGCGGACCTGGCGAACGAATTAACATTGTGCCGATGGACGCCAACCTCAATCGTGGGGCGTGGAAGTCCATGGAGTCCTCGTGGGCCAGGGCACTTGCGCTGGGGAAGTCCGTGAAAGTCGCAGTGCGTGTCCGATACGAAGGTGACACCGAACGACCAAAACAGTTTATTGTTCGTTACCAGGTGCAAGGCAAGGACTGGGTAGTCCGGACCTTTTTCAACCGACCAGGAGGCAAGTAGTGTACGACGGTCAAGACACCGAGATTAACAACCGTATAGGGAACATACTTCTTGAGATCATGCCCAACGAGGCGGAGAGCATTACCGCCACGGCAACTGTCGCCGAAGACTGGGCCGAAGTGGGGATCAAGTTCACCGATTCCCAAGGGCAGGAGTCGACCTTCGATTTCGATAATGTGCCGGACATTGCGATTGCTGACATCAGCGAGGAACTGGTCAAGCTCCGGGCAGTAATGGGCAAGGTGGATGCTGAGCCGTGGAACGGGGCAACGTTCAGGGTCGGTCGCGATGGATCCTTCCGGGTCGAGTTCTCATACGAACCCCTGGAAGACGACTAGCCTTGTGAGTTTAGGGCCGGGGGCGAAGCGGGGTGGTACTACGCCCCCGAAGCCAGCGAACGCTCGACGCCATGCGGCGCGCCAGTCCGGGGATGATCGTGACCGTGTCCCGCTCCGCCACTTCATTCACCATCGCCGTGTCAGCCACGTCGGCGTGGGGCTTCTTTCGCCGCGTCCACCGCGCGGGCGACTGCATAAATGATATCGAATAGCTCGCTTGCTTGCCGCTGGGCGGTCTCTACGTGGATCTCGTAGGGTCCAACTGTGAAGATGCCCGTTCCGGGGTCATATCCCCCACCCCAAAAATGGGCGGCGGCTGTAGCGGCATCGACGCCGTTGGCCACCCGATACTTTCGCTGCTTGGGTGAGTTGCCTAGTGCGTAATCGTCAAAGTGAACGATCACGTTCCGGGCGTCAACGAGACCTGGTGCTGTTGCTCGGCCGCCGCGCACCGCCGCAGCCCGCCGGCGATCGCGGTGAATCGAGTTGGATCGCGACGGGCGATGGGCCATCGACAAGCAGTGTGTGCGGGGTTCACGCCTCGGCTCCTGGATCCACCGCGTGGACGCAGTGAGCCTTTTCCAGTTGGGGTTATCCGGCGAGGATGAGGGTCTGGACGGCGTTGACCAGGGTGGTCGCGTGGCTGGGGCTGGAGCGGATCTTGCGGAGGATCTTCCAGCTTTTGAGCTGCGCGTTCGCGCGTTCGCCGGGGCCGCGCAGGCGGGCGTGGGCGGTGTTGACGTCCTTCTGGTTCTGGGACAGCGGCCGGTAGGTGCCGGTGTTGGGGTCTTTGCGGCGGGGCCGTTGCGGCACGGTGATCGCCGGTCCGGCGCCTTGGTAGCCGCGGTCGGCCAGCACCCGCACGTCGACGGCGGTGAGCGCGTCGAGCAGGCCGTGTTCGCGGGCGGCGGCGATGTCGTGCCGGGCACCGGGCAGAGCGGGTGAGACCCAGATCAGCCGACCGGCAGGGTCGGCGATGACCTGCACGTTCACCCCATGCGCCTTGTGCTTGCCCGAGTAGAAAGGCCGGTCACCACGCGAGGCCATCGCGACCCGGTCGATCCGCAGCAGGCTCCCGTCGAGGATCACATACGCCTTGCCCTTGGCGACGTCGATGGCCTGTGCCAGCGTCGGAGCCATTCCGGCCAGCAATGCCAACCCCTCCCTGACGTACCGGTAGACAGTCGCGACGCCGACGGCGAAACCACACGCCAGATCGGCGTAGGTCTCGCCTTTACGCAGGTAGGCCACCACCAGCAACGCCTGTCGGCCGGCGTCCAGACGCCGCCACCGGGTCCGCAGCTCGGACCGGCGGCGCCGTAACGCGCCGGCCAGCAACCGCAGCGCACGGCTGGACACAGTCATCCCCGACGGGTAAGAAAGCACTCGAAGCTCCTGGTGTGACGGACCGGATCTAGACAATCCCCGTCCTACCAGGAGCTTCCTTGCTGTCCAGCACCCACCCGACCACATCGGACAGAGGTTGGAAAAGGCTCAGTGTCTCCAGACCTCTGCTTGTTCCAACTCTGTCAGGCCCCAGGTGTTGGCAAGCATGCCGAGTTCGGTCCGTTCGAAGTCTGATATCTGGCCGTCCGCGAGAGCGCGGGTCAGGGCAGCTTCGTACAACTGGCCCCCCACGGAACGAACTGGAGCACGCCTCAACGGACTAGCAGCCGGGTACCCCCGCGCGGGGCGGTGAGGGCGGCGAAGATGCCGACCTGTAGGCGGCCATGGTGCCCAGCCCGCGACGGGGATTGCGGGACAGCCAAGGTCCGCCAAGGTCTGAGCACCATCTCGGACTGCTCGGCGCAGGTAGGTCGTTAGTAGCTGTGCCGTGGCGCGCGCATCGCCGAGAGCCGTGTGTGCATGCCTGATGGCCAAGCCCTCGGCTTCACTGCAGTGCTCGAGCGTGTGGCTGGGCAGGTCCGGTGCGAACACGGTGGCGAGTTCAAGTGTGCACAGGGTCGCCCACACCGGCGGCTCGGCTCCTAGCCGCGTGAATTCGTGGGCAAGAAACGCCAGGTCAAAGGGCGCGTTGTGCGCCACGAGGACAGCTCCCTCAATAGCGGCGGCAAGGTCGCCGGCGATCTCCGCGAACGTAGGGGCTGCATCGAGGTCGGCGGAGGTCAAGCCGTGCACACGCGTAGGGCCGGCTCCACGCAAGGGGTTGATGAGGGTATTCCACGCAGAGTCGTGCGTGCCGTCTGCGTTGGCCCTGATGACGGCAACTTCGATGACGCGGTGTCCGAGGCGGGGCGAGAATCCCGTGGTCTCGACGTCCAAGACGGCGTATGTGGCGTCCTTCAAGCGGGTTGATGGAAACGTGACCGATAGCGATTCCGTCGCCACTGAGTCTGATGGCGTCGCCGTCCTCTGTGCACCAGGTACTTGCATCAGCGCGACCGCAGCCCTCTCAGCGAGGGGAGACCTAACGTTGACCGCCAGAGTTCCCGGCACAGCGCTGGAGAGAGGCTCGCTGTTGCCGGCCGTGTACTCCCCAAGTCTAGGCAGGATGTCGTTGAGCGCCTGACGCGCTACCGTCACGTCGAGATGGCCGGCGGCGTACCCCCTACTGAGTAGATCTTCGCTGAGGTATTCGTCGTACTTCTCAAATGCCTTGTTCCGCACTTGAGCGGCGAGCTCGTCCGGGTTGGGCGCGGGCTCGGCGATGATCTGTTCGATAGCTTGACGGACACGATGGAGGTCGGTGTCCTGGATCGACAGCACAATTCCTTCTGCTGCGGCAGTGAGACCCGCGCCAGCCAGCATGATGGCGATGGTGGAGTGGACAGTATCGCTGCGCCAGGGGAAGAGCAGAACATCGTGGCCATGGCTGAGTGCGGATTGCGTCTGCAGTCGCCAGCGACGGAAGTAGTCTCGGGCCTCATCAAGAAGTTGCTGTGCGGTGGCATCGAGGTACGCCGGAACCTCCTGGCGGTTGTAGACGGCGAGCATCTGTTGACGAACGCCATCGCTGACGGCGGCACCATGGCCGGCGAACGTTGGTGGGCGGCCGCCGCGGGAGCGAGCGAGTTCGATGACCTTCTGGCGGGGATCCACTGCCAGCACTGTCCATCGACGGCCGGCAAAGATGACCCGGGTGCCGACTATCACTGGAAAGTCGACCGGCAGGGTGCCTAGGGTGCGGCCTGCGGCGATGAGCCGGTATTCGTCCGCGCCGCGGAATGCGGCGTAGAACGAGTAGTGGTTGACCAGTCTCTCGCCGATAATATCGTGCAGAAGGAGGCCGTCGCTGGCCTGGGTAATGAGCTTCGCAGCGCCCATGTCCCGCAAGAGCTGGGCAAAAGTGGCCGGGGTGACCGCCTGGAACGGTCCATGTTTGCAGAGAACCTGGTGGGCTTCGCTGGGGTGGACGCCGCCGTGCTGGGCGATAAGGGACAGCACTTGCTGGGTGAGCGTCGACAGGTGCAGGTGCCTGCTGTTCAGCGGTTCGTACCAGCGCTGGAGTAGCAAGTCCACCATGGCAATGGACTGCACGAGTTCGGCGCGGACCGTGTCGACCGGGTGTGTCTGCGGCGTGATCTGAGGCTCGCTGATGTAGATGCGCAGCGTCGCGGACTCTCCCTCACGTCGACCGGAGCGGCCTAGGCGCTGGCGTAGCCCGGCGACGCTGGGTGGCGCGCCGATCTGGGCGACAGAGGCCACCGATCCGATGTCGATGCCGAGCTCGAGGGTGGAGGTACAGACTGCCGTGGTTGGGGTGTTGGGGTCCTTGAGACGCTGCTCGACATCCTCGCGCAGCTCTCGGGACAGGCTGCCGTGATGAGGGAAGAACTCGTTGGGGACTCTGAGTGTCTCGCTGGTGTGGGCGAGCCGGTCAGCGTATTGCTCAACGCGGGTTCGCGAGTTCGCGAAAACGAGGTTGGTACTGCCTCGGAGCTTCCTCAGCAGATGAGTGCTGATGTCGGCGATGTGCTGCGTCTCGGCGGTGGGATCGTCAGGCTCGTCCGCTTCGTCCAGCGAGTTGGCAGCGGGGCCGTTGACGGAAGGCGCAGGAAGGGCAGCTATATACCCACGGAGCTGCAGAAACAGCTGGGCCTCATTGTCCTCGCTCATCACGACGTCGACTTTGTCGCCGTGTCCTGGGCGAACGTAGTCGCGTGCGGCGCTCATGTCGCCGAGGGTCGCGGACAGGCCGATGCGAGGAACGCGGCGGCGGGCAGCGAGGTCGACGCGGTGCAACAACGACTGGAGCTGCGCGCCGCGCTCGGTGCCGAGGAAGGCGTGCATCTCGTCGATGACGACGTAGCGCAACGCACGCAGCAGGGTGGCCGCCTTCGGGCCCTGGTTGACGAAAATGGCCTCCAGCGACTCCGGCGTGATCAGGAGGATCCCGTCAGGACGGGCAAGTAGCGCCGCCTTTCGGGAGGCGCCGACGTCTCCGTGCCACCGATGTACGGGGATGTCCAGGTGCTCACAAAGGGAGTCCAGCCGGCCCCACTGGTCGTTAATGAGTGCCTTTAGAGGGCTGACGTAGAGGACCTTGATACCGCTCAGGTCAGACGGCATCGCGTCGGTGCGTGGGGCTGCGTCGCGATCGGTGAGCAGCGTCGTGCAGATGGGCAGGAACGCGGCCTCTGTCTTACCCGCCGCAGTGGCGGCGGAGATCACGAGGTCACGGTCGGCAGCAAGAATCGGAGCGACAGCACGCTCCTGCGCTGGGCGCAGCGCAGGCCATCGCTTGTCCCAGATCCATCGTTGAATCCGTTGATCAAGGCGATCGAAGGCTGCCGACGGTCGCGCAGGAGACGCGCCCGGCCTGGGTTCGCCGTCGTGGCTAGAGCCGGAAGGAGGTGAGGTCGTCATCATCCCGCTCTGCGGTCGGACGCGCAGTGGGCGCGATGAGGGCCGCTCCGTTCAACGGCTGATTGCCGTCCGAACCAGCCGAAAGTACCGTGAGCGGATCTGACGCCTGGCCAATGTCCTCCTCATCAATCGGCGCCAGGTCTGGGTTCGTCTCCGGTGCGATGGTGACTGTCCCGATCAGAGTCGTCCAGTCCACGCTCGGGTTCTGCTCCAGGACGGCCAGGAGATTGAGGAATTCCGGACGGTGGCGCGTGGCGTGCGGAAGTAGGCGTCACCGATATTGTCCGAACAGTGCTGCATGAATGCCGGAGTCCATCGTCCGGCACGAGATATGCGGAAGTGTCACCGGCAGCGAATACGTGCCTCAGCCGTGTGAGCAGGATGTAGAAGTCTTCCTGGCTGAGGTTGGCCAGGCGCAGGACAGGTCCGGAGTAGTCGACCAGGCCCGCAGTGGCGTAGGTGTTTTCTGCCAACCGGGATTGGAGAGCGTGGTAGCTGTACAGGCCGCGCCGGGTGTCCATGAGGAAGTCTGGCGTACCGCCGAAGAGGAACCCTAGGTGCGCTGTGTTGCCTTGCAGGCTGTCGTTGACGATACGCAGGATCTGTTCGTAGTTGGCGTTCCGTGCCTGTGTGCTCGCGAGCTTGTACAGATTGACCATCTCGTCCAGGCACACGAGCAGCCCTGGTAGCCGGCCATCACGACGAACCGGGCGAGTAGCTTCGAGC
>CAVVAL010000019.1:0-140587 GCA_963746095.1 uncultured Actinomycetota bacterium | reverse complement strand
TCGGTCGTCTTCGTCACCCACAACGTGCGCGAGGCGGTGCGGCTCGGCCAACGCGTGCTGCTGCTCTCCTCGCGGCCGGGCCGGATCGTCGCCGAGTACACCGTCGACATCCCGCCGCCGCGCCGGATCGAGGACGAGCGGGTCGCCGCGCTCGCCACCTGGATCACCGAGCGACTCGAAGCGGAGATCCGTCGTCATGGCCACTGAACCTGGGGTCGCCGTGGACGCGGTGGCCCAACCGACGCTGGAGTCGACGACGCCCGGCCGGCTGCCCGAGGACATCGCGCGGCTCTCGGCCGGTCTGGACGCGCTGGAGACCCCGGTCCGGGTCCGGCCGCCGTGGTGGCGGCGGGCCTGGTCGGCCGGGTGGCCGGTGCTGTTCGGGCTGGCCGTCGGGCTCGGCGGCTGGGAGCTCCCGGTCCGGCTCGGCGCCCGGGACCGCTCGGTGCTGCCCTCGATCGGTGACGTGGCCGGCGCGATCGGCTCCGGCTGGACGAGCGGTGGGCTGCCCGAGGCGCTGGCGCAGAGCCTGCAGCGGGTGACGCTCGGATTCCTGCTCAGCGCGGTGATCGGCGTGGCGCTGGGCGTGCTGGTGGCGCGGGTCCGGCTGGTCCGGTTGCCGTTGCAGCCGGTGCTCACCGGTCTGCAGGCGTTGCCGGCCGCGGCGCTGGTGCCGATCGCGGTGATCTGGTTCGGCGGTGGCGACGCGACGGTCTACGCCGTGATGCTGCTCGGCGCGGCCCCCTCGGTCGCGATCGGCGTGGTCAGCGGCATCGACCAGGTGCCGCCGCTGTTCCACCGGGTCGGCCGGGTGCTCGGCGCTCGCAGGCTCACCGCCGCCCGGCACATCGTGCTGCCCGGCGCGCTGCCCGGCGTGGTCGGCGGACTGAAGAACGGCTGGATGTTCACCTGGCGGGCGCTGATGACCGCCGAGATCATCGACACCGGCGCCGACATCGCGGGCGTCGGTCGGCAGCTCAACGACGCCAGGGCCGCGCACGACACCGCACTGGTGCTCGGCGTCACGCTGCTGATCCTCGCGGTCGGGGTCGCGGCCGAGCGGCTGGTCTTCGCACCGGCCGAACGCGCGGTGCTGCGCCGCCGGGGACTGCTGGAGCGTTCCGCATGACCGGCGTCTCGCTGCCGATGCCGCGGGTGGGCCGCCCGGTGCACGACCACCCCGTGCTGCTCGCGGTCGCGCATGGCACCGCGCTCCGGGCCGGCATCGCGGAGCACGAGGCCCTGCTGGCGCGGGTGCGCGCGCTCGCCCCCGACGTGCCGGTGCGGCTGGCGTACGTCGACCACGAACCGCCGTCGGTGAACCGTGCGCTCGCCGAACTGGCCGAGGCCGGCGCCGCGGTGGCCGCGATCCCGCTGCTGCTCACGGCCGCGTCGCACAGCAAGGGCGACATCGCCGGCTCGGTGCGGCTCGCGCGCGACACCCACCCGGGCTTCCGCCTGGTCTACGGCCGGCCGCTGGGCGCCGATCCGCTGTTGCTCAGCGCGCTGTCCGACCGGCTGGCCGAGGTCGGCGCGGGGCCGTCGACCGCGGTCGTGCTCGCCGCCGCCGGCGCCGCCGACCCGGACGCGAACGCCGAGATCTACCGGGTGGCCCGGCTGCTGTGGGAGCACCGCGGCGGCAAGGCCCCGGTCGAGACGGCCTACGCCAGCGCCACCACGCCCACGGTCGCCGATGCGGTGGACCGGCTCCGCCGGCTCGGCCACGACGACATCGCGGTGGCGCCGTACTTCCTGGCTCCCGGTCGGTTGCCGTCCTCGGTCCGTAAGGCCGGCGAGTCGGCCGGTGCCCGGGTGGCCAGCGTGCTCGGTGCGCACGACGACGTGGCCCGGCTGCTGCTGGCCCGGTACGCCGAGGCGCTCGGCGAGTCCGTGCTGATGAACTGCGACACCTGCGTCTATCGCGGACCGTGGCCCGGCAAGGAGAACAAGGTCGGCGCCGCCCAGCTCCCGCACACCCACCCCGCCGACGCCTGAGCCGCCTCGCCCGCCGCTCGCCCGTTCGTCCGCCAGGCCTTGCGCCTTGGGGCGACATCTTCGGTGTCACAGCACCGAAGCTGGCGCCCGGTTCAGGGTTGGCTTCCGGCCGTTGCAGGTTTATGCAATCGCGTCCGCGCCATCTTCTCGCGCGCACCGTCGCTGCCTAGCGTCTCCGGTGGCCTACAGGACCTACGTGATAGACGGGGTGGATCGTGAGCGTTGTTCCGAAGTTAGCGGTGATCGGATTGCTCGGTGGGTTGGCGGCGTTCAGCGGCCCGGCGGGAGCGGGCGCGGAGGATGCGCCACCGCCGATCGAGGAGACCTACGAATACCCGGGCGCCGCTCAGATCGAGCGCGACCGGGGCCTCAAGCTGATCAAGGGCGACGGCCACATCCTGTTCGCCGACTGCGTCACCGGCGCCGACCAGATCAAGGTCGAGAGCCGCCGCTGGCCGGGTACGCGCGGCCACTTCTGCTTCGTGGTCAAGGGCACCAAGGGCTACGTGACGCTGGAGATCCCCGAGGCGTACGTCATCTGGAGCGACCAGAACCACGCCCTGAACGCCAAGATCACGGTGGCGGCGGAGACCGAGACCGTCCACGTCCCCAAGGACGACTTCGTCGGTATCGGCGAGAGCGGCAACGACCCGAACAGCGGCCCGGCGACGGTCCTTGAGCTGCGGATCGCGAACTGATGCGGCGGGCCGCCGTGGTCGCGGTCACCGTGCTGCTCGCCGGACTGGTCACGGTCGTCCCGGCCGCGGCCGCCCCGGCTCCGACCGCCGCGACCGACCGGCTCGGTGTCCTCGCGCTGATGAAGACGGGCGGACCAGCGGCGCAGCGGGCCGCCGAGGCGGCGCTCTGCGGGACCGACGCCCAGTTCCAGGAGTTCCTCACCACGGGCCAGCACACGGCGCGGGAACACGATGACCGGACGGCTGCGGCGGCGCTGATGGCCTCAGCCGGCCCGGCGACGAAGACAGCCGGCACCCAGGCGCTGGCGGGGAACATCGCCCAGGTCCGGGAGTTCCTGGCCACGGGCTGGAAGGTGCCGATAGAGCAGGACTTCCAGTCGCACCGCGCAGATCTCCACCGTGGGCGGCCCTGCTGTCAAGGCCGCTGCCCGTACCGCGCTCCAGCGACGACGACGACCTGGATGGTTTCCTGGTCGCGGCTCAGTACACGGCGCGCGAGCAGGACGACCGGATCCGGGTGGTCCAGATCAAGTCCAGCGGCGGCCCCGCCACCCAAGAGGCGGCCCGGATCGCACTCGAAGGCGGCTACCTGGACGTTCGTGAGTTCCTGGTGGTCGGTCAGCACGTCGCCCGCGCGCGGGACAAGGAAGTTCTGGACCTGACCACGCTGGTGCCCTCGCCAAGGAGGCTGGTGCGCAGGCTGCCTGGGAGACCGAGCAAGCCAAGATCACGTCCGACCAGGCGGTCAACGCGGCGAGGCTGGCCAAGGAGGCGGCCGAGCGGGCCGCAGCCGAGACCCGGGCGGCCGAGGGCGGCGGGCCGTGCCACCAGCGCGGCGGGCCGTGCGGCCGATGCCGCGAACCGGGCGGCGGAGGCCGCGCGCACGGCGATCGGCGCGGCCAACCAGGCCAGCACGGCGGCCCGGGCCGCGGCACAGGCGGCGACCCGGGCGGCGTCCGCGGCGACGTTGGCCGGACAGGCGGCGTCGCGGGCGTACAACGGCAGCGGCGGCGGCAACCGATGCCAACCTTGCCGGTGCGGCTGGTGACGCGGCGGTGACGGCGAAGGGCACGGCCCTGCAGGCGCGCGAGGCGGCGAAGGCGGCGGAGTACGCCGGCATGGCCGCGGACGCGGCTGGTGGTTCGGCGGTGTTCGCGGCGAGCGCGGGTACCAACTCGGCGGCAGCCGCCGACGCGGCGGCGGACGCGGCCGAGCAGGCAGGCGTGTCGTCGGAGGAGGCGAAGCGCGCCCGCGAGCAGGCCAACAACGCGAAGGCGGCGGCGGCGCAGGCCACGCGAGCGGCGACGCCGCACAGCAGTTCGCGACCAAGGCGGCCACGGCGGCGCGGGAGTCGCGGGAGGCGGCCAACGAGGCCGCAGCGCACGCCGAGGCAGCCGCCGCGGCGGCTGAGGAGGCCGCGAACCACGCAGGAGAGGCCGAGCACGCGGCCCGTCGCTCGGCGGAGCACGCGGCCGCGCGGCCCGGGCGGCGAAACGGCGACGGCGGCTGCCGATCAAGCCAAGAAGGTCGAGGAGCTGGCGCGTGCGGCGGACGAGGAGCGGCTCAAGACGGTGACGGCCGAAGGCGTCCTCGCCGCGCAGGAGGATCTGAAGAAGGAGGAGGCCGAGCAGAACCGTCTCGCCCTGCGGATCTCCGAGCGTGACCGGCTGGACGACCAGACCCGCCAGCTCCTGGCCGAGGCTTCGGCCCCGGGCGCGTCGGACGCCACGGTCCTGAGCAGCGGCCGCAAGGCGGCCATCCACCTCGCCAAGGTCGGTGACCCCTGGACCAGGACCACCGCGGAGCGGGCACTCGTGGGCAACGTGGAGGACATGCGCGCCTACCTGAGCACGGGCCGGCTCGTGGCCGCCGACGAGGACGACCGGGCTCGGGTCCAGCACCTCGGCAGCAGCGGCAAGTCAGCGGTGAAGGCGGCGGCCGACGCGGCGCTGAACGGCACCCCCGAGAACGTGCGGGAATTCCTGCGGACCCGCCAGTACCAGGGCAAGTCCGAGGACGCGCGGATCGAGGCTGTCCGGCTCGGGCAGACGGGTGGGCCGGCGCTGAAGGCGGCGGCGCGCGCGGCGTTGGAAGGCACCGAGGCCGAACTGATCGAGTTCATCGAGAACGGGCAGCAGGTGGCGGCGGCGCAGGACGACCGGATCAAGATCGTGCAGATCCGGAGCGCCGGTGGCGCGGAGGTGAAGGCGGCGGCGCAGGTCGCACTGTCCGGCCCCCGATCGTATCAGCGCTACTTCCTCTCGATGGGTCAGTTCAAGGCTCAGCGGCGTGACCAGGAGACGGCCACGCACATCGAGCGGGTCCGCGGCTACGTCGCCGAAGCTGCGCAGATCGCTGCCACGGCACGGCAGAACGCGGCCGAGGCGGCACGGGTGGCGGCCATCGCGCGCCAGGCCGCCGACGACGCGGCGCGCTACGCGAACGAGGCGCAGGCTTCGGCGAACCAGGCCGCCGAGCACGCCAAGACGGCGGCTGCCGCGGCCCAGGCCGCGCAGACGTCCGCCAACCAGGCTGCGGCGTCCGCACGGACGGCGCGCAACGCCGCGGCGTCGGCACGCGCCAGCGCCCAAGCCGCGGAAGCGTCCGCGGCCGAAGCCGACCGGTCCGCGACGCGAGCCCGGAGCTACGCCGACGAGGCCAGCAGGTCCGCGGAGGCGGCCAAGAACTCCGCGCTCGCGGCTGGCAAGTCGCAAGAGGAGGCGGCGGCCGCGGCGAAGGCCGCGAACGACCACGCCATCACGAGGCAGCGGGCGGAGGACGCGGCCAAGCCCGGTGGCAACGGGGACCAGTGGCGGTGGAACGAACCCGATCCGGCGTCGTCGCCGCTGCGCCCCGGGAACATCGCCAATGGCAACAACGACCTGGCGATGGCGATGGCCCTGGCGGGGGGCGGAACCTGCAAGCCCGCGTTCAAGCAGATGATCTGCTTCAACACGAAAACGCTGAACGGCCGGCCGATGACGGTCGGCGATTACCTGCTCTACCCCTGGAGCGAGGCCGACCTCAACGGGGCGCTGAACGCCGAGGCGGCGAAGCGCAAAGAGTTGTACGACAAGGGCATCAACGCCGACGTGTATGGGCCGGATCTCCTGCGCCACGAGGCCGTCCACTCGGACCAGTGGCAGAACAACACGCCGGAGACGTTCCTGTCCCAGTACTGGGCCGGGACCGGGTGGTCGTGGTTCACCACTCCTGACGGCGACGACGGCGTCGAGAACCCGTGGGAGAAGGAGGCCAACCTTTACCACGGCGGTTACCTGGAGTTCGACAACAGGAAGAAGTTGCCGAACGAGTCCTACATCGCGCCCGGCCCGTGCGGCCTGAAGAAGTGTGCTGGCTGGGAAGAGAAGAAGGACGGCCCGGTGTCCTGAGCCGGATCGTTCGAGTAGTAGGGCGGCGCGCTGGCCGGGTGTCCCATTGCCTGGCCAGCGCGCGGCTTTCCGGAGGTCGTTGCGGATTTGAGCAACGGGAGGCCAAAGGCGTACCGGCACCATAGCCAGCCGCCCTCCCGCATCGGAACATCTCCGTCGGGCGTCCACTCGGGCGTCCGTTCCAGAAGTTCGGGTACGACGGGGGAACGATGAAGGCAGTACGTCGTCTGGTGGCCGGGGCAGTTGGCCTGCTCGCCATCACAACATTCGGCGGGGTACCCGCGCAGGCCGTCGGCGGGGGTACCCCCGCGACGGCCGGCGCGTACACGTTCGTGACGAAGATCGATGTCGGCGACCGCAGCTGTACCGGCGCGCTGGTGGACCGGCAGTGGGTGGCCACGGCCGCGAGCTGTTTCCCGGAGAACGTCGCGCCGGGGGAGACCGCGCCGAAGGGGATACCGAAGAAGGCCACGACCGCGACCATCGGCCGCGCGGATCTGTCCGGCACGGCGGGTCGCGTGGTGCGGGTGACCGAGCTGGTCGGGCGGCCGGACCGGAACCTGGTGCTGGCACGGCTGGTGGACCCGGTCACGGACATCGCGCCGGTGCGGCTCGGCACGACGGCGCCGGCCGCGGGCGACGTGCTGCGGGTCGCCGGCTACGGGCGGACGAGCACGGAGTGGGTCCCGGACCTGCTGCACACCGGACTGTTCACGGTGGACGCGGTCCGGCCGGCCGGGCTGGACGTCACGGGTCAGGGCAGCGCGTCGATCTGCAAGGGCGACTCGGGCGGTCCGGCGTTCCGCGAGGTCGCTGACCGGGTCGAGCTGGTCGCGATCAACGACCGGTCCTGGCAGGGCGGCTGCTACGCCGAGACCGAGACCCGGCGCGGCGCCGTCGAGACCCGCGTCGACACCGTGGCGGACTGGATCCGGGACGTCACCGATCCGTCCAACGCCCGTACCGGCGATGTGACCGGCATCAACAACCTGTGCCTGGACGTGTCGGGCGTCGGCACGGAGAACGGGACTCCGTTCATCCTGCGGCCGTGCCACCCGAAGTACGAGCCGGTGAAGCTGGCGCAGACGTTCACGGCCACGAGCGACGGGTCGCTGCGGATCATGGGCAAGTGCCTGGACATGAACGGTCCGGCGACCGGACCGGGTCAGTTCGCGTACCTGTACGAGTGCAACGGCACGCCAGCGCAGAAGTGGGAGGTTCGCGGCGACGGTTCGGTCGTGTCGGCGCGGAACGGTCAGTGCCTCGACGGCACGGAGGGTCAGTCCGGGAGCCGGGTCAGCACCCATCCGTGTCACGGCGGCGCCAACCAGAAGTGGACGATGCCCACCGAGCCGGTCCGGACCGGCCGGGTCGTCGGGATCAGCGACTTGTGCCTGGACGTGCAGGGTGGGAACTACGCGAACAGCACGCCGTTCGTCGTGTGGTCATGCCACCCGGCGTACGACCGCGGAGAACCGGCCCAGACCTTCACGACCAACGGTGACGGGTCGCTGCGGGTGATGGGCAAGTGCCTGGACATGAACGGTCCGGCGACCGGACCGGGTCAGTTCGCGTACCTGTGGGACTGCAATGGCACGCCGGCGCAGAAGTGGGAGGTTCGCGGCGACGGTTCGATCGTGTCGGCGCGGAACGGTCACTGCCTCGACGCCACGGAGGGTCAGAACGGAAGCCGGGTCAGCACCCACCCGTGTCACGGCGGCGCCAACCAGAAGTGGACGCGGCCGACGACCGCCAGGTGAGCCTTTCGGCTTAGGGCGACATCTTCAGTGCCATGGCACCGAAGATGTCGCCCAGACCGGAGGGGTTGGCTGGCCTAACCCCGTCGGCGCAGGTACTCCTCGCCGCGCGGGGAGAGGCGGTAGCCGATCTCCAGGCTCTCCGTCAGGCCCAGTTCCTTCAGCTTGCGCACGTCGGTCTTGAACGGCAGCCGCTCCCGCCCGACGCTCTCCGCGAGGTCGCCGGCGCGCACGGCGGGGCGATCCCGGATCAGGGCGAGGGTGGCCATGGTCCACGGACCGTGCCGGCTCGCCGCGTCGTACCGGGCCAGCCGCCGGGTCAGCTCGACCACGTCGGCCTCGCTCAGCTCGGCGCGTTGCCGCAGCTCAGCGCGGGGGTCCGGGCCGGCGAACCGGAGCGCGATCCGGTAGATCGGGGCCTCCTGGAACTTCGCGAGGTCGGCCATCAGCGCCGCCTTGGTCGGGAAGCCGGCGGCCCGGGCGTCGGCCACGGTGATCTGGCTGGGCCGCACCAGCTCGACGGAGTCGATCGCGACCACGCCGATCGCGGTGCGGTGCAGGCTGCCGGCCACCGCGGCCGGCCGTTTCCAGCGGCGGAAGTTCAGCGTGATCGTGCCGGCCTCGATGCCCGCCAGGACGGAGCGCAGAAACAGCACGGCGTCACTCCCTTCCGCCCCGCTGGGCCCGATCCAGCGTCCGGCGTTTCGGCGGCCTGCCGCCCGGCGTTCCGATCTGGGCGACATCTTCGCGGTCATAGCCGAGAAGATGTCGCCCAGCGCGCGGATCTCTAGGCGCAAGCGTAGGCCGGGGCGAGCGGGCCGATGGTCTCCGAGCGGCCGTCGCTCCAGGTGGTGTCCACCCGCAGCACCGGGTGCTTCGCGGTGTCCACGCCGTTCGTGAACGAGGTGCTGAACTCGGTCTCGGTGCCGGTCAGGCCGCGGACCGTGGTGTGCGTCCAGAGCGGCGAGCGCGGGTCGGCGACCTCGGCGTACCGGATCTTCACCGAGCTCGCGACGCCCGGCCGGTCGTTCCGCAGCGTCACGGTCAGCTGGTGCAGCGGCACCGGCTGACCGAAGAGGGTCCAGGTGAAGCAGCGCTGCTGGATCGTGGTCAGTGCCATGCCCGGGGCCGGCGCGGTGTCGGTGGGCCGCAATGTGCCGGTCTGCGTCGCGGCGGCCTGGGCTGGTGCGGCTCCGGCGAGCAGGAGGCCCGCGAGGAGGCCGGTGGTCGCGAGCGTGATGGAGGTGCGCATCGTGGCCCTTCGATCGGAGTTACTGTCCGTTTCGAGTCTATTGTCCGATACGGATGTGCGCACGCTGCCCCATGAGGGGACCTTCATGTCGCCCGCCGGCACTCACGCTTTGGGCGACATTTTCAGTGCTATAGCACCGAAAATGTCGCCCAAAGCGCGTTGTGGCTCCCGGTCAGGTTTCGTAGGTGCAGGTGATCGTGGTGGCCAGGGTGTCGACCAGTTCGCGCAGGGCCGCGTGGTCGGTGGTGGTTCCGTGCACCCGGACCAGGTACTCCAGGCTGCCGGCCCGCCAGTCCACGGCCGCGCCTGCGGTCTTGCCGAGCACGATCCGGTCCACGCCGGGCAGCCGCCGCGCCTCCGGCAGGCCGGCGAGCGCCGTGATCGTGCGGCTCTCCATCGGCGGGAAGAGCGACACCATGTACGCGACCTGGTTGGCCGGCTTCGTCGGGGCGGGCGCGGGTCGGCGGCCGATCGCGATGGCCACCACCGCGTCGAGCAGCGAGTAACCCGTGGTCGCCGCGATGTGCTCGCCGACGAAGCCGCCCATCCGCCCGTTGACCTCGATGACCCGAGGCCCGTCGGCGGTGAGCTTGACCTCGGTGTGGCACACCCCGGACCGCACGCCGAGCGCACGCACCGCCCAGACCGCCTCCGCCCGGACGGCCTCGGCCACCGCGTCGTCCAGCGTGCTCGGGTACACGTTGCCGGTCTCCCGGAAGGGTGGCGCGAGCGGGAACTTGCCGGTCACCGCGGCGAAGACGACCTCGTCCTCGAACAGGACGGTCTCGACCGACACGTGGTCGCCCCAGCCGTCGCCGGCCACCGCGGGGTCGCCGACGAGCATCTCCTCCAAGATGAGCGACGACTCCGTGCGCAGGGCATCGTGCACGGCGGCGACGCACTCGTCCCGGTCGGAGACCAGATGGGTGTTGCGGCTGAGCCCGCCGGCGCGCGGTTTGAGCACGGCCGGGTAGCCGATCGCGTCGAGCGCCGCCGGAAGGTCCGCGGCGCTGTCGATCCGGGCGTACCGGGGCGTGGCCACCCCGGCCTCCGCGAGCCGGGCCCGCTGCGGGTACTTGTCGGTGAGCCGCCGCACCACGTCGGGCGCGTGGTGGTCGAGGCCAAGCGCGGTGGCGAGTTGGCTGGTCAGGGGCATGGTCCGGTCGGCGAACGTGACAATCCCGGTCACCCCGTGCCGGCGCAGGCTCGCCGCGATCGTCGCCGGGTCGTCGGCGTCGCCGCGGACCACGGGCGCGAGGCTCGCCAGTACCTCCATCGTCTGCTCCGACCAGTCGTCCTGGTCGGGGCAGACGAACACCAGGCCGCACACGTCGCGGCAGGCCAGCGCGATGTCCCGAGGGCTCGCGGAGCCCAGGTCGTAGACGACGGCCAGTATCGGACCCGGTCCGGCGCTCATGCCGGCTGGAGTTCGGCCGCGGCCGGCACCCTGGTCCGCCGGGCCCACGCGATCGCGGGTCCGCTGGCCAGCAGGCCGACCAGGAAGACACCGGCCAACACCAGCCAGCCGCCGAGCCCCCACTCGTCGGTGAGCAGCGCGACCATCGCGGGGCCGACTGCCGCCGGCAGCAGGTTGCCGAGCTGGAACGCCCCGCCGTACTGGCCCTGCGCGCCCTCCGGCGCGAGTTCGTAGCGGAGCGCCCAGCCGGCGCCGGCGGTCCAGATCTCGCCGAGCGAGAGCAGCGCCACCGCCGCGACCAGGACCGCGCTCGCCAGCCAGGGGTCGAGCCCGCCGGACAGGCCCGCGATCACGCAGGCAGCGCTCATCGCCGCGAAGCCCCAGGTCTGGAGCTGGGCGGCGCCGTCGAGCGTGTTCGCCCGCCGGGTCGCGCGGACCTGGAGGAGCACCACGAGCACCGTGTTGATCCCGACCAGCCAGGCGGCGAGCCCGCGCGGCGCGCTGGTGTGCCGCAGCACCCACAGCGGCAGCCCGATCGCGAGGATCCGTTCGGCGATGCCCAGCAGGCCGGCGATCTGCCCGACCAGCAGGTACGGCACGTCCCGGACGGCGGCTTTGCGGGTGCCCTTCGCCGCGGCCGGCCGGCCCGGCACGCGCGGCAACCGCAGGTAGAGCACCGCGACGAGGCAGGCCGTCGCGGCGTTGCCCAGCATCAAAGCGGCGTACCCCGACCGGGTGTTCCAGGCGATCGCCAGCCCGGCTGCGCCGATGCCCAGCGTCATACCGGCGTTGAACAGACTGCGGAGGTACGCCGAGAGGGCGACCCGGCCCTCGCGTCCCATCACGCCGGTGATCAGCGCGCTGCGCACCACGTTGCCGCCCGCCTCGGCGATGCCGAGCGGGATGATGACCAGCAGGTACGTCCAGAACGAGGTGACCTGCGTGGCGGCGGTCAGCAGCACGGCCTGGAGCACAGCCACGCCCACCGCGACCTCCCGTGGGCCGACCCGGTCGGCGAGATGCCCGAGCGGGACGCCGAGCGGGAAGGCGATCAGGGCGGCCACGCCCAGGCCCAGCCCGACCTCGGCCACGCTGAGCCCGGCCGACTCGACGAAGTAGATGGCGCTGCCGACCGCGTACAGGCCGAAGCCCGCGCTGGCGATCAGCGCGGCGAGCGCGATCAGGCGTCCGGGGCCGGCCGGCGGCAGCAACTTCTGCAACCGGCCGACCTTAGGGTACTTAGTGGACCCGCTCTCGACGGGGTGGACGCCGGCCCGGGTGACCTCGATCAGCTCGTCCCAATCGCGGCACTGCCGGGCTGCCTCCGCGAGTGGCTCGGCGACGCCGCCGTCCCGGGGGTCGCGCTCGACGGTGTGGATCAGCCGCGTCGCGGCCGTCGGGGCGTCCGCACCGGCGGCGTAGCAGGCGAGCGCGTGGCCGAGCCAGCTGTCGTACCGGGCGACCAGTTCGTCCGCGATGGCCGCGGTCGGACTGTCCGGATCGTCGACGCCCAGCGCGGCCCGGACCAGTTCCCGCAGCGGTGCCATCAGCACGCCGAGCTGGCCGGCGAGGTCGGCGCGGATCGCGGCCCTGGGCGGTAGCCCGTCGGGCCACGCCGCCAGCCGGCCGGTGGCCCCGAGCTGGCCGGACACCTCCTCGAACGTGGTCCACACCTCGGCCTCGTCCAGCACGCTCGGCTCCAGCGCGAGGGCGGCCGCGACCCGGTGCCCCCGGCTCTCCAACGCGGCCGTGAGCTGCGGGATCAGCGCGAAGGACGCGCAGTACGTCACGATCGTGACGTCGGTCGGGGCGGGCAGCGCTGCCGCGCCGATCAGCGCGTCCACGTGCGCGGCGAGATCTCTTCCGACCTCAGCGCTCTGCTTCAGCTCGACCAGGTGGTACGGGCCATCGGCGGCAGGAGCCAGGAAACCGAGCCGATCCGGCACGGCCGGCGCCCGGAAATCCATCGTCAGCACGACAGGCTTGGTCACGCCGGCACCGTCCCGGCTTCGGCCAGCCCGGCCTCGACCAGCGCGGCCAGCGCGCCCGGCGTCGGGTCGTCGAGGAACCGCGCGAGCGGTACCCGGATCCCGTGCTGGGTGAGCATCTCGGTCACCAGCTGGGCCGCGAGCAGCGAGTGGCCGCCGAGCTCGAACAGGTCGTCGTCGGGCGTCACGCCGTCGACGCAGAGGATCTTCTCGAAGGTCAGGCAGACCGTCGTCACCAGGTCAGGCTCGGTCATCGGGGTTCCTCCAGAATGGATCGGTGCAGCACGCCGGTGGCGCAGGCCAGGCCGCCGGCGGCGTTGAGCAGTTCGGGGCAGTGCACGGTGGCCCGCACGGTGATGCCGGCCTGGATCAGCTGGGCACGGGTGCGAGGCGCGCCGCCGACCATGACCACGGCACGCTCGGCCACGGTCACGAAGTTCATGGCCTGGCCACGGACGATCTCGGGGTGCTCGGCGAACTCCAGCACCCGGATGCCGCACGCGTCGAGCAGCGCCACCAGGCCGGCGGGCGCCACCTCGGTGCGGATCGCGGCGAGGTCCGGCCCGACCAGCTGGCAGAGCCCGAGTAGGTGCTGGACGCTCGACGGCAGCACGAAGGTCCGGGTCCGCACGCCGAGCCCGGCCAGCACGTCCCGCACCTGGGCCGCGCCGGCTTCGTTGGTGCGGTTGCCGATGCCGATGGCGACCAGGTCCGGCCGCAGCCAGAGCGCGTCGGCGCCCTCGAAGCAGCCGGCGCCGCCGATCGTGCGGAGGATCGGCACGCCCTCGGCGGCGAGTGCCCGGGTGGTGGCCGGTTCCTCGCCGCCCCGCGGGGCGCTGCCCATCCGGCCCACGATCGCGCCCTCGGGCGTCATGAAGAACTGGTCGCGCACGAAGAAGCCGTTGTAGCCGGCGGAGAGCGGTAGTTCGCGGAGCCGCACGTCCACCCCGAGCCCGCGCAGCGTCCGCGCGAATCCGGTCAGCTCACGGCGGAGCGCCGGGAAGTCGACCGGGCCGAGGTACTGCACGGCGTTCCAGTCCGCCGGGGCGGGCCAGTCCGGCGGGCAGGCCAGCATGACCGTGCGCAGCGCCGCCCACTCGCTGTCGTACCCGGCGGGCCGCCAGCCGTGGCCGGCGCGCAGGTCGGTGCGGAGTGTGCCGGCGCGGGGCTGCCAGCCCTTCCCGTGGTACGCGGCGGGGGCCTGCGGCGGCGCGGTCACGTCCATCGGTCGTTCGGCTCGGCGCCGTAGCCGAGGGCCACGGCCAGCTCGGCGGTCGCGGCCGTGGCCAGCGCGGGGGCGAGCACGTCGGCCCGGCGGCGCCACCGTCCGGGTGCGGGCGGGGTGGTCGCCATCACCGGCGCGTCCGACGTGGACCCGAGTTCGGCCGGGTCGGCGCCGGCGAGGCCGAGGATCGCGGCGAGGGCGGCCCGGCGGCGTTCTCCGCCGGCCATCACGTCCTCCGCGTGCACCTGCAGCCAGGGCCCGGGCCAGTCCCGGCCGGCGTCGAGCGCGTGCGCGTGGGCCTGCCGCCACTGGAACGCGCACACCTCGGCGAGCGGCGCGGCCGCCACCTCGCGCCAACCGGGCGGGAGGTCGAAGTTCCACCGGGTGCGGCCCCAGCCGAGGTGGGAGTAGCCGTCGATCGCGAGGGTCGCGCGGCCGGTCAGGTCGTGGGAGTAGAAGCCCCGATCCAGCCAGCCGTCGTAGAGGCCGTTGATCGCGGCGGCCGGGTTGCGGACCAGGTGCACGATCCGCACCTCGGCGTCTGGGAAGAGCTTGGGCAGCAGGTCGGCGCGGTAGGCGTCGACGGAGGCCTTGAGCAGCAGCGGGCGGGCGTCGCCGGCCGGAGCCGGCGCGGTGACCGGCCGGGGCACCACGAACGGCGGCTCCTCGATGATCGTCGGCACGCCCGGCGGCGGCGCGGTCGGCCTGGCCAGCCCGGGGAAGCGGGCCTCGACGGCCGCGGCCGGCAGGTCGTAGTACCAGGGGTTGACGGCGTGACCGGCCGTGCGGAGCAGGCCGATCAGATCGAGGAGGTAGGCGTCCTGGTCGAACGAGGGCCACCGGTCCCGGGTCGGCAGCGCCCGCTCGGCCAGCGTCCAGACCTGCTCGACGTGGTCCGCGAGCGCCGGCCACTGGCCGAGCAGCCGCCGCACGACATCGCCGACGAACTCCTCCGGCCGCTCCAGCGCCTCAGCGTCGGCGACGCTGCAGTCACGGAAGACGTGCTGGGCGAAGCCGTCGTGGTCGGCCGCCACCGAGACCTCGCCGTCGTGGGCGTCCGGTTCGGCGCCGAGGCCCAGCCCGTGCAGCTTGTAGAGGTGGGTGTGCTCGCCCGGCAGGGACAGGAACGCGCCGGTGGAGCGGAGCAGGTGGAACAGCAGACTGCTGCCGCCCCGGGACGACGCCAGGATCGCGACCACGCGGCGGACCGACGCCGGGTCGACGGTGGTCGCCCGGGGCGGCAGCACCGCCTGCGCCGTGCGTATCGTCGCGGCGACCCGCGCTTCTGCGTTGACGTCTTCCATGCCGGCTCCGTGGGTCGAATCGGGGACGTGCGTACCGGCTGTTTCGGGTGCCGGAACGGCACGGCCCCCCAAAGGAATTCATGGTTTGCGTGACCGTGCGCTCACTGTCCGCCCGGTCCCGGTGAATTCAGTCGCTATTGCCGACTGGTCCGGGGCAGGGCGATGCTAACAACAGCTATTCGGGCCGCGTCAAGCTGAGAATGGCGAATTCGAGAATGCTGCCCGTGCGGGTAAATGGGGCTACCGGATGGCTGCCCTTTCGGTCTGTTCGACGCTGCCCAAAAGGGCGCACTCAATTCGTCAATTTGCTCCGCCGTGCTATTCCATGTTGTGCTGCTCAACCATTAACGGGAGGCGCCTGGCGCATTAACGGGGCGTGCGGCCATTCGACGCCGCCACCGGGGAGCACCATCCGCATCGAAGGAGCAAAGACCCATGATCGACGCGCTGGCCGACCTGTATCCAGCGGAGGCCCAGGAGACTCCGGCGGTGCTGCGACTCGCCGCCCCGCGGCTGGCCGAACCGCCGCCGGACGTCCGCAACGTCGGCACTGTCCTGGACCATTACCGGGAGAACCTGCTGCAGGAGTGGACCGTGCACGGCGGGGACCGGATCGCACTGATCGACAAGGCGTTCCCGCACAGCCGGTACGACGTGATGCTGCTCGCCTCCGACGACACGATCCGCTCGGCCGTCACCGACCTCGGCTCGGCCACCGCGGAAATGCTGTTCGACACCGCGGCCGACTTCGTCGATTTCCTCAGTGCGCCGGCCGTGGTCGACCATTACCGGCTGGCCGACGGTCACTTCCACCTGTGCTTCAACTACGACAGGGACACGGTCGACCGTGAGAACAGCATGTTCTACGACAAGCGATTCCACCTGCATCTCAACTACACGCCGGGGCGGGACATTAAATTAGGTAGTGCGGTGAAATGGTCCGAAATTCCTGATCTTCGGCTCCGCCGCCGGCTCATCGATCCGATCGCCTATCTGGGTGCCGCCGTGCTGCACGACGCGACCGACGGTTCGGTCGCCGACACCAATCTGCTGCCGATAGACAATGCGCGCGATCTGCGACTCGGACTGCCGCCGGGGGCGAAGGTGCGGCTGGACGGCTGGGGTCGGCTGCGCGGACCGCGCTTCCCGGCGCTGCTCGACGACCTCCACCGCCAGGCCGACCGCGCCTACCGCACGATCCACCGCGCCTTCACCGGCGTGGCGTCCGCGCCGGAGCCGTGGCAGCGCCCGGCGCTGCTCGCCCCCGAGCGGATCTGCGCCAACCTCGACGCGATCCGCTGGCTGTCGGCGAGCACCCGCGCCGGGCTGGCCCAGCTCGCCCACCTCCTGCGCGACACCACCGCCGCCGACCTGGCCCGGTACCGCGGCGACGAGGGGGCCCGCGTGCAGCAGCTCACGGTCGCGGGCCTGGACTACGCGATGAGCGTGTTCTCCCCGCACCGCAATACCGCGGCCCGGCCGCTCGCCGTGCACGACGAGGTCTACCTGGTCATGCAGTTCAAGCTGTTCGGCGACATCGGTGGCGCCGGCCTGCCGACGATCGACGGGATCCCGATCGTGCGTCTGGACCGGTCGTCCGGCCCGGCCCTCACCGCCGCCGAACTCGCCGACCGGCGGGCCCTGCGCCGTGACTTCCTCGACCGCGCGCTGCCCGGCCTGACCCACCGGCACGGCCTCGCGCCGGTGCTGCCGCGCCAGCTCGCCACGCAATCCCGATAGGCAAGGAGCACCACATGTTCGCGTTCAGCCGGGGCCATCGCGCCTGGCGGCAGATCAACCACCGCCGCACCACCAGCCTGCTCGCCGTCGAGTTCCTGCACGGCCTCTACGCCCGCCACAACCCGTTCCTCAACCCGTTCCGGTTCGCGAACACCGCCGTGGTGTTCACCCCGTGGCAGACCACGAGCTACGCGCCCACCGAGGAGTGGGATCGGCTCGCGCTGCGGTTCGGCAGCCGGTTCCTGCGGAACCCGAGCGGCACCGGCGATGAGCTGGCCGCGGTGCTCGCGAACACCCGACCGCGCTCGCGCGCGCTGGCCACGGCGCTGGACGGCCTGGACCCGCGCACCCTGGACGACGGCGCGCTGATGGACACGCTGACCGACCTGCAGCACATCCCGCTCGGCGAGATCTACGAGGTGAACCTCGTCCAGGTCGAGCACGCGCTACACGCCGCCGTGCGGGCGCTGGTCGCCGACGGTTCGGCCCCGGCCATCGGTGACTCCGCCGCCGAGATCGACCGCCGGCTCGCCGACCTGTGCCGCTCCACCGTGATGACCGTCGGCGGCACCGAGGACCGCGAGTTCCTGGCGCTGGTCCGGCGGTACCGGCAGGGCGACGTCACCGACGGCCAGGTCCGCGAGCGGCTGGGCGAGCTGGTGCTGGCGCACGCCGAGGTTGGTTCGGCGTACGGCGCGGACACGGTCTCGGTGGAGGGCATGAGCCACCGATTCCAGGAGTTCCTGCGGCTGCCCGAGGCCGAGCTCGACCGCCGGATGACCGCCGCCGCCCGCGAGCACGCCGAGCACCGCGACGACGACCTGGGCCGCCTGCTGGAGCTGCTGCGCCGCACCGGCGAGGTACGGGACAGCAACAAGCGCCTGCTCGGCCGGATCACCCGGCACCGGCCGGCGTTCCTCGACGAGATCGCGCGCCGGCGCGGGGTGCCCGCCGACGCGGTCCGGCTGTACCTGCTGGAGGAGTTGCTCCGGCTGGTGGAGGACGGCGCCGTCGTGCCGGCGGAGACGCTGCGGCGCCGGCTCACCTCCGGGCTGGTGCTGACCCGCCGGGAGTCGGGCTGCTGGCCCGAGCAGACCGACGACCCCACCGGTCCGGGCACCGGCGGGCGGGCGGTGGGCGCGGTCCGGCTGCCCGGCTTGTGCGCGTCGCCCGGCCAGCACACCGGGCGGGTCCGGCTGGTCAGCTCGGCCGCGGACCTGACCCGGATGCGGCTCGGTGACGTCCTCGTCGCGCCCGGCACCGACTTCGACCTGCTCCTGCTGCTCCAGATGGCCGGCGCGATCGTGACCGAGGAGGGCGGCATGCTCAGCCACGCCGCCGTCGTGGCCCGCGAGCTCCGAGTGCCGTGTCTGATCGGGGTGGCCGACGCGACCCGGCGGCTGGTCGAGGGCCAGCTCGTGATGGTCGACGCCGACGCCGGGACGGTCGAGGTGCTGGCCGAGGAGCACCCCGACGACGCCGTGCTGGTCGCGGCCGCCCCCGGCGCCGCACCTGTCCCGCTGCTGCCGCTCACCGCCGACCTGCCGCCCGAGGTGACCGGCCGGAAGGCGGCCGGGCTGCTGACGCTGCGCCGGCAGGGACTGCCGACCCCCGAACCGGCGCTGCTGGTGCCCGGCGATGCCTGCGCCGCGATCGCCGCCGCCGTGGCCGTCGGCGACCACAGTGGAGTGATCCAGCTCGCCGGCCAGCTCGCGGCGGAGTTCGCCGGGAACCGGGTGTCGCTGCGGTCCAGTTCCCAGCTGGAGGATGCGCCCGACGGCACCGCGGCCGGCATCTACCACTCCGAGGTCGGCGTGGACGCCGCGCCGGAACCGCTCGTGGCCGCGATCCTGCGGGTGCTCGCCAGCCGGACCGGCGCCCGCGCCCGCAGCTACCACGAACTCGCCAACCGGTCCCACGACGGCGCCCTGTCGCTGCTGGTCACCGCGTACCAGGAGTTCACATTCCAGGGCACGTCGGTATCGCACAGCCCATGGGACGACGAGCACGTGCTGGTCGAGTACTTCGAGTCCTCCTCCGGCGAGGGCTGCCCGGAGAGCGGCGGTGAGACCGTCCACTTCGCTCACTCGACGCTGGCCGCGGCCCCCACGCCGCCGCCGATCCCGCACCTGTTCCACGACCTGGCCAGGGTGGCCGAGATGGCCCTGCGGATCTCCGCCGAGGCGGGCGCCCCGGTCGAGGTGGAGTGGGGCGTCCGGGACCACCGCGTGGTGCTGCTCCAGGCCCGGCAGCTGGCGCCCGCGCTGGCCGTGAGCGGGCGACCGTGACCACGGTGCTGGCGCGGTTCGCCGGTCAGGTCGCGGCGCGCGGCGACGCGGTCGCGGTCGAGTCCGGTGTGGTCAGGCCAGCCGGCTACGCCAGGGTCGTCGACGCGAACCTCGGCCCGGCGGATCGGCTCAGCTATGCCGAGCTCGACGACCGGGCGAACCGGCTGGCGCGACACCTGCGCGCGTACGGGGTGATGCCCGGTGACCTGGTCGGTGTGCACCTGGACCGGTCCGTCGAGCTGGTCGTGACCCTGCTCGCGGTGCTCAAGGCCGGCGCCGCGTACGTCCCGCTGGACCCCGGCTACCCGCCGGCCCGGCTGGCCGGCCTGCTCGCCGACATCGGGGCCGGCGTCGTGATCGGGTCGAAAAAGGCGCCGCCGACGGTGCCAGCCGAGAGCCGGATCGTGCTGCTGGAGGACGCCTGGACCTCGCGGTACCCGGCGGGGCCCCCGGACGGCACGGTCGAGCCGGACGACCTGGCGTACGCGATGTACACCTCGGGCTCCACCGGTACGCCCAAGGCCGTTCTGGTCGAGCACCGGAACGTGGTCAACCTCGCCACCACCGCCGACTACGTGACGCTCGGCCCGGACACCTGCCTGCTCCAGCTCGCGCCGATCTCGTTCGACGCGGCCACGTTCGAGATCTGGGGCGCGCTGCTCAACGGCGGCCGGCTGATCGTGGCCGGCCCCGGCGCACACTCGGCCGCCGACCTGGGCGCCGTCCTGCGTGCCCACGGCGTGAACACCCTGTGGCTCACGTCCGCGCTGTTCGAACGCGTCCTGGACGACGACCCGACCGCGCTCGACCCGATCACCCAGCTGCTCACCGGCGGCGACGTGGTCTCGCCCCGGCACGTGCGCGCCGCGCTGACCGCCCGGCCGGGACGCGTGGTGGTCAATGGCTACGGCCCGACCGAGACCACGACGTTCGCCTGCTGCCACGTGCTGACCGATCCCGACGCGATCGAGGCGCCGCTGCCGATCGGACGCCCGATCCCGCACGTCACGGCCCACGTGGTCGACGCGGACGGCCGGCCGGTGCCGGACGGGACCCGCGGCGAGCTGTGGATCGGCGGCGCCGGGGTCGGCCGCGGCTACCTGCGCCGACCCGAGCTGACCGCCGAGCGGTTCCGCACCGAGCCGTTCGGTCGTGTCTACCGCAGCGGCGACCTCGTCGTGCGGCGCCCCGACGGCGTGCTGGAGTTCCTCGGCCGCGCGGACGACCAGGTCAAGATCCGCGGCTTCCGGATCGAGCCGGGGGAGATCGAGGCCGCCCTCGGCGACCATCCCGAGCTGCGGCAGTCGTCGTGGTCGCGGCCACGGCGCCGGCCGGGGACCGCCGGCTGGTCGCGTACGTCGTGCCGGCCGGCCCCGGCGTGCCCGCAGGCCGTGAGCTGCGCCGATTCCTGTCCGCCCGGCTGCCGTCCCACCTGGTGCCGTCGCTCTTCCTGCCGGTGGCCGAGCTGCCTGTCACGGCGAACGGCAAGGTCGACCGGCGCGCGCTACCCATCCCCAGTTGGACCACCAAGGAGAAGACCGCATGACCGCGCCTCAGGCCGCAGCCGACCCGACAGTCGCCACCGCACGGGGTGCCGAGCAAGAGGAGCCAGTCGCCACCGCACGGGGCGCCGAGCACCATCAGCCGATCGGGCCGATCGCGGAGCTGGTGGTCGGGCTCGCCGCCGACCTGCTGGGCGTGCCGACGATCGAGCTGGACGACGACTTCCTCCGCAGCGGCGGCAGTTCGCTGCTCGCGGCCCGATTCGCGGCCCGGCTGAGCACGGCCGTCGGCGTGCCGGTCCGGCTGAACGAGGTGCTGGAGAATCCGGTGATCGGCGAGGTCGTCGCGCTGGTCGAGGCGCGGTACCGGGATGAGCGGGGGATCCGCCAGGAGCCGCTTCGCCCGGCGCCTCGGGACACCGCGCTGCCGGCCTCGATCATGCAGGAGAACCAGCTGCTGCGGGACTCGCGAGCGCTGGGGCTCGGCCGGCCCAACCCGCCGCGGATCGTGCCGCTGGTCTGGCCGGTCGAGGGCCGGCTCGACCCGGTGATCGTGCAGGCGACGCTGGACGAGCTGGTCCGCCGGCATGAGGCGTTCCGGACCGCGTTCGAGGTGACCGACACGGTGACGCAGCGGATCGCCGAGCCGGGTCCGGTCGGGCTGACCAGCCGGTCCGGGTCGGTGGACGAGGTGGTGGCCGCCGCGGCGCGCGAGCCGTTCGCGTTCGACGGCACGCCGCTGCTGCGCGGCATCCTGGTCGAGGGCGACGAGGGCCGCCAGACGTTGGTCGTCGCGGCCGACCACACGGTGTTCGACGGGTTCTCCGCGGACGTCCTCTTCGGTGACTTCGCGGCCGTGTACCGCGCGCTGCACGCCGGCGATCCGCTGCCGCCGGTACCGCCGTTCCAGCAGGCCGACTGCGTGGTGTGGCAGAACCGCCGGCTGCACGGCGAGACCCGGGAGCGGATCCTGGGGTACTGGCGTGGCCAGCTCGGCGCCGCCGGCCCGTTCCCGCCGCTGGACCTGCCCGGCGCCGACCTCGATCCGCCGGCCGCGGACTGGCTCGACACGCAGTGGAGCCCGGCCGACCGGGACGCCCTCTTCCAGCAGGCCCGCCGGCACGACGTGACGCTGTTCACGGTGCTGCTCGGCGCGGTGCAGCACGCGGTCGCGCGGACGCTCGGCCGCGACGAGGTGATCGTGCACTCGCCGGTGATCAACCGGGACCACCCGGACATGGAACACGTGATCGGCTGGTTCGCCACCTCGGCGGTCTTCCGAACCCGGATCGAGGACGAGGCGAGCATCCAGGACCACCTCGACCGGGTCCGGTCGACCACCCTGGACGCGTACGCCCACCAGGTGCCGCTGCCCGTGCTGACCAGGGAACTCCAGACCGGCGTCTTCGGCGGCGCCCGCACCGAGCGGCCGCCTCGGGTGTTCCTCGGCTTCGACGAGCGACTGGTCCCGCCGGTCGCGGTGCTGCCCGGCGCGACCCTGACCATGGTGCAGACCGGCGCGCACGGCCGGCCGCAGCCGGGGCTGTCGTTCTATACCCGGGTGGACGGCGAGGGGCTGAACATCGCGTTGTCGGCCTGGCGTCGGGACACCTCGGCCGTGCTGTACCCGGCGCTGCTGGCGGGGGTCGAGGAGTTCCTGCGGGCGTTCGTGGCCGACCCGAAGCAGCGGCTCGGCGACCTCGGCGCGTCGGAATGACGGGCGTCTCGGGTCGGCGCGGCGGGCGGGTTCCGTGCTGTTCCTGATCCGGCACGCCCGGACCGTCCAGGATCCGGCCGTGCCGGTCGCGGAGTGGCGGCTCGATCCGGCCGGTGCCGAGGCGGTCGTCGCCCTCGAACGCGCCCACCCGTGGCGGGAGGTGCCCCGGTGGTACAGCTCACCCGAGCACAAGGCCACCGCGACCGCCGCCGCGCTCACCGACCGCGAACCCGTGCTCCTGGACGGTCTGCGCGAGGTGCGGCGCGGCGGCTGGCACGAGGACTACGCCGGCACGGTCGGCCGGTTCTTCGCCGTGCCGGACGCCGCGCCGGCGCCGGGATGGGAGACCGCGAACGCGGCGCTGGCGCGATTCGACGCCTGCCTGTGGGAGATCGCCGGCCGGTCCTCGGACGACGCCGTCGTGGTCTCGCACGGCCTGGTGATCACGCTGTGGCTGGCGCACCTGCGCCGACGGCCGGTCGATCTCGCCGCGTGGTCGGCGCTGGGCTTCCCCGAGCTGCTGGCCCTCCCGGACGAGGAACTCCGCGCGTGGCGGACCGGGGGCCCACCGCCCGCCGAACCGGACGCGGCGCCGCCGTCCCCCGCTGACCTCAACGAACGCTGAGCCACGGCCGGCCGGACCGGCCGGACCGAGCACCGCGATGCCGGCTGCGAACCCCGCCAGGACCTGGGGTGCGGCCGGCATTGCGGTTCTGTCGTACCCACGCTTTACTGTAAGAGTCATTCGAACACATGTTCGAACGACACCCCTCGGAGTCACGCGTCGCGGCTCTCTCCGAGGGTAACCCTCGCGCCGCATGGCCCGCTTCGACCCCGGGCCGCGGTGTGAGGAGGCGGCCGGCCCGAGTGCGGCGTGGGGAAGCGTCCCACTCGGGCCGGTGCCGTCGCTGCGCCTTCCCCCGTAGCGGCATCGCACGTCCGCCAGGGCGGGTGGCAGGAGCGACGGGGAAGGAGACCTCCGGTGGTGGGGAATGGCGAGGAGACCGAGGTTCAGCCCACCGAGGTGCGGCGCGGTAGCCCGGGGGACGCCCCCGAGGAGTTCCTCTGGGAGGGCCGGATTCATCGGGTCCGCATGGTGCTCGCTCACGATGCTCCGCAGGAGACCGAGCGGGAGGCCTCCGGCGGTGCCGGCAACGACGAGGTGTGGCGGGTCAAGGCCGGCGCGGGCCGGCACAGCTATCCCGGCGTCTTCGACCTGCGGTTCGACTGGACCGCCGGCCGCTGGACGGTCACCCGGGTGACGAACGAGGGGGACCACTGATGGCCGCAACCGTGCCGACGCGTCCGATACCCACGATCCCTGCCCACGCGCTTCCACACCGCTCACCACGCGAACTGCTCGCGCTGGCGCGGCACGGGATCGTGGAGGCCGGCGGCTGGGGGTCTCCCGGTCAGCGCTACGCCACCGCCCATCTCGCCGCGTTGCGGGCCGCCGCCGCGGTGCTGGCCGCCCGGGCTCGGCCCGTCGTCGGTGCCCGGCGCCGCGGCCCGACCAGCGTCTGGGTGCTGCTCGCCCAGGTGGCGCCGGAGATGGCCGAGTGGGCGGGGTACTTCGCGGTGGGCGCGACCAAGCGCGCCGCGGCGGAGGCCGGCATTCCCCGGGTGGTCACCGGTCGGGAGGCCGATGACCTGCTCCGGGACGCGGAACGGTTCCTCGCCGTGGTGGAGACCACCCTGGGCCTGCCGCACCAGCCGATGCTGGAGCTGCTCCCCGGGGAGTCGGCCGAGCAGTCGGCGCGGCAGCGCCCGGACGAGCGCGGCGCCACCCCGCTGGCCGGCTGACCAGGCCCATGTCCCGTCCTCTCGAGGCGATCGGCGCCACCCTCGCGCAGCGGCTGCGCGACGGCGCCGGCCCTGCCACCACCCTGGCCGAACGCGGTACGGAGAACACCTTGCCGGTGCTCTCCGCCCTCGCGCCGCTGCTGCCCGGCGGCGGGTTGCGGCGTGGCTCCACCGTGGCGGTCACCGGCTCGGCCTCGCTGCTGCTCGCACTGCTCGCCGGGGCCTCCAGGGCCGGCGCGTGGGCGGCGGTGGTCGGCGTCCCGACGCTGGGGATGGTCGCCGCGGCCGAGGCCGGCGTGGTGCTGGAACGCCTCGCGCTGGTGCCCCGGCCCGGTACCGACCTGGCCGGGGTGACGGCCGCGCTGGCCGACGGGATGGATCTGGTGGCGGTCGGCCGGCCGGATCGGCTGCACGTCACGGAGGTACGCCGGCTGGTCGCCCGGGCCCGGCAACGCGGCACGGTGCTGGTCGGATTCGGCGGCTGGCCAGGGGCCGAGTTGCGCCTCTCCGTCCAGTCCCCGGCCTGGCAGGGGCTCGGCCAGGGGAGTGGCCGCCTGACCGCCCGCCGGGTCACCGTCCGGCTCGACGGTCGCGGTAGCGCCGCCCGGCCGCGGTACCACGACATCTGGCTGCCGGCGGTGGGCGGCGGCGTCGCCGAGCTGGAGCAGTTGGCGCCCGTCGCCGCCCCGGTGATCGTTCCGGCCGAGGCGCCAGAGCCCGAACTCGCCGCCGCCTGGTCCGGCCAGGCCGAGGCGGTGTGAGCCGTGCCCACTCGCGGTAGCGCCGCCTCGCCCGGCGGTGCGGTGCCAGCTCGCACCAGCGCGGTGCCGCCCCGCGCCGCGTCCGGCGGTGGGTCGCCGGCTCGGGCCGGCGCCGTCCTCCGGTACCGCGGCGCCGGCTCGCCGTGGTGCCGCCCGGCCGCCGGGCGGCGGCGCGGCGGTGCCCGTCCGCGGTGGTGCCGTCGCCCCGGCCGGCGGCGGCGCGCCGGTGCGGACCGCGGCGCTCTGGTGTCCGGACTGGCCGGTGGTCGCCGCGGTCGCGGCCGAGGGCATCCCCGCCCACCTGCCCGCCGCGATCCTCTACGCCAACCGGGTGGTCGCCTGCTCCGGAGATCGCCCGCGCCGACGGTGTCCGCCGCGGGCTGAAGCGGCGGGAGGCACAGAGCCGCTGCCCCGAGCTGGTCGTGCTGGGTCACGATCCGGGGCGGGACGCGCGGGCGTTCGAGCCGGTGGCCACGGCGGTGGAGGAGCTCGCTCCCGGGGTGGAGATCCTGCGGCCCGGGCTCTGCGTGTTCGCCGCGCGGGGTCCGGCCCGCTACTTCGGCGGGGAGGAGGCGGTCGCCGAGCGGATGGTCGATCACGTGGCCGCAGCAATGCGGGGTGGAGGCCCTGTTCGGGATCGCCGACGGCGTCTTCGCCGCCGCGCTCGCCGCCCGCCGGCCGGTGCTGGTGCCGCCCGGCCAGACCCGGCGGTTCCTGGCCCCGCTCGACATCGAGGTGCTCGACCGGCCCGAGCTGGTCGAGCTGATGCGGCGGCTCGGCATCCGTACCCTGGGCGCCTTCGCCGCGCTGCCCGAGCGGGGGATCGCGTCGCGGTTCGGCCCGGACGCCGCGCAGGCGCACCGGCTGGTCCGCGGGCTCGGCGAGCGGCCGCTGCTGGCCCGCCGGCCGCCGGTGGATCTGACCGTGTCCAGCACCCCGGACCCGCCGGTCGAGCGGGTCGACACCGCGGCGTTCGTCGCCCGTACCCTCGCCGAGCAGCTGCACGACCTGCTCGCCGGCCACGGGTTCGCCTGCACCCGGCTGCGCATCGAGGCCCAGACCGAACACGGCGAGGAGCTGAGCCGGGTCTGGCGCCACGACGGCGTGCTCACCGCCGTCGACATCGCCGACCGGGTGCGCTGGCAGCTCGACGGCTGGCTGACCGGCCGCGCCAGGCGACACCAAGCCCACCGCCGGAATCAGCCTGCTGCGGCTGGTGCCCGAGGAGCTCGTCGAGCACGGCGGGCTGCAGCTCGGACTCTGGGGCGACGTGGGCGAGGCCGACGAGCGGGCGCACCGGGTGCTGGCCAGGGTCCAGGGCATGCTCGGCCCCGAGGCGGTCTTCACCGCGGTGCTCGGCGGCGGACGTGACCCGGCCGACCAGGTGCGGCTGGTGCCCTGGCGGGACGAGCGCGCGCCCAGCCGTCCCGACGCGCCGTGGCCCGGCCGGCTGCCCGCACCGTCGCCGGCCACGGTGCTGCCGGAGCCGCTGCCGGCCGTCGGTCCTGGCCGCCGACGGCGGCTCCGGTCGGCGTCACCGGCCGGTACGCGATCACCGCGCCGCCGGCCTGGGTCGCGGTGGGCGGCCGGCCGCCCCGGGCGGTGCTCTCCTGGGCGGGGCCGTGGCCGGCGGAGGAACGCTGGTGGGACCGGATCGGCGCCCGCCGCCGGGCCCGGTGCCAGGTGCTGGTCACCAGCGGGGCCGCCGACGACCCCGCGCCGGCTGGCCCGGTGCGGCTGACCGGCCGGGATGCCGGTGGCGGCGCGTCCGAGGCCCCGATCGAGGTGGCCGGCACCGGGCTGCTGCTGGTGCTCGCCGGCAGCCAGTGGTGGGTCGAGGCGATGTACGACTGATGGCGGGAGACAGCTGATGGGGTGGGGTAATCCGCCGATCTCGTGGAGCAGATGGAGCGGACGCTGTCCGGGCGCCCGCCGGTCGAGGCCGACGGCGGCGACAGCCCGGCCTGGAGCAGCAAGCGCGGCCCGTACGGCCCGCCCGAACCGGTGCGGGCGCCGCGCCCGGAGCACGCGGTGCCCTACGCCGAGCTGCACTGCCACTCCAACTTCAGCTTCCTCGACGGCGCCAGCCACCCGGAGGAGCTCGCCGCGGAGGCGGTCCGGCTCGGGCTGACCGCGCTGGCGCTCACCGATCACGACGGCATGTACGGCGTGGTGCGGTTCGCCGAGGCGGCCCGGTTCCACCAGCTCAAGACCGTCTTCGGGGCCGAGCTGAGCCTGGGGCTGAGCGGGCCGCAGAACGGCGAGGCCGATCCCGAGGGCGATCACCTGCTGGTCCTCGCCCGAGACCCGGAGGGCTACCACCGGCTCTGCACGGCGATCAGCGCCGCCCACTTCGCCGGCGGGCAGAAGGGCCGCCCGGGCTACGACCTGGACGCGCTCGGCGACGCCCACGACGGGCACTGGCTGGTCCTGACCGGCTGCCGCAAGGGCACGGTGCCGCCGCGCCCTCGCCGCGGGCGGACCGGCCGACGCCGACCGCGAGCTGGGGCGGCTGGTCACGTTGTTCGGTGCCGAGAACGTGGTCGTCGAGCTCACCGACCACGGTGATCCGCTGGACTCCGAACGCAACGACGCTGCTCGCCGCGCTGGCCGCCCGCCGCGGGTCTGGACCTGGTCGCCACCAACAACGTGCACTACGCCGCCCCGGCCCGGCGCCGGCTCGCCGACCGCGCTGGCCGCGGTCCGGGCCCGCCGCAGCCTGGACGAGATGGACGGCTGGCTGCCGCCCGCGGCCACCGCGCACCTGCGGTCCGGGGAGGAGATGGCGCGGGTGTTCGCCCGCTACCCGGGCGCGGTGGCGCGGGCCGCCCAGCTCGGCGCGGAGTGCGCGTTCGACCTGAACCTGGTGGCGCCGAAGCTGCCGGACTGCGAGGTGCCGGCCGGCCACACCGAGATGAGCTAGCTCCGCGAGCTGACCATGGAAGGGCGCCCTGGAGCGGTACGGCACGCCGAGCCGGCGCGCCCGGACGCGTACCAGCAGCTCGAGCACGAGCTGGCGGTCATCGAGCAGCTCGGCTTCCCCGGCTACTTCCTCATCGTCCGGCACATCGTCGACTTCTGCGAGGACCTGGACATCCTCTGCCAGGGCCGGGGCTCGGCCGCGAACTCCGCGGTCTGCTACGCCCTGGGCATCACCAACGTCGACGCGGTCCGCCACCAGCTGCTGTTCGAGCGGTTCCTCGCCCCGGAGCGGGACGGCTACCCGGACATCGACCTCGACATCGAGTCCGGCCGGCGCGAGGAGGTGATCCAGAACGTCTACGACCACTACGGCCGCGAGCGGGCCGCCCAGGTCGCCAACGTGATCAGCTACCGGCCCCGGTCGGCGGTGCGGGACATGGCCAAGGCGTTCGGCCACTCCGCCGGGCAGCAGGACGCCTGGTCCAAGCAGATCGAGTACTGGGGCCGGGTCGGCGACACCCCCGAGCACGACATCCCCGCCGACGTGACCGGCCTCGCCGAGGAACTGGTCGGCTTCCCCCGGCACCTCGGCATCCACTCCGGCGGCATGGTGCTCTGCGACCGCCCGGTCACCGAGGTGTGCCCGGTGGAGTGGGGCCGGATGCCGAACCGCACCGTGCTGCAGTGGGACAAGGACGACTGCGCCACCGTGAAGCTGGTCAAGTTCGACCTGCTCGGGCTGGGGATGCTCTCCGCGCTGCACGACGCCTTCGACCTGATCCGCGACCACCACGGCGTCACGTTGAAGCTGTCCACGATCCCGGCCGGACGATCCGAAGGTCTACGACATGCTCTGCGACGCCGACTCGGTCGGCGTCTTCCAGGTGGAGAGCCGCGCGCAGATGGCCACCCTGCCCCGGCTCAAGCCGCGCAAGTTCTACGACCTGGTCGTCGAGGTCGCGCTGATCCGTCCCGGCCCGATCCAGGGCGGCTCGGTCCATCCGTACATCCGGCGGTACAACGGGCTGGAGGAGCCGGAGTATCCGCATCCGCTGCTGGAGAACGCGCTGCGCAAGACCCTCGGCGTGCCGCTCTTCCAGGAGCAGCTGATGCAGATGGCGATCGACATCGCCGGGTTCAGCGCGGCCGAGTCCGACCAGCTCCGCCGGGCCATCGGCTCGAAGCGCTCGCAGGAGCGGATGGGGGAGCTGCGGGCCCGGTTCTTCGACGGGATGAAGGAGAACGGCATCACCGGCGACCTCGCCGAGAGCCTGTTCACCAAGCTCGCCGCGTTCGCCAACTTCGGCTTCCCGGAGAGCCACGCGATGAGCTTCGCCTCGCTCGTCTACGCCAGCGCGTGGTTGAAGAGGTACTACCCCGCCGCGTTCTGCGCCGCGCTGCTCAACGCCCAGCCGATGGGCTTCTACTCCCCGCAGAGCCTGATCGCCGACGTCCGCCGGCACGGTGTCCAGGTGCGGAACCCGGACATCAACGCGAGCAACGCCAAGGCCACCCTGGAACCCCTCCCGCCGGCCGAGGCCGGACCGTCACCCGCCGGGCCCGATGCCGCCGCCTTTACCGCAGGCCCGGCCGAACCCGCCGGGCCAGCCGGGCCGCCGCACCCGCACGCGCCGGAGCGGCTGGAGCACGCCATCCGGCTCGGGCTCTCCTCGGTCCGGACCATCGCCAAGGAGCTGGCCGAACGCATCGACGCCGAACGGGACACCCACGGCGACTACCGCGACATGGCCGATCTGGCCCGCCGGATCGGCTTCACCCCGGCACAGCTCGAGGCGCTCTCCACCGCCGGCGCGTTCGGCTGCTTCGGGCTGGCCCGCCGGGAGGCGCTGTGGGCGGCGGGCGCGGTGGCGCAGGCCCGCCCCGACCGGCTCGACGGCGTGGTGGTCGGGAGCGAGGCGCCGGAGTTGCCCGTGCTCACCGAGGTGGAGGAGGCGATGGCGGACGTCTGGTCCACCGGGATGTCGCCGGGCAGCTACCCCACCGAGTTCGCCCGGGAGCCGGCTCGACGAGCTCGGCGCGGTCACGATCGCCGGCCTCGCCGGGATACCGGCACGGAGCCGGGTCCTGGTCGGCGGCGTGGTCACCCACCGGCAGCGTCCGGCTACGGCGGGCGGCGTCACGTTCGTCAACCTGGAGGACGAGACCGGGATGCTCAACGTGGTCTGCTCACCGGGATTCTGGTCGCGGTACCGGCGGGTGCTGCGGGCGTCGGCGGCGCTGATCGTGCGCGGTCGGCTGGAACGGGCCGAGGGAGTGACGAACCTGGTCGCCGAGCAGGTGGAGTCCCTCTCGCTGCGGGTATACACGTCCTCCCGGGACTTCCGATGAGCCGGCGTCGGCCAGCCTCGGCGGCACGCCGCCCGGCCCGCACACGCGGGAATCCGGTGCCGCACCGAGTCGGCGCGATGTCGTACCGCGCCACTAGGCTCGCAGGGCCGGGCGCCGGAACCGGGCCCGGGCAGTCGACAGCAGGAGGCTCCGCAGTGACCGACCGTAGCCGGGCGCACAACGCGCCACGGACCGCAGTGGTGTGGTCGGTTCTCCGGGCCGAGCTCGATCGCCGAGCCGCCGACGGGCCGCTGCGGATCCTCGACGCCGGCGGCGGCACGGGCGGCTTCGCCGTGCCTCTCGCCGAGGCCGGCCACACCGTGACGGTGGTCGACGCCAGCCCTGACGCGCTCGCCGCGCTGAGCCGCCGGGCCGCCGAACGAGGCGTCGCCGAGCGGGTCGCCGCCGTCCAGGGCGACGCCGACAGCCTGCTGGACGTGGCCGGGCCGGGCTCCGCCGATCTGGTGCTCTGCCACAGCGTGCTGGAGGTCGTCGAGGATCCGGCCGCCACCCTGAGCGCGGTCAACGCGGTGCTGCGCTCGGGCGGCTGCGCCAGCGTCCTGGTCGCGAACCGGGCCGCCGCCGTGCTCTCCCGTGCGCTCGGCGGGCACTTCACCGCCGCCGCGGCCATCCTCAACGATGCCGCCGGCCGGGCCGGGTCCGCCGACACGATGTTGCGCCGGTTCGATCTCGCCAGCGCCGAGGGCCTGCTCGCCCGCGCCGGGCTGACGGTCGAGCAGGTGCACGGGGTCCGCGTGGTCGCCGACCTGGTGCCCGGCGCGCTCCTGGACACCGAGCCCGGAGCGCTGGACGCCCTGCTCGCGCTGGAGCTCGCCGCCGCCGACCGGCCGCCCTACCGCGACATCGCCACCCAGCTGCACCTGCTCGCCCGGCGGGGTTAGCCGCCGCCCGTCCGCCGCCGCACCGACCAGACGGAAGGAGCACGATGATCGAAACCGGTCCGAGCCAGTCACCGGTCGTGCCGCGCTACGGCGCCGGCTCGCTCAGCGACGTGCTTCCCTCGGCGGCGGCCGCGCTCGGCGTCCCCGGCTTCGCGAACATCCTCGGTCTGCCCGAGGTACGCCGGATCTGTGTCCTGCTCGTGGACGGGTTCGGCTGGAACCTGCTGCGTCAGCACAGCGATCAGGCGCCGTTCCTCGCCGCGGCGGCCGCCGGCGGCATGCCGATCACGGCCGGCTTCCCCTCCACCACCGCGACCAGCCTCACCTCGCTCGGCACCGGCCTGCCGCCGGGCCGGCACGGAGTGCTCGGGTATCAGGTCGCGGTGCCCGGCACCGGCCGGCTGATGAACTCGCTGCGCTGGGATCCGGAGGTCGACCCGCTGAAGTGGCAGCCGCACCCGACCGTCTTCGAGCGGCTGGCGGCGCACGGCTCCGGCGCATTCCAGGTCTCGCCCGGCGCGTTCCAGGGCTCCGGCCTCACCGTCTCCGGGCTGCGCGGGGCGCGGTACGTGGCCGCCGAGACGGCCGGTGATCTGATCGCCGGCGTGGCCGGCGCGATGCGGCACGAGCGCGAGGCGCTGGTCTACGCGTACCACGCCGACCTGGACAAGACCGGTCACCTCCGCGGCTGCCGGTCCGAGGCGTGGCGGCGCCAGCTCGCGGTGACCGATCGGGTGGTCGAGCAGCTCGCGGACGTGCTGCCCGCCGACAGCCTGCTCCTCGTCACCGGCGATCACGGCATGGTCGACGTGCCCGAGCATCGCCGGATCGACGTGCGCGCCCATCCTGAGCTGCGCGAGGGCGTCGCGCTGCTCGGCGGCGAACCCCGCGCCCGGCACGTCTACACCCAGCCCGGCGCCGCGGCCGACGTCCTCGCGGCCTGGCGCGGCGTGCTCGGCGAGCGGGCCTGGGTGCGGCTCGCGGGAGGAGGCGGTGGCCGAGGGCTGGTTCGGCCCGGAGGTGGCGCCCGAACTGCTCGACCGGATCGGCGACGTGGTCGCGGCGGCCACCGGAGACAGCAGCATCGTCGAGTCCGTCGATGAGCCGTCGACCACGCTGCTCGTCGGTCACCACGGCTCGCTCACGACCGACGAGCAGCTCGTGCCGCTGATCGTCATCCCCGCCGGCACCGCGCCCAGCCCCGACGGCCGCGCCGCCCCGGACCGCGCGCGGCCGGAACGCCGCGCCGAGCCAGCGAGCGGAGCCGGGCCATGGGGCGTAGCCACGAGGTGCCCCGCGCCGGCCCGGTCGCCGGACCTCCCGGCGACGACGCCGGCTGCTCGGTGCTGCACGTCGACATGGACGCGTTCTTCGTCGCGGTGGAGGTGCGGAGCCGCCCCGAGCTGCGCGGACGGCCGGTCGTGGTCGGCGGCACCGGCAATCGCGGCGTGGTCTCCTCGGCCAGTTACGAGGCCCGCAAGTTCGGGGTTCGCAGCGCGATGCCGACCGCCGTGGCCCGCCGGCTCTGCCCGCAGGCGGTGTTCCTCTCCACCGACCACGCCCGGTACAGCGAGGTCTCCCGTGGCGTGATGGAGATCTTCCGGTCGATCACGCCGCTGGTCGAGCCGATCAGCCTCGACGAGGCGTTCCTCGACGTCGCCGGGGCGCAGCGGCTGCTCGGCCGGCCGGCGCGGATCGGGCAGCTCATCCGCGACGCGGGTCGAGGAGAGCCAGGGCATCACCTGCTCGGTCGGCGTCGCGACCACCAAGTTCGTCGCGAAGCTCGCGTCCGCCCGCTGCAAGCCGAACGGCCTGCTGGTCGTGCCGGCCGACGGCGTGCTGGAGTTCCTGCACCCGCTGCCGGTGAACGCGCTGTGGGGCGTGGGGGAGCGCACCGGCGGCGCACCTGGCCAGAGCCGGGCTCAAGACCGTCGGCGATCTCGCGCAGCTGCCGATCGCCACCCTGCGCAGCGCCATCGGCGACGCCCAGGCGCTGCACCTGCACGAGCTGTCCTGGGGTCGTGATCCGCGGCGGGTCAGCCCGGAGGGGCCGGACAAATCGATCAGCGCCGAGGAGACGTTCGACACCGACGTCACCGACCGCGCCGTGATCCACCGTGAGCTGCTCCGGCTGGCCGAGCGGGCGACGGCCCGGGTCCGCGCCGCCGGCCACGTCGGGCGCACCGTGAGCATCAAGATCCGGCTGGCCGACTTCACCACCCTGAACCGGTCCCGCACCCTGCCCGCCGCGACCGACGTGACCTACGAGGTCTACGAGACCGCTCGGGCGCTCTACGACGCGCTCGGCTACAACGCCGCACGAATCCGGCTGGTCGGTGTCCGGATCGAGGGACTGGCTCCGGCCGGCGGCGCGACCCGACAATTGGTGCTCGGCGAACGCGAGCGAGGTTGGCGCGAAGCCGAGCAGGCGGTGGACGAAGCGACCAGGCGTTTTGGCCGCGGAGTGGTCCGTCCGGGCAGTCTTGTCGACCCGGCGAACCCTCGGCGCGCCAACTGACTAAACGGAGCGTTAGGCTGTGTGTTAACCGACCGGCAATACCTGAGGACACCTGGAGTGGTGTTCGTCTTTCCGAGGCAGCCAACCACTCGTAGACTTCAAGGGGACTGCCGGATCGGTCGTCTGAGTAAATGCTGTCGCACCGGTCTTGACATGCCGGCGCCGGTGGCCCTGAGGAGCCGGGAGGAGTGCCGTGCCGCTCTCTGAGCATGAGCAGCGTCTGCTTGAGCAGATCGAGCGCGCGCTGCTCGCCGAGGATCCGAAGTTCGCGTCGACCGTGCGCGCGACAGACCCTCGTCACTACGCGCTGCGCCGTGTCGTCTTCGCCGTCCTGCTGTTGCTGGTCGGCGTCGGGCTGATGGTCTTCGGTCTCGTGACGAACTTCGCCCCCGCCGGGATCCCGGTACTGGGCATCCTCGGCTTCGTGGTGATGTTCGGTGCCGCGGTGCTGGGGGTGCACTCGTATCGCCGGGCCGGGCGGACCGAGCCGCTGCGCGTCGTCGGCAGCGAAGGCAAGCCGCGAAGCCGTGCCTCGCGCGTCTCGCTGCTCGATCGACTCGAGGAGCGTTGGCGCCGCCGGGCCGACGGCAACGACCGCTGACCTAGCGGTACTCCGGCGGGCGGATAGGCCCGCCGACCTCCGTTCTTCCCATGCCCGCAACCGGGCTGCCGCCGCGCACCAACCCCGCAACCGCCGCTTTGGGCGACATTTTCGGTGCTATAGCACCGAAAATGTCGCCCAAAGCCGTGAAGGGGCCCGCCGCCGCGCCGGCCCGGCCCCCGCCGTCGCGGCGCCGACCCGGGCCGCCGCCCGCGCGCCTCAACCCCTGCGCGCCTCAACCCCCTGTGCTTTGGGCGACATCTTCTCGGCCATAGCCGAGAAGATGTCGCCCAAAGCCGCGTGAAGGTGGCGGGGGTCAGGGATGGGTCTGGAGGCTGTCCGGGAGGAGGCGGCGGCGAGCGGTCGCGCCCCATTCCCGCAGCGTCACGGACGTTTCCTCGACGGAACGGGCGACCGCGACGTTGGTGCGCGCCGCCAGCGACGGCGGGAGCAGCAGCGCCCGGAGCCGGACTCCGCGGGTGGCACGATCCGACAGCGCACGCCAGACCACCTGCACCGCGAGGATCCGCTGGGTCGCCTCGGCGCGCTGCGCCGCGTTGTTCTCGGACCGCCGTGGCGACCGGCAGGCGCCGCCTCGACCCGACGCGGTGTGCCGGCGTGGGCCACCTCGTCGCGCCCGGCAGTCGTCGCGCCAACGCCAGAACGCCAGCCCCGGCCGAATTCACCGACGCGGTGCCGACCGCGGCCCGTCCGGTCGCCCGGCCAGCCTTCTTGGCCACGGTCGCGGCCGGCGCGAGCGCACCGGGCGGTGCGTACCGAGCACGTTCCTCGTCGGCGGCGAGCAGTTCGACCGCGTGCCGTTCCGCCTGGTCCAGCCCGGTGGCCGCGAGGCGCCGTGCGGTCGACCGTGGCGTCTCGGAGTCGTCGGCGGGCATGCCGAGGTCGGCGAGCATGTCCATCAGTTCGTCCCACGCCGAGTGCGCGGCCACCAGGGCGTTGGGGGACCGGGCCACGGCCATCCGGTGTCGTCGGGTCTGGATCCGCACCAGCGCCGGGATCGCGGCGATCAGCAGCACCAGCGCGAGCACGAGCAGGATCCCCGCCCAGAGCGGAAGGTCGGGCCAGTGCCCGCCGTCGATCAGCCCGCTGGCGAGCCCGCCGAGCGGTGCGACGGCCAGCGGCACGTCGATGGGCTTCGGCGTGGACGGGCCGGAGTCGATGCTCAGGCCCTTGTCCGGGTCGTCGGCGAGGTCGTCGGGGTTGGTCACGCCGGGCGTCGCGGTGGCGCTGGGGGCCGTGGGCACGCCCGGAATCGGCGTGTTCACGCCGTCGCTGGCGTCCCGCGCCCAGGGCAGCAGTCCGGCGGAGCGCCCGTCGCCTCCGGGCGGCGTGGTGTCGAATGGCACCCAGCCGAGCCCGTTGAAGTAGACCTCGACCCAGGCGTGCGCGTTCTTGTTCGTGACCGAGACGTAGCCGTCCTTCTGGATGCCACGGTCGAAGCCGATCGCGACCCGGGCCGGGATGCCGGCCGCCCTGATCAGGTACGCGGTCGCCGAGGCGTACTGCTGGCAGTAGCCCTGCTTGTTGTTGAGGAAGTCCCCGAGGTCGGTGCCGGTGGTGCCGGACACGGTCTCCAGGCTGTACTTGAACCCGTTCTCGGGGGAGAAGTAGTCATTGATCGTCATGACCTTCTCGTACTGGGTGGTCTTCTTGTCCACCTCCAGGTCCACGAGAACGGCCTTGGCGACGTCGTCCACCTTGCCGTTCGTGCCGGTGAACTCGTTGACCACCGCGTCGCTCGGGTCCAGCGGCGGGGCGGCGGCGAGGCGGTCCCGGTCGTACTCCACCCGGACCGATTCGAACGAGTACCGCAGGCTGCCCGTGCTGGACCTGCTGCTGAACACGGTGTCGGCGCCGTCGTCCCAGCGCCAGTCCCCGTCGACGTCCACCTTGGTGGGGTTCGCGTAGATCGGCAGGAACGGGGACTTGCTGAGCGAGCGGATCTCGATACTGGTCCGCTGCGACGAGGTCGGCACGCCGGGCGCGATGTCGTCCCCGGAACCGATGCCGTTGGAGACCCGGTCCTCGGGGCGGGCGGTGAGCTGGCCCTGGGTCCAGCCGCTGGTCTCGAACTTGTCGAGCGTGGTGAGCCGCACGTAGAAGCGGTCCGGCGTCGTTGGTCCGGAGCCGGAACATCTCCGTCTCCTTCGCCTGGGTCAGCCGGCCGCGCAGCTCGGTCATCGGCGCGATCGTCTCCACCGACTTGCCGGCGCCGCTGCCGGGCCCGACGCCGATCCCGCTGCCGAACACGCCCGCCGCCGAGATGCCCGGTACGAACAGCGGCACGAAGACGGCGATGCCGATGCCGAACAGCCCGACCCAGCGCCCGGTCGTGCCCAGTGGGGTGGTCGTCCACGGCTCGTCCGACGAGTCGGCGCGGAACGGGCGGCCCCAACGCTGGACCCGTTCGATCTGGTCGGTGGTGAGCAGCCAGAGGTATCCGATCGCACCCAGGGCGAACGTCCACCACTGCATGCCGTTCCGGTCGATCGAGACGGGCACCGCGTAGAGCGCCAGCAACGGCAGCCCGGCCAGCGACGCGCGGCGCATGCCCACCGCGATCAGGTCCACGATGATCGCGACGAAGCCCACGCCGAGCACCGCGAGCAAGCAGCAGCCCACGGTGGATCGGGACCGGGGCCGAGAGCTCCGCGATCTCGTTGAAGGCGGTGTTGAGCTGGCCGCTGAGCGTCTCGAACGTGCCCGGCGTCGGGATGATCGCCGAGGAAGCCGTCGCCGAAGATCACCGTGACGTAGATGAGCAGGGCGAACGCGCCGCCGATCGGCTGCGCCCAGACCGGGGCGCGGAGCGCGCGGGCGCCGATCGAGCCGGCGACCACCGCGGCGACCACGGTGACGATGTACAGGAACCAGTTCGGGCTCTGGATGATGAAGAGCGGTCCGCTCTTGCTCTCGTACACGCTGGCCAGCGCGGTGGCGGCGAGCACGGTGGCCGCGCCGGCGACGATGGCGAGGTGACGGCGCTGTTTCATCGGGCTGCGCCTCCGAGGGGTCGGCCGGCCTGGGCGGCGGGGTCGGCACCGACGGCGCTGGGGGAGAACCACCCCTGGCCGCCGGGGTTCGCCGCGTACGGCCAGAGCGAGTCGAGCCGGGTGCCGTGGCTGGCCCGCAGCACCCGCCAGCCGCCGACCAGCAGCGCGTGCGCGGCCTCGGCGTACCGGCCCTCGGCCGCGGCGCGCTGGTGGGTCGGGAGGTTCACCCAGCTGGACGCGTCGATGAAGATCGCGATCGCGGTGGTGCCGGCCGGTCGCGCGGCGGCGAGCTGCTGGGCCTCCTCCGGGCTCAGTAAGCCGACGATCGCGATCAGGACGCCGCCGTTGTCCCGGCGCAGCCGGCTGATCCCGGTGGCGAGCGTGTGCTGCTTGGACGGGCGCACCTCGGCGAGGTAGTCCAGCAGGACGCCCTCCCCGCTCATGGCCACCGCGTCCATGTCGACGCCGGAGTCGGTGATCATCCGCATGGTGAAACCGGACCGGCCGAGGTGCACGCCCGCGCTCGCCGCGGTGCTCACCGCCCACTCGAAGCTGGAGGCCGGCCCGTCGCCGCGGTGCGCGGTGACCCGGGTGTCCAGCAGCACGGTGGCGCTGGTCTGCCAGGGCTGCTCCTCGCGACGAACCATCATCTCGCCGGTCCGCGCGGTCGAGCGCCAGTGCACCTTCCGCAGGTCGTCGCCGTGCCGGTACTCGCGGGTCGCCGCGTCGTCCTCGCCGTGCACGGCGGCCGATCGGGCCCGGCTCTCGCCGTTGCCGGCCCACTCCCCGCCCACCCGGACCGGCGGCAGCGGGACCACCACGGGGGTCACCACCAGCCGCTCGGTGCTGGCGAACGAGCGGGTCAGCTCGCAGAGGCCGAACGGGTCGGTGAGCCGCACGCTGAGCGGGCCGAGGTCGTACCGGCCCCGCACGTCGGCGCGGACCGTGTAGCTGACCTCGCCGTGCTGGCGGGCGAGCAGCCGGTTCAGCACGAACCGGGGCCGGCTGCCGAGCGCGTACGGCACCTTGTCTTCCAGCAGCATCAGCCCGGTCGGGATCCGGGACAGGTTCTCCAGCCGGAGCACCACCTGGGCCGGGTTGCCCACCTGGACGCGGTCCGGGCCGCAGGGTCCGCGAGCAGGACAGCCGGTACCGGGCCCTGGCCACCGCGATGGCGGCGAACAGCGGCAGCAGGGCGAGCAGGGCCGCGATCCGCAGCAGGTCCTCCTCGCCGAGGAACAGCGCCGAGACACCGGCAGCGGCGGCCGCCGCGAGGAACGATCGTCCACGCGTGGTCAGACCGCGCAGTGCCGCGAGCATCAGCGGCCCCCGCGCCCGCCCCGGTCGTCCGGCACCGGCACCCGCGCGACGAGGTCGGCGACGACCGACGCGGTGCTGCGCCGGCCGATCTGGGCCTCGGGGGTGGGCAGCAGCCGGTGCGCCAGGACCGGTGCGGCGAGCGCCTGGATGTCGTCCGGCAGCACGTACTCCCGGCCTTCCAGCGCGGCGACCGCGCGGGCGGTGCGCAGCAGGTGCAGGGAGGCCCGGGGGCTCGCGCCGAGCCGCAGGTCGGCGGCGTGCCGGGTGGCCGTGACCAGGTCGATCACGTACTGCTTGACCGGGACCGAGACGTACACCTGGCGGACGATCTCGATCAGCCGGCGGACCTCCGCGGCGTCGGAGACCGGGCGGAGCGCGTCCAGCGGATCGTGCTCGCCGTGCCCGTCCAGCATCGCCATCTCGGCGCGCGGGTCGGGGTAACCCATCGCCAGCCGGGCGGTGAAGCGGTCGCGCTGGGCCTCGGGGAGGGGGTAGGTGCCCTCCATCTCGATCGGGTTCTGGGTGGCCACCACCATGAACGGGCTCTGCAGCTCGTACGTGGTGCCGTCGACCGTGACCTGGCGCTCTTCCATGCACTCCAGCAGCGCGGACTGGGTCTTCGGCGAGGCGCGGTTGATCTCGTCGCCGACCACCAGGTTGGCGAAGACCGCGCCGGGCTTGAACTCGAAGTCGTGCGCGTCCTGGTTGTAGACGGAGACGCCGGTGACGTCGCTGGGGAGCAGGTCCGGCGTGAACTGGATGCGGCGCACCGAGCAGTCGATCGACCGGGCGAGCGCCTTGGCCAGCTTGGTCTTGCCGACGCCGGGCACGTCTTCGATCAACAGGTGACCCTCGGCCAGCAGTACGGCGATCGCCAGCCGGACGGTGTCCGTCTTACCTTCGATGACCTGCTCGATGTTCGCGACGATGCGTGCCGTCGCAGTGCGGAGCGCGGGCAGTTCCGCAGCCGGGCCGAAGCCTTCGAGGGTGCCGTGGGCAGTCAACAAATTCCTCCTCACCCCAGGAGCCCGACGCCGGAGCGCGGGCCCGGGTGGGGCCGGACTTGCTGCCCAGCCACCCCGATCAATGCCGTTCACTGCATACTCCCAGGCTTCCGCCGAAGGAGCACCTCGTTCCCCACATCCCCGCCGGCCATCGGCCGCGCGGGGATGCACGACGCCAAACGTACCTGGCGCGCGTAAGTAGGTGCGCGGGGAGCCGGTGCCCAGGTCTATACTTCCCCCATGGCCAGCGGTCTGCTTCTTATCCGGCCGTACTGACGGAGGTGCCCATCCGCACCCTGTGAGTACGGCGACCCCTCCTGTGCGAGGGGTTTTTTCATGTCTTGACACCGCCGCAGAGTGCCCGACATCCCGGATCGGACATCCGGATCGAATGAGGACGCGAGAGAGATGACGAGCGAGCAGACCCCGCAGAGCCAGGCCGACGCCCCGCCGCACCGCTACACCGCCGAGCTGGCCGCCGACATAGAAGCCCGCTGGCAGGACCATTGGGAGGCCGAGGGCGTCTTCCACGCGCCCAACCCGACCGGCCCGCTGGCCGCCCCGAACGCCGACCCGAGCTGGCACAACGCCGGCGGCGAGAAGCTGTTCGTGCTGGACATGTTCCCGTACCCGTCCGGCGCGGGCCTGCACGTCGGCCACCCGCTGGGCTACATCGGCACCGACGTGTACGGCCGCTTCAAGCGGATGTCCGGCCACAACGTGCTGCACACGCTGGGGTACGACGCGTTCGGGCTGCCGGCCGAGCAGTACGCCGTGCAGACCGGCCAGCACCCGCGCAAGACCACCGAGGCGAACATCGCCAACATGCGGCGCCAGCTGCGCCGGCTGGGGCTGGCGCACGACGCCCGGCGGAGCGTGGCCACGACCGATGTGGAGTTCTACCGCTGGACGCAGTGGATCTTCCTGCAGATCTTCAACGCCTGGTACGACCAGGACATCCAGCGCGCCCGGCCGATCGAGGAGCTGGTGGCCGAGTTCGACGCCGGCACCGCGGGAGACGCCGGACGGTCGTCCGTGGACCGAGCTGACCGAGGTCGAGCGGCGCACGGTCGTGGACGGGTACCGGCTGGCCTATCGCTCGGACGCGCCGGTGAACTGGTGCCCCGGGCTGGGCACGGTGCTGGCGAACGAGGAGGTCACCGTCGACGGCCGCAGCGCGGTCGGCAACTTCCCGGTCTTCAAGCGCAAGCTGACCCAGTGGATGATGCGGATCACCGCGTACTCCGACCGGCTGATCGAGGACCTGGACCAGCTGGAGTGGCCCGAGTCGGTCAAGATCATGCAGCGGAACTGGATCGGCCGTTCCGAGGGCGCTCGGGTCGACTTCCCGGTGGTCGCCGCCGCGTCCGGTTCGCACGCCCGCCCGGTCGACCCGATCACGGTCTTCACCACCCGCCCGGACACCCTGTTCGGCGCGACCTACATGGTGCTGGCGCCCGAGCACGAGCTGGTCGACGACATCGTCCCCGCGGCCTGGCCCGAGGGCGTCAAGCCGGCGTGGACCGGCGGCGCGGCCACTCCGGCCGACGCGGTCGCCGCCTACCGCCGGCAGGCCCAGTCCAAGTCGGACGTCGAACGGCAGACCGAGGGCAAGCAGAAGACCGGCGTCTTCACCGGGGCGTACGCGATCAACCCGGTCAACGGCGAGCGGATCCCGGTCTTCGTGGCCGACTACGTGCTGATGGGCTACGGCACCGGCGCGATCATGGCCGTGCCCGGCCAGGACGAGCGGGACTGGGAGTTCGCGCAGGTCTTCGACCTGCCGATCATCCGCACCGTGCAGCCGCCGGACGGCTTCACCGGCGAGGCGTACGCGGGCGAGGGCGCCGCGATCAACAGCGCCAACGACACGATCAGCCTGAACGGGCTGGGTATCGCCGAGGCCAAGCGCGCGATCATCGACTGGCTGGCCGAGCGTGGCCACGGCGAGGGCACGATCACCTACAAGCTGCGCGACTGGCTGTTCAGCCGGCAGCGGTACTGGGGCGAGCCGTTCCCGATCGTGTACGACGAGACCGGGCTGCCGATCGCGCTGCCCGATTCGATGCTGCCGGTCGAGCTGCCCGAGGTGGACGACTACTCGCCGCGCTCGTTCGACTCGGCCGACGAGACCAGCGAGCCGGAGCCGCCGCTGGGCCGGGTGGACGAGTGGACCACGGTCACGCTGGACCTGGGCGACGGTCCGAAGGAGTACCGCCGCGAGCTGAACGTGATGCCGCAGTGGGCCGGCTCCTGCTGGTACGAGCTGCGCTACCTGGACCCCGCCAACACCACGCGCGTTCGTCGACCCCGAGGTCGAGCAGTACTGGATGGGCCCGCAGGGCAACGGCCACCCCGGCGGCGTCGACCTGTACGTCGGCGGCGTCGAGCACGCGGTGCTGCACCTGCTGTACTCGCGGTTCTGGCAGAAGGTGCTGTTCGACCTGGGCCACGTGTCCTCCAGCGAGCCGTACCGGCGGCTGTTCAACCAGGGGATGATCCAGGCGTACGTCTACACCGACGAGCGCGGTACCCGGATGCCCGCCGCCGAGATCCGCGAGGTCGGCGAGGGCAAGGACACCCAGTACTTCCACGGCGACACGCCGGTGCGGCGCGAGCACGGGAAGATGGGCAAGAGCCTGAAGAACGCGGTCTCGCCGGACGAGATGTTCGAGGCGTACGGCGCGGACACCCTGCGGGTCTACGAGATGAGCATGGGCCCGCTGGACGTGTCCCGGCCGTGGGAGACCCGCGCGGTGATCGGTTCGTACCGGTTCCTGCAGCGGATCTGGCGCAACCTGGTCGACGAGACGACCGGCGAGCCGCGGGTGACCGACGCGCCGGCCAGCGAGGAGACCCGGCGCGCGCTGCACCGCACGATCGACGGGGTCCGCGGGGACCTGGGCGAGCTGCGGTTCAACACGGCCATCGCCAAGCTGATCGAGCTGAACAACCACCTGACCCAGGTCGCGGCCGACGGCACGCCGCGCGAGGTGGCCGAGCCGCTGGTGCTGATGCTGGCGCCGGTCGCCCCGCACCTGGCCGAGGAGCTGTGGCACCGGCTGGGCCACGGCGACACGCTGGCGTACCAGCCGTTCCCGGTGGCCGACCCGGCGCTGCTGGTGGGCGACACGGTCGAGTACCCGGTGCAGGTGAACGGCAAGGTGCGCGGCAAGGTGACCGTGCCGTCCGGCGCCGACGAGGCGACCGTGCGGGCGGCGGCCCTGGCCGACCCCAAGGTCGCCGCCTACGTGGGGGAGAAGGAGCCGCGGAAGGTCATCGTGGTCCCCGGCCGGATCGTCACGGTCGTCGTCTGACCGGAGCCGCGCTGCGGCACCGAGTAATTACTGCGGTTGGATCGCGCCCTGCGGGGTCGCGATCCAACCGCAGTTCTCGTGTCGGGCGCCGGTACTTCCGGCCGGCGACGGGGCGATCGTCCGTGTCGCCCCGGCGGCACGCGGGTGTCGTCGCCGCGACGCTCCGCGGCCCCCACTTCGCCCCACGACCGCCCGCCACGGGCGGCCGGTAACCATTACCCGCTGGTGAGACGGCCCAAACGATCAGTCAGGGGATGTGACCTTTTCCCTCCCGCTCGCGGGGCCGCTCCGCCCCTCCACTCGGCACCACCCGCTCTGACCTGCGCAGATGTCAGTTACATGACAGCCGTGAACCCGGAAGAATCGTTGACGGTGGGGCGAAGTGGAGTACAGTGGGGCGCGGTGGAGGGCCTAGAGGCACTCTCCCCGGGGGGAGGAGGAGTGCGTTGTTTCTCGGCACTCACTCGCCCCGCCTGGACGACAAGGGTCGGCTCATCCTGCCGGCGAAGTTTCGCGACGAACTGGCGGAGGGGCTCGTGATCACGAAGGGGCAGGAACGATGCCTTTTCGTTTTCCCGATGGCCGAGTTCACCCAGATCGCCGAGCAGCTCCGGTCCGCGCCGATGACGCACAAGGCAGCCCGCGCCTACAGCCGGGTGTTCTTCGCCAGCGCCTCCGACGAGGTGCCGGACAAGCAGGGCCGGATCACCATCCCGCCGACCCTGCGCGAGTACGCCGGGCTCACCAAGGACTGCGTCGTCATCGGCGCCAGCACCCGGGTGGAGATCTGGGACAGCCAGGCCTGGGACACCTACCTGGCGGAGTCCGAGGAAGCCTTCTCCGACATCGAGGAGGAGGTGCTGCCCGGCGTCTTCTAACGGAGCAGTGCGGGGGCGCACTGCTGGGGGTGTACGCGTTGCCGCACGGCCGCGCACAGCGACGCAGACGTTCACGCACGTGTCGCGAGGTCTCCAGCCGCTCGGTTCCTCCTGGCGCACCTTCCCCGGTGCCAGGCGAAGCGGAGCGGATGGGGACCTGGCGACATGACATGAACAAGCAGGGACCGGGAACCGCGACTCCCGGGAACCGCGGCAAGCGAGGGGTCGAGATGGCGGAGGACGCACGGCGGGGGGACGAGCTCGACGAGCCGTTCGCCTCGGTCCACGTTCCGGTGCTGCTCGACCGGACCCTCACGCTACTCGAACCGGCCATTGCCGGCCGTCCCGCGACTGTGGTAGACGCGACCCTCGGCATGGGCGGCCACACCAAGGCCCTGCTGGCGGCTCACCCGCAGCTCACGGTGGTCGGGCTCGACCGTGACCCGGAGGCGCTGCGGCGCAGCGGTGAGCGGCTGGCCCCGTACGCCGACCGGACCCACCTGGTGCACGCCGTCTACGACGAGCTGACCGAGGTGCTCGAGGAACTGAAGATCCCGCGGATCGACGGCGTCCTGTTCGACCTCGGCGTCTCCTCGCTCCAGCTGGACGAGGCCGGCCGCGGGTTCGCCTACGCGCAGGACGCGCCGCTGGACATGCGGATGGACCAGAGCCAGGGCATCACCGCCGAAGAGGTGGTCAACACCTACTCCGCCGGCGAGCTGGCCCGGGTGCTGCGGGAGTACGGCGAGGAGCGGTTCGCCGGTCGGATCGCCGCCGCGATCGTGCGGGAGCGGACCGCCGGGCGGCTCACGTCCAGCGCACGGCTCGCGGAGTTGGTCCGGGACGCCATCCCGGCGGCCACCCGCCGCACCGGTGGTCACCCGGCCAAGCGCGCGTTCCAGGCGCTGCGGATCGAGGTGAACAGCGAGCTCGACGCGCTTCGCACCGCGATGCCCGCCGCGCTTGCCGCGCTGGGTGTCGGCGGCCGGATCGTGGTGCTCGCGTACCAGTCGCTGGAGGACCGGATCGTCAAGCGCGCGCTGGCCGAAGAGGTGACGAGCCGGACCCCGGTGGACATGCCGATCGAGTTGCCGGATCTGGCGCCGCGGTTCCGGCTGCTCAGCCGGGGGTCCGAGGAGGCCAGTGCGGAAGAGGTGGCCGCGAACCCGCGTGCCGCATCGGTGCGGCTGCGTGCCGCTGAGCGGATCAGGGAGGCATCATGACCCCGCGTGCCACGAGCGCCGGATCGTCGGGGCGTTCCGGTTCCGCCCGCGCCGCCACGGCCCGGACCAGCGCCGACCGCTCCGCCGCCACTCGCGCGGACCGTTCCGACCGGACCTCCCGCGCCGACCGGGCCGCCGCCGCCACCCGTGCCGACCGCACCCGCGCCGACCGTTCCCGGGCCGACCGCTCCGGCGCGGACCGGTCGAGCACCGCTCGCGCCAAGAGCACGGCCCGCGGAAGCGCCAGCGCGCGGGCCGAGGCGCCGACCGCTGCCCGGACCGGCCGGGCCTCGGCCGCGACGCCGACCCGGGGCGCCACCGCGCGCGGCCGGACGACCACCGACCCGCGCCGCACGCCCGCGCCCCGGGGCGCCAGCCGGGCCACGGCCGGCAACACCGCGCTCGCACCCCGTCCCGGCGCGTCGGCCAGGGTGCAGGCCAACGCCGCCGCCCGTCGCCGTCCCGCGCTGGCGGTGGTGCCGCCGGCCGACGGCGCGTCGCCGCGCACGCCGTTCGTGCTGCTCGTGCTCGTGCTGGTCGGCTCCGGCCTGGTCGGCCTGCTGCTGCTGAACACGGCGATCAACGAGAACGCGTTCCGGCTGCACAAGGTGCAGCAGCGTCAGGACGCCCTGGACCAGCACGAGCAGCAGCTCAACCGGGACCTGGAGAAGCTGAAGGCACCGGGGACGCTGGGCGCCGCCGCGCGTCGGCAGGGTCTCGTGCCCGCCGGGCCGCCGGCGTACATCTACCTGCCCAGCGGCCGGGTCGTGGGTTCGCCCACGCCGGCCCGGGCGCCGGTCACGCAGGCGCCGCCGAGGCCCAAGCCGTCGGCGAGCGCCTCGGCCGGCACGGTCGGTGCGAAGCCGTCCGCCGCGCCGAGCGCCGGCGCGTCCAAGCCGCCCGTGACACCGAACGCCGGTGCGTCCAAGCCGGCGAGCACGCCCGGCCAGGTCGCGCCGTCCGGCACCCGTCCCGGGGCCGGCGGATGACTCCACCACGACGGCCGGACGGCACCCCGCCGGGCCGGCGCGGCAGCGAGCCCGAGGAGGCCACGGTGGTGCCGCTGCGCGGCCGCAGCCGGCTGTCCGAGGCGCGCGCGTACACGCCCAGGGGCAGCACGATCCGTGAGGCGGCCCAGCGTGCGGCCGGCCAGGAGGGTGTCCGGCCCGAGACCCGGCCGAGCCGTGACTCCGACGTGTCGACCCCGCGCGCGACCGGCCGCCGCTCCGCCGACGAGCCGACCCGGCGCGCCGGCAAGCCGGCTGACCCGCCGCGCGGTCGCTCCCGTGCCGCCGACGCCGACCGTCGCTCCCGGGATGACGCCGACCGGCCGACCCGCCGCCGCGCCGAGCCCGACCCGCCGGCACGCCGCCGCACGGCCGCCGACCCGGACGCGCGCCGCCGTACGGCCGCCGACCCGGACGCGCGCCGCCGTACCGCAGCCGACCCGGACGCGCCTGCGCGCCGCCGTGCCGCTGCCGACGGGCAGGGCCGCCGGCGTACCGCAGCCGAGGAACCGCCCGCCCGACGCCGCCCGGCCAGGGACGACGAAGCGTCGCCACGCCGCCGCACCGCGGCCAGCGATGACGCCCCGCGCCGCCGTCCTACGGCCGCCGGCACCGCCGACGCCGACCGCACCGCGGCCAGCGACGACGCGCCACCCCGCCGCAGGCCGGCCAAGGACGCCGAGGCATCGCCGCGTCGCCGTACCGCCAGGGAGACCGACGCGGCCCCGCGCCGGAAGACCAGCGCGGGCCGCGCCAGCTCGGGCCGCACCAGCGCGGGCCGTACCAGCTCGGCGTTCCGGTCCGGGGCCCCGGCGAGCACGCTCAAGGACTCGCTCTCCAACCGCACGCCGCCACGCCGGCCGAAGACCGCGACCGGGCCCCGCCCGCCGCGGCGTCCGCGCCGCATCCGGGTGCCACGGCTCGGCAACCCGGCTCGCCGGCTGCGCTTCGCCACGGCCGTGATCCTGCTGCTCTTCGCGGTGCTGGCCGGCCGGCTGGTGCAGATCCAGGCCTCCGACGGCGCCGCGTACGCCGCGCGGGCGGCCGAGGGTCGGATGACCGCGCCGATCACGCTGGTGGCCCCGCGCGGCGCGATCGTGGACCGCGCCGGCAACCCGCTCGCGCGCAGCGTGGCGGCGGTCTCGGTGGACGCCGACCCGCTGCACGTGAAGGACCCGGTCCGGACCGCCAAGGCGCTCACCGGGCTGCTCGGCGTGACCGAGTCCGTGCTGGTGCCGAAGCTGTCGCCGAAGAAGAACGCGGCGGGGCTCCCGGTCCGGTTCGAGTACCTGTCCCGCCGGCTCGACCCCGAGGTCGGCCAGGCCGTCTCGGCGCTCAAGCTGGCCGGCATCAACGTGCGCGACGAGCAGCGCCGGGACGTGCCCGACCACGACACGGCCGCGAACATGATCGGCTTCACCGGCTGGGACGGCGGTGGCCTGGCCGGGATCGAGGCGAGCTACGACGACGTGCTGCGCGGCACCGACGGCAGCCGGCAGTACGAGATCGGCAAGGATGGCCAGGAGATCCCGGACGGCTTCAAGAAGGAGACGTCGGCCAAGCCGGGCCGGGACGTCATGCTCACGATCGACCGCGACCTGCAGTACGAGACGCTGACGATGCTGTCGGCCAAGCTCAAGTCGATCGGCGCCTACAACGGCACCGCGATCGTGCTCGACGTGAAGACCGGCGAGATCCTCGCGATGGCCAGCTACCCGACCTTCGACGCGGCCAAGCCCGGCACGTCGAACGCGAAGAACCGGCTGGACTTCGCCACCGGCTCGGTGATCGAACCCGGCTCGGTACACAAGGCCATCACGCTCAGCGCGGCGCTCCAGGAGGGTACCGTCAAGCCGAACTCGACAGTCCACATCGGACCAACGATCGAGAAGGGCAAGGTCACCTTCCGGGACACCCACAAGCACGGCGTCGTGGACATCACCCTGCAGGGCATCCTGGCCCAGTCCAGCAACGTCGGCACGATCACGATCGCCGACCGGCTGGGCGCCCAGAAGCTGTACGAGTACCAGCTCAAGTTCGGCCTGGGGCGCAAGACCGGGCTCGGCCTGCCGGGGGAGAGCGCCGGCCTGGTGCAGCCGCCACAGCGGTGGAGCGGGCCGTCCTACGGCAGCATCCCGATCGGGCTGGGCGTCGCGGTGACCCCACTGCAGATGACGTCGGTCTACGCCACCATCGCCAACGACGGCATCCGGGTGACGCCCACGCTGGTCAAGGGCACCATGGACGGCGACGGCAAGCTGATCCGCCGGCCGGCGCCGCGGACCGAGCGAGTGCTCAGCGCGGCCAACGCCCAGGCGCTGCGGCTCGACCTGGAGGCGGTGGCGACCAAGTACGGCACCGGCAAGAAGGCGGCCATCGAGAACGTCCGGGTGGCCGGCAAGACCGGTACCGGCAAGCGGACCCAGAACAGCAAGTACCTGCCGGGCAGCGTGTCGTCGTTCATCGGCATGGTGCCGGCCGACGCGCCGCGTTACGTGGTCGGAATCTTCGCCCACGGGCCGGGGGAGTCGGGCGCGAAGGTGGCCGCGCCGGCCTTCGCGGACCTCGCCAGCTTCACGCTGCGCTACTACGGAGTCGCGCCGACAGGCACGGTACCCCCACCGATCCGCATCTACGGTGGGTGACGACGGTAGGGTCTGAGCCCGTGTCCCCCACACGTGTCCTGCGGCCTGTGAAGGTCCGACCCCGCACTCTCGACGAGCTGCTGCCCGCCCAGGGCCGGCTCGTCGCGGCCGGCCGGGCCGGCGCCGGCACGGCCGCTCGCGTGACCGTCACCGGCGTCACCCACGACAGCCGGGCGGTGCAACCCGGCGACCTGTATGCCGCGCTCCCGGGCACTCGCGTGCACGGCGCCGACTTCATCCGGCAGGCCGCGGCGGCCGGCGCGACCGCGGTCCTGACCGACGAGGACGGCGCCGCCGCGGCGGCGGCGGCGGGGCTGCCGGCGCTCGTGGTCGACGACCCGAGGGCGGCCCTCGGCGGCGTGGCGGCGGCCGTCTACGGCGACCCGACCGCGCAACTCACCGTGGTCGGCCTCACCGGCACCAACGGCAAGACCACCACCGCGTACCTGATCGAGGCCGGCCTGCGCGCCGCCGGCCACACCACCGGCCTGCTCGGCACCGTCGAGACCCGGCTGGCCGAGGAGGTGCTGCCCAGCGCGCGCACCACGCCGGAGGCGCCCGACCTGCAGGCCCTGCTCGCCGTGGCGGTCGAACGCGGCGTCACGGCGGTGGTGATGGAGGTGTCCAGCCACGCGCTGGCCCTGGGCCGGGTCGAGGGCGTGCGGTTCACCACCGGCGTCTTCACCAACCTCGGCGAGGACCACCTGGACTTCCACGCGGACGTCGAGGACTACTTCGCGGCGAAGGCCCGGCTGTTCGACGGCCGCTGCGCGCACGCCGTGGTCAACGTGGACGACAAGGCCGGTCAGCGGCTCGTCACGGCCGAGACCGTCACGGTCTCCCCGGCCGGCGACGACGGGGCGCGCTGGCGGGTCAGCGACCGGGTCGCCGGCCGCTCGGGCCAGACCTTCCGGCTGCACGGGCCGGCCGACGTGGAGCTGCAGACCGGCGTCGCGATGCCGGGCCCGTACAACGTCGACAACGCCGCGCTCGCCGTGGTCACGCTGATCACGGTCGGCGTGGAGCCCGCGGCCGCGGCCGCCGCGGTGGCCGCCGCCGGCTCGGTGCCCGGCCGGATGGAGCAGGTCCGGATCGAGCCGTTCGAGCCGGTGGAGGACGACGCGCCGGTCCCGACCGCGGCGGAGAACGGCCAGCGCGCCAGCGGGACCGCGCCCACCGGCGACGAGATCCTCGCGATCGTCGACTACGCGCACGATCCGCTCGCGGTGGCGGCGGCGCTGGCCGCGCTCCGCCCGATCACCACCGGCCGGCTGATCTGCGTGCTCGGCTGCGGCGGTGACCGGGACACCGGCAAGCGGCCGCTGATGGGCGCCGCCGCGGCCCGGGGCGCGGATGTGTTCATCGCCACGGACGACAACCCGCGTTCCGAGCCGCCGTGGTTGATCCGGGCCGCCATGCTGGCCGGCGTGACCACGGTGCCGGCGGACGAGCGCGGCGAGATCGTGGAGGTCGGCGACCGGAGGTCGGCGATCGGTGAGGCGGTCCGGCGTTCGGAGCCGGGCGACACCGTGGCGATACTCGGCAAGGGACACGAACAGGGCCAGGAGGTCGGGACAGTGGTGCACCCGTTTGACGACCGCGAGGTACTCGCGGCCGCGCTACGCGAGGTGTACGGGTGATCCCGCTTACCCTCAGTGACATCGCCGAGGTGACCGGTGGTCACCTCGCTGGCGGCGCGACCGGCACCGAGCTGATCACCGGCGCGGTCGAGTTCGATTCGCGCAAGGCCGGCCCTGGCGGGCTCTTCGTCGCGATCCCCGGCGAGCGGGTGGACGGCCACGACTTCGCGGCCACCGCGCTCGCGGCCGGCGCGGTCGCGGTGCTCGGCACCCGGGACATCGGCGTGCCGGCGGTCCTCGTCGAGGACGTGTTGGAGGCGCTCGGCCGGCTGGCCCGTGCGGTGCTGGACCGGCTGCCGCAGCTCACCGTGGTCGGCGTCACCGGCTCGTCCGGCAAGACCTCGACCAAGGACCTGATCGCGCAGGTGCTCGCGCCGCTGGGCCCGGTGGTGGCGCCGCCGGGATCGTTCAACAACGAGCTTGGCCACCCGTACACCGTGCTGCGCGCCGACGCGGACACCCGCTACCTGGTGCTGGAGAAGAGCGCGCGCGGCCTCGGCCACGTCCGCTGGCTGACCGAGGTGGCGCCGCCGAAGATCGGCGTGGTGCTGAACGTCGGCACCGCCCACGTCGGCGAGTTCGGCAGCGTCGAGATCACCGCCAAGGCCAAAGGTGAGCTGGTCGAGGCGCTGCCGCCGGCCGGCGCCGGTGGGCTCGCCGTGCTGAACGCCGACGACCCCCGGGTGCGGGCCATGCGCGACCGCACCGAGGCCAGGGTGGTGCTGGTCGGCCGGGCCGCCGACGCCGACATCCGGGCCGAGGGGATCGAGCTGGACGCCGCCGGCCGCGCGTCCTTCACGCTGCTGACCGCCGACGGCCAGGTGCCGGTGACGCTCGGCCTGCACGGCGAGCACCACGTCGGGAACGCGCTGTCCGCGGCCGCGGTCGCCCTCGAACTCGGCCTCCCGCTGGCGGAGATCGGCCCGGCGCTCAGCGCCGCGCGCCCGGTCAGCCGGCGCCGGATGGAGGTGTTCGAGCGGGCCGACGGCGTGACGATCGTCGACGACTCGTACAACGCCAACCCGGATTCGGTCCGGGTGGCGCTCAAGGCGCTCAAATCGATGTCCGCGACCGGCTCCCGGCGGGCCTGGGCCGTCCTCGGTCACATGGCCGAGCTGGGCGAGCAGTCCAGGGCCGAGCACGACGCGATCGGCCGGCTGGTCGTCAGGTTGGACATCGACCGGTTGGTGGTGGTCGGCGAGGCAGCCGGCCCGATCCACGCCGGTGCGGTACTCGAAGGTTCATGGGGAGAGGAATCAGTGCACGTGCCCGACACCGCTGCCGCGACGCGGCTGCTCGAGGCTGAACTGCGCCCGGGCGACGTCGTGCTGGTCAAGGCGTCGAACTCGGCGCACCTGGAGCGGGTCACCGAGGCGCTCCTCGGCAAGGAGGGCAACGCGTGAGGAGCGTTCTGGCCGCGGCGTTCGTCGCGTTCATCATCTCGATCTTCGGCACGCCGATCGCGATCAAGTACCTGCACCAGCTGAAGTTCGGCCAGGAGATCCGCGAAGAGGGCCCGAAGCACCACCAGTCCAAGCGCGGCACGCCCACCATGGGCGGGATCGTGTTCATCTTCGCCACGGTGATGGCCTACATCGTCGCCCAGCTGGTGATCGGTGACCGGACCATCTCGCCGACCGCGTTGACCCTGCTCGGCCTGTTCGTCGGCATGGGCCTGGTCGGCTTCGTCGACGACTACCTCAAGATCCGGAACAAGCGCAGCCTCGGCCTGAACAAGCGCGGCAAGCTGCTCGGCCAGGTCATCATCGCGGTCGGCTTCGCCATCCTGGCGTTGAACCTGCCGGACGAGGACGGCTACACGGTCGGCTCGGACAAGCTCTCGTTCATCCGTGACCTGGAGTGGGCCAACCTGACCCAGGTCGGCGCGGCCGCGCTGTTCGCCCTGGTGGTGATCGCGGCGGCCAACGGCGTCAACCTCACCGACGGCCTGGACGGGCTGGCCACCGGCAGCTCGGTGATGGTGCTCGGCTCGTACGTGCTGATCGGCTTCTGGCAGGCCCGGCACACCTGCGGCCTGCCCTGGCTGGCGGCGACCGACTACTGCTACGAGGTGCGCGACCCGATCGACGCGGCCCTGATCGCCGCGGCGGCGGCCGGCGCGCTCTTCGGCTTCCTGTGGTGGAACGCGCCGCCGGCCCGGGTCTTCATGGGCGACACCGGCGCGCTCGGCCTCGGCGGCCTGATCGCCGGCCTGGCCCTGACCACCCGGACCACGCTGCTGCTGGCGATCCTGGGCAGCCTGTTCGTGATCATCACGCTCTCGGTGATCATCCAGATCATCTCCTTCCGCAGCACCGGTAAACGGGTGTTCCGGATGGCGCCGCTGCAGCACCACTTCGAGCTGGCGGGCTGGGCCGAGAGCACGATCGTGGTCCGGTTCTGGATCATCGCCGGCATCGGTGTGGCGGCCGGGCTGGGCATCTTCTTCGCCGACTACCTCCGGGTGCTGTAGCCATGGCGGACCGGCAGCGAGCGGACGACCCCGTGACCTACGACGGCAAGCACGTGCTGGTGGCCGGCGCCGGGGTCTCCGGCGTGGTCGTCACCGAGGCGCTGCTGGCGCGCGGGCGCCAAGGTGACGGTCACCGACCGGTCCGGCCACGCCGGGCTGGACGCGCTGGTGCGCGCGAGGTGGCCGTCGGCCGCGCCGGACACCGTCGAGATCCCGGCCGACGTCGAGCAGGTCGTGGTCTCGCCCGGCTTCCGGCCCGACCACCCGCTGGTGCGGGCCGCGCTCGGGGCCGGGCTCGAGGTCTTCAGCGAGCCGGAGCTGGCCTGGCGGCTGCGGCCGGCCGGGGCGGCGCCCTGGCTCGCGGTCACCGGCACCAACGGCAAGACCACGACCGTGACCATGCTCGCCTCGATGCTGGCCGCCGCCGGCCTGCGCACCATCGCGACCGGCAACATCGGCTACCCGCTGCTCTCCGCCGTGCTCGACCCGGACCCGTACGACGTGCTCGCCGTCGAGCTGAGCAGCTTCCAGCTGCACTGGTCGGCCCGGCTGGCGCCCGCGGCCGGCGCGCTGCTCAACCTGGCCGACGACCACCTCGACTGGCACGGCGGCTTCGAGCCGTACGCGGCGGCCAAGACCGAGCTGTGGCGCGGCGGCGGGGTGGCCGTGGGCAACGCCGACGACCCGCGGGTCCGCGACCTGCTGGCCACGGTGTCCGGCCAGGCCGTCGGGCTTCACGCTCGGCAGCCCCGGCCCCGGCGAGCTGGGCGTGGTCGGAGGACCTGCTGATCGACCGCGCGTTCTCACCCGACGGCCCCGCGCACGCGGTGGAGCTGGCCAACCTGGCCGACGTCCGGCCGGTCGGCGCGCACAACGTCGCCAACGCGCTCGCCGCGGCGGCCCTGGCCCGTGCGCACGGGGTCCCGGCCGAGGCGATCGCGGCGGGCCTGCGTGGGTACACCCCGGAGCCGCACCGCAACGCCCTGGTGGCGTCCGTGGCGGGCGTGGACTGGGTGGATGACAGCAAGGCCACCAACCCGCACGCGGCGGCCGCCTCGCTCTTCTCCTACCCCCGCGTCGTCTGGGTGGCCGGCGGCCAGCTCAAGGGCGTGGACATCGACGACCTGGCCCAGCGGGCCGCCGGCCGGCTCGCGGGCGCGGTGCTGCTCGGGGTCGACCGCGGCGCAGATCGCGGCCGCGCTGGCCCGACACGCGCCCGAGGTCCCCGTGGTCGAGGTGGCCAGGACCGATGATGGGGCGATGACCGAAGTCGTCGCCGCGGCGGCCCGCCTCGCCCGGCCGGGCGACACCGTCCTGCTCGCTCCCGCCGCCGCCTCGCTGGACATGTACGCCAGCTACGCGCGCCGCGGTGAGGCGTTCGCGTCGGCGGTTCGCGCCCTCGGATCGCAGTGAGCGGCGTCGGCACCCGGCCGTCCGCGTCGAGCGAATCCGCATCGCTCACCCTGGCCGACCGTGCCGCGATCAACCCGTTCGCCGCCCTGTCCGGGCTGCTGCGGCGCCCGATGGCCTCGTACTACCTGCTGCTCGCCAGCTCCGGCGCTGCTGCTGGCGATCGGGCTGGCGATGGTGCTCTCCGCGTCCAGCATCGACTCCTAGTCGGCAGCGGCAGCGCGTACACCGAGTTCCTCAATCAGGCCACCTGGGCGGCGATCGGGCTGCCGGCGTTCTGGCTCGGGATGCGGCTCAAGGTGCGCGCGTTCGAACTGCTGGCGTACCCGTTGCTGCTGGTCTCGGCGCTGATGCTGGCTGGCCTCGCGATCGCGCCGGAGGCGATCGGCGGCATCGAGGTCAACCACGTCTACCTTTGGATCAAGCTCGGGCCGGTGCAGGTGCAGCCGGCCGAGCTGGCCAAGCTCGGGCTGGTGCTCTGGGGCGCGGTGACGCTGCTGCACAAGCGCGCGCTGCTCGGCCAGTGGAAGCACCTGGCCGTGCCGCTGCTGCCGGTCGCGGGCGTGATGCTGCTGCTGGTCGGTCACAACGACCTCGGCAGCATGCTGCTGCCTGCTGATCGTGCTGCTCACCCTGCTCTGGGTCTCCGGGGTGCGGTTCCGGATCTTCGGCGGCGCTGATCGCGGTCGGGCTGGCCGGCGTGTTCGCGCTGATCTTCGGCAAGGAGCTACCGGCTGGACCGGATCACCAGCTTCACCGACCCGTTCGCGGTCGCCGACGACGAGGGCTACCAGGCCGTGCACGGCCTGCTCTCGCTCGGCGGCGGCGGCTGGTGGGGGGTCGGGCTGGGCCAGGGCCGGGAGAAGTGGGGCTACCTGCCCGAGGAGCACAACGACTTCATCTTCGCGGTGATCGGCGAGGAGCTCGGCGTGATCGGCTGCTTCGTGGTGATCGCGCTGTTCAGCGTCCTCACCTACGCGGGGCTGCGGATCGCCCGCCGGGTCGAGGACCCGTTCCGCCGGCTGGTCGCGGCGTCCTGCACGATCTGGCTGGCCGGCCAGGCGCTGATCAACATGGGCGCCGTGGCCAACCTGGTACCGATCACCGGCGTGCCCCTGCCGCTCATCTCCGCGGGCGGTAGCTCGCTGGTCCTGACCATGTTCATCATCGGCATGCTGGCCTCGTTCGCCAGGGCCGAACCGGAGGCTGCGGTGGCCCTGCATGCCCGCGGTCGAACCTGGTGGTCCAAGATGTGGGGCATCCCGTTGCCGCCGCTTCCGGGCGAGCAGGCAGCACGACCACCGCGACAGCGCGGCGGTCGAGGCGGTCCGGCGCGCACCCGTGCGAAGTCAGACGCTGACCCGTCGGGATCCTTAACGAAGTCACGATCAGGAGGTCGTCGGTGACGGCGTTGCGTTCGGTGGTTCTTGCCGGTGGCGGAACCGGGGGCCACATCGAGCCGGCACTCGCGCTGGCCGACTGTCTCCGGCGGCACGACCCGGAGGTCCGGATCACCTGCCTCGGCACGGAGAAGGGCCTGGAGGCCGAGATCATCCCGGCCCGCGGCTGGGACCTGCGGCTCATCCCGGCGTACCCGCTGCCGCGCAAGCCCAACGTCGACCTGGTCCGCACCCCCGGCCGGGTCGGCCGGAGCGTCGCCGCGGCCCGGCAGGTGCTGGACGACGTGGCCGCGGACGTGGTGGTCGGCTTCGGCGGCTACGTGGCCCTGCCGGCCTACCTCGCGGCCTGGCGGCACCACACCCCGATGGTGGTGCACGAGGTGAACAACCCGGCCGGCATCGCGAACAAGGTGGGCGCGCGGCTCACCGAGCACGTCGGCCTCGGCGCCGAGCACGTGGCGCTGAAGCATGGCCGGGTCGTCGGGCGTGCCGCTGCGGCGGAGCATCTCGACGCTCGACCGGGACGCCGAGCGGGCCAAGGCGCGCGCGCACTTCGGCCTGGACCCGGACCGCCCCACGCTGATGATCTCCGGTGGTTCGCAGGGCGCGCGCTCGCTGAACGACGCGGTCGCCGGCGCGGCGCAGGCGCTGGGCGCGGCCGGCATCCAGGTGTTGCACGTGATCGGCGCCCGGCGCGACGCGCTGGACGAGGTGCCGACCGGCACCGGCGCCCCGTACGTCACGCTGCCCTACCTGGACCGGATGGACCTGGGCTACGCGGCCTCGGACCTGATCCTCTGCCGCGGCGGCGCGATGACGTGCGCCGAGGTCGCGGCGGTCGGCCTTCCTGCGGTATACGTACCGTTGCCTTGGGGTAACGGTGAGCAGCGCCGCAACGCGCTCCCCGTGACCGACGCCGGCGGAGGCATGATTGTCGAGGACGCGGAGCTCACCGCGTCGTGGCTGGAAGGGAACGTGATCGGGCTGCTCACCGACCCGAACCGACTGCAGGCCATGTCCCAGGCCGCCGCGAGTTACGGCCGGCGGGACGGCGACGAACAGTTGCTGGCCCTGGTACGAGAGGCGGCGGGCGCATGATCGTCGAGACCACAGCGGACCTCACCGGCGTCACCGCCGAGGATCTGGGCCGGGTGCACGTCATCGGGATCGGCGGCGTCGGCATGAACGGCGTCGCGCGGCTGCTGGTCACCCGGGGCATCCCGGTGAGCGGCAGCGACGTGCGGGAGTGGCCGGCGCTGGACGCGCTCCGCGCCCTCGGCGCCAAGGTCCACATGGGACACCAGGCGAGCAACCTGGACGGCGTCGACACGGTCGTCTACTCGACCGCGATCAAGCCCGACAACCTGGAACTGGCCGAGGCGCACCGCCGTGGCCTGCGCGTGCTGCACCGGGCCGAGGCGCTGGTGGCGGCCATGAACGGCCGGCAGACCATCGCCGTGGCCGGCACCAACGGCAAGACCACGACCACCTCGATGATGACCAACGTGCTGCAGCACTGCGGCCTGGACCCGTCGTTCGTGATCGGTGGCGAGCTGGCCGCCGGCGGCTCGAGCGCGCACCACGGCAGCGGCGAACACTTCGTGGTCGAGGCCGACGAGAGCGACAAGACGTTCCTGCTCTACCACCCGCAGGTCGCGATCGTCACCAACATCGAGGCCGACCACCTCGACACCTACGGCGACCTGGCCGGGGTCGAGGCGGGCTTCGCCGAGTTCGCCGACCGGCTCACCGAGGACGGCTTCCTGGTCGTCTGCGCGGACGACCCGGGCGCGATGCGGCTCGCCGAGTACGCCCGCGGCAAGGGCCGCACCGTCTACACCTATGGCCACGCCGAGGGCGCCGACCTGCGGATGGTCGGCATGAAGTCGGACATCAGCGGGAGCACGTACCAGGCCGTGCTGGACGGCGAGACCGTCGGCTTCGTCCAGGTCAACGTGCCGGGCCCGCACATCGCGCTCAACTCCGGCGCCGCGCTGCTCACCGCACTGCGGCTCGGGGTGCCCGCGGCCGGCGCGATCGAGGCGCTCGCCGGGTACGCCGGGGTGCGCCGCCGGTTCGAGCTCAAGGGCGTGGTGGACGGCGTCCGCGTCTACGACGACTACTCCTACCACCCGACCTCGATGAGCGTGCAGCTGCGCACGGTGCGCGAGGTGACCGGCGACGGCCGGCTGATCGTGGTGTTCCAGCCCTACCGGCTCTACCGCACGATCGCCTTCCAGGAGGGCATCGCCGCGGCGCTCGACCTCGCCGACGAGGTGATCGTCATGGAGGTGTTCTGCCCCGGTGAGGAGCGCGAACCCGGCCAGGGCGGTGCCGCGCTGGCCAGGGCGCTGACGTTGACGCCCGAGAACGTCGTGTTCGAGCCGTCCTGGTCCGGGGTGGCGCCCGAGGTGGCTCGCCGCGCCCAGGCCGGCGACCTGGTGCTGACCATGGGGGCGCCGCCGATCTCGATGATGGGCGAGGAGCTTCTCACCGCGCTTGCCGAGCGGTAGGGCCGGGTTGGCGTTCGGCGCTGAGCCGGAGTTCGGCGCGCGGCCTCGCGCCGTGCCGGCGTGGGCTCCGCGGCCGACTGGCGTCGCGGAGCTAGCGTGCCGGGGGTGAACACCGAGCGTCCCGGCGAGGAGCGTCGCTGGCAGATGGTCCGCGGTGGCGGTTCGCCGCCGGCCCGGTTCGCCGCGCGGTCGCGCCGGCGCCGGTTCCGCGGTGCGTTGCCGTACCTCGTCGTGCTGGTGGTGCTCGCGGTCGCAGGCGGTCTCGGCTGGGCGATCTACGGCACGACGCTGTTCGCCGCGCGGACGGTCCGGATCGAAGGTGCGCGGACGGTGTCGGCGGCCGAGGTGACCCACATCGCGGCGGTGCGGAGCGACGTGCCGCTGGCGCAGCTCGACACCCGTGCGGTGGTGGACCGGGTGCGGAAGATCGCGGTGGTCGCCGACGCGCGGGTGGTGCGCTCGTGGCCCGGGACCGTGACCGTGGTCGTGACCGAGCGGGTGGCGGTGGCGGTGCAGGCGAAGGCCGGCAAGTACGTGCTGCTCGACGTCGGGGGAGTGCCGTTCCGTACGGTCGACGTCCGCCCGCCGAAGCTGCCGCTGGTCGAGGTCGCCGCGCCGGGCCCGGCCGATCGGGCGACCGGTGCCGCGCTGGCGGTCGTGCTCTCGCTCACCGAGGGGCTGCGCGGCAAGCTGGTGAAGATCGCGGCGCCGACTCCGAGCCAGGTCACGCTGTACCTGGCCGGCGATCGGACCGTCTTCTGGGGCGACGCCGAGAACAGCGATCGCAAGGCCACCGTGGCGACCGCGCTGCTGAATCGGCCGGGCAAGCGCATCGATGTCAGCGCGCCCGACGTGGTGACGGTGCGCTGACCGGCACAGAACGGTCCCAACCGGTAGGTTGCACCAGGCATGTCAACCGTGATTACTCAGGGGACACGCCGCGTGGTTGCTTGAATCGGTAGGGGCGCCGCGCCTACCGTCCCTGACATAACATAAGTTGACATAACTATAACGCTCTACTAGAGGATGAGGGTTCCGGGACCCGGCGGCGCTCTGCCGCAGGGCCATTAATCTCCACCCTGGGCGTTCCGGATCCGAAACCCCTGCTCCGAGGAAGGCACACCCGATGACACCTCCGCACAACTACCTGGCGGTCATCAAGGTCGTCGGCATTGGCGGCGGCGGCGTCAACGCCGTGAACCGCATGATCGAGGTGGGCCTCAAGGGCGTCGAGTTCATCGCGATCAACACCGACGCGCAGGCGCTGCTCATGAGCGACGCCGACGTCAAGCTCGACGTCGGCCGCGAACTCACCCGGGGCCTCGGCGCCGGCGCCAACCCCGAGGTCGGCCGCAAGGCCGCCGAAGACCACAAGGACGAGATCGAAGAGGTGCTCAAGGGCGCCGACATGGTCTTCGTCACCGCCGGCGAGGGCGGCGGCACCGGCACCGGCGGCGCGCCCGTCGTGGCCAGCATCGCCCGCAAGCTCGGCGCACTCACCATCGGTGTCGTGACCCGGCCGTTCTCCTTCGAGGGCAAGCGCCGTTCGCTGCAGGCCGAGTCCGGAATCGACGAGCTGCGCAACGAGTGCGACACCCTCATCGTGATCCCGAACGACCGGCTGCTCTCCCTCGGGGACCGGAACATCAGCATGATGGACGCCTTCCGCACGGCCGACCAGGTCCTCCTCTCCGGTGTCCAGGGCATCACCGATCTCATCACGACCCCGGGCCTGATCAACCTCGATTTCGCCGACGTGAAGAGCGTCATGAGCGGTGCCGGCTCGGCCTTGATGGGCATCGGCAGCGCGCGCGGCGACAACCGCGCCGTCGAGGCCGCCGAGGCCGCCATCTCCAGCCCGCTGCTGGAGGCCAGCATGGAGGGTGCGCACGGCGTGCTGCTCTCCATCGCCGGCGGCTCCGACCTCGGGCTCTTCGAGATCAACGCGGCGGCCTCGCTGGTCGCCGACGCGGCCCACCCCGACGCCAACATCATCTTCGGCACCGTGATCGACGACGCGCTCGGCGATGAGGTGCGCGTCACCGTGATCGCCGCCGGCTTCGACAGCGGCGCGCCGGCCTACCGGCGGATGGACCCACCGCCGCGGGCCAGCCAGGTGGAGAGCCAGCAGTACGTGCAGGCCACTCCGGTCGCGCCCCCGCCGCCCCGGCAGGCGCCGCCCACGCCGGAGCCGCCCAAGCGCGTGATCTTCGACGACGTGGACGTCCCGGACTTCCTGAAGAACGGCGCTTAAGTAGGCGGCCCGCTGAGGCACCACGCTCGCTGCGTTGTCGGAGCGCCCGGATATGACCCAATATCCGGGCGCTCCTCCGCCTTGCGATCGTGGCACCTCAGCGGGCTCCAGGTTTAGATCAAGAGCTTCAGTCAAGAGCGGTTTTTGCGGTACGTCTGGCGGGTTGGCGGCTTGCGCGGTGCGGGGCCGGCGCAGTAGTGGCCAGCCTCCCGAGGCGCCGCCGTAGTTCGACGTACCGCAGCCCGGCCCGCTTCGCGGCCCGGGCTGCGCCTGACCGCCGCAGCCCGCCGCCGCGCCGCCCGCAGCCGCGCCGACGCCGGCCCCTCCCGCCGCCGCGAACCGGACTTTCGGGGTTTCTGGGCATACAACCGGCTTCCGTAGCCCCGTTTCCCCGAAAGTCCGATTCGCGGCGGGCAACCCCGCGCGGCCTCCCGCTGTTGTGCGGTTCGATTCCGCCCTCCCAGGGCGGAATCGAACCGCAGCCTGCCGCGCGGTTGCCCGCCGTCGCAGCGGCTGTCCGCTGCCCGCTGCCCGCGGCGCGCGGCCCCCGCGCCCGCCGCCGGCGGCGGGCGGCGCCTCGTCGGCGGCGTCCCGTCGCCTCCGGCGGCGGCACAAACCGGACTTGCGGGACTTACGTGGCTACGCGTGCCCGTTGAAGGCACGTTAGTCCCGCAAGTCCGTTTCGGGGCGCGGGGCGCGGCGGCGCCGCTGACGGCGGCAGCCGGGCGCCGGCACCGGCGCCGCCATCCGCCCGGCGTTGCGGGCGCGCCTCGACATCGCGCCCTCGCGGGTCCCGCGAGCGTGCCATCACCCCCTCGCGGGACCCGCGAGGGGCGCCATCACGGCGCTGGGGCGCTGTCTGCGGCTCCCCGCGGCGGTTCGGCGGCGGGGGTGCGGTTGGATTGCGCAGTGGAACTGCGGAATCCGACCGCAGGGGAGAGGTGGGGCTGGTGCGCCGGGAAGAACTGGCCGCGAACCTGGCGGCGGTCGAGGCCCGGCTGGTCGCCGCCTGCGCCGCGGCCGGGCGGCCGCGCGACGAGGTGACCCTGGTCGCGGTCACCAAAACCTTCCCGGCCTCCGACGTGGCCCTGCTCGCCGAACTCGGCGTGACCGACGTGGCCGAGAACCGGGACCAGGAGGCCAAGGCTAAGGCGGCCGCCTGCACCCCCGAGTTGGCCCCGGAGTGCGCGGCGCTGCGGTGGCACTTCGTCGGCCAGCTCCAGCGGAACAAGGCGCGCTCGGTCGTCCGGTACGCCGACGTGGTGCACAGTCTGGATCGTCTCGAACTCGTCGAAGTGCTGTCCGCGGAGTCCCAGAAGCGCCGCGACACGCCGTTGGACGTACTCGATTCAGGTGAGCCTCGACACGGTGATTCAGGCCACTCCAGTCACACCAGCCACACCGGCCACAGAACCCGGTCCCGCCACGCGGGGTGGCGTTCCGCCCGGCGAGTTGGCCGAGATCGCCGCTCAGGTGGCGACCGCGCCGGCCTACGACTACGCGGAGTAATGGCCGTGGCGCCCCGGGGCGGTGAGCCCGACCGTGCCTTCGCCCGCCTCGCCGAGGTGTCGGCGGAGCTCCAAGGGACGTATCGGGACGCTGTGTGGATTTCGGCGGGAATGAGCGGTGACCTTGAGTCGGCTATTCGACACGGCGCGACTCACGTGCGTGTCGGGAGCGCTTTGTTGGGTAAACGCTGGCTTGTGCACGGTACGGTGGCTGGGTAATAACAGCGATGTCATTCGCCGATGAGGAGGGGGCGCCCCATGGGTGCATGGCGTAAGGCAGGCGTCTGGCTCGGCCTCGTCGAAGACGACGACGACCGGCGGTACGTCGATGACGACATCGATCCGTACGAGGACGACTTCGACGAGCCGGCGCCGCCGCCGCGCGTTCGTCCGGAGCGTCTTTCGTCACGGCCGGTGACCAGGGCGCCGATCCCGACATCGGCCCCGATGACGCACGACAACCTCGCACTGGCGCCTCAGATTGCGCTGCGTGAGCGAGCAGTGCTTCCCGAGGAGGACTCCGCGTACCGGATCACCACGCTGCACCCGACCACGTACAACGAGGCGCGGACGATCGGCGAGCAGTTCCGTGAAGGCATCCCTGTGATCCTGAACCTCACAGAAATGGATGAATCAGACGCAAAGCGACTGGTTGACTTCGCGGCCGGACTCACCTTCGGACTTCGGGGTAGCATCGAGCGCGTGACCAACAGGGTCTTCCTGCTCTCGCCGGCCAACGTCACGGTTACTGCCGAAGACAAGGCTCGGATCGCCGAGGGTGGGTTCTTTAACCAGAGTTAAGGACGACGTCGCGCCGTGTCGCTCGTATGGCAGCTTCTCTACGTGCTGCTCTACCTGTTCCTGTTGCTGCTGCTCGGGCGACTGGTCATGGAGTATGTGCTGATGTTCGCGCGGCGGTGGTCGCCCGGTCGGGGGGCCGCCGCCTCGATGGAGCTGGTCTGGAGTACGACCGACCCTCCGCTGAAGGCTCTACGCAGGGTAATCCCCCCTCTCCGCATCGGGGGAGTTAGCCTAGACCTTGGCTTTCTACTGCTGCTCATGATTGTGTCTGTACTCATGAGCGTGGTGGGGAAGTTGATGTGAGCGTCGCAGCACCGCATGCCACGCCGACGTGTTCCGAGGAGATCCCATGCCGCTGACACCCGCTGACGTTCACAATGTCGTCTTCAAGAAACCTCCGATCGGTAAGCGGGGGTACGACGAGGACGATGTTGACGCCTTCCTCGACGAGGTCGAGCGGGAGCTTGCACGACTCATCGAAGAGAACAACGACCTGAAGGCTCAGGTCGAGCGTGTTCGCTCGGGCAGCGGTGGTCCGCCGCCACCCTCCGGCGGCGCCAACGACGGCGACGTGCGCCGTCTCGCCTCGGAGAACAACGACCTCAAGTCCCAGGTCGAGCGACTCCGGCAGGAGAAGCAGCAGGCGCAGCAGGCCGCGCAGCAGGCGCAGCAGGCCGCGCAGCAGGCGGCCCAGCAGGCCGCGCAGGCCCAGCAGCAGGCTGGCCCCGTGCCCGGCCCGCCGGTTCCGGCCGGTCTGGGTGGTGCCGCGGACTCCACCGGTGAGCAGCAGGCCCTCCGCGTGCTCATGCTCGCCCAGCGCACCGCCGACGACCATGTCGCGGACGCTCGGCGCGAGGCTGACAAGGTGCTCACCGAGGCCCGTACCAAGGCCGACGAGCTGACCCGTGACGCGCGCGGCAAGGCCGAGGCGCTGGAGCGGGACGCTCGCCAGCGGCACCAGGAAGCCATGGGCGGCCTGGACGGCAAGCGCGTGGCCCTGGAGAAGCACATCGAGGGGCTCAAGTCGTTCGAGCGCGAGTACCGCACGCGTCTGAAGGCGTACCTGGAGAGCCAGCTCCGCGATCTCGACAGCCGCAGTCAGGGTGTCGAGGGCGAGGTGAACCGGCAGACCGCTGGTGCGGCGAGCATGAGTGGCGCCTTCGGTGGTCCGCAGTCCGCTTCCTTCGGTCTCGGCTCGGACACCGCCGACGCCCGCGGTCGCTGATCGCGGCGGAGCGGAGACTGCCGTCGTGATCGTCGTCAGCCTGCTGCTCATCCTGGTTTCCGGTGGCCTCCTGGCCACCGGGATCCTGCAAGCGAACGACCCGTTCGTCATGGCGTCGATCGGCGTCAGCGTGCTCGCGGCTGCCGCGCTCTTCCTCGGGATCCGGCAGCAGCGCGGCAGCGTCGATGTCGATCACGCCGTGAGTCCGAGCGCTGCCGCACCGCAGAACCGCGGTGCGGCGGCTGCCGGACGCGTACTTCCCGCTGATGCCGGCCGGGCTGCCCCGGCCGGCATCGCCAACTCCACGGCTGCCGCCGAGCGGCGCCGCACCCCGGTCGGTGCCGCGCCCGCGGCGGCCGGCCGGGCCCAGACCGGCGCGCCGCCCCAGACCGCGCGTCCGCCGATCAATCCCGCTCCGCCGGTCAACCCCCTCCGCCGGTCAGCGGCGACGCCCGCGGTCGGCAGTGCCGCCGTCGGCGCGGCGGCGGCGGTCGGAAGCGCCGCGGTCACCGATCAACCCACCAAGCCCTCGCTGCTGGACCAGGCCACGACCCGGATCGATCGGGACGCGGTCGAAGCCGGTTCGCCGGCACGCGGCACCAGCGGCCCGGCCAGGACGACGCCCGTGCCCGGCAAGCCGCCGACGACCGCGCCGCCGCGGCCGACCGCGCCCGCCAAGCCGCCGACGCACGTGCCGCCGAAGCCAGCGCCGCTGAGGCCCGTGCCGCCGAGGCCCGCGCGGCTCAGCCGGTCGTCGAGGAAGACAGCGACACCGAGATCCTCACGCCCGGCCGCGCGGCCACGGACGATGACACCGAGGTCTTCACGCCCGAGCCGGGCGAGGCCACCGAGATCCTCGACCGGAACGCCAAGCCGGCGGCGCAGCGCTGCCTCGGCCGAGGCCGAGCCCGACGACGTCCAGGACGCGCCCGCCGACCGAATGCCCCGACCGCGGTAGCACCCGAACCCGAGGCTGCCGACAGCGAGCCGGTCACGGCCGAACCCGAAGCCAGCGCGGCACCGGCCGACGAGGAGCCGGCCTCCGACGCCGAGGTGACCGAAACCCAGGTCATCGACGTCGAGAGCGCCGCCCAGCCCGCGACCGACGAGGGCGCTCGCCGAGGAGCCCGACGACCCGGACGAACCCGGTGAGCTGGACGACGACGAGGACCCTCCCGACGAACCGGCCGCCGAGCTGCTGATGGCGAGTGAGGTCAGCCGGCTGTCTGGATTGGACAACGAGGTCCTGGTCGTCGACGGGCGGCCGCGGTACCACCTGAGCGGCTGCCCGCACCTGGACGAAAAGGAAACCCAACCGCTCCCGGTCTCGGAAGCGGTCGAGCTCGGCTTCACGGCATGCAGCCTCTGCGGCGCGGCCACCGCGATCCTCGCGGGGCCGAAGCAGCAGTAACCCGGCCCGGTTTCCCGGTCCGGTGACTCGGACCGAAACGGGCGACGCCACCGGCGCGCGTGCGGTCAGGCGAGCGCCGCTCCTCATCCGCCGGTGGCTGAGGGGAGCGACGTGGCCGGGGCGAATCGAATGACTGTGACCGTGGCGGTGCGGGTGAAGCCCGGCGCCAGCCACCCCAGGGTCGGCGGTCGGTACGAGGGATCGCACGGTCCGGCACTCGTGGTGGCGGTCAACGCCAGGGCCGTGGACGGTGCGGCCACCGAGGCGGCGATGCGTGCCGTGGCCGACGCGTTCGGGGTCCGCCGGGCCACGGTGGAGCTGATCACCGGCCACACCAGCCGGGACAAGGTGTTCGCCGTCGAGTCGGCGCCCGCAGACCTGGCCGCACGGATCGACGCGCTGCGCGACGGGGCGCCCGGGTGAACACCGAGAATCTCGACGTCGTCCTGCTGTTCGGTGCCGCGGTACTGCTGGTCGCGGTCGCGGCCGTCCGGATCTCCACCAGGAGCGGCCTGCCGAGCCTCCTGATCTACCTCGGCATCGGCGTGCTCATCGGCGAGGCGGGCTTCGGGGTCGACTTCGACGACGCCCAGCTCACCCAGATCCTCGGCATCTGCGCGCTGGTCGTGATCCTGGCCGAAGGTGGCCTCACCACCCGCTGGTCGGCGGTGCGGTCGGCGGCGCCGATGGCGGTCGTCGTCTCCACGGTCGGCGTCGGCGTTAGCGTCGCGGTGATTGCGGTGGTGGCGCACTACGGGCTGGATCTGTCCTGGCGGCTCGCGCTGCTGACCGGCGCGGTCATCTCCTCGACCGACGCCGCCGCGGTCTTCTCCACCCTGCGCCGGCTCCGGCTCCCGCGCCGGCTGGTCGGCACGCTGGAGATGGAGTCCGGACTCAACGACGCCCCGGTCGTCATCCTGGTCAGCCTGCTCACCACCGGCGCGTTCTTCGAGGAGCCGCCGCTGCTCGATCGTGGCCACGATCGGGTACGAGCTGGTCGCCGGCGCGGTACTGGGCGCCGCGGCCGGGTTCGCCGGGCGTCTGGGTACTGCGGCGCAGCGCGCTGCCGGCCGCCGGCCTCTACCCGCTCGCCGCCGTGACGTTCACCGTGCTCGCCTACGGCATCGCCGGGGTGGCGCACGCGTCCGGGTTCCTCGCGGTCTACGTGGCCGGCGTGGTGCTCGGCAACTCCCACCTACCGCACCGCCGGGCCACGCTCGGTTTCGCCGACGGGCTGGCGTGGCTGGCCCAGATCGGCCTGTTCATCCTGCTCGGCCTGCTGGCCAGCCCGTCCGAGCTGCTGGACGCGATGGTGCCGGCGCTGGTCGTCGGGGCGGTGCTGCTGCTGGTCGCCCGGCCGCTCTCGGTGCTGGCCAGCGTGAGTTGGTTCCGGATGCCCCTTCGTGAGCAGGCGTTCCTGTCCTGGGCCGGCCTGCGCGGCGCGGTGCCGATCGTGCTCGCGACGATCCCGCTCTCGGCCGGGCTACCCGGCGGCCGCGAACTGTTCAACGTGGTCTTCGTGCTGGTCGTGGTCTTCACGCTCATCCAGGGCACCACGCTGCCGCCGGTGGCGCGGTGGCTGCGAGTGGTGGAACCGGGCGCGACCAGTGAGGTCCAGGTCGAGTCGGCGCCGCTGGAGGACCTGCACGCCGACCTGTTGCAGCTCGCCATCCCACCCGGCTCCCGGCTGCACGGCGTCTACGTCGACGAGTTGAGGTTGCCGACCGGCGCCTCGGTCACGCTGGTCGTGCGCGACGGGAAGAGCTTCGTCCCCGCCCCGGACACCCGCCTGCTGATCGGCGACGACCTGCTCCTGGTCGCCACGAGCGACTGCCGGGACGAAGCGGAGCGCCGGCTCCGTGCGATCGGGCGGCGTGGCCGGCTGGCCCGGTGGTTCGGGGAGGACGGCCGCGAAGAGTCGGCGTGACCACTGTCCGTACTGGTAGGGCAGCGCGTCGCATTGTGGGGTGAGCAACTGTTACGTATCCTGGCCGCTCCCGTGGGCATGTTCCGCGCCCCTGGGACCGGGCTGAGGGGGACCGTGACATGGCTGAGCGGACGAGTATCGCAAAACGGCTAGCGCGGGCGCTGACGGGCGGCCGGGGAGAAGAAGCGCGCCAGCGCCGCGGCGGCGAGCGTGCTGGCGGCTGCTCCGGAGCCCGCGAAAAAGGTTGTCGTCAAGGCCGAGCCCGCGACGAAGACAGCGGCCAGACGGCAAAGTCGGGGCCTGCGAAGAAGACCGGCCGCGCGGCCAAGCCGGCGGCAGGCCCGCAAAGAAGGCCGCGGCCAAGACGGCGGCGCCCGCAAAGAAGGCCGCGGCCAAGACGGCGGCGCCCGCAAAGAAGGCCGCGGCCAAGACGGCCACCCGCAAAGAAGGCCGCGGCCAAGGCACCGGCGAAGAAGACGGCGGCCAAGACGGCGGCCCCGGCAACGAAGGCCGCCACCAAGACCGCGCAGGCGAAGGCCGCGGCCAAGAAGTCCGGACCGGCCAAGAAGGCTGCCCCGACGAAGGCGGCCACACCGGCCAAACAGGCACCAGCCGCGAAGAAGGTTCCAGCCAAGAAGGCTCCAGCCGAAGGCCGCCGCCACGACAGCACCGGCCAAGGCAGCCGCCACGAAGGCACCGGCCAAGGCCGCCGGCCCGAAGGCACCAGTCACGAGTACGGCGAAGAAGGCGGCGCCGACCACGGCAGCAGCCAAGCCAGTCACGAAGAAGGCGGTGCCCGTGAAGGCAAAGACCACCACCACCAAGGCCGGCGGCACGAAGTCCGCACCCCGCCAGGTCACCGGCGAGTTCCGGGAGATCCACGACGCGCTCGACGCTCGCCTCGTCGAGTTGCGCTCGGAGTACGACCAGACCATGTCCGACCTTGATGACCTGCAGCGGGACCGCAGCGCCGACGGTGCGGGCGACGATCAAGCCGACACCGGGACGAAGACGTTCGAGCGGGAGCAGGAGCTCTCCCTGGCGAACGGCATACTGGAGCGGATAGGTCAGGTCGAGCACGCATTGGCGCGCCTGGACGCTGGCACGTACGGTCAGTGTGAACGATGCGGCAAGGCAATCCCGAAGGCCCGGTTGGAGGCGTTTCCCAGCGTGACCCTGTGCGTGACGTGCAAACAGCTCGAGGAGCGTCGCTGAGCGAAGGCGCGGCGGGCGCCCCGCAGGGGACCGCGGTCGACGCGCCCCAACGCCCCCGTCGCACGCTGCTCCTCGCCATCACCGCTTTCGCGGTGCTCGTTGCTGACGTGATCAGCAAGGTTCTGGTGGTCGCGCACCTCCAGGACGGCCCCCCGATCAAGCTTCTGGGTGGCCTCTTCTACTTCATCCATACCCGGAACACGGGTGCGGCGTGGAGCCTCGCGTCGGGGTTCACGGTGGTGCTCACCGCGATCGCGATCGGCGTGGTCATCTTCATCGCCCGGATGGCGCGCAAGCTCTACTCGCCGGGCTGGGCGGTCGCGCTCGGACTGGTCATGGGTGGTGCCTCCGGCAACCTCGTGGACCGGATCTTCCGTGACCCGAGTCCGATGCGCGGCGGCGTGGTCGACTTCATCAGCTTGCTGGATCCGGTGTCGCCGCCGTTCCCGGTGTTCAACTCGCCGACTCGGCGCTGGTGGTCGGCGTCTGCCTCGCGGTGCTGCTGGAACTGCGTGGCCACCGGATCGACGGTCGCCGGGTCAAGAGCTCCGATGATGACTGAAACCACGGCTGCGGTCGGCGAATACCGGGCGATGCCGGTTCCGGACGGGCTGGCCGGCATGCGGCTCGACCAGGCGCTGGCCAGGCTGTTCGGCCTCTCCCGGACCGCTGCGGCGGCGATCATCGAGTCCGGCGAGGCGAAGGTCGACGGCATCTCGTGCGGCAAGTCCGACCGGGTGCACGCCGGCTCGTGGCTCGAGGTCACGTTGCCGCCCCCGCCCTCGGCGCCGACGGCGGATCCGACGCCGGTCGACGGGCTGAGCGTCGTGTACAGCGACGATCACATCATCGTGCTCGACAAGCCGGTCGGCGTGGCGGCGCACCCGAGCCCCGGGTGGACCGGTCCGACCGTGGTCGGCGGCGTGCTGGCGATGGGCCATCGGGTCTCCACCAGCGGCGCGGCCGAGCGTCAGGGGGTCGTGCACCGGCTCGACGTGGGCACCACCGGGCTCATGGTCGTGGCCAAGAGCGAGCGGGCCTACACGCTGCTCAAGCGCGCCTTCAAGGAGCGTGAGGTGACGAAGGTCTACCACGCGCTCGTCCAGGGACACCCGGATCCGAGCCGCGGCACGATCGACGCCCCGATCGACCGGCACCCCAGCAGCGACTGGCGGTTCGCGGTGATGGCGAACGGCAAGCCGAGCATCACGCACTACGAGACGATCGAGGCGTTCCGCGCCGCGAGTCTGATGAACGTGACGCTGGAGACCGGCCGGACCCACCAGATCCGGGTGCACTTCTCCGCCCTGCGGCACCCGTGCGTCGGCGACCTGACCTACGGCGCCGACCCCACACTGTCGGCCCGGCTGGGTCTGTCGCGCCAGTGGTTGCACGCCCGCAGGCTGGGATTCCACCATCCGGACACGGGGGACTGGGTCGAGTTCGAGAGCCCGTACCCTGCGGACTTGAAGCAGGCGCTCGATCGGGTGTCCGCGGAGTCCTGACGGGAACGGCGCGCAGCGTTCAGCACTGAGATCGAGGGCGAAGGACGGCCGATGAACCCCCTGCGGGCGCTCGACGAGCGCGTGCTGCCGCGGCTCGCCCGTGGGCTCGTCCGGCTCGCCGACCTGATGCCGGGTCGGGCGTGGCCGCGGCAACGCGTTGCAGGTGGTCGCGGCGGTCTCGGCCCTGGTCGCGGTCGCGATCGTCTTCACCGGGCTCTACCTGGGCAATCAGCCCGCGCCGGCGGACGACACGACCGGTGAGGTGGTGCGGGTCGGCGCCGCCGAGGGCGACGAGGTGCCGGCCTATCTGGAGCGGTCCCGGACCAAGCTGTCCGGGCTGACGGGCCAGCGCACCGAGGAGACGTACGCGCTCGTGTCGTTCGGCACGTACGTGGCCCCGAGCGCGGTGCCGGCCCTGGTCCGCGGGGTCACGCCGCTGCGGGCCTACGCCCGGGTGCCGCTGCCGAACGTGCAGACCGAGATCGTCTCCTTCCCGGTGCACACGGTGGCGGTCGACGTGCCGGCCGGCATGAAGCGCACGGCCGACCGCAAGGACGCGCTGGCCAAGGACGCCGAGGCCGCGGCGGCCAGCCTCAGCGGCGAGGGGGAGCGGGAGCGCGGTCTGCGGACCGCCTACCAGGAGGACGCGAAGGTGATCCGGGCCGAGGCGGCCGCGTACCGCCGGCTCTGCCCGTGCGTGTACAGCGCGGTGGTCAAGGCGACCCCGGCGAAGCTGCAGCAGCTCGCCACGCGGGCGGGGATCCGGGTGGTCGACCCGGCCCCCGAGGCGCGGCGGCTGGACCGGACGGTCTTCCTGCCGCTGCAGCCCGAGCAGACCGCGGTGGTCAGCCCGCCGGTGGACATCGCCGTGCCGCCGACGCCGAACTGACGAGCACGGGGGAGAGCGGACATGACCCTGCGAGTACGGCTGGCCGAGCCGGCCGATCACGAGGCCCTGCTGGCGCTGCGGCACGAGGTGTTCGTGCTGGGCCAGGGCGTCGACCCCGAACTGGAGTACGACGAGCTCGACGCCACCGCGGTGCACGCGGTGGCCTTCGACGGCGACCGGCTGGTCGGCACCGGACGGCTGGTCGGCGACCCCCCGGACGCCGGCCCGGGTGGGGCGGATGGCGGTCTCGGCGGCCGCGCGGGGTCAGGGTGCGGGTGCCGCGGTGCTGCGCTGCCTCGAACGTGCGGCGATCCGGCGCGGCCATCCCGAGGTCGTGCTGCACGCCCAGACGCACGCCGCCGGGTTCTACGAACGAGCCGGCTACCTGCCGGTCGGCGAGCGGTTCTACGAGGCCGGCATCGAGCACCAGGAGATGCGCAAGCCGCTGCCGACCCTGCGCGCCGGCCGGGACGAGGACTCGGCCGCGCTGATCGCGTTGATCGGCGACGCGTGGTCGGAGTATCCGGGCTGCGTGCTCGACGTGGACGGCGAGGAGCCGTGGCTGCGCGCACCGGCCACGGCGTACCAGGAGCTGAACGGCTCGCTCTGGGTCGTCACGGTGGACGGGGCCGTGGTCGCCTGCGCCGGGATGAAGCCGGCCGGCACGGGCGTGGTCGAGCTGAAGAGCCTCTACGTGGCGGCGAAGGCCCGCCGGCAAGGGCTGGGGGAGTTGCTGAGCGAGCTCGTCGAGCTGGCGGCCGCCGCGGCTGGGCGCGCACCGGATCGAGTTGTGGAGCGACTCTCGGTTCGCCGACGCGCACCGGCTCTACTCGCGTCTCGGCTACCACGGTTGCCGCGGACCCGCGAGCTGCACGACCTTTCGAACACCACCGAGTACGCGTTCGCCAAAGAGCTCTGACCGGTTTCTTTCGGCGCATGGCGGCGTTCCCGGCCGGCGTGCGGCGGTGCGGCGCGAGCCGAACCCGCTGGTCGGTGTGTGACCTTCGTAACCTGCCGTTCACCGAGGTAACGATTCTCACAGCGCGTCACGGGGCATTGGGTGCTTCACTTGTTCAGAACAGCTGGCGATGTGCAACGACGCAGCGTCCGCCTGACTCGTTCCCCCGACGAACCGCCGAGGAGACGACCGATGACCCAGCAGGAAAACCAACCCAGCGCCATCGACAGCGTGGTGGCGAACGCGGCACGGTACGCCCAGGGCTTCGCCAACGGCGACCTGGCCGCGATCCCTGCCAAGGGCCTCGCGGTCGTGACCTGCATGGACGCCAGGATCAACCTGGCCGCGCTGCTGGGCCTCGGCGAGGGCGACGCGCACATGATCCGCAACGCCGGCGCGGTGGTCGGCGAGGGCGAACTCCGCTCGCTCGCGGTCAGCCAGCGCCTGCTCGGCACGACCGAGATCGCCCTGATCCTGCACACCGAGTGTGGCATGCGGACGTTCAAGGACGAGGAGTTCCGCGAGCAGCTCGAGGCCGAGACCGGGGTGCGTCCGGCATGGACGCCGGTCTCGTTCGGCGACGTCGAGGACGACGTGCGGGTGAACCTGCGACGGATCCTGGACGACCCGTTCATCCCGCACAAGAAGTCGGTTCGCGGCTTCGTCTACGACGTCAAGACCGGCACCCTCACCGAGGTCCTCTAGCGACCCCGGCCGCCACCCGCGCCGCCGCCGTCTTTACCGCTTTGGGCGACATCTTCTCGGCTATAGACCGGGAAGATGTCGCCCAAAGCGCGTTGTTGGGGGTCCGTTCAGTGGCGCCAGGCCCATGGCGCGAAGGGCGGCGTCCAGCCGGGGTTGGCTCGCCCGCACCGCGCGGTCCTGCCCGAGCGCGAGCACCCGGTCCAGCTCGGCCTGGTCCGCGGCGAGATCGGCATAGCGCTTCTGTACGGGTTCGAGCATCGCCACGACCGCATCGGCCACGTCCGCCTTGAGCGACCCGTACGACGAATAGGTGCTGGCCAGCGCCGCCGGCTCGGCGTCCGTGCAGGCGGCCAGGATCTCCAGCAGGTTGGTGACGCCGGGCTTGGCGGCCTCGTCGTGCCGGATCTCGCCGTCCGAGTCGGTGACCGCGCGGAGCACCCGGCGGCGGATCACCTCGGGCGGGTCCAGCAGCCGGATCGTGCCGGCGGCGTCGTCCGGGGCGGATTTGCTCATCTTCCTGGCCGGGTCGGCGAGGTCCTTGATCCGGGTGGCCAGCGCCGCCTTGTCCAGCCGCGGCACCACGAACGTCTCGCCGTACTCGCGGTTGAACCGGACCGCGAGGTCCCTGGCCAGCTCGACGTGCTGGTCCTGGTCGCCGCCGACGGGCACCCGCTCGGCGCCGTAGAGCAGGATGTCCGCGGCCATCAGGCACGGATAGCTGAAGAGCGAGGCCCTGGTCATCGGCCTGCCGTCCCCCTTCTCCTTGTACTGGATCATCCGCCCGAGCTCGCCCACGTAGGACGTGCATTCCAGCAGGTAGGCGAGCTGGGCGTGGGCCGGCACCGCGGACTGCACGAAGACACCGCCCGGGGGCAGGCCGGCGGCGAGCATCAGGGTGGCCGTCTCCCGGGTGAGCGCGGCGAGCCGGCGGGGGTCGTGCCGCGTGGTCATGGCGTGCAGATCGGCGACGAAGTAGAAGCCGTCCGGGTCGGTGAACCTGGCGCAGCGCGCCAAGGTGGTTGCCGAGGGTGAGGCGGCCGGACGGGGTGATGCCGGAGAGCGTGCTCATGGTCGTCCTTCTTTCGTGGGAGGCCCGGGATGGCGAGGGCGGCCGGCCGCGCCGGGGACCTGGCCCACGAAAAAGGCCGCCTCGACGAGGCGGCCTGGATGCGCGCGAGCGCGGGAGGGTCCGCCGTCAGGCGGCCCACCACTGCTGCACGGTCGAGGAAGCGATCACGGAGCCAGCATAACCGGGAGGACTTAGAGGGACCGTCAATAGGGCGCTGATCGGCTGCGCCGGCGCCAGACGCCGCCCGGCGGCGTTGTCGTCGTCGGCCAGGCAACAACGGCATGACCTCCTCCTCCGCCTTGCCGGACGACCCCTGGCATCCGCCTCGCTCGACCGTCCCTATAGACGGTCCCTCTCAGTAAAGAAATCAAGGACAAAGCCTGACAAAACAGTCAAACTCTGATTGCATGTACCTGTGCCCGACGCAGCCGTTCCCGGCTCGGTCCGGGCCGCGCGCCGCTCGTTCCCCGACGTACCGCCGAGGAGACGACCCATGAGTGACCTGCCCACCATCGCCCACCGGCCCGGCGCGGTGCAGCGTTCCGGCGACGCGCCCGGGGCCGGGTTCGCGGTCGCCCAGCGCAGCGCGATCGACGGCCTGATCGACCACGCCAAGAACTACGCCGAGTCCGTCCACCGCGCTGGCCTGCCGAAGATGCCGACCAAGCGTCTGGCTGTCGTGACCTGCATGGACGCCCGAATCAACGTGGCCACGCTGCTCGGCCTGGGGGACGCCGACGCGCACGTGATCCGCAACGCCGGCGCGGTCATCAGCGACGGTGAGCTGCGCGCGCTCGCGATGAGCCAGCGGCTGCTGCACACCACCGAGATCGCCGTGGTGCTGCACACCGACTGCGGCGCCCGAGCGGTCCGCGACGAGGACTTCCGAGCCGCGCTGGCCGCCGAGACCGGCGTCAGCCCGAGCTGGGGGCCGGTGGCCGTTCGGCGAGGTGGAGGACGACGTGCGGGCCAACGTGCGCCGGATCCTGGCCGACCCGTTCATCCCGCACAAGCAACACGTCCGCGGCTTCGTGTTCGACGTCGAGACGGGCGAGCTACTCGAAGTCCGCTGACCGATCCGGTACAACCGAATGATGGCGAACATCGTCCTCTTCCACTCCGCCTACGGGCTTCGCCCCGCCGTCCACGCCGCCGCCGAGCGGCTGCGGTCGATCGGGCACACCGTGGCCACCCCTGACCTGTACGCCGGCCGGGTCGTGGATCACGTCGGCGACGCGCTCGACCTGCGCGAGGAGATCGGTGCCGAGACGCTCCGGCGGCGCGCGGCCGAGGCCGTGGCCGACATCCCCGCCGGCACCGTGCTGGCCGGCTTCTCGCTCGGCGCCTCGTACGCCCAGTTGGTCGGCGTCGGCGACCCTCGGGTGGCCGGCCTGCTGATGCTGCACGGCATCGGCGCTGAGCCGGCCCAGGTCACGCCGGGACTGCGGGTCCAGCTCCACCTCGCCGAGAAGGACGAATTCGAGTCGGACGAGGAGGTCGAGGCGTGGCACGCCGCCCTGGAGCGGGCCGGCGCCACGGTCGAGACGTTCCGGTATCCGGGCGGTCACCTGTACACGGATCCGGATCTGCCCGACTACGATCCGGCGTCCGCGCAGGTCACCTGGGGGCGCGCGGAGGAGTTCCTGAACCGACTGGCCTGAGCCTCGGCGGGGTGCCCCGAGACTGTCGGGGCGCTGGCCTAAGGTGGTCTCTGGTAGTCCTCCTCGTGCGGGCTCGCCCACCCATTTTCTCGTCACCGGGAGGTGCGCCGCTCCATGGCCGATCAGTTCGTGCACCTGCACGTACACACCGAGTATTCGATGCTCGACGGTGCGGCCAAGCTGAAGGAGTTGTTCAAGGAAGCCGCCCGGATGGAGATGCCGGCGGTCGCCATGACCGACCACGGCAACATGTACGGCGCCTACGACTTCTGGCGCAAGGCCACCGACGCGGGCATCAAGCCGATCGTCGGCATCGAGGCCTACCTCGCGCCCGAGACGCGGCATCTGAAGAAGCCGGTCCGCTGGGGCGAGCCGAGCCAGAAGAGCGACGACATCTCCGGTGCCGGCGCGTTCACCCACATGACGATGTGGGCCGAGACCACCGAGGGCATGCACAACCTGTTCCGGCTGACGTCCCAGGCGTCGATGGACGGGTTCTTCCGCAAGCCCCGGATGGACCGCGAGCTGCTCGCCGAGCATTCCAAGGGCATCATCGCGACCACCGGCTGCCCGTCCGGTGAGGTGCAGACCCGGCTCCGGCTCGGCCAGTACGACAAGGCCCTGGCGGCCGCCGGCCACCTACCGGGACATCTTCGGCGCGGACAACTTCTTCGTCGAGGTGATGGATCACGGGCTGGAGATCGAGAACCGGGTCCGGGACGGCCTCAAGCGGATCGCCGACGAGCTGGCCCTGCGGTTCGTCGTCACCAACGACTCGCACTACACCTACGCGCACGAGCGCGACGCCCACGACGTGCTGCTCTGCATCCAGACCGGCGCGCAGCAGTCCGACCCGGGCCGCTTCAAGTTCGACGGCACCGGCTACTACCTCAAGTCCGCCGAAGAGATGCGCGCGATCGACTCGTCCGAGCTGTGGAAGCAGGGCTGCGACTCGACCCTGCTGATCGCCGAGCGGGCCGACGTCACGTTCGAGAAGCGCAACCTGATGCCGCGCTTCCCGGTGCCCGAGGGCCAGACCGAGGAGAGCTGGTTCCGGCACGAGGTCTGGGAGGGGATGAACCGGCGGTTCCCGAACGGCTTCGACGAGCAGCACCAGAAGCAGGCCGACTACGAGATCAACGTCATCCTGCAGATGGGCTTCCCGGCGTACTTCCTGGTCACCGCCGACTTCATCATGTGGGCCAAGACGAACGGCATCCGGGTCGGACCGGGCCGTGGCTCGGCCGCCGGCTCGCTGGTCGCCTACGCGATGGGCATCACCGACCTCGACCCGATCCCGCACGGCCTGCTCTTCGAGCGGTTCCTCAACCCCGACCGCGTCTCCATGCCCGATATCGACATCGACTTCGACGAGCGTCGGCGCGGTGACGTCATCCGGTACGTGACCGAGAAGTGGGGCGAGGACAAGGTCGCCCAGATCGTCACGTACGGCACGATCAAGGCCAAGGCCGCGATCAAGGACTCGGCCCGGGTGCTCGGCTTCCCGTACGCGCTCGGTGACCGGATCACCAAGGCCATGCCGCCGGCCGTGATGGGCAAGGACATCCCGCTCGCGGGCATCTTCGACCCCGAGCACAAGCGGTACAGCGAGGCCGGCGAGATCCGCGGGCTCTACGAGTCCGAGACCGACGTCAAGAAGGTCATCGACACGGCCAAGGGTCTGGAGGGGCTGATCCGCCAGGCCGGCGTGCACGCGGCCGGCGTCATCATGTCGGCCGAGCCGCTCACCGACCACATCCCGCTGTGGAAGCGGGAGGCCGACGGCGCGATCATCACGCAGTTCGACTACCCGACCTGCGAGACGCTCGGCCTGCTCAAGATGGACTTCCTCGGTCTGCGGAACCTCACCGTGATCGACGACGCGATCAACAACATCAAGGCCAACCGCGGCGAGACGCTCGACCTGGACACCCTCGGCCTGGACGACAAGGCCACCTACGAGCTGCTCGCCCGCGGCGACACGCTCGGCGTGTTCCAGCTCGACGGCGGCCCGATGCGCGCGCTGCTGCGCTCGATGATCCCCGACAACTTCGAGGACATCTCCGCGGTGCTGGCGCTGTACCGGCCCGGCCCGATGGGCGCCAACGCGCACAACGACTACGCCGACCGCAAGAACGGCCGCAAGCCGGTGGTGGCGATCCACCCCGAGCTCGCCGAGCCGCTCAAGGAGATCCTCGGCGACACGCACGGCCTGATCGTGTACCAGGAGCAGGTCATGGCCGTGGCGCAGAAGCTGGCCGGCTACACGCTCGGCGCCGCCGACCTGCTCCGCCGCGCGATGGGCAAGAAGAAGAAGGAGATCCTCGACAAGGAGTACGTGCCGTTCAGCGACGGCATGAAGGCCAACAACTTCTCCGACGCCGCGATCAAGGCGCTCTGGGACATGCTGGTCCCCTTCTCCGACTACGCGTTCAACAAGGCGCACACCGCCGGCTACGGGCTGGTCTCGTACTGGACCGCCTACCTCAAGGCGAACTACCCGGCCGAGTACATGGCCGGCCTGCTCACCAGCGTCCGGGACGACAAGGACAAGAGCGCGGTCTACCTGAACGAGTGCCGCAAGATGGGCATCAAGGTGCTGCCGCCCGACGTGAACGCCTCGGACGCCAACTTCACGCCCACCGGCACCGACATCCGGTTCGGCCTCACCGCGATCCGCAACGTCGGCGCCAACGTGGTCAGCTCGATCGTGGCCAGCCGCACCGAGAAGGGCCACTTCGCCGACTTCTACGACTTCCTCCGCAAGGTCGACGCCGTGGTCTGCAACAAGAAGACCGTGGAATCGCTGATCAAGGCCGGCGCGTTCGACTCGCTCGGGGAGACCCGGCGCGGGCTGCTCGCGGTGCACGCCGACGCGATCGACGCGTTCATGGACACCAAGCGGAACGAGGCGATCGGCCAGTTCGACCTGTTCGGCAGCGCGTTCGGCGAGGACTCCGACAGCGGCGTGAGCATCACGGTCACGCCACCGATCCCGCCCGGCGAGTGGGACAAGTCCGATCTGCTGGCGTTCGAGCGGGAGATGCTCGGCCTCTACGTCTCCGACCACCCGCTGTTCGGCGTCGAGCACCTGCTGGCGGCCGCAGGCCGACACCACGGTCGCCGGCCTGACCGACGAGGGCGTCACCGACGGCAAGATCGTCACGGTCGCCGGCATCCTCTCCGGCGTCACCCGCAAGGTCACCAAGCAGGGCAAGTCCTGGGCGATGGCCAACCTGGAGGACCTCGCGGGCGCGGTCGAGGTGCTGTTCTTCCCGAACACGTACGAGCTGATCGGCCACCACCTCGCCGAGGACGTCATCGTCGCGGTGAAGGGCCGGGTCGACAAGCGCGACGACGTGCCCCGGGTGATGGCGATGGACCTCAAGATCCTCGACGTGAGCGTGGACGACACCGCCCGTGGTCCGGTCGTGGTCTCGGTGCCGGCGCCGCGCTGCAACCCGCCGCTGGTCGAGCGGCTCCGCGAGGTGCTCACCACCCACCCCGGCACCACGGACGTGCACCTGCAGCTGCTGAACGGCGACCGCACCACGCTGCTGCGGCTCGGCGACAGCGTGCGGGTGAACCCGACGCCGGCGCTGATGGCGGACCTCAAGGCGCTCCTCGGCCCGGCCGGCGTCGTCGGCTGAGCCGGAGATCGGAGTGAGCGGGCGGCGCGTGCTGAACGACTGGGCGCGGGGCTCCGCGCTCGCCGTCGTGCTGCGCCGGAGTGGCCGGTGCGGCGATGGCCGCGCTGCGGTTCGCCCGGCGTCCGGCCGGCCCGGCGCCGGTGGACCAGGGTCTCGGCCGGGGCGTGGCGCTGCGCGGCACGGTCTGGCCGGGAGGCGACGCGGAACCGTTCGACGGGGTGGTGGTGGTCGCGCCGGACGGCACGATCGCCGAGCTGGCCCCCGCCGGTGCGCTGCGCCTGCCCGCGGACCTGCCGGTGCTCGGCGGAGCCCGGTGCTGGATCGGGCCCGGAGTGATCGACGCGCACGTCCACCTGGCGTTCGGCTCGCGCGAGCGAGGAGCTGCGCGGCGGGCTCGTTGCCGTGCGCGACCTCGGCGCGCCCCCGGAGGACGCGCGGCGCTGGCGGACCACTGGGCGCCCGCCCGGCCGGGTCACCGGCCGTCGCGGTCGCCGGCCCGGTGATCACCGCGCCCGGCGGGTATCCGTCCCGGAGCTGGGGCGCCGACGGGTTCGCCGCCTTCGCCGACTCGCCCGAGTGGGCCGCCGGGGTGGTGCGTGACCTGGCCGCCGACGGCGTCGACCTGATCAAGATCGCGCTGGAGCCCGGCGCCGGCTGGCCCGTGCCACGGCCCGCCGCGGTCCGGGCGCTGGTCGAGGCCGCGCACGGCGCCGGCCTGCGGGTCACCGCGCACGCCCTCACCGCCGCGATGGTCGACCGAGCCCTGGACGCCGGCGTCGACGAGCTCTGCCACACCCCGACCGAACGGCTCGCCGACGAGCTGATCGAGCGGATCGCGGTGGCCGGCATCCCGGTGGTCTCGACCCTGCAGACGTTCTTCTCCGCTGGTCAGGGCCGGGATGCCGCGCGTAACGCCGCCGCCCTGCACCGCGCCGGGGTGCGGCTGCGTGTACGGCACCGACCTGGGCAACACCGGCACCCGCGCCGGGGTCGACCCGCGTGAGCTGGACCGGCTCGCCGACACCGGCCTCGGCCGGCTCGGAGCGCTGCGCGCCGCCACCGAGGGTGCCGCCGGGGCGTACGGAGTCCGGGGCCGGACCGGTCGGCTCCGGCTCGGCGAGCCGGCCGCGCTGGTGCTGCTCTCCGCCGACCCGCTGATCGAACCCGGCGCGTGGCGCACGCCCCTGGCCGTAGTCGCCGACGGCCGCCTCATTCGCGCCTAACTCCGCCGCACCGCCCGCCGTCGCTGGCCGCCCACCGCCCGGTTCGCCGCTCCGCGGTTCGAACCAAACGGACTTGCGGGACTTCCGTGCCTACAACGGGCGGGCGTAGCCACGTTAGTCCCGCAAGTCCGTTTCGCCGTCGACGGCGGCCGGGCCGCTGTTGGTCCGCCGCGGAGCAGCGGGCTGCGGTTGGATCGCGCCCTTGCAGGGCGCGATCCAACCGCAACGCCCGCGCCGTCGCCGGTCCGCCGCGAAGCGGGGGCTGCGGTTCGATTGCGCCCTGGGAGGGCGCATTCGAACCGCAGCTAGGGTGAGCGGCCCGGCCCTAATCGGACTTTCGGGGAAAACGGGGCTACCTGCGCCGGTCGTATGCCCAGAAACCCCGAAAGTCCGGTTCGGCGCGCCGAGCCGGGCGTGCGGCGGTTGGTGGGGTCAGGTGCGTAGGCTCGGTCAGACAAACATGCGGCGAGCGAAGCGAGCGGGGTGGATGAGCGAGCGACTCGGAGACGGTGGCGGGCCCGGAGCCGGCGAGCACCGCGGTGACCATGGGCCCGGCCCGTCAGTCAGCCCTCCCGCCGACCACGCCAGCCGGCCCGCTCGGCCATCTCCGGCCCCGGTCAAGCGGCCGAGGTCAGCCGCCGGCCTCGATGCCGGGCTGGTCGGAGCACGGCTGGCCGCCGGTCCCACCCGGACCGCGCCCGCCGGCCCCGGTGAGCCGCCGCGACCTGCTGGTCGCCCTGATCGTCGGGCTCGTGGTGGCCGCGTTGGGCGCGCCGCTGGCCCTGCTCTGGAACGCGCTCGGACCGCACGTCGAGGTCGTCATGACCAGCGCCGGTCCCACGTTGGACGACTACAACACCGAGGCTTTCGTCGGCGGTGACGCCATCTTCGGCGCGATCGCGCTCGGCGCCGGCATCGTGGTCGGCATCGTGGCCTGGGCGCTGCGGCGCTGGCGCGGCCCCGCGCTGCTGATCGGCTTCACCCTCGGCGGCATCGCCAGCGCGTGGATCACCTGGAAGCTCGGCCACCAGATCGGCCTGAGCCACTACGAGGACCTGCTCGCGAACGCCGACCCCGGCGAACGCTTCGACCAGCCGATGAAGCTCCGCGCACACGGGCTGCTGTTCCTGCAGTCCACGGTCGCGGTGATCGTCTACGTGGTGAACGCCGCCTGGTCCCACTGCGGCGACCTCGGCGCCGGCAAGGGACACACCGCCCGCCGACCTCTACCAGTCGGCCGACGCCGGCCGATCCGGCCACGCCAGACGAGCACACCGCCGGCGCCCGCGCCAGCCAACCCACCCGCTTCCCGCAGACCAGGGCACCGACGTCAGTTGAGCCCCATCGGTACCCGGAGCTCCGCCAGCGGCACCGGCACGGCTCGGATCCGGGACAGCATCGTGACCTCGCGCTTGAGTAGCCGCAGCTCGTGACGTAGCCGGTCGGCCGTGTTCTCGGCGACGAGCAGGCTCTGCCGGTCGTCCAGCGTGAACGGCGCGGCGGTCGCCACCAGGTGCGAGACCAGCTCCGGATCGTCGGGAAGGACGTACCGGTCGCGCGGGGGCTCGGCCGGTGGCGCCGACTCGTCGGGCTCCGCCGCAGGCGGATCGTAGGCGCGCAACAGTTGCCGGCAGCGCAGGAAGAGTTCGCCGACGCTGCGCGCGAGCATTTCCTGCTCGTCGACGATCGCCGGGCGGCTCGGGCAGCCACTCCACCGAACCGCACAGGTACGGCTCCGTGGTCGTGTCGAGCGAGTGCAGGCGGAACCGGCGCCGCCCCACCGAGACGATGTCGTAGCGGCCGTCCTCGTACGGGGTGACCTGTCGCAGCTCGGCCGTGCAGCCCACCTCGTACAGCGCCCGCGCACCGTCCGCACCGACCTCCCAGCCCTGCCGGATGCCGACCACCCCGAACTCGCGGGATCGCCGATCCTCCGAGGCCATCAGTCGGCGGACCAGCGCGCGGTACCGCGGCTCGAAAATGTGCAGCGGAAGCACCACGCCCGGAAACAGCACGGTTCCCAACGGGAAGAGCGGGATCGCGCTGAGGGGGGTGTCGGTCACCTGGTCAGCGTAGGACCGCCTGGTCAGATGCGCCCGATGAAAGCTGGCCGGCGTCGAACGCGTCCACCACCAGCTCGTAGGAGCGGAGCCGGTCGGCGTGCCCGTGCACCATCGTCGTGACCATGAGTTCGTCGGCCTTGGTCTGGGTCAGCAGGTCGTCCAACTGGGCGCGGATCGTGTCGGGGCCACCGACCACCTGGGACTCCAGCCGCTCGCGCATCCACTCCCGCTCCATCGGCGTGTACGGGTACGCCGCGGCCTCCTCCGGGCTGGGGAAGAGCCCCGGGCGGCCGCTGCGTAGACGCAGGAACGCGAGCCCGCCCGGAGCGGCGAGCCGGTACGCCTCGGCGTCGGTCTCGGCGGCGACCACCGAGGCCGCGACCATCGCGTACGGCTGGGCAAGCTCGGCCGAGGGCCGGAACGAGGTGCGATACAGCTCGAGCGCCGGCAGCGTGTTGGCCGGGCTGAAGTGATGGGCGAAGGCGAACGGCAGCCCGAGCGCGCCGGCGACCTGGGCGCTGTAGCCGCTGGATCCGAGCAGCCAGAGCGGCGGCCGGTTACCCGGCGCGGGCATCGCGATGATGCTGGCACCACGGTCCTGCGGCCACGCGTCCGCATCCAGCTCTTCAGGCTTGTCGAAGTAGCGACGGAGTTCACCGAGCTGCTGCGGGAAGTCGTCGGCCGACAGGGTGCCGGTGGTGCGCCGGAGGGCTCGCGCGGTGGCCTGGTCGGTGCCGGGCGCGCGGCCGATGCCGAGGTCGATCCGGCCCGGGTGCAGCGCCTCGAGCATGCCGAACTGCTCGGCGACCACGAGTGGCGGGTGATTCGGCAGCATCACGCCGCCGGAGCCGACTCGCAGGTCGGTGGTGGCGTCCGCGACCCGGCCGATCAGCACGGCGGGTGACGAGCTGGCCACGCCGGGCATGTTGTGGTGCTCCGCGAGCCAGAACCGGTGGTAACCCAGCCGCTCGACGTGTTGAGCCAGGTCAACGGTGTTGCGGAGCGCCTGGACGGCGTTGGAGCCGCTCACGACGGGAGCCAGATCGAGCACGGACAGGGGAATGCGGCGCGAGACAGTCACGGTACGTGTAACCGCGCAGCCGCCCGTACCCTTCCCGCCGCGATTGGATCAGCGCCCCTGGCGGATCGGATTCCGCTCGCAAACCAAGCCGGCCGCCGCGCCGCGCTGTCCTGCGCCGGCCAGACGCGAACCCTCTCGTGGCTCCCGCCAGTGCGCGCACGCCCCGTCGCGGGACCCGCGAGGGGCCTGCCGACCGGGCAGAACCCCGTGCGGCGGCCGCCCGGTCGCGGCGCGCCCGGCGGCGGCTCAATCCCGTGGCGTCGAGGGCTCGCGGCGGCGAGCTTCCCATGGGGCGCGGCGGGAGGTTGCCGTGCCGCGACGGTCGCGGGAATGGCGTTTGACCTGGCGAGGTGGGGCGACCAGACTCGACCGCATGATGCCGCCCGTGCCCCTCCCGCTTTACGGTGAGGACCACGAGCGCCGGGACTTCCCCGGGTGCGCGCGCCACTTCTGACGCCCGCACCCTGCCCTTTGGAGTCCCTTTTGTCCGATCCTCAGTTCGCCGCGCCCACCCCGCCAGCCGCGCCCACCCCGCCGGCCGCGCCCACGCCGCCGGCCGACGCCGGCGCCCCCGAGCCGCCGGCCGACCGCCCCAGTCTCGGCGCGGTAATCACCACCCGGCACGTCCCCCGCCTCCTCGGCTCCGCGCTGCTCGGCCGGCTACCTGGCGGTATGGCGGCGCTGGCCGTGGTGCTGCTGGTGCGCGAGCGCGGCGGCGGTTACGCGCTGGCCGGCCTGCTCGCCGCGGTCTACGCGGCCGGCACCGCCATCGGTGGGCCGCTGCTCGCCCGGCTGGTCGACCGCACCCGGCAGGCCCCGGTCCTGATCGTGGGCGCGCTCGCGTCCGCCGCCGGCTTCGGCCTCCTCGCGGTCACGGCACCGGACCACCGGGTGCTCGCGCTGTTCGCCGCGGCGGTCGCCGGACTGGCCTCGCCGCCGCTGGAGCCCTGCCTGCGGGCGCTCTGGCCCGAGGTGCTGCCGCCCGGCGCGGCCGCGTTGCACTCCGCGTACGCGTTGGACGCGGCGTTGCAGGAGGTCATCTTCGTCGCCGGCCCGCTGCTGGTGCTGGCCGGCGTGGCCGTGGCCGGACCCGGCGGGGGAGTGATCGCCGCCGGCCTGTTCGGGATCGCCGGCGCGCTGATCTTCGCGACCGCCGAGCCGTCCCGGCAGTGGCGCACCACGGTCACCGAACGGCACTGGGCCGGCCCGCTCCGGTCCCGGCCGCTGCGCCGGCTGCTGCTCGCGCTGGTGCTGATCGGGGCGACGGTCGGCTCGTTCACGGTCACGATCACCGCGTACGCCGAACAGAACGGCACCCGCTCGCTCGCCGGCTGGCTGGTCGCCGCCAACGCCCTCGGCGCGCTCGCCGGCGGCCTGTACTACGGCACCCGCCGCCCGGCCGCGGATCCGGCGCGCCGCCTCACCCTGCTGGTCGGCGCGCTGGCGCTCGGGTACGCGCCGCTCGCGCTGACCCCCGGCCCGGCCGTGATGACGCCGCTGGCGATCCTCAGCGGGCTCGCCCTCCCGGCCCTGCTCACCTGCACGTTCGTCCTGGTCGACAGCCTGGCACCGGACGGCACGGTGACCGAGGCGTTCGCCTGGGTGGTGACCGCGTTCCTGGTCGGCAGCTCGGCCGGGTCCGCCGTGGCCGGCGTGCTGGTCGAGCGCGCCGACCCGTGGCTGGCGTTCGCGGCGGGCGCCGGGTACTGCGTGCTGGCCACGCTGCTCGTGCTGCGCCCGCTCACCGTTCGGCGCTCGGCTTGACCACGAAGTAGACGCTCCACTGTGGATTAGTCGGGGAAATGCACCCCTCCCGCGCCGGGGAGAGGTTCATTTCCCCGAATAATCCACAAAGGACGGCCCGCGGCCCTCGGAGTTCCACAGCCCGCGCCGGCCCGCCACGCCAGCGCGCCGGCCCGAACTCAGCCGGCCCGAGCGTCAGCCGGCCTGGGCGACGGCGGCTGGATGACGGAGAGTGGTCGCCGAGACACCCCTCGCGACGCCCCTCGCAATGCCCCGCCGCGCCGCCCCGCCACGTCGTCGCCCCCGACCACGCCCGCCCGCCGAGCCGCAGCTCAAGGTGTGCGTCGCGCCACACCGTGACCAGCCCGTGAGAACCCGGACGGACGCTGGGGCGTCGACTCCCTAGACTCAGGGTGTGCTGACCCGAATCGACCTCCGGGGGTCCGACCAGGACCCGCGCGGCGTACTGCCGCGTGCCGAGATGGATGTGGATGCCGCCATCGAGCGGATCCGCCCGATCGTCGAGGCCGTCCGCGAGCATGGGGTCAGCGCGATCGTCGAGGCCACCCGCCGGCTCGACGGCGTGGAGCTGACCGACATCCGGGTGCCGACGGCCGCCATCGCCGAGGCACTCGACGCGCTCGATCCGGCCGTCCGCGCCGCGCTGGAGGAGTCGATCCGCCGCGCCCGGCTCGTGCACGAGGACCAGCGCCGCAGCGACAACGAGACGAAGGTCGTCGCCGGCGGCACGGTCACCGAGCGTTGGCTGCCGGTCGACCGGGTCGGGCTGTACGTGCCGGGCGGGCTGGCGGTCTATCCGTCCAGCGTCGTGATGAACGTGGTGCCGGCCCAGATCGCCGGGGTCGCCTCGCTCGCGGTGACGTCGCCGCCGCAGAAGGAGTTCGGCGGCCTGCCGCACCCCGCGATCCTGGCCGCCTGCGCGCTGCTCGGGGTGGACGAGGTCTACGCGGTCGGCGGTGCCCAGGCGATCGCGATGTTCGCCTACGGCGCCGGCCCGTGCCGCCCGGTCGACCTGGTCACCGGGCCGGGCAACATCTACGTGGCCGCCGCGAAGCGGATGCTGCGCGGCGTGATCGGCATCGACGCCGAGGCCGGCCCGACCGAGATCGCGATCCTCGCCGACGACACCGCCGACCCCCGGCACGTCGCCGCCGACCTGATCAGCCAGGCCGAGCACGACCCGCTCGCGGCGTCCGTGCTGGTCACCGACTCCGAGGCGCTGGTCGCCGCGGTCGAGGTCGAACTCGCCGCCCAGGTCGCGGCCACCAAGCACACCGAGCGGGTCACCGCGGCGCTCACCGGTGCGCAGTCCGGCGTGGTGCTGGTGGACGACCTCGACCACGGGCTGCGGGTGGTCGACGCCTACGCCGCCGAGCACCTGGAGATCCAGACCGCGAACGCCCGCGACGGTCGCGTACCGGGTGCGCAACGCCGGCGCGATCTTCGTCGGACCGCACTCGCCCGTCTCGCTCGGCGACTACTGCGCCGGCTCGAACCACGTGCTGCCCACCGGCGGCTGCGCGCGGCACTCCTCGGGGCTGTCCGTGCAGTCGTTCCTGCGTGGCGTCCACCTGATCGAGTACACGGACGCGGCGCTGCGCGAGGTCGCCGGGCACGTGATGACGCTCGCCGACGCCGAGGACCTGCCGGCCCACGGCGCCGCGGTCCGGGTCCGCCTCCAGTGACCGATCCGACCGCCGCATCGCAGCGGAACCGGACCACCCTCGCCGACCTGCCGCTCCGCGACGACCTGGTCGGCGCCGAGCCGTACGGGGCACCGCAGCTCGACGTGGCGATCGCGCTCAACACGAACGAGAACTCCTACCCGGTGCCGGCGCCGGTGGTCGAGGCGATCGTGGCCGCCGTGCGCGCCGAGGCCGCCGGGCTCAACCGGTACCCGGACCGGGAGGCCGTGGCGCTCCGCACCGACCTGGCTCGGTACCTCGGTCACGGCCTGACCACCGCGCACCTGTGGGCCGCGAACGGGTCCAACGAGGTGCTTCAGCAGCTGCTCCAGGCGTTCGCCGGGCCGGGCCGCAGCGCGCTCGGCTTCACCCCGGCGTACTCGATGCACCCGATCCTGGCCACCGGCACCGGCACCGCCTGGATCGACGGCCAGCGCGCGGGCGACTTCACGGTCAGCGCCGAGAACGCCGCCAAGCAGGTCGCCGAGCACGCCCCTGACCTGGTCTTCCTCTGCTCCCCGAACAACCCGACCGGCACGGCGCTCGGGCTGGACGTGGTCGAGGCCGTGCTGGACGTGGCGCCCGGCATGGTGATCGTGGACGAGGCGTACGCGGAGTTCGCCCGGCCCGGCACCCCGAGCGCGCTCACCCGGCTGCCCGACCACCCGCGGCTGGTCGTCACCCGGACGATGAGCAAGGCGTTCGCGCTGGCCGGCGCGCGGCTCGGCTACCTGGCCGCCGACCCGGCCGTGATCGACGCGCTGCGCCTGGTCCGGCTGCCGTACCACCTCTCGGCGCTCACCCAGGCCGCCGCCCGGGCCGCGCTGGCCCACACCGACCTGCTGCTCTCCACGGTCGAGGCGATCAAGGCGCAGCGGGACCGGATCGTGGCCGCGCTCGCCGAGCGTGGGCTGACCGTGGTGCCGAGCGACGCCAACTTCGTGCTGTTCGGCGGTCTGGCCGACCATCGGGCGGTTTGGCGGGGCCTACTGGAACGTGGTGTGCTCATCCGCGACGTCGGCCTGCCCGGCTGGCTCCGGGTGACCGCGGGCACCCCGCACGAGACCGACGCGTTTCTGACCGCGCTCGACGCAGCGCTGCAAGACGGATCGAAGGAGCACGGATGAGTCGCACCGGCCGGGTCGAGCGGGCTACCCACGAGTCGAAGGTCCTGGTCGAGATCGACCTGGACGGCTCGGGCACCGTGGACGTGGAGACCGGGGTCGGTTTCTACGACCACATGCTGAACCAGCTCGGCAAGCACGCCGGTTTCGACCTCACCATCCACACCCTCGGCGACCTGCACATCGACGCGCACCACACGGTCGAGGACACCGCGATCGCGCTGGGCGAGGCGTTCAAGCAGGCGCTCGGCGACAAGGCGGGCATCCGCCGGTTCGGTGACGCGCTGGTGCCGCTGGACGAGGCGCTGGTCCAGGTCGCGGTCGACCTGTCCGGCCGGCCCTACCTGGTGCACGAGGACGCGCCGGTGATGGAGACCGCCGTCATCGGCCGGATGTTCCCCGGCACGCTGGTGCGCCACGTCTGGGAGGCGTTCACCTTCAACGCCGGCATCGCGATGCACATCTACGTGCGGTCCGGCCGGGACGCCCACCACATCGCCGAGACCCAGTTCAAGGCCGTGGCCAGGGCGCTGCGCGACGCGACCGCGCTGGACCCGCGGGTGCGGGGCATCCCGAGCACCAAGGGCCGGCTGTAGTGTCCGCCGCGACGCCCGCCGTCCGGGGCTGACCGTGGCGATCCTCTGCTTCGCGCTCGCCGGGTTCCTCGGCGGCGGCGCCTACACGCTGTTCCGCAACGGATCGAGCAGAATGGTCGCCGGCGGTGTCGCCGTCCTCGCGGCGATCGCGACCGTGGCCGGCGTGCTGTGGTTGTGAGTTGAAGCTGTGTCCGTCACCGACTGGAGCGAACGAGCATGAGTAGCCGGGTGGTGGTCCTCGACTACGGGTCGGGCAACCTGCGGTCCGCCGAGCGGGCGCTGGCCCGGGTCGGCGCGGACGTGCTGGTCACGGCCGATCTGGCCGCGGCCGCCGGCGCCGACGGCCTGGTGGTGCCGGGCGTGGGCGCGTACGCCGCGTGCATGGCCGGCATCGACGCGGTGGCCGCCGGCGCCGGTGATCGCCGAGCGGGTCGCCGCCGGCCGGCCGGTGCTGGGCATCTGCGTCGGGATGCAGATCCTCTTCGAACGCGGCGACGAGCACGGCGTGATCACCAAGGGCCTCGGCGTGCTGCCGGGGGAGGTGCGGCGGCTGCGCGCGGAACGGGTGCCGCACATGGGCTGGAACACGGTCACCGTGCCCGCCGGCAGCGCGCTCTTCGCCGGCACCGATCCGGACGCGCGGTACTACTTCGTGCACTCCTACGCGGCCACCGAGACGGTCGGGCTGGTCACCAGGGCCGAACACGGCGAGCCGTTCGTCGCGGCGGTCGAGCACGGCGCGCTCGCCGCCACCCAGTTCCACCCGGAGAAGTCCGGGGACGCCGGCGCCGCGCTGCTCGACAACTGGGTCCGGAGCCTGTCATGACGGCCAAGCCGCGGCGCACCGCGAAGAAGACGGCCCCGCGCAAGACCGCAGCCAAGGCCACGAACACGGACGACGAAGGCCCGCACCAGGACCACCACCCGCACGACGACCCGGCGCAAGCAGAGCACCGCCTCCGCGCTCGGTGCCGCCGTCGCCACCGCCGCGGTGGCCTTCTTCGTGGACGCCTCGTGGCCGGTGAAGCTCGGCCTGATCGCGCTGATCGTGCTGCTCTTCGCCGGGTACCTCGCGGTGCGCGCCATCCTGGCTGCCCGGAACGCCGAGCCGGCCGACGACGTGGCCTCCGCCGACCAGGTGCCGCCCAGCGATCCGGCACCGCCCGCATGAGCAAGGAACGCGCCCGCCGCCGGGAGGCACGGCTCGCCGAGTCCGCGCAGCGGCAGCGGACGGCCGAGCGCAAGGCCGGGGTGCGCCGGCTCCGCCGGTCGCTGCGGGAACGGTTGCCGCGCCGCCGCCGGGTGGTCTCCCTGTCCTCGGGCCGCAACCGCGCGCAGTTCGCCGGCATCGCCTTGGGCCTCACGGTGGTTCAGGTGCTGACCTGGTACTTCACCGAATTCTGGTCGGTGCGCATCGCCGTGCTGGTGCTTTCCCTGCTCGCTCTGCCCGCCCTCGTCACCCTCACCCAGGACCGGAGTACCCGCTAGCCATGACGCAGCCGCTCGCCCTCCTTCCCGCCGTCGATGTCGCCGCCGGCCAGGCCGTCCGCCTGGTGCAGGGCGCGGCCGGCACCGAGACCTCCTACGGCGAACCGCTGGACGCCGCGCTGGAGTGGCAGCGGGGCGGCGCCGAGTGGATCCACCTGGTCGACCTCGACGCGGCGTTCGGCCGGGGCTCCAACCGCGACCTTCTCGCGGACGTGGTGAAGCGGCTGGACGTCCAGGTCGAGCTGTCCGGCGGGATCCGGGACGACGAGTCGCTGCGGGCCGCGCTCGCCACCGGCTGCCGGCGGGTCAACATCGGCACCGCCGCGCTGGAGGACCCGCAGTGGTGCGCCAAGGCGATCGCGGAGTACGGCGACCAGGTGGCGGTCGGGCTGGACGTGCGCGGCACCACGCTGTCGGCCCGCGGCTGGACCAAGGACGGCGGCGAGCTGTTCGACGTGCTGGCCCGGCTGGACGCCGAGGGCTGCGCCCGGTACGTGGTCACCGACGTGCACAAGGACGGCATGCTCTCCGGCCCGAACCTGCAGCTGCTGCGGGACGTCTGCGCCGTGACCGACCGGCCCGTGATCGCCTCCGGCGGCGTCTCCAGCCTGGACGACCTGCGGGCGATCGCGACGCTGACCTCGATCGGCGTCGAGGGTGCCATCGTCGGCAAGGCGCTCTACGCCGGCGCGTTCACGCTGCCCGAGGCGCTCGCCGCGGTGGCCGGCGAGTGACGATCCAGCGGGTCTCGTCCGGCGGGCCGTGGGAGGACCGGGTCGGCTACAGCCGGGTCGTGCTGGCCGGGCCGTGGGCGATCACCGCCGGCTGCACGGACTGGGTCGACGGCCAGGTCACGCACGTGGACGACGCGTACGGCCAGGCGCGGACCGCGTTCGGCATCGCGCTCGACGCGCTGGCCCAGGTCGGCGCCGCGCCCGAGCACGTGGTGCGGACCAGGATGTACGTCACGGACATGGCCGTCGCCGACGCGGTCGGCCGGGCCCACGCCGACCTGTTCGGCGCCGTCCGCCCGGTCACCTCGATGATCGGCGTCAGCGCCCTCGCCCACCCCGACCACCTGGTCGAGGTGGAGGTCGAGGCGTACCTGAAGGAGCGGGACCAGTGAGCGTGGCCGTGCGGGTCATCCCCTGTCTGGACGTGGACGCCGGGCGGGTGGTCAAGGGCGTCAACTTCACCGCGCTGCGGGACGCCGGCGACCCGGTCGAGCTGGCCCGTGCGTACGACGCGGCCGGCGCCGACGAGCTGACGTTCCTCGACATCACCGCCTCCTCCAGCGACCGGTCCACCACCTTCGACGTGGTCCGACGCACCGCCGAGTGCGTGTTCATCCCGCTCACGGTCGGCGGCGGCGTGCGCGCGGTCTCCGATGTGGACGCTCTGCTGCGGGCCGGCGCGGACAAGGTCGGCGTGAACACCGCGGCGATCGCCCGGCCGGAGCTGCTGCGCGAGCTGTCCGAGCGGTTCGGCGCGCAGTGCATCGTGCTGTCCGTGGACGCCCGCCGGGTCGGCCCGGACACCAAACCCACCCCGAGCGGCTACGAGGTGACCACTCACGGCGGCCGGCGCGGCACCGGCATCGACGCGGTCGAGTGGGCGGCGCGCGGCCAGGAGCTGGGGGTCGGCGAGATCCTGCTCAACTCGATGGACGGCGACGGCACCAAGGACGGCTACGACCTGCCGATGATCCGGGCCGTGCGCGCGGTCGTGGACGTGCCGGTCATCGCCAGCGGCGGCGCCGGCAAGGTGGACGACTTCGCGCCGGCGGTCGAGGCCGGGGCCGACGCCGTGCTCGCCGCCAGCGTGTTCCACTTCGGCGAGCTGACCATCGGCGAGGTCAAGACGGCCCTGCGGCGCGGCCTCGGCCAGCCCGTTCGCTGACCCCTCAACGCTTTGGGCGACATCTTCGGTGTCATAGCACCGAAGATGTCGCCCAAAGGCGCGGACGCGGTGAGGCTAGATGGCGATCAGGCGCTGGAAGACCGTGCGATAGCGCATCAGCGCCGACCGGAGTTCCTCGGTGCCGGGATCCTGCGCGTCCCGCCACTCGTCGCCGAGCGCCTGCTGCCGGTCCGCCAGCGCGCTGGTCAGGGCGGTGACCACCTCGCTGACCAGGACGTCCGCGGAGCGCACCGCGTCGGCCGGGCTGTCCACGAACGAGGACTGCAGCTCGCGCCAGCGCTCGTTGAACTCCGCGGACCGGTCGCCGAGCACCGGGCTGTCGTCGGCCGGACCTGCCGTCGGGGCGCCGCGGGCTTGTCGGCCGCGGCGCCGCCGATTTCGCTGTCGCTGTCGGGTCGCTGTCGCGGTCGGTGTTGTCAGGGTCGGTCCGTGTCGGTGTCGGGGACGGTCGCCCTGGCCGGTGACCGTGACGTCGGCCTTGCCGGTGGCCGTGCTGGGCTTCGTCGGTGGCGGTCTCGCCGGCGTGGGGCACGGCGGTGACGTCGGCCTGGTTGGCGGGTTGGCCATTGGGCACCTCGGCGACGCCGATCGCGGTGGCCGAGCCGTCGGTGGCGTCGGCGTGTGCCGGGTCGGGAGTCAGGACGTCGCCGCGTTCCGGGTCGGAGCTGAGGCCGTCGGGCCGCTGGGAGTCGGGCGCGAGGGCATCGCCGCGCTCGGGATCGGGCTGGTCCTGCGGCCGGCTCAGGTCGTCGTCGCCGATGTTGTCGAACCGGACGCTGTCGCGGTCCGTCCCGGCTCGGCCGGAATCGTCCAGCTCGTCGCGTCGCTTCGTCAGGTCGGCGCTGTCGTCGTCCGGCCTGGGGTCGGTCGTGGTGTCGGTGTCGGAGTTGGGGTCCAGATGCGCCGGGCGTCTGTCGGCGGGGTTCCGAAGGTCATCGCTGCGCTGCATGGGTGTGGCTCCTCTCGGGAACGGGTGGTGCGGACCGCGTCCAGTGCGCTGCGGTTCGACCGGTACCCGGCGGGTCCGGTCGAACCGCTGGGATCTCGGATCAGGCGTCGCGGTGCTGAGCGGTGCGGGCGCCCTGCCGTCCGTTGCGCGCGCTGCGGTCGGCGTCTGCCGCGCGGTCGGCGGTCCGCGGCGTCGTCCGCGCGCTCCGTGGCGGTGTCGTCTGCGCTGTCCGCGCGCTGCCGGCGCTGGTGTCGGCGTCCGCCGTCGACTCCGACTTGCGGACGTTGCCCAGCAGGTCGTCGAAGAGCGCGCGGTAGTGGACCATCGCTTGCCGCAGGTCCTCCGTGGACGCCTCGCCGCTGCTCCGGCGCCGGTTCACCTCGGTGGCCGACCGGTAGTGGTCGAGGGTGCGGGCGTGCTCGACGGAGAGGTCGGCGAGCCGCTGCTCGTACCCCTCGGTCGGGTAGCCGCGCGCGACCATCACCTGCGTGACCAGCGTGTCGGCGTCGCTGACCGCGCTGTCGGGGGAGTCGACGAACCGCTCCTGCACGAGCGCCCACTCGCTGGCGTACTGCGCACGGGCCTGCCGGCTCCAACGGGCGAAGGTCGAGCTCGGCGTGCCGCTTCTCGCGCGCGGCGAGCTCCTGCTCGGCGTCACGACGATTGCCGGTCTCCTCCACCGCCCTGGTGTACTCCGGTCCGAACCGCTCGCGCAGCTGGCGTTGCCGCCGCGCACGGATCATCAGGACGATGGCCAGGACGACTAAGACAACGATCACCGCGCCGACGACGGCTGCGATCACAGCCCCATCAGACATGGGACGCCTCCAAAGGAGTGGGGAATGTAGTGCGTACTGAGTTCCCCTTGAGCGCCGGACGAAACGTCCCGCGCTCGCGCCCACGGTGGCTAGGCGGCGTCGGACGCGCCGCCCGGAGCGCGCCGTACGGCGGCGTCCAGCACGCCGGGCAGCCGCCCCAGGACGGCACGCAGTTCGGCGGCGATCGCGGTGAAGACGGCCGGGTCGGCGACCAGCCCACCGTGGCTCGTGGTCACCTCGTGATGGCGCGCGGCCGGGTCGCGACTGGACCGCCAGCTCACCATCTCGTCCGTGCGGGAGTAGATGCTGAGGAAGGGAACCCGCTCGGGGAACGGCCCGGCGATGTCGGCGCGCAGCGGACGGCAGCAGGCACCCCAGAGGCAGCTGGCCCGAAGCAGCCCCGGCATGCCGAGCGTGCCGGCGGCACCCAGCGCGTACACCTGCAGACGCAGCAGCGGATGGATGCCGGTGAGGTCCGAGAGGGGGCTGCCCAACGTGATCAGGGCCCGGATCGCGTCGGGTTCGCGCACGGCGGCCGCCCTGGCGAACTGCCCGCCGCGGCTGTAGGCGATCACGACCGGCGCGGTGCCGGCGGCGTCCGCGAGTCACGCGCCGCCGAGGCCACGATCCGCGCGTTGTCCTCGCCGCAGCCGACGCCGAGGCCGGTCGGCGCGATCACGACCCGGCAACCGATCCTGGTCAGCCACGTGCCGAGGAGGGAGAGCATCACCGGCGTCGCGGTCAGCAAGCCGCCGACGAGGATCACCGGCAGGCCGTCGGTGTGCAGCGCCGGCTGGCGCCAGATCGGGTGCCGCCGGATCTCACCGCGCTGGACCAGCGCGCGCGCGTCACTCGCGAACGGCATGTGCAGCCGCTCGGCCGCCGTGGTCATCGCGGAACCGACCTGGGTCACGATCCCCTGAACCGCACATTCGCCGGCGCGGGCGAAGGCGTTGCCACTGGGCGTGGTGCTCATCGCTGGCTCCTCTGCTCGGTAGGGCGAACTGTGCGGTTGGCGAAGCGTCCTTTGCGTGCAGAGGCCCGGGTGACCCGTGGCACGGTGACGAAGGTCTGGTGGTGTAAGTACGAGTGAGTGCCCTCCAAAGTTCGATACCGATCATGACTGTCGGGAATTGATCACTCCCCGAAAGCGGCGTCCGGAAAACCTCCGGGCGGCAGGTACCGTCGCCGTATGGACCTGCGTGCGCACCAGATCGCCGTGGAGGGCGATCAACTGCACGCCGAGGAGGTCGGTCACGGCTCCCCGGTGCTGTTACTGCACGCGGGCGTGACCGACCGGCGGCGTCTGGGATCCGCTGCTGCCGTCGCTCGCCGAGCGGCATCGGGTGATCCGGGTCGACGCGCGCGGATTCGGCCTCTCGCCGCCGGCCTCGGGCGCGTATTCGCTGGTCGGAGACGCGCTGGCGGTCCTGGACCAGCTCGGCGTGGACGACGCGCACCTGGTCGGCCTGAGCCAGGGCGCCGCCACGAGCGTGGACGTCGCGCTGGGGCATCCGGCGCGGGTGCGGAGCCTGACCCTGATCGCCCCGGGGCTCAGCGGCTACGAGTGGCCGGAGCTGCCCGGGCACGCCGAGCGGGTGGAGGCGTCCGAGCGCGGTGACGCCGTCGCCGTCGTCGAGAGCGAGATCCGGCTCTGGGCGCCGCTGTCGGTCGGGCCGGACGGGCTGCCGGTCAACGACCCGGCCGTGCGCATGATGATGGACCTGGTCGGCAACGTGCTGTTGGACGACTTGGCGGTGGCGGAGCCGTCCGCGGTGGAACGGCTCGGGGAGATCGGGGTGCCGACGCTGGTCGTGCTCGGTGATCGGGATCTGGACGTGATCACCGCGATCGGCGACCTGTTGACGGCCCGGATCCCGGGTGCCCGCCGCGTGCTGCTGATCGGCGCCGACCATCTGGTGCCACTCCGCCTGCCGACCGAGCTGGCCGGCTTACTGGCAGGGCATCTGGACTGACCCTGGACGCGGGTTCAGGCTGGCGCCGTGGCCCCGCCGCCGCTGGCCGACCGGACGGCCCTCGCCGGCGGACGCCGGCGGACGGCGACCCCATGAAAGCTCCCCTCATGGTGCGGTGGTCCGCTGAAGGGAGCTTTCATGGGGTCGCGCGGCGCGCTGGTGCGTCTCAGATGTGCAGGGGAGCGGTGCCGAGTTGGTCGACGGCGTCGCGGGCACCGTCCGCGTCGACGCGGGCCACCGTCTGCCGGCCGGCGCAGTAGAGGATGAGCTCGCTGGGCGCGCCGTGCAGCGTCACCATCGGCTCGGCATCACGCGCAGTCATCTCGCGACCACCAGGTGCGACGAGCCGCACCCCGGTCGGCGCCGAGCGGAGCATCAGCCGGCTGCCGGCCCGGAGCCGGGTCCACAGGGCGTCCTCGAGACCGCGCGCGAGCGCTCGGGGCGACCAACCCTGCTGCGCTCGCCGGACGTCCTCGTGATGGATGTAGAACTCGACGGTGTTGCTCGCCGGCTCCACGAACGGCAGTCCGACCGGGCTCCAGATCGGCGGCCCCTGTCGCAGCAGGTCGAGTAGCTCCAGGTAGCTGTGGTCCTTCCTGATCCCGAGCCGGACCTTCTCGGTCCAGCCGGCGAACGCGGAGATCAGTAGGCCGGGACCCGCGTCGGGACGCCGTTCGCGGGCTACCAGGTGGGCGGCGAGATCGTAGGTGTCCCAACCGCCGCAGAGCGTCGGGGCGTCCGGTCCGAGACCGTCCATGAGGTCGGCGAGCGCGGCCCGTTCGGTACGCGAGTGCGGCTTCATGTGCTGAGCGTAAGGGGCAGACCGGGCACACCGCCCGTCGACGGTCGCCCGCTGTCACGCCCGTGGTGACCAGCGCCACCGGGAATGCGAGGTGAGATTGTCGGACTTGCATGTGACTGTGGTCAGGTCCGCCCAGCACATGAGGGTGGCCGACGGGTGAGTAGTGCGACGAGAGGAATCTGCGTGGTCCGCGGCGACGGTGCCCGAAGGCAGAAGGTGCGTACGGAGAAGGTGCGCACCGACGTGGTCCGTCGTGGGCTGGGGATCCTCTGGATCTCGGTGCGCGAGGAGCCACGGATCTTCGCGCTGAGCGCGATCGGCAGCGCGCTGTTCGGGCTGATGACCGTCGGCAGCGCGTTCGTGCTCGGGGCGATCGCCGGCCGGGTGATCGTGCCGGCGTTCGACTCCGGTGACGTGCGCAGCGGCGCGCTCGGGCTGGCCGCGGCGGCGATCCTGTCGGTGGCCGTGCTGAAGGTGGTCGGGATCCTCGGCCGCCGGCTCGGGGCCGGCATCATGCAGTACCGCCTCCAGGCCAGCTACCGGCGCCGGGTCACCCGCAAGTACCTCGAACTCCCGCTCTCCTGGCACCAGCGGCACCCCACCGGCTCCCTGCTGTCCAACGCGAACAGCGACGTGGAGGCGGTCTGGTACCCGATCGCGCCGTTCCCGTTCGCGGTCGGCGTGGTCTTCATGGTCGTGGTCGCGGCCACCGCGCTCTTCTTCACCGACTGGGTGCTGGCCCTGATCGGGCTGCTCGTGTTCCCGGCGGTCTTCACGCTGAACGTGGCGTACTCGCGCCGGATGTCGCCGCGGATGACCAGGGCGCAGCAGCTCCGCGCCGAGCTGTCCGCGCTCGCGCACGAGAGCTTCGACGGCGCGCTGGTGGTCAAGACGCTCGGGCGGGAGTCGGCCGAGACCGCCCGGTTCGGCGGCAGGGCACAGGAGCTGCGCGACGCGTTAGTGCAGGTCGGCCGGGTGCGGGGGTTCTTCGACCCGCTGATGGAGGCGCTCCCGAACCTCGGCACGCTGGTGGTCCTGCTGGTCGGCGCGTTCCGGCTCAACGCCGGCGCGGTCAGCGTGCAGGATCTGGTCAGCGTCGCGTTCCTGTTCACCGTGCTGGCGTTCCCGCTGCGGGCGATCGGCTGGGTGCTCGGCGAGCTGCCGCGCAGCGTGGTCGGCTGGGACCGGGTGCAGGGCGTGCTCACCGCGACCGGTTCGATGGTCTACGGCGAGCGCACGCTGCCCGCCGGCGGCGCCGCCGGCGCTCGCGATGCGCGACGTGACCTACCGCTACCCGGACGCCGAGGAGGTCCTGCACCACATCGACCTCGAGCTCGCGCCGGGCCGCACGGTCGCGCTGGTCGGCCCGACCGGCTCCGGCAAGTCCACGCTGACCGCGCTGGTCAGCCGCCTGGTCGACCCCGACGCGGGCGCCGTCGAGCTGGACGGCGTCGACGTGCGCGAGCTGGCGGCCGGCGCGGTCAGCGGCGCGGTGGCGCTGGTCGCCGCAGACCACGTTCGTCTTCGACGACACCGTGCGCGGCAACGTCTCGCTCGGCGCGGACCTCGGCGACGACGAGGTGTGGGCGGCGCTCGCTCTGGCCCAGGCCGAGAAGTTCGTCCGCGCGCTGCCCGCCGGGCTCGACACCCGGGTCGGCGAGCGCGGCACCAGCCTCTCCGGCGGGCAACGGCAGCGGCTCGCGCTGGCCCGCGCGCTGGTGCGCAAGCCCCGGCTGCTGGTGCTCGACGACGCCACCAGCAGCGTCGACCCGTCGGTGGAGGAGGCGATCCTGCGCGGACTGCGCACCGCCGACCTCTCCGCCACGGTGCTCGTGGTCGCCTACCGGCGGGCCACCATCGCCCTCGCCGACGAGGTGGTCTACCTCGAGCACGGCCGGGTGCTGGCCCGCGGCAGCCACGCCGAACTGCGGGCGACCTCGCCCGGTTACGCCAACCTGGTCACCGCGTACGAGGAGGCCGAGCGCGAACGCGAACGGGAACGCGAGGCGGAACTCGCCGACGAGCTCGCCGAGAACGACCTGTTCGCCGACGAGGTGACCGCATGACCGCCCCCACCGCCACCCCGCCCGGACGGCACCAGAACGGCCCGGCCGGCAAGCAGTCCACCAGCACGGCGGGCGACCAGCCGGACCCGAAGCTGGCCGCCGCACCGGGTGAGCCCGCCGCGCCGGCCCCCGCGAGCACCTGGCACACCCTCGTGCGCGGACTCCAGCTCACCCCCGAGCTCCGCGACGGCATCTGGTTCACGCTCTTCCTCGCGCTGGTCGCCACCGCCGGGCGGGTGGTCGTGCCGCTCGCGATCCAGCAGATCATCGACCACGGCCTGCCGCGCGCCGGGCGGCCCCGACCTCGGCCGGGTCGGCCTGCTGGTGTCGCTCTCGGCCGGCGCGGTGGCGCTCACCGCCTTCTCGGCGTACGTGATGAACGTCCGGCTGTTCCGGACCAGCGAGACCGCGCTCGCCAACCTGCGCACGCGCGCGTTCCGGCACATCCACGACCTCTCGATGCTGCACCAGCAGTCCGAGCGGCGCGGCTCGCTGGTCTCCCGGGTCACCAGCGACGTCGACCAGATCAGCCAGTTCGTGCAGTTCGGCGGGATCATGTTCATCGTCAGCATCGGTCAGCTGCTGCTGGCGAGCGCGCTGATGTTGGTCTACTCGTGGCAGCTCACGCTGGTCGTCTACGCGTGCTTCGTGCCGCTCGCGCTGTGCCTGCGGTTGTTCCAGCGGCGGCTCGCCGAAGGCGTACGGGCGGGTCCGCGAACGGGTCGGCGACATGCTCGGCGCGGTCGCGGAGACCGTGGTCGGCGCGCCGGTGATCCGGGCGTACGGCGTGCAGGCCCGCACCGTCGGCGCGCCTGGACGAGGCGATCGGCAGCTACCAGCGCGAGCAGACCAGGGCCCAGCGGGTCAGCGTGCTCGCGTTCTCCACCGGCGAGATCGTGGCCGGGCTGGCCAACGCCGCGGTGGTGGTCGTCGGCGTGCTGATCGGCGTCGACGGCAGCCTGACCGTCGGTGAGCTGACCGCGTTCCTGTTCCTGGTCGCGCTGTTCGTCCAGCCCGTGCAGGTCTCCACCGAGGTGCTGAACGAGGCGCAGAACGCGATCGCGGGCTGGCGCCGGGTGCTGGACGTGCTGGAGACCGAGCCCGACGTCGCCGACCCGGACGACGGCCGGGACGCTGCCGGCCGGCCCGGTGGGCGTGACGCTTCCGGCACGTGCACTTCGCCTACCCGGGCGGGCCGGAGGTGCTCACCGACATCGACCTCACGATCGCACCGCAGACCCGGGTCGCCGTGGTGGGGGAGACCGGTTCGGGCAAGACCACGTTCGCCAAGCTGCTGACCCGGCTGATGGACCCCACCTCCGGTGACCTGCTGCTTTCCGGCGTGCCGCTGCGAAAGGTGAGCTTCTCCTCGCTGCGTTCGCGGGTCGTGATGGTGCCGCAGGACGGGTTCCTGTTCGACGCCACGGTCGCCGAGAACGTGCGCTACGGGCGGCTGGACGCGGACGACGCCGCGATCACGCTCGCGTTCACCGAACTCGGGCTGGCCGACTGGCTCGAGGCGCTGCCGCAGGGGCTGCAGAGCCCGGTCGGCGAGCGCGGTGAGTCGCTGAGCGTGGGCGAGCGTCAGCTGGTCGCGATCGCGCGGGCCTACCTCGCCGATCCCGATCTGCTCGTGCTCGACGAGGCGACCTCCGCCGTCGACCCGGCCACCGAGGTGCGGCTGCAACGCGCGCTCGACTCGCTCACCCGGGGCCGGACCACGCTCGCGATCGCGCATCGGCTGTCCACCGCCGAGGCCGCCGACGAGGTGATCCTGGTCGACGCGGGCCGGGTGGTGCAGCGCGGTGCGCACGCCGACCTGGTGCGCCAAGAGGGTTCGCCGTACGCGCGACTGCACGCTTCCTGGGTGTCGCAGACGCGCTGATCTGAGTTCGTGGCGCGGAGCTCTGCGCGGCGTCGATCGCTGTTGTGCGCTGGCGAGGCGGCCACGAGAAGCGGTGCTACTCAGGGTCGGGCCGGTGTGCATCAGAGGCGACGCGCGTAGTCCTGCGCGGCCTCGTGGGCGGCGCATGCGGTGAGACGCCCGGTGAGCGTGGGAAACGCTCGTCGTGTGCGGCTCCGCGTAGCCCTACATCGCCGGCGTCTCGCCAGTGTCTCGCGGCCGTCTTGGCGTCACCGGAGCGATCGGGCCGGCCTCCGACTCGGGGGGTTTCCTCAGGGTAGAGGTCGTTCTGATGGGCGATGTGCCTGTTATGCCCCTCCGCGAGGCTCGAACTGTCCTTGATCACGCAGCACAAAATCGGGAGGACAGTTCATGCGATTAGCCCAACGGGGATTACGGGTGGCGCTGGCCGGCGCCGCCGTCATGACAGGCACCGCCTTGCTGGTCACCGGCCAACCGGCCTGGCCGCGCCATCGCCGGAATCGGCCTGGCTTCGGCCTCGGCCGCGTTCGCTCGCCAAGATCAGCTGGCATCCCTGTGCGGAGGACGCCACCGCCGAGTGCGGCACGCTCAAGGTGCCGGTCGACTGGGCCAAGCCCCGCGGCGCCACGTTCGACCTCGCGCTGGCTCGACGGAAGGCGACGGATCCGGCGCATCGGATCGGCTCGCTGGTGATCAACCCTGGCGGCCCTGGCGGCTCTGGCGTGGACTTCGCGCTGGAAGGCGGTGACTACTTCTCCGCCGAGCTTCGCAAACGATTCGACATCGTCGGCTTCGACCCGCGCGGGGTGGCTCGAAGTCACCCGATCGTCTGTTCCGCCGACCTGTCCGCCCAGGCACCGAGCCCCGAATTGACCAGCCAGGCCGACTTCAACCGCCTGGTCGCGTTCAACCGGAAACTCGGCCAGGACTGCCGCAAGCGCACCGGCCCGCTCTTCGACCACGTCGACACGCTCAGCGTCGTCCGCGACATCGACGCGCTTCGGATCGCGCTGGGCGAGCGGAAGATCAGTTACTACGGCATCTCGTACGGAACCCTGATGGGGCAGATGTACGCCGAGACGTTCCCGAAGAACTTCCGGGCGCTGGTTATCGACAGCAACATGGATCACAGCCTGGGGACCAAGTCGTTCATCGAGACCGAGACCGCCACGGCAGAGGACAGTTTCCGGGAGTTCGCGCGTTGGTGCGCCAGGGACACCAGCTGTGTCCTGCACAAACAGGGCGTGAGCACGGTATGGAAGGCGCTGCAGGCCAAGGCTGATCGCGGCGAACTCCCTGATCCGGGGGACCCAAGCCGGAAGCTCACCGCCTTCGACCTGAGTTCCGCTGTGCTCGGCGCCTTCTACGGCCCTTCCTGGTCGGGCCTGGCCGAAGCACTGGCCGCGCTGCAGCAGGGCAAGCCTACTCCGGCACTGCGAAGCGCCCTGGCGGCAAGGTCGGGTGCGTCGGATGGCGTGACCTGGCGAGCAGGTGCCGCTGCGGCCTCGCGTGCGCGCGCCACAACCGGCACTCGTGCGGCGGAGGAGACGGTAGAGAACCCCATGCCGGCCTTCTGCCAGGACTACCGGATCCAGATTCGCGACTACGCGGAGGCTGCGGGGTATTGGGAACGGGCTCGCCGCCAGGCACCACACATGCGGATGTCGCCGATCGCGTGGGGCGCCGGGACGAGTTGTCTCGGCCTGACCACCAAGGTGAACAACCCGCAGCACCGCCTGAAGGTGCGCGGCGCGGCACCGATCCTCATGCTCAATGCCCTGCACGATCCGGCCACCGGCTACAACTGGGCGGCCAACGCCGCGCGCCAACTCGGCCGTGCGGCCACGCTGGTGACGTACGACGGCTGGGGCCACGGCGTCTACGGTCGCGGTCCGTGCAGTGACCAGATCACCGACAGGTACCTCGTCGACGTGAGGTGCCCAAGCGCGGCACGCACTGCCCGGCGGTAAGGTCGGCACCGGAGCCGAGTTTGCGGAGCGGGAATGCGCCGCTGGTGCCGACGGTCCACAACCAGGACTGCCAGGCTGGCTGAGCTGACCTGACCACCGGGGCGGCGGCTGGGGCGGTAGCCCCCGGCCGCCGCCCGCGTGCCCTGGGCGCACGTTCCCCCTCCGTCCGGCCGGCGGCGTGGTTCAGAACGCGCTTCTCGACCGTCCGCGACCGACATCGCGGGCCAGGCTGGCCCCGATCGGCCACGACTCGTCGGCCAGACGAGCGCCGTTGGTGCCCACCGCTGCCTCGCTTGTCACTCTCGATGGCGCCCCTATCGACCCCAGTTGTTCGCATATTTCCCGGCGCGCCGGTCCAAAGTGTCCGACTGGAGAATATTTACTGGCTGTACGGATAGTCGTGACCGCCGAAAAATACCGTCCGAATGCAGGAGCCCGACAACACTTCTTGCGGTCTTATGCTGTGCCGCGATCTTGGAATGGGCGAAAGTCGTCCTGGCTTTTCTCGTCGACCGTGTGGGCGGGAGGACGGCCGACGCGGCAAGAGAGGCCATCGATGACGATGCATCAGCCACCGGAATCCGGGCGCCGCCGAGCCGGAGTGAGCATCCTCGCGCTGACCCTCGTCGCTCCGCTGCTCGCTGTGCTGGCTTGGGTCGGGCCGGCATCCGGCGCCGACCTGACGGCGACGTTGGTACGGACGACGAATCTTGGCGCCCTCGACCCACCGATTCCCGACCCGTCCGGCCTGACCTACATCCCGTCCCGTGACCGATTGCTGATTTCCGACGGCGAAGTCGACGAGATGCCCATCTTCCAGGGATCCAACCTCTTCGAGACCACTCGGACCGGCGTCATCCAGGACCGTGGCGTCAGCACACCGCAGACACACGAGCCGGTCGGCGTGAGCTACCAGCCGGGGAACAATCATCTGCTCGTGGTCGACGACGACCAGCAGCGCGTACACGACTTCGCGCCTGGCGCCGACGACCGGTTCGGCACTGCGGATGACGTCCGTACGTTCTTCAGCACCGCCGCTTTCGGCAGCACCGACCCGGAGGATGTGCTCTTCTACCCGCCGACGGGGGAGATCTTCGTCCTCGAAGGATCCGACAACGATGTGCACCGCCTCGCGCCCGGAGCCAACGGCGTATTCGATGGCGTACCACCGGTCGGCGATGACACCGCGGTCGAATTCGACACGCTCAATTTCGGCGCTGACGACCCGGAGGGCATCACTTATCACCCGACTCGTGGCGCGCTGCTCATCGTCGATTTTCAGACGAATCGGGTCTATGAGCTCAATCGCGAATTGATGCTCATCAATGTGATCGACATTTCCGCCTCTCATCAGCTCAAGGCGGCGGCGATCGTGGTCGCGCCGGCCACCGATGACCCGAGCCGGTCGGATCTGTACATCGTGGACCGTGGCATCGACAACGACACCGACCCGAACGAGAAGGACGGCAAGCTGTACGAGATGTCGGTGCAGCTTCCGGCGATCCCGAACCTGGCGCCCATCGCCAGCGCTGGGCGGGACACGGCGACCCACGTGGCCGAACCGGCGACCCTGGGCGGTTCGATTCGCGACGACGGGAAGCCGCAGCTCGCGGCGGTGAGCGCCGCCTGGTCGAAGGTCAGCGGACCGGGCACCGTGTCGTTCGCCGCGGCGTTCAGCCCGCAGACCGCCGTGACGTTCAGCGCCGCCGGCACGTACAGGCTTCGGTTGACCGCCGACGACTCGGCGCTGAGCGGCTCCGACGACGTCACGGTGCAGGTGGCCGAACCAGGAGCGCCGTTGTCGTTCGCCATCCCGGTGGCCAAGGCGTTCGACGATGTCGAGGAGCCACCGAGCGGCTGGGTCGACTGGCTCAGCAGTTCCCTGAACCTGCCGAATGCCGGCGGGGTCACCGCGCAGACCGTCGCGCTCCGCTTCACCGGCCTGGATGTCCCCCGCGGTGCCACGATCACCAGCGCGTCGATTCAGTTCACCTCGAAGAGCGCCCGCAGCGGAGCCACCTCGATGCAGGTCCGCGCGGTCGCCGCCGACAACACCCCGACCTTCGCGATGGCGCCGGGCAATGTCTCCGCACGGCCTCGCACGACGGCGTCGGTGACCTGGTCGCCACCGGCCTGGGGCGGGTCCGGGGAGGCCGGCGCGGCGGAGCGCAGCGCGGATTTGCGGACGGTGGTGCAGGAAGTCACGAACCGCGCCGGCTGGACTCGTGGCAACGCCCTGGCCTTCGTGCTCACTGGCACGGGGGAGCGGGTGGCTCAGTCTCAGGAGAGCGGCGGCATCGCGCCGGTGTTGCACCTCGCCTATAAGACTTCGGACACGCCGCCACCGACCGGCCAGATCGGCTTCCGTGGCGGAGCGCACTTCATCGGCAACACCACCAGCGCCAGCGTCACGGTGCCTCCTTCGGTCCAGCCCGGGGATGCCCTGATCCTCGCCATGACGATGAACGCCGCCGCCGCGGCGCTCACCGCCCCAGCCGGCTGGACGCAGCTCGCCGACGTCACGATCAGCACCGCGCGCACCCTGGTGTGGCGCCGGGTAGCCGCGCCCGGCGACGCGGGCGGGTCGATCACAGTGGAGTCCAGCGCGATCGCGAAGTTTGCGGTGCAGCTCGCGGCCTACAGCGGCACGTCCACGACCAACCCCGTCGCGGCGTTCACGAGCAACACCGAACCCGCCAGCCTGACCAGCCACGCGACGCCCAGCGTTACCGTCGGATCGCCAGGCTCCTGGCTGGTTTCCTACTGGGCTGACAAGTCCTCGGCGACCACGGACTGGACCGCGTCGGCGGGCGTGGTCGTTCGCGACGAGGCCATCGGCACCGGCGGCGGACGGATCACGGCTCTGCTCGGCGACAGCGGCGGACCCGTGCCGACAGGTACCGCGGGCGGCCGGACAGCGACCACGGACGCCGCTTCCCGGGCGGCCACGGTGAGCATCGTGCTCGCCGCGGCGTAGCGACGACGTACCGGGTGCGGTTGCCGCCCGGTGGTGGAGCGCTTTGGAGGGGTAAGCGCTCCACCGCCGGGCGACGGGCGGCGACACGGCCGCGAGGCGGCAGAGGAGAAGCCGCAGCAGAGCACGTCCGCTGCCGATCCACTGGCTAGCCGCGCCATGGCAGGCTCCCTCCTCGTCGATCGGTCAGTCGCAGCTCAACCGAAAATCCGCAGCGTCTGTCTTGCTGGACTTTTCTACCGCATAAGTTCGGTCTGGCTTCGTTTATCCACATCGATCATTTGTTATCCACAGATTCTGACTCGCTTCTATCTTTCTGATGTGCCTCTCGGAACGCTCTCCTGGACAAGGCGAAGCAGCCGGGAGGCGGACATGCAGGCGAAGGACGCGATCGGTGCGTACGGCGAGCGGGTGGCCGTGCGACACCTCACCGAGGCCGGGCTGGTCGTCCTCGACCGGAACTGGCGGTGCTCGCACGGCGAGCTCGACATCGTCGCGCGTGACGGGCCGACGCTCGTCATCTGCGAGGTCAAGACTCGACGGAGCGACGAGTTCGGCACGCCGGCAGAGGCCGTGGTGCCAGCCAAGGTGCGGCGCCTGCGCAATCTGGCGACGCTCTGGATCGCCGACTCCGGCCTCCGACCGAGTGACATCCGCTTCGACGTGCTGAGCGTGCGCCCGCAGGCGTCCGGTCCGGCGCGCGTCGAGCACTTACGCGGAGCGTTCTGATGAGCTTCGCGCGGGCCGTGTCGATGGCGCTGGTCGGCGTCGAGGGACACCTGGTCGAGGTGGAAGCTCATCTGGCGCGTGGCCTGCCCGGCCTGGTCATCACGGGGCTGCCGGACCCGTCCGTAGCCGAGGCTCGCGATCGGGTGCGGGCCGCGGTGCTCAACTCGGACGAGGTCTGGCCGGCCCGCCGGATCACGGTGGGACTCGGTCCGGCGTGGCTGCCGAAGCATGGCAGCGGCTTCGACTTAGCGGTCGCGGCGGCGATCCTGACCGCTGCCGGCGCGGCGCCGCCGGCCGGCCTGGCTGGCGTGGCGCTCATCGGTGAGCTGGGGCTCGACGGGCGGGTCCGGCCGGTCCGCGGTGTGCTGCCGGCCGTGCTCGCCGCACTCCGTGAAGGCGTGGTCCGTGTCGTGGTGCCGGCCGAGAACGCGGCCGAGGCCCGGCTGGTGCCCGGAGTCCAGGTGTACGGCGTCGCGTCGCTCCAGGCGTTGCTGGCCTTCATCCGCGGCACCCCGCTGCCGGCAGAAGTACCGCAGGTGCGGTCGGTGCCTCCACCGCCCGCGGTGCCGCAGCTCGATCTCGCCGACGTTGTCGGTCAGGAGCTGGGCCGGACCGCCGTCGAACTCGCTGCCGCAGGCGGGCATCATCTGGCGCTCTTCGGACCGCCGGGCGCGGGCAAGACCATGCTCGCCGAGCGGCTGCCCGGACTGCTCCCTCCGCTGGAGATCGATGCCGCGCTGGAGGTGACCGCGATCCACTCGGTCGCCGGGGTGCTGCCGGCGGGTTCACCGCTGGTCCAGCGGGCGCCGTACCAGGCACCGCATCACACCGCGAGCGTCGCCGCCCTGGTCGGCGGCGGGTCCGGGCTCGCCAAGCCCGGTGCGATCAGCTTGGCGAACCGCGGCGTCCTGTTCCTGGACGAAGCACCTGAGTTCCCCGCCCGCGTGCTGGACGCGTTGCGTCAACCGCTGGAGCGAGGCGAGGTGGTCATCGCCCGCTCTGGAGGCGTCGCGCGGTATCCGGCCCGGGTGCAACTGGTGCTCGCCGCCAACCCGTGCCCGTGCGCCAGTGCCGCTGGGGATGCGGCGTGCACCTGCAGCAGTACGACGAGGCGACGGTATCTCGGCCGGCTCTCCGGCCCGCTCCTGGACCGGATCGACATCCAACTCGACCTACTGCCGGTCACCGCATCGGCGCTACTGAAGGAGGGGAACGACATGGAGGAGACCACGGTGGTGGCACGTCGCGTCGTGGCGGCGAGGGAGGCCGCCATCGCTCGGTGGCGGTCCGATGGTTGGCGCACCAACTCCGAGGTGCCCGGCGCGGACCTGCGTGGGCGCTGGCGACTGCCGAAGCGGGTCACCGAGACGGCGGATCGGAAGATGGACCGCGGTGACCTCTCGGCCCGTGGCTACGACCGGTTGTTGCGGATCGCATGGACCGTCGCTGATCTGCGCGGACACACGATTCCCACCGCGGGACGACGTGAACGAGGCCACGTTTCTCCGCACCCGGGGTGCGGCGTGAGCGGAGACGAACCGGCACGCCTGGCTCGGGTGGCGCTCGGGAGGCTGGTGGAGCCGGGTCATCGTGAACTCGGCGTGCTCGTCCGCGCGTTGGGCCCGGCGGAGGCGCTCGAGCGGATTCGTGGGGGCGCGGTCTCGGACGGGCTCCGCACCGCCGCTCGCTCCCGGCTCGCCGACGGAGATCCCCTGGAACGGGCCGCCGAGGATCTGGAGCGGTGCGAGCGTCTGGGCGGCCGGTTGGTCACGCCCGAGGACGACGAGTGGCCGGCGGCCTTGGACCAACTCACGGAGATCAGTACGAGTGACGAGCCGAACGTGTACCCGCCGCTCTGTCTCTGGGTCCGCGGCTCGCACCGGCTCTCGACGGTGTGCGAACGTGCCGTGGCCATCGTCGGCGCGCGAGCGGCGACTCCGTATGGCGCACACGTGGCCGGCGAGCTGGGCTACGGCCTCGGCGACCGGGACTGGACCGTCATCTCCGGCGGTGCCTACGGGATCGACGGCGCCGCCCACCGCGGCGCGCTCACGGCGGATGGCGTCACGATCGGGGTATTGGCCTGCGGCGTGGACACGGCATATCCGGTGGGGCACGCGAAACTCTTTGAACGCATCGGCGAGGTCGGGTTGCTGATCAGTGAATGGCCTCCCGGCGCCACGCCGCAGCGGCATCGATTCCTCGTTCGGAACAGGGTGATCGCGGCGCTCGGCAGCGGGACGGTCGTCGTCGAGGCAGCGTCGCGGAGCGGGGCGAGGATGACAGCGCGGCGATCTCACGAGCTGGGCCGGGTGGTGATGGCCGTGCCTGGGCCGATCACCTCGGCGATGTCGGTCGGCCCGCACGAACTGGTGCGCGACTTCGGCGCCCGGCTGGTGATCTCGTCGGCCCAGGTGATCGAGGAGTGCGGCGTGATGGGCGAGGCGCTCGAGTCCGAGGACGGCTCGGGGGTCCAGGTCCAGGCGGGACGAGTTGGAGCCCCGCACCGCTCGGATTCTCGACGCGGTGCCGCTGCACAAGGCGGCGCCGGTGGACCGGATCGCTGCCGACGCCGGACTTTCGGCACGAGATGTGCGCCGGACCTTGCCGACCCTCGTGCTGATGGGATTGGTGGAGGAGGTGCTGAGCGGCTTTCGGGTGACGGCCTCCGGCCGAGCCGAGCTGGCGACCAGGGAAACCGCGCCGACTCCCGCGCTGCGGTGACGATCGCCGAGGGCCAGGCCCAGGCCTCGGCCCGGCGCAGGCCGGCAGTACGCAGCCCGCGGCGCGCCAGCGCAGGTGGTCCTGGTCCGCCGCGCGCCCGCGCGGGCCACCTGGCCGCCAGCCCAGGCCGGTCCAGGTCCGACCGCCAGCCCAGGCCGGCACAAAGCCCGGCGCAGGCACCGTTGGGGGCGTTGTTGTGGTCTCGCGATCCTTGTCGGTGAAGGAGCCGGCCGACCTCTCGGCCGCGCCGATCTGGTGGATCGCACCTGGTGAAAGTCCGAACTGGACGATGGTCGAGTGCGTGGCGGTACTTGACCGGCTGGCCCGCGCGGCGGACCGTCAGGGCGTGTCAGCAGAACAGGCCGGAGGCCGGCCGTCCATCGCCGCGGTGCGGGCCGCCTTACCGACCGAGCTGGCCGCGGCGGTCACGGCGTTCGAGCGGCACGTGGCGCGGGAACTCGGACGCTCGCCGCACACAGTCCGGGCCTACACGGGCGACGTGGTCGGTCTCCTCGACCACCTGGCCCGTCGCGGGATCGTCGAGGTCTCGGGTCTGGACCTGCCGACGCTGCGCAGCTGGCTCGCTCGGCTGCGGACCTCCGGGGTGGCGCCCGCGACACTGGCTCGCCGGTCCGCGACGGCCAGGGTGTTCACCGCCTGGGCGCATCGCGCGGGTCTGCTGTCCACCGATGTCGGCCAGCTGCTCGGCAGCCCCAAGACGCCGCGGACGCTGCCCTCCGTGCTCCGAATGGACCAGGCCGCAGCCGTGGTCGGCACCGGCGCCCTCGGCGTAGCCCAGCACGCCAACCCGGACGATGAGCCGCTCGCCCTCCGCGACCAGCTCATCTTCGAGCTGCTCTATGCCACCGGTGTGCGGGTGAGTGAGCTCTGCGGCTTGGACCTCGATCACACCGATCGCGAGCGACGGTTGGTCCGAGTACTGGGCAAGGGCGCGAAGGAGCGAGCGGTGCCCTATGGCGTGCCGGCGGAGACCGCGCTCACCGCGTACCTGGAACATGGCCGGCCCGCGCTGGTCACTGCCGGGAGCGGTTCGGCACTGCTGTTGGGCGCGCGCGGTGGGCGTGTCGACCCTCGGACGGTTCGGCGAATCGTCCACGCCAGGCTCGCCCAATTCCCCGACACGGTCGACCTCGGACCACACGGTCTGCGACACACCGTCGCGACACACCTACTTGAGGGCGGCGCGGACTTGCGTTCCGTCCAGGAGCTGCTCGGCCACGCTACTCTCGCGACGACACAGATCTACACGCACGTTTCGGTGGAACGGCTCCGGTCCGCGTACCGGCAGGCACACCCGCGGGCGTAGAGATCCGGTCATCGGAAGGGCTACGACACATCGGGGGGTGGGGTCGGTGGCGGTACCTGTCGCGGAGCGGTACGACGCCGACGAGACGGCGATTCTCGAGCTGTGGTTTGCCTTCAGAACCAGTCGTGACCAGGTGGTGCGCGAGCGGCTGATCCTGCACTATTCGCCGCTGGTCAAGTACGTCGCCGGTCGCGTCGGCGCCGGCCTTCCGCCCAATGTGGAGCAGTCGGATCTCGTCTCCTACGGCGTCTTCGGGCTCATCGACGCGGTCGAGAAGTTCGATCCCGAGCGGGCGATCAAGTTCGAGTCGTACGCGATGACCCGGATCCGGGGCGCGATCCTCGACGGTCTGCGCGCCAGCGACTGGATACCGCGATCGCTGCGGCACAAGGCCCGCGACGTGCAGAACGCCTACGCGGCGCTCCAGTCCCGGCTGCACCGGACGCCCACCGAGCCCGAGGTCGCCGCGGAGCTGGGCATCTCGGAGGCGCAACTGCACGCGATCTTCCGCCAGCTCTCGTTCGTCAACGTGGTGGCGCTGGACGATTTCCTCACGCCCTGTCGCGACGGCGGCGCCGCGCTGAGCCTGGGCGACACCCTCGCCGACATCCACGCCGAGGACCCGGTCGCCGCGGCCGAGGCCGTCGAGGTGCGACGCCACCTCGCCGTCGCGATCGGGGCATTGCCGCCTCGGGAACGGACCGTCGTCACGCTGTACTACTACGAGCACCTGAAGCTGGCCGAGATCGGCCGCGTCCTGGGCGTCACCGAGAGTCGGGTCTGCCAGCTCCACACCAAGGCCATGCTGCAGCTCCGAGCCCTTCTCGCCGACATGCGCTGAGTCGCCGGCGTACCGAGCCGAGCCGCAGCCGCGGACGCGCCGCCCGCGCATGCCGACCAGGCAGGCGGGTTCGCCGGCGCTGAACTGTGGCGGCTGGCGGGTGCCGTCATTCGCTTGCTTCCGTGCGCCTGCCCGCGCATCGGCCTCCGGCCTGGCCGCGCGACCTCGAGCCTGGCCGCGCGGCCTCCGGCCTGGCCAGCACGAGAATTCGGTCCGGGTTTCACGGCAGAGCTGGCAGCATCCGTTCCGTGACCGAGTTCCGTGCTGCCGCCGCCGTGTTGTGCGACCTCGACGGAGTGCTGCGTCAATGGCCTGACCCTCGCACGATCGAGGACCGGTACGGGCTTGCCACCGGCCGACTCCTGGCCACCGCGTTCGAGCCCGAGCGGCTGCTGCGCGCGGTCACCGGCCAGATCACCGACGAGGAGTGGCGCGCGTCGATCCGGGCCGACCTCGCGACGGAATTCGGTGCCGACGCCGCGTCCGGTGCCGTCCAGGAGTGGAGCAGCAGCGTCGGCACGATCGACCAAGCGGTGCTGACCTGGCTGGACCGAGTCCGCCGCGGCGTTCCGGTCGTGCTGGTCAGCAATGCCACGACTCGGCTTGAGCAGGATCTCGAGGCGCTCGGACTCGCCGGACGCTTCGACGCTGTCGTCAACACGTCCCGGATCGGCGCGGCGAAGCCGGACCCGCGTGTGTTCGCCCATGCTGCAAGCGTGGCCGGCGTGCCCACCGAGTCGTGCCTGCTGCTGGACGACTCCGCCGGGCATGTGGCCGCCGCGCGGGGGCTCGGCATGTCGGCCGTCCTGTTCACCGGTGTCACCTCGTTGGGCGAGGCAGCGCGGTTCCTTCCAGCGATCGCGGAGAGCGGCAGCAGCCGGACCGGCCCCAGACCGAGCAGGCTCAGAGGATCGAGATAGACCTCGCCCTGGCGCAGGCCCCAGTGCAGGCAGGCTGTGGCCGGGCAACCAGGATGTCCGGCCGCCAAGAGCCCTAACCGGGCTCCGGCGGCGATCTCGGCGCCGGCTTTCACCTCGACGGTCACCGGTTCGTAGGTGGTTCGCAGGCCGCCGGGGTGCTGTACCGAGACGACGCCCCTACCCGCGATCACGCCAGCGAACGCGACCACGCCAGCACCGGCGGCAAGGACGGGCGCACCCGGCGCCGCACCCAGATCCACGCCCCGATGACCGCGGCCGTACGGCGTGTCCGGCGGGTCGAACGGGCGCAGGACGGGCGGCACACCGGCGAGCGGCCACCGGTACCCGCCGCGCGGCTGCATCGCGTCGGCCCCGGGCGCACCCACGGCGGCCGGCGAATCGGCCGCGCCCAGCAGAACGCTGGCAGCAGGACGGCTACCAGCGCGAACAGCAGTACACCGACGTTCCACCAGCAGGCCCGGTGCGCAGCGCCGCGCCGGCACTGTCCCAGCAAGCGAGCGAGGCGGAAGGGGCGGCAACGGAATCGCATGCGGCCACGCTCCCGCCGCAGTCCGCCGAAGACCAGGCGTGTCGCAGCAACTGTGGACGCCGAAGACCGATGTGGACAAGGCGGCCGAACCACGCCGGCTGTGCTACCGCCGATCGGGCGCCGCGCCCTTGCGAGCAGATCAGCGCTGCGGAGGACCGCAGTGGACAGTCCGGCCGCTCGCCCAAGGTCGATGCCGCTTGCTCAAGGCCCCAGACCGCCCCGCCCGATCGCGCGGCCCGCCCGGCGCCCAGCCGGCCGGTCAGCCAGCACCCCGGGCCGGGCTGCCGCTCAGTCCGCCGGCGCCGCTTGCCCGACGACCCGGCCTTGGCGGGGGCCGAGCGCTGGCCGCTCGCCCGCCCACCCGCGCCCAGGCGCCGCCGCCAGGCGCCCGGCCCGACGACCCGGCCGCGGCCACCCCGTCGCCCACCCCGCCCCGCCAAGGCCCCCTCAGCCCGCGCCGCTGCCCGCCCAACCGACATCCACCCAGCCGTCAGCGCAGCTCGTGCAGGCGTTTCACCGCTTCGGTCAGCACGTCGTCCCGCTTGCAGAACGCGAATCGCACCAGCGAACGGCCGGCGTCCGGATCGTCGTAGAAGACCTGCACGGGCACCGCCACGACCCCGCAGCGTTCCGGCAGGGATCGGCAGAACGTCGAGCCCGTCCTCGGCGCCGAAGCTGCGGACGTCCGCGGTCACGAAGTAGGTACCCGCGGGCCGGTGGATCTCGAAGCCGGCCTCCTCCAGACCGGTGCTGAGCAGGTCCCGCTTCGCTCGCAGGTCGGCGTTGAGGCCGGTGAAGTACGTGCGGGGGAGGCGCAGCGCGACCGCCACGGCGGGTTGCAGCGGCGCGGCGTTGGTGAAGGTCAGGAACTGCTTCACCTTGGTCACGGCGTCCACCAGCTCGGGCGTGGAGCACACCCAGCCGATCTTCCAGCCGGTGCAGTTGAACGTCTTGCCGGCGGACGAGATCAGCACCGTGCGCTCCCGCATGCCCGGCAGCGTCGCCAGCGGGATGTGCTCACCCTCGAAGACCAGGTGCTCGTACACCTCATCGGTGACGGCGATCAGGTCGTGGGCGATGCAGAGCCGCGCGATCGCGTCCAGCTCGCTCCGGGTGAAGACCTTGCCGGTCGGGTTGTGCGGCGAATTGAGCAGGAGCAGCCGCGCGCGGGGGCCGACCTGGGCGGAGAGGGCGTCGATCGCGGCCGTGACGTCGCCGGCGAAGTCGTCGGGGCGCAGGGTCAGCGGCCGCCGGACCGCGCCGGCCAGCGCGATCGAGGCAGCGTAGGAGTCGTAGTACGGCTCGAAGCAGAGCACCTCGTCACCGTTCTCGCAGAGCGCGAGGATCGTCGCGGCGATCGCCTCGGTCGCGCCGGCGGTGACCAGCACCTCGCGATCCGGGTCGTACTCCAGGCCGTACCAGTCGCGCTGGTGATCGGCGATGGCCGTGCGCAGCTCGGGGATGCCGGGGCCGGGCGCGTACTGGTTCCGCCCGCCGCGCAGCGCCGCCGCCGCCGCGTCCAGCATCTCGATCGGCCCATCGGTGTCCGGAAAGCCCTGGCCCAGGTTCACCGCGCCGGTGCGCAGCGCGAGGGCGGACATCTCGGCGAAGATCGTGGTGCCGAACTCTCGCATCCGGGCGACCAACTGCGGCGTCGTGGCGTCCATGCCCGCGAGCCTAGTGCCGCGGCACGCGGCGGCCCCGGCCGAACGTCTCAGCCAGTGATCACGCCGTGGCGGCCAGTCCGGCGGGTGGCCGGATCGAAATCCTCGGAATACCGTTCGAGCGCCGGAGCCCCTCACGCTGGAGTTGTCGAATGTCGCCGTTGTCCCAGGAGCTGTCCTCGCCGCCCACGCAGCGCGCCAGCGATCCCGAAGCGACGCCGACCGACACCCCGCCGAAGCGCGCGACTCCCCACGCCGGCCCGCCGCCCGCCACCACCATGCGCCCGGCCACCAACGGCAGCACCCCGAAGACCAACGGCAAGACCCCGAAAACCACCACCAACGGCACCCCCAAGCCGATCACGCCCGCAGCGGAACCCCTCAGGCCCGCCGACCCGCCAACCCATGCCGAAGCGCCCACCCGCCCGGAGCCGCCCAACCACGCCCACTCCAGCGAACTCGCCCCGGCGGGTCGGCAGGTCGTGAGCGTCGCCCCGGTGCTGTTCGGCGCGGGTCTCGGCGTGCTCGTGGTGCTGCTCGGGCTGCCGACGTTGGTGCTGGTCTGGCGCTCGGCGCTCGCCTCGCCGCTCTCACCGAGCGGGCTGGTCGGCGGACTCCTGGTGCTGGTGGGGTTGGTGTTGCTCAGCGTCGGCGGGTTCACGCTGGTCAGCGGCGCGGCCAGGGTCGAACAGGACGCCACGGCCGGTCGCTGGGCCGCGATCTTGCTCCGCCCGTCGGTCCTGATGGCCCTGCTCGGCACCGTTCTCCTCGTCTGCGCAGCACTCGCCGTCAGCTAGGCTACCACCCCACATCCGCACCCCCCGCGACCGGCCGGTTACCCGCTTCGGCCCCGACCCGCGTAGACTTCTCCCCGGCGGCCCACGTGAGTGGGTCGACTTCGCGCGTCCTCCTCACGCCATGCACAACAGGCGTGGGGCGCCGGCCTCCTCGGTCCTTCCCAGGTCCGCACAGCCGGTCGGCGGGCGCTAGGGCGGTGCGCCATCCCGGTGACACCGCGACAACCGAGGAGCGGTGGCCGTCCCAGGCCCCGCGTGAGAACGAGGAGGACGCGCCGAGATGGCCGTCGTCACCATGCGCCAGCTGCTCGAAAGCGGCGTGCACTTCGGGCACCAGACCCGACGCTGGAACCCGAAGATGAAGCGCTTCATCTTCACCGAGCGCAATGGCATCTACATCATCGACCTGCAGCAGACGCTCACGTACATCGACACGGCGTACGAGTTCGTCAAGCAGACTGTCGCCCACGGCGGCACGATCCTGTTCGTCGGCACGAAGAAGCAGGCCCAGGAGGCGGTTGCCGAGCAGGCCCGCCGCGTCGGCATGCCGTACGTGAACCAGCGCTGGCTCGGTGGCATGCTCACCAACTTCCAGACCGTGTACAAGCGGCTGCAGCGCCTCAAGGAGCTCGAGATCATCGAGCAGACCGGTGGCGAGAACGTGCTCACCAAGAAGGAAGCGCTCGTCCTCAAGCGCGAGAAGGACAAGCTGGACCGGACCCTCGGTGGTCTGCGCGACATGACCCGGGTGCCCAGCGCGGTGTGGATCATCGACACCAAGAAGGAGCACATCGCGGTCGACGAGGCGCGCAAGCTGCACATCCCGGTGGTCGCGATCCTCGACACCAACTGCGACCCGGACGAGGTCGACTACAAGATCCCCGGCAACGACGACGCGATCCGTAGCGCCGCCCTGCTCACCCGGGTCATCGCGGACGCGGTCGCCGAGGGCCTGATGGCCCGCGCCGGCGCGAACAAGAGCGCTGACGACAAGCCGGAGGCGGGCCAGCTCGCCGTCGACGAGCCGCTGGCCGCCTGGGAGCGGGAGCTGTTGTCGGGCAAGGCCGCCGACGCCCCGGCCGTGGACGCGGTCCAGGGCGCCGAGGCCACCGCGGCCGAGGCCGCCGCTGTCGAGCCGGCGTCCGCGCCGGCCGCTGAGGCTCCGGCGGCGGAAGCCACCGAGGCCGCTCCGGCAGCCGAGGCAGCGGAGCCCGTCAAGTCCGAGGCCTGACCGACCGCAGTGCGGCGGCGCGCCTCACCGCGCGCCGCCGCACTGCGTGCGTGCCACCTCCCAGCACCCGCCAGAGACGAACGAGAGAAGTCGAGAGAAATGGCGAACTACACCGCCGCCGACGTGAAGAAGCTCCGTGAGATCACGGCCGCCGGCATGATGGACTGCAAGAAGGCACTGGAGGAGTCGGACGGCGACTTCGACAAGGCCGTCGAGATCCTGCGCATCAAGGGCGCCAAGGATGTCGGCAAGCGCGCCTCCCGTACGGCCGCCAACGGCCTGGTCGCCACGGCGGGCACCGCGCTCCTCGAGCTCAACTGCGAGACCGACTTCGTCGCCAAGAACGAGCAGTTCCAGCAGCTCGCGGACGAGATCGTCAAGCTGGTCGACGCCGCCAAGCCGGCCGACGTCGAGGCCCTGCTCGCCGCCAGCCTGCCCGACGGCCGCACGGTCGCCTCGGCGGTCGAGCACGTCTCCGCCATCATCGGCGAGAAGCTGGTCGTGAACCGCTTCGCCGCTCTCGACGGCACCGTCGCCACCTACATGCACCGCAAGAGCCCGGACCTGCCCGCGCAGGTCGGCGTGATGGTCGAGTACTCCGGCGGTGACGTGGACGTCGCCCGCGGCGTCGCGATGCAGATCGCCGCGATGCGGCCGAAGTACGTCACCCGTGACGAGGTCCCGGCCGAGGTGGTCGAGAGCGAGCGGAGCATCGCCGAGCAGACCGCGCGCGAGGAGGGCAAGCCCGAGGGCGCGCTCCCGAAGATCGTCGAGGGCCGGGTGAACGGCTTCTTCAAGGACACCGTGCTGCTCGAGCAGGCCTCGGTGCAGGACAGCAAGAAGAACGTGAAGCAGATCCTGGACGCCGCTGGCGCCACGGTGACGCGCTTCGCGCGATTCGAGGTCGGCCAGGCCTGAGTCGTCCGTTCCGGCCACGGCCGGGACTGCGCGACCAAGTAAGGCTGGACAGAGGGAGGCCGCGGGTGACGTACCACGACACCGCGGCCTCCCGTCATGTCCGGACCGTCATTCCCGCCGGGGGCGCTGACGGCGTCAGCGTCGCGCCCCGGCGACCAGCGCAGAAGGGACCGCGTCGATGACCATCGACACCAGCACGGCCGATCCGGCGATCACCGGTGAGCCAGCCGGCCCGGAGGGCTCGCGCCGAGTGGTGCTGAAGCTCTCCGGCGAGGTCTTCGGTGGGGGCAAGCTCGGCGTCGACCCCGACGTCGTGCACGCCATCGCCCGGCAGATCGCCGCGGCGGTTCGCGGCGGCGCCCAGATCGCGATCGTGGTCGGCGGTGGCAACTACTTCCGTGGCGCCGAGCTCTCCCAGCGCGGCATGGACCGTGCCAGGGCCGACTACATGGGCATGCTCGGCACCGTGATGAACTGCCTCGCCCTCCAGGACTTCCTGGAGAAGCTGGGCATCGACACCCGTGTGCAGACCGCGATCACGATGGGCCAGGTCGCGGAGCCGTACATCCCGCGCCGGGCGATGCGGCACCTGGAGAAGGGCCGCGTCGTCATCTTCGGCGCCGGTTCCGGCATGCCGTACTTCTCCACCGACACGGTCGCCGCCCAGCGTGCGCTGGAGATCGGCGCGTCGGTGGTGCTGATGGCCAAGAACGGCGTCGACGGCATCTTCGACGACGACCCCAAGAAGAACCCGAACGCGGTCAAGTTCGACAGCATCAGCTACTCCGAGGTGCTCGCGCGTGGCCTCCAGGTGGCCGACGCGACCGCGATCAGCCTCTGCATGGACAACGCGCTCCCGATCGTGGTTTTCGATCTGCTGATCGAGGGCAACATCGGTCGTGCTGTCCGAGGTGAGAAGATCGGCACGGTGGTGAACGCCGGTGCGGACGTCTGACTATCGTATGGCCCGGACCGTGCCACGGTCGCGGGTCCGCGAGTCCGCTCCCTGCCAGCCGTGCACGTTGCTCAGCCCTGTCCCGCATGACTAGCAGGAGGCGACACCAGTGATCGAGGAAGCGCTCCTCGAAGCCGAGGAGAAGATGGAGAAGGCGGTCGACGTCGCGAAGGAGGACTTCGGGTCGATCCGTACCGGCCGTGCCGCGCCGTCGATGTTCAGCAAGATCCTCGTCGACTACTACGGCGCGTTCACACCGCTGCCGCAGCTCGCCTCGATCAGCGTCCCCGAGGCGCGGATGGCCGTCGTCAAGCCGTACGACACCACGCAGCTCGCCGCGCTGGAGAAGGCGATCCGGGATTCCGATCTCGGCGTCAACCCCACCAACGACGGTGCGCTGATCCGGGTCGTGTTCCCGCAGCTCACCGAGGACCGTCGCCGCGAGATGGTGAAGGTCGCCCGGCACAAGGGCGAGGACGCCAAGGTCTCGATCCGCAACATCCGCCGCAAGGCCAAGGAAGAGCTCGACCGCATCGTCAAGGACGGCGAGGTCGGCGAGGACGAGGGCCGGCGCGCGGAGAAGGAGCTCGACGAGGTGACGCAGAAGTACGTCCACCACGTCGACGACCTGATGCGGCACAAGGAAGCCGAGCTGCTCGAGGTCTGATGGCGGATCTTGAGACAACCCATCCCGGCCCCGGTCAGGGTGGGCGTCACCGCAGGCGGCGGGGCGCCCCAGCCCCCGGCGCCGCGGTCGAGCGTGCCGGCGGCGCGATCGAATCGAAGACGATTCCGGTCGAGCTGCCGGTGAACGGCTCCGGTCCCGGTGCTCCGGCCGGCCCGGCCGATGCCGCGACGGCGAGCAAAGCCGGCCGGAACCTGCCGGTCGCCGTCGGGGTCGGGGTCGGTCTGGCGCTGCTGGTGCTGGTGCCGCTGTTCACGTACCGGCCGCTGTTCGTGCTCGTCATCGCGGCCGCCGTGGTGGTCGGGGTGTGGGAGCTGGTGCGGGCGATCAGCGCGGCCGAGGCTCGGCCGCCGCTGGTGCCGCTGTTGGTCGGCGGTGCCGGCACGATGTTCCTGGCCTGGTTCAGCGGTGCCGAGGCGCTGACCGTGGGTCTGGTACTCACGGTTATCGCGGTGCTGCTCTGGCGGCTCGCGGACGGCCCGGTCGGGTTCCAGCGGGACGTGACGGCGGCGGCCTTGGTGGCCGCGTACGTGCCGTTCCTGGCCGGTTTCGCGGTGCTGCTGTTGCTGCCGTCGGATGGCTCGCTGCGGGTGGTCGCGTTCATCGCGACTGTGGTGTGTAGTGACGTGGGCGGTTACGTCTTCGGCGTCCTGTTCGGGAAGCATCCGATGGCGCCCACGGTCAGCCCGAAGAAGTCGTGGGAGGGAATGGCCGGCTCGCTGATCTTTTGCGCGATCGGTGGCGTCTGTTTCCTCATGTTCGCCTTCGACGGTTCCTGGTGGCAGGGTGTCCTGTATGGCCTGGCCATCGCGGTCGCCGCTACGCTCGGCGACCTTGCCGAGTCGATGATCAAGCGTGATCTCGGGATCAAAGACATGGGAAGCCTGCTCCCCGGTCACGGCGGGTTGATGGACCGCTTGGATTCGCTTCTCACCGCGGCTCCGGTCGCGTTCCTGCTGCTGCAGCTTTTCGCACCCCCGAATTGACGGCGGCAGAACGGCGCTTCTACCCCTGAGCGCGTTAAAGCGTGTTGATTTGCCCGAGTTTTTCCCGACTGCACGCGCACGACCTGTGGATGGCCTCCGGAGCGCCGGACCCGACGTGTGACAATGAGTATGCGATGACAACGACCCTCCCTCTGGTTTTCGACGCGCCGCGCCGGGCGAAACCGCCACAGCATTTGGCGGACCTCGACCCGGCGCAGCGTCGTGCCGCCGTGACCGCGCTGGGCGAGCCCGCATTCCGGGCCACCCAGCTCTCCACGCACTACTTCAGCCACCTGGCGGATGACCCAGAGGCCATGACCGATCTGCCGGCCGCGGCGCGCCGGTCCCTGAGCGAGGCGCTGCTGCCCACGCTGCTGACGTCGGTCCGCGAGATCGAGTGCGACAACGGCACCACCCGCAAGACGGTGTGGCGCGGTTTCGACGGCACGCTGGTGGAGAGCGTGCTGATGCGGTATCCCGATCGGGTGACGATGTGCGTGTCGAGTCAGGCCGGCTGCGGAATGGCGTGTCCGTTCTGCGCGACCGGTCAGGCCGGGCTCACGCGGAACCTGTCCACCGGCGAGATCGTCGAGCAGGTCGTGGCGGGCGCGCGGGCGTTGGCCCGGGGCGAGATCGCGGGCGGGCCCGGTCGGGTCGCGAACGTGGTCTTCATGGGCATGGGCGAGCCGTTGGCCAACTACAACCGGGTGCTCGGCGCGGTCCGCCGGCTCACCGACCCGGCGCCGCAGGGCCTGGGCATGTCCCAGCGCAACATCACGGTCTCCACGGTCGGTCTGGTCCCCGGGATCCAGCGCCTCACCGAGGAGGGCCTCTCAGTCACGCTGGCGGTGTCTCTCCACGCGCCGGATGACGAACTCCGTGACACTCTGATCCCGGTGAACAATCGTTGGAACGTCAGCGAAGTGCTCGACGCCGCGTGGGCCTATGCCGACCGAACTGGTCGCCGGGTCTCGATCGAGTACGCCATGATCAAGGACGTCAATGATCAGCCGTGGCGGGCCGATCTACTGGGGCGGCTGCTCGCGGGCCGCCTCGCGCATGTCAATCTCATCCCGCTCAACCCGACGCCGGGAAGTGACTGGGACGCCAGCTCAAAACCGGTGGAGCGGCAGTTTGTTCGTCGGCTGCGTGCAGCCGGCGTGCCCACCACGGTGCGGGACACCCGTGGGCAGGAAATTGACGGTGCGTGCGGCCAGCTTGCGGCAGCGGAGGTGTAGGGAAGATGAGTCAGGGGGATAGGTTCCGCCGAAAGGCGCTCCGCCGAGGGTACAAGGTGGACGAGGTCGATGACTTCCTCGACCGTGCCGAGGCGACCCTCGCCGGGGAACCCGTCAGCCAGCCGCTGACCGCCGACGACATCCGGGACGTGGTGTTCCGGACCAGGTTCGGCGGGTACGACGAGTGGCAGGTCGACCTTCACCTCGACCGGCTCGAACGTGAGCTGGAGGACCTCGCCGCCGGTGGACCGGTGCAGCGCGGCTCCAACGGCTTCCCGAGCCGTGACGACGACAGTGCGACGGCGCAGATCCCGCGTGTCGTCGACCGTCGGCCCGAGCCGGTACAGATGCAGATGCCGGCGGGTCCGCCGCCCGCGGCAGCCGTTCCGCCGCCGCCCGCCGTGCTGCCGCCGCCTCCGCAGCTGCCGCAGCCCGCGCAGGTCTACGGCGACTCGTTCGCCGACTCCCTGCCGCCGCCGATGCCGATCGGTTACGACGCGTACGCCGGCCGGCACGGTAAGGCCGACATGACCGTCGAGCTGCCCACGATCGGTGGCGGCTTCGTGTCGCCGTTCACGAACGAGGACAAGGCTCGGGTCGCGGAGCTGCGGTCGGGGTTCAAGGTTCGCCGGTTCGGCAGCGGTTACGACGCGGCGCAGGTCGACGGCCTGTTCGACGCGATCGGCGCCACTATGGACGGTCGTGGTGGGCCGCCGGTCTCCGACGCCGACCTCGACGCGAGCCAGTTCCCGCTGATCCAGGGTGGCTACTTCGAGGACGAGGTGGAGACCGCGCTCAGCGAGGTCCGCGCGCTGTTCAACCGCCGCATGGGCTGAGTCCTACAGCGTAGAGAAGGGGCCCGCCGGCGTCGGCGGGCCCCTTCTCCGTGGCGTGGAGCCCCTTCTCGCGGTTTGGGCGACATCTTCTCGGCCAGAGCCGAGAAAATGTCGCCCAAATGCGTCAGTGAAAGGGGTCGCTCAGCGCTTGATGCCGTTCTTCCGCATCACGTAGTCGGCGACCAGCATGAACGTGAGCAGGGCTGCGCTGGCGCCCAGCCACAGGTCCTCGATCTTGCCGGTGTGGTTGCCGAGCAGCATCAGCAGCAGCGACACGATCGTGATGACGGCGCCGATCCGGGCGGCCTTCGGGTAACCAGGCTTGTGCTGGTCGGGCGCGGTGACCTGCTGGTCGGCCACGGGAGTCTCCTCTGTCTTGCTGGACCCCGAACCGGGGATCGCAGGGCTGGCGTCTCGGCTCATTTTGTCACGCCCCGTCCCAGCCCGGCCGCCAGCCCCGCCCGGCCGACCACGTCAGCTCCTCCCGGCGGGTCCGCCACAGGCGTGGTGGTGTCGAAGCCCCCCAGCGACACCACCACGCCTGGTCCCAGCGAAGTACCAGGGCATGCCTTACAGCCGCGTCCACGCCTCGCCAAGGACGCTGCGGAGGATCTGCTCGATCTCGTCGAACTGCTCCTGGCCCGCGATCAGCGGCGGAGCGAGCTGCACCACGGGGTCGCCCCGGTCGTCGGCGCGGCAGTAGAGGCCCGCCTCGAAGAGCGCCTTGGAGAGGAAGCCGCGCAGCAGCCGTTCGGATTCGTCCGCGTCGAAGGTCTCCTTGGTGCTCTTGTCCTTGACCAGCTCGATCCCGTAGAAGTACCCGTCGCCGCGCACGTCGCCGACGATCGGCAGGTCGTTGAGGCGCTCCAGGGTGGCCCGGAAGGCGTCCTGGTTGTCCAGCACGTGCTGGTTCAGCCCCTCCCGCTCGAACAGGTCGAGGTTGGCCAGCGCCACGCGGGCGGAGACCGGGTGCCCGCCGAACGTGTAGCCGTGCGAGAAGACGGTGTCGCCGGCCAGGAACGGCTCCATGATGCGGTCGGAGAAGATCGCCGCGCCGATCGGGGAGTAACCCGAGGTCATGCCCTTGGCGCAGGTGATGATGTCGGGCACGTAGCCGAACTTGTCGCAGGCGAACGTGCTGCCGAGCCGGCCGAACGCGCAGATCACCTCGTCGGAGACCAGCAACACGTCGTACCGGTCGCAGATCTCGCGCACTCGCTCGAAGTACCCGGGCGGCGGCGGGAAGCAGCCACCGGAGTTCTGCACGGGCTCGAGGAACACCGCCGCGACCGTGTCCGGCCCCTCCATCTCGATCGCCCAGGCGATCTGGTCGGCCGCCCACCGGCCGAAGTCCTTCAGGTCGTCGCCGTGCTCGGGCGCCCGGTAGAAGTTCGTGTTCGGCACCTTGTGGGCGCCGGGGACCAGTGGCTCGAAGTACTTCTTGGCCTCCGGGATGCCGGTGATCGACAGCGCGCCCTGCGGCGTGCCGTGGTAGGCCACCGCGCGCGAGATCACCTTGTGCTTCATCGGCTTGCCGGTCAGCTTGAAGTACTGCTTGGCGGCCTTCCAGGCGGTCTCCACGGCCTCGCCGCCACCGGTGGTGAAGAAGACCCGGTTGAGGTCGCCGGGGGCTGCCGCTGCGAGCCGGTCGGCCAGCTCGACGGCGGCCGGGTGCGCGTACGACCAGAGCGGGAAGAACGCCAGCTCCTTGGCCTGCTCGTAGGCGGCCCGGGCCAGCTCCTCCCGGCCGTGGCCGGCCTGGACGACGAACAGCCCGGCGAGCCCGTCGAGGTACCGCTTGCCCGTGCTGTCCCAGATGTACGCGCCCTCGCCGCGGACGATCGTCGGCACCGGGTTGCTGGCGTACGACGACATCCGGGTGAAGTGCATCCAGAGGTGGTCAGCGGTGCCGGTGGTCTGGCCGGCCGGGGCGGCGTTCTCTTGCGGGGTGACGGTCATCGGGTTCCCCATGAGTAGGTCTGCTTGGTGAGGCGCAGGTAGACGAACGTCTCGGTGTCCCTCACCCCGGGAACCGTGCGGATCTGCTCGTTCAGGACCCGGAGCAGGTGCTCGTCATCCTCGGCGACCAGCTCGACGAGGATGTCGAACGAGCCGGCCGTGACCACCACGTAGTCCACCTCGTCCAGCGCGCCGAGCCGATCGGCCACCTCCCGCAGGTCCCCGTCGGCGCGGACGCCGATCATGGCCTGGCGCTGGAACCCGAGGGTGAGCGGGTTCGTGACAGCGACGATCTGCATCACCCCGGCGTCGAGGAGCCGCTGGATGCGCTGGCGCACGGCAGCCTCGCTCAGGCCGACCGTCTTCGCGATCGCGGCGTAGGAGCGGCGGCCGTCCGCCTGAAGTTCCTCGATGATCCGCTTGGCGATGTCGTCGAGCACGATGCCGGGCTGGCTGGGACGCGAATTGGAGGTGGGCTGCACCCCGTCATAGTGGCGGTTCAGCGCGAGGGAAGCAAGCGATTCCGTTGTGAACGGCGACCCAGAACGCGGATTCCGTTCTCAGTGGCGCGGCATGCCGTGCGGCCGTGGTCGCGCTGGCCACTCGGCTGGCAGGCCGCGGTGGGACGCTTTACCCCTACCCGCATGATCTTGCCTGATTCCGGCTCGGTTAGAGTCTCCTACCGATCGGAACGTCTCGTTCGAGCCGAGGAGAAGTGACAGTGGCGACGCCCGGAAAGCGCAGTCCGCTCCCGTGGATCATCGGGATCGTGGTGCTCGTGCTGCTGCTCTGCGCCGGCGTCATCGGCACGGCGGCGTTCTTCGTCGTCGACGGGGCCGTGGACGAGGTCAAGGAGGGCCAGCCCCGCGCGTCCGTCTCGGCCGGCCCGGCGACCGGTGAGACCGTGCGGTACGAGATCGACGGCACCGGCCGCCTCCTCAATCTCACCCACACCGAGGCCGGTGGGTCGAAGACCCTGAACGACGTGCAGTTGCCGTGGCGCGGCGAGACGCCCTGCTGCGACGAGTTCGACTACACCCTGATCGGTGTCCTCGACGGCAGCACCAAGGGCCCGGTCACCTGCCGGATCTTCGTCGATGACAAGAAGGTCGTCGAGAACACCAGCCCCACCGCGGCCAACTGCACCTGGCTGCCCGAGTAGCGCCTCGGCTCGGCTCGGCGCCATCCGGGCGAGGGCCAGCTATTTGAACGCGGCGTGGCCGGTGAGGTGTTGGCCGAGTACCAGCGTGTGGATCTCCGAGGTTCCCTCGTAGGTCAGCACGGATTCCAGGTTGTTCATGTGCCGGATTACCGGGTACTCGAGCGTGATCCCGTTGGCACCGAGGATCGTCCTGGCCTCCCGGCAGATCGCGAGCGCCTCGCGCACGTTGTTCAGCTTGCCCGCGCTGATCTGCTCGGGGGTCACGGTGCCGTCGTCCTTGCGCCGCCCCAGGTGCAGCGCGAGCAGCTGGCCCTTGCTCCACTCCAGCGCGGTGTCCACCAGCTTGGCCTGGGTGAGCTGGTACGCCGCGATCGGCTTGTCGAACTGCACCCGGCTGCAGGCGTAGTCGCGGGCCGAGAGCCAGGAGCTGCGGGCGGCGCCCAGCGAGCCCCAGATGATGCCGAACCGGGCCTCGGTCAGGCAGCCGAGCGGGCCGGCCAGGCCACGCACACCGGGCAGCATCGCGTCGGCCGGCAGCCGCACGTCGTCCAGCACCAGCTCGGACGTGACCGACGCGCGCAGCGACAGCTTGTGGTGGATGTCGCTGGTGGTGAAGCCGGGCGTGCCACGGGGCACCAGGAATCCACGGATGCCCTCCTCGGCGCGGGCCCAGACCACGGCGATGTCGGCGATGCCCCCGTTCGTGATCCACATCTTCGAGCCGTTCAATACCCAGTCGTCCCCATCCCGCCGGGCCCTGGTGCGCATGCCAGCCGGATTGGAACCGAAGTCGGGCTCGGTCAGGCCGAAGCAACCGATCGCCCGGCCGGCCGCCATCTCGGGCAGCCACTGCTGCTTCTGCTCCTCGCTGCCGTACGCGTGGATCGCGTACATCGCAAGCGAGCCCTGCACGGAGACGAGCGAGCGCAGCCCGGAGTCGACCGCCTCCAGCTCCAGGCAGGCCAGCCCGTAGGAGACCGCGTTCGTGCCGGCGCAGCCGTACCCGTGCAGGTGCATGCCGAGCAGCCCGAGTTTGCCCAGCTCCGGCACGATCTCGTGGGGTACCACACCGGCCTCGAACCACTCCGCGATGTGCGGCAGGACCCGCTCGGTGGCGAAGTCGCGCACCACGTCCCGCAGCTCGCGTTCGGTCTCGGTCAGCAGCGCGTCGACGTCGAGCAGGTCGGGGCCGGGCAGGGCTGCGTTCACGAAGAGCTCCTCGGTTCTTGGGCAGGCGCCGGCACCGGCGCGGGTTCGGCGAGCCAGGCCAGGACGGCGTCGGTGTCGGCGCCGATGGTGGGCGGCGCGGTGCGGTAGCGGACGGGCGTGGCGGAGAGCCGGATCGGGCTCGCGGTGGTCGGCACCGGTTCGCCGCTCTCCAGGGTGGCGATCGGGGCCAGGCCCAGCGCCTCGGCGTACCGGAACGCCTCGCCGATGTCCTGGACCGGCCCGGCCGGCACCCCGGCGGCGCGCAGCCGGTCGGCCCACTCGGCGGCCGGAGCGGTGACCAGCACGGACTCCAGCGCCGCGATCAGCGCCGGCCGGTTCGCGACCCGGTCGGCGTTGCTGGCGAACCGCGGCTCGCCGGCCAGCTCCGGCCGGCCGAGCACCTGGCAGAGCGCGGCGAAGATCCGGTCGTTGCCGGCGCCCACGGCGAGCGGCCGGTCGGCGGTGCGCAGCGTCTCGTACGGCGCGATGCTCGGGTGCTGGTTGCCGAGCGGTTCGGGCGGGGTGCCGGTGGTCAGGTATCCGGACGCCTGATTGACCAGGCCGGCGAGCAGGCTGGAGAGCAGGTCCACCTCGACCCGCTGGCCCTCGCCGGTGCGGGCCCGGGCGTGCAGCGCGGCGAGGATGCCGGCCAACGCGGCCTGCCCGGTGAGCACGTCGACCAGGGCCACGCCGACCTTGAGTGGCACGCCGCCGGGTTCGCCCGTGACGCTCATCAGCCCGCCGACCGCCTGCACCACGAAGTCGTACCCGGAGAGCTCCTTGCCACCCGCGCGCCCGAAGCCGGTGATCGAGCAGTAGACCAGCCGGGGATTGAGCTCGTGCAGTGCGTCCCAGCCGAGGTCGAAGCGTTCCATCGTGCCGGGCAGGAAGTTCTCCACCAGCACGTCCGCTCGACGGGCCAGCTCACGGGCCGCCGCTCGGCCGGCCGCACTGCCCAGGTCGAGCGCCGCGCTGCGCTTGTTCCGGTTCACCGAACGGAAGTACGCGCTCTGCCCGTCCGGCGCGAACGGCGGACCCCACGCGCGGGTGTCGTCACCGCCGCCGGGCCGCTCGACCTTGATCACGGTGGCGCCGAGGTCACCGAGGTTCATGGTCGCCAGCGGGCCGGCCAGGACCCGGCTGAAGTCGGCCACCAGCAGCCCGTCCAGCGCGCCGGCCGTGGCCTGGTCGGAGGAGGGATCGGCTGCGGTGGACACCCGTCCCACCCTGCCAGAACGGGCGGGTTCCGGCGCGCCGCAGCGGCGAACTACTCGGGCGGTGTTGTCCGTGGCGGCAATAGGGTGGGGCTGCGCGGCCGGCCTAGGGTCTGTGCCACGCCCGGTGATCCGCTCGGCTGCGCAGAGGAGAGGTCATGGCACGCCGTACTTTGCAGAACTTCATCAACGGGTCGTTCGTCGACGCGTCCGACGGCCGGACCGGCGAGCTGGTGGACCCGAGCACCGGTGACGTGTTCGCCGCCGCGCCGCTCTCCTCGGAAGCCGATGTGGACACCGCGTTCGGCGCCGCGCGGACCGCGTTCGAGAGCTGGCGGGACACCACCCCGAGCGAGCGCCAGCGCGCCCTGCTGCGGATCGCCGACGCCTTCGAGGAGCGCGCCGACGAGCTGGTGGCGGCCGAGAGCGAGAACACCGGCAAGCCCATCCAGCTCACGCGGGACGAAGAGATCCCGCCGATGGTCGACCAGATCCGGTTCTTCGCCGGCGCGGCGCGGGTGCTGGAGGGCAAGGCCGGCGGCGAATACCTGGCCGGCCACACCTCGTTCGTGCGGCGCGAGCCGGTCGGGGTGTGCGCGCAGGTCACGCCGTGGAACTACCCGATGATGATGGCGGTCTGGAAGTGGGCGCCGGCGATCGCGGCCGGCAACACGGTGGTGCTCAAGCCGAGCGACACCACGCCGGTCTCCACCCTTCTGATGGCCGAGATCATGGCCGAGTTCCTGCCGCCGGGCGTCTTCAACGTGGTCACCGGCGACCGGGAGACCGGCCGGGCCCTGGTCAGCCACGAGACGCCGGACATGGTGTCGATCACCGGCAGCGTCCGGGCCGGCATGGAGGTGGCTGCCGCCGCGGCCGGCGACCTCAAGCGGGTCCACCTCGAACTCGGCGGCAAGGCGCCGGTGATCGTCTTCGACGACGCCGACATCGCCTCGACCGCCGAGGGCATCGCGATCGGCGGCTACTTCAACGCGGGCCAGGACTGCACCGCCGCGACCCGGGTGCTCGCCGGCCCGCGCGTCTACGACGAGTTCGTCGCGGCCCTCGCCGACCAGGCCAAGAACACCAGGACCGCGGCGCCCTCGGACCCGGACGCGGCCTACGGCCCGGTCAACAACGTGAACCAGCTCGCGCAGGTGAGCGGCTTCGTCGATCGGCTGCCCGATCACGCGGTGCTCAACACCGGCGGCCAGCGGGTCGGCGACCGGGGCTTCTTCTACGCCCCGACCGTGGTCTCGGGGCTCGCTCAGGACGACGAGATCATCCAGAACGAGGTGTTCGGGCCGGTCATCACCGTGCAGCGGTTCACCGACGAGGACGAGGCGCTGCGCTGGGCCAACGGCACCAAGTACGCGCTCGCCTCCAGCGTCTGGACCAAGGACCACGGCCGCGCGATGCGGATGGCCAAGCGGCTCGACTTCGGCTGCGTCTGGATCAACACGCACATCCCGCTGGTGGCCGAGATGCCGCACGGCGGCTTCAAGCACTCCGGCTACGGCAAGGACCTGTCGATGTACGGCCTGGAGGACTACACCCGGATCAAGCACGTGATGAGCAACATCGAGGTCTGAGGCGCCGCTGCGGTCCAAACGCGACCTGGAGGGGGGCATTTGGACCGCAGCGGGTTCGGCGCGGGGTCGCGCCGGTCGGGCTAGGCGCGCTGAGCGGTGTTGAACAGGGCCTGGGCCTTCTCGCCGAGATACGGGCCGAACATCACGTTGGGCATGTCGTCGTAGCCGAAGCTGTTCACCGACGTGAGCGTGCCCTGGCCGGTGCGAGCGTTGAAGCCGCTCAGCCAGGGGCCGCCCGACGAGCCCTCGGTCATGTCGCACGGGATGCCCTCGTCCTGGCTGCCGTACTTGTCACGCTGGGCGTTGCCGTGGCAGTAGAACAGCCGGGCGCCGTTGTAGCCGCCGACCGAGGGGTACCCGAACGAGTGCCGGTAGCCGCCCCGGGCGGTGTTGAACGCGATCGGCTGCGCGCCCACCACGTCGGTGAGGTGCCGACCGCTCGTGGCGTTGAGCACCGCGAACCCGACGTCGTAGTTCACGTCTCCGCGCTCGCTCCACGGGGCCGGGGTGAGTAGCCGGCGGGCGGTCCAACTCCCGAACGGCCGCTGCCCGTCGCGGTAGGCCGGCACGAAGATCCAGCGGGTGGCGAACTCGCCCGGCCCGTTGTTCACGCAGTGCCCGGCGGTCAGCACGGTGTCCCGGTTGGCGCTGCGGACGGCGCTGCCGGAGCAGACGTAGTCGGTGCCCTCGAGGGTGAAGAAGACCTTGCCGGTGGTCCGGGTGACCGAGCCGCCGGTGTTCCAGGGGTAGCCGCCGCCCTGCTGGGCCGTGCGCGGCGCCGTGGCGGGCGGTGCCGCCTGGGCTGGTGCCTCGGGCGCCGCGCCGGGCAGCAGACCCGGCAGGAGCGAGCCGGTGGTGTCGTCGGCGCGCGGCACGATGTCCGGCTTGTCGGCCGGGCCGTGGTCCTGGCCGCGCGGACGGTCGGGGTCCAACGTGCCCGGCTGGTCCTCGGCACCGGGCTCCGACGCGCCGGGCTCGGGTGCCTCGCTGGCGGCCGGAGCGCCCGGCAGCGTGCTGGTGGCCGAATCCGGACCGCCGTCCGCCATCGGCGGCAGCTCGGGATAGAGCGGGATCGGTACCCGCTTCGGCCTGGGGAGCCGGCGCATCGCCGGGCGGGCGTCGCGCATCCGATCCGGCGTCCAGTAGGCCAGGATCTTGGTCTGCTCGTCGAGCGTCTCGGCGGCGGCCTGGGAGAGCGCGCCGACCAGCGTCTCCATCGGGGCCCCGGCACCGTCGGCGCTGGTCGGTTCGCCGACCGCGATCGGCCGGGCGGGTGCCGCGGCGTCGACTCTGGCGCGCTCGAGCGCGTGGCTGGTGGAGCTGGGAACGACGAGGCAAGCGGCGATGGCGGTCAGAGCGGCGACGAACCTGGCGAGGCGCCTCATGCGGAAACTCTCCTGGCGGTAGACGACCAATGCACGCTAGTGAGCGCCATGCCGAGTTGTCCAATTTCTGAGGTATAAACTATATGTACTTGAATGCGAACACCGTAAAGCGATGTGTTGGCAGGAATCGGGCATGCTAGCGCGCAACCCCGACGCGCTGGCGGGTCGGCCGGGGTGCGCTGGCGGGTCGGCCGGGGTGCGCCGGCGGGTCGCCAGCGGGCGCGCCGAGTGGGTGGCCCGCCGTTGCGCGGCGCCAGGCCGGCCCTGGCGCGCCAGCCTGACGCGCCGGCCCTGGCGGGCCGCGACGAAACGGACTTGCGGGACTTCCGTGCCTACGTCGGGCGCGCGTAGCCACGTTAGTCCCGCAAGTCCGGTTTGCGACGTTGGGCGGCGACGGCGGACGGCGCCGGTCGTCCGGCGGCGGCGAAGCCGCCGACGTTGCGGTTCAATTCCGCCCTCCCAGGGCGGAATTGAACCGCAAACCCACAACGGCGGGCCGCCGCCCCCAGCGGGCTGCGGTCCTTTTGCGACCTCATGGGTCGCAAAAGGACCGCAGCCTCCGTCCGGGCCTCAGCCACGCACCATCGAACCGGACTTTCGGGGTTTCTGGGCATACGACGGGCACGCGTAGCCCCGTTTTCCCCGAAAGTCCGTTTCGGGCGGCGTCGGTCGGCTTCGGTCGGCGTCGGGTGCGGCCACCGCCGGCGCCGGGCCGGGTGCGCGAAAGGCGGTCAGCCGCCGAGCAGGCGGTCCATGAGGCCCGCGCGCCGAGCCGGCCGGCCGGTTCGTTCCTCGGCACGGTCGGCGCTGGTGACCAGCCGCAGGCCGGCGTTGATGCCCAGCCAACGCAGTGGTTCGGGCTCCCATCGCCGCGACCGGTGACCCACCCACGGCAGCCGGGTCAGGGCGGTGTCGTTGCCGATGATCAGGTCGGTCAGCGTGCGGCCGGCGAGGTTCGTGGGGCCGACGCCGTCGCCCACGTAACCGCCCGCCCAGGCGAGCCCGGTGGCCCGGTCGAGGCCGACCGAGGCGTGCCAGTCCCGCGGTACCCCGAGCGGGCCGCCCCAGCGGTGGGTGATCCGGGCGTCACGGGTGCCGGGGAAGAGTGCGTGCAGGATGCGCTCCAACTCGGCGAAGACGCCAGGGTCGCGGTCGAAGCCCGGCCGGACCCGCGAGCCGAAGTGGTACGGCGCGCCACGACCGCCGAACACGATCCGGTCGTCGGCGGTGCGCTGCGCGTAGATGATCAGGTGCCGGCCGTCGCTGACCGTCTCGCGCCGCCGCCAGCCCACCTGGTCCCAGAATTCCGCCGGGAGCGGTTCGGTCGCGATGACCAGCGAGTACACCGGGGCGAGCACCCGTCGGTGGCCGGCGAGGCGGGGCGTGTACCCCTCGGTCGCCCGCACCACCACGTCGGCCCGGACGGTGCCCCGTGCGGTGCGCACCAGGCCGGGCGCGATCGAGGTCACCGGAGTCTGCTCGTACACGGCGGTGCCGCGCCGCTCGACCGCGCGCGCCAGCCCCCGGACCAGCTTGGCCGGGTGGATCGCGGCGCAGTGCGGTGTGTACGCGGCGCCCAGCACCCCGACCGCCCCGACCGTGGCGGCGGCCTCGCCGGCGTCCAGCCAACGCGCGTCCTCCTCGCCGAACCCCCACGCGCGTTCCTCGGCGATCTCGGCGCGCAGGCGCTCGACGTGGCTCGGCGCGGTGGCCAGCACCGCGGTGCCGCCCTTGGCCCAGTCGATGTCCAGGTCTTCGACGGCGGCGACCCGGCCCACCTCGTCCACGGTGGCGTAGAGCGCGCGCTGCAGCGCCACCGCGCCCGCCCGGCTGTGCGCGCGGGCGACCTTGGCCTTACCGGCCGGGAAGAGCGCGGAGCACCAGCCGCCGTTGCGTCCGGAGGCGCCGTAGCCCGCGATCTGGGCCTCCAGTACGGCGACCCGCAGCGACGGGTCGGCCTCCGCGAGGTAGTACGCGGTCCAGAGCCCGGTGTAGCCCGCGCCGACGATCGCCACGTCGACGTCCCGGTCACCGGGCAGGGGCGGCCGGGGGATCAGCTCGTCACCGGCGGTGTCCAGCCAGAGGCTCAGGTCACGGTGTCGCACGGAGCCCTCCCGGGGCCGGTCCGGTGGGGTGTCGCCAGGGCCGTGGAATCGGTGGCTGCGCGACGGTAACGCGCAAGTTTCGAGCCAATTATTGCGGAATCCAGGTCTGAGATCGGATTGTGTCACGGATTCCTTGCTTGGGTCCGCAAACACCTGTAAGCATTCCCCCACGGGGTGGTTCGGTCGCCGAGCAGGATGCCGATCAAGACGTCGGGCAGGGAACCGAGGAGGCGCGGGTGCACCAGTTCATCGCCGGCCGGCGGGCCGAGGGATCCGCAGGCGAGAGCATGGACGTGCTCGATCCGTCGACCGGAGAGGTGGTCGAGACCGCGCTGTTGGCCTCGGCCGCGGACGTCGACACCGCGGTGGCCGCCGCCAGGGCCGCGTTCCCGGGCTGGGCCGGCGCCACGCCGGGCGAGCGCTCCGCCGTGTTGGTCCGGCTGGCCGCGCTGTTGGATCAGCACGCCGAGGAGTTCGCGGTCACCGAGACCCGGCAGACCGGCAAGCCGATCAAGCTGTCCCGCGAGTTCGACGTGCCCGGCACGGTCGACAACGTGGCCTTCTTCGCCGGTGCCGCGCGCGACCTGACCGGTAAGTCGGCCGGCGAGTACAGCGCCGACCACACCTCGCTGGTGCGGCGGGAGCCGATCGGCGTGGTCGGCTCGATCGCGCCGTGGAACTACCCGCTGCAGATGGCCGGCTGGAAGATCCTGCCCGCGGTCGCGGCCGGCAACACGATCGTGCTCAAGCCCGCCGAGAACACCCCGCTGACCGCGCTGCGCCTGGCCGAACTGGCCACCGAAGCGGGCGCGCCGGACGGGGTGATCAACGTGCTCACCGGGACCGGACCCGTGGCCGGCGCCGTGCTCACCGCCCACCCGGACGTCGACATGGTGTCCTTCACCGGCTCCTCGGCCACCGGCAAGCGGGTGATGGCCAGCGCGGCCCCGACGGCCAAACGGCTGCACCTCGAACTCGGCGGCAAGGCGCCGTTCGTGGTCTACGACGACGCCGACCTGGCCGCCGCGATCCAGGGTGCCGTGGCCGGTGCGCTGATCAACACCGGCCAGGACTGCACGGCGGCCACCAGGGCGTACGTGCACCGGTCACGGTACGAGGAGTTCGTCGAGGGGGTCGCCGCGACCATGGCCGGCGTCCGGCTCGGCCCGCCGATGTCGCCCAGCACCGACCAGGGTCCGCTGATCTCCCGCGCCCAGCAGCACCGCGTGGCCGGCTTCGTCGACCGGGCCAGGGCCGCCGGCGCCACGATCGTCACCGGTGGGCTCATCCCCGACGGCGATCTGGCCAAGGGTTTCTACTACGCTCCGACACTTGTGACCGGCGTGACGCAGGATGCCGAGATCGTCCAGCAGGAGGTCTTCGGCCCGGTGCTCGTCGCCCTGCCGTTCGACACCGACGCGGAGGCGATCACGCTCGCCAACGACACCCCCTACGGTCTGGCCGCCTCGGTCTGGACCAGGGACGTCCACCGCGCGTTGCACGCAACCAAGGCCATCCGTGCCGGCTGTGTCTGGGTCAACGACCACATCCCGATCATCAGCGAGATGCCGCACGGGGGAGTCAAGGCATCTGGCTTCGGCAAGGACATGTCGACGTACTCGTTCGAGGAGTACACGACCGTCAAGCACGTCATGTACGACCTGACCGCGACCGCTGCCAAGGACTGGCACCGCACGATCTTCGGCGACCGTGAGCAACGCGGCGCCGCAAGGCGAAGGAGCAAACTCGATGACCGACTTCCACTCCGACGACACGATGATGCGCACGCTGAAGGCCACGTTGGCGCGTCGGTCGGTGTTGCGCGGGGCTGGCCTGGTGGGCGCGGGGGCGCTCGGTCAGGTGAACGGGCGAGCGGGACCAGCGTGCCGTCGTAGTCGAGTAGCAGGCGGCGCTGCGGCGTCCTCCGCGCACGTAGCAGGGCACCACCAGCGTGTCGCCCATGGACGTGTCGTCCGTAGCAGCGGTCGGCCGCGCGGCGTCCAGCGCTGCCAGGTAGTCCGCCGCCCAACGGTGGATGTCGTATTCAGCGACTCGTCGGCGCAGTCTCTTCATCCGCGCGCGTCGTTCCTCCGCAGGCATCGACAGCCCACGTTCGACGCTTCCCGCGACAGCGTCGACGTCGTAGGGATTGACGCGGACCGCGCCATCGAGCTCCGCGGCGGCGCCCGCGAACTCGCTAGCACGAGCACGCCGTCATCGTCGACGCGCGACGCGACGAACTCCTTGGCGACGAGGTTCATGCCGTCGCGCAGCGGCGTCACCAGCATCACGTCCGCGGCGCGGTAGAGCGCGACGAGCTGCCGTCAGCGAGACGGATGTGCATGTAGTGCACCGGCGTCGACCGAGTGTGCCGCACGCGCCGTTGATGCGGCCGACGCTCTCCTCGACCTGACGTTTGAACCGCGATATGAGTCCACTTCGCGCGTGACGGGACGGCCACCTGGATGTAGCGCACGCGATCGGCGAGCCGTGCGTTCGCGCTCGAGAGGCGCTCGATCGCGGCAAGCCGCCGCGGAATGCCCTTCGTGTAGTCCAGGCGATCGATCCCGAGCACGATCTGACGACCGCCGGCGTCGCGCGCAGGCTTCGGCATCGGCGACGCACGCCGGGTCCTGCCCGACTTCGGGAAGCGGCCGGCGTCGACGCCCATGGGAAAGACGCCGAGCCGCGATTCCGGTCCGTCGAGCCGCACGCGATCGATGTCCGCCTCGACGCCTTCCACATGCAGGAGCGCGGCAAGGAAATGCCGCATGTAGGCAAACGTGTGAAAACCGATCAGGTCGGCGCCGAGCAACCCGCGGAGCACCTTGCGGCGCCACGGCAGGATGCGAAACACTTCGGACGAGGGAAACGGGATGTGGAGGAAGAAGCCGATTCGGGCATGGGGCAGCCGACTGCGCAGCAGAGCCGGCAGCAGCATCAACTGATAGTCGTGCACCCAGATGGTGTCGCCATCGCGATATTCGCGCACCGGCGTCAGCGAATGCCTGGTTGACCTCGCAATACGCGGTCCATCCGGCCGCCTCCACCGGCACGCGATCAATCAGATAGTGAAATAACGGCCACAGGACACGATTGGCGAAGCCGTGATAGTAGCGGTCGACGCGGTGCTGCGATAGGACGATGGGAACGAGACCGCGCTCGCCGAGCTGCCGCTCGAGATCCGCGCGCTGTCCTGCGTGAACCCGGTGACGTCCCCAGGCCAGCCGATCCAGCGTCCATCGGCCGCCGAATGCCACGGCGCAGGCCGGTGGCGAGGCCGCCGCTGGCCGCCGTCAGCCGCACGCCGCCCTTGTCCATCCTGGCCGTGACCGGTAGACGGTTTGAGACAATCAGCAGGCGACTGAGGGCCATACCTCGAGCTGTCATGACTCCAGTTATAGCATCGAACAGTTTGAGGTCAAAATATTCGTTGCATCGCGGGAATGTGGCGCGAGGTGCTCAAGGACGGGATAGAGATGGCCGGGCCAGGCCCGGTGGGTGCACGCGCTGACGGGGCGCGAGTGACAGACGGCGACGAATCAGGTTCGTGGAACGAGGAGCCGGAACCCATCTTGCAGCAACGAGCTCGCTGGCGCTCGCGTCAGGGCGGATCTGGCCGTCAGCACCTTCCGGAGCGGTTATTCGCACTTCCGAGACCGATCCTGTTCGCGCGGACACATATTGATTCTCTGGCTTCTGGCTCAATGCCGGCGGAAAGGAATTGTCATTTCGTTGGCGAAGACTGGCATCTCGATTCCCGTCCGGCGGTTTCTCCGCCAGGACATCGCATCGAGCGAGTGTCTCTCCGTGCTCCTGCTCATGCGCCGGCACGCCGAGCGCTGGTGGGAAGCCCAGAACGTGGCGGATGCGCTCGAGATCGCGGCCGATACAGCTCAAGCGCAACTGGAGAGGCTCACCGCGCGCAACCTCCTTGACGTGCGTCTCGCCGGATCGCTGACGTATCGCTATCATCCCGGCGCGGATTGGCTCGCGAGCCCCGTCGACGACGTTGCGCGGCTGCACGCGGCCGATGGTGGGGTCGTCTTCGATCTAGTGGCCGGCACGAGGAGGTGCCTCCCTGCTCGGCGAGGCGTGCAAGAACCGGCGGACGAAGCCCCATCGCTAGCTCACGGCACTACAATTGCGGCCGGCTCAGAGTTGCGTGCAGGTTGGCAAGAATGTGCGCGGCATCGCGTGAAAGTGTGTGGACGATTTCAGCCGCGGACATGATTGGCCGGCCCTTGCCGACACGTTCGAACTCCGGCTCGTCGGCCCGGCACCGCACACGAATCGCGGACTGATTGACCGCGAGGGGATGCACGTCGGTGATGGTGAACAAACGTTTCGGCCGGCCCTGCGTGCCGCACAGTTCGTCTCCGGTCCAGTTGGGTTCGAACGGCAGGCCAGACAGCTTGTCGATGGCACGTGGGGGATGGGTGACTTCGCACACCCGCGCGAAGCCAGAAATCTCGTCAGCACCAGCCCGCATCGGCTCCCAGCGCCAACACCGTCGCGAGTCGCCGTCCATCGGTAATCCCACCGGCGGTGATCATCGGCAGCGGATGCACCGCATCCGCGACAGCCGGCAGCAGGGTGACCAGATCCCAGTGGGGCGGCGTGTCGGTGAGCGCCCCGTCGATGATGACCGCGTCAGCTCCCTGACGGGCGGCCAAGCGCGCCTCCGCTGATGATCGACGTGGCACCAGACGGCGACGCCAGCCATCCGCAATTCGTCGATCCAGCGCCGACCTGGGGTGTCACGCGTGAAGGCGACGACCGCCGGTCTTTCATGAACACAGCACTTCATTACGTCTCCGGTCGTCAAGCACGGGGAGATGTTGACCCCGAACGGCCGTCTGGTCAGCCGCCGTGTTCCGCGAATCATTTCGGCCACGCGGGCTGGAGAACTGACCCCAGCCCCAGAAAACCCATGCCTCCGGATCGCTGACTGCGGCCGCCAGCCGAGGGTGACCCGCGAAGGGCATCCCTTCGGATATCACCGGGCATGAGAGGTTGAACGCGTCCGTGAGGCAGGTACGCATCATCGACGCCTTTCAGTACATCCGCTATGGTGACGAGGTAACGCCAGGACGCCAGACTGACGATATGTCGTCAGCCGCCCGGTCCAGTCCGTTCAGTGTGTTTGGCGGATTCGCGCCGGTATGTGCGCAGCCATTCCTGGCTGACTCGTGACACACGAATTCGCCGCCGTGCGGACCAGGCCCGCCACAGGATGGCGGTGAACGCTTCTGTCCACCGAAACCACGCCGATCATTTGCGACGCTGCTGTTGCCCGAATGCAAGACCCTCGTCATGTGTGTACTCCGCCAGACGTCCAGATGGCCGACGGATGTTGTTGCAAAGAGGCTGCCCGATGTCTGTTCCAGCGCCGCTTCAAGAAGTGCTAGAATAGTTGGTAGTCAAACTATATCAGGAGGTCGCGATGAAAACGTCGCTCTATTTGACCCTCGGAGTGTGCTTGGCGCTCGCGGGGCCGGCTGCCGCGCAGCAGTCCTCGTCAATGCCACTCGCCAAAAAACTCGGCACGCTGCTGGACCAGAAGAAGCTCGATAGCGTCGCCGCGCGGATGCCCGGGGACGAGAACCGCTTCGTCGCCGCCCTGTACTATCCGAACTCTCAGTTGCTGGTCGTCAGCGCGCAATACAGCGTTCCGGTACTCCTACAGGAGCATATCTGGGGGCAGCGCTATCGGGACGTGTACACGGCATTGCACAGCGGCGGCACCGTCGATGGAAAATTCTTCGTCTACGACATGGCCGCCAACGGCATCCGCCGTCGACCGTCAAGCCGGAAAACGACGTCGTCTACAAGGACGGCCAGCAGCGGGTGATGATGAACGGCGACTGGCGCGCACAGAAGCTCTCGAAGGAGGATTACTACAAGCGCATCGACGAAGCGGATCCTCGATACACGAAGATGCTCCAGGCACTGGTCGCACAACTGAAAGGCGGCAACAGCGACAACGAGTGACCGCGAGTGTTTCCTATCGAGGTGAGGTGAAGCCCGCCGAGTGGAAGGGACGCATCGCGGCCGCGTCATGGTTCTGATGAACCTGCCGCGGCTGCCACGGACGCCGCGGCCGCATCGCGATCGCGGACACAGCAGGTCGAGGGCCGTCGTGGAGGTGGTTCATCAGAAGCGGCAGTGGCAGCACATCGTCAGATCCGCCGCGCGAATTCCGAGCTTTTTCATCTTTGCGTGCAGCGTGGTCGGCGGCAGGCCCAGCAACCGAGCGGCTCCATCGGAACCGCTGATCCGCCACCGTGCCGCTTCGAGCGCTCGGTGGATGGCTTGACGTTCCGCATCCGCCAGGAGCATCACGCCGGTGTGCGGCGCGCCGGCGCCGGAGTTCTCGCTCGCGGGCTGCCGTGACGCGGAGTCCGATGCGCTTTCCTGCGATGTTGACTCCCCATCGGCGCTGCCGGGCCGTTCGGTCGGCTTCGTGCAGCGAAATGCCGACCGCGCGGGCAACACGACCGTCTCTGCTTCGATCGAGGGGCCAGGTGAGAGAATGACCGCTCGTTCGATCACGTTTTGAACTTCGCGGACGTTTCCGGGCCACAGATAGCGGCGCAGTCGATCCAGCGCAGCAGGTTCGATATCCGTCACCGGCTTGCGCAGCTTCTTTGCGAACACCGTGACGAAATGACGGGCCAGCACCTCAACGTCCCGTTGCCGCTCACGCAGCGGGGGCACCCTCGATAGGGAACACGCTGAGACGATAGTAGAGGTCGGCACGGAAGCGCCGTTCTGCGATCGACGCTTCGAGATCGTGATTGGTCGCGGCAATGACCCGCACATCTCAGCCTGTCGTGCCCGCGGTCGCACCGACTCGCTGGACCTCGGATTCCTGCAAGACCCGCAGGAGTTTGGCTTGCGCGTCCGAAGACAAGTCGCCGACCTCGTCGAGAAACAGCGTTCCGCCGTGCGCGAGCTCGAACTTTCCGGGCTTTCGCCCGGTCGCGCCTGTGAACGCGCCCTTTTCGTGTCCGAACAACTCACTTTCCACGAGCGATTCCGGTAAGCGCGGCGCAGTTGACCGCAACGAACTGCGCCTCCGCGCGTTCGCTGCGGGCGTGAATCAGGCGGGCGAGCAACTCTTTGCCGGTACCCGTTCTCGCCCAGCAGAAGAGCGGTCGTATCACCGGCGCCACCAGCGAAACCTGATTAACGGCCGTCGCCGAACACGTCGCTTTCGGAGACAATCGCGCCCGAGTGGGTGCGCCTCGCGGATCTCGTCCTGCAACTGCGTCGACGCGGCGCCGTAGCGTCCGTCGTTCCTGCAACAGCATGCCGAGCCTTTTCCGGTCCTGCTCGCTCTTCCGTAGAGGCGTGCGTTGACGACGGCGATGGCTGCAAGCGCCGCGCAGGGCCTCGAGCCTCGTGATGTCGTCCGGACCTCGGTGGCGTTTACCTCGCCGAAGCGAGGGGAGTCGAGGCCGACAACTCCGACGACGCCTTCGTGATGCAGCAGGGGCACCGTAAAGACCGACCGGAGACCGGCTTGATGGACGCGCGATGGATCGAACCAGCGGTGATCGGTTTGAGCGTCTGGCACGAAGACGACTTGCCGACTCTTGAATGCCAAGCCGAGGATGCCTGCGGAAGAGGGAAATGTCACGTCCTGATAGGCGTGCGATCGGTCGCCGCGAAAAGAGCGTGTGATCAACCGATCGCTAAGGGGATCGTGGAGAAGATCCAGCTGGAGGTCGCACCGAAAATCTCTTCAACCGCATCGAGCACGGCCTGACAGACTCCGTCAGGTTGAGGCTTGCATTCAGCTCCAGCGCCGTCTTGATGAACGCACCTTCGACGGCTCGGCGGTCGCGGCTGGGCGAGTTATGGCGGGGCGTTGATTGCAGCATGCGTTTCGATCGGAAATGGCGACCTCGTTCCTTCCGCCATCTGGGGCCGAGTATTGCGCCACGCCGAACATGGTGACGACATATGGGCAGTGTGGCGGGCACAACGGCGGTATTTCGTCATCCTAGCAACAGTTACTTTGACACAGAATAAATACAGTAGCGCGCTCGCCCCCAAGGTCGGCGACCAGTGACAGTAGGCGGGAAGGAGGACTGATGGGGAGTCGGGTGAGGCTGACGGACGAATGGGCCGCGTCCAGGCCAGGCAGGCAACGCGTGGGGGCTACCGTCCCTCTACTTGGACGCTAGGCGGGACCGCGGGGCAGACCGGGACTCGACCAGGCGGCGTCTCAGCCGTCGCCTCTCGTCCCGTGCTTCTCTCTCGTCGCGGCTGAACTGCCCGTGCGTGCCGCGGGCGGCGCGTCTGCGGAGGGACCCTCCACGCGGCGCAGCACCGGCTCGCCGGCGGCGACGTCGAGATGTCGCGCGAGCCGTTCGAGTACCGGCGCGTCGCATTCCGGTCGCTCTCGCCGGTCT
>CAVVAL010000018.1:0-64817 GCA_963746095.1 uncultured Actinomycetota bacterium | reverse complement strand
GGGCGTTCAGACCGGCTCGCTTGACCGTTCGGGTGAGATCGACGCGCCAAATCGTGCCACTTCCGTACGGGCCGGTCGTCCGCGCGGAGTGGGTCACCCTCAGGGCTGGCGGTTCACCACGGGGGCTGGTAGCCGCTGAGCAACTGCCGGCTCGGCTTGCGCCACCGCGGCTCCTGATCGAGCACGTTGGTGGTGATCCGGCGCAGGTCTTGGATCAGGCTGGCGTCCAAGCCCTTGGTCGCCGAGGAGTTCCGCACGTCGATGGTCTCGTTCATGAAGGGCATGAACTTGTCCGGGAAGCCGGGCATCGTGCAGCCGATGCAGATCCCGCCGGCCGTCGGGCAACCGCCGACCCCGTTCAGCCAGCCCCGTTTCGGCACGTTGCACTTGACCACCGGCCCCCAGCAGCCGAGCTTGACGATGCACTTGGGCGACCCGTAGCCGGACGCGAAGTCGCCCTCTTCGTAGTAGCCGGCGCGGTCACAGCCCTCGTGCGCGGTGGCGCCGAAGATCCAGCTCGGGCGCAGCGCGTCGTCCAACGGGATCATCGGGGCCTGGCCGGCGACCTGGTAGAGCAGATACAGGATCGTCGAGGAGAGGCTGTCCGGGTGGGTGGGGCAGCCCGGCATGTTCACGATCGGCAGGCCGTCCTTGCTGCGCCAGTCCCAGCCGAGATAGTCAGCCACGCCCATCGCGCCGGTCGGATTGCCGGCCATCGCGTGGATCCCGCCGAACGAGGCGCAGGTGCCGGCGGCGAGGATCGCGGTGGCCTTGGGTGCCAATCGGTCCAACCACTCCGTGGCCATCATGGGTTGCTGGGTGAAGGCGGTGTCGCCCGTCTCGGGGTTGTTGCCGAACCCGGACCAGTAGCCCTCGGACTTGATGTCCTCGTTCGGGACCGACCCCTCGACGATGAGGATGAACGGCTCCAACTCGCCGCGCTCGGCGCGGTGGTACCACTCGATGAAGCTGTCCGGGCCCGTCCAGCGGACCGCACTGGAAGTCGAGCAGTGGCCAGTGCATCTGCACCTTGGGCAGGCCAGGGAGGCCGCCCATGACGATCTCCTCGATGCTCGGCTGGGTGGCGGCTGTGAGCGCCACCGAGTCGCCGTCACAGCTGAGCCCACCGTTGAGCCAGAGAATGTGAACGACTGGATCTCGCGAAGGTGCCTCGCCCGAATCTGCGGCGGGTCCCATCATCGCCTCGAACCTCCCGGCACGGCGGGTCGCCGTTTAAGGGCCGGCGCCCCCGGCCATCATGATGCTCGACAGGCCACCGGACGGGCCCGGGCTTTTTCAGGCGTCCGCTGGTAAGCGACGACCATACGCTCGCCCAGTTGCCCACACAATCAGTAGCGGGGCGGCGACTCGCTGCATTGAAGGCTCATTCTTCACGCTCAGTTTCCCGTGCAGGTGCTCGTGCAGCCAAGCGGGAGCGCCTCCTGCCCAGGTCAGGAGCCCGGGAGCCAGCTGACGTGCCCGGCCAGCGCGGCGAAGCCCACGAACGCCACGGTGTCGATAAAAGCGTGCGCGATCACGAGCGGCATGACCCTCCCCCAGCGCCGGTAGAGCCAGCAGAAGATCACGCCCATCACGGCGTTGCCGACGAACCCGCCGAGCCCCTGGTACAGGTGGTACGAGCCGCGCAGCAGCGAGCTGGCCGCCGTGGACGCGCCGAACGACCAGCCGAGCTGGCGGAGCCGGTGGGTGAGGTAGCCGAGCACGACGACCTCTTCGAGCACGGCGTTCTGCAGCGCCCCCAGCACCAGCACCGGGTACCGCCACCAGACCTCCGGCAGATCGGCCGGCACCACGGTGAGGTTCACGCCGAGCTGCCGGGCGACCAGGTACAGCGCCAACCCGGATCCGCCGATCATCGCGGCGACCAGCGCGCCGCGGCGCAGGTCGGTGCCCGGCCGGTCGCCGTCCACGCCCAGGGTGCGCAGCGACTCGCGGCCGCGCAGCAGCAGGTGGGCCACCAGTGCGACCGGCACCATCGCGGTGGCCAGATGGAAGAGCTGCCAGGCGAGGTCGAGCCAGGGCCGCCCCGGCGCCCGCGACCCGACCAGCACCGCGGTCTGCTCGGCGAGTCCGCCGGCCGCCGTGAGGTCACCGGCGAACGAGATGAGCGCCGCGACCGCCGAGGCGCCGAGCGACACCGCCAGAACCAGCAGCACCTCCTGGCCGAGCAGTCGCCGACCCGGCTGGGTTTCTTGGATCGCCTGGTCCGGCGCGGGCTCGGTCATGCTCCGATCTTGCCTCGCCGGCTGCGGGGTGGCGGGCGGCGCCCCGCTTCTCCCCGCGACCGCGCCCCGCTTCTCCCCGCGAGCGGCGCCCCGCTTCCGGCATTTGGGCGACATCTTCTCGGTCATAGCCGAGAAGATGTCGCCCAAAGCGCCAAGGGTTCGGGGACCGCGTCAACCGCCGAAGCGGGAGACGGCGCGCATCTTGTTCACCACGTCCAGCGCGGCGACCTTGTACGCCTCGGACAGGGTCGGGTAGTTGAACACCGTGTCGACCAGGTGGTCCACGGTGCCGCCGCAGGTCATCACGGCCTGGCCGATGTGGATCAGCTCGGTGGCGTGCATGCCGAAGATGTGCACGCCGAGCAGGCTGCGGGTCTCGGTGGAGACCAGGAGCTTCAGCATGCCGTGCGAGTCGCCGGCGATCTGGCCGCGGGCGAGCTCCCGGTAGCGCGACAGCCCGACCTCGTACGGCACCGACGGAGCTGGTCAGCGCGTCCTCGGTCTGCCCGCAGTAGCTGATCTCGGGGATCGTGTAGATGCCGATCGGCTGCAGGTCGAGCAGCGAGTTCACCGGCTCGCCGAACGCGTGGTAGCTGGCCAGCCGGCCCTGCTCCATCGAGGTCGCCGCGAGGGCCGGGAAGCCGATCACGTCGCCGACGGCGTAGATGTGCTCGACCGGCGTGCGCAGGTTCGCGTCCACCTTGATCCGGCCGCGCGCGTCGGCGGCGAGCCCGGCCGCCTCCAGATCCAGGGAGTCGGTGGCGCCCTGCCGGCCGGCCGAGTACAGCACGGTCTCGGCGGGGATCTTCTTGCCGCTCGCGAGCGTGGTGATCGTGCCGGCGCCGTCCACCTCGACGCTGGTCACGGCCTCGCCGATGCGGAAGGAGACGGACAGGTCGCGCAGGTAGAACTTGAGCGCCTCGACGATCTCCGAGTCGCAGAACTCGAGGAACCGTTCGCGCGCCTCGACCACCGTGACCCGGGTGCCGAGCGCGGCGAACATCGAGGCGTACTCGATGCCGATCACGCCGGCGCCGACCACGACCATCGTCTGCGGTACCGCGTCGAGGTTCAGCACGCCGTCGGAGTCGACCACCCGCCTGCCGTCGAACGCGATCTCCGGCGGCCGGGCCGGCCGGGTGCCGACCCCGATGACGATCTTCTCCGCGGTGACCTTCTGCCCGGACTCGTCGTTCTCGTTGACCCGGACGTCCAGCGTGTGCGGGTCGACGAAGCGGGCGGTGCCGTTGATCAGCCGGACCCGGTTGCGCGCCAGCTGGCTGCGGATCACCTCGGTCTCGCGGCCGATCACGTACTGGGTCCGCGCCAGCAGGTCCTGGACCGTGATGTCCTCCTTGAGCCGGTAGTTCTGGCCGTAGAGGTCACGCATGTTGAGGCCGGTGAAGTAGAGCACCGCCTCGCGCAGGGTCTTCGACGGGATCGTGCCGGTGTTGATGCAGACGCCGCCGATCATGTCCCGCCGCTCGATCACCGCGGCCCGTTTACCGAGCTTCGCGGCGGCGATGGCCGCCTTCTGGCCGCCCGGCCCGGATCCGATGACCAGCAGGTCGTAGTCGTACGCGGTCACGATCGCCCCTTCGCCCTCGCACCCGCGGTACCCCGACCGAGGCGGTCGGCGTACCGGCTCCCGAGATAGTGTGCGCGCTCGGGCCACCATCCGGTGGCGGTTGTGGGTTGTTCACACGGGGCATCTGGTACTCGACGCGTCGGTTCTGAACGAGAGGTGGACAATGGCTGTCCTCGGCATAGACATCGGCGGTTCGGGCGTCAAGGGCGCTCCGGTGGATTTGGAAACCGGCACCCTGACTCAGGAACGGCACCGGATCGAGACCCCGAAGCCGTCCGACCCGGAGAGCATCGCCCGGGTGGTCGTGGACGTGGCGAGCCAGTTCAAGGAGAACGGACCGGTCGGCATCACGTTCCCCGGCGTGATCACGCACGGCGTCGTCCGCACGGCCGCCAACGTGGACGACAAATGGATCGGCGTGAACGCCGCCGAGCTGTTCGGTCAGGCGCTCGGCCGCACGGTGACCGTGCTGAACGACGCGGACGCGGCCGGGGTCGCCGAGGCATCCCTGGGCTCGGGCCGCGGCCAGTCCGGCCTGACCGTGATGCTCACCTTCGGCACCGGCATCGGCAGCGCCGTCTTCGCCAATGGTGTGCTCCTCCCGAACACCGAGTTCGGCCACCTCCAGCTGCGCGGCGACGACGCCGAGCACTGGGCGTCCGAGGCCGCTCGCGAGAAGGAGGGCCTGAGCTGGGCGGACTGGGCCGTCCGGGTACAGGAGTACCTGCGGCACCTGGAGGAGCTGATCTGGCCGGACCTGTTCATCGTCGGCGGCGGCGCGAGCAAGAAGGCGGAGAAGTTCCTGCCCCTGCTCAACATCCGGACCCCGATCGTGCCGGCGACGCTGCTCAACAACGCCGGCATCGTCGGCGCCGCGATGGCGACCACCGGCCCGCGCTGAGCCGATCTCGGCGGACGCGCCAATCCCGCGGCTCCGCCGCCACACCCAACCCCGCGGCTCCGCCGCCACACCCAACCCCGCGGCTCCGCCGCCAGGGTTGCGGTTCGATTGCGCCCTGGGAGGGCGCAATCGAACCGCAACCGCCCGACGACGTGCCGCGCCCGTCCAGCCGAACCGGACTTGCGGGACTTCCGTGCCTACGACGGGCGCCCGTAGCCACGTTGTCCCGCAAGTCCCGTTTTGCGCCGCGGCGCCGGGCGCCGCCGCGGACGGGCGGCGGGCGGGCGGCGGACGGGCAGGCGGCGGCAGCGGCGGCGGCAGGTTGCGGGTGGCGGGCGCCTCGCCGGCGGTTCGCCGCCGCCCGAGGTGCGGTCCACATGCGCCCTGGGAGGGCGCATTTGGACCGCAACCCCCAGATGGGCGGCCGCGCGGAGGTTGTGTTTCGCTGAAGGCGGGCTGCCCGCTTCGACTCGAAGGATTCACGACCTTGACGGTTCATGACATCCCGCTGCACACCCTCGCTGGCGAACCCACCTCGCTCGCCGCATTAGCTGGCTCCACGCTGCTCGCCGTGAACGTGGCCTCCAAGTGCGGCCTCACCCCGCAGTACGAGGGCCTGGAGCGGCTCCAGGAGAAGTACGCGGACCGAGGTTTCTCGGTGGTCGGCTTCCCGTGCAACCAGTTCGGTGGCCAGGAGCCCGGCTCGGCCGAGGAGATCCAGACCTTCTGTTCCACCACGTACGGCGTCACGTTCCCGATGTTCGAGAAGCTCGACGTGAACGGGGCCGACCGGCACCCGCTGTACGTGGAGCTGACTCAGGCCGCCGACGCCGAGGGCAAGGCCGGCGACGTGCAGTGGAACTTCGAGAAGTTCCTGATCGGGCCCGACGGCACCCTCGTCGGCCGGTTCCGTCCGCAGTCCACGCCCGAGTCGCCCGAGGTGATCGCCGCGATCGAGGCCCAACTCCCCCGCTGACCCAGCGCACCAGGTTCGGGCCGGCGGCCGGCCCTGGCGTGCCACGGGCCCGGCATCCGGTCGGGCCGGCGTGCGGTCGGCCCGGGCCGCGGGCGTGTCACCCGTGCGGCCGAGGGTGACCCTGATCTCTCCCGGAGATCGGTGGGTGTCGACGGTCGGGACACCGGGACGTGTGCCAGGCTGGATCGGTGACGGGCGGTGACCAGACGCCCCGCCCGGAGGGCTCGGCCGGGGGCAGGACCAGAGAACTGCTGCGCATCGGTATGGAGCTGCTGCGCGGCTGGCGGCCGACCATGGCCCGGACCCGGTCGATGGCGCGCGCCGGCATCACCTCGTTCATCGTCCTCAGCCTGACCCTGTGGGCGCTGCCGAGCATCCATTCCACCGGCGTCTTCTCGATGGTCCGGCTGGTCGTCCTGGTCGCCCTGATCGGAGCGCTGCTGCGGCCGCTGCTGGTGGCGACCGCGGTGGCGCTGGGCGGAGTCGGCGCGCTGCTGCTCGGGATCTGCGTGCAGGCGATCGTGATGTGGGTGGCGTTCGCCCTGGATCCGGACGTGAACGCGCCGAGCGTCCCGGACGTGTTCGTGGCGTCCTGGATCGCCGCCACGCTAACCGCGGTGATCAACTGGCTCGCCGACGCGGGCAGCGACGACGCCTTCCTCGGCCAGGCGCTCCGCCAGATGGCGCGGGAGAAGCGGCGTAGTCCGCAGGTCGACGGTCCCGGCGTGCTGATCATCCAGATCGACGGCCTCAGTGCCGGCATCCTCGGCTGGGCGGTCAAGGCCGGCAACCTGCCCAACCTCGGGCGCTGGCTGCGCGGCGGCACGCACCGCACCACGCGCTGGCACACCGGGCTGCCGTCCACCACCCCGGCCAGCCAGGCGGGCATCATGCACGGCAGCGTGGCCACCGTGCCGGCCTTCCGCTGGTACGAGCGGGAGACCGGCCGGCTGATCGTCACCAACCGGCCGAGCGACGCCGCGATCGTCGAGGAGCGGATCTCGGACGGGCGCGGGCTGCTCGCCGACGGCGGCGCCAGCATCAGCAACATCTTCTCCGGCGACGCGCCGATCAGCCTGCTGACGGTGAGCAACGCCGCGCTGCCCGGCCGCTCGGCGCGCGGCTACGCGGCGTTCATGGCCAACCCGTACGGGCTGGCCCGCGGGCTCATCCTGTCGGCCGGCGAGATGGTCAAGGAGATCCACCAGGCCCGGCGGCAGCGCCGGCGCGGCGTGCTGCCGAGGGTGAGCCGGTCCGGGGCGTTCATCGTGCTGCGGGCCGTGACGAACGTGCTGCTGCGGGACCTCAACGTGGCCCTGATCGCCGAGCAGATGGCGCGCGGCACGCCGGTCATCTACTGCGACTTCGTGGACTACGACGAGGTCGCGCACCACGCCGGCCCGGCCCGGCCCGAGTCGCTGCAGGCGCTGGAGGGCATCGACCGGGTGCTCGGCACGCTGCAGCGGCTGGCTCGCGAGCGCGACCCGCGAATACCAGATCGTGGTGCTCTCCGACCACGGCCAGAGCCAGGGAGCGCCGTTCCGGCAGCGGTACGGCGAGACCCTGGAACAGGTGGCGCACCGGCTCATGCACGAGGGCGACCGCACCGGCGCGGCCACCGGACAGGTCGAGGAGTGGGGACCGCTCAACGTGCTGCTCACCGGCGTGACCGGCCAGCGCGGGCCGACCGGCGCCGCCGCCCGCACCGCGATGCGGGCCCGGATGATCGCCGGCGACGTCACGTTCGGCCCGGCCGGCCGGGAGACCCAGGCCATCGAACGTGGCCACCCCGAGCTGATCGTGGTGGCGTCCGGGAACCTCGCGATGGTGTACCTGACCGGCAGTCCGAACCGGTACACCGCCGAGGAGCTGGCCATCGCCTACCCGGTGCTACTCAAGGGGCTCGCCCAGCACCCCGGGGTGGGCTTCGTCGTGGTCCACTCGGCCGAGCTCGGCCCGGTGGCGATCGGCGCCGACGGCACGCACGCGCTGCGCACCGGCGCGATCGAGGGACTGGACCCGCTGGAGGGGTACGGGCCGCTGGCCGCCCAGGACCTGCTCGCCCACCAGGAGATGGCGAACGTCGGCGATCTGGTCGTGATGAGCCGGCTCGACGCGGGCACCGACGAGGTGGCGGCCTTCGAGGAGTTGGTCGGCTGCCACGGCGGGCTCGGCGGCGACCAGACCGAGGCCGTGCTGGTCTACCCCGCGGCCTGGCGCCTGCACGAACGGCCGGTCAGCGGGCCCGGACGCGGTCTACCGCCAGCTCGTGAGCTGGCTGGACGAGCTCGGCCTGCGCAACGATCCGGACCCCGAGCCGACGCAGAGCCGAGCCGGCCGGATCCGAGCCGGCGCGGGATACCGAACCGACACAGGATGCCGCGCCGGCGAGCCGGGATGCCGCGCCAACCGACCAGCCCGTGGCGGTGCTGGCGTCAGCGGTTCTCCCGCCAGGTGCGGATGCGGCCACCGACGAACGAGATCAGCACGACCAGGGTCACCGCGGCGACGATCGCCTGCCACGGCTCGGGGAAGATCGCCCGGCCGGCGAGGCCGATCGACGCGTACACGGCCGCCCACAGTAGGGACGCCGCCGCGTTCGCGACCGCGAAGTGCCGCCACGGCACCCCGAACAGCGCGGCCGCCAGCAGCACGGGCACCCGCCCGCCAGGGATGAGCCGGGAGACCAGCAGCACCGGTACCGGCCGCGCTGCCAGTTGGTCGGCGGTCCGCTGCGGCACGCCGTTCTTCCGCAGCCACGGCATCCGCTTGGCCACGCCGTCCCCGCCCCAGCGCAGCATCGCGTAGGTGACCAGGTCACCGACGTACGCGCCGACCGCACCGGCCGCCACCACGCTGAGCAGGCCCAACATGCTCTCGTGCGCGCCGACCACGGCCGCGGCGCTCACCGCGGCGCCGGTCGGGACGATCGGCACGATGGCGCCGAAGGCCACGATCGCCAGGAGCGTCCCGATCGCGGCCGGGGTCGATCTGCCAGCTCATCGGGCGGGCTCCGGATGGTCGATGGTGAGGCTCTCTCCGGGCTGCAGGACGCGGACCCTGGTCCGCGGCGCGGCATCCGGCAGCAGCCCGGCGAACTCGTCGCCGGGGCTGAAGAACCGGTGTGGCCGGACCCGTTCGAACCCGATCGGCCAGAAGGTCCCGAAGTGGATCGGGATGGCCCAGCTCGGCGCCGCCCGCCGGACCGCCTCCACGGCCGTGGCCGGGTGCAGATGGCCGGTGCCGAGGGTCGGACCCCAACCGCCGACCGGGATCAACGCCACGTCCAGCGGTCCCAGGCTGTCCATCTCGTCGAACAGGTCGGTGTCGCCGGCGAACCACGCGCTCCGCTCGCCGTGCACGGTGTAGCCGAGCGCCGGCGCCCGGTGCCGGGACCACGGGCCCCGACCGGCGTCGTGGTTGGCCGGCACGGCCCGGATCAGCACGTCGCCGATCTTCGTCTCGTCACCGGGCGACATCTCTTCGGCGCGCCGGGCCAGCGCGGAGTCGGCCTGGCGGAGGAACGCCCCGGCGCCCCGCGGCACCAGGAGCCGGGTGCCGGCGTCGAGCAGCCGGAGCGAGACCACGTCGAGGTGGTCGGCGTGCAGGTGCGAGACGAGGACCGCGTCGGGGGCGACCTCGGCCGGGGCCGGCGTGGCACCGCGCCGCCGCCGCAGGTGACCCAGCCGGCCGCGGAGCAGCGGATCGGTGAGCAGCCGGACGCCACGGTCCTCGATCGCGACCGTACTGTGCCCCCACCACGTCACCCGCACCCGGTCATTGTCCGGTTCGGACGCCGTCCCGTCGCGCGCGGGTGACCAGTTGCGGTTGGATCGTGCCCTTGGCAGGCCCGATCCAACCGCGCCCCTGCGGCCCGCCGGAGGCACTGCAGTGTCGTCCAAAGCTGCTGGTTACTCGTCTGGAGGCGGGTCAGCTGACGAGGGCGGCGAAGGTGACGAAGCCGGCGGCCAGCGCGCCGGCGAATGCTCTGGCCGGCCAGCGGACTCCGCGCCAGGGCTCCTCGAACCGACGGGCCACGGCCACCCAGCCGGCGACGAGCAGCAGGTCGAGCGGCAGCCAGGCCGCGCGGTGCAGCAGCCAGCCGGTGGTGGCCGGGAGGTCGTGCAGACCGGATATCCCGCCCGGGACGACGAGCAGGGTGCCGACGGTGAGCGTCAGCAGCACGAGCTGGTGCCAGCAGAAGATCGTCATGGCGGACAGGTTCACCCACGCGACGGCCGCCCACGCGACGGGCCGGCGGAGCAGCGCGGCGATCCGATGCCGGGCCAGGACCGCCAGCCCGGACTGGACGGCGGTGAGCGCCGGCACCAGCAGCGACGGCGGCCCGAAGTTGGACCGAACCGCGCCAGGCACACCGACCATGCTCACCGGATACCCGAACCGCACGAGCAGCAGCGCGCCGAGCGCCGCGCCGGCCACCGCGAGCAGCACCGCCCCGCGCCGCCCGATCCGGCCGTTGGCCCACGCCACCCCGAGCAGGTAGGCGAAGAACCAGCCGGGCAGCACGTTGACCAGGCCGAGCCAGCCCGGCGCCGACCCGCCGTACCGCCACGCGTCGACCCCGGCGACCACCAGCACGGGCAGCAGCAGCCCGTACGCCCCCAACCGCCGGTCGAGGGCCAGGGCCAGCGGGGTGAGCGCCGTGATCATCGCGTAAACGGCCACGAACCAGAGCGGCTGGAAGACCAGCAGCGCCACGGTCCGGAGCGTGCCGGCGGGAGCGCCGGCCAGCGCGAGCACCGGTAGCACCGCGCCGACCAGCGCGGCGACCGTGATGACCGGCCGGCCCAGCCGGAGCAACCGCGCCGTCACCCAGACCCGGTACGGCTCGCCGCGCTCCCGGGATCGAGCCAGGCCGAGCGCGCCGGCGTAGCCCCCGACCAGGAAGAACAGCCCGAGCAACTGCAGCACCCAGCTGACCGGCGCGAACTCCGGCAGCCGGACCAGCGGGCTGACCGTGCGCAGCGCGCCGGCGTCCGTGACGACCAGCGCGGTGACGAAGAAGTGACCGATCACGACCGAAATGATCGCCAGCGCCCGGATGCCGTCCAGGCCGCGGTCCCGACCGGCCGGCGTGGCCGCCTCGATCCGCGCGACGGCCGCGCGCCAGGCGAGCCCGGTGCCTCCGATCCGCGTGGCGACCGCGCGCCAGAAGGGCTTGTCGGCCCTGGTGCTCGCGGCGATCGTGGTCATGGATCCAGGCTAGGTTCGCGGCACCGCGGCGTCGTGCCACCAGGGTGGGATCTTCGGGCTACCCCAGGGGTATGACGCGGAATTCGGGCGGCGGCGGCAAGATGACCTCGATGGTCGCTCCGGAGTGCGGTGACACGACACCGGCCTCGACGGCCGTGGTGGCGGGTGACGGCTCTCACAGGGTCGTCCGGGGTAGCCAGGATGTGACTCGCGAGTAACTTAGGGTCCAACCAGCAGGGTCCGAGCCGCCGGAGGAGAGCCAGATGACGAGTGTCGAGAACGCGCCCGCGGCGAAGACGGGTACCGGTGGGCTGCTGTTCAACCCGCGCACCTACGAGCCAGCGCACCTCGACGCCCGCTCCCGCGAGCTGATGCTCAAGACCATCGACTTCTTCGAGACGCGCGGCAAGCGGGTACTCCGCGAGCAGGACACCGCGCGCGCCTGGTACGCCGACTTCCTCGAGTTCGTGAAGGAGAACAAGGTCTTCGCGACCCTGCTCACCCCGGCCGCCGAGGCCGGCGACGACCAGGACAAGCGCTGGGACACCAGCCGGATCTGCGCGTTCAACGAGATCACCGGCTTCTACGGCCTGGCCTACTGGTACACCTGGCAGGTCTCGATCCTCGGGCCTCGGCCCGATCTGGCAGAGCGGCAACGCCGAGGCCCGCCAGCGCGCCGCCGACCTGCTCGACGCCGGCGCGATCTTCGCGTTCGGGCTGTCGGAGAAGGAGCACGGCGCCGACATCTACTCGACCGACATGATCCTCACCCCGCTCCCGGACGGCGGCTTCAGCGCGACCGGCGGCAAGTACTACATCGGCAACGGCAACCTGGCCGGCATGGTGTCGGTGTTCGGCCGGCGCGCCGACGTGGCCGGTCCCGAGGGCTACGTGTTCTTCGCGGTGGACAGCCAGCACCCGAACGTACACGCTGGTCAAGAACATCGTCGACGCGCAGATGTTCGTCAGCGAGTTCCGGCTCGACGACTACCCGGTCACGCCCGCCGACGTGCTGCACACCGGCCAGGCCGCGTTCGACGCCGCGCTGAACACGGTGAACGTGGGCAAGTTCAACCTCGGGTTCGCCTCGATCGGCATCTGCGAGCACGCCTTCTACGAGGCGATCACGCACGCCGACAACCGGGTGCTCTACGGCACCAAGGTCACCGACTTCCCGCACGTGCGGCGGATGCTGACCGACGCGTACGCCCGGCTGGTCGCGATGAAGCTGTTCAGCGACCGGTCGATCGAGTACTTCCGCGCCGCCGGCCCGGACGACCGCCGCTACCTGCTCTTCAACCCGATCACGAAGATGAAGGTGACGACCGAGGGCGAGCGGGTGGTGACCCTGCTGTCGGACGTCATCGCCGCCAAGGGGTTCGAGAAGGACACCTACTTCGACCTGGCCGCCCGCGACATCCGCGCCCTGCCCCGGCTCGAGGGCACGGTGCACGTGAACATGGCGCTGGTGCTCAAGTTCATGGCGAACTACCTGTTCAACCCGGGCGCCTACGCCGACGTGCCGGGGCGGCGCGAGGCCGGCGACGACGCGTTCCTGTTCGAGCAGGGTCCGACCAAGGGGCTCGGCAAGATCCAGTTCGCGGCGTGGCGACCGATCTTCGAGAAGTTCGCTGCGGTGCCGAACGTGGCGCGGTTCCTGGCCCAGGCCGACGGACTCGGCACGCTGCTGACCACCGCCGCCCCGGACGCCGACCAGCAGAAGGACCTCGACTTCCTGCTCACCCTCGGCCAGCTCTTCACGCTGGTGCCGTACGGCCAGCTGATCCTGGAGCAGGCCGAGTTCGACGGCGTGGACCGGGACGTGATCGACCAGATCTTCGCCGTGCTGGTGCAGGACTTCTCCACCTACGCCGTCGAGCTGCACGGGATGGCCGCCAGCACCGAGGCGCAGCAGGCCTGGGCCCGCGACCAGATCCGCAAGCCCGCCGTGGACGTCGACCGCTTCACCCGCGTCTGGGAGCAGGTTCGCGCCCACGCCAACACCTACGAGATGCGCCCCTAGCGCAGCCCAACCTTCGCCGTTTGGGCGACATTTTCGGTGCTATAGCACCGAAAATGTCGCCCAAACGCGTGGGGGCGGCGGTGCGCGGCGAGCGCTCGGCGCGCGGCGAGCCGCGGGTGCGGGATGCGACGGCCCGCGCGGGGCGGGCGGGCGCGGTGCGGCTGCCGCACGGCCCGGACCAATGGTCCACATTGGATTAGTCGGGGAAATGCACCCCTCCCGACCGCAGGAGACGTCACTTTCCCCGACTAATCCACAAAGGACGTCGAATGCCGCGCGACGTGTGCTTCCCCTCCGCGCTTTGGGTGACATTTTCTCGGCTATAGCCGAGAAAATGTCGCCCAAAGCGCGGGAAGTGCGGTGCGGCCCGGCGGCGCAGGCGGGCGGACGGGCGGCGACGCGGGCATCGACAGGGGCGGGCGACGCAGGCCGCTCGCGGGTCGGCGATGTGGCTAGTCGATCTTGACCTGGACGTCAGCGGCCCCACGGACCTCAGCCATCCGCGCGGCCTCGGCGTCGATCGCGGCGCGCACCCGGGCTGGCAACGGTTCGAACGGCGTGACCGTCACGTCCAGCCGCTTCTTGCTCACGAGCTTGGCCCGCCACGTACCGGCGATCTCCCCGTCGACGAGCAGACCGCCGGGGTTCCCGATGACCCGCCAGACCGCCGCCTGCCGCTCCTTGCCGGGCACCAACAGATCCCGGTCCCGTGCCTGCAGGAACGGATCGAGCGGCGGCAGCAGCCGGACCAGCTCGGGACGCGGGGCGGACCGCAGCGCGTCGACCCGGTCCGGCGGGAGCCACGCGCGCTTGCCGTCGACCCGGATCTCGGTGAGCCTCTCAGTCCACGCCTCGCGCGCGCCAGTCTGGTTGGTGCCGAGGAACTTGGCTGCCTCGGCGAGCGTGGCCGGGCCGTGTAGCCGCAGGTAGTCAGCCAGCAGCTCGGCGGTGCCGGCGCCACGGTGGGGACGCCGGGCCAGCCGTCGATCGGCGCCAGCGTCGTGCCGGCGTGACCGGGCGCGAGGTGCACGCCGGCCGCGGCGCCGACCTGCTGGAACAGCGCGCCGGAGATGTGCTGCGCGGCACAGACGTCGCACCAGTACGTCAGCGACATCGGCACCCGTGCGCTGACCGCCGTGCTCAGCTCACCCTTGGCGATCGGCGCGGTGACCACCTCGTGCATCGCCTCGGCCGCTGCGGTGAACGCCGCGATGCCGAGCTTGGCGCCCTCTTTGATGCGGGTGGTGAGGATCCGGGTGGTCGCGTCACCGTCGCTCAGCGGCCAGAGCGCGGCGGCGATCGTCGGGAGATCCGCCCAGCGATGCAGATGCGGGGCGCCGCGATGGGTCCAGACCGTCGCCAACGCCCCGACCCGGGCTGATCCTCGCTGCGGGCCGCGAGCGCCAACCGGGCCGTGCCGAACGCGGTGTCCTGCACGCCGAGGTCGAACACGGCGAGCTCCTGGAGCCCGATCGCCGGCCGGTCGAGCTGATGCGCGGCCACCCGGTACGCCAGCACCTGCGCGCGGTCCACGTCCAACGCCACGTCACCCATGCCGCCACCCTGCCACGCCGGTCAGACGGTTCAGGCGTCCCGAGCCTCGACCACCTTGGTCGGCGCGCCGTGCACCGCGGGGATCGTGCCCATCTTGCCCTTCTGGAAGTCCTCGAACGCCTGCATGACCTCGGCCTTGCTGTTCATCACGAACGGACCGCCCCAGGCCACCGGCTCGCGGATCGGCAGCCCGCCGAGCACGATCACCTCGAGCGCGGGCGATCGGCTCTCCTGCGCGGCCGCGCGGCTGACCGTCACGTGGTCACCGGCGCCGAGCACGGCCAGCTGGCCGGTCTGGATCGGCTGGCCGCCCGCGCCGACCGTGCCGTCGCCCGCGAGCACGTACACGAGCGCGTTGAAGTCGCGGCGCCACGGCAGGTCGAGCCGGGCGCCCGGGGCGAGCGTCGCGTGCACCATCGCCATCGGCGTGTGCGTCGAGCCAGGGCCGGCGTGGCTGACGAGTTCGGTGCGCCGATGCCTGACCGGTGATCTCGCCGGCGATCACGCGCACCAGCGCGCCGGCGTCGGCCGAGGTGAGCAGCGCGACCTCGCTTCCCGCGCAGGTCCTGGTAGCGCGGGTCGGACCACTTGGCCGCGCGCGGCAGGTTCACCCAGAGCTGCAGGCCGTGGAACAGCCCGCCGCTCAGCACGAGCGACTCCGGCGGCTTCTCGATGTGCAGCAGCCCGGAGCCGGCGGTCATCCACTGGGTGTCGCCGTTGGTGATGAGGCCGCCGCCGCCGTTCGAGTCCTGGTGCTCGAAGACGCCGTCGAGCAGGTACGTCACGGTCTCGAAGCCGCGGTGCGGGTGCCAGGGCGTGCCCTTCGGCTCGCCCGGCGCGTACTCCACCTCGCCCATCTGGTCCAGGTGGATGAACGGGTCGAGGTCGCGCAGGTCGACGCCGGCGAACGCGCGGCGGACCGGGAACCCCTCCCCCTCGAACCCGCTCGGCGCGGTGGTCACCGACCGGACGGGCCGGGCGGTGCCGTGGGCTGGCGCGACGATCCTCGGCAGAACGGTCGGGTCGTCGACGGTGATGGCCGGCATGTCAGCCTCCTTCTGGTAGCTGCCCTGCCCAACGATCGTTGCAGTTGCAACATTCCCGCCGGGCGCCGGGGCGCCGGGGCGACGGCGGCGACGGGGCGACGGGGCGACGGGGCGGCGGGCGGCGGGCGGCGGGCGGCCGGCGATCCGGCGCGAACAGCGAACCCCGGGTCGGTCCGGCGCGAAACGGCCGCACCGAAACGGCTCAGCGCTCGACCCGGCTGATCGTGGCGAGATCGGCCAGGTTGAACGCCCACGGCGGGACGCCGGGCGGCGCGTCGAGGCTGGCCACAGCGGTGGCCGGGAACCCGTCGAGGACCGCCCGGTCGGGGAAGACCGAGCGCTGCGTGACGCAGGCCCCGGCGCGGACCACCGACTCGCGGCCGACGCGGCTCCAGTCGCAGACGATCGCGGCCGGCTCGATCAGGCTGCCAGCGCCGATGTGGCAGCCGTGGATCATCGCGCCGGGGCCGATCACGACGTCGTCCTCGATCACGAGTTCGTTCTCCGGCAGTAGGTGCAGCACCGTGTTCTCCAGGATCTGCACGCGGGCGCCGATCCGGACCGGCCCGTGCGAGTCGCCGATGATCTTCACCCCGGCGCCGATGATCGTGCCGGCGCCGACCACCACGTCACCGGTGAGCTCCGCGCTGTCGAAGAGCACCGCGTCGGCGGCCACCTTCGGGCGCTTGTCGCGGTAGGCGTAGAGCTGTCCCATGGTGACTCCCGCTGGTGGCCGGTGCTGGGTGATGGTGCCCGGGTCGTCGGTGCGGTCGAGCTGGTGGTCGCGGAGCACGGCGAGCCGCTCCCGGTCGGCCGTGGTGGCGGTGCGCAGCGCGTGCGGCGGGCGGCCGACCAGCACGGTGGACGGCGGGATCACGGTGCCGGCCGGCACCAGCGTGCCCTCGCCGAGGATGCAGCCGTCGCCGAGCCGCGCGCCGGGCATGAGGATCGCCCCGTTGCCGATCTCGCAGAGGTCGCCGACCGTGGCGCCGACCACCTGGCAGCGGTGCCCGAAGACGGTGCGCTGGCCGATCTGGACCGGGCTGCCCGGCCAGCCGACGACCACGCCGTTCTCCAGGATCGCCGAGTTGTTGCCGATCGACACGTGGGTGCCGCCCTGGGACCGGACCACCAGGCCCTGGGCCAGCAGCGCGCCGGCGCCGAGGTGGATCGAGCCGGCGAGCACCGCCGAACCGGCGACGGTGGGCTCCGGCTGCTCGGGACGCGCGCGGTTCAGGCTCATCCGGCATCACCTCGCGTCGACGTCGCGCCCGATCGGAACCAGATTACGTCGACCGGGAGCCACCCACCGGCCAGAATCTCACTCAACCCGCGGCCGGCGCGAACTCCAACTCGCGGCGCTCGGCGTCGGCGGCCGCGAAGTCCAGCATCCGGCCGGCCTCCACCGCGACGGCCTCGGTCTGCTCCGGAGACAGCACGAGGAACGGCTCCACGGTCAGGGTCGCGGTCTCGCCCTGGCGAACGAGCTTCCAGGAGCCGGCGACCTCCCCGTCGATCAGTACGGTCGGCGCGACCTGGGAACCGACGCAGACCCGCCGGCGGTGCTCGACGGTCATGATCCGGGTGCGGTCGGCGTGCGCCACGATCAGGTTGTCGAACTCCGGCAGCAGCCGCACCGGCGCCGGCGTCTCCGGATCCGGCAGCACCGCGTCGGCCAGGTCGAAGAGTTCCTTGCCGGCCTCGTCCCGGAACGTGCGCAGCTCGGACCGGAGCGGCTCGACCACCTCACGCAACCGGGTCAGGCCGGACCAGGTCTGCAGGTCCTGCACGCTGGCCGGCCCGAACGCCGCCAGATACCGCCGGACCAGCTCCGCCGGCGCCGGCTCGGCTTCCAGCGGACCGTCCAGCCACTCCTCGGCCAGCACGAACGGGGTGGCGCCGCCGCGACCCCAGGTGCCGCTCGGCGGCGGGTGGACCAGCGCCAGCACGCACTGCGCCGACCAGCCGAGCGCCTCCGCCGGCTGGTCCGGCCACCGCTCGGCGAGCAGATCGCGCAGCTGCGGACGGGTGAGCGCACGGCCGCGCAACAGCGAGCGCGCGCTGTCGGCCAGCTCCGCCAGGTCCAGCCCCGCCGTGACCCGCCCCCACGCGGCCTGCCGGGCACGATCGAGCACGGGCTGCACCAGCGGGCGGAGCCAGCGGTAGTCGGCGGCGCTGACCACGTGCTGGGTGCCGCGCAGCACCGACGAACGGACCACGCTGCGGTTCTCCAGCAGCCCGGTCAGGTCAGCCTGGCCGAACTTCTCCAGCCGCGCCCAGAGCCCCAGGTACGGCGCGTTCGTGGCCTGGGCCTGCAAACCCACCAGGTGTTCGACGGCGGCGAGCGCCGGCCGGGCGTCCCGGCGCAGCAGCAGCTGGCGTTCCAGACTGGCCCGGTTGAGCGCACGTCTACTGAGGACCGGCGTCATCGGCGGGCCTGGGCTGCGGTTCGTCATGCGGTCATCCTGCCAACCGCCTACGACAACAGATGGGCCACGGCCGACGGGTGGGCGCCGAGATAGTCGGCCAGCCCGATCGGCGGATGTCCGGTCACCGTGGCCACCGCATCGCTGACCAGCGCCAACTCGCCGGTGGCGATCGCGCTGTAGGAGGTGACCCAGCCGGCCACCTCCCAGTCGGGCGCCCCGTAGCCGGCCCGGGACCGGTACGCCTCGTCCAGGGTCTCGGGGTGGTAGCGCACCGTCCGGCCCGAGGCCTTGCTCAGCTCCTCGGCGGCCTCGGCGAGGGTGAACGCGGTCGGCCCGGTCAGGTCGTAGGTCCGGCCACTGTGGACGTCGTCGAGCAGGACCGCGGTGGCCACGTCGGCGATGTCGTCCCTGGCGACCGCGCCCAGCCTGCCGTCGCCGGCCGGGCCGCGGATGACGCCGTCGGGACCGGCGAGGTTCGGGATGAAGTCCAGGTACATGCTGTCGCGCAGAAACGTGAAGTCGAGGTCGGTGCCGCGGATGTGCTGCTCGGTGTGCCAGTGGTCCCGGGCGAACGTGAAGGTCGAGTCGGGTGCGGCGCCGAGGAAGGAGATGTAGACGATCCGGATCACGCCGGCCTCGACGGCCGCGTCCACCGCGCTCTGGTGCAGCGACACCCGGTCCGCCGCCTCGGACGCCGAGACCATGAGCAGGGTGCCCACGCCGGTCAGCGCCGCCCGCATCGCCGGCCGGTCACCGTAGGTCGCGGCCACCGCCTCGGCGCCGGTCAGCCGCGGTGCGCGCGCGGGGTCACGGACCACCAGCCGCTGCGCGACTCCGGCTTCGGCGAGCTGGCGCGCCACCCGGCCGCCCAGCTGGCCGGTGGCGCCGGTGACGGCGATCAAATCGGTGCTCATGACACTGCCTCTCGTTCGGCGGCCGGCATCCAGCCGGCCGACGGGACCAGCCTGCCCGATCCCGTTGCCCGGACGGCCATGGCTCGCCGGGCGGTGGGGGTCAGGCCGTCGTAGTGGCTACCCAGCTGACGGTGAGTTCGTTGCGTTGGCCGAACCGCTCCAGATGGGAGCCGACCACGCGCTGCACCAGTTCGAGCCCGGCCGCGTCGTCGGCGACGGCGCTCAGCACGAGCACGTCGGCACGGGGTTCGAGCAGGCAGCTGCCAGCGCCGAAGACCAACCGGTCACCGGCCTCCTCGGTACGTACCTCGAGCTTGTGGCCGAGGTGGCTGGCGAGCTGCTTGGCGTAACGCTCGGGGGTACTGGTCTGGACGGTCGCGATCGAGGTGGGCATGGCGTGGGGCTCCTTCGGCAGGGCGGGTCAGGACGTGGCGGGCACGGAGATGCCGATACCGCCGCGGGTCTGTGCGCCGTACCGGGCCTTCTCCTTGGCGATGTCCAGCGGACGGATGCCCTTGCGGGCGCTGAGCTCGTCCTGGTCGAGCAGGTCGGCCGGGATCAGCCAGACGATCTCGAACTCCAGGCCGCTCGGGTCACGGCCGTAGAGGCTCTTCGTGGTGCCGTGGTCCGAGGCGCCGACGAGCGCGTCGGCGGCGGCCAGCGCCTGCGCGGTGCGTTCGAGCTGGTCGAGCGTCTCGACCTCCCAGGCCAGGTGGTAGAGCCCGACCGTGCCCCGGCCGGCCAGCGACGGACCGGCGGCCGCGCCGACCTCGAACAGGCCCAGGTCGTGGTCGTTGGTCGAGTCGGGCGCCTGCAGGAAGGCAGCACCGGAGAAGCCCTCGGGCGTCATGTCGATCCGGCGGAACCCCAGCACGTCGGTGTAGAAGTCCACCGACTCGGCGAGGTCGCGCACGTAGAGAACGGCGTGGTTCAGGCGGAAGATGCCCATGATTTCGTGTCCCCTTCAAGAACGTTGAACTCTCAACTTCAAGTACTGTAACCGAACGAAGTTGAGAGTTCAACCATTCCCGCTATGATGGGCCCATGGGCAACACCACGAAGCCGGAGCCGCGTTGGCTCGACGACGACGAGCACCGCACCTGGCGGACGTACATGGAGGCGAACCGCCGCCTCTTCGACGGCATCGACGCACAGTTGCAGCGCGACGCTGGCATCCCGCACGCCTACTACGAGATCCTGGTGCAGCTGTCCGAGGCGCCCCACCGGACGCTGCGCATGCGCGACCTCGCCACCGCTTCCCAGTCCAGCAAGAGCCGGCTCTCGCACGCGGTCGCACGGCTGGAGGAACGCGGTTGGGTTCGCCGGACCGACTGCCCGACCGACAAGCGCGGCCAGCTCGCCGAGCTCACCGACGACGGCTTCGCCGCGTTGGCGGCCGCCGCGCCGGGCCATGTCGAGCAGGTGCGCGCCTCGATCTTCGACGTGATCACCCGGGACCAGGTCACCCAGCTCCGGGTGATCAGCGAGGCGATCAGCGCCGCGGCCCAAGGGTCTTCGAAACAGACCCTAAGCGACCCGCACCCCCGATGACCCCCATTGCGCCCACCGATTTCGTCCGGGCGAACACCCGACTGGACGCCGCACCGTTCGTACCGGAGATCCGGCTCCACTGCGCCGACGAGGCCTTCGACCTGTGGGAACGCACCGAGGAACGGACCGGCAGCGCGGATTTGGCGCCGCCGTTCTGGGCGTTCGCCTGGGCGGGCGGCCAGGGGCTCGCCCGGTACGTGCTCGACCATCCGGAACTGGTCCGCGGCCGGCACGTCCTGGACCTGGCGTCCGGATCGGGCCTGGTCGCGATCGCCGCCGCGCTGGCCGGCGCCGCGTCCGTGCGGGCCAGCGAGATCGACCCGCTGGCGGTGGCCGCCATCGCCCTCAACGCCGAGGCCAACGACGTGACGGTCACGGCGAGCCTGACGGACGTGCTGGACGGCGACGGCGCACCATCCGATGTGGTGCTCGCGGGAGACGTCTTCTACGAGCGCGAGTTCGCCGGCCGGGCGCTGGCCTTCTTAGCGCGGGCCACCGCCCGTGGCGCGGACATCGCGGTCGGCGATCCCGGCCGCGCCTACCTGCCCCGCACCGGCTTCGAACAGCTCGCCTGCTACGACGTCCCGGTGATCCGCGCACTGGAGGACGCTGACCTCAAACGCACCACCGTCTGGCGCCCGGCTCCTTAGCCGCCGCCGCGCTCCCCGCTCCCGCTTTGGGCGACATTTTCTCGGTTATAGCCGAGAAGATGTCGCCCAAAGGCGCGGGTTTGGGCGGCGCGGGCAGGACGGGGCTCAGGCGGAGCCGCGGACCACCAGCTCGGTCGGCAGGATCACCGGCGACTCGACCTCTTCGCCCTGGCTCAGCCGCAGCACCATCCGGACCATCTGGCGTCCCATCTCGATGGTCGGCTGGCGGACCGTGGTGAGCCCCGGCTCGGTGTAGCGGGCGTTGTCGATGTCGTCGAAGCCGACCACCGCGACGTCGTCCGGGACCCGCCGGCCGGCCTTGCGCAGCGCCCGCAAGCGCGCCGAGCGCCATCACGTCGGAGGCGACGAACACCGCGTCCAGCCGCGGATCGTCGGCCAGCAGCTGGCGCATCGCCTGGTCACCGGACTCGCGGGTGAAGTCGCCGACGGCCACGATCGAACGCCGGTCCGAGTCGCTCAGGGCGGCGCGGTACCCGGCGAGCCGGTCCACGCCGGCGATCATGTCCTGCGGCCCGGCGATCGTCGCGATCCGCTGCCGCCCGCCGGAGAGCAGGTGTTCCACGGCCGACGCGGCGCCGCCCACGTTGTCGATGTCCACGTACGGCATCTGGACTCGGGCCAGCGGCCGGCCGCTGCCGACCACCGGAATACCCATCCGGGCGAGCGTGCCCGGCAGCGGGTCGGCGCCGTGCACCGAGGCCACCAGCACGCCGTCCACGTGCCCGGCCGCGGCGTACCGCTCGGCCCGGTCGTGGCTGGACGCGGAGCCGGCGAGCATGAGCACGAGCTGCTTGTCGGCGGCGTCCAGCTCCTGGCTGACGCCGCGGATGATGCCGGCGAAGAACGGGTCGTCGGAGAAGACCCGGGTCGGCGGTTCGGAGACCACCAGGGCGAAGGAGTCGGTGCGCTGGGTGACCAGGCTCCGGGCGGCGAGGTTGGGCACGTACCCCAGCTCGTCGACCGCGCGCAGCACGGACTCCCTGATGCCCGGCGCGACCCGCGTCGAGCCGTTGACCACGCGCGACACCGTCGCCCGCGACACGCCTGCCCGCGCGGCCACCTTCTCCAGGGTCGGTCGACCCAGCATTACGCCCGCCTCTCCGGCCAGCCCGCGCTCGGTCGGCCGCTGCCGATCCCGATGCCCGCGCTCTCCCGCCCCGTCGTCATTCTCCAACAGCTCTCGCCCGGCATGTGGCACCTCGGCGAGGTCGTTTCCGCTTACCCTGCCATCCCCTCTCCGGTCACTGGTCGCCGAGGGTAAGCATCCGGACCGCCAATCGGTTGAGAGAGCGCTCTCGCACTCTACTCGTCCGTTTAGGCCGGTGTGCCGATTGCGGTGAGTGATCAAACACAGTGCCCGCCCCGGTGGAGGGACCGGGGCGGGCACTGTCATTCAGGGCGGCTCAGCTGTACGGCAGCCGCAGTGTCGACTGGTTGCCGATGCCGAGCGTGCTCGGCGCGGAGCCGATCGCGCTCCACACCTCGACCCGCACGTTGCCGTTGCTCAGGTTGCCCAGGGCGCCCGAGGAGGAGTGCAGACCCTTCGCCTGGGTGTAGTGCTCGTACCCGCTCACCGGGTCGGTGGCGAAGTACCGGTAGGTCTCCACCCGGTCCCACGACCCGTTGCCGGTGAGGTCGTAGGAGACCCGCACCTGGGTGGCGAGGCCGACCGAGGAGCCGGCGTCGACGAACAGGTCGAACTGGGTCGCGCCCCGCCGTAGGCGAGGTTGAGGCCGGTCGCGTTGTACGTCACCGGGTTCACCGGGGTGCCGTCGTGCGTGGCGCCACCGGCGCTGGCGACCGAGGCCGTGCCGGCCGAGGCGGCCGCGGTGCCCGGGAGCCCGCCGCCGGAGGTGAGGTACCGGAGCGGGGTGCCCGGGTTGCCGGTCGGCGACGGGGTGGGGCTGCCGGTCGGGCTGGTGCTCGGGCTCGGCGTCGGGCTGTTGCTGCCGGTCGGCGTGGGGGTCGGGTCGGTCCCTCCGCCGGCGTTGCCGCCGCTCCAGGTGAACGCCCCGGACGTCGCGGTCTTCCCGGCGGGCACGGCCAGCGTGGTCCCGTTGGAGAAGGTGACGGTGAGCGCGTTTCTGGTGATGTTCGACGCCACGTAGGTGCGGGCGCCGTTCTTGGTGAACACCGCGGCGAGCGGATGGTTCGCGGTGACCGTGGTGTCGACGTTGCCGAGCGCGGCCAGGTTCCTGATCCAGTGGAACGTGTGCGCCTTCGTCTCACCCTGTTCGACGGTGTAGCTGTTCGCGCCGGCCCGGAAGTTCGACAGCGCGGTCTCACCGTTGCCGAGCGCCTGGAACTGCCAGAGGATGTCCTGCCACTTGTCCGGCGGCCCGCCGTTGTTGCGCACCATCTCGTCGTAGTTCGTGGTGACGTACGCCGGGGTTGTAGCCCATGTACAGGTGACCGCCGGTGACGGGCAGCATGTTGATGCCCTGGATCTCCTCCGGCTGCGCGCTGAACCAGGTGGCGTACGCGCCGCCGGAGCCCCAGACCATGCCGACCGTGCTGTGCCCGAACTCGGCCGGGAAGTTCGTGTTGCTGGAGTCGAACCAGTACTCCTGGACCGCCGCGGCCTGGGTGGTGTAGATGAAGACGCCGGCGTCGCGGACCGCGGTGTTGCCGGTCGCCTGGCCCCACTGGATCAGGGCGTTGGCGAAGTTCATCCCCTCGGACGAGGACTCCTGGTTGTTGCCGGAGCCGAACGCGCCGTGCCCGGCGGCCCAGTCGTGACCCGCGTAGATGTCGAAGTCCCGCAGGTACGGGAACCGGGTGTCGTTGCGGTCGTAGTTGTTGCCGTCCCGGATCAGCAGGTCGACCATGCCGCCGTACTGGTTGCTCTGCGCCCAGGCCGGGTCGAACTTGGCCAGGGTGGCCGCGGCCGCGATGAAGTAGCCGTAGTGGAAGTGGTGGTCGTTGAGCTCCTTGTCGGACCCGTAGGACGCCGGGTAGCCGATCAGCGTGCCCCAGTTCTGGTTGTAGTAGAAGACCTTCTCGGCCTTCCCCGCCGGGGCGGTGAACCAGTCGGTGAGCGTGGCCTTGATCGCGGCGAGCGCGCTGTCCCGGACGGCGGTGTTGCCGACCTGGTCCGCGATCTCGGCGAGCCGGGCGGCCCGGCCGAGACCCTTGCCCTGCCAGTAGGTGTCGTTGCCCTGGGCGGCCATCGGGTTGGCCCGCTCGGCGTTCAGGTAGTTGGTGAGCGTGGTGGCGTCCGCGCCGCTGCTGTCCGCGACCGCCGGCACCTCGGGCAGCACGCCACGGAACTTCGCCACGGTGGTGAAGCTGCTGACGTTCGGCAGCACCTTCATCTGGCCGCGGGCGGAGATGTAGGACTGGCTGATCGGGGTGGCGCCGGAGAGCACCTTCCACTGGTGCGGGTACAGGCTGATCACCGTGGTGTTCGCGCTGCCCTCGCGGGGCGTGGTGGTGAAGGAGTAGGTCGTCCGGACGTCGCCGTTGGCCGGGTTGTAGGTGTACCCGACCTTGGTGCCGGTGACGTGGGCGTGCGCCGACTGGCCGTAGGTGGCTGGCCAGGCTGGTCCGCTCGGCGTTGCTGCTGGCCGGCGTGGTCGGCAGGGCGGCGATGGAGAAGTAGCCCTTGCCCGCGAGCGAGGAGGTGAGGTTGTTGCCGCTCACCTGCCAGGTGGAGCCGGCCGGCGCGTAGGCGACGTAGTCGCTGCCGTCGACCGTGTAGCCGATCGTGGCGCCGCTGTTGGACCAGATGGTCGGCGGGGCGACCGCGGTGATCTGGGCGTTGCCGCCGGTGATCTGGAAGTACGCGAACGGCAGGCCGTGGCCGATGGTGGCCTTCACGGTCTTGCCGCCGCCGCTCCAGTACGGGGTGACGGTCCAGTCGGACCAGCCGTCGACCTTGACGTCGGGCGAGCTGAGCCCGGCGACGCCGGCGACGAAGTCCTGGTTGTACGGGTAGTGGTACTCCCCGACGCCGGTGGCGGTGCCGCTGATCGCGGCGATCCGGTTGTAGGAGAAGCCGAGGCCGTTCGGGAGCGTGTCGTAGGAGATCGGGTGCGCGTGCAGCGGCTCGCTGTAGGCACAGTCGAACTTCTTGAACAGCAGCGAGGACCACCAGTCGTTGGTGGGCACCGCACCGGCCGGCGCGTTCGGGGTCACCCACTGGCGCGGGTTGTTGGTGAGGTCACCGCACCCCTCGGGAAGCGGGCCGACCGGGGTGGTGGTGTAGCTGCCCGCACCGACCGGCACGGCGCCGGCGGGCTGGATCACGACGAAGGTCAAGAACCCCGCGACGAGGGTGACGACCGCGGCGGCGGAGAGCGCGCGGTGTCGCGTGCTCATCCGGCGTCTGGCCGGTGGTAAGGCGGAGCGGTCACTCGGCGCGGAGCGCCCGATTGACAGTTTCATCGATCCTCCCGATGCGGGTACTTCAGGCGACAGCTCCAGCCCGCGCTGGGGTACGACGCGGGTGTGCTGGACCAGGACGGTGACGTGAGCGAGCCGGACAGCGTTGGCCGAACCGGTGCGCCGCTGGCCCCGGGGGCCGCGGTGCGGTCGAGTGCACGGATCGACTCCGCTACTCCGCCGTCGGAGCGCCGGTACAGCGGACAGCTGAGGGGGTGGGCCACGGCTGCCGCTCGGTGAGAGCGCTCTCCAAATCGGACGCTAGCGGCAGCGACGGTCATTTCGTCAATGTGTCCGTTGCATTGCCTTCATGAAAAGCGCTGCAGGTACCTGGCCTGTTGTTAGCGCGCACATGGGCCCGGAATCGAGCGGCTGCAGTGGGCGGTCGGCTCTCGATTCGGCCCCGCCAGAGGTCACTCCGCATTAGACCTGAGAGCGCTCTCAGACCCCGGCTCCACGGCCGGCGCGGATGCGTGGCCCCGACCCCCGCCCCCGCCCACCGCCCCGCGTGCCCGAAAGTCGCGCACCCGTTCGGCGTTTCCGCAGGACGAAACCTTTCTAAGTACCTCATTACCGTTACACGTTCAATGTCTAGATAAGTTACTGATGAGTCGCTACCGTGCGATCAGTTCCGCGCGGACGTTTCCCTCCAACCCGCTGGCTGACCTAGCCGGATGGCACGCGGTGAGGACCCGGTCCCGGCTGGTGGCACCCCACACACCGGTCGGACTCTGCCTAGGAGGCCCCGATGGGACACGTTCGCCTGCCCAGACCCCGATTACTGCGTGCCGCTGGAACGGTCGCCATCGCCGGCGCCCTCGTGCTCGTCGCCGTGCCCGTATTCGCCTCGCTGCCCGCGTCCGCCGCGCCGGCCGACGGTCAGATCCTGCACGCGGGCGGCGCCGACCGCCGTCGCCGATCACTACATCGTCGTCCTCAAGCAGTCCCCCGCCCTGCGCTCGGCCGGAGTCCCCGCCACCGCACGGAGCCTCGCCACCGCGCACCGCGGCACCGTCACCCGCACCTACTCCGCCGCACTGCACGGTTTCGCCGCCACGATGAGCGCCGCCGACGCCAAGGCGCTCGCCGCCGACCCGACGGTCGACTACGTCGAGCAGGACCACACCGTCCAGATGTCCGACGACCAACTCAACCCGCCGTCCTGGGGCCTGGACCGGATCGACCAGGAGAGCCTGCCGCTCAACCAGCGGTACACCTACCCGAACACCGCCTCGAACGTGCGGGCGTACATCATCGACACCGGCATCCGGATGACCCACTCCACCTTCGGCGGCCGGGCCACGTCGGGCCGGGACACCGTCGACAACGACAACGACGCCACCGACTGCCAGGGCCACGGCACGCACGTCGCCGGCACCGTCGGCGGCTCCCAGTACGGCGTCGCCAAGGGCGTCCGGCTGGTCGGCGTCCGGGTGCTGAACTGCCAGGGCTCGGGCACCAACGCGGGCGTCATCGCCGGCGTCGACTGGACCACGGCGAACGCGGTCAAGCCGGCCGTGGCGAACATGAGCCTCGGCGGCGGCGCCAACACCGCGCTCGACAACGCCGTCGCCAACTCGATCGCGTCCGGCATCACCTACGCGGTCGCGGCCGGCAACGGCGACATCTTCGGCCGGCCGGCCAACGCGTGCACCGTTCTCCCCGGCCCGGGTGCCCGCCGCGATCACCGTCGGCGCCACCCAGAGCAACGACGCCTCGGCGAGCTTCTCGAACTTCGGCACCTGCCTGGACATCTGGGCGCCGGGCGTCGGGATCACCTCGTCCTGGATGACCAACGACACCGCCACGAGCACGATCAGCGGCACGTCGATGGCCTCCCCGCACGTGGCCGGCGCGGCGGCGGTCTACCTGTCCAGCAACCCGACCAGCACGCCGCAGCAGGTCCGGGACGCGCTGGTGAACGGGGCCTCCAACGGCAAGGTCACCAACCCCGGCACCGGCTCGCCGAACAAGCTGCTGCGCGTCATCGGCGGCACCGGCGGACCAGACCCGACGCCGACCCCCACGCCGACCCCGACCCCGACTCCGACGCCGACCCCGGGCGGTTCGTACTTCGAGAACGACACCGACAATCGGCATCCCCGACAACTGCACCGTCGCAGCAACTCTTGCGGTCGCCCGCGCCGGCAACGCCCCCACCGCGCTCCAGGTCGGCGTGGACATCAAGCACACCTACCGCGGCGACCTGGTCATCGACCTGATCGCCCCGGACGGCAGCGCCTACCGGCTGAAGAACTCCAGCGGTTCGGACTCGGCGGACAACGTCATTACGACCTACACCGTCAACGCCTCCACCGAGGCCGCCAACGGCACCTGGAAGCTCCAGGTCCGCGACGCCTACGCCGCCGACACCGGCTACATCGACAAGTGGAGCCTGCAGTTCTGACCTGAACCGGCCGGCGAGCCGGCAACGCAAGCCAGCTGCGGTCCAAATGCGCCCTCACGGGGTCGCATTTGGACCGCAGCTGTTCGTCAGGGTCTGTTACGCGCTGGCCCTCGGGCCGGCCTGCTGCACGACCTCGAACTCCAGCAGTCCGGAACCGGTGCCGACCGGCTTGGCCCGCTCGCCCGAATGCGCCTCCTTGGCCGCACCACCGGACCACGCCTGGAACGACTCCTCGTCGACCCAGCGGGTGTAGACGAAGTAGCGGGTCTCGCCGGCGATCGGGCGGAGCAGCTCGAAGCCGAGGAAGCCCGGCTGCCCCTCGACCGCGCCGAGCCGGGCGGCGAACCGCCGCTCCAACTCCTCGCCAGAACCGTCCGGAACCTCGATTGCATTGATCTTCACGACAGCCATGGCCCTGAGGTTAGTGCGTGCGGGTTCGGCGGGGTGGGCTGCCCGCGCCGGGCGGGGAGGCTGACCGGGATCACGCCGGCCCGCCGGCGTCAGCTGCCGGCCCGCCGGGGGTAACGGACACGACGCGTTACTTGCCGTTGATCTGGGTTTTCGCCGGCTTTGTCGTGACGGCTGGTGATCCGATGACTACGGTGATGCACCGGGGTTTCGGGCTGTGGCGCCGCCGTGCTTACCATGTGCCGGATGCCTGCCACCCGTAGCCGCCCCGTGCTCCAGAAGCTGCGCGATCCCCGGGCCCGGCTCGCGGTGTTGCTGATGCTGCTCGCGTCGGCCGGCCTGGTGGTCTGGACCGTCGGCGTTCCCCAGCCGGAACACGTCCGCGCGCTCCTCGCCGGGGACACCCTGTGGGCGCCGCTGTTCCCGGTGCTGGCCGCCTCGGTGCTGACCCTGCTGCTCTTCCCCAGGGCCGGCGTCGCGATCCTCGCGGGCCTGCTCTTCTCCCCCGCGCTCGCGGTCGGCTACGTGCTGGTCGGCACGTTGCTCGGCGCCTCGATCGCGTTCGGCGTCGGCCGCGCGCTCGGTCGCCCGTTCCTGTCCCAGCTCACCGCCGGCCGGGTACCGGAGGCGAAGCTCTGCCGGGTGCAGACGTGGCTGGACCGGCGCGGCGCGCTTCGGCGTGCTCTACTCCAGGCTGATCCCGGTGCTGCCGTTCGGGCTGCTCAACTACACGTTCGGGGCGACCAGGGTCCGGCTCGGCGCGTTCGTCGTCGGCACCGCGCTCGGCATCCTGCCCAACACCGTGCTGAACGTGCTCCTCGGCGCCAGCGTCACCGACCCCACCTCGCCGCGGTTCTTCCTCGCCGGCGGGGGCAGCGTGTTCGCCGCCGTGGCCGGCACCGTGGCCATGCGATACCTGGACCGGCGCTCCGCCCCGCCGCTGGACGAGGTCGCCGCCGAGCCCGTGCCGGCCCTCGCCGGCGCCCGCTGAACCCTCCCGCAGACCGACTCCCCCGCTGACCGTTCCCGCCGAGGCGGAAGCATCAGGGTGCCTTCTGCGTTTCCCCGGCGAACGATCTAAGTTCGAAGTGAAGATCCAACCGGCAGGAGGCCTGGCATGCGCGCAGTGGTGGTGACGGAGCACGGTGGTCCGGAGGTCCTCCAGATCGAGGAGCGGGAGACGCCCAGCCCCGGACCCGGCGAGCTCCTGGTCCGGGCGACCGCGGCCGGGGTCAACTACATCGACACGTACCACCGCAGCGGCCTCTACCCGGTCGAGACGCCGTTCGTACTGGGCCAGGAGGGCGCCGGCACCGTCGAGACGATCGGCGACGGCGTCACCGAGTTCTCACCCTGGCGACCGGGTGGCCTGGGCCAGCATCTTCGGCAGCTACGCCGAGTACGTGATCGTCCCGGAGGCTGTCGCCGTCCCCGTTCCGGACAGCGTCACCGACGAGATCGCCGCCGCCGTGATGCTCCAGGGCATGACCGCGCACTACCTCAGCCACAGCACGTTCCCGATCAAGCCCGGCGACCGTGCGCTGGTGCACGCGGCGGCCGGCGGGGTGGGCCTGATCCTCACCCAGCTGGTCAAGCTGCGCGGCGGCACCGTGATCGCGACCGTCTCCACCGAGGAGAAGGAGAAGCTGGCGCGCGAGGCCGGCGCGGACGAGGTGATCCGGTACACCGAGACCGACTTCACCGCCGAGGTGAAGCGGATCACCGGCGGCGAGGGCGTCGACGTGGTGTACGACGGGGTCGCCAAGACCACGTTCGACGGCAGCCTCGCCAGCCTGCGGCGGCGCGGCACGATGGTGCTCTACGGCGCGTCCAGCGGGCCGGTGCCGCCGTTGGACCTGCAGCGACTCAACGCCGGTGGCTCCCTGTTCGTGACGCGGCCGAAGCTCCTGGACCACACCGCCACCCGCGAGGAGCTGCTCGCCCGCTCGGGCGAGCTGCTCGGCTACATCGCCGCCGGCCAGCTCGACATCCGGATCGGCCACCGCTATCCGCTCAGCGACGCCCGGCAGGCGCACGAGGACCTGGAGGGCCGCCGCACCACCGGCAAGCTCCTGCTGCTGCACTGACCAGTCCGGCCGCGTGGCATCCCGTTGCGCTCCCGGGCGACATTCTCTCGGCTATGACCGAGAAGATGCGCCCACAGCGCCGGCCGGGCTGCCGGCCCACCCGCTCTGTCGTGCGTGGCCGGCGCGATCAGGAGCCCTGCCCCCGCGGGCCTTGACGGCGAGCGCTGCCCGAGCCATCATTCGGGCCGTTATTTCAGAATAAATATTAAGGTGCAGCACTCGGTGTGCGCGGGTGCCTTCGCCCGGCCCGAGGGGATCCCGTTTGAGAACTCACGGCAGCAGAGCCACCGTGGTGGGCCTGATCGTCACGGCGATGACCGCCGGCCTCACGCTGGCCGCGCCGGCCGGGCAGGCCGCGCCCGTCCCGCTGGCGTCGACGCTGTACGAGGCCGAGCAGGCCACGATCACCAACGGCCTGATCGAGACGAACCACGCCGGCTTCACCGGCACCGGCTTCGTCAACTACGCGAACGCTGTGGGCAGCGCCGTGCAGTGGACGGTGAACGTGCCAGCCACCGGCAGCTACCAGCTGGTCCTGCGGTACGCCAACGGCACGGCGGTGAACCGGCCGCTCGACATCGCGGTGAACGGCACCGTCCGCACGCCGAACGTGCCCTTCACCGGCACCGGCGCGTGGACCTCCTGGCGGCAGCAGATCGTCCAGCTCCCGCTCACCGCCGGCACCAGCACGATCCGTGCGACCGCGACCACCGCCGAGGGCGGCCCGAACCTCGACTCGCTCACGGTCGGCGACGAAGCCCCGCCGACGCGGGACTGGTCGGTCGCGATGGTGGACTCCACGATGGCCCGGCACCCGGCCACCTCGCTGACCCTCGCCTACGACCAGGCCCTGTTCCTCTACGGCACCTACCTGGTCTACCAGCGCACCCGGGACGCGCGGTACCTGAATTACGTCAAGGCCTGGGGCAACAGCAAGGTCGCCGCGGACGGCAGCACCGCGGCTGGCGGCTACAACGACCTGGACAACATGCTCGCCGGCAACATCTACCTGATCCTGCACCGCGAGACCGGCGAGAACCGGTACCGCCTCGCCGCGCAGCGGATCTGGAACCGGCTGAACGGCGGTGGCTATCCCAAGACGGCCGACGGCGGCTTCTGGCACGCCACCTGGTTCCCCGACCAGCTCTGGGCCGACGGCGTGTTCATGTCCCAGCCGTTCGTGATCCGCTACGGCGTCCAGTACAACGTCGCCGCGACCGGCTACGCCGTCTCCACGACCCAGCTCATCACGTACTTCAACCGGCTCCGCAACGCCAACGGCCTGCTCAACCACGCCTACGACCAGCGCAAGACGGCCAGCTGGGCGAACCGGCAGACCGGCGTCTCGCCCGAGGTGTGGTGCCGCGCGGTCGGCTGGTTCGGCCTCACCGCGATCGACATCCTCGAGCTGCTGCCGGCCGACCACCCGAACCGGGCCGCCGTGCTGGACATCCTGCGCCACATCGCCAGCGGCTACCAGCGCTTCCAGGACCCGGTCAGCGGCCGCTGGTTCCAGCTCGCCGCCAAGCCGACGCTGGCCGGCAACTGGACCGAGACGTCGTGCTCCAGCATGGCCACGTTCACGCTCTCCCGCGGGATCGAGCGCGGCTACCTCGACGCCAGCTACCAGCCCGCGGTGAACCGGGGCTACCAGGGCGTGCTGGCCAAGGTCTCGGTCGGCACGGACGGCCGGACCAACCTCACCGACATCGTCGTCGGCACCGGCCCCGGCAACCAGGCCAGCTACCTGAGCCGGCCGCGCGCCACCAACGACTTCCACGGGCTGGGCGCCTTCCTGATCATGAACGAGCAGCTGATCAGGAGGCCCCCGACCGAGTGAGCCGGCCGCCGCCGGCCGCCAGCCCGCCACCCGCCAGCCCGCCAGCCCGCCCGCCGAACCGGGCGCGGGCCAACCCGCCGCGGCTTTGGGCGACATTTTCTCGGCTATGGGCGAGAAAATGTCGCCCAAAGCGCGGTGCGGGCGCTGGGCGGCTAGAGCCGGACGCCGGCGTCGACGGTGAGGGTGCCGGCCGCGGTGTCGATGGTCGCCGACGTGCCGAGCGGGATCGTGAGCTGCCCGGTGCCGTGGCCGAGCCGGAGGCCGCCGAGGACCGGCACGCCCAGGTCGCCGAGCCGGTCGTTGATCACCCCGACCGCGTCCCATGCCCCGGGTGCCGGCGTGCTGTTCAGCACCTGGCCGACCGCGATGCCGGCCACGCCGCGGAGCGAGCCGGTGCGGCCCAGGTGGGTGAGCATCCCGTCCAGCCGGTACGGCGCCTCGTCGACCTCCTCGAAGAACAGGATCGCGCCGGCCAGCCGCGGGAAGTCCGGGGTGCCGACGGCCCGGTCGAGCAGGGTGAGGTTGCCGCCGAGCAGGGTGCCCCTGGCCACGCCGGGCACCACGATCGGCGCGGTCGTCTCGGTCGGATCGCGGGTGATGACGACCGGGTCGGCGGTCATCACGGCCTTGCGCAGGGCCTCCGCCGACTCCGGCCCGGTGCGGCTGTCCACCCAGTTGACCATCGGGCCGTGGATGGTGACCAGGTGCGCGGACTGCCAGAGCCGGCCCTGCAGGCTGGTGATGTCGCTGAAGCCGACCACGACCTTCGGGTCACGCCGGACCGCCGCGACGTTCACCCCGTCGACGATCCGCTGTATCCCGTAGCCACCTCGGGCCGCGAAGACGCCCCGCACCTTCGGGTCGGCCAGCGCGGCGTTCAGGTCGGCCAGCCGGTCGGCGTCCCGGCCGGCGAGGTACCCGTACTGGTCGAAGACGTGCGGCGCGATCTCCACGACCAGGCCCCAGCTCTGCAGGATCTCGACGCCGCGAGCGATCAACGCGCTGGTCGGCTTCCCCGCTGGCGCGACAACCCGGACCAGGTCACCGGGCCGAAGTGCCTTGGGCTTGCGGCCCACCGCCGCCTCCGCCCGCGTCGCCGGCAGCGCGATGCCGGCCGCGGCGCTTCCGGCGAGGACCATCCCGGCTCCGAGCACACCGCGCCGGGACAACCCGCCCCGATGCTGGTCCGCCGGGTGCAGGTGCTGGTCGGAGCGTGTGTCCTCTTTCGACATGACGGTCGGTCCCCCTGGTCGGCCGAAGTGCGGCGGTCGTCCGGCCAGCGTGTCATGGCCACGCGAGCATTCGGCAGAACGACGCGGCGAACCGGCACCGCGCCGGAGCCCGCCGCGGCCCCGAACCGGCGCTCGACCGCCCCCGAGGAGCCGTGGACCTGGGCGAACACCGGACCCGCGCGGTATGGCACGCCGAGACCCGCCCACCCCTATGCTGAATTGCTCGGATGTATTCAGGGGAGGAGCTGTACCGCGTGGCGGTCACGGACGAAGCGATCGACAAGATCAAGGGGATGATCGTCGCCGGCGAACTCCGGCCCGGCGAGCGCCTGCCCAAGGAGGCCGACCTGGCCGAGCGGCTGGGCCTGTCCCGGAGCTCGCTGCGCGAGGCCGTCAAGGCGCTCTCGCTGATCCGGGTGCTGGACGTGCGGCAGGGCGACGGCACCTACGTGACCAGCCTGGAGCCGGAACTGCTGCTCGACGCGATGACGTTCGTGGTCGACTTCCACCGCGACGACACCGTGCTCCGGTTCCTGGAGGTCCGACGGATCCTGGAGCCCGCCGCCACCGCGATGGCCGCCCAGCACATGAGCGAGGCCGAGATCGCCGGCCTGCGTGAGCTGCTGGACGAGCTGAACGACGACACCGACGTGGAAGCGCTGGTCGCCAACGACCTGGAGTTCCACCGCCGGATCGCCGCCGGCTCGGGCAACCCGGTGCTCTGTTCGCTCATCGACGGCCTGTCCGGGCCGACCACCCGGGCCCGGGTGTGGCGCGGGCTGACCCAGGAGGGCGCCGTCGCGCGGACCCGCGAGCAGCACGTCTCGATCTACGAGGCGATCGTGGCGCGCGAGCCCGAGCTGGCCCGATCCTGGGCCACGGTGCACGTGGCCGGCGTCGAGGCGTGGCTCCGCCAGGCGCTCTGAGCGGTGTTCTAGGTGTTCTGTCCTGTGAGGTTGGGTACGCGGCTGGCTGGTGGGTGGCCGCCAAGTGCGGTGTGGCCGCGGTGATTGCTGTAGCTGTGGAGCCAGGCGGGCAAGGCTGCTCGGCGGGCGGTTTCTGAGGGGTAGTCCTTGGCGTAGGCCCATTCGTCGGCGAGGGTGCGGTGGAACCGTTCGACGACCCTGCAGCGGAACAGCGCCAGACGCGAAGGGTGACGAGCCGTGCGTCGGCCCCAGCCCGTCAGCCCGAAGAGGCGGGGTGCGTGGTCGACGCGGAACATGCGGATCGGTGCCACCGCGGAGTGCGCCTCGGCGATCACCACCGACGGGTACCAGAATGCCGCGTCGCCGCCGATCCGAGGGTGTTGCGCCGCGCCGCCCCGGCCGCCGCACGCGGCCAGTACGCGATCGAGGACATCGTCCACAGAGCACGTTCTTCCGCACGTTCGATGGCAAGCCGTCGATCGTGAGCAGTTCGATCGAGGCCACTAGTTTCCGGACCCAAAACAACGCCAGGGACCGATGACCGGATCGGTGCAGCAGACCCTCTGCCCGGCCCGCGAGTTGTTCGATTCAATCAAATGGTTGAACGCCGAACAGCTTCCGGGCGACGCGCGGCTTCGTGCGCGGTGGCAGGCTGATGGTCAACTGCCGTGCACGGCGACGTTGCAGAGAACCAGAGAGGACCCCCACCATGTCCGAAAGCTTCAGCAGACGGCGGGCTCTCGCGGTCGGTGCCGGCGCGGTGTTCGGCGCGACCGCGCCAGCATGGGCGTCCGCCGGTCAGGCCAACGCGCGACCTTCGGCGGGCGCTCCCCCAGCCGCCGGTGAGGAAACCCGCTCGCTGGACGAGCTGTATCGGGATGCTCTCGCCCAGGGCGGCAAACTCGTGATCTACGCCGGCGGCGACCTCGCCAACTCGGGAAGCGGCGCGAACGCGAGGACGGCGTTCCGGAACCGCTTCCCGGACATCGACCTGACGCTGATCGTGGATTACAGCAAGTATCACGACGTCCGGGTGGACAACCAACTGGCGACCGGCACCCTGGTCCCCGACGTCGTGCAGTTGCAGACCTTGCAGGACTTCACCCGGTGGAAGCGGGAGAATCGGCTGCTGCGCTACAAGCCCGCCGGGTTCAGCAAGCTCCACAAGAAGTTCCGAGATCCGGACGGTGCCTGGGTAGCCGGAATGGTCATCGCCTTCAGCTACCTGTACGACGTGGCCGCGGCCGGTGCCGATGCGCCCCTGACGCCGCTGGACCTGGTGGATCCGCGGTGGAAGGGTGCTATCGCCTCGTCCTACCCGCACGACGACGACGCGGTGCTCTACCTCTACGCCCTCTACGCCGAGACCTACGGATGGGACTGGGTGGCCCGTTTCGCCGCTCAGCAGGCGCAGTTCGCCCGCGGTTCCTTCTCGCCCGGCGCCGCGGTCAACGCCAAGCAGAAGATCATCGGCGTCGGGGCGGGTGGCAACCCGCTCAGCACCGGTCCGACCCGCATGGTGATCGCCGAGGGGCACCCCTTCATGGCGTGGGGGCAGCGGATCGCGATCCTTCGGCAGGCCGCCAACCCGACGGCGGCCAAGCTCTACCTGAACTGGCAGTTGTCCACCGAGCGCCAGACGCCCAACGCCTGGTCGGTACGCACGGACATCGCTCCGCCCGCAGGCCTGAAGCCCATCTGGGAGTATCCGAACGCCCACGTGGACGGCTTCCCCAGGTTTATGGAGGACCGCGCCCGCGTCGAGCAGTTGAAGCAGACCTTCGCCCTGTACTTCGGTGAGGTCAAGGGCGAACCGACCCCCGGCTGGCTGGGGCTTCATCCGGGCCGGTAGGGAACCACGCACAGCGGCGTGATCCTTTCCTTCGGTTGTGCTACCTATACTGGCGGGGCTTCCGCCGTGAGAATGGCCTGCTGCCGAGGGAACCGCCGCTGTGCACCCTTCCATCCCCACCATCCCGGACAAGGCCGCGCTACTGCTCCGGTGGATTCCACACATCATGCTGGTGGCCGTCGTTGTTGGCATGCTCACTCGTGTCGCGCAAGTGGCGACAGAGCGTTGCTGGTCAGTGGCACCGCCCGCCGTTCTATTGATGATCAGCTACGGCGCGGGCCTGGCCCTGTGGGACCGGATGAGCCTCCGGGGAAGGCACCTCTGGCTCGGGTTGCTTCTCGTGCTGTGGTGCTGGATCTCATGGTTCCTCCCGGCTAATCTCGCTTTCGGCTACGCGTGGCTTGCCGTACCGCTGGCCATCCTCGCTCTACGTATGTTCACCGACGGTGCGGCGGTTCTGGTGGTCGGGCTGATCACGGCTCTGCTGGTCGTCTGTCTTGTCAGGGCGGCCGAGGGCTTCCGCTTGGATCTGTGGGCTCCACCGGTCGCGGTGGTCTGGGCGGCGGTCGCGCTCTACCGCGGTCAGCAGCGGCTCGTGCACGAGCTCCGCCGGACCCGCGATGAGTTGGCCCGGCAGCAGCGAGAGGCCGGGCAGCTCGCCGAACGCGCCCGCATCGCCCGGGATCTGCACGACTCTCTCGTCCAGGAACTCGTGGGCAGCCGGATGCTGCTACAGGCCGCCGAACGAGACTGGGACCGGCAGCCGGAAGCAGCCAGGGTGCAGGTGCACACGGTCACCGAGGCGCTTGGCGCGAGCCTCGCCGATACCCGCAGCATCATCCGCGATCTGACCCCGCCCGCCCTCAAACGCGACAGCCTGACTGCGGCGCTGCGCGAGCTGTGCATCCGCAAGGGTGCGGCCGATGGCGCGCCACAGGTCTTTTTTCAGACCTGCGGCAAACCACGCGGCGTGCACCCGGACGAGGCCGCGGTGTTGCTGCGGGTGGTCCAAGGCCTGCTGGCGAACGCGTACGAGCACGCCGGCGCCGCCCAGGTGTGGATCACACTGCACTACCGGGACGATGACACGATCACCATCGAGGTGCGGGACGACGGCGTGGGCTTCGACCTCGCGTCACTGGGTCGCGGGACCGCAGGGTGCGAGCAACCTCGGCGGCGGTCGCGGATTCGGCCTGACCGCGGTCCGGGACCGCCTTGCCGCGTACGACCGCACCTGCGTTGTCGAGAGTGCTCACGGACACGGCACCCGGGTACTGGCGACGCTGCCCACGGGTATCTCCACTCTGACACGAACATGGTGAGCGACACGCCCGTCGCCGACGATCCGGATCTTGATCGTGGACGATCACATCGTCGTTCGTGCCGGACTGCGCGCCCTGCTCAGCGGCGAGCCAGGCTTCGCCATCATCGAAGAGTCCGGCAACGGCCTGGAGGCCGTAGCCCTCGCCCGGCAGCTCGCACCCGATGTGGTGCTGATGGACCTTCGACTCAACGACGGCGCCGGGACGGGTGAAGGGACGGACGGCATCGAGGCGACCCGCCAGATCACCGCGACCGTGCCCGATGCCCGGGTTGTCGTGCTGACGAGCTACGACAGCCAGGACATCGTCATCCGAGCGATCGAGGCCGGCGCCCGCGGCTACGTGCTCAAGGCAGGCCCGCCCGAAGAACTGTTCCGCGCCGTCCGCGCCGCAGCCACCGGGGGGATGGCGCTCGCCCCGGAGGCCGCCGAGCACCTGACCAATCGCATGTCGGACCCGGCGCCGGCATTGAGCGACCGGGAGACCCAGGTCGTACGCCTACTCGCCGAGGGCCGCAACAACCGGGACATAGCCACGGCCCTGTTCCTCAGCGAAGCGACCATCAAGACCCATCTCGTACGCATCTACCGCAAGCTCGGCACCGACAACCGGGTGAGCACGGTCGCCGAAGCCGCCCGCCGTGGGCTGATCAAACCCTACTGACCTGACCGCCGACGTCACCCCGCACGGACGGGAGTCGCCGCCTCGGTCTCGCTGTCGCCCGTGGCCACCCGGTCTCGGGTTCCGTTGTCTGACGTCATCGCCGGGCGTCGAACCCGGAAGGCTCGCTACAAAGGACATCTCACGGACAGAATCAGCTCCTATCCAAGCGGGCGGTGCGCATCCCGAGGGTTCTCCAACCGCACCCGATGTAGGCCTTCCTACCAGCAAGAATGTCGGTCATAGGGGCCGCATTTGGGTACGCGTTTCGGCAGCGCAAGAGTGGGCAACGCGGAGGTGCGCTCGGATACGGGTCTTGTATCCGGGCGGGACGACAACGCCGCCGGTCGTCGTCTGGGGCGCGGCGCAGCCGGCAGAGGGCCTAGGAAACAGGCCCTAACGGGGCGACGGGACCAGGCGGAGTCGCGGCCGGCGGATCTCCGGAGCGCGGCGGCGGTGTGCCCGCGACTCCCAGCAGACGGTCTCCTCCAGCCACTCCCGAACCTGCTCGTCGGAGTGTCCGCCGATCGGCGACCAGCGCTGCGCCAGCCGGAGCCAGGCCAGTTCGCAGACCGCCTCGGCGGCCGGCTCGGCGAGCCCGAGGTTGACCGCGAACCGCCACAGGCTGTCGGCGTGGGCACCGACCAGGTGCTCCCACTGCTCCTCGGCGCTGAGGCCGGCGAGGGGCGCGAGGGCGTGCCGCTTCGGTGCTGGTCACCAGCCCGATCGCGGTGAGTACGGCGGCCTCGGCCGCCGGCTCGCTCCCGGTTTCGGCGACGCTGGACTCGAATTCGGCTACCGACACGGTCTCCCCCTCAGAGTTCGCGCGCCCACGCGACCTCTCGTTTCCTCCACCGCGTCCCCCGAGCGGCCACCCTCGGTGGGTGAAGCCGACCCGTACGGTGGAGCGCTGTCCTGACGAACCGTGATACGCGTACCGCGCCGGTGCGGTTCAGTGCCTGGACCAGGTCCGATGGCACCTCTTCCGGCCGTGCCATGCTCGGACCATGGGGATCGGCACGGTGGCGCGAATCGACCGGTATCCGGTGAAGTCCATGCTGGGCGAGAGCCTTCGGGCGGCCACCGTGGAAACCCGTGGGCTGGCCGGGGATCGGCTCTGGGCGGTGCGCGACCCGGACGGCAAGTTCGGTAGCGGCAAGTCGACGCGGCGGTTCCGCCGGATGGACGGCCTGCTGGGCTGCCGGAGCGCGCTGGCTGGCGACGGCGTCCTGGTCACCCTGCCCGACGGCGTCCGGTACGACGGCACCGACCCGGCCCTGGCGCCGGCCCTGAGCGCGGTCGTCGGCCGGCCGGTCACGGTCGCGATGGAGGGCACGATCCCGCATCACGACGCCGGCGCGGTGCACGTGCTCACCACCGCCTCGCTCCGCCAGCTCGCGGCCCTGCTCGGCGAGGACGTCGACCCGCGCCGGTTCCGCGCCAACGTGCTGCTCGACGTGGCCGGCACCGGATTCGTCGAGGACGGCTGGCTCGGCCGGGAACTCACGCTGGGCGACGTGGTACTGCGGATCCGGGCCGGGGCGCCGCGCTGCGTGATGATCGACGCCGTCACCGCGGAGGTGCCGGCGGACGGTCGGCTACTCAAGCTCGTCAGCGACCACAACGGGCTCAACCTCGGGGTGCTCGCCGACGTGGTCACCGCCGGCACGCTCCGCGTCGGGCACCGCGCCGTGCTGACCTGACCCTTCAACCCGCGCTTTGGGCGACATCTTCGGTGCTATGACCCGGAAGATGTCGCCCAAAGCGCGAGGGAGGTACTAGGCGGTCGGGGCGACCCAACCGGGCTCGGGCGCGGGGTCGCCGACCATCGACATCGCGACCTCGGTCAGCAGCGTCAGCCGGAGCACCTCGGCACGGTGGAACTCCGGGCCGGACGACCGGGCGACCAGCAGCACCAGCCCCGAGCCGCCGAGCGGTGCGGCGGCCATGTGGATGCCGTCTCCGGTGGTGAACGCGCGGGGCCGCAGCGGCACGAACGGCGGCGACTCGACCGGGCTCGGTGCCTGCCAGGTGGCGTGCAGCACCTCGCGGGAGGCGTCCGCGCTGACCACGACGGCCCAGTCGGCGCTGAAGCTGCCAGGCGCCGCGTCGGCGAGCGTGATGACGGCCCGCTCGGGGTTGGCCGCGACGTGGCCCAGCACGTCCAGGTCGGGATAGGCGCCGGGCGGCTCGGACGTGGCCCAGATCGCCTCCACCCGGACGCCCTGGATCGTCTCCAGGCCGGTGGCCATCCGGTCGTGCGGCAGGGTGCCGTGCCAGGTGACGGTGAACTCGTCCAGCGCCCGACCGGCCTCGCGTTCCAGGACCGTCATCTGGAGGATGTCCGCTCCGATCGCGCCGAGCGTGCGGGTGATGCGACCGAGCGCCCCGGGACGGTCGGGCAGGCTGATCCGTAGGCGCAGCAGCATGGCGCCCCCCTTCGTCGTGACCAGTCTCAGCCTTCCCCGTGGACGTTTCCAGTCTGTTGCCCGGCGGTATCGGCCTTGGTCTGGCCACGCGGTCGCGCTGGCCAGGCGGCGAGGTCCTCCGGGGTGTCCACATCGTCCGGATAACCGGTGCCGTCGCAGGGCACCGGGGTGACGAGTTCCGGGTGCGCGGCCAGGAACGCGCGCGCGCCGACGTCGCCCGTCGCGGCCCTTACCGCGGCGCTGAAGTGGGCCGCTGCCAGCAGGACCGGGTGACCACGGCGTCCCGCGTAGGTGGCGACCGCGACGGTGGCGCCCCCCGCGTGGGCCGCCCGCAGCCGCCGGACCGACTCCGGGCCGAGCCACGGCGCGTCCACGGTGATCAGAATCGCGGCGTCCGCTCCGCTCACCGAAGCGAGCCCTACCTGGAGTGACGTGCTCATGCCTGTCCGCCACTCCGGGTTCTCCACCACGAGCGCGCCGGGCACCTCGATCGGCGTGGCACCGGCGACCACCACCACCGGCCGGCATCCACCATCGGTGAGCAGCCGGACCGCCCGGTCCACCAGCCGCTCCCCCGCCACCAGCGCGACCGCCTTCGGCCCGCCGAACCGGCGCCCGGCGCCGGCCGCGAGCACCACGCCAGCCACCGTGCCCCCGCTACTGCCTGTGCGGTTCAATTGCGCCCTCCCAGGGCGCAATTGAACCGCAAGGGTCAGCCGAGGTCGACGATCGCCGCGACCGGGCCCCCTCCGTCCGGACCCTGGTGCGCGGCCGACACCGACACGAAGACCGCCGGGTCACCGGTGACCGCCGCGGTGACCCCACCCACGCAGGCCTTGATCTGCCGGTGCCAGTGCACGTCCGAGTCGTCCAGCATGGCGTTCCGGCGGCCTCGCACGGTGCCGTCCTGGCTCACCTCGCACTTGAGGAAGACGTTGACCAGCCGCCCGTCCAGGTCGGTCGGGTGTGGACGGTCGGGCAGCTTCAGGCCGGCGTCCCGGATGGACTCCCAGATCCCGTCGGCGTCCAGGGCGTCCCGCATCACCGAGTGGCCGATCCGGTACCGGCCGCCCACGCCGCGGGCGTTGCCGACCACGACCACCTGAGCCCGGTCCAGCTCGACGCCGGACGAGCAGGAGGCCACGGAGGAGAACAGCGACCGGTCGTGCATCACGTCGGCGTCGGTGGGCATCGCGATCTCGCCCAGCGCCACGGCCACGCCCAGCGCCGTGGTGCCATTGGAAAGGTCCATCGACTCGTGCGTGTGCTCGGTCCAGACGCTCTGGCCACGGCTCTTCGCGTCCCGGATCGTGTGGATCGTGAGCAGCGGCGTCTTGGTCTGCACGTAGTGCACGTCGGCCGGGTCGGTGATGCCGGCGCGCTCCATCGCGATCTTGACCGCGGCGGCCACCTTCTCGACCATCGGCGTGCGCCCGATCTCCTCCGGCAGCAGCACGTCGCTCATGGCGAAGCCCACGGTGAGCCGCGGCTCGTCCGACGGCACCGCCTGCTCCGCCGGCACCGAGGCGAAGATCGTGGCGTGCGGGGAGAGCACGCCGTCGGTGCCGCCGGACCACACGATCGGGACCTGGCCGACCTCGTCCGGAGTGCGGGTACCCCTCTCGACCAGCACCTCCCGGAACGCGCGGTCGGCGATGATCCGGGTGTAGTCGTTGACGCCGCCGTTCCCCTCGGTCTTGCCGATCACCGCGAGGACGCGGTCCGCGTCGATCACCCCGGTGTCGATCAGCTCGGCCAGGCCGGATGCGTCGCTGACATGCTTGATCGGGACCTTGCGGACTTCGATGGGCTCGGGCACGGTCTCGTCACCTCTCGTCGCGGTGTGGAGTGCTGGTCAAGGGTCTGCTGGTGGGCGAGACCACGGTGCCGGCGGCGCCGGTGACGGCGTCGGCGATCTGGTCCAGGGACGTGATCGCGGCCCGCTGGCCGCCGGCTTCGACGAACCGGCAGACCGCCTCGACCTTCGGCCCCATCGAGCCGCTGGCGAACTCGCCTGCGGCTGCGGCGGCGCGCAGCTCGGCCACGGTCACCGCGCCGATCGGGCGCTGGTCCGGGGTACCGAAGCCGAGCATGACGTGCTCCACGTCGGTCGCGATCACCAGCACGTCCGCGTCGACCGTCCGGGCCAGCAGCGCCGCGCCGAGGTCCTTGTCGATGACGGCCTCGACGCCGCGCAGGGTGCCGTCCGGGTCACGGACCACGGGGATCCCGCCGCCGCCGTTCGCCACCACCACGAAGCCGGCCGCGAGCAGCGCGGCCACGGCGGCGCCCTCCAGCAGCTCCAGCGGTTCGGGTGAGGCCACCAGCCGGCGCCAGCCGTGCACGCCGCGGTCGGCCCAGGTCTGGCCGTGTTCGATCAGCACCCCCACCTCGTCGGCCGGCAGGTAGCGGCCGATCGGCTTGGTGGGCCGCTGGAACCCCGGGTCGTTCGCGTCGACCAGCGCGCGGCTGACCAACGCCGTGACCGGCCGGCGCAGCCCACGGGCGGCCAGCGCGCGTTCGAGCGCGTCGAGGAGGATGAAGCCGATCGTGCCCTGGGTCTGGGCGACGCACCAGTCCAGGGACACCGGCGGGACCACCGCAGCGGCCAGCTCGTTCTTGACCAGCAGGTTGCCGACCTGGGGGCCGTTGCCGTGCGTGATCAGCACCTCGTCGCCGGCGGCGGCCAGCGCGGCGATCGGCTCCACCGCGCGCGTCACGGCGGCCAGCTGGTCGGCCTGGCTGGCCCGGCCGTCCGGCGCCGTCATGGCGTTGCCGCCCAGAGCGATGAGAACCCGCACGGGAGGACTCTAAAGACGGCAGGCCACCCGAGCATGGGCAACACTCGCCCAACGGACCAGCAGCTTTGGGCGAACCTCGCCGGCCGTGCCGGGGCCGGCCGCGCCGGGGCGACCGGCCGCCCGGCCGCCTGCTGTCCGCCCTTCGCCCTTCGCGCTTTGGGCGACATCTTCACGGCTATGGCCGTGAAGATGTCGCCCAAAGCGGAGTGGTGGCTCGCTACCAGGGTTATTCAGTGCGCTCCGAGCCGAGCCGACGGTAACGGTCGAAGCGGGCGGCGATCCGGTCCGCCGGCGGCCGGTCGAGCAGCCCGACCAGCTCGTGCTCTATCGCCTGGGCCAGCCGGCCGAGGAACGCGTCGGGCTCGTCGGCGGCGTCCGGCCGCTCGGCGACGACTCGGTCGACGATGCCGGCGGCGAGCAGATCCCGGGACCGCACGCCCTGGGCGGCGGCCAGCTCCGGCGCCCGATCGGTGCTGCGGTGGATGATCGCCGACGCGCCCTCGGGCGGGAGCGGTGAGAGCCAGGCGTGCTCGGCGCAGAGCACCCGGTCGGTCGGCAGCAGTGCCAACGCACCGCCGCCGGTGCCCTGCCCGAGCAGCACGCAGAGCGTGGGGGCGTCCAGCCGTACGAGTTCGGCGAGGCAACGGGCGATCTCGCCGGCCAACCCGCCCTCCTCGGCCTCCTTCGACAGCGCGGCGCCGGGCGTGTCCACCACCGTGACCAGCGGCAACCGCAGCTCGCTGGCCAGCCGCATGCCGCGCCGGGCGGCCCGCAACGCGCTCGGTCCGAGCGGCGACTCCGCGGTCTGGCCACGCCGGTCCTGCCCGAGCACCACCGCGGGCGCGCCGCCGAACCGGGCCAGCGCGAGGAGCAGCCCCGGCGCGCTCTCCCCCTCCTGCGTACCGTGCAGCGGCACCACGTCCCGCGCGGCGTGCCGGAGCAGCCGCCGCACGCCGGGCCGGTCGGGTCGCCGCGATCGCGTGATCGAGTCCCAGGCCGGCACGTCGGCGAGGGTGTCCATCGGCAGGGCCGGCGGCCGGGTCAGCCCGTGCCGGGGCGCGCAGATCACCCGGAGCGCACGGTCGGCGATCTCGGCCACCTGCTCGGGCGGGAGGACGGCGTCCACCAGGCCGTGCCGATACAGGTTCTCGGCGAGCTGGACGCCCTCCGGGAACGGCGTGCCGTACAGCGCCTCGTAGACGCGGGGGCCGAGGAAGCCGATCAGCGCGCCCGGCTCGGCGACCGTGACGTGGCCGAGCGAGCCCCAGGACGCGAACACGCCGCCGGTGGTCGGGTGGCGCAGGTAGACCAGGTAGGCGAGGCCGGCTGCCCGGTGTGCGGCGATCGCCGCGCTGATCTTCACCATCTGCAGGAACGCGATCGTCCCCTCCTGCATCCGGGTGCCGCCGGAGGTCGGGGCGGCGAGCAGCGGCAGCCCCTCGGCCGTGGCGCGCTCGACCGCGGCCACCAACCGCTCGGCGGAGGCGACCCCGATCGACCCGCCGAGGAAGCCGAACTCGCACGCGACCACCGCCACCCGGCGGCCACGCAGCCGGCCCGCGCCGGTGGCCACCGACTCGTCCACGCCGGTCCGGGACCGGGCCGCGGCGAGTTCGGCCGCATACGCCGGATCGAGGCCAACGGGATCACGCACTGGCACGTCCCAGGACTCCCAGCTGCCCGGGTCCAGGGTGTGATCGAGCAGCTCACGGGCTGTCAGCCGGGCCACGCGCACCACCTCCGGTAGACACGGACCGTCAGGGTAACCGGCCGGTAACCCCCGCGTCGGCAGGCCGAACTGGCAAACTGGCCGCATGCATGGATTGCGCGCGGGGGCGCTCTTCGACGGTCATGCTTTGGTGCCTGACCGGCCGGTGATCCTGATCGAGGAAGGCCGGATCGAGGGCGTGGTCGACGCGGCCCCGGACGGCGTCGAGGTGGTGGATCTCGGCGACGACGTCACGCTGCTGCCCGGCCTGGTCGACTCGCACCAGCACCTCTGCTTCGACGCCGGACCGACCGTGGTCGCCAGCCTCCAGGCCGCCTCGGACGAGGAACTGGCCGCGCACATCCGGCGTGCGGCCCGGACCGCGCTGGCCGGCGGAATCACCACCGTCCGCGACCTCGGTGACCGGAACTACATCACCCTGCCGCTCCGGGACGAGCTGGCCTGGCGGCCAGGCATCAGCGCCGAGACGCTCGCGGCGGGTCCGGAGATCCTCGCCGCCGGGCCGCCGATCACGACCACGGGCGGTCACTGCTGGTTCTTCGGCGGCGAGGTGGCCAGCCCGGCCGAGCTCCGGGCCGCCGTGGCCGAACGCGCCGACCGGGGCGTCGACGCGATCAAGATCATGGCGACCGGTGGCGGCCTCACCGAGGGGTCGCTGCCGCACGCGTCGCAGTACGACCTCGACGCGCTCCGCACCGTGGTCGACGAGGCGCACCGCCGCGGCCTGCCGGTGGCCGCGCACGCACACGCGGCGCAGGGCATCGCGGACGCGGTCGAGGCCGGCGTTGACAGCGTCGAGCACTGCTCGTTCATGACCGAGGACGGGATCGGCACTGACCTCGACGTGCTCGCCACGATGGCCGAGCGCGGCATCATCGCCTCGCTGACCGTCGGCACGCCCCCACTCGACGCACCGCTGCCGCCGCTCATCGCCAAGCGGCTGCCCGCGCTGTACGCCCAGCTGCTGAAGATCCGCGAGCTGGGCCTCACGGTGACGATCGGCTCCGACGCCGGCATCGGCCTACCCAAACCGCACGACGTGCTTCCGTACGGCGCCGCGGCCCTGGTCACCGCCGGGTACAGCCCGATCGAGGCGCTGACCGCGATCACCGTCACGGCCGCGCGCTCCTGCCGCGTGGACGATCGCAAGGGCGCGGTCCGGGCCGGCTACGACGCCGACCTGCTCGCCGTCCGCGGCGACCCGACCACCGACATCGCCGCCCTGCTGGAGATCGAGGCCGTCTACCGGGCCGGCGTCAAGGTGGCCGGCGCCTCCAGCCGCCCGGCCGGCTCCGGCATCCCGAGCAAACCCTAAGAACCTTGCGCCTTTGGGCGACATTTTCTCGGCTATAACCGAGAAAATGTCGCCCAAAGCGCGGGGGTCGGGCGGCGGGCGGCCCGCGGGGCGGGCGCGGTTAGACGTAGTCGACGGCGGCGGCGAGCTGGCCGCCGGCCAGGGCGGCATACCCGGGGCCGCGGTCGAAGAACGGCTCGTCGCCGGCTCGTTCGGACCGGGTCGCGGCGCGCAGCGCGTCGGACGCGTCCACGTCGACGACCGGGTCTTCGGCGTTGCCGGTGATCAGCACGCCGTAGTCGGCCAGCGCGCCCGACACCGACACCTTGCCCCAGCGGACGTCGCGGGCCACCTCGTCGTACGGGCGTTCCAACGGGTCGCCCCAGCCGCCGCCGCCCGTGGTGCGGATCCGGACCACCTCGCCGGCCCGGATCGGCTCGGCGTCGGCGAGGGCGTCCACCGCGCGTTCGGCCGGTCCGCCCGGATCGATCACCACCTCGAACGGCCGCCCGGCCCGACCGCCCTTCACGCCCCAGCAGGAGAGCAGCGCGCGGTCGGCGATCGACATGAAGTGGGCGTCGCGGAGCATCCGGATGTGCTTCTCGTACCCGAGCCCGCCCCGATACCGGCCCGGGCCGCCGGAGTCCACGGCCAGGCCCAGCCGCTCCACCCGGAACGGCCAGCGCGACTCGGCGAACTCGACCGGGATGTTCCGCGAGTCGGGCACCACGTGGATGGTGTCCTCGCCGTCGGCGTAGTACCGGCCGCCCGAGCCGCCGCCGAGCACCTCCCGCATCAGGTACGGCTGGCCGTCGACGTCGGTGCCGTAGACGCCGGTGTAGCGGATCGTCTCCTGGTCGGCGGGCATCTTGCCGTCCACCGCCTTCGCGATCACGCCGGCCAGCACGCCGAGCAGGCGGAGGATGACGAACGTGCGGGCGTTGGTCGGGGCCGGGAAGACCGGGGTGAGCAGCGTGCCGGGCGGCGGGAAGCGCATCTCGATCAGCTCGACCACGCCCTCGTTCACGTCCAGTTCGGCGGCGCGTTCGGGGCTGTCGGCGAGGTTGCGCAGGATCGGTGCCAGCCACTTCTTCAGGAAGTTGCCGTCCGCGTAGTCGCCGCAGTGGTTGATCGGGCCCTTGGCCTGCGGTGACGTGCCGGTGAAGTCGAGGATCAGCTTCTCGGGCACCTTGGTCAGGGTGATCCGCTGGGTGTGCAGGCGGGGGGCATCCACGCCGTCGTGCTCGGCGTAGTCCTCCCAGACGTACGTGCCGTCCGGGATCTTCGCGAGCAGTTCGGTGCGGAACGTGTTGGCGGTGTTGCTGATGATCGCGTCGAAGCAGGCCTCGACGGTCTCCCGGCCGTACCGGGTGAACAGCTCCGCCAACCGGCGGGCGCCCATCAGGCAGGCCGAGCACTCGGCGTCCAGGTCGGCGGCGAGCGAGTCGGGCATCCGGGAGTTGCGGGTCATGATCGTGAGCGCGGCCCGGTTCGGCACGCCCTGGTCCCAGAGCCGGATCGGCGGGACCATCAGGCCCTCCTGGAACACGCTGGTCGCGTGCGACGGCATCGAGCCGGGCACCGCGCCGCCGATGTCGTCGTGGTGCCCGAACGCCTGCACGAAGGCGACCACGGCGCCCTCGTGAAAGACGGGCACCGTCACGCAGAGATCGGGCAGGTGTCCGATGCCGCCCTCGGAGAGGTACACGTCGTTGTGGAAGAACACGTCACCCGGCCGCATCGTGTCCAACGGGAAGTCCCGGACCACGGGGTGCACCAGCGCCGAGTACGAGCGGCCGGTGAGCTTGCGCAGCTTCGCGTCGTGGATGCCGGCCCGGTAGTCGTGCGCGTCCCGGATCATCGGCGAGCGCGCGGTGCGCCCGATCGCGGTCTCCACCTCCTGCTCGATCGCGCTGAGCGTGCCCTCCACGATCTCCAACAGCACCGGGTCGACGTTCACGCGGTCCCTCCCTTGGTGACGACGAGGTTGCCGAACCGGTCGACGGTGGCCGCGAAGCCGGGGTGCAGCGGGATGGTCGAGCCGTACTCCTCGACGATCGCCGGGCCGTGCAGCGTGTCCCCGGGCCGCAGGTCGGGCCGCCAGTAGATCGCGGTGTCCACGATGGAGTCGAAGCAGACCGGGCGGGTGCCGGTGCGGGCGCGCTCCGGATCGCCGTCCCCGTCGGGGAGCGCGCGCAGCTCGGGCCGGCGGATCGGGCCGACGCCCGTGACCCGCAGGTTCACCCACTCGACCTGCTGCTCGGGCCGATCCCGGAAGCAGTAGCCGTAGAGCTGCTCGTGCGCGCCATGGAACTCCGCGACGACCGACTCGGCCCACTCGGCGGTGACCGGACCGGCCGGCGCCGGCACCCGCACCTCGTACGCCTGCCCGTAGTACCGAAGGTCGGCCGTGCGCAGGTGGCGGTGCTCGGTCCTGGCGAAACCCTCGGCGTCCAGCGCGGCGGCGGCCGACGACTCCAGGGCGGCGTAGTGGCCGGCCACCGCGGCCAGGTCGAGGGCGCTGTGCCGGGCCACGGCGGTCTGCACGTAGTCGTTCTTCACGTCCACCGTGAGCAGCCCGAACGCGGAGAGGTTGCCCGGATCGCGGGGCACCACGGCCGCGCGCAGCCCGAGGATGTCTATGAGTCGACAGAGCAGCAGCGAGCCGGAGCCGCCGAACGTGGCCATCACGAACTCGCGGACGTCCAGCCCGCGCTTCACCGTGACCTGGCGCAGCGCGTTCGCCTGGTTCCACGCCGAGATCTCCAGGATGCCGGTCGGCGCACGCGGCCGGGGTCAGCCCGAGCTTGCCGGCCAGGGTGGTGATGCCGTCGGTGGCGGCCTCCCGGTCGAGCGGCACCTCGCCGCCGAGCAGGTGCGGCGGGATCCGGCCGAGCAGCAGGTGGGCGTCGGTGATGGTCGGTTCGGTGCCGCCGCGGCGGTAGCAGAGCGGGCCGGGGTCGGCGCCGGCCGAGCGCGGGCCGACCTTGAGCGTCCCCTCCCGGGAGAGCCACGCGATCGAGCCGCCGCCAGCGCCCACCGTGACCACGTCGATCATCGGGATCTTCGACGGGAACGCGCCGACCGTGCCCTCCGTGGTGAGCGTCGGTTCGCCGTCCAGCACCACGCTCACGTCCGTCGAGGTGCCGCCGCCGTCGAGGGTGAGCACGCGGTCGAAGCCGGCCTCGCGGGCGACCAGCGCCGCGCCGAGCGCCCCGGCCGCCGGTCCGGACAGGACGGTGGTGATCGGCTGGTGCACCACCTCGCTCGCCGAGAGCACTCCCCCGTTCGACTTCATGATGTAGAACGGCACGCCGCCCGCGAGGCCGGCCAGCCGCTCCGCGATGTTCCGCACGTAGCGGGCCACCCGGGGCTTGACCGCGGCGTCCACCAGCGTGGTCATCGCCCGCTCGTACTCCCGGTACTCGCGCAGCACCTCGCTGGAGATCGAGACCACGGCGTCGGGGTGCTCCTGCGCGAGGACGGCCCGCATCCGCTCCTCGTGCGCCGGGTCGGCGTAGGCGTGCAGCAGGCAGACCGCGATCGTGTCGACGCCACGGTCCCGGAACCAGCGAGCGACGGCGCGGGCGCCGGGTTCGTCGAACGGCCGGACCTCCTCGCCCCGGAAGTCCAGCCGGCCGCCCACGGTGCGCACCAGGTCGGCCGGCACGATCCGCGGCGGCTTCACCCAGAAGTAGCTGTTGCCGTACCCGTCCGGGACGCTCTGGCGGGCGATCTCCAGCAGGAACTCGTAGCCCTCGGTCGTGATGAAGCCGAGCGTGTCGACCTTGCCCTCGAGGAGCTGGTTGGTCGCGACGGTGGTGCCGTGGCAGACCGCGACGAGGTCGGCACCGCTCGCCCCGAGCTGGCCGAGCACCTTGTGCACGCCAGCCAGGAAGCCCTCCGCGGGGTCGGCCGGGGTGGACGGTGTCTTCGTGGTGACCGTCTCCCCGGTCTCCTCGTCGAAGGCCACCACGTCGGTGAACGTGCCACCGGTGTCGATGCCGATCCGGATCCGTCGGGCCATCTGCGCCTCCCTGACGAGGGGGCGAAACCCCGCCTCGGGATGCCATTGAACGGGCGAGAACCGCCGTGGTCGCCGTCAACATGTGCCAAGAGCGGGCACGTCGGGCTGGCTGGACAGCGCGATGGCGCCGGGCCCGCGAGGCCCGGCGCCATCAACGATCGGTGAGCTCTACCCCCACTGGTAGGTGATGGCGGTGTTGCACGTGACCGACGACGGCGACAGCACGTCGTTGATCGGGATGGCCACCGCGGCCACGGCCACGCTGAGGTTGTTGCCGCAGAACGTGATCGGCACGATGTTGTTCACCTGGTTGACCGTGGTCGGGCCGTGCGCCTGAGCGGGTGCGGCGGCGACCAGCAGAAAGCCGGTGGCCAGCGCGGCCACGGCACCAGCGATGCGCGTCTTCGTAAGCACTCTGGACAACTCCTCAGCGGGTTGAGCGCCGGGCCTCACGAGCCCCGGACACCACGAAACCGGACGTTAGGGAGTCTAAGCCCTATAAGAGCTGTAATCACCAGTATTGCCCGAAATAGTGCAGCTCGCGTGGCGGGGTGCGGGCGCCAACCGGGCTGCAGCGCCACCTCGAAACGGACTTGCGGGACTAACGTGCCTTCGACGGGCGCCCGTAGCCACGTTAGTCCCGCAAGTCCGTTTCGTCCCCGACGGCGGTAGGCGACCTGCCCGCTCCGTGGCGGGCGTGCGGTTGATTCGCGCCTCCGGCGCGCGGTGCGGTTCGAATCCGCCCTCCCAGGGCGGATTCGAACCGCACCCGAACGGCGACCGCTCGGCTGGTCGGAGCCGGCCCGCAAGGTCGCAGATTCGGACTTTCGGGGTTTCTGGGCATACGACGGGGGCGGTGTCTAGCGGTTGTTGCAACGGCTGACCTGAAGGATGGCTGTTCATGCCGGGTAGGAGATTGACCGAGGTCGAGCGGGCTCAGATCGAGGTGTTGTTCGGTCAGGGTCTGACGTTTCCGCCAGATCGCGGTGGTGATCGGCCGGGATCGCAGACGGTGTGGCGGGAGGTGACGCCGGAACGCGTATCGGGATGGGCCGGCCGCCGCGCGACGGTCCGGGGGCGGCGCATCCGCGCTGGTCGGGGCGGGGCGGCCGCCGGGCCGGGCTGGTGTGTACGGGCGGAGGTTATGCAGCATCGGTATGCCCAGCGCGAGCCGGACAGCGGGCCCGGCGGCCGCGGCCGGGCAAGCTGCGCCCGGCCAAGGCGCAGCCGTTCCCGCCGTTGTGGCAGCGGGTGGCCCAAGCTGGTGCTACGGTGGTCGCCGCGTGCAGATCGCCCGGTGGCTGCGCGCGGAGTATCCCGACCAGCCGGAGCTGTGGGTGTCCCACGAGACGATCTACCAGGCGATCTACTTCCAGGCCCGCGGCGGGATGCGCACCGAGCTGGCCCGGCAGGTCGCGCTGCGCTCCGGGCGGGCGGCGCGGCGCCCGCAGTCCGGGGCGCCGCGGCCGGGCGCGGCACCCGCGCCTGGGTGGCGGGACTTCCACATCTCCACCCGCCCGGCCGAAGCCGCCGACCGGGCGGTGCCCGGGCACTGGGAAGGCGACCTGATCATCGGCGCCCGCGGCGCCAGCGCGATCATCACCCTGGTCGAGCGGGCCACCCGCTACGTGATGCTCGGCGCCCTGCCGAACTCGCCGGGTCAGCGACGAAGTCATCGCCGTGCTGATCGCGCTGATGCGCCGGCTGCCCGCCGAACTGCGCAAGACGCTGACCTGGGACCAGGGCAGCGAAATGGCCCGCCACGCCACCTTCACCCTGGCCACCGACTGCCAGGTCTACTTCTGCGACCCGCACTCCCCCTGGCAGCGCGGCAGCAACGAGAACACCAACGGCCTGCTCCGCCAGTACTTCCCCCGCTCCAGCACCGACTTCCGCACCTAGACCCAAGACCGACCTCGACCAGTCGCCCGCGAACTCAACGGACGCCCCCGGCAAACCCTGGACTGGCGCAACCCAGCACAAATACTCAACAATTCCTCGTTGCAACAGCCGCTTGAAACCGCCGGGCGCGCGTAGCCCCGTTTCCCCGAAAGTCCGGTTCGGCGGGGCCGGGCCGCGCCAGAGCGGGGCGGGGCGGGGCGGGGCGCGGCACCCCGACTCAGGCGCGAATTGCTCCGGACACGGCGATAGCGCCGAGCCTGCTCGGGGGCTCGACGCTATCGACTGGTGTTACGGGTACTGCAGGGTGCTACTGGGACTACTTGCCAGCCTGCACGGTGGTGGCGGTGTCGCACTTGACAGCCTTCGGCGACAGAACGCCGGTCACCGGAACGCTCACGCCCAGGACGGTCACGTCAACCTGGTTGTCGCACGCCGTGATCGGAACCACGTTGTTCGTCTGGTTCACGGTCTTGGGGGCGTCAGCCGAGGCCGGCGCAGCCATCATCAGGAAGCCGGTCGCGATTGCGAGCACGGCACCAGCGATGCGCGTCTTCTTGAGCACTTTGAAACTCCCTGGTTAGGGTTTGCCCGGGCCCGAGAACCCGGGCACGAATAAACGGACAAGAGGAACCTTAGCCACTTTTGCCACATATGCCACCCCGTCGGGACCGCCGATCGGCGTCCACTTTGGTGACTGCCGTAAGCCCCACGATCCGCGGTCCAATTGCGACCCAGAGGGGGGCGAATGGACCGCGGCGAAATGGGCCTGGACATGGCGATAGCGCCGGGCCTGCTCGGGGGCCCGACGCTATCGACTGGTGTTACGGGTAACGCAGGTGGAGCGAACTACTACTTGCCGCCCTGCAGGGTGGTGGCGGTGGTGCAGTCGACCTTCTTGGGCGACAGAACACCGGTCACCGGAACGCTCACGCCCAGGACGGTCACGTCAACCTGGTTGTCGCACGCCGTGATCGGAACCAGGTTGTTGGTCTGGTTGACCGTCTTGGGCGCGTCAGCCGAGGCGGGCGCGGCCATCATCAGGAAGCCGGTCGCGATTGCGAGCACGGCACCAGCGATGCGGGTCTTCTTGAGCACGTGAAACTCCCCTGAATAGGGTTTGCCCGGGCCCGAGAACCCGGGCACGAATATACGGACGAACGGAACTATAACCGCTTTCGTCCGATATGCGACCCCACTGGTCACAACACGCAAAAGACCTCACGTCCGAAGCGGCTCAGTGGGGAAACGGGGTCTCGGCCGGCGCGAGGAGTTGCTCGGCGTGCCGGCGGTAGAGCGCGAGGTTGCGGTCGGCGAGGTGGTCGAAGCCCTGCCGCACGTTCGACCCGGGCGTGAGCGAGGCCAGCGCGGTGGCCGGGTCCAGCCGGGCGCTCACCCAGCCCTCGTGCGAGGCGGCCCGCGCGATCACCTCCGCGACCGGCGTGACGATGAGGGAGTTGCCGAAGTACAGCACGCCGGCCGGGTCGACGCCGGTGGCGTTGCTGGCCACGACGAAGACGTGGTTGTCGTACGCGCGGGCCCGGCTGGTCAGCTCCCAGATGTCGGCCGAGCGCAGCAGGGCGGACGGCCGGCAGATCACCTCGGCGCCGAGCACGGCTTCGATCCGGGCCAGCTCGGGATAGTCGCCGTCGAAGCAGATCATCAGGCCGATCCGGCCCAGCTCGGTCTCGGCCACGATCGCCTCGTCGCCCGGGGTGACCCAGCCGCCGCTGGGCGCATCCTCGCCGCAGAACAGGTGCGACTTGCGGTAGACCCCGAGCAGATCGCCGGCCGGCCCGGCCAGCACCGCCGTGTTGTAGACCGTGCCGCGTTCGGGGCCGCGTTCGTACGTGCCGAGCACGACGTGCACCCCGAGCCGCCGCGCCACCTCCTGGATCGGCGCGGTGACCGGACCGGGAATCTCGCTGACCAGGTCCCAGAGTTCCTCCGGCGGGAGGCCGGGCGTGAAACCGGTGGTCGCGGTCTCGGGCAGCACGACGAGCTCCGCGCCGGTCGCGGCCACGCACCGCTCCACGTACTCGACGCACTTCTCCAGGTTGGTCTTGACGTTGGCCGCCGTGAGCGACCCCGGAGCCGGCGCGATCTGGATCGCCGCCGCGGTGAACGCACGCATGCTTACCCCCTCTGACCTGCTGCGGTTCAATTCCGCCCTGGGAGGGCGAAATGAACCGCCCGACGTTAACCCCGACGGCGGGCCACGAACCCGCCGACCAGCGCACCGAGCAGCGCCACGCCCGCCCCGAACACGGCCCCCTTGACGAACTCGCCTGGGGCCGGGACCGCGGCGGCGGCCGGCGCCGTGAACACGCCCGTCTCCGCGGCGGCTGACGACCGGAACGGCCGCAGGCGCAGCAACCCCGTTCAGCACGTCGTCCACGGCTGTGAAGAACTCGGCCGCGGTCTTCTTCGCGACGCCGGTGAGCATCCGCTGGCCGACCCCGCCGATCATGCCGCCGACGATCGCCTCGGCGTCGTAGGAGAGCACGGTCGTGCCGTCGCCGCCGTCCCCAGCCGGACCTTCACGTCGGCCGACACCGTGCCGGGGCCGCCCGCGCCGGACGCCTTGAGCACGAACGCGTGCGGCTCCTGCAGGTCGGTCAGCCGCACGTCGCCGGCGTAGCTGCCCTTGATCGACGCCACGCCGGCGGTCACCGTCATCCGGTACGCGTCCCGCTCGACCTCCTCCAGCCGCTCGCAGCCCGGAATCGTCCGGACCAGCACGGCCGGGTCGTTGAGCGCCGCCCACACCTTCTCGACCGGCGCGTTCAACGTCGCGTTGCCGGACACCTTCACGCGGAACCCCCTGCGGTTGAATCGTGGACCCTGGCGGCGGAATCCAACCGCAGGTGGAACAGCTCGGACGGGGAGATCGGCATCCGGGTGATCCGGATCCCCTCGGCGTCCTCGATCGCGGAGGCGAGCACCGCCGACCCCGGGATCACGCCGGCCTCGCCCGCGCCCTTGATGCCCAGCGGGTTGAGCGGCGAGGGCGTCTCGAGGTGGTCGGTCTCGATGGTCGGCACCTCCGACGCGTACGGCATCAGGAAGTCCATGTAGGACGCGTTGAGCAGCTGGCCCTGCTCGTCGTAGACGATCCGCTCGTACAGCGCGCCGCCGATGCCCTGGGCCACTCCCCCGTGCACCTGGCCCTCCACGATCCTCGGGTTGATCATCGGGCCGCAGTCGTGCACCACGCAGTACCGCAGGATCTCGATCTCGGCGGTCTCCGGATCGGTCTCCACGATCGCCGCGTGCGCGCCGTTCGCGAACGTGGCCTGCATCGGCGAGTAGTAGTCGGTCGCCTCCAGGCCCGGCTCGTCGTCCTCCGCGACCGGAGGCTTGGACGCGTCGCCGACCGCGAACTGGGTGGCCCGCTTGGACTCCTCGTCGAACGCGTAACGCAGCGGGTTGGACAGCACGGCCACCGTGCGCAGCGGGATCCGCCGCCCGCGGCGCCCGGCGGATGGCCCTTGACCCGCACGATCCCGTCGACGACTCCAGGTCACCCGGGTCGGCTTCCAGCGCCTCGGCCGCGATCCGCAGCGCCTTGGCCCGGACCTTGCGGGCGGCGAGCGCGACCGCGTTGCCGCTCATCACCGCGGCGCGGGAGGCGAACGTGCCGACCGCGTACTTGAACCGCCGGGTGTCGCCGGTGGTCACGCTGACGTCGCTCGAGCGGCACGCCCAGCTCGTCGGCGGCGATCTGCGCGAACACCGTCTCGTGGCCCTGGCCCTGGGTGGTCAGGCCGGCGGAGACCACGACCTTGCCGTTGGTCTCGACCCGGACGTGCGCGCCCTCGTACGGGCCGACGCCGGTGCCCTCGACGTAGCAGGCCAGCCCGATGCCGACCCGGCGTCCCTCGGCCCTGGCGGCGTCCCGGTACGCGGCGAAGCCGTCCCAGTCCACGAGCCTCTTGAGCTTCTCCAGCGATGCCGGGAAGTCGCCGGAGTCGTAGATCAGCGGCCGGCCGTCCTGGAACGTGAGCCGGTGGTCGTACGGCATCTCGTCGCGGCTGGATGAAGTTGCGTTCCCGCACGTCGGCGCGGTCCAGGCCGAGCTCGGCGGCGATCGCGTCCATGGTCCGCTCCATCGCGAAGACACCCTGCGGCCGACCGGCGCCCCGGTACGGCGTGACGATCACGGTGTTCGTGTAGAGCGACCGGAACTCCACCCGGTAGGCGCCCGGCTTGTACGGGCCGAGCAGCTGGGTGGCGGTGATGATCGGGACGATGATCCCGTACGGCGTGTAGGCGCCGTTGTCGTGCCAGAACTCGACGTCCAGCCCGAGGATCCGGCCGTCGTCGTCGAAGCCGACCCGGACGGTCTGCTGCTGGCCCCGCTCGTGCGCGGACGAGATGAAGTGTTCGCGCCGGTCCTCGGCCCACTTGACCTCGCGGCCGAGCCGGATCGCCGCCCACGGCACCAGCACCTCCTCCGGCCACGGGTGCACGATCTTCACGCCGAAGCCGCCGCCGACGTCCGGCGCGATCACCTCGATCCGGTCCACCGGCAGGTTCAGCTTGGCGGCGAGCGCGAACCGCACCGAGGTCGACGTCTGCGTCGAGGAGTACACCCGGAGCGAGGCGTCGGCGGCGTCCCAGCGCGCGTAGACGCCCTTGCCCTCCATCGGCATCGACGCGCTGCGCTCGATCTCCAGTTCCAGGTCGAGCACGTGCGGCGCGGCGGCGATGGCGGCCCGCGCGTCGCCGACCTCCTGCACTAGGTGCGCGGCCACGTTGTCCGGCACGTCGTCGTGCACGGTGCTTCGGCGCTGATCGCGGCCTCGATGCCCACCACGGGCGGCAGGAACTCGTACTCGACCCGGATCAGGCCACAGACGTCCTCGGCCACGTACCGGTCGGTCGCCACCACCATGACGATCGGCTCGCCGACGTGCCGCACCACGTCCTTGGCCAGGGCGTACGCGGTGCGCGGCTGGGTGAGCGCCGGGTGCGGGATGAGCAGCGGCAGCGGCTCGCCGACCCGGGTCGCGGTGTCGTCGGCGAGGTCCTCGTAGGTGTAGATCGCGACCAGGCCGTCCACCTCGAGCGCGTCGGTGACGTCGATGTCGACCGACCCGGGCGTGGGCGTGCGGCGAGCGGACGAACGCGGCGGCCAGCGCGTCCGGCCCGAGGTCGTCCAGGTACCGGCCCCGCCCGCTGACCAGCCTGGGGTCCTCCCGCCGCGCGATCGGCTCGCCGAACTGCCGCGTCCTCACGCGGCACCATCCGGACTCGGTTGCGGTCATCTGCGCCCTCGGGCGATCGCAGACTTCGGCCGCAGCTCCGCTGAGCTCGGCGGCCGCAGCACCGACGTCACGATGTTCTGGTAGCCGGTGCAGCGGCAGAGGTTGCCGCCGATCGCCTCGCGCGCCTCGGCCTCGGTGGGCGCCGGGTTGTCGCGGAGAAACGCGGTGATCGTGGTGAGGAAGCCGGGCGTGCAGAAGCCGCACTGCAGGCCGTGGCAGTCCTGGAACGCCTGCTGGACCGGGCCGAGGCCGCCGTCCGGTGCCCGGCAACCCTCGATGGTGGTGATCTCGGCGCCGTCGGCGCTGACCGCGAACATCAGGCAGGAGCGCATCGGGGCGCCGTCGACCAGCACGGTGCAGGCGCCGCAGACGCCGTGCTCGCAGCCCACGTGAGTGCCGGTGAGGCCGAGCTCGTGGCGCAGGCAGTCGGCGAGCAGCCGGCGGGCCGGCACGTGGACGGTGTGCGCGACCCCGTTCACGACCAGCCGCGTCTCGTGCAGAACTTCGGTCATCGGCGACCCCTCCCCTGCGTTCGCCAGTGCGCTCCCGGCCGCCCGCCCGGCGGCCTCGGCGCCGGCCCGCACGGTCAGCACGCCGGCGAGGTGTCGACGGTAGGCGGCGGTGGCGTGGATGTCGTCCTCGGGTTCGATCCGGGCCCGGACCAGCGCGGCGGCGGCGTCCCAGTCGAGCGCGTCGTGCGGGTGGCCGGCGAGCGCGTCGGCCAGATCGACCACCACCGGGGTCGGGCCGACCGAGATGAGGCGGCCCGCGCCGAGACCACGCGCAGTTCCTCGTCCACGCAGACCAGCACGCCGACCCCGCACAGCGCGTAGTCGCCGTGCCGCCGGGACACCTCGCGCCACGCCGTGCCGCTGCGCCGGGGCGGGCGGGGGAAGTACGCCGAGACGGCCAGCTCACCGGCTCGCAGCGCCGACTCGAGCGGGGCCGACGAAGAACTCCGCCGCCGGACGGTCCGCCGCCCGGCCCCGCGGGCCAGCTCCATCTCGCCGTCCAGCAGGGCGAGCACGGCGGGCGTCTCGCCGGACGGGTCGGCGTGGACGAGCTGCCGACCGTGGTGCCCCGGTTGCGGATCGTCGGGTGCGCCACGTTCACAGCGCCTGGCCCAGCAGCGGCACCGCGCGAAGGCGTCCCGGTCCCGCTCGACCGTCGGCGTGCCGGGCCAGCGCCCCGACCCGCACCCCGCCCGGCCGTGCGGACGACGCCAGCTCGGCGAGCCGGTTGATGTCGACCAGGTGCCCGGGCGCGGCCAGCCGCATGTTCAGCACCGGGACCAGGCTCTGGCCGCCCGCGAGCACCTTGCCGTCCCCGCCGACCTCGGCCAGCACGGTCAGCGCCTCGGCCACCGTGGACGGCCCGTGGTACTCGAACGACGGAGGTTTCATCCCGCCCCCCTCCCTGGTACGGCTTCCGCGGTTCGAATCGCCCGCCTCTGGGGATTCGAACCGCAGACCGGGATGGTCAGGGCTCCTTGTATGCGCCGGCTCGTCCACATGATCGCCGTGCCCTGCGGGCGCCGTCGCGCGCTGCGGCATTTGGCGGTCCGCCGGTCGCCCCCCGGCACCCTCCGTACCGCCTTTCACGCGCAGATGCGGCGGGGCGAAGTAGCGGATGAGGTGGTAGACCGGCGATCGTGACGATGGTGCCGAGCGCGATCCCGCTCAGGGTGAAGTCCTCGGTGATCTCCAAGGAGACGTTGCCGATCCCGATGATCAGGCCCGCCGCGAGCGGCACCAGGTTGAGCGGGTTGGCGAAGTCCACCCGGTTCTCCGCCCAGATCTTCGCGCCGAGCAGGCCGATCATGCCGTAGAGCACCACGGTGACCCCGCCGAGCACCGCGCCCGGCGTCGCCGTAGATGAGCGCTCCGAACTTGGGACCAGAGCCCGAACAGGATCGCGACCACCGCGGCCACGTAGTACGCGGCCGTGGAGTAGACCCGGGTCGCCGCCATCACCCCGATGTTCTCCGCGTACGTGGTGGTGGGCGAGCCGCCGACCGACGCTGGCGAGGACCGTGCCGACGCCGTCGGCGGCGATCGCGCGCCCCATCACCGGGTCCAGGTCGGTCTCGGTCATCTCCGCGACGGCCTTGACGTGGCCGGTGTTCTCGGCGATCAGCGCGATCACCGCGGGCAGCACCAGCAGCGACGAACGCCCACTTGAAGTCGGGCAGGTGCCAGCCGGCGATCGGGGCGCCGTCCGGACCGGTCGTGGTCGCCGGCGGGAAGCCGATCCAGTCGGCGGACTCGCAGGTTGTCCCAGTTCACCCGGAAGTGCATCGGTGTCCTTGTCCGACGCCGGCGTCGAAGGAGTTGATCTTGCCGAAGACCTGGTCGAGCACCCAGGACAGCGTGTAGCCGAAGATCAGGCCGAGGAAGATCGCGATCCGGCCGAGGAAGTTGCGGAAGACCGACGGCCATCACGATCCACGAGGGCGACATCTTCATCATGAACGACGCTTTCATCGGCGGCACGCACTGCCAGGACGTGCGCACGATCATGCCCGTGTTCCGCGACGGGAAGCTGCTCGCGTTCGTGCAGAACTCGGCCCACTGGTCGGATGCCGGCGGCCCGGTGCCCGGGAGCTTCCACGCCGAGGCCGAGTCGACCTACGGCGAGGCGCTCTACATCACGCCGCTCCACCTCGTGCGCGAAGGCGAGCTGGACGAGGAGGTCCTGCGCTTCATCCTGCGCAACGTGCGCGTGCCCGACACGACGCGCGGCGACGTGTTCGCGCAGATCGCGTCCTGCCGCACGGGCGAGGCGCGCCTGCAGAGCCTGATCGACAAGAACGGCATCGAGCTGATCCTCTCGGAGATGTCCGAGCTGATCCGCTACTCCGAGGCGCTCCTGCGCGAGGAGTTCCGCAAGCTCCCCGACGGCACCTACAGCTTCGAGGACGCGATCGACTTCGACCCGACGGGCGACCGCGAGACGCCGGTCAAGATCAAGGTCTCGATCACGATCGAGGGCGACCGCGCGCTCTACGACCTCTCCGGCAGCGACCCCCAGGCCAACGGGGCGATCAACGCCACGCGCTCGATGGCGCAGTCGGCGCTCGTCGTCGCGACGAAGGCGATCTTCCCGCACGTGCCCGCGAGCGAGGGCATCTACAACGCGCTCGACACGGTGAACCCCGAGGGCCTGGTCACCAACGCGCTCTTCCCGCGCCCGATCAGCGGTGCCTTCGCGACCTGCTACGAGGTCATCTGCCAGTGCATCTTCGGCTGCTACCTGCAGGTCATCCCGGAGCGCTCGATGGCCTGCTCGGGGAACATGACGAACATGGTCGTGGGCGGCTTCGACGGCCGCGAGGGCCACGAGCGCGACTTCGTGATGTACCTCTGGAAGGAGGGCGGCTACGGCGCGCGGCCCGGCAAGAAGGACAACCACACCGCGATCAGCCTGTATGCCTCGGGCACGCGCAACGAGCCCGTCGAGGTGCAGGAGCGCGTCTATCCCGTGCTCACGCACTGCTACGAGTTCATCACCGACTCCGCCGGCGCCGGGCGGCATCGCGGCGGCCTCGGCGTGGCCCGCGACTTCGAGCTCACGCACGGCGACGCCACGCTCTCGGTGCTCGGCAGCCGCGGCGTGATCCCGGTGTGGGGCTGGGAGGGCGGCCTGCCCGCGCTCGGCAGCGGCCTCGTCTACGACGCCGGCGGTCCCGACGAGTTCGAGGTCGGCGTCATGCGCTCGGGCGTGCACGCGGGCAAGAACCGCACGATCCGGTTCTGGGAGGGCGGCGGCGGCGGCTGGCAGGATCCCGCACGCGACCCGCCGAATGGGTGCTCGAGGACGTGATCGACGGCTTCGTGAGCATCGAGGCGGCCCGCGACCTCTACGGCGTCGCCGTCACGGTGATCGACGAGGACGCCGCCCGCTACGAGATCGACGAGGCAGAGACGGGGCGGCTCAGAAGCTGACGCGTCCGGCGCCCGTCGGGCTCAGACCAGCCAGCGCTCGAACGCCGCGCGGATCTCGGCCGTCAGCGGCCGTGACTTGCCGGTCGCGGGGTCGGTGTGGACGACCACCGACTCGGCCTCGGCTGCGAGGCGCCCGTCGCGCACCGAGAGCACGCGCTCGGCCATCGTGACGCTCGAGTTGCCGACGCGCGTGCACTGCACCTGCACGTCGATCTGGCCGTCGTCCTGCGTCAGCGGCGAGCGGAAGTCGATGGCACAGCGCGCGAGCACGAAATCGTTGAGCAGCAGGCCGTTGCCGAGCACGGCGAGGAACCACTCGTCGCGCGTCTCCTCGAGATACGTGAGATAGACCGAGTTGTTCACGTGCTTGAACGCGTCCATGTCACGCCAGCGGATCTCGAGGCGGCGGGTGTGGACCGAGGGCGGCATGCCACCAGGCTAGCGGCGATCTGGTTAGCTCTCGCCGATGGCCCAGATCGCCGTGCTGGAGTACTTCGACACCGAGCGCCTGGACGCGCTGCTCGGCGACACGGTGCGCGCCGTCACGCCCGAGGTGTGCGATCCGGGCGACGTGGTCGCGGTCGTCTCGGGCGGCGGTGTCACGGTCGACGCCGACCTGCTCTCACGTTACCCGCGCGCGCGAGTGGCGATCACCGGCTCGACGGGCTACGACCACATGGATCTCGACGACCTGCGCGCCGCCGGCGTGGCCGCCTACTGCACGCCCGACTACTGCAGCCGCGAGGTCGCCGACTTCGCGCTCGCCTGCGCCCTCGCCGGCCTGCGCGGCATCGTCGGTCTCGACCGCGCGATGCAGGCGGGCGTGTGGGAGGAGCGCGCGGCCGGCACGACGAGGCGCGTGCACGGCTCCGTGCTCGGCGTGATCGGCCTCGGCAAGATCGGGAGCCTGGTGGCGCGTGACGCCGCCGCCCTCGGCATGCGCGTGCTCGCGTGCGACCCCGTCGCGAGCGACGAGGCGTTCGCCACGGCCGGCGCCGAGCGCTCCGAGTTCGACGCGCTGCTCGAGACGAGCGACGTCGTCACGCTGCACGCGCCCTACGTGCGCGGGTCGAAGCCGCTGCTCGGCGGCGACGAGTTCGCGTTGATGAAATCGGCTCGATCCTCGTCAACGCCGCGCGCGCCGAGCTGCTCGACATCGAGGCGCTGATCCACGGCCTCGCCGAGGAGCGGCCGGCCTGGGCGTTCATGGACGTGTGGGACGACGAGCCGCCGCTGCCCGGAGACCACCGCGTCGATGCGCCCAATCTCGTCCTCACGCCGCACGCGGCGTGGTATTCGCAGGAGGCCGACGACGCGTTGTACGAGCGCATCGCCGAAGTGGCCGTGACCGCGCTGCGCGGCGAGACCGCGAGGGGGTTGATCGCATGAGCCTGATCCTGTGCGAGCGCGACGGCGCCGTCGCGTTGGTGACGCTGAACCGGCCAGACGTGTTGAACGCGCTCTCGAGCGCGCTCGAGGAAGAGCTCGCCGAGACGCTCGCGAGCGCCCAGTGCGCGAGGCGAGCGCGCTGATCATCCGCGGCGCCGGCGAGCGCGCGTTCTCGGCGGGTGCCGACACCGGCGAGCTCGACGTGGCGACTCCCGAGACGGCGCTCGCCTACTACGAGCACACGGGCAACGTCTACGAGCAGCTCGCGTGGCTGCCCGTGCCGTCGATCGCGCAGATCCACGGCTGGTGCGTGGGCGGCGGGCTCGAGATGGCGCTCGCCTGCGACCTGCGCGTGGCCACCGAGAGCGCGCGTTTCTGGTTTCCCGAGGTCGAGCGCGGCATACTCCCCGTCGAGCGCCGGCACGGCACGCGCTGTTCGGGCGCTCGGCCCGGCTCGTCGCTCGGAGACTGATCCTGCTCGGCGAGAAGATCTCCGCGCGCGCACGCACTCGCGCTCGGCGCTCATCCACGAGGTCGTCCCCGACGGGCGAGGTGGCCGCCACCGCGCTGGCCTGGGCGCAGACGCTCGCCGCGCGGCCGCGGCGCGCGATCCAGGTCGCGCGCGCTCGCGATCGACGCCGCCGCCGACGGCTCGCACGCCGCGGCGCTCGCGGCCGAGCGCCTCGGCTACGCGGCGCTCGCCGGCCTCGAGTGAGCCGCTCGCCCGACGTCCTCGTCATCGGAGGCGGCGTCGTCGGCGTCGCCACCGCGAACGCGTGCGCCCAGCGCGGCCTGCGCGTGGCGCTGGTCGAGCCCGCCACGGCCTCGCCGCCGCGGCCTCCGGACGCAACGCGGGCCTCGTCGTCGGGCCTTATTTCCCGCCCGCCCTCGAGCGCATCGGCCGCCGCAGCGTGGAGCTCTGGCTGGCCCTCCACCACTCGACCGGCGGGCGCGTTCAGCCTCCGACCGCCAGCCGCACGGCTACCTCGTGGTGGCGCAGGACCCGGAGGCGCTCGACGACGCGATGTCGACGCCGGGCGCCCTGAGCGGCTCGATGCCGACGCGCTGCGGGAGGTGGAGCCGCAGCTGGCGCCCGACCTCGCCGGCGGCGTGCTGGTGGCCGGCGACGCGCGCCGCATCGATCCTGCGGGCGCCGTGGCCGCGCTGGCCGAGGAGGTGTGGGCCGCTTCGGCGCGGAGATCATCACGGGCTGCGAGGTCAAGGAGCTCGTCGTGCGCCGCGGCGCGTGTGACCGGGGCGATGACCGACCGCGGGGAGATCGACGCCGGCACCGTCTGCCGCGGCCGCCGGCCCGTGGTCGTGGCGCGTCTGCCGCGCCCTGCCGCTACGACGTCCCCGTGCGCGGCGCGCGAGGCTGGATCGCCGACCACGCGCCCGGCGCCCTTCCGGCTGCGGCACGCCGTCGAGGAGCACCGCGACGTCTGGCACCAGATGCTCGGCGAGCTGCGGCTGACCGTCGGCGACGTGGCGACCGGCCACCAGCCGCCGATCCTCTACGGCGCGCCCCTCGTGCACCAGGACCCGGCGGGCCGCGTGCTGCTCGGCCCCCGCCTCGATGGCCGCCGCCTGGGGCGATCGCAGACGAAGGCGACGACGCGCTGGCCCGGCCCTGGCGCGCCGCGCGGTCGCGCCTGCTGCCGGCGCTGGCCGGCGTGGAGATCGCCGAGACGCCGCACCTGCCAGCGGCCGGTGACGCCCGACGGACTGCCGCTGCACGGGCCGGTGCCCGGCGTCGAGCCGCTGGTGCTGGCCACCGGCCACGGGTCGGTCGGCGTGACACAGAG
>CAVVAL010000017.1:0-37054 GCA_963746095.1 uncultured Actinomycetota bacterium | reverse complement strand
CTGGCCCGGCGGCGCGGCCCGACGGCATGGCTGGTCCGGCGGCGCGGCTGGACGACACCGGGGTTTCCGGGCCGGAAGACGGCGGTGCGGCACGCTGACCGCGTACGGTCCGGGGCATGGCTCGGGACGGGATCGCCGCTGAGCTCTACTCGGCACCGCCGGGGGAGTTCGTGGCGCGGCGAGACGAGGCTGTGCGCACGCTGCGCGCCAGCGGCGACCGGAAGCTGGCCGCCGAGGTGTCGAAGTGGCGCAAGCCCGTCGTGGCCGCGTGGGTCGTGAACCTGCTGGCGGCCGAGCGTGGCGACGAGCTTGCTCACCTGGTCGACCTCGGTGCCGCCCTGGCCGAGGCCCAGCGCCGGGGCGACGGCACCGAACTACGTCGGCTGACCACGGAGAAACAGCGACTCCTACGGTCCCTGGTCCGGGACGGGCTGGCGCTCGCGGCCGAGGCTGGCCAGTCCGTCGGGGTCGACGTGGGGCACGAGGTCGAGGGCACGCTCAATGCGGCGGTCGCCGACTCCGAGGCGGCCGAGCGGGTGCTGTCGGGCCGGCTGCTGCGACCGGAGACCTACGCCGGGTTCGGCCCGCTGCCCGACGGTGACCGGCCGCTGCTCACCGTGGTCGCCGATCAGCCCGAGGAGGAGCGCACGCCCGGTCGGCGCTTGCCGAGCCGCAACAGAGCGGACTAGGACTCCGCTCCGACCGGCATCAGCCCCTCGCCGGCGCCGCGACCGCCGGGCGGGGCCGCTCCGGTGCCGCGACGACCGGCGCTACCAAGACCGGCACCGCGAAGCCCGCTGCCAGCAAGGTTCCGACCGCGGAGCAGAAGGCCGCCGAGCGCAAGGCTGCCGCGCTGGCGCGTGCCGAGGAGGCCGCGGCCGAGGCGGAGTCGGAGTTGGCCGAGGCGGAGGAGCGCCGGGCGGTGGCCAAGGCCGAGGCCGAGACGGCCGCGGAGAACCGGCGTGAGCTGGAGGAACGAGCGGAGGAGCTGCGCCATGAGCTCGCCGGCGTGGAGCGCAGTCTGAACGAGGCCGGGCTGGACCGGCGCCGGCTCGCGCGCGCGGCCGACCGGACCGCGATCGAGGTCGAACGGGCCCGCACCAGGGTCGCCGCAGCCCGCCGCCAGGTCGAACGCCACCGCTGACCGCCGCCCGTCCCGCCCCGGCCGGCCCGCCGTCCGGCGCCAGCCCCGGCCCGCCGGCCGAACCTGCCGTCCGTCCTTCTCGCTTTGGGCGACATTTCTCGGCTATAGCCGAGAAAATGTCGCCCAAAGCGGGCCATGGGGAGACCCAAAGCGGCAAATTGGCTGAGCCGGGGTTTGTGACGGGCGGACGACGGTTGGCAGAAATCCGTCACGTTCTAGTGATTCAGTCCGACCTGGGTGGTTAGGTGGTTCGTATTGGATTGAGGAATCTAGGGAGGTTCTGTCCGTGTTACGACGACGTGCGCTCACTCTCGGTACGGCGCTCTGCGCTGCTGCCGCTCTCGTCATCCCGGCGGCCGCCGGGCAGGCCAGACCGTTAGCCGCCGGCCCCGGTGCGCCGGGCGCCGGTGACCAGTACTTCCCCGGCTACGGCAACGGCGGGTATGACGTCTCGCACTACGACCTCCGGCTCAAGTACACGCCGAAGACGGACACGCTCCAGGGCACCGCGACCCTGACCGCGCGGCCCACCCAGGATCTGACCAGCTTCAACCTCGACTTCGCGCTCAACGCGAGCTCGATCCGGGTGAACAATCTGAAGGCCACGTACGTCCGCCGCGGCACCGAGCTCACGGTCACGCCGGCCCGGCCGCTGACCAAGGGCCAGCTCACCACCGTGGTCGTCGAGTACGCGGGCGTGCCGTCGCAGGTGATCGTGAACGGCTTCACCGCCTGGGTGAAGACCTCGGACGGTGCACTGGCGATCGGGGAGCCGGAGATCGCCGCGTGGTGGTTCCCGAGCAACGACCACCCGAGCGACAAGGCCACCTTCGACATCTCGGTCGCGGTCCCGGACGGCACCGAGGTGATCAGCGTCGGCTCCCTGCTGCGCACCACCTCCCAGCTCGGCTGGACCCGCTGGAACTGGCGGAGCGCCAAGCCGACCGCCACTTACCTGGTGTCGCTGGTGATCGGGCAGTACGAGATCAACACCGACACCGCGGCCAACGGTCAGCCGATCATCACGGCGTACTCGGAGAAGCTCGGCGACATCGAGGGCTCGGCCAAGGCCAGCGTCGAGCGGACCGGCGAGATCATCGAGTTCCTCAGCGACAAGCTCGGTCCGTACCCGTTCGAGGCGCAGGGCGGCGTCGTGCCGTCCGAGGGGCTCGGTTACGCGCTGGAGAACCAGACCCGGCCGAACTACTCGCCGGCGTTCTTCCGCCGTGGCCAGAACACCTACGTGGTGGTCCACGAGAACGGGCATCAGTGGTTCGGTGACAGCGTCTCCGTGGCCAAGTGGCGGAACATCTGGCTGAACGAGGGGTTCGCCTCGTACACCGAGTGGCTCTGGTCGGCGAAGCAGGACGAGGGCACGGAGCAGGAGCTCTTCGACTACACGTACGCCTCCTACCCGGCGGACGACCCGTTCTGGCAGGTCCTCCCAGGTGACCCGGGCGCGGCGGACCTCTTCCACGACGCGGTCTACGACCGGGGCGCGCTCACCGTGCACGCCCTGCGCAACGCCGTCGGCGACGCCGCGTTCTTCCAGATCGTGCGCAGCTGGACGAGCGGCAAGCAGTACGGCAACGGCACGATCGAGGAGTTCATCGCGCTCGCCAAGCGGATCTCCGGCAAGAACCTCGACGCGCTGTTCCAGACCTGGCTCTTCACCAAGGGCAAGCCGGCGGTGTCGTCCTCGACCGGGGTGAAGGCGTCGGCGGCGCGCGCGCACGTCCCCGCACCGAAGTCCGCGATCAAGATCAAGCAGGCGCACGAGTCGCTCCACGCGCCCCGGTAACAACGCCTGACGGTTCACCAGCTGCGGTCCATTTGCGCCCTCCTGGGTCGCAAATGGACCGCAGCCGGCTGAGCTCACCGTCGAGGCGCAGGATTCCGACGCCCGGGTGGCGGCTGCCCGCCACGCTCGCCGGCTGGCGGACGGTCTGGTGAGCCGTCCGGTGGGGCGCACGTCGTCAACTACGCTCAGCGTCATGACCGCACGGCTGGCCGACATCGCCGCACAGGCGGGTGTGAGCGAGGCGACGGTCAGCCGCGTGCTCAACGGCAAACCGGGCGTCTCGCCGGCCACCCGCGAGGCCGTGCTGGCCGCGCTGGACATCCTCGGGTACGAGCGACCGGTCCGCCTCCGGCAGCGCAGCGCCGGCCTGATCGGGCTCATCACGCCGGAGCTCGACAATCCGATCTTCCCGGCGTTCGCCCAGGTGATCGAGCGGGCACTGATCCAGCGCAGCTTCACGCCGGTGCTCTGCACGCAGACCCCGGGCGGCGTCACCGAGGACGAGTTCACGACGCTGCTGCTGGAACGCGGCGTCTCGGGCATCGTGTTCGTCTCCGGGCTGCACGCCGACAGCACGTCGGACCCGGCGCGGTACGTGAAGCTGCTCGACCGCGGCGTGCCGCTGGTGATGATCAACGGGTACCTGCCGGGCGTTCCGGCGCCGTTCGTCTCCACGGACGACCGGGAGGCGATGCGGCTCGCGGTCACCCACCTCGCCGAGCTGGGGCACGAGAAGATCGGGCTGTGCATCGGCCATCGCCGGTACGTGCCGGTGATCCGGAAGATCGAGGGCTTCTCCCGGTACATGAAGGAGCGGCTCGGCGTCACGGACGTGACCAAGCTGATCGAGCGCACTCTGTTCACTGTGGAGGGTGGCGAGGCCGCCGCGATGGCGCTGATCGAGCGCGGCTGCACGGCGATCATCTGCGGCAGCGACATGATGGCGCTCGGCGCGATCCGGGGCGCCCGCGGCATGGGGCTGACGGTGCCGAGGGACGTGTCCGTGGTCGGGTTCGACGACTCGCCGATGATCGGGTTCACCGATCCGCCGCTCACCACGGTCCGCCAGCCGGTCGAGGCGATGGGGATCGCGGCCGTGCAGGCGCTGCTCGACGAGAGCGACGGGGTGCCGGCGCCCGGCGCCGAGCTGCTCTTCCGCCCCGAGCTCGTGGTGCGCGGCTCGACCGGTTCGGGTCCGCAGATCGTCCGCCGCGCGGCTACGTAGCCTGTCGGGTTCGCGGCGGTCGCGCGATCAGGGCCTCGGCTGACTGATGTCGCGCCGGCTCGCGCCGGGCGTTCAGGGCCCCGGCTGACTGATGTCGCGCCGGCTCGCGCCGGGCGTATCGAAAAGAAGCCGTTGATCTGAAGGTCTTTCGCTGAACCGGTTCCGTGCGCCACGGGGCGGGATGTCCGCATGTTCGACGGGCCGGCTGGGTACCGGATTCCTACCAACGTGTAGGGAGGCGCGGCGATCATGACGGGTCGGACTTGGCGCAGGAGTAGCCCTTGGGTTCAGGCGGCGCTCTGGGTGATGGTGTCGATGACGGCGGTGATCAGCAGCTTCGTGCGGTGACCCTTCCCTATTTATCAGATAGGGATTATCTGCTTTACTGGCGGTATGGCGCCCGGCGAACTCCTCGACCCCTTCTGGGTCACCCGTCGTGGCCAGCTCTTCGACGGCCTGTGTCGACGGGGCTGCGCGCCCGTCTCTTGACGGCCGGCGTCCCTTGACCGGGTGACGCCTCCGCCGCGCAGCCCGCTTCCGTTGCCCATCCTGGTACCGACCGGAAGAGAGCGCACCATGTCCGTCACCGATGAACTGCTTGCCAACGCCGAGCGCTACGCCGCCACCTTCGACAAGGGCGACCTGCCGCTGCCGCCCGCCCGCGGTATCGCGATCGTCGCCTGCATGGACGCGCGGCTGAATCCGTACGGTCTGCTCGGCCTCACCGAGGGCGACGCGCACGTGATCCGCAACGCCGGCGGCGTGATCACCGCTGACGAGCTGCGCAGCCTCGCGATCAGCCAGCGCCTGCTCGGCACGCGCGAGATCGTGCTGATCCACCACACCGACTGCGGGATGCTCACCTTCACCGACGACGGGTTCAAGGCCTCCATCCAGGCCGAGCTCGGGGTCAAACCGTCGTGGGCCGCGGAGGCCTTCGCCGATCTCGACGAGGACGTCCGCCAGTCGATCGGCCGGATCCTCGCCGACCCCTTCATCCCGGTGAAGGAGTCGGTGCGCGGCTTCGTGTACGAGGTGGAGACCGGCAAGCTCCGCGAGGTCAAGTAGCTCCGTCGCGAGGTTCGGCCGGTCGGCGCGCCGTGCGGGGTACGCCGACCGGCGCATGGTGCTGTCAGACTGGGCCTGTGCCCACCACGCTGCGGATTCTGGCCGCGCTGCTGATCGGTACGGCGGTGTTCGTGACCGCGCCGGGGGCCGCCGTGGCCGCGCCGACAGCGGGGGCGACCGCGTGCGTGGTGCGCGATGCCCGGGTGGACGAGGCCAGCGGGCTGGTGGCCACGCCGACCGGATTCGTGGCGCTCAACGACGGCAAGCCGGGCACCAGCGTGCTGCGGCTGTACGTGCTGGACCAGCGCTGCAACGTCACCAGGGTCATCACCGACGAGGGGTTCGACCCGCTCGACCCCGAGGACCTCGCCAGGACAGCCGACGGCACGCTCTGGGTCGCGGACACGGGCGACAACGATCGGGAGCGGCAGACCGTCGCGATCGACCGGATCCCGCCGGGCACCAGCCGCGGCACGACCTACCGGCTCACCTACCCGGACGGGGCGCACGACGCCGAGGCACTGCTGGTGCAGCCGGACGGCACCGCCGTCATCGTCACCAAGGAGCTGAGCGGGGTCGCCGGAGTGTTCGTCTCGACCCGCCCGCTGACCGGCCCCGGCGCGACCCTGCCGCTGCGCGCGGCCGGCTCGGTGCGGATCGCCGGCACCGACAGCACGGGCGGCCCGGACATCGGTGGCTTCGCGGCCCTGCTGGTCACCGGCGGTGCGGTCTCGGCCGACGGGCGCCGGCTGGCGCTGCGCACCTACACCGACGCGTACGAGTGGAGCGTGCCGGCCGGCGACTACGCAGCGGCGCTCACGGAGGGTGAACCCCGGCGGACGCCGCTTCCCGGTGAGCCGCAGGGAGAGGCGATCAGCTTCAGTTTCGATGGTGCGAATTTCGTCACCCTCTCCGAAGGTGCCGCCCAGCCGATTCGACGCTGGACTCCGAACGTCGAGCCGCGGAAGGCCTCGCCGTCGGCGCGTGCCAGCGGGGCGAACGTGCGGGTCACGGCCGGTCGGGCCGGGTCTCACGACGATCGAGACGGCGGGGTGTCGGCGCTGTTCGTGGGCGGTGTGGGTGCACTCGGCGTGGCCCTGTTGCTGCTCGGGCTGCTGGGTGTACGTACGTCGCGGACCAGGGCAAACAGGCTCCGGCAGCGCTGAGTAAGGCCGGCCTGGAATGCGCGGAGACAGGCCTGAACGAGCGCCGGCGGGCACGGGCGGACGGTTAGTGCGTCGGGCACCCGGGAACCCGACCAGAGGTGTGTTCGTGTTTCCGGTTAGGTGACGGACCATGTGAGGATTGGTAGATGGCTGACGGAGATCAGAAGATATTCACCTTAAGTAGTGGTTCGACCTCTGAATCCACCTTCGATTTCGCTCTGCGTGGTTACGACAGAAAACAGGTCGAGCGGTTCGTCGGGCAGATGGAGAGTCAGGTCGGCGCCCTGGTCGCCCAGCGCGAGGACGCCATCGCGCAGGCCCAGCAGCTGGCCGCGCAGGTGCAGCAGATCCAGAGCGAGATGATCGACCTCCGTCGTCGCACCGTCTCCGAGAGACCATCGTTCAAGCACCTCGGCGCTCGTGCCGAACAGATCCTCAGCCTGGTCGAGGACGAGGCACGGGAGATCAAGGAGCGCGCCGAGCACGAGGCGTCCGGCCTCCGCACCTCGCTGGAGAAGGCGGCCAACGAGCGGCAGGCCGCGATCGAGGCCGAGTACGCCGGCCGGATGGCCACGGTCGACCGGCTCAACCGCGAGGCCGAGCAGCACTCCGTCACCGTGCGGCGTCAGGCCGACGAGTACGCCAACGGGACCCGCACCGAGGCCGACCAGTACGCCGAGACGACCCGTACCCAGGCCGACCAGTACGCGGAGGCGACCCGCAGCAAGGCGCAGAGCGAGTCGGCCACCGTGCGCAGCCAGGCCGACGAGTACGCCGACAAGGCCCGCACCGAGGCTGAGCAGCAGCTGGCCAGTGTGCGGGGTCAGGCCGACGAGTACGCCAACGCGACCCGGACCGAGGCTGACCGCTACGCCGACCGGATCCGCGCCCAGGCCGAGGCGCGCGCCGAGGCCCTGCGCACCCAGACCGAGCAGCAGGCCGCGGGCGTGCGCTCCAAGGCCGACGAGACCAGCCGCACCATCACCGACAACGCGCGCCGCGAGGCCGAGGGCATTCTCGCCAGCGCTCGCGCGGAGGCCGGCCGGCTCGTGGCCGAGGCCGAGCTCAAGGTGTCTCAGCTGGAGGACCGCCGCCGGGACATCAAGCAGGAGATGACCAAGCTGCGCGAGGCGGTCGCCAGGCTGACCGGCCGGTCCGCCGAGCTGTTCGCGGACGAGGAGGCGGAGACCGCGCCCCAGACGGAGACCGCCTCCAAGTCGGAGGCCGCACCGAAGCCGGACGTCGCACCAACATCGGAGGCCGCACCGAAGCCGGACGCCGCACCGAAGCCGGCGGCGAGCTTCAGTGAGCGGCGGCCGAACCCGGCCACCGGGATCGCGCACGTACCCGAGCGGTCCTCGCTGCCCGCGCCGGACGATGACGACGACAAGGCCGGGAGCGTCGGGTCCGCGCCGAAGCCGGAGGCTGCGGTGGCGTTCTCCGCTGCCGAGCCCGCGCCGACGGCGCAGCCGGCCGCTGAGGTCGCGAAGTCTGAGCCGGAGCCGGCGGCGGCCGAGACCAAGGCCGCCGATGCGAAGACGGACGACGCGAAGACGGACGACGCGAAGGCGGGACGCGAGGCGGAGCGGAAGGCACGACGGCGAGAACGACGAGCCCGCGGCGGAGCAGCACACGATGCTCATACCGAAGGCGCGGGCCGATGTGCGTGCCGACGAGCGAGGCGACGACAAGACCCAGCTGATGGCGACCACCGACGGTGACCGCCCGACGCCCAAGCCACGCCCGTCCGGGAGCGCGACCAACGGCTCGGACGTCACGCTGACCGACGAGAACGCGCTGTCGACCGGGGACATCGAGCCGGCCGACCGCACGATGAAGCTGTCCGATCTCGCCGAGGCTGCCAAGGCGGACTCCGCCAAGGCCGAGCAGGAGTCCGAGGAAGCGTCCGACGAGGACGCGCCCGCGGCCCAGCCCAAGCCGTCGCCGGGTCGCCCGTCGTCCGGTCCCCGGCCGGGCAGCGGTGGCCGTCCCGGCACCAAGCCCGCGCGGAGCGGCCCTCCCGGAGGCTCCCCCCGCAAGCGCTAGGCCCTCGGGCAAACCCCGGCAACCCCCGCACACCCCCCGCTTTGGGCGACATTTTCTCGGCTATGACCGAGAAGATGTCGCCCAAAGGCGTTCAGGGGCGGTCGACGCTGAGGAGGTAGCCGATCGTGTCGACCGCGTCGACCATCCGGTCGGTCTCGGCGACCAGCAGCGCGGCGGAGATGTGGTCGCGTCCGGGGGCGACGCCGTCGGTCGCGGCGGCGAGCGCGAGCTGCGCGTCCCGGAGTGGAGGCAGCGGCGTGGCGGGCTCACCGCGGATGATGCCGGCCAGCCGCTGGAGCGCGTCGTCGAGCTGGCTGGCGAGTTCGGTCGCGGCCGGCGCGGCGCCGCGATGATCGGGCAGCCGGGCGTCCAGGGCCAGCACGGCGTGGGCGTATCGCTGGACCGCGGCGAGTACGCCGACCGCGGTCACCGGTTCGAGCCGGCCCGAGCGTGCCGGCTCCTCCAGCCAGCGGTCCACCGAGGCCTCCGCGTCGGAGCGGGCCAGCCGCGCGGCGTCGAACGCGGCACGCCGTTCGGCCGGACTCCCGCCGACGGACGGATCGCCCACGGCGTACGCGTTGAGGATCGCCGTGCCGTACTCGCTCTGCCGTTCCAGCAGTTCGGCGAGCCGCTCGGAGACGAACCGGCGCTCCCAGGTGGGCCACGCGGCGAAGATGACCAGCGCCAGCCCGCCGCCGATGAGCGTGTCGACGAGTCGGTAGACCACCGCGTCGTCCTCGGGCAGGCCCACGAACGCGAGCAGGAACACCACGAGCGCGGTGACGCACAGCGAGAACGCGGCGTAGTTGGCCTGGAAGAACGCGTACGTGCTCCACGCCAGCACGACGACCAGCACCGTGAGCAGCACCGGACCGGGGTGCAGGAGCACCGTGATCGCGGTGGCCAGGCCGGCGCCGAGCAGGGTGCCGCCGACCCGGGACAGGCCCCGGGTGAAGGTGGCCGAGAAGTCCGGTCGGAGTACGACCAGGGTGGTGAGCGGTAGCCAGTAGCCACGGTCCAGCGGCACCAGCCGGTAGATCGCGGTGCCGATGGCGAGCGCGATGGCCAGCCGGACGGCGTGGCGGCAGGCGGCGGAGCGGAGCGTCAGGTTGGCGCGGAGCGTGCTGAGCACGTCCCGGACGCCACCGATCCGCCAGCGCGGCCCGGTCACGGGTGCCGATGTCGACTCGTCCACTCCGGACGGTTCGAGTGCGAGCCGGATCAGCGCCCGCAGCTGGCCGAGTAGCGCCTGCGCACCCTGGACCGCCTCACCCAGCACTGCGGCACCGGGCTGACCAGGGGATTCTCGCTCGGCGAGCGCAGCGAGCCGGGCCACGGCACCGCGTGCCCTGGTGCGGGCGGTGGCCAGCTCCGGGGCGGGCTGGGCGGCGTTCAGGCCGGTGCTGCTGGCGTCCAGGCCGGCGGCGACCACGGCCAGGGTCGCGGCGACGGTGACCACCAGGTCGTCCAGTGCGGCCACGGCGTCCGTGGCGCCGATCGTGTCGAGCCGCTGGCGGGTGCGGGCGAGCGCGGCCAGCTCGGTGCGGCTCCGCTCGGCCACGTCGAGCATGCCGCGGTACACCAGCGTCTCGCCGCTGCGCGAGAACGGCTGCGGGTCGGCGAGGGTGGCTCTGGCTGCCGGCACGGTGTCGGCGTCGGGCAGGTCGAGGCCGCCGTCGGGGATGGCCGCGGCGTAACCGGCGACGCTCCGGTACGCGGTGGCCAGCACCCGGCGCTCGGCCCGGAATCCGCGCAACGGCCAGAGCGCCACCACCAGCATCGCCTGGAACAGGCCGCCCGCGAGCACCAGTCCGGCGCGCAGCGCGGCCTGCGCCGGCGTGGCCGGGAACTCGGCGACCAGCAACAACGCCATCACCGACAGCAGCCCGACCACCGAGGCCTGCTGCCCGAGCACCGCCAGCAGCCCGCTGGCGAACCCCCAGACGGCCACCACCGCGATCGCCGACCAGAGCGCGTGGCCGGCCAGCGCGCCGACGAACGTGGAGAGCGCGACGCCGAGGCAGGTCAGCAGCACCACCTGCGCGCGGGTGCGGTACACGCCCTGGAACGTGGCGAAGCCGACCACCAACGCGCCGGCCGCGGCGGCCACCCCGTGCCCGACCTGGTCGACGGCGGTGCCGATCAGCAGCGGCACGCCGACCCCGATGGAGCAGCGGGCGGCCGTGCCGACGGCGATCTGGCGGCGATCCAGCGCCACCGTCGCCGTGAGCAGCGCGCGGAGCGACGAGGGAAGCCGGGCGCGGAGCGGGATCGTCACGCTGCCACTATGCCCGCACCGCGAGCCCCGACCTCCCGCGCCGGCGAAGGCGCACGGGATCGTGTCGCAAACCCCACAGGCATTTTGCGGTACGCCCGGCCGCCGGCAGCTGACGTTGCCCAGCCGGCGCAGCATCAGTCAGCCTCCCGGGCCGGCGGTCTCGGGCTGGCGTGGCCGGTCAGGGTGCGGCCTCCCGGGCTGGCGTGCCGGCTGGGGTTCGCCGGCGGCGCCGGCCGGCTGGCGTGCCGGCTGGGCACCCCCGCCACTCCCGGACGGCTCCCGCGAGTGCGCTCCCGCACCCTCGCGGGAGCCGCCAGGGTGCGCCGGCTGGGGTTCGCCGGCGGCGCCGGCCGGCTCGGCGGGGCGGGGATTGTCGGTGGTAGGCGCGAGGATGCACGGGTGCGGCTGGCTCTGGTGACGACGTGGGGCGGCGGGGGCCTGGTCCGGCCGCTCGCCGAGGACGGCGTGCCCACGGGTCCGGTCGAGCGGGTCGATGATCTGGTCGCCGCGGTGCGGGAGCGGGAGGCCGCCGGCTCGCCGCGCTGGGTCTGGGCGTCCACGCCGGATGTCTATCCGTTGCTGCTCAAGGCCGGTGTCCGGGTCACCCGCTGCCACGATCTGGCCCTCACCGAGGCGTTGCTGCTCGGGCAGGCCGGCCGCTGGGGCGAGCCGCGCTCGGTCGCCGCGGCGTGGGCCCGGCTGCACGGCCAGCCGGTGCAGGACGATCCGGTACCCGGCCCGCGTGATCTCCAGGCCACGCTGTTCGAGCCCGATCGCAGCGGCCTGCCGGACGGTGTCGACGCGCTCGAAGCCGTGGTCGCGGTGCACCGTGATCAGGCCGCCCGGATCGAGGCCGCCGCGGAGGCCGGTGCGCTGCGGTTGCTGGTCGCCGCCGAGTCCGCCGGTGCGTTGGCGGCCGCCGAGATGGGCCACACCGGGCTGCCGTGGAGCGCCGAGGTGCACGACGCGCTGCTGGTGGAGCAGCTCGGGCCGCGGCCGGCCGCCGGTCAGCTGCCGGCCCGGCTGGGCGAGCTCGCCAGCCAGATCTCCGCGGCCTTCGGCGGCCGGCGGGTCAATCCGGACGCGCCGGCCGAGGTGGTGCGCGCGCTGGCCCGGGAGGGCGTGCAGGTGCCGTCGGCTCGGTCCTGGGTGCTGCGCGAGGTGGAACATCCGTCGGTGCCGCTGCTGCTCGAGTACAAGGAACTGTCCCGGCTGCACGCCGCGCACGGCTGGAGCTGGTTGGAGTCCTGGGTGCGGGACGGGCGGTTCCGGCCGGAGTACATCGCGGGCGGCGTGGTCTCCGGGCGGTGGGCGACCAGGGGCGGCGGTGCCCTGCAGATCCCGCGCGGGGTACGGAAGGCCGTGGTCGCCGATCCGGGCTGGGTGCTGGTCGCCGCCGATGCCAGCCAGCTCGAACCCCGGGTGCTCGCGGCGCTCTCGGGTGACCGTGGCATGGCCGACGCGTCCACCCGGAGCGACCTGTACGCCGCGCTGGCCGCCGAGGCGTTCGACGGTGAGCGGTCCAGAGCGAAGATCGCGCTGCTCGCCGCCATGTACGGGCAGACCGGCGGCGAGGCCGCGCCGCTGCTGGCGGCCATGCGGAAGCGGTTCCCGGTCGCGCTGGAGTACGTCGAGGCGGCCGCCCGGGCGGGGGAGCGCGGCGAGCTCGTGCGGTCGCGGCTCGGCCGGACCTGCCCCGCGCCGTCCGAGCGCTGGCGCGACGTCCTGGCTGGCACCTCCCGCACCGAGGGTGAGCTGGACAGCGAGAACGACGCCGACGCGGGCCGGCGTTCGGGTCAAGCCGCCCGCGATCGTGGTCGGTTCACCCGGAACTTCGTGGTCCAGGCCAGCGCGGCCGACTGGGCCTTGGCGTTGCTGGCCACCCTCCGCGGCCGGCTGACCTCGCTCGACACCGCCGGCGGCCGCCCCGAGCTGGTCTTCTTCCAGCATGATGAGGTGCTGGTGCACTGCCCGCGGGCGCTGGCCGACGAGGTGGTCGCGGCCGTCAACGAGTCCGGCGCCGAGGCCGGCCGACTGGTCTTCGGCGCGACCCCTGTCCAGTTTCCGCTCAGCGTCGCCGTGGTGGACTGCTATGCCGATGCCAAGTAATTTGCCCTGACATGAGGCTGTTATCGCGGTTCACCAGATCAGGGCGTGGTGTGGCCCTCGGGCTCGCCGCCGCCGTCGCGTTCAGCGCGCTGGCGTTCACCCCCGGCTCGCTGTCCTGGCAGCTCACGCCCACCGGCGTGGACGCCCGGTTCCGCGGGCTCAGCGCGGTGAGCGCCCAGGTCGCCTGGGCCGGCGGCTCCGCAGGCACCGTGCTGCGCACCACCGACCGCGGCCGGACCTGGCGGAACGTCTCGCCGCCGGGCGTGGCAGACCTGCTGTTCCGGGACATCGAGGCGTTCGACGCGCGGCGTGCCGTGGTGCTGGCGATCGGCGAGGGCGAGGCGTCCCGGATCTACGTCACGTCCGACGGCGGCGCGCACTGGCGGGAGGCGTTCCGCAACGACGATCCGCGCGCGTTCTACGACTGCACCGCGTTCTTCGACCAGCGCCGTGGACTCGCGCTGAGCGATCCGGTGGACGGCAAGTTCCGGATCCTCGCCACCGACGACGGCGGCCGGAGCTGGCGCGTCCGGCCGACCACCGGCATGCCGGCGGCGCTGCCCGGCGAGTTCGCGTTCGCGGCCAGCGGCACCTGTCTGGTCACGACCGGGCACCGCGACGCCTGGTTCGCCACCGGCGGCGGGGCGCAGGCCAGGGTCTTCCACTCCCGGGACGGCGGGCGTAGCTGGCAGGTCACGGCCACGCCGGTACGCAGCGGCGAGGCGGCCGGCATCTTCTCGCTCGCGTTCCGCGACTCCCGGGTCGGCGTGGCGATCGGCGGCGACTTCCTCGTGCCCGACGCGGCCGTGGACGCGTTGGCGCTCACCGGCGACGGTGGCCGGACCTGGTCGTTGGCCGGTGCCGGCGCGCCGAAGGGCTACCGGTCCGGGGCGGAATGGGTGCCGCACAGCCGGCGCACCGTGCTCGCCGTCGGCCCGACCGGCAGCGAGGTGAGCCGGGACGGCGGCCGGCACTGGCGCCCGTTCGACACCGGCAGCTTCGACGCGGTCGACTGCGCGCCCGACGGCGGCTGCTGGGCGTCCGGCGAGGCCGCCCGCATCGCCCGCCTCCGCCACTGACGCCACCCGCCCCACCCGCAACCTGCGCCTTTGGGCGACATCTTCGGTGCTATAACACCGAAGATGTCGCCCAAAGCGCCGGGGGTTTAGGGCTAGTGGACGAGGACGTCGAGGAGGTGGGCGAGCTCGGCGGCGGGGTCGTTGGTCAGGCCGGCGTGCACGGGTCCAGGTTGGACGATCGTGCTGCGCGGCGCGGTGAGCCACCGGAACCGTTGGCCGGCCGGGGGCACGCAGGGCGCCACGTCCGCCTTGCCGTCGCACACCGTCTCGAACGCGACCAGCGCGGCCCGGACCCCGGCCACGTCCACCGCCGGGTCGAGCGCCAGCAGCCGGGCCTCGTTCAGGTACACGGTCGAGCCCAGGAACTCCAGCCCTTGGCAGTAGAGCAGCACCCCCGCGTTCACGAACTCGCCTCGCTCCGCCCTCGGCAGCACCCGGATCGCCGCGTACTCGAAGACGTGCCGCTTGACCCCGTCGGTCATGACACGGCCTCCGGCAGCCAGGTGCGCGGCGCCGCGACCCGGGCGAGCAGGTGCTCGACGTACGCCGCGCGAACCGCGTCCGGGTCGGCGAATCCCGGCTCGTCGGCCAGCCACTCGTCCGGCACCAGCGCCACCACCTCGCCGAGGAGCGCGGCGTCGACCCGGGGCGCGAGCGCCTCGTCGGCCTCGACCAGCCGGGTCGCGAACGGTGCCAGCACGTGGTCGCGGGCGTCGAAGGGGCGGGCCACCGCGTTGGCGGCACGCGCCCAGGCGTGGTGGAAGTACAGCGTGGCGCCGTGGTCGATGAGCCACAGGTCGCCGTGCCAGATCAGCAGGTTCGGGTTGCGCCAGCTGCGGTCCACGTTGCCGACCAGCGCGTCGAACCAGAGCACCCGGCTGGCGAGGTCGGCGTCCGGTGACCAGCCCAGCGGGTCGAAGCCGAGCGAGCCGGGCAGGTAGTCCATGCCGAGGTTGAGACCGGTACTGGCGGCGAGCAGTGCCTGGATCTCCGGGTCGGGCTCGTGCCGGGCGATCTCCGCGTCGAGTTCGGCCAGCACCAGCTCCGGCACCCGCAGCTCCAGCCGGCGCGCGAGCTCGCCCGCGACGATCTCCGCGACCAGCGCCTTCGCGCCCTGGCCGGCACCTCGGTACTTGACCACATAGGTGCCGAGGTCGTCGGCCTCCATCAGGCCGGGCAGCGAACCGCCCTCCCGGAACGGCGTCACGTAGCGGATCGTGGTCACGGTGCGCAGCATGCGCCCATCATTCCTCACGGTCTGCCAGCGCCCGGCTCCGCCGGGCACGGTCTGCCGGCGCCCGGCGCCCGGCGCCCGGCGCACGGCTCCGCCGGACCGCGGCGTCCCACGGGCCGGCCGACGCAACGGCACAGGGCCGTCAGACCAAGTGGTCTGACGGCCCTGTCCGGCCGGTTCATGGTCAGGCCTTGTTGTAGGTGTTCTTGGCCCAGAGGTAGGAGACGGCGGCGAGGCCGACGCACCAGACGGTGGCGATGGCGGCGCTGTTGCCGATCGGGGTGCCGAGGAGGAGACCGCGGACGGTTTCCATGATCGGGGTGAAGGGCTGGTACTCGGCGAACCAGCGCAGGACGGTGGGCATGGAGTCGGTGGGCACGAAGCCGCTGCCGAGGAAGGGCAGCAGGATCAGGGGCATCGGGGCGTTGCTGGCGGCCTCGGGGGTCGGGGACTTCAGCCCGAGGGCGACCGACAGCCAGGTGATGGCCACGGCGAACAGGGTGAGCAGCGCGGCGGCGGCCAGCCACTCGGCGGCGGTGGCGTTCGGGCGGAAGCCGATCGCCAGTGCGATGCCGATGAGGACGGCCATGCCGAGGAGCTGCTGGATCACGCTGCCGACGACGTGGCCGGTGAGGACCGAGGCCCGGGAGATCCGCATGGTGCGGAAGCGGGCGACGATGCCTTCGGTCATGTCGGTGGCGACCATGACGGCGGTTCCGGTCGCGGCCGTGGCCGCCGCCATGAGCAGGATGCCGGGGACGATGTAGTTGACGTAGGTGTCACGGCCGCCGCCGAGCCCGCCGCCCAGGGTTCCGCCGAGGACGTAGACGAACAGGAACAGAATGATGACGGGCGTGAGGATCAGCTGCATGGTCATGGACGGGTAGCGGAGCATGCGCTTGAGCTGGCGCCGGACCATGGTGGACGAGTCGCGCGCGGCAAGGGTCAGAGTGCTCATCGGGAGGTCTCCTTCTGGCGGCCGGTCAGGGTGAGGAAAACGTCGTCGAGGTCGGGGGTGTGGACGCTCAGGTCGTCGATGTCGATCGAGCGTTCGTCCAGGCGGGCGAGCAGTTCGCGGATCGCGCGGACGCCGCCGTCGCTCGGCACCTGCAGGGTGAGTGCCTCGGGGTCGGCGATCCCTGCGCCGAGGAGCTGGTGCGCGGCGCCGAGCAGCTGTGTGTCGCCGAAGGTGAGCTCGATGTGGCCGCCGGGGATGAGCCGCTTGAGTTCTTCGGCGGTGCCTTCGGCGATCAGCCGCCCGTGGTCGAGGAGGGCGATCCGGTCGGCGAGCTCGTCGGCCTCCTCCAGGTACTGGGTGGTGAGCAGGATGGTGACGCCGCTGGCGACGAGGTCACGCACGATCTGCCACATCGAGCGGCGGCTACGCGGGTCGAGGCCGGTGGTGGGCTCGTCCAGGAAGATCAGGCGCGGATCGCCGACCAGCGTCATTGCCAGGTCGAGCCGGCGTTGCATGCCGCCGGAGTAGGTTCCGGCCGGTTTGCGCGCCGCGTCGACCAGGTCGAAGCGGTCGAGCAGCTCGGCGGCCTTGCGTTTGCCGTCGCCGCGGGACAGCTGCCTGAGGTCGGCCATGAGGAGCAGGTTCTCCTCGCCGGTGAGCAGCTTGTCGACGGCCGAGTACTGGCCGGTGACACCGATCGCGCCGCGCACGTCGTCCGGACTGCGGGCCAGGTCGTGGCCGGCGACCTGGACGGTGCCGCCGTCGGCCGCGGTCAGGGTGGAAAGGATCTGGACGGTGGTGGTCTTGCCGGCGCCGTTCGGGCCGAGCAGGGCGAAGATCGTTCCTTCGGGGACGGCCAGGTCCACGCCGTCCAGGACGACCTTGTCGCCGTAGGACTTGCGCAGTCCGTTCGCCGCGATGGCCAGGTTCGTCATGATGGTGCTCCTCGGTAGCTACGGGTCAGAGGCTGCGGGCGACGATGTCGCCGTAGGCCGTGGTCGCGTGGATGTCGAGCTGGGCCGCGGCGCCTTCGGTGTTCTTGAGCGAGTTGTGGATGCGGCCGTAGGAGGTGCCGGCGTCCAGGGCCGCGGAGACACCGGTGGCGGCGCCGACCGACACGTCGCCGGCCTCGGTGCGCAGCACGACCGTGCCGCGCACCGCCTCGGCGATGCGGATGTCGCCCTTGCCGGTGCGGATCTCCGCCGGGCCGTGGAGACGGCCGATCGAGACGTCACCGGCGACGGTGACGAGGTGGACGCTCGTGGCCTCGTCGAGCTTGATCGAGCCGTGTGCGCCCTCGAAGGCGACGTCGCCGAACCGGCCGACGGCCCGGAAGTCGGCACTGGCCGCCTTCGCCTCCACCCGGGAACCGGCGGGCAGCTGGACCGTCACCTCGATGGACCCGGAGGCACCGAGGAACTGGTTCTTCGCCGACGCCTCGATCCGCAGGACTCCGTCGCGGTACTCGACCGTGGTCTGCTCCGCCACCTTGACATCGCGGCCCTTGGAGACGTCTGCGGGCCGGACCTCGACCACGGTGTCGGCCCGGTCGGCGCCGATGAACTGGATGCGCCCCGCGGGAATGTCGAGGACGGTGGAGATCGGGGCGGGGGTGTCGAACGTCTGCATGATGCGCTCCTTGACTCGTCGTTTCGAACAATGGAAACGCTACGTTGCGTTCCAAAACTCGGCAACAAGTTCATTGCATGGAAGTTGCATTCATGCAGGTAACAGCACAAGAATCGTTGCAATAAGCTTGCAAACTAATGCAACGGCGATCGGTTGATTGTTGCAATGAACTGGGAGTGAACGCTATGCTGGCAGCCTCGATGGCCCACGAAGGAGATCGCGATGCCGGGCGGCAGGCTCACTCAGCAGGAGCGTCAGCAGATCGCGCTGGGGCTGGCCGACGGCGTCGCCTATGCGGAGATCGCCAGGCGCCTCGATCGGCCGACCTCGACGATCACGCGCGAGGTGATGCGGAACGGTGGCCCCACCGCCTACCGCGCCGACCTGGCCCACCGCGCCACCGAACACCGCAGCCACCGGCGCCGAAAGACCGCGCCCCGAGGGGCGGCGGCGCCCCCGCTGGCCCACGGGCGCGACGCCGAGGCCGTGCGCGAGTACGAGGAGACGTTCACCACCGTCTTCATGCAGTCGGGCCTGCCCAAGATGATGTCCCGGGTGCTGGCCTGCCTCTACACCACGGACGCGGGCAGCCTCACCGCGTCCGAACTCGTCCAGCGACTCCAGGTCAGCCCGGCGTCGATCTCCAAGGCGATCACGTTCCTCGAGAGCCAGAGCCTCGTTCGCCGGGAACACGACGATCGCCGCCGCGACCGTTACGTCGTCGACGAGGACGTCTTCTACCAGGCGACGATCGCCAGCGCCCGGGCCAATGACCAGATCATCGAGACCGCACGGCAGGGCGTGAGCGTCCTGGGCCCGGGCACCCCGGCCGCCGTCCGTCTGGAGAACACCGCCCGCTTCCTCGACTTCGTCAGCGAAAGCATCACCCGCGCCGCGGAGCAGGGCCGCGCGGTCCTCCACGCGAGAGCACCAGCGGCCTCGGTCGGCGCTGCCGAGCCAAGGTAGGCGCGCACCGAGTGGCCGGGAGTTGCCTGAGCCACGTCGTGGACCAGTCAACTCCCGGCTTCGGGCGTCGGGAAGCACTCCCGCAGCGGGGAACGCGAACCGGTGGAGGGTTCCGGGAAGTTGGGGCCGAACCGCCCGAGAGGCGCCACCGGTCACGGGACGTTACGGGCGGGCGCCCAGCGCGGCGGACACCTCCCGTGCGGTGTGGATCACCAGCGGTGCGAGCCGGCGAGCGCGTTCCCGGTCCATGTCGAAGACCAGCGCCGAGAGGCTGACCCCGCCGATCGGCACCCCGCGATGGTCCATCACGACGGCGGCCAGGCAGCGGGTGTGCAGTTCGTTCTCCTCGTCGTCGAGCGCCCAGCCGCGTGCCCGGGTCGCGGCGAGATTGGTGAGCAACGGTTCGACCGCCGTGAGGGTGTGCTGGGTGCGACGCGGTAAGCCGGTCCGGCCGGCGATCAGGCGTACCTCCTCATCGGGAAGCGTGGCGAGGACGGCCTTGCCGATCGCCGTGCAGTGCAGCGAGAACGCCAGGCCCACCCGTGAGCGCATCCGGTACGCCCGCCGACCGTCCAACTTGTCCACGTACACCGCGTCGTCGCCGTGGCGCACCGCGAAGTGGACGGTGTAGCCGGTGCGCTCGCAGAGCAGCCGCAGCGCGGGCCGGGCCGATCGGGCGAGGTCGGAGTCGTCGCTGGCCCGCCCCGCCAAGGCGAGGAGGCGGGAGCCGAGTGCGTAACCGCGGTCCTCGTCCTCGCGTGCCCAGTCGAGCTTGACCAGCTCCTGCAGGATCCGGTGCACGGTCGAGGTGTGCAGTCCGGTCACTCTGGCGATCTCGGACAGCCGGTGCTCCTCCGCGAGCGCCTCCAGCACGGCCACGGTCTTGCCGATCGCGGACGGTGCGCGGCTCGGCACCGACGCTCTCGTCTGGTCTGATTGGAGTGTCATCGAGGCATCCACCCTCCTTCGACGGCCGGTAACTGCATGTCGTCGCCACCTACTTTCCGTAGTGCGGGAAGGATTTCCCCACCCCGAGGACGTCCGACCACTCGTCGCTGGCTGGCCGGAGCGTCACCAGACTTTTACCGATATTTGGTATACCAGCCACGCGACTGCGCGGCGATAGTCCGACGACTAGAGAAGTGGTCGGTAGGACCGCCGCAAGGCCGTTCCGCCGGGCCGACGGCACGATGTGGCAGGGTGCGGGTCATGAGCAGGTGGAGCGAGCTGACCGGCGGCGACGAGGGAGCGCGCTACGCGTCCCGGTTCGCGGCGCTGGCCGCGGCGGGCAACGACGTCCACGGCGAGGCGCGGTTCTGTGCCGGTCTGATCCCGCCCGGATCGCGGGTGCTCGACGCGGGCTGCGGCACCGGGCGGGTCGCGATCCGGCTCGCCGAGCTGGGGTACGACTGCGTCGGCGTGGACCTCGATGATTCGATGCTCGCCGAGGCCAGGCGGAGCGCACCCGAGATTTCCTGGCTGCTCGCCGACCTCACCGACCTGAGCCTGCCCGGGGACTCCTTCGACCTGGTGGTCTCGGCCGGCAATGTCATCCCGCTGCTCGCGCCGGGTACCGAGGCCGCGGCGGTCGGCCGACTGGCGGATCACCTCCGTGCCGGCGGGCTGCTCGTGGCCGGCTTCGGGCTCGATCCCGCGCACCTACCGCTGGCCTCGGCGCCGGTCGATCTCGGCGATTACGACGGTTGGTGCCGAGCCGCCGGGCTGGAACTGCGGCAACGCTTCGCCACCTGGGACGGCGACGAGTACGACGGCGGCGGCTACGCCGTCAGCGTCCACCGCCTAGCCCGCTAGCCTCGCCCCCTTCCTCGGCTCTGGGCGACATCTTCACGGTCATAGCCGAGAAGATGTCGCCCAAAGCGCAAAAGGGGCGCCCGCGCCGCGCCGGCCCGCGGGGCTATTCGTAGCTCTGGCCGCAGATCGTGAACTTGGTGATGTCGGCCCAGGTGAGCTTGTCGAGCTGGAGGGGTTCGCCGGGCTGGCTGTCGACGATCGCGCCGTCGAACTCCGGCAGCCACCCGCCGAACGCGCCCTCCACACCGCACTCCAGGTAGGCCGTCACGTCGAAGTTGCACCAGCGCTCGGGGATCGGCCGCAGGTCCACCCCGAACGGACGAGGCGCCAGCACGCCGTGGTGCCGATTCGGGTTCTCGTACAGGCCGTCCTCGGTGAGCTCGCGCAGGTCACAGATCTGCGCGCGCAGGGTCCGGGCCCAGACCGTGTACGCGTCGACCCCCTCGGTGTGGGAGAGGTCCTCCCGTGCCCAGAACGGATCGAACGGCGGCACCGGCCCGTCCATGGCCGTACCGAGCAGGCCCAGGAACTGGCCAGGGCTCAGCGCCTCGGCCTCGCGGTGGTCGTAGCCAGCCGACCAGAGCGCCCGGAGGTAGTCGTCCAGCGACCGGCGTTGGGCCGGCTCCGACTCGCCGAGTGCCACCACCGCCAGGTACAGGTCGCTGTTCGTCCGGAGGGTCTCCACCCGTCCATGGTGCTCGATGCCGAGCGCGACCGCCCGGGATCCCCCGGGTCTGATGCCGAGAACTGGCATGCTTGCCGGTCAAGGCGACCTCTTTGAACGCTATGTCCGGTCCAGTTGGCGACGAGTCGCGGCCCGTCGGTCCGCGTCGGCGTCGGGGCGCGCCGGTCAGCGGTCCCGTTTCAGCTCGCGCATGTCGCAGGCGTCCGGGTCGCCGACGTAGTACCAGAGCATCGGCTCGTCCCGGCTGCCGGCGATGTACAGGTTGAAGTCCAGCTCGGGCTCGGTCCGCATGGCGAAGTTGAGGTCGACGGTGAACTCGTCGTCGGGCGCGGGCTGGAGCGCCCAGGTGCCGTCGCCCGAGGCCACCGCCTCCTCGCCGGTCTCCGAGTCCTTGCCGGGCAGGTCCGCGATGGCGAACTCGGTCTCGTCGAGCTGCACGGCGGCGCCCCCCGCGCCGCGGTAGGTGCCCACCAGGTCGCTGGCGACGATCCCGTCGGGCATCTCGTGCCCGCAGAAGAGGACCGTCGCGAGCCGGCCGCAGCCGCCGCTCAGCAGCGTGGCCAGAAGCAACGAGACCAGGACGAACGCGCGTCCGCCACGGATGTTCACGCCCCTCAACGTGCCACCCGTGCGCAACCGGCGGTGACCCGGGTGCGCCGGTGGTGTGCCGGATCACCACCCCGGGCGGCGACAGCCTCAGCCGGCCGGCGGTGGCGCGGTGGTCCGACGGACCACGAGAGCCGGCGCGAGCTCGTGCCGGACCGCCCGCCGGCGCTCCGCGCCCGCCCGCTCCAGCAGGCACTCGACGGCCAGCCGCCCCATCTCGGCGCGGGGCTGATCCACCGTGGTGAGCGAGAGCCGGCTCAGCTCGGCGAGGGCCGTGTTGTCGTAGCCGACCACGGACACGTCGCCGGGGACGTCCAGCCCCGCGTGCTCCAGCCTGGCCAGCACGCCGGCCGCGACCAGATCGTTCGCCCCGTAGACCGCGGTCGGCCGGGATCCGTTGGCGAGTAGTTCGGCGGCGCCGGCCTCACCGGCCTGCTCGGTGTACTCGCCGGCGACGACCTGGATCTGGCGGCCGAGGCCGGCACGGTTCATCGCGTCCTCGTAGCCCCGCCGGCGCTGGCCGGCAGCCGCGCCGGGCCCGCCGTCGATGTGCGCGATCCGCTCGTGCCCGAGGCTGGTGAGGTGGTCGACCACGAGCCGGCCGGCCGCGGCCTCGTCGATCATCACCGAGTCCACTCCGGACGATCGGGTCCGCCGGGCGACCAGCACGATCGGGGTCGAGCGGGCGGCCGCCTCGATCGCGGGCGCCGGGATGACCGAGCCGACCAGGATCAGGCCGGCGGTACGGAATTCCAGCAGGTGTTCCAGGGCCTGCCGCTCGACGTCCACCCGCCGGCCACCGGTGTTGATGATGATCCGGAGTCCAGCGGCGCGCGCGTTCGCCTCGATGCTGTCCGCGATCTCGGCGAAGTAGGGGTTGTGCAGGTCGCTCAGCATCACGCCGACGGTGTCCGGGTGCCGGCTGGCCAGGCTGCGGGCCATCGCGTTCGGCCGGTAGCCGAGCTCCTCCGCCGCCCTGAGCACCGCCGCCCGGCGCAGCTCGCTGACGTTGCTGGCGCCGCGCATGACGAGGGAGACGAGCGAGCGCGAGACGTTGGCGCGCGTCGCCACGTCCTCCATCGTCGGCCGTGTGGTCGGCAGGTTCATCCACTCCACCCTGGTCAGCGCGGTACGCGGGGTCGGCCGGGTCGTGCGCATCTTGACATCGCGCGATCCGCGTCGCAATCATTAGAGCGCTCCAAGGATTGGAGCGCTCTAATCCTACCCCGGTCGGCTCGCCGGGAGGCGAGCGGCGGAGAGCCACAGGGAGACGGAAGCGATGCGTATCGGAGTAGCCGGCGTCGGGCGGATCGGTGCCATGCACGCGGCCAACCTCGCCGAGCTGGAGGCGGTCGACGAGGTGGTCCTGGCCGACGAGGTGCCGGGCCGCGCCGCCGAGGTCGCCGCGAGGCTCGGCGTCGCGGCAGCGGCTGACCTCGACGAGCTCTTCCGCCGCGTCGACGCGGTCGTGATCGCGACGCCGACCAACACCCACCCGGCGGTGCTCCGCGCCGCGCTGGCGGCCGGCGTCCCCGCGCTGTGCGAGAAGCCGATCGCGGGGGAGCGGCACGAGATGCGGCACCTGATCGAGGAGGTCGAGGCGTCCGGCGTGCCGGTCGTGGTCGGCTTCCAGCGCCGGTTCGACCCGGCCGTCATCGAGCTGAAGCGCCGGATCGACGACGGCGAGGTCGGCGCCGTCTACCTGGTGAACGCGCGCGGCCACGACGCTCAGCCGCCCGACTTCGGCTACCTGCCCGCGTCCGGCGGGATCTACCGTGACCTGCTCATCCACGACCTCGACGCGGTGCCGTGGCTGGTCGGCGAGCCGGTCGCGCGGGTCTACGCCGCGGGCAGCGTGCTGGTCGACGGTGCCTTCGCGGACGCCGACGACGTGGACACGACCGCGGTCACGCTCACCTTCGAGAGCGGCGCGCTCGCCGTGATCACCGGCGGCCGGCACGACCCGCGTGGCTACGACCATCGGCTCGAGGTGCTCGGCTCCCGGGACTCACTCGCGGTCGGGCTCGATCCGCGCACGCCGATCAGTTCGCTCGAACCGGGCGGTCCGCAGGTGCGGAGCGATGCCTATCCCGGCTTCCCGGAACGGTTCCAGCGTGCGTACCGCAACGAGATGGCGGTGTTCGTGGAGGTGGCCGCCGGCCGGGTCGCCAACCCGTCGCCGGTCCGGGACAGCCTGGTCAGCCTGGAACTCGCGCTCGCCGCCGAACGATCCCGCCGCGAGGGTCGGCCGGTCTCGCTCACGCCGGTCGGTGTCCGATGAGGACGGCTGGAGCGCCGATCTCCTGGGGCGTCTGCGAGGTGCCCGGCTGGGGCGCGGTGCTGCCGGCCGGGGAGGTGCTGGCCGAGATGCGCGAGCTGGGGCTGGCCGCCACCGAGCTCGGTCCGCCCGGTTACCTGCCCAGCGACCCCGACGACCTGCGCACCGTGCTGAAGGAGCACGAACTCGCACTGGTCGGCGGCTTCGCCGCGTTGGTCCTGCACGATCCCGACCAGCTTCCCGCCACCCTGGTCGAGGCCGAGCGCATCGCCGCCCTGCTCGCCGCGGTCGGCGCCGAGGTGCTCGTGCTCGCCGCCGCGACCGGCCAGGAGGGGTACGACGGCCGACCGGTGCTGACCGACCCCGACTGGCCGCACCTGGTCTACGCGATCGCCCGGATCACCGCGATCGCGGCGGACCACGGGCTCAGCACCACCCTGCACCCGCACGTCGGCACCATGATCGAGACCGGCCCCGAGGTCGACCGGCTGCTGGCCAGCTCCGACGTGCCGCTCTGCCTGGACACCGGGCACCTGCTGATCGGCGGGGCGGACCCGGTGGCGCTGGCCCGGGACCACGCCGACCGGATTGGCCACGTGCACCTCAAGGACGTGGACGCCACCTTGGCCGACCGGGTCCGCGACGGCGAGCTGACCTACCTGGAAGCGGTACGGGCCGGGCTGTACCGGCCGCTCGGCGAGGGCGACGTCCCGGTCGGCGCGATCGTCTCCACGTTGGAGGCCGCGGGGTACGCCGGTTGGTACGTCCTGGAACAGGACACCGCGCTCGACTCGGAGCAGGGGCTGGCGCGCGCTCAGCCACGGGAGGACGTCGCCCGCAGCCTCGACTACCTCGCGAGCGCCGTCCGCTAGCCCCGCCGGAGTGGCGAAATCGGGCGGCGGCGACGGCGGGAAGCCGCCACTTCGTCACTCGCCGCGATCGGCAGGCCGCCGGTGCGCCCCCGCACCGAGCGGGGATTGTGAACAGCCGACAAACTGGCTGAGAACATTTGCGGCCCATATCGCACGATCCGGCCGGGATTTTTGGCGGCCCTTCGCTGTCTCGCCCGGACTAAAACACGTCAAGGTCTCGCATTCTGACGCCGGTCTCCTACTCTGAGCGGAACGCGCAACCGGTATCAGCATTATTCGGCGAGTCTGCGGCGGTCGTATGCTCACCGTGGCGGACCTGGTCGGCTGACGACGAAAGGCGAGGTCATCGAGTGGAGCGGCCAACCTGGGCACCCGGGGACATCGACCTGGAGCGGCCCAGTGCCGCCCGGATGTATGACTTCTACCTCGGCGGATCGCACAACTTCGCGGTGGACCGACAGGCAGCCCAGGAGGCCATGAGGTCCATGCCGGACCTGCCGCTCATCATGCAGGCCAACCGTGCCTACCTCCGCCGAGCCGTGCGTTTCATGCTCGATCAGGGAGTGCGCCAGTTCATCGATGTCGGCTCGGGGATTCCCACTGTCGGTAATGTTCATGAGGTGGTGCACGAATTCGATCCCACCCGCCGGGTGCTGTACGTCGACGTCGACCCCATCGCCGTCACGCACAGTCGTGCCATCCTCGCGGAGAACGAGAACGCCGCCATCATCCGAGCGGACTTTCTGGAGCCTGATCAGATCCTCAGGCATCCGGAGCTACCCGCGCTGATCGATCTGGACCAGCCGGTCGGCGTGTTGGTCAACGCGGTGCTGCACTTCATCTCCGACGAGGACGCCCCGGACGCCATCCTGACGCGGTTCCACGAAGCGCTGGCGCCCGGTAGCTACCTCTCCATCTCGCACGCGAGTCAGATCGGCCACCCCGAGAAGAGCGGCACGGTCGCGCAGATCTACCAGCGCACCCGGACCCCGATGACGTTCCGCTCGCAGGACGACGTGGCGGCGCTGTTCAAGGGCTGGAGCCTGGTCGAACCCGGTATCCAGCTCATCGCGCAGTGGCGGCCGGAGCCGGACGACCGCACCGACGACGACTACGCCAGGCAGGTCAGCATGTATGGCGGTGTCGGGCTCAAAACATGACGCTCAGCCCGGACAGCATGTCTCCCTCGCACGGCTCGCCCTTGGGCTCGAACCCGGGCGGCCGTGGGGGCTTTACGCGCGCCTGGGCGGAGGCCGTCATCGGTACGAGTTACGTACCGATGGATCTCGGTGAGGTCGAGAAGTATCTCTCCCAGCTGACGGTGCAACTCGCCGACGCGCTCGCCGACACCGAGCGGTTCTCGGCCACCCCCGGTTATGAGGTGGGCGTGGCGCTGGTCAACGCTCACTTCACCGGCGTGGAGACGCTCAGCCGGACCATCGCCGTGCTCGGCGACCGGTTCCTCGCCGATCTGTCCGATGCCGCCAGCGTGACCGCCGCTCCCGATGCCACGGGCGAACGTGAGGCGCGGGCCAAGCTGGCGGCACTGCAGGGCGCGCTCGCGGCCGGCTATGCGGATGCGTTGCGCCGCCGCACGCTGGACGAGCAGGAGGCGATCCGGGACGCCGTGTTGATCGCCCGGCACGAGGCCGAGCAGGCCTTGCGGGCGAGCGAGGCGCGGTTCCGGGCGGTCTTCACCGACGCGGCCATCGGCATCGGCGTCGCCGAACTGACCGGCAAGATTCTCGACGTCAACCAGTCCCTCGCCGACATGTTCGGCTACACGGTCGAAGATTTGTGCGACCGGTCGCCGACCGACTTCGTGCACCCAGACGACGCGCCTGACGTGTGGGAGATCTACGAGCAGCTCGTGCGGGGTGAGATCGACCACTTCCGGCTGGAGAAGCGGGTCATCCGCGGCGACGGCGGGCTGCTGTGGACGGACCTCACCGTCTCGCTGATCCGCGACGACCAGGGCGAGCCGCGCTTCATGGTCGCGATGTTCGAGGACATCAGCGAGCGGCACGTGCTGCAGACCCGGCTCCGGCACCAGGCCCTGCACGACCCGCTCACCAACCTGCCGAACCGGGCGCTCTTCTACGAGCGGCTCACCGACCTCTTCGACGCGGCGGACCCGGAGAGCCGGATCGGGCTCTGCTATCTCGACCTCGACGGCTTCAAGGTGGTCAACGACAGCCTCGGCCACGATGTCGGCGACCAGTTGCTGGTCACGGTGGCCGAACGGCTCGATCGCTGTGTCTCCGGCGCCGGCCACCTGGTCGCCCGGATGGGTGGCGACGAGTTCGTCATCCTGCTCCAGGGCTCGACCGGTACCGACGAGGTGGTGGCGATGGCCGACGCGGCCCTCGCCGCGCTGGACGCCCCGGTGCAGATCGGCGGCCACGACCTGGCGGTGTCGGCGAGCATCGGCATCGTCGAGCGGGCCATCGGCGGCAGCAGCCCGGCGGACGTCATGCAGGCCGCCGACATCACGCTGTACTGGGCCAAGTCCGACGGCAAGGGCCGCTGGGCGCTCTTCGACTCCGACCGCAACGCCCACGAGATCGCCCGCTACACGCTCGCCGCCGCGATGCCCGCCGCGCTCGAGCGGGGCGAGTTCTTCGTGGAGTACCAGCCGCTGGTGCGGCTCAGCGACGGCGAACTGCTCGGCGTCGAGGCGCTGGTCCGCTGGCGCCACCCCACGTTCGGCCTGCTCGCGCCGGACCGCTTCATCGGGCTGGCCGAGGAGACCGGACTGATCGTGCCGCTGGGTCGCTGGGTGCTGGCCCAGGCGTGCCGGCAGGCGCGGTCCTGGCAGGACGCGTTCCCCGAGTCGCCGATCTTCGTCAGCGTGAACCTCGCCGTCCGCCAGTCACGTGATCCCGGCCTGCTCGACGACGTGAAGCGGATCCTGGCCGACACCGGCCTGAAGCCCGAGCGGCTGCAGCTGGAGCTGACCGAGAGCGCGATCATGGGCACCGCAGACGAGGCGCTGGAGGCGCTCCGCGCGCTGTCCGGGCTGGGCATCCGGATCGCCATCGACGACTTCGGCACCGGCTACTCGAACCTTTCCTACCTGCGGCACCTGCCCGTGCACGTGCTGAAGATCGACGGCTCGTTCGTCGAGGGCCTGCGCTCGGCCGACGCGCAGGACCCGGTGGACGGCCAGATCGTGGCCACCGTGGTCGCGCTGGCCCACATCCTGGATCTCACGGTGACGGCGGAGTGTGTGGAGACCGGGCTGCAGGCCGAGCGGCTGCGCGGCATCGGCTGCGACGCCGGCCAGGGCTGGCTCTTCGCCAGGGCCGCCGCGCCCGACGAGATCGATCGGCTGCTGCACGAGGCCAAGCCGCTCGGCGACCCGTTCTAGCGCGGCTGCCGGCCGTTAGCGTTCCGTAAGGCTGCGTCCCGGTCTTCCACCCCGTGGCTGCGGTTGGATCGGGGAGTCAGGCTGCGTGATCCAACCGCAGCCCGCGGACCGAGGGGACAGTGCGTGGCGGGGTGGCGAAGCTGGGTGCGACGGCCGGTCACGTGGCTGGCGGCCGGGACGCTGGTGCTGGCGGGTGCGGCGATCGGGCTTCTGCTGTTCGAGCCGTGGAAGCTCGTGGTCGACGACACCGTGGACGAGGCGGCCCCGATCGTGGTCGCCAGCCCGTCCCCGTCCGCCTCGGCCGCTGATTCCGCGCCGGCGACGGCTGGCTCGTCGCTGGCGGCCGGGCCGGCGGTGCTCGCCCGGGGTGACTTCATCACGCACGAGCACGACACCACTGGCACCGCGCTCGTGCTCCGGCTCGCCGACGGCAGCCGGGTCCTGCGGCTGGCCGACCTGGACACCTCGAACGGTCCTGACCTGCACGTCTGGCTCAGCGATGCACCGGTCAAGGCGGGCCCGGCCGGCTGGCGGGTCTTCGACGACGGCGACCACGTCGAGCTGGGCAAGCTCAAGGGCAACAAGGGCAGCCAGAACTACGTGCTGCCCGCCTCGGTCGACCTCGAACAACTGCGCAGCGTCACGATCTGGTGCGACCGGTTCAACGTCTCCTTCGGCGCGGCCGCCCTGGCCTAGCCCGCGGCGGCTTCGCCGCCGACGGGCTGCGGTTGGATCGTGCCCTCCCAGAGCACGATCCAACCGCAAGCCTGACCGGCTCAGGGACGGGTGCGGCGGACGGCGATGGCCACGGCCAGGCCGGCGGCGGCACCGAACACCGCACACGCGACACCCGCGTTGATGGCCGGCTCCTGCCTCAGCAGCACCGAACCGAGCAGCCAGCTCGCCACGCCGAACGGGATGCCGATCAGCGCGGCCAGCACCGGTCCGGTGTGGCGGCGTTGCCGGCGGCGCAGCGAGCGGACCACGGACTCCAGGTACGCCAGGGTGAAGAGCAGCAGCAGGATGCTGCCGGCGCCCATCACGCTCAGCAGCGGTGCCCGGTTCGGCTCCACGGTGAAGTCCTGGCTGGTGGTGGCCTCGCCCCTGGTCACCTCGACCCGGCCGGTGACCGCGCCGCCGGCGATCCAGCGGGCGTACTCGGGCTGCCGAACCACCGCCTGCCAGCGCTCACCGGTGACCGTGGCGGCCGCGGTCGACTCACCGAGCGAGACGCCGGCCACCCGGTAGCTGAGCCGAACGGTCAACGGGTCGGCGCCCGGCGGGGCGTTGACGCCAGCCAGGGTCGCGTCGGAGGTGAGGTCGAGGGGGACCGGGGAGGTCGCGGGCGTCGACCCGACCGTGAGGTCGAGCGGGTTGCCGCGATCCGAGTTCGCCGGCCAGGCCAGCGCGAGGAACACCACGGCGAGCACCGCGGCGGCGGCCACCAGCGCGGGCAGCAGCGGCGAGGCGGGCTTGTGCAGCACGGACTTCGCGGCGACCAGCGCGGTACCGCCGAAGTCGTCCAGGCCGAGGGTGCGGGTGCTGTCGAACTCCTGCGGGCGGACCAGCGGCAGGTGCACGGTGCGGGTCTCGGCGAGGTCCTGGCGCGAGGCCGCGGCGGCGATGGCCACCTTCGGCTCCAGCCGCACCGGCACGCCCGAGCGTTCCAGCCAGCCCGGCCCGCAGACCTGGCCGGCGGCGGTCGCCAAGGCCACCGCGAACGCCTCGGCGTCGGCGAACCGCTGGCGCGGATCCCGGGCCAGGCTGCGCATGATCACGGCGGCCAGCGGCGCCGGCACGTGATCGCCGATCGGGCGGGCGTCCTCGTAGACGTGCCGGCGGACCATCGCGAGCGCGTCGCCGTCCCGCAGGTACGGCAGCGAGCCGGCGATCAGCTCGTAGAGCACGGTGCCGGCGCCGTAGACGTCGGCCGCGGGCGTGAGCCGGGTACCGAGGGCCTGCTCCGGCGCGATGTAGGCGGGCGTGCCGAGCACCTCGCCACTCGTGCTGATCAGCGTGTTGCCTTCGCTGATCACCTGGGCGATGCCGAAGTCGGCCACCTTGAGGGCGCCGGTGGACGTGAAGAGCAGGTTCTTGGGCTTGACGTCGAGGTGCAGCACGCCGGCCTGGTGCGCCGCGTGCAGGCCGCCGAGCATGGCCAAGCCGATCGCGCAGGACTGCTCGATCTCCAGTCCGTTGCGGTGGAACCGGTCGTACACGGTGCCGCCGTCGAGCCGCTCCATGACCAGCGCGTTCACCGAGGCCGCGCGCACGTAGTCGTACACCGGCACGATGTGCGGGTGGTCGAGGCCGGCCAGCAACCGGGCCTCGTGGTCGAAGCGGGCGCTCATCTGCGGGTCGTCGGCCATCGCCGCGGGAAGCTGCTTGACCGCGACCTGCCGGCCCAGCGCGCGGTGGGTGGCCGCGTAGACCACGCCCATCGCACCCTCGCCGAGCACGCCGCCGATCTCGTACTGCGGCAGCGCGGAGATGACGATCGGGGGAGCCGTCACGCGACGCCCTCCTGCCGACGGTCGGTGGCCAGCCGTCGCTCCGACCGCCGTCACGCGACGCCGCCCTGCGACTGGACCAGCGCCGGCGTCTCCTGGGTGGTCGGCGTCGTGGACCCGGCCGTCGTCCGGGGTCGGCGTGAGGTACCCGAGGCCGAAGCCGACCGCGCCGGCCACCAGCACCAACGGGATCTCGGCGAGTGGGGAGGGCGCGACGAACCGCAGCACCGAGAGTGTGATCACGGCGGTCAGGCCGGTGCCGATCCCGGCCGGCAGGAACCGCAGCGCCCGTCGCCAGCGGTTGGCGGGCAGCCGCTGCCTGGCCAGTGCGAGCAGCGCCGCGCCCCAGGAGAACGCGGTCATCAGCAGCACCGCGATGCCGAACAGGCCGTACACCGAGACGAGCGAGCCGCGCACGTCGGCGGTCGCGTCGCTGTCGGCCAGCACCGAGCGGTCCTGGTCCAGGATGGCCACCGTGGTGGGCAGCAGGCCGGTCACCTGGCTGTCGAGATCCGACAGGTCCAGGGTGAAGCCCTGGGTCGCCGTCTCGCCGGCGGGCACGGAGAGTGCCACCGACGTGTCGTAGGCGAAGAAGGTCAGCCCGAGTGCGGTTCCGGACAGGCGGACCGTGCGGATCTGTGCGGCGGAGCTGCCCCGGTTCTGAACGCGCAGGTCGATCCGGACAGGTCGGGCTGGGTCGAGGCGCAGCTGAGACCCGTCCACCTTCTGGTCGTCGATCCGGACCTCCAGCGTGAGGGCCTTGCCCTCGTCCGCGGCGACAGCCGGAGACATCACGGAGAGTGAACCGATTAGCGCGATCGCACCAATTGTCGCGATGCGACTGATCACGGCGCCTTCCCAGGTAGAGGTGGTTTTGCGCTCAAGAAGTTACACTGCCTCAGCGCTTGGTGCGGGGGTTCTCGGGAGAGGGAAATAACGATGCGTGGTCGGCGAAGAATGTACGGATCGCTCGCCGCGATCGCGCTGTCCCTCGCCGGGGCCGTGAGCTTAGCGCCAGGCATCGCCGCCGCCGTGGTGGTCCAGCCGGCCCGGATCTCGCCGGTGTCGATCTCGCCGACGTCCGGTCCCAGCGGCAGCCTCGCGTTCGTCTCCTTCCCCGCCAAGCAGGACTGCCAGTCCAGAGCCAACACCGTGACGATTCAGTGGGCCGGGAAGGACACGCTGGCCACCGTGCTGGCCGCCACCGGCGGCGCCACGATCGTCATTCCGGAAGCCAAGCCGGGCACGTACCCGATCAACCTCACCAACAGCTGCAAGGGCTCCGGCCTGACCCGGTTCACGGTCACCCAACGGCCGCGGCCCACGCCTTCGCCCAAGCCGACCAAGACGCCGCCGGCCAGTCCGAAGCCGACGCCGACCGCGACCGTGCCGCCGGTCGATCCCACTCCGGGCGTCACCGCGACGATCCCGCCCGGCGGGACGCCGACCCCACGCCGTCCGCCAGCACGACGCCGACTCCGCTGCCGACGCCGTCCGGCTCGGACTCGCCGGCGCCGGGCGCCCCGGGCAGCGGTGGGCTCTCCCTCGACCGGGACAACGTGCGGCCCGGCGACCCGCTCACCGCCACGGGCACCGGCTGCGACCCGAACGCCCCGGTCACGCTCGCCTCCGGCGACGAACAGCTGGGCACCACGACCGCCGACGCTGCCGGTGGCTTCGTCGCGCCGGTGCAGTTCGCGAACCTGGAGCCCGGCCGCCGCACGATCACGGCCACCTGCGGCCCGGTGCTCACGAGCGAGGTGGACCTGATCGTGTCCAGCTCGACCAGCGGCCAGGCCGGCACCGTGGTGGTGCTGATCTTCTTCATCCTGGTCGGCATCGCTCTGCTGCGCTGGCAGTACAACACCAGCCGCCGCTAGACCCGTAGGGCCTGTTTCGAAGTCCCTCTGCCGGCTGCGCCGCGCCCAGACGACGACCGGCGGCGTTGACGGCCCGCCCGGATACAAGACCCGTATCCGGGCAGACCTCCGCCTTGCCGGACCGCCGCCTGGAACACGTCTCGCTCGACCAGGGACCTCGAAACAGACCCTGGCTGCGGTTCAATTCCGCCCTCCCAGGGCGGAATTGAACCGCAACCGCTCTGACCTGCCGCCGCGGCGCCGGTTCAGAGCAGGTCGAGCAGGAGTCGGCGGAGGATCTCCAGGCCGTTCGTGGTGAGCACCGACTCGGTGTGGAACTGCAGGCCAGCGAAGCCGGCGCCGCGGACGGCGTGCACCTCCCGGCTCGCGGGGTCCAGGCTCACCTCGACCCCGGCCGGCGCCGCTCCCGGACAGTGCGCGGCGAACGTGTTGTAGAAGCCAACTCGCTCCGGCTGCCCGAACAGGTCGATCTCGCGCTGCGTGCCCTGCAACGGAGCGTCCTTGGCGATCAGCGGCACGCCGAGCACGCCGCACAGCACCTGATGGCCGAGACAGACCGCGAGCAGTGGCTGGCCGGCATCCAGCGCCCCGGTGACCACCGCACGCAGCGCAGCCATCTTCGGCACGTCGAGCTCACGCGGATCACCGGGGCCCGGACCGGCGACGACCAGGTCGTAGCCGGTCGTGTCGCGCACCTCGGCCCAGGGCCGCCGATCGACGCTCAGACCGAGCGTCCGCAGCAGGTGCGCGAGCATCGCGGTCCAACCGTCCTCCGCGTCGACCACGAGCGCACGACGGCCGACCAGGGCCGGTTCGCGCAGGGCGTCGTGGTCCTGCGGCTCGACCCAGAAACCGGCCAGCCCGGCGTTGCGGGAGGCCAGCGCTGCCGCGATCCGGGTGTCGTCGTTGAGGCTGGCGGCGGCCTGGCGTGTCTCCTGGGCGGGCACCAGACCAAGGGCGGCCAGCACCCCGCCGGCCTTGGCGTACGTCTCGGCCACCTCGTCGGCCGGCTTGGAGTGCCGCACGAGGGTGGCCCCGACCGGCAGTTTCACGCTGCCATCGGGTCCGATGTAGAGAGTCCGAATCAGGATCGGCGCGTCCAGGGTCTGCGCGCCGGTGGCGTCCCGGCCGAGCAGCGCGAGCACGCCGGCGTAGTAGGCGCGCCCGGTGGGCTCGTAGCGGCGGATCACCCGGCAGGCGTTCGGCACCGGGCTGCCGGTCACGGTCGCGGCGAACATGGTCTCCCGCAGCACGTCCCGCACGTCGAGCGGGCTGCGGCCCTCCAGCACGTACTCGGTGTGGGCGAGGTGACCCATCTCCTTGAGATACGGCCCGTGCACCCGGCCGCCGCGGTCGCAGACGGCGCTCATCATCTTGAGCTCCTCGTCGACCACCATGTACAGCTCCTCCACCTCCTTCACGTCGGCGAGGAAGCGCAGGGCCTCGTCGGCGGAGGGGCCGGTCGGCGGATAGCGGTAGGTGCCGCTGATCGGGTTCATCGTCACGGTGCCGCCGGCCGCGCTGACGTGCCGCTCCGGCGTCGCGCCGACCAGCGTCTGCTCGCCGGTGTGCACCACGAAGGTCCAGTACGCGCCGGACTCGCGGGCCAGCAGGCGGCGGAACAGGGTGAGCGCGGTCGCCGGGCCGTAGCCGGCGAGCGTGGCCTTGAAGTCGCGACGGATGACGAAGTTGGCGCCCTCGCCGCGGCCGATCTCGTCGGCGATCACGCGCTTCACGATCGCCGCGTACGCCTCGTCGTCGACGTCGAAGCCGTCCGAGCTGGTCCGCACCGGCACGTCCGGGAGCAGCGCGAGCGCCTCGGCGATGCTGAGGACGGTCCGCTCCCGGATCAACAGGCAGCGCAGCGGGGCGCCGTCGTCGTGGCACTCCGCGCCGATCTCGCGGACCTGGCGGAACGGCACGAGCGCGAGCACGTCGTGCTGCTCCACGCCGGGCGCGGCGCCGGCCGGCAGCGGGATGTCGGCGAGCCGGTCGACGTCGATCAGCTCGCCGGTGAGCAGCTCGACCTCGTCGCGGCCCTCCCGGGACAGCAGCGCGAAGGGTGGCGGGTCGGGGACGAGCAGTGGGTCGAAGATGCTGGTCATCGGGGTGCTCCGGTGGTTGGGGACGCCACACCGGAGCCAGACATGCGAACGGCCGCCCCGGTGGGCGGCCGTCGGTTCGTCTGTCGCGAACGCGGAAGGAGGGGCCGCCTAGAAGGCGCGCCACCACGAGTTCAGCCGAGCGTTCACAGCGCCGACCGTACCGGACCCCGGCCAGATCTTCCCGGCTTTGGGCGACATCTTCCCGGCTCTGGCCGAGAAGATGTCGCCCAATCGGAGCGAAGGCGGCGGCGGGTCAGATGACGATGACGGTCTTGCCGCGCGAGCGGCCGGAGCGGCTCAGCGTCACCGCGTCCGGCGCCTCGGCGAGCGGCACCTCGGTCCCGACCGGCACCCGCAGCCGGCCGGCGTCGATCTCGGCGGCCAGCAGGTCGAGGATCGCCGGGGTGGGCTTGCCGTTCACGTTCACGCCCCGCACCTGACGCTCGGCCAGCGCGGCGGGATCCGCGGCGAAGACCGTGGTCGCGGCGACCCCGCCAGGACGCACCAGGGCGGCGTTGGCGGCGAACGCCGGCGCCTCGCTCACCACGTCGATGAGGGCGTCCACGCCGTCCGGCAGCTGATCGACGATCGAACCCTTGTGGTGGTCGACGGTCTCGGCGGCCCCGAGCTCGCGGATCCGGTCGACCGAGTCGGGGCCGGCCGTGGCGATGACGTGGGCGCCCCGGGCGGCGGCCAGCTGGGTGACGAACGAGCCGACCCCGCCGGTGGCCCCGACGACCAGCAGCCGTTGACCCGGGCCGGCGCCGACCTCGTCGAGCAGGGTCAGCGCGGTGACGCCCGCGGTGGGTACGGCGGCGGCGGCCGAGGCCGGCACGCTGGTCGGCGCGGTCGTGATCGACTGTCCCTCGGGGACGGTGACGTACTCGGCGTAGGTGCCGGTGCCGGCGGGCGCGTGGAAGAACTGCCCGTACACCTGGTCGCCGGCCGCGAAGCGCGTGACGCCCTCGCCGACCGCCTCGACCGTGCCGGCTCCGTCCACGCCGAGCACGAGCGGGAAGACGTGCGGCATGTTGCCGTCCAGCATCCCGTCGGCGACCTTCCAGTCGAACGGGTTGACGCCGGCCGCAGCCAGCTTGACCAACACCTCGCCGGGCCCGGGTTCGGGCCGAGCGATGTCGACCAACTCCGGGGTGGCGCCGAACGCCGAGACCGCTACCGCGCGCACTGGGTACCTCCGCTGCTCTGGTGGACCTTCAATCTAGGCCGGATCGGCCGCGGCGCACCCCAGCCCCGCCGGCCGCGCGAGGGCGCGCCCGCCCGCGCGCCGGTCACCGCCGCGGCCGGCCCGCCACCCATCCCCGCTTTGGGCGACATCTTCCCGGTCATAGCCGGGAAGATGTCGCCCAAAGCGTCAGGGGGTGTGGCGGGTTGCCGGCGGCGGTGCGGTGGTGCTGGCGGGCCGCGCCGGTCCGTGCGACCGTGCCAGCATGCGCAAGTACGTGATCATGGGCGTGCAGGGCAGCGGCAAGGGCACCCAGGCGGCGATGCTGGCCAAGGATCTCGACCTGGTCCACATCAGCGTCGGCGACATCTTCCGCTGGCACGTGCAGAGCCACACCAAGCTCGGCGCCCAGGTGCGCCGCACGATGGCCGCCGGCGAGCTGGTCGGCGACGACCTGGTCGAGGCCGTGGTGCGCGACCGGCTGGACCAGCACGACTGGAACTACGGCTTCGTCCTCGACGGCTTCCCGCGCAACCGGCGGCAGGCCGAGTTCTTCCTGGAGAGCTACGACATCGACGGCGTCATCCACCTCGAGCTGCCCGACGAGGAGGTCCGCCGCCGCGTGCTCAGCCGCCGGCTCTGCTCGCGAACTGCGGCCTGGACTACAACCTGATCGCGCACCGGCCCGAGGACGAGGGCCGTGCGACGTCTGCGGCGGCGAGCTGGTCACCCGCGAGGACGACACCCCGGAGGCGCTCGACCGCCCGGCTGCGCGACTACCACGCCAAGACCGACCGGTGCTGGAGCTGTTCCGCCGCAAGGAGTTCGTGATCACGCGTCGACGCCCGGCCCGACAAGGGCACGGTGCAGGCGGCGATCAGGGAGATGCTGGGCCTGCCCGCCCGCTGACCCGGTCGCGGGGTTGGTTGGCGGGCTACTCCCAGGGGAGCTGGGGCGAGCGGTGGTAGCGGATCCCGAGCGCTGACCAGCGGGGGCCGTGGCTGGCCAGCCGGTCGGCGAAGGCGTCCCAGTCGCGGGCCTGCCGGGGTG
>CAVVAL010000016.1:0-96197 GCA_963746095.1 uncultured Actinomycetota bacterium | reverse complement strand
GTCCGGCGATGCCGGCGAAACGCGCGCCCAGGCCCACGCCGGGCTCCTCGGCGACCAGCACGATGTCCGCCACCCCGCCGAGCGGCGCAGGTCCGCTGCACGCCAGGGCGGTCGCGGCGCTCGGGGCGCGCTCGTCGCCGGCCCAGCCCACGCCGGTCACGGTCCAGTCCGACAGCATCGGCCACGGCATCCAGAGCGGCACGCCGGCATGTCGGCGGACCGAGTCCAGCACCTCGACGCTCAACTGGCTGGCGACATGGAACGGTGGCACCGGGCCGTGCTCCGCGCACCGCCAGTCACTCGACATCAGACTCGGCGGGCGCAGCGACGAGCCGCAGCGCGGACAAGCGACATGGGCCGACATTCCGTCACCGTCCGCCTACCCGTGCCGCACGTCAACCCTTTCGACGCCCGGGCGTGTCGCGGGACCGGCGTGTCGGTCCGGATCCCGCGCCGAGCGCGCCACCGTCGCGCCGCCTGCCCCACCACCCCTACCGAAACGGACTTTCGGGGTTTCTGGGCATACAACCGGCGGGCGTAGCCCCGTTTCCCCGAAAGTCCGGTTCGTGCGGGTCGGCATCGGGTGCCACGGTCGGCGACTGGGCCCACGTGGCCGGCGGGCGCCGTGGCGCCACCGGCCGGCAGGCGCCGGCCCGGCGGGCGCGGGGCCGCTGGGCACCCCCTCGCGGCTCCCGCGAGGGTGTGATCACGCACTGGCGGGAGCCCCGGGTGCACGCCGCGGCGGAGTTGCGGTCCAAATGCGCCCTCCCAGGGCGCATTTGGACCGCAACCCTCGGAACGGCGGGCCACCACCCGCAAATCCGCTTGGTCCTGGGCCCCGGCACCGCGACCCGTCCGCGCCTTCGGCGCGACGGGTTGCGGTTCAATTCCCCCTTCCAGGGCGGAATTGAACCGCACACCCGCGTGGGCGCCCCGCCGGACCGGGCCGGGTCGATCAGGCGGGCGGGGTGGCGTGTTGCCGGATCCAGGCGTGCATCGCGATCCCCGAGGCGACGCCGGCATTGATCGAACGGGTCGACCCGTACTGGGCGATCGAGCAGACCAGGTCGAGGCCCTCCCGTGCGGCCGCCGACAGCCCGGGCCCCTCCTGGCCGAACAGCAGCACGCAGGCGCGCGGCAGCGGCACGGTCTCCAGCGGCACCGAGCCGGGCAGGTTGTCGATGCCGATCACGGCGATGCCCTCGGCGTGCGCCCAGTCGAGCAGGGTGGAGACGTCCTCGTGGTGGCGGACGTGCTGGTAGCGGTCGGTCACCATCGCGCCGCGGCGGTTCCAGCGGCGGCGGCCGACGATGTGCACCTCGCGGGCGAGGAACGCGTTGGCCGTGCGCACGACGGTGCCGATGTTCATGTCGTGCTGCCAGTTCTCGATGGCCACGTGGAAGTCGTGCCGACGGGTGTCGAGGTCGGCGACCACGGCCTCCTGCCGCCAGTACCGATACCGGTCGACGACGTTCCGCCGGTCACCGCCGGCCAGCAGCTCGGGGTCGTACCGCGGATCGTCCGGCCACTCGCCGTCCCACGGCCCGACCCCGACCGCCACTTCGTCCTCACTCAAGCTCACAAAACGCAGTCTGCCTTAAAAGCTCGAAGCCCCAACCGCCCGAGTCGAGAGCGAGGGCGGATCCAGGCGTGCGCTGGCAGGCCGCAGGACGGGACGCGGCCTTTCGGCCGCGAGCGCCCGAGAACGCCGCCAGGGCGCGCCCGGGCCGTCCGCAGCGTCACCCAGGCAGCAGCGCAGCGTCAGCGAGGCAAAGGAACTGGGCGGCCGGGCTGGTCGCCGCCCCGGGCGACGCCGTACGACTCGCGCGGCACCATGACCTTGCGGCGGAAGATGCAGACCACGGTGCCGTCCTGCTTGTAGCCGATGGTCTCCACGTAGACGATGCCGCGATCGTCCTTGGACTTGGACGGCGTCTTGTCCAGCACGGTCGTCTCGCCGTAGATCGTGTCGCCGTGGAAGGTCGGCGCGACGTGCCGCAGCGACTCGATCTCCAGGTTGGCGATGGCCTTGCCGCTCACGTCCGGCACGGACATGCCGAGCAGCAGCGAGTAGATGTAGTTGCCGACCACGACGTTCTTGCCGAAGTCGGTGGTGGACTCGGCGTAGTTCGCGTCCAGGTGCAGCGGGTGGTGGTTCATCGTGAGCAGGCAGAACAGGTGGTCGTCGTACTCGGTGACCGTCTTCCCGGGCCAGTGCTTGTAGACCGCGCCGACCTCGAACTCCTCGTAGTACCGCCCGAACTGCATCGGTCCGCCTTTCCGCCAGGTGGCCGCCGCCCCTGTTACCAGTGAGTAACCGGCATCCTGCCCGCCCTCGGCCGGACGCCGCAGCGACCAGTGTCACACTGGCGGCCATGGTTCAAGATCGGCCGGTGACCCCGACACGCGAGCAACTCAGCAGCGCCGCCAAGGCGACGAGACTCGGGCTGACGGCCGTCGTGGGCGCGCTGCTCCTGGCCGGAACAGTGGTCGGTCAGGACGACGCGTTCCCGTTCGGGCCGTTCCGGATGTACTCCACGACCGACTCGCTCGACGCGCCGGTGAAGTCGACCCGGATGGAGGCGGTGGACTCGGCCGGCCGCCGGTTCGCGCTGCGCGGCGAGGAGGTCGGCCTGCGGCGGGCCGAGATCGAGGGCCAGCTCGACCGGTTCCGGGACGATCCGCGCCGGCTCGGCGGAGTGGCCGCGGCGTACCGCAACCGGCATCCCGACGGCGCCCGGCTGACCCGGATCGAGATCATCACCCGGCACTTCGCGCTGGCCGGCGGCCGCCCGACCGGCGAGCACCACGACACCGTCGACGTGACCTGGACTCCCCGATGAACTGGTTCTTCGCGCCCGTGCCGCTCGGGCGGGTGGCGGCGCTGCGCACGCTGGCGTACGCGTTCGTGCCGATCGATCTGTTCCTGCTCACGCCCTGGGTGCTCCCGCACAAGGACGTGCCCGGCGAGCTGTACCGCCCGCTGCTGATCGGCCGCCTGCTGCACCTGCCCACGCCGACGTTCTGGCTGGTGGTGGGCGTCTGCGTGGCGCTCACCGGCTGTGCGGTGGTGGCGGCGACCGGCCGGGCGCCCAGGCTGCTCGGCGCGGCGGTGTTCGTCCTCTACTTCGAGTGGATGATCGTCGCGATGTCGTACGGCAAGGTCGACCACGACCGGGTCGGCTTCCTCGTGCTGCTCGCGGTGTTGCCGACGATCGGCAAGGCCCGTTGGGGCGACACCGAGACGCTGTCCGAGCGCGCCGGCTGGGCGATGCGGGTCACCCAGATCGCGGTGGTCTGCACGTACTTCCTGGCGGCCTGGGCGAAGCTGCGGTTCGGTGGGATCGAGTGGCTGAACGGCGCCACGCTGACCCGCGCGGTGCTGCGCCGGGGCACGTTCCTGTCCGACTGGACGGTCCAGGTGCCGTTCCTGCTGATCGCGTTCCAGTGGTTCATCGTGACGTTCGAGCTGTCCAGCCCGTTCGTGCTGTTCATCAGGAGCGAGCGGCTCCGCACCCGGATCGTCGCCGGCTTCTACGCGTTCCACGTGATGGTCTACGGCGCGATCACGATCGCGTTCTGGCCGCATCTGGTGGCGATGGCGAGCTTCCTGCCGCTGGAGCGGGTGCGGCCGATCGTCTGGGTCCGCACCCGCCGCCAGCGGCGCGCCGAGCGCCGCCAGGAAGAGGTCAGCGCCCCCCGCTCGCCTTGATCGCCTCGCCGGTGACGGCGGTGTTGGCGGCCGAGCCGAGGAAGACCACGGTGGCGGCGACGTCCTCGGGAGTGTTCAGCCGGCCCGCGGGCGTCAGCGTCACGATGTGGTCCCGGACCGGCTCGGGCAGCGCGCCCACCATCCGGTCGGTGAGCGTGGCGCCCGGCATGACCACGTTGGTGAGGATGCCGGCCGGGCCGAGTTCCCAGGCCAGCGAGCGGTTCATGCCGTGCAGGGCCGCCTTGGCCGCCGGGTAGTACGCGCTGCCGGCCATGCCGTTGACGGCGAGGTCCGAGGAGATGTGCACCAGCCGACCCCAGCCGCGTTCCCGCATCGCCGGCAGCACCGCACGGGTGGCCCGCACGGTCCCCTCGACGTTGTCCCGGATCACCGGCAGCCACTCCTCGACCGGCACGTCCTCGCTCCGGCGGCCGAAGTTCGGCGCCGCCGAGCCCCAGTTCACCGCGTTGTTGACCAGCACGTCGACCCGCCCGAACTCGGCCAGCACCGCCTCGACCAACGCGTCCGCGGACTCGGGCTCCGCCAGGTCGTGCTGGACCGCGATGGCCCGGCCGCCGCCCTTGGTCACGTCCGCCGCGACCGCCTCGGCGGCGTCCCGGTCCCGGTGGTAGGCGACCGCCACGTCGGCGCCCTCCGCCCCGAAGGCGCGCGCGATCGCGGCCCCGATCCCGCTCGAGCCGCCCGTGACGACGACCGCCCGTCCCTGTAATCCAAGATCCATGATCAAAACCCCTCAAAGCGTATTTTACTTTACCGGTTAACTATTACCGAAGAGCACAGCCCCGCTCGATTTCCCGCAGGTCTTCCCTAGCTCGGACCGGCCGACGAGACCGCCGCGAGGTGCCGCAGCGCGTCCCGCTGTTCCGGCGTGAGCTCAGCGAACAGCTCCGCCTCGACCGCGAACCAGGCGGCCGTGATCGGCGCTTCCAACCCCTGGCCACGCTCGGTGAGGTGCACCCGGATCATCCGGCCGTCCGAATCGTCCGGCGCGCGACGGACGAACTCGGCGCGCTCCAGGCTGCGGACCACCTTGGTGACCGCGGGCGGGCTGACCCGGAGCCGTTCGGCGAGCTGGCTCTGGGTGAGCCCGTCCTCGCGCCAGAGCTGGGCCAGCATGAACTCCTGACCCATGTGCAGCCCGTACTCCCGGTACACCTCCGCCATCTTCATCTTCAGCGCCGCGAAGACTCGGATGGCGCGGTACGTGGTGCTGTCGAGCAGTGACTCGCTCACGAACGATCCTCTGTTAACCGGTTAACGATGTCAAGGCTTGAGGCGATCCCGCTCGGCTTGCGGCAGCGCGCAGGCGGCAGTACCGCCGGGCAGCCGGTCCCGGTTCCGGGAAATCAGTCGGTACACCGGCGGGGCCAGCCAGGAGAGCGGCGGGGCGATCAACACCCAGCCGAGCGGACGCCAGAACGAGCCGGCGTCGATCAGCAGGCGGGCGATCCCTCGCGGCCCGGCGTCGACCGTGCCGTCCGCCGCGACCCACTGCACCGCCTCCTCGCACTCCTGCGCGGTGAGGCCGAGCGCGGCGAGATCGGTGCGCTGCCACGGCACGACGTCGGCCGAGGTCGGGATGCGGCGCTCGATGAAGCGTGCGCTGCTGGAGCAGAACGCGCAGTCACCGTCGAACACGAACGTCGGCTTCCTCATGACGCCATTGTCCACCGCGCCGGGATGCCGTGGCCCGCCGCGGTGGCGAGCGTCTCGGTCTGGCCGCCGGGCCAGAGCGTCAGCCGGAGCGCGAACTCGTACTCGCTGCCGTCGACGATGTCCGGCTCGAACGCCAGGTGCGCCAGCGGCGCGTCGACCGTCGCGAACTCCCCCGCGCGCTCCAGCACCTCGCCGACCCGCCGCCAGCGCTCCGGCTCGACGTACTGGCGGACGACCGAGTGCCAGACCACCGTCGCCGCACCCGGTTCCGGGGTGGCCAGCCGCTCGGCGAGCCAGTCGTCCGCCGAGGCCGCGTCGACGGTCGCCGGCACCTCCTCGGCCACCGCGATCGCCGCCCGCAGCCGGGCCAACCGGGCCGGATCCGCCCAGATCAGCGAGGCCAACCGGACCGAACCGTCCTCGCTGGTCGGGTCGATCGGGCGTGGATCGCAGCCGCGCCGCTCCACCACCCGGAGCCGACCCACGGACGGCGCCGGCGGCACGCCCTCCCACGGTTCGTCCAGCACGAGCGGGCTGGCCGGATCGCCGAGCAGCTCGCCGCCGACCCGGTAGGCGAACCGGTCCATCCGCAGGTTCAGCCCCGCGCTGGCGCCGAGTTCCAGCAGCCGGATCGGCAACCCGGTCGCACCGGCCACCACCATCGCACCGCCGTACAGCAGCGCCGAACGCCCGGGCTCGTTGGTCTGCAGCGGCGCGGCGATCAGCGGCCGGAGTTCGTCGGCGTGCTCGACCAGCGCGGCCCGGAACATCGGCCACGCCAGCTCGGGCGGCTGATCACCGCCCATGGTCGGGTAGTACGGCGCCAGCCGGGGCAGCCGCCCCTCCAGCACGAGCCGGTGCACGGCGCCGAGCAGCCGCAGGCCCGGCACGGTGGCCAGCGGTTCGTCCGCGTACGGGGCGAGCAGGACCGCGGTGATGCCGCCGTCCTGGGCGTCCTCGGCCATCCGTTCGCAGAGCGTGGCGTACAGGGGCGAGCTGGGGCGGCAGCGGTCGACCTGGCGACGCAGCTCGTCGACCAGGCCGGCGGGCAGGCGAGGCACCTCTCCAACCGTCATGCCCCAATATTGCGCTCTGCGCGCGCGATCCGGGGCCGAGCTGGGTCGATGGGGCTATCCGGACAGCCGCGCCGACAGTCGGGCCGGGTCGGCGAGGTCGATGTTCTGCTCGGTCCAGAGCTGGCTGAGCGCGTCCGGCCCGTGCACGCGCTTGTAGGCGTGTTCGGCGTCGGTGATCGGCAGCACCGGCAGGAATCGCACCGGCTCGGCACCGTCGAGCTCCAGATCGGGCACCGGCTCCCCCGGTTCGCCGATCAGCACGGCGCTGAACGCGGCACCCTCCCAGAGCGGGACCCCGAGCGCGAACGAGGCACCGGACCGGACCACCACGCCCTCCACCGCCGGCGTCGCGGCCAGCGTGGCGAGCGTCCGCAGCGCGGTGTCCTGGGCGCTCGCGGACGCTCAGCACGCAGCTCCGCGCGCGGACCCGAACCGTCCACCACCACCGCGGTCGGATCGCCCATCGGCCGGCGGGCCATGCCCAGCGTCACGTACCGGTGCAGGCCGGCCGGATCAGGGCCGAACCGCAGCACGTCCAGCCGCTCGACCCCGACGAACGAGACGCTCGCGCGGCCGCTGTCGGCGCCGAGCGCGGCACAGACGTGCGCCTCCACCGCGACCAGCACGGCATCGCCGCTCGGACCGGTACTGGGTGTCATGACGACCACCGTAGATGGCGGTGCCGGCGGCGTGGCGGCGCGCCCAGCCCATTGACGAGCGTTCGAACGTATGTTCGAATCCCTGTTCATGCGATGGCAGAATCTCCAACTCCAGCAGAGCGAGCCCGAGGCGGCGACACTGCCGTTGGCGCTGCCCGGCGCGGTGGTCCGCAACTTCGACACCCCCGATTTCCAGGGCATCACGTGCTACGAGATCCGCGCGAAATCGATCATCAACCGGGTGCCCGGCGACTCCCGGATGCCGTTCCAGTGGACGCTCAATCCATACCGGGGCTGCACGCACGCCTGCAACTACTGTTTCGCCCGCAAGACCCACAACTATCTCGATCTCGACTCCGGGCACGACTTCGATTCCCGGATCATCGTCAAGGTCAACGCGCCCGAGCTCCTGCGCAAGGAGCTCTCCGCGGCCTCCTGGCAGGGTGACGCCCTGGCCATGGGAACGAACGTGGACCCTTATCAACGCGCCGAGGGCCGGTACCAGCTGATGCGCGGCATCCTCGGCACCCTGCGGGACTACGCCAACCCGTTCTCGATCCTCACCAAGGGCACCCTGGTCCTGCGGGATCTCGACCTGCTCAGCGACGCGGCCGGCCGGGCCGACGTCCGAGTCAGCGTCTCGGTGGGGTTTGTCGACCAGTCGCTCTGGCGCCAGGTCGAGTCGGGGGCGCCCAGCCCCCAGGCACGGCTCAAGGTCTGCCGCGCGCTCACCGACGCCGGAATCCGTTCCGGCGTGCTGATGGCGCCGATCCTGCCGTTCCTCACCGACAGCGACGACCAGTTGGAGGCCACCGTGGCCGCCATCGCCAAGACCGGCGCCGACTCGGTCACCCCGCTGGTGCTGCACCTTCGCCCCGGCGCGCGGGAGTGGTATCTGGGCTGGCTGGGAGGTGCCAGGCCGGATCTGCTGCCGAAGTACGAGCGGCTCTACGGCCGTGGCGCCTACGCCTCGGGCGAGTACAGCCGGGCCATCACCGCCCGGGTCAAGGAGCTCGCACGCGCCTACGGAATCGGCGCCGGGCGGCCGTCCGAGAGCCGCCGCACGCCGCCCGCGACCGTGGCCGAACGCCCACTTCACGCCCGACGATGTCCAACTTTCGCTGATTTGATGTGCCCGGAAGGCTTCTATCGACAACCCACAAGGGTCATAGAATGGCCCCGTGAGTGCGAAATCGGCGGACGACGGGCTAGAAGCGGTCGGCGCCCTTCAGGAACCGCTGCGCCGGGCCCTCTATCGCTTCGTCGTCGGCGCCCGCCGGGACGTGAGCCGGCACGAGGCCGCGGAAGCAGTGGGGGTGCAGCGCACGCTCGCGGCCTTCCACCTCGACAAGCTGGTCGACGCCGGGCTGCTGGAGGCGTCGTTCCGCCGGCTCACCGAACGCACCGGCCCGGGCGCCGGCCGCCCGGCGAAGCTCTACCGGCGCGCGTCGGTCGACCTCGAGGTGACCCTGCCGCCCCGGTCCTACGACGTCGCGGCCGAACTCCTCGCCGAGGTGGTCGAGGATTCGGGCGCCGACGCGGCCCTCCAGGCAGCCGCCCGCCGATCCGGCCGTGCCCGCGGTGAGTCGCTGCGCCGGAAGCGACCGACGCGGCCCAGCCTGCGCCGGCCAGTTCGGCGGACGTCGAGGCGCTGCTCGCCCAGCACGGCTTCGAGCCGTACCGCGACGGCGACGTGGTCCGGCTCCAGAACTGCCCGTTCCACCAGCTGTCCCGCCAGTTCCCGCCGCTGATCTGCGGGATGAACCTGGCGTTGCTGGAGGGGCTGCTGGAGGGCGCCGGGCTGGAGGGCACGCAAGTCCGGATGGATCCGGCGCCGGGACGGTGCTGCGTGGCCCTGCCCGAACTGCCGTCGCCTTCTAAAACGAAGAAGCGTTGACTTAGAAAGTCCGGCGTGCTCTGCTGGTGAACGCAGCGAACGGGAGGTGACATGCGCGCGCCGGGTCCTGAGCACCATCTGGCCGAGGTGAACGTGATGCACCTGCTCGCCCCGCTGGACGAGCCGCCGATGGCCGACTTCGTCGCGCTGCTCGCGCCGATCAACGCCCTCGCCGATCAGAGCCCGGGTTTCGTCTGGCGGCTGGAGTCCGCGGACGGCGGCGCGGCCGCCGTGCGAGCGCTCGACGGTGGCCAGGTGCTCGTCAACTACTCGATCTGGCGGTCCCGGCAGGAGCTGTGGGATTACGCCTACGCGAGCCAGCATCTCGACGTGATGCGCCGGCGCCGGGATTGGGCCGCGCGGGCACCCGCCGCGAGCCATGCCCTGTGGTGGGTGCGGCCCGGCGAGATCCCGACGGTGGACGAGGCGATGGATCGGCTGGAGCGCGTCCGTGCGCTCGGCCCGACCCCGCTGGCGTTCACCTTCCGAGAATCGTTCCCGCCACCCGACGTTCTCCGCTTGGGGAGCGACGGCGGCAGCCTCGCTAGCAACCGGGACGGCGTGGCACCGCGGGGACCGACGGCTGGATCGGGGGCGTCCCCTCGCCCCCGATCCAGTCCTTCACTTGCCGAGGTCCCGCCCGGCTAGCGGGTATCGAGCCTGCGGTTGGATCGCGCCGGCCCAGGGCGCGATCCAACCGCAACCCCTCGCCTGCGGCCGGGCGCTGCCGGCGGCCCCGCGCCCGCCCTACACGGGTTTGGGCGACATCTTCGGTGCCGTAGCACCGAAGATGTCGCCCAAAGCGGGCGGGTGGTCAGGCGCGGTAGTCGCGCAGCAGGCCGCGGCTGATGATCGTCTTCTGGATCTCCGAGGTGCCCTCGCCGATCAGCAGGAACGGCGCCTCCCGCATGAGCCGCTCGATCTCGTACTCCTTGGAGTAGCCGTAGCCGCCGTGGATCCGGAACGAGTCCTGGATCACCTCGGCGCAGTACTCGGACGCCATCAGCTTGGCCATGCCGGCCTCGACGTCGTTGCGGTGGCCGGCGTCCTTGAGCCGGGCGGCGTTCACCATCAGGGCGTGCGCGGCCTCGATCTTCGTGGCCATCTCGGCGAGCTTGAACGCGATCGCCTGGTGCTCGACGATCTTCTTGCCGAACGTCTGCCGCTGCTGGGCGTACGCGATGGCCAGCTCGAACGCCCGGATCGCGATCCCGCAGGCGCGCGCGGCCACGTTGACCCGGCCGACCTCGATGCCGTCCATCATCTGGTAGAAGCCGTTGCCGGGGCCCTCCTCGGCACCGCCCAGCACGGCGGAGGCCGGCACGCGATGGCCGTCCAGCACCATCTCGGTGGTCTCGACGCCCTTGTAGCCCATCTTCTGGATCTTGCCGGGGATCTGGAGGGTGCCGCCGGTGCTGAAGCCGGGCTCCTTCTCCAGCAGGAACGTGGTCATGTTCCGGTAGACCGAGTCGGCGCCCTGGTCGGTCTTGACCAGCGTGGCCACCACCGAGGACTGCGCGCCGTTCGTCAGCCACATCTTCTGGCCGGTCAGCACGTAGTCGTCGCCGTCGCGCACGGCCCTGGACTTGATCGCCGCGACGTCCGAGCCGGTCTCGGGCTCGCTCATCGAGAACGCGCCGCGGCACTCGCCGGTGGCCATCCGGGGCAGGAAGTGCTGCTTCTGCTCCTCGGTGCCGTGCTGGCGGAGCAGGTACGCCACGATGAAGTGGGTGTTGATGATGCCCGAGACGCTCATCCAGCCGCGGGCGATCTCCTCCACGACCAGCGCGTACGTGAGCAGCGACTCACCGAGGCCGCCGTACTCCTCGGGGATCATGAGCCCGAACAGCCCCATCTCCTTCATGCCCTCGACGATGTCCGAGGGGTACTCGTCCGCCTGCTCCAGTCGCTGAGCGTGCGGGATGATCTCCTTGTCCACGAACGTCCGGACCGTGGAGAGAATCTCGCCCTGGATATCGGTGAGGCCGTGCGTCTGCGCGAGCCGAGCCATCGTCGGTCCTCTCAGCCGGCGGGCAGCCGTGCCGCCCGTTGAGTTACCGGTGAGTATGGCTGGCCGAGCAGGCCGAACGGTCGCCGCCGAGCGTGTGAACCGGCTAACACTCCGTTCATCAACCTGTGCCCCGCCGGACATACCCGGGCCGAACGCGCCCGCGCTGTTGCCAGCCTCCGGGACACTGTGCCTGTCGCTGGCGCCCACGCCGCGCAATCCGAAGGGCCAGGCGATGAGCTACCCGACGTACGGCCCGAACCCGGCCCCGCCACGACCGACCAACGCCATGGCCGTGGCCGCGCTGATCAGCGGGGTGCTGGGCTGGGTGCTGGTGCCGCTCGTCGGCGGCATCGCGGCCGTCGTGCTGGGGCACCTGGCGCTGAGCCAGCTGAAGAAGACCGGCGAGGAGGGCAACGGCCTGGCCGTCGGCGGGCTGATGCTCGGCTACCGAACCTGGTCTTCAGCCTCGTGCTGGTCTGCGTCTTCGGCACCGTGATCCTCGGCTGCCTGGCCGCGCTCATCCCGCTCGACAGCACGACTTCCCGGACCCGACGATCACGCACGACGTGGACTACGGCACGCCGGAGCCGCTCCCGACCGATGAGCCGGGCCACCCTCCCCCACGCTCAGGCGCGGGACTCCAGCACGCTGTTGCCGCCGTCGACCACGAGCATCTGGCCGGTGACGTAGGAGGCGGCCGGCGACGCGAGGAACGCCACCGCGGCGGCCACCTCGTCGGGCAGGCCCGGGCGGCCGACCGGGGTGTTCAGGCCGTACTGCAGCTCCATCGTGGTGGACGTGCCGGTGCGGATCCAGCCGGGCGCGACCGTGTTCACGGTGACGCCGTCGGCCACGACCTCCATCGCGAGCGCCCTGGTGAAGCCGACCATGCCGGCCTTGGCCGCGGCGTACCCGGCCTGCGCCGGCATCGCGTTGACCGGGCCGGACGTCGAGCCCACGTTGATGACCCGGCCCCAGCCCCGCTCGGCCATGCTGGCGATGAACACCCGGCTGACGTGGAACGCCGTGGTGAGGTTGCGGTCGATCTCGCTGCGCCAGTCGTCGTCGCTGAGCTGGGCGACGGGCCGCAGCACCTCGGGGCTGGCCACGCTGGCCAGCCCGGCGTTGTTGACCACCACGTCGACGTCGCCCAGGCCGTCCCGGACCGCGTCGCCCAGCGCCTCGACCTCGGCCGGGTCGGTGAGGTCGGCGACGTAGCCGACCGCGCCCAGCTCGGTGGCCCGGTCGTGGATGCGCTTGGTCGTGGAGACCACGCCGACCTGCGCGCCGAGGGCGACCAGCCGGCGGGCGATCGCGTACCCGATGCCGTCCGGACTGCCCGCGCCGGTGACGAGCGCGACGCGTCCTTCGAGCCGGTCGGTGGCGATCTCCGTCATGTGGTGCTCCTGGCGGTGTCGGGCGGGCGTGGGCCCCGCATTGGCCGGACGGGTGAACCAGACCGGACTATGCCCGGATTCTTCCGCATCCGGAAAGCGGAGGGGCGGGCGAGGTGGCCATGTCCGTCACTCAGCATGGCAAGCCATCGGTAACCTAGGTGCCCCATCGAGATCAGGGAAGCCGATGACGCAGCCGAACTACCCGCCACCCGGCGATCCTCAGTCCGAGGGATGGAGCCAGCCCACGTCCGGGCCGGCCGGTTACCCCACGGGCCAGGAGCCCGGGTACGGCCAGCCCGTGCCCAGCTCGGGCCAGCCGGATCCGTACGCCCAGCCGGACCCGTACGCGCAGCAGGCGTACGCCCAGCCAGGGTTCGCACCGCCCGGCTACCCGCCGTACCCGCCGCAGTACTACCAGAAGCCGCCGGACAACACCCTCGCCCTGGTCGCGATGATCGTCTCGATCTGCGGCCTGGTGATGTGCCAGCTGCTCGGGATCGTCGGCGCGATCATGGGCCACAAGGCAAGGGCTCAGCTGCGGGAACGCGGTGAAGGCGGGGAGAGCTACGCCACGATCGCGATCATCGTGGGCTGGATCTCGTTCGGCATCCTGGTCGCCATCGTCCTGCTGTACGCGGTGATCATCGGCGGCGTCTTCGCGACGGGCGGCTTCGAGGACTCCTCCTCCACGTACTGACGCGGGGCGGATCGCCGGCGACCACGCCGGGGTGGGGCGCCGGCGATCCGCCGGCGCCCAGCGGCGTCACTCCGGGGCGGTGAACTCCTGCGTGCGCTGCATGCCGGCCGCGCGGCCCTTACCGGCCACGACCAGCGCCATCTTGCGGGACGCCTCGTCGATCATCTCGTCGCCGAGCATCGCCGAGCCCTTCTTGCCGCCGGCCTCGGAGGTGAAGTACTCGTACGCGTCGAGGATCAGCTCGGAGTGGTCGTAGTCCTCCTGGCTGGGCGAGTAGACCTCGTTGGCGATGTCGATCTGGCCGGGGTGCAGCACCCACTTGCCGTCGAAGCCGAGCATCGCGGAGCGCTTGGCCACCTCGGCGAACGCGTCGGTGTCGCGGATCTGCAGGAACGGGCCGTCGATCGCCTGGACGTCGTGGGCGCGGGCGGCCATCAGGATCCGCATCAGGATGTAGTGGAACGGGTCGGCCGGGTAGTCCGGGTGCAGCGCGCCGACCACGAGCGACTTCATGTTGATGCTGGCCATGAAGTCGGCCGGGCCGAAGATGATGGTCTCGATCCGGGGCGAGGCCGCGGCGATCTCGTCCACGTTGATCAGGCCGCGGGCGTTCTCGATCTGCGCCTCGATGCCGATCTTGCCGACCTCGTAGCCCATCGTCTTCTCGATCTGGGTGAGGATCAGGTCGAGCCACTTCACCTGCGCGGCGTCCTGCACCTTCGGCAGCATGATGCAGTCGAGGTTCGCGCCCGGCGCCCTCGACGACCTCGATCACGTCGCGGTAGGTCCAATGCGTGGTCAGGTCGTTGACCCGGACCACCCGGAGCCGCTCGCCCCAGCCGCCCTCGTTCAGCGCCGCCACGATGTTCTTGCGCGCCTCGGGCTTGGCGAGCGGCGCGCAGGCGTCCTCCAGGTCGAGGAAGACCTGGTCGGAGTTGAGGGACTTGGCCTTCTCCAGGAACCGGGGGCTACTGCCGGGCACGGCCAGGCAGGACCGGCGGGGACGCAGGGTGGCCATGAGAACTCCTCAACGGGTTACCGACAGGTAAACGATCGATCAGGCGGAGCGTAGCCAGGGTGCGACCCTTCCCGGCAGGGGCGAGGATCACGGTGTGAAGGATCTCACCGAACGGATCGTGGTCGTCACCGGCGGCAGTTCCGGCGTGGGCGCCGCCGGCGCGGCCCAGCTCGCCGCCCGGGGCGCCGAGGTCGTGCTCGTCGGGCGGACCCCGGCCAAGCTGGCCCGAGTGGCCCGCCGGATCGGCGCGAAGGTCGGGCGGCACGCCGGCCACGGTCCAGGTCGACTTCACCTCGCTGGACGACGTCCGCCGGGCCGGCGCGGAGCTGGCCGCCCGGTACCCGCGGATCGACGTGCTCGCCAACAACGCCGGCCTCCTGGTCGGCCTGCGGCACCGGACGATGGACGGCTTCGAGCGGACCATCCAGGTCAACCACCTCGCGCCGTTCCTGCTCACCTCGTTGCTCTGGCCCTCGTTGCGGGCGGCGGCGAGCGCGCGCGGCCACGCCCGGGTGATCACGACGTCCTCACTGGCCGAAGCCGCCGGCACGATCGACCCGGCGGATCTCAACGGCGACGGTTCGCCGTACAGCCGATGGGTGTCCTACGCCGCCAGCAAGCAGGCAAACCTGCTGTTCACGGTCGAGGCGGCCCGGCGCTGGGCGGGTACCGGCGTGGTCCCGACCTGCTTCCACCCGGGGCTGGTGCGCTCGCGGTTCGGCGAGGCGAGCCTCTCGTTCATGCTCGGCAAGGTGCTGATGCTGCCGCCGTCGGTAGGCGCGAAGGGGCTGGTCCACCTGGCCACGGACGAGGACGGGATCAGCCGGCCCGGCGAGTTCTTCTTCTGGCGGTGGCGGGTGCCGTGCACGCCGCGATCACGCGATCCGATCCTCGCCGAGGCGCTCTGGGAGGCCAGCGCGGCGGCGGTCGGTTCGCGGGGCCCGACGCAGCCGGGATGGGATTGTTCAGTGCGCTCCTAGCCACGCTTGTACACCATCGACGGGGCAGCGTGCGGCGTCCAGGGAATGCTTGAATAGCCACTTTTGACCGTTACGTCAGGAGTGCCCGTGAGACGAGTCCGCCCGACGGCTTTCCCGACCCGATTCACCACCAAGTCGATGGTGGGCGTGGCCGCGGTGCTGGTGGCCGGCGCCGTCCTCGCCCCGAACGCCATCGGCCAGCCCGGCCAGAGCCGAGCAGCCGACCGTGACCAGGAAGGCTGCGGCTCACCGGCCTCACCGCGGCGGCGCTGCCGACCTGGCAGACCAACGGCACGGTCTGGGCGATGGAGCACCTCGGTGGCGTGATCTACGTCGGCGGCAACTTCACCTCGGTCCGCCCGCCTGGCGCCCAGCGTGGCGAGCGCGAGGTGGCCAGGAAGAACCTGGCCGCGTTCGATGCGAAGACCGGCGCCCTGCTGCCGTTCTCGCACCGGTTCAGCGCCGCGAGCCTGTCGTTCGACGAGGACGACGGCGTGCCGGACGTGAGCTGCTCGATCAACTGGTCCGACGACACCTACAGCTGCGACACCGTGTACGAGATCCGCAAGGCGCCGAACGGTGCGGGCATCTTCGTCAGCGGCGACTTCACGGCCGTGGACGGGGCGCCGCGGCAGCGGTTGGCGGCGTTCTACACGGCCAACGCCCGGACCGCGAACGCGTCGCTCCGCCCGGGCTTCGGTGTGCACGGCCCGGACTACCGCGCGCACGCGCTCGCGGCCACCGACAGCACCCTCTACATCGGAGGGTTGTTCCGCAACGCCAGCGGGCAGCCACGGAACCGGCTGGCCGCGTACCGGGTCAGCGACGGCGCGCTGCTGCCCTGGGCACCCCAGGCCGACGAGTCGGTGCTCGCGCTGACCATGGCGCCGGACCGGAGCCGGGTGGTGGTCGGCGGCAACTTCAAGAAGCTCAACGGGGTCGCGATCCACGCGCTGGCCGGCGTGCACGCCGGCACCGGCGCGCTGACCAGGTGGGATGCCCGCCCGATTCCGGCCACCGCGCAGATCACCGACCTGGTGGTCGACCGCGACACCGTCTACGCCGCCTCCGACGGGTCCACTCTGGACTCACTGGACGGCCGGGTGGCCTCCGACCCGTACACCGGCCGGGTCCGCTGGATCGACGGCTGCGCCGGCTCGACCTGGGCGCTCGCCCTGATCGGCGACACGCTCTACAGCGGCTCGCACGCGCACGACTGCAGCGCGATCGGCGGCTTCCCGGAGCAGCACGAGCAGCGGTACTTCCGGCTGCTCGGCGAGTCGGCCCGGGATCCGCGACCGACCCTGCGGCACTGGTTCCCCAGCACCAACGGCGGCGATCCGGACGTCGACATCGAGGAGTCGCCGGCCCGGCTCGGACCGCGGGCGCTGGCCACCGACGGCGTCCACCTCTGGGTCGGCGGCCAGTTCACGCTGGTCAACGGACGAGCCCAGGAGGGGCTGACCCGGTTCGGCCCGCGGCCCAACCGGAGCGCGACGCCGACCAGCCCGGACAAGCTCGCGGCCACGTCCACCAAGGCCGGTCAGGCCACGATCACCTGGCGAGGCGCGGAGGATCTCGACAACCGCAGCCTGGTCTACCGGCTCTACCGCGGCACCGCACTGGTCCGCACCGTCACGGCGGACAGCACGCCCTGGCAGCGCCCCACGTTGACCGTCACCGAGACCGGCCTGGCCGCCGGGCGCGAGCTACGCGTACACGGTCACCGCGACGGATCCGGACGGCAACACCAGCACGAAGTCGCCGGCCAGAACGGTGCGGATCGCGCGCTGAGTCAGCGCATGACCCAATCTGGGCGGCATCTCCGCGGCGGTCGCCGCCGGGGTGCCGCCCAGAACCGTTGGTACGCACCATGAATTGGCGCGCTGCCCGTATACCGCGGCTCCGCGGGGCAACACCTTCGGACAATTACTGCTATTTTGCGCGAACTGGACATTGGCCTTAGAGGCGCGGCTTGGCCCCTCTGAGTGTCTCAACAGGAGGGATCGCACGTGAAGGACTCGATCGGAGCGCGCTGGCAGCGAGTGCCGGCATGGCTCGGAACGGCCCCTGGGCTGGCGGTGGCAACAGCGGTATTCGCCGGGGCTGCCACCTTCGCAGTGCTGCCGTCCGAGCCCGCCGCGTTCGCCCAGACGAACTCCGCGGTCATCAACACGGCGCACGGCTACGGACCGCACGGCTACCCGACGACGCCGCCGCCCACCACGGCACCGCCGACCACGCACCGCCCCACCACCGCACCCCCGACGACCGCACCGCCCACCACGGCACCGCCGACGACCGCACCCCCGACGACGGCACCGCCCACCACGGCACCGCCGACGACCGCACCGCCCACCACCGCTCCACCCACCACGGCACCGCCGACCACGGCACCGCCCACGACCGCACCCCCGGAGACCATGCCTCCCACCACGGCACCGCCGATGACCACCCCGCCCAGGACCGCGCCGCCGACGCTGCCGGTCACCGGACCCTCGACCGCGACCGGCGCCCTGATCGCCGGCCTGCTGATGCTGCTCGCCGGCATCGGCATCGTGCTCGGCCTGCGCCGCCGGCGTAGCAACAAGCTCGCCTGACCCACCCCTTCGGCCCTTTGGGCGACATCTTCGGGGCTAGTAGCACCGAAGATGTCGCCCAGAGCCGGGGAATGAGAGACCGAAGCGGCGCACCGGAGTGATCCGGTGCGCCGCTTCCACGTTCCCACCCTCAGAGTTCCGCGGTCGCCACCGGCGCCGAGCGCATGTCGAGCATCACCACGGCCACGCCGGCCAGCAGCAACGCCAGGCCGGGCAACGCCCACAGCGGCGGAGTCTGGCCGAGGAAGATCAGCGCCAGGATGGCCGCGCCCGGCACCTCCAGCAGCGTCACGACGCTCACCACCGTGGCGGAGAGATGGTCCAGCACCCAGTTCAGGGTGGAGTGGCCGAGGAACTGCGGCCCGATCGTCAGCGCGGCCAGCAGCCACCAGGTCGTCGCGCTGTAGCCGCCGAGCGAGACCCGGGCGGCCAGGCAGATCACCAGCAGCGTCAGCGCGCAGACCGAGTAGCAGACCGTCGTGTAGAGCGTGGTGCTGACAGTCGCGCGGACCCGTTCGCCGAGCGTCACGTAGGCCGCGGCGAACACCCCGCCGAGAATCGCCAGCACGTCGCCGAACACGGCCTCGCCCGAGACCGCGAAGTCCGCGCCGGTGGCGAGCGCCGCACCGGCCACCGCGACCGCGATCCCGAGCCAGGCCCGCCGGCCCACCTGCTGGCCGGTGCGGGCGGCGTACAGGGCGGTCCAGACCGGCGCGGTGCAGACCAGCGCGGTCGAGGTGGCCACGTTGGTGAGGGTCACGCTCGGCACCCAGGTGGCGAAGTGCGCGGCCAGCACCAGGCCAGCCGCGACGCAGAAGCCCAGCGTGCCGCGGCTCAGCCGGATGCCTGACCGGCGCGCGGACACCACCGTGATCGGCACCAGCACCGCGCTGGCCAGGGCGTTGCGCCAGAACGCGATCGCCAGCGCCGGCGCCGCGATCGCCGCCATCAACGGGCCCGAGGTGGAGATCGCCGCGACGCCGACCGCCAGCACGAGCAGCGTGCCGGGGCGGACCGCGCCGGCACCCCGAACACCGCCGTTCGCCGGCTGGTCCGGCCCGTGTCCCGCTCGGGCTCCGCCCACCGCACCCCCGCCCGTGTGTGGCGCCGCCGCCCCCGGCACGCCCCGTCAATGGCAGGATGCCGGACATGACCGAACCCGCGGCGGCCGCACCCCCGCCGGTGCACGCACTGGTGGCGGAGGCGATGCGCAAGGCCGCGCTCGCCTGGCTGGAAGTTCCCGGCGAGCGGCCCATGGCCGCCTGGATCATCTGGCACGAGGACGCGCTCTACGTCGTGCACGGTGGTGGCGAGCAGCCCCTGCCCGGCCTGGCGGACGCCACGCTCGTGCCAGGTGACCGTCCGCTCCGGCGACAACGCCGCGCGGATCGTGGGCTGGCCGGCCGCGTCAGCCGGGTCGAGCCGGGCAGCGAGGAGTGGGCCACGGTGGTCCCGCTGCTGCTCGGCAAGCGGCTCAACCTGCCCGAGCCGAACAGCGCGGAGGAGCGCTGGGCCAGCGGCAGCACGGTGAGCCGGCTCGCTCCCGACGGCCCGCCGGACGCCGCCCTCCCGGACGGCTCGCTGGCCGAACCCCCGGCGCTGAGCCCGGCCACCACCCAGGCCACCGTGCCGTTCACGCTGCACCGCAAGCCGCGCCGCACGCCCGGCCGTACGCGGTAACCGAGCGGCCGCTACCAGGGCTGATAGCGTCCAGCCGTCGGCGCCACCGCCGATGACGCAGCGCGCAGCGAAGTCCGGTGCGAGCCCGGCGCTGTCCCGCAACTGTGATGCCCCGAAGTCCGGGGACGAGCCAGGTCGCCTCGCCTGCGTCGACGACATCGACCCTCGCAGGAAGGGCGATCCGCGCCGACGGGTCGACCACTTCCCCGGCAAGACGTGGAGATCCGCATGAAGAACATCCGCTGTGGCGTGGCGGCCGCGCTGGTGAGCGCGCTGTTGCTCACCGGCTGTGGCCAGGCCGACTCCGATCAGGACACGCAGCAGAGCACGCCGGCCGGCGGGGGTAGCTTCCCGGCCGTGGTCACCGCCGGGAACGGCGAGATCACCGTGCCAGCCAAGCCGAAGCGGATCGTCTCCCTCGCGCCGGCCGCCACCGAGATGCTGTACGCGATCGGCGCCGGCAAGCAGGTGGTCGCGACCGACGAGCTCTCCAACTTCCCCGAAGAGGCGCCGCAGACCAAGCTGTCCGGCTTCAAGCCGAACGCCGAGGCCGTGATCGGGTACACGCCGGACCTGGTCGTGCTGAGCAACGACACCGACGGCATCGTCGCGGCGCTGACCAAGGTGAAGATCCCGGTCCTGCTGGAGCCCGCGGCGACCACCCTGGACGACTCGTACGACCAGCTCCTCGACCTCGGCAAGGCCACCGGCAACACCGCCAAGGCCGAGCAGGCCAGCAAGGACATGAAGGCGAAGATCGCCGACATCGTGGCCAAGGCGCCGAAGCCGACCGAGCCGCTGACCTACTACCACGAGCTGGACAACACGTACTTCACCGTGACCTCGAAGACGTTCCTGGGCCAGGTCTACGGGCTGTTCGGGCTGAAGAACATCGCCGACCAGGCCGACAAGCAGGGCTCCGGCTACCCGCAGCTCTCCGCCGAGTACATCGTCCAGGCCGACCCGGACCTGATCTTCCTGGGCGACACGAAGTGCTGTAACCAGTCCGCGGCCACGGTCGCCAAGCGGCCGGCCTGGTCCAAGATCGACGCGGTGGAGGACGGTGGGGTGGTCGCGCTGGACGACGACATCGCCTCCCGCTGGGGTCCCCGGGTGGTCGACCTGGTGCAGGCCGTCGCCGACGCGGTCAGCAAGGTCAAGTGAGCCTCGGCCCGGCGGGGACGGTGGCGGTCCCGCTGCCCCGCCCCACCGGGCTGCGCTGGTACTGGCTGCTCGGGGCGCTGGCGGTGCTGCTCGCCGCCCTGGTCGGCGCGCTGGTCACCGGGGCCGCCGACCTCGCCCCGCTCGGCGTGATCGCGGCGCTGCTGGACCGGCTGCCGTTCGTGGCGCTGGACTCGGGGTTGAATCCGGTGCAGACCAGCGTGCTGTTCGAGCTGCGGCTGCCCCGGGTGCTGCTGGCCGCGCTGGTCGGCGGGGCGCTGGCCATCGCCGGCGCCAGCTACCAGGGCGTGTTCCGCAACCCGCTGGCCGATCCGTACCTGCTGGGCGCGGCGGCCGGCGCGGGGCTCGGCGCCACGATCGTGATCACCTACGCCGGCGATCTGTCGCTGGCCGGGATGAACGTGGTGCCGGTGGCGGCGTTCGTCGGCGCGCTGGCCGGGGTCGGGCTGGCCTACGGGCTGGGCGCGGCGGCCGGGCGCTCCGGCGGCACCGCCACGCTGCTGCTGGCCGGCGTCGCGGTGGCGTCCTTCCTCACCGCCGTGCAGACGTTCGTGCTGCAGAGCCGGTCGGAGTCGCTGCAGCGGGTGTACGCCTGGATCCTCGGGCAGCTCGGCACGGCCGGCTGGCGCGAGCTGGCGCTGGTCCTGCCGTACATGCTGGTCAGCACCGGCACGCTGCTGCTGCACGGCCGGCTGCTGGACGTGCTCGCGGTCGGCGACGACGAGGCCGCCAGCCTCGGCCTGCGCGCCCGGCGGGTCCGGCTGACCGTGCTCATCGCCGCCTCGCTGGCCACCGCGTCGGCGGTCGCGGTGAGCGGGCTGATCGGCTTCGTCGGGATCGTGGTGCCGCACATCGTCCGCCGGCTCACGGCCGGGTCGTACCGGGTGGTGCTGCCGCTCTCGTTGCTCGGCGGCGCCGCGTTCCTGGTGCTCGCGGACGTGGTGGCCCGGACGGTGATCGCCCCGGCCGAGCTGTCCATCGGCGTGATCACGGCGTTCGTCGGCTCGCCTTTCTTCGCCGCGCTGCTCTGGCTCAGCCGCCGGAGCATCACATGAGCGCGGATTGAGTTCTCAAGGACAGTTGCCCCGCTCGCGGGGCTGCCGAGCGCAGCGAGGTGGACACGTGAGCGCTCGCGCTGCGGGTCGCCCTCGATGGCACCGTGGTGGTCGACCAGGTCTCGGCCGAGGTGCGGAGCGGCCAGTGGCTGGCCGTGATCGGTCCGAACGGGGCCGGCAAGTCGACCATGCTGCGAGCCGCGGCCGGGCTGCTGCGCCACCGCGGTTCGGTGGAGCTCGACGGCACCCCGATCGGCTCGTTGTCGCCGCGAGCCCGGGCCCGGCGGGTGGCGTACGCGCCGCAGGTGCCCGCGATGCCGGCCGGCATGACCGTGCTCGACTACGTGCTGCTCGGGCGGACCCCGTACCTCGGCTACCTGGCCCGGGAGAGCCGGCAGGACCGCGAGGTGGCCGCCTCGGTGCTCGACCGGCTGGACCTGAACGCGGTGACCGGTCGGCAGCTCGGCTCGCTCTCCGGCGGTGAGCAGCAGCGGGTGGTGCTCGCCCGCGCGCTGGCCCAGCAGGCCGACGTGCTGCTCCTGGACGAGCCGACCACCGCACTCGACATCGGGCACCAGCAGCAGGTGCTGGACCTGGTAGACCGGCTGCGACTGGACGACGGCCTGACGGTGGTGAGCAGCCTGCACGACCTCACCGTGGCCGGCCAGTACGCCGACGCGCTGTTGCTGCTGGTCGGCGGCAAGGCGGTGGCCAGCGGCACGCCGGCCGACGTGCTCACCGAGGCCACCGTGAGCACGCACTACGGCGCCGCGGTCCAGGTCAGCACCGGCGAGGACGGCCGGCCCCTGGTGCACCTGGTGCGCCGGTGATCACCCCAGAGCTGCTACCGCGTGCAGTGCTGTGGCGGGCCGGCGACGGGTGGCGGATGCTCGCCTCGACCGTGCTGGGCGGCGGGCTCGGAACCCGGTCCTGGGTGCTGAACGCGCAGGTCGACTCCGGTTACGCCCGGATGGATCCGGACCAGCACCTGCGCGAGCTGGCGGAATCCGCCGGCCTGGCCGGGGACCGGCGTCGGGATGCTGACCGCGGCCGACGTCTCCGGCTACCGGCTCTGCTCGGACGGCGGCGTGGACGTGCTCGCCACGGTCGCCGTCGGGTACCCCACCTGGGCCGCCGCACCCGAGGAGGCGCCGACCAGCGCCCCAGGAACCATCAACCTCATCATCGCGGTACCGGCCGCCCTGTCGGACGCGGCCCTGGTCAACGCCGTCGCCACCGCGACCGAGGCGAAGGTCCAGGCGCTGCTCGAGGCCGGCTACGCGTGCACCGGCACCGCCTCCGACGCGATCTGCGTGGCCAGCCGGATCGACGGTCCGCCGGCCGAGTTCGGTGGCCCCCGATCGGTCTGGGGCGCCCGGCTGGCCAGGGCCGTGCACGCCGCCGTCCTGGCCGGCGCCTCGACGCCGCGCTCCGGACACCGAACCCTCCGTACTGATGCCACTGAGCACGGTTACGCTGACGAACTGTGACGACGGCGACCCGCATCTACCTGGCCAGGCTGGCCGGCATCGCTGTCTTCGACCCGAACGGTGACCAGCTCGGCCGGGTCCGCGACGCGGTGCTCCGGCTCCGCACCGGCGAGCAGCCGCCGCGGGTGACCGGGCTGATCGTCGAGGTGCAGGCCCGCCGGCGGATCTTCGTGCCGCTCGGACGGGTGAACGCCTTCGACCCGGACGCGGTGCTGCTCAACACCGGCACGGTCAGCCTCAAGCGGTTCGAGCAGCGCGCCGGCGAGCTGCTGGCCCTCGGCGACCTGCTGGACCGCCACGTCAAGATCGTCGACGGCGGCAAGGACGCCGTGCTGGTCGACGCGGCGATGGAGCAGTCCCGGACCAGGGAGTGGCTGATCGCCAAGGTCGCGGTGCGCGAGATGACCGGCGGCCGGCTCACCCGGCGCCGCGGCCACCTGCGCCAGCTCGACTGGGAGGAGGTGCGCGGCGCGGTCGGCGAGCAGCACCGGCAGGGCGCCGCCAACCTGCTCGCCGTGTTCGAGCAGCTCCGCGCCGCCGACCTGGCCAACGTGATCCAGGATCTGTCCGGCAAGCGCCGGTTCGAGGTGGCCGCCGCGCTCGACGACGAGCGCCTGGCCGACGTGCTGGAGGAGCTGCCCGAGGACGACCAGGTGGCGATCCTCAACTCGCTGGAGTCCGAGCGCGCCGCCGACGTGCTGGAGGCGATGAACCCGGACGACGCCGCCGACCTCCTCGGTGAGCTGCCCGAACACGAGCAGGAGCGGCTGCTCAACCTGATGGAGCCGGACGAGGCCGAGCCGGTCCGCCGGCTGCTGGACTACTCGGAGGACACCGCCGGCGGCCTGATGACGACCGAGCCGGTGATCCTGCCGCCGGACGCGACCGTGGCCCACGCGCTGGCCAAGGTGCGCGACCCCGACATCAGCCCGGCGCTGGCCGCGCAGGTGTACGTCTGCCGCTCGCCCACCGCCACCCCGACCGGCCGGTTCCTCGGCGTCGCGCACATCCAGCGGCTGCTCCGCGAACCGCCGAGCGAGCTGATCAGCGCGGTGATCGACACCGACATCGATCCGCTGGAGGCCGACACCCCGCTGTCGGAGGTGACCCGCACGCTGGCCACCTACAACCTGGTGGCGGTGCCGGTGGTGGACGAGAACAGCCGGCTGATCGGCGCGGTCACGGTCGACGACGTGCTCGACCACCTGCTCCCCAACGACTGGCGGGACCGAGACAATGTCTGACCTGCTGCGGCCGTCCCGGCTCGACCAGCCGCGCCGGCACCGGCAACGGCTGCCGCGGTTCGACGCGGACGCCTTCGGCCGGCTCTCGGAGCGGCTGGCGCGGTTCCTCGGCACCGGCCGGTTCCTGCTGTTCCAGACCGTGCTCGTCGTCTTCTGGATCACCCTGAACGTGTTCGCGGTGCGGCTGCGCTGGGATCCGTACCCGTTCATCCTGCTGAACCTGGCGTTCTCCACCCAGGCCGCGTACGCCGCGCCGCTGATCCTGCTGGCCCAGAACCGCCAGGCCGACCGGGACCGGGTCTCGCTCGAGGAGGACCGGCAGCGCGCCCAGGCGGCCAAGTCGAACACCGAGTACCTGGCCCGCGAGCTGGCGGCGCTGCGGCTCGCGGTCGGCGAGGTGGCCACCCGGGAGTACGTCCGGTCGGAGATCAACCGGCTCATCGACGAGGTGCGCGGCGACAAGGACGAGATCGAACCGGCCCGCTCCCGAGGCCGCGACCGCGACCTCTAGCCTCGACCTCGGCCGGGCCGGGCCCGGCACCGCGCCGCCAACCAGCCGCTTTGGGCGACATCTTCGGTGTTATAGCACCGAAGATGTCGCCCAAAGCGCGGCGTTGGCACCGCGCGGGGTACGGGATGCGCGGAGTTCGGGAGGCGCGGGGTCAGCCGGCGGCGCGGCGGGCTTGCGCGGCCCGGTCGACCTGGCTGGGCGCCTCCGGCACGCGCTGGGCGTTCGCGATCCGGCGCAGCACGGTGCCGAGGATGGCCAGCTCCTCCGGACGGATCAGGCTCGTCATGTGCTCCTGCACGCCACGCAGGTGCACCGGCGCGGCGTCCCGCAGCCGGGCGAACCCGGCGGCCGTGAGCACCGAGAACGTGCCGCGCGCGTCGTCGGGGCACGGCTGGCGCTCGACCAGACCGGCCTTGACCAGGCGATCCACCAGCCGGGTCAGCCCGGACCGGGAGAGCAGCACCCGGTCGGCCAGCTCGGTCATCCGGAGCCGGCGGCCCGGCGCCTCGACCAGCTGCACCAGCACGTCGTACCAGGTGAGCGGCAGCACCTTCTCGTCCGCCAGCTCGTCTTCCAGGGCACGCGTCACCGCCGCGTGCGCGCGAAGGAAATCGCGCCACACGACGAGCTCGGCTCGGGTGGGGCCGACAGGAGGGCGAGGGCGATCGTTCACTTTTCGCAGGGTACCGAGTACCGCACGTCACAGCGAGCCACCTGAGAAGTTGCCTCCTGTCGAGCCGTAGCATGGACGGCATGTCCCACCCCACCATCGAGGCCATCCGCACCGCGCTGAGCAAGGTGAACGACCCGGAAATCCGGCGTCCCATCACCGAGATCGGCATGGTGGGTGAGATCGACGTCACTCCGGCCGGCGACGTCACCGTGGGCATCTTCCTCACGGTCTCCGGCTGCCCGATGAAGGACACGCTGACCAGGGACGTCACCGCGGCCGTCCAGACCCTGCCCGGCGTCGCCACGGTCCGGGTCGATCTCGGCGTGATGAGCCCGGAGCAACGCAAGACGCTGCAGACCACGCTGCGCGGCGACTCGCCGGAACCGGTGATCCCGTTCGCCCAGCCCGGCTCGCTCACCAGGGTCTACGCGGTCGCCTCCGGCAAGGGCGGGGTCGGCAAGTCCAGCGTGACCGTGAACCTCGCCGCCGCGCTGGCCGCCCGTGGCCTCTCGGTGGGCGTGCTGGACGCCGACATCTACGGCTTCTCGATCCCCCGGATGCTCGGCGTGACCGGCAAGCCCACCCAGGTCGAGCAGATGATCATGCCGCCGCAGGCCAACGGCGTGAAGGTGATCTCGATCGGGATGTTCACGCCGAGCAACACGGCCGTGGTGTGGCGCGGCCCGATGCTGCACCGGGCGCTCCAGCAGTTCCTGGCCGACGTGTTCTGGGGCGACCTGGACATCCTGCTGATGGACCTGCCGCCCGGCACCGGCGACATCGCGATCTCGGTCGCGCAGCTCGTGCCCGGCGCCGAGATCCTGGTCGTGACCACCCCGCAGCAGGCCGCCGCCGAGGTGGCCGAGCGGGCCGGCTCGATCGCGCTGCAGACCCACCAGCAGGTCGTCGGCGTGGTGGAGAACATGTCCTGGTTGGAGCTGCCGAACGGCGAGCGGATGGACGTCTTCGGCTCGGGCGGCGGTCAGGCCGTCGCCGACGCGCTCACCCGCTCACTCGGTGCGCGGGTGCCGCTGCTCGGCCAGGTGCCGCTCGACCCGCGGCTGCGCGAGGGCGGCGACGCGGGCACCCCGCTGGTGCTCAGCTCGCCCGAGTCGCCCGCGGCCCAGGCGCTGCTGGAGGTGGCCGGCAAGCTGGCCGTCCGCCAGCGCGGGCTGGCCGGCCGGTCGCTCGGCCTCACCCCCGCCTAGCCTCCGCTCCTCACCACGCCATTTGGGCGACATTTTCTCGGTTATAGCCGAGAAAATGTCGCCCAAAGCGCATGGGTCGAGGGGTGCTCAGGTGGCTTCGGAGTCGTACGGGGTCACGGCGGGACGTCGGCCGACTTGTCCGCCTTCTTGCCGTCGACCGGGGTCGAGGCGTGCGCGTCCGCCACGTCGTCCGTGTGCCGGATCTCGTCGAAGTCGCGCATCGCGTCCCGGAGCGGCTTGGTCAGCGCCTGCTCGTCGTCCTCGGACAGCAGGTGCTTGCGGACGAACGTCTTGGGGTGGAGATCCTCGAGTTCGATGTCCGTACCCAGCTCCTCGCGGAGTTCGCTGGTGGCGTTCCGGGCCATCGTGCGGACCGTACGCAGCAGCCGGGCACCGTCCGCGATCGCCTTGGGCAGCCGCTCCGGTCCGAGGATGAACAGCCCCAGGAGCGCCAGCGCGGCGATCTCCATCCAGCCGAGGTTTTCGAACACCGGTACTCCTCGCGTTCCGCGGCGCGTCCGTGGCAGCCGTACATACGGCCGACCGCACTGGCTTCAGCCTACGACCCCGTCCACCGGTGCCACCCGGCAGACGGTCTAGTTCACCGTCTTCGCTCCGAGCGTGATGCTGGTGGTGGCCGGGCGGCCGCCGCGCACGTAGACCACGGAGGCCTTCGTACCCGGCGACAACTTGCGGACCAGCGCGATCAGGTCCACGGCGTCGCCGATCACCCGGTTGTTGAGCCGGATGATGACGTCGCCGGCCCGAAGACCGGCCTGCTTGGCCGGACCGTCGGGCACCTCGGTCACCCGCACGCCACCCGTGGCCAGCTTGCTGGTCCGGTCGAGGTCGGCGCCGATGACCGTGGTGGTCGCCTTGCCGTTCGCGATGAGCTGCTCGGCGGTCCGCTTGGCCTGGTTCATCGGGATCGCGAAGCCGAGGCCGATGCTGCCGACCTTGCCGGTCTCGCCGGGGATCGTGGCGATCGCGCTGTCGATACCGAGCACCCGGCCGTCGCCGTCGACCAGCGGCCCGCCCGAGTTGCCCGGGTTGATCGCGGCGTCGGTCTGGATCGCGGCCATGTAGGCCTCTTCGCCGCCCTCCCGGCCACCGGTCTTCACCGGACGCTCCATCGCGCTGATGATCCCGGTGGTCACGGTGCCGTTCAGGCCGAGCGGAGAGCCGAACGCGATCACCGGGTCACCGACGGACGCCTTGTCCGAGTCGGCGAACTGCACGGCCGGCAGGTTGTTCTTCTCCACCTTGAGTACGGCCACGTCGGAGCCGGGATCCCGGCCGACGATCCGGGCCGGCGCGGTCGTGCCGTCGTGGAACACCACCGTGAGCGAACCGCCAGCGGTGTCGGCCGGCTCGGCCACGTGGTTGTTCGTGAGGATGTGACCGGTCTTGGAGATGACGAAGCCGGAACCGTTGCCGGCGCCAGTGGCCGACCGGATGTCGATCGTCACGACGCTCGGCTGGATCCGCTGCGCGATGCCGGCGATCGAGCCGGGCGGCCGCTTGGCCAGCGCGGGCGTGCCCTCGGCGGAAGACCCGAGCGAGAACGCGGGGCCCACCGTGTTGGCCGCGATCACGTACCCGAACGCACCACCGAGCAAGCCGGCGAGCAGCGCGGCGAAGACCGCCACCGCCACGATCTGGCCCATGCCCCTGTTCATCGCCTGGCGAGGCGGAGCCAGCCGGATCGGCAACCGCGGCGCGGGCGGGGCCGGCAGCGGCGGCGCCATCCACGCCGGCGCCGAATCCGGGTCGCGCCACGGGTCGCGCTGGGCGTCCTTGGCCCACCACGCCTCCCGGGCGGCCGGATCGGTGGGGACGGCCGGGTCGGTCGCCTGCGCAACCGCCGGGCTTGGCCGTGTAGATCGAGCCGAGTCCGTAGCCGGCGGTCTGGGTGGCGCCGTAGCCGACCGCTCTGGCGCTGCTGCGGCGCGCTGTACTCGGGGTACTGGCCCGGCTCGTCGGGCTCCTCGAACATCCCGCGGTTGCCGCCAGCGTCCAGCCGGCGCGGCGGGTCGTAGTCGCGGCCGTACCGGCCGTCGGAGTCGGCTGCCGGGGCGGCCGTGAAGCCACCGCCCGTGCCGCCGTAGGTCTGGTCGGAGCCGTACCGGTCGAAGTCGTGCTCACCGGAGTCGTCGCTGGCATAGCTGTCGGCGCCGCGCTCGTACCCGGTGCTCTGCTCGAAACTGCCGGCCGGCTCGAAGCCGCTCGTCGGACCCGGCGTCCCGGCCGTACGCACCGCTGCGGCCGGCGAAGTCGTCGGAGCTTCCGCCGCTGCCCCGGTCGAACCGGCTGGCCCCACCGTCGAAGCTGGCACCGCCGTCGAAGCTGGACCGGCCGGAGCCGCTGTCGCCGTCGAAGCTGGACCGGCCGGAGCCGGTGTCGAGCGGCGCGGCCGGCGTCGAACTGTCAAAGCTGGACCGGCCGGTGTCGCGCCGGCGGAAGAAGTCGTCGTGATCCGTGCGGTCGCGCTGGTCGGCGACAGTCGTCCGCGTCGCGGTCGGGGGTCTCGTCGTGGCCGGGGAGTTCGTCGTCCAGCGGGGTGCGGGCCGCAGGGCGCGGCTCCGGCGCGGGCGCCGGGGGTTCGGCGGCCGGCTTGTCCACACTGCGGAGCGGGGTCGGCTCAGCCCCACGCAGGGGGTCGGCTCGGCGCCGCGGAGCGGGGTCGGCGGATCGTTGGGCAGGTCGAAGCCGCGGAACTCGAAGTCCGGCGGTGTCGGCCATCGGGTCGAAGGCGCGCCTGGGCTCGCCGCCACGCTCCTCCCGGTCGAGGTCACGAAGGCCCAACGGCCCGCTGAGACCGCCGGAGCCGGCCGTGGGGCCCGCCGGTGTCTCCTCGTCCTCGCCGATGTCCCGCAGCGCCGCGTAGGGGTCCCTGGGCACGCTCGCGACCGGCTTCAGGCCGCGCTGAGCCGGTTCGTCGGCCGCCGGACCCGCCTGCTCGCCCGCGTCGGCCGGGTCCGAGCCGCTGGACAGGCCCCAGCCCGGCGCCGGCTCGGGAGCCGCGGCCGGCCTCGCGGCTTCGTCCGTGCGGCTGGCCTTGGCGCTGTCATCGGAGCGACCGAAGAAGAGCGACCGGAGGCCGGACCGAGTCTTCCGCTCGGCGGGTGGTGGCTGCCGTCTCCCCGCTGGGGGAGTCGGTCGCCGCCTCCGATTCGGGCAACCCCGAATCGGCGCTCGGGCCGCTCATCCGACTCGCATCGGTCACGATGGATACCTCCTGGACGACGTGTACGCCCCCTAGCTTGCCTCGCTATTTGCGAAACCGCCGTTGCGTCACTCGAACGGATTGATCCAGGATCCCATCCGATCGATGCCTCTGCCCATCCGTGAGCGCACCGTCGAACTCGGTTCGGAGTGCGGCAGAGCCTTCACGACCTGCTCCAACTCCGCATCCGGAGCGTCCGACACCACGGTGTAGACGGTGTCTCCACCAGCCCAGACGACCTGCCGATACAGCCCAGAACGGGTCTGAACTTCGGCGCCGCCGACCTTCTTCGTGGTGAATCCCCGCAGCGCAGACGTATCGAGCCGACCACGCTGAGTGAAAAGAGACAGGGCGAAGAGGCCGTCCGAGTAGGTGAGCTGGACCGCCTGGCCACCGCCGCTGACCTCGACCGTCCTGGCCCGGTAGAGCACCAGCCCGCCGGGCAACGCCGCCGGCAGCAGCCAGCCGTCGTTCCGGAGCCGATCGAGCGCGGCGTCGTCCAGCACGCCGTCGCCGCGCTGATCGGTCTCCGCCGGCACCTTGGTCTGGCCGACCGACGTCGACCGGGTGTGGACCGGCGCGACCGGGGCCGCGGTCACGTCGAGGTCCAGGAAGGCCGAGGTGCGCACGGTGTGCCCGTGGCCGTCGTAGAGCTCGCGCCGGAGCAGCAGCCCACTCTCGTTGTCGATCCAGAACCGGCCGGCCACCGCGCCGCCCTCGATCGGGGTGGCCTCGACGACCGTGGCGGCCCGGCCGAGGCAGCGGATGGGCTCGCCGATCCGGAGCGAGTACTGGTCGGTGAGGAGCGCGAGCGCGTGCTGGTCCAGGTCGCCGCTGGCGTCCTCGACCTCCCCGTCGCCGGTCTGGCTGCCGTCGTCGTCGATGCCCGCGCTGGCGACCCGGAGACGGGTACCGCGACCCGGCTCGTGCCGCACGTCCACCAGCACGCTGTCGCCGCCGCTCGCCGACCAGCTACCGAGCAGCTTGCGCCCCTCGTAGGTGGTCGCCGTCTCGGCCATCGCGGCCCGGCGCAGCAGGTCGAGCGCGGCGGCCTCGGCCTTGTCCACCGGACGTGACTCCGGCGTGGTGGCCGCACCGGTGCGCAGCGAACCGAGGATCTTCTCGTCGGGCCCGGCGTAGCGCGCGCCCGTGGAGCAGACTGCGGCACCGAGCGCACCCACACCCACCACGAGCACGAAACGCTGCGCCGCCCGCCGGAACGAGTGGTCGTTGAGCATGCCGGCGATCACCTGCCGCTGCTCACGGCGTCGGCCACACCCACTTCCGAGCTGGTCCCCGGCATCCCCTTGGTGCCGTGGTCGTGCTCGACCATGAAGGTGTTGACCTGGGGAGCGACGGGCACCGGCTCGTCGTTGGCGCCGATCACGGCCACCGCGCTCAGGGAGAGCGCGAAGGCCGCCAGCCCACCGGCTGCGGTCGCCGCGATCCGGCGGCGCCGCGACCGGGCCCGGCGGCCGGGCCCACGAGCACCGGAGACGGTGCCCGGACGACCGGCGGCGGGGCGCTCGGAGATCGGGCGGTCACTGGCGCGGACCAGCACCTGCCCGTCCGGGAACGCCCTGGAGCGCTCGACCGTGCGGGGGTTCAGGACCCGATCGCCGGGTACCGGTGTGTCGGCGCCCAGTCGGGCGGGGGATCGAAAACGGGCCTCGAACCTGGCCGGGGCAACCCGGCGACCGGCCGAGCCGGCACGCGTTCCGGAATGTTGCGGAGCCGCTCGGCGAGACCGGCGGAGACGGCCGGCGGGGCGAGGTCGAGCAGCTGGGACTTGAGCCGGCGCTGGGTCTCGACCTCGAGCCGGCAGAAGTCGCAGCGCAGCACGTGGGCGAGCGCGCGGTCCCTGGCGTTGTGGTCGAGCGCGCCGTCCACCAGGGCGGCCGTGTTCTCTCCGAGATGCGGATCCCGACGGGAGGCGGTCATGAGACGGCCTCCGAAGCGAGCATCGCAGCGACGAAGGAGCGAGGAGCGGAACGAAGGAGGTGGGCGAGGAGCAGAGTCATGACATGGACTCCCCACCGGCCTGGCGAGGTGCGCGATGTGCCAGCGCCTCTCGAAGCAGGGTCCGGCCCCGATGGATTCTGCTGCGCACGGTACCGAGCTTGATCCCGAGCGTGGCGGCGATCTCCTCGTAGGAGAGGCCCTCGATGTCGCAGAGCACGACCGCGGCACGGAAGTCGGGAGGCAGTGCGTCGAGCGCGTGCTGGACGTCACCGTCGAAGTTGTCGTCGTGGTAGACCTGCTCGGGGCTGCGCTCGCCGCTGGGCACCCGCTCGGCGTCGTCCGGCAGGGCCTCGAAGCGGATCCGGGCACGGCGGCGGGCGAGATCGAGGAAGAGGTTCGTGGTGATCCGGTGCAGCCAGCCCTCGAACGTGCCGGGGCGGTAGTTGTCGAGCGCACGGAAGACCCGGACGAAGACCTCCTGCGTGAGGTCCTCCGCGTCGGCGCGGTTGCCGGTCAGGCGGAAGGCGAGCCGGTACACCCGCGCAGAGTGCGTCCGCACCACCTCGTCCCAGCTGGGCGGCTGCCACGACTCGGCTCCGAAGATCTCAGACATCGCCACCCCCCTCCCTGGCGCCAACGCTGCTGCACTCATTGTGCCCCGGCCTCCTAGCCTCATAATCCTCCCGCAGTACGAACCTGGAGAGGCCGATCTGGTCCCTGGGGTGTACGGGGTGACCCTTCTCCCCCTGCCAACGCGTGGGGCGGGTGAGGGGTTCCCCTACGCTTGCTGGTGAGTCCGGACCGCCTCATGGCGTCCCGGTGCCCGCTTCACCCGGTTTGTCGAGTCGCCGCTAATCGCTGATCCGCCCGCTACCTGAAGGAGGTGTGTCATAGACGGGCCAGCGCTCCACTCCGCCAGCCGGGACTTCACCGAGGCCTACGTCGCCGAGGACACCGTCCTGGCCGGTGCGCGGGCTCGTGCCGCCGAGGTCGGTTGCTCGGCCACCCAGCCCGGCAGCGGCGCCGCCCTGCGGTTCTTCGCCAGCGCGTTGCGCGCGAAGGCGGTCGTCGAGATCGGTACCGGGGTCGGCGTGAGCGGCCTGTGGCTGCTCCGCGGCATGCGCTCCGACGGCGTCCTGACCAGCATCGACGTCGAGGCCGAGCACCAGCGGCTGGCCCGTAAGGCGTTCACCGAGGACGGCGTGCCGCCGAGCCGGGTCCGGCTGATCAACGGCCGCGCGCTGGAGGTGCTCCCCCGGCTCGCCGACGGTTCGTACGACATGGTCGTGGTGGACGCGGTGAAGGCCGAGTACGCCGAGTACCTGACCGAGGCGCTCCGGCTGCTCCGGCACGGCGGCGTGGTCGCGTTCGACAACGCGCTGCGGGACGGCAAGGTCGTCGACCCCACGGCGCGGGACGCCGAGTCGGTGGCGCTGCGCGAGCTCGCCAGGGCGGTGCGGGAGAACACCCGGCTGGTCCCGGTGATGCTCCCCGTCGGCGGCGGACTGCTCGCCGCCGTCCGGCATCGCTGAAATTCGTCCGTCAGGCACCTCTCGCCTGCGCTGATACCTCGCTGCATCAAACGACTCCTCGACGCCGTAGAACGCGAGATCGCGATACGTCACGGTGTCACCACACACGGTTGATAACTGAACCGTTCTGGTCACCGAGGCGTGGAGGTCAAGCATGAAGACAACTACAGCGTGTGGCGGCGGATCCGAAGATCCGGCGGTCGCGAGAGACTCCGACGAGCCCGCGAGACCCCACGTGGTCGCCCGCGCCCAGCGCCTGCGGGACGTCCACGTGCGCAACTCCGACCGGGGCACCTGCGGCCTCTGCCTCACCGCCTGGCCGTGCCAGCCGCGCACCTGGGCCGACGAGGCGCTGACCATGGCCCGGCTCGGCTCACTCTGACCCGCCCACCGCGCTTCGGCCGCCGCCGGCCCACCCGGGCCTGGAGCCGCCCCAGGCTCAGCCGGCCGCCCGGCCGAGCTCACCCCGCCGACGCGACCGTGCTCAGCCGACCACCCACTCGGGCTAGGTGACCACCCGTTCACCCTTGCCCAGCACGACGATGCCGGACTCGGTGACCCGGTAGTGCTTGCGGTCGTGCTCGAGGTCGACGCCGATCTGCACGCCGTCCGGGATGACGCACGTTCTTGTCCAGGATCGCGCGCCGGACCACGGCGCCCTGCCCGATCCGCACGTTGTGCATCATGACCGAGTCCGCGACCGACGCGCCCTCCGCCGACCGTCACGCCGGCCGAGAGCACCGAGTTGTGCACGTGTCCGGTGACGATGCAGCCGGCCGAGACGATCGACTCGGTGGCGTGGCCCTTGAGCACGAACTTCGCCGGCGGAGCTGCGGCGGCGAGGTCAGGATCGGCCACCGCCGGTTGTAGAGGTTGAAGATCGGGTTGAGCGAGACCAGGTCCATGTGCGCGTCGTAGTAGGAGTCCAGGGTCCCGACGTCCCGCCAGTAGCCGCGGTCGCGGTCGGTCGAGCCGGGCACCTCGTTGTCGGCGAAGTCGTACACCTCCGCCTCGCCCTTGCTCGACCATCATCGGGATGATGTTGCCGCCCATGTCGTGCACGGAGGTCGGGTCCTCGGCGTCGGCGCGCAGCGCCTCCAGCAGCGTGGACGTGGTGAAGACGTAGTTGCCCATCGACGCGTACGCCACGTTCGGGTCGTCCGGCACGGCGGGCGGGTCGGCGGGCTTCTCCAGGAACTGGGTGATCCGCCGGCCGTCCTGGCCGGTGCCGATCACGCCGAAGGCGGTCGCCTCCGTCGCGCGGCACCCGGATGCCGGCCACGGTCACGCCGGCGCCCGACTCGATGTGCTGGTCACCATCTGGCGCGGGTTCATCCGGTACACGTGGTCGGCGCCGAAGACCACGATGTAGTCGGGCTCCTCGTCGTAGACCAGGTTGAGCGACTGGAAGATCGCGTCGGCGCTGCCGGTGTACCAGCGCGGCCCGAGCCGCTGCTGCGCCGGCACGGGCGTCACGTAGTTGCCCAGCAGGTTGCTCATCCGCCAGGTCGTGGTGATGTGCCGGTCCAGCGAGTGGGACTTGTACTGGGTCAACACGCAGATCTTCAGATACCCCGCGTTCACGAGGTTCGACAGCACGAAGTCGACGAGTCGGTACTGGCCGCCGAACGGCACCGCGGGTTTGGCCCGGTCCGCCGTCAGCGGCATCAGCCGCTTACCCTCGCCGCCCGCTAGAACGATGCCCAGCACTGATCGCCCGGTAGCCATGTGCTGACCCTAATGTGAGCACATGCGCATCGCAGTGTTGACGAATGAATACCCGCCGAAGATCTACGGCGGCGCCGGCGTCCATGTCGACTTCCTGGTCCGCGAGCTGCGCCGGCTGGTGGACGTCGACGTGCACTGCTTCGGCGGCCCGCGGACTGATGCCAGCGGCTACGAGCCGTCCGACGAGCTGACCGACGCGAACCTCGCGCTCCGGGCGCTCTCGGTGGATCTGCAGATGGCGGCGGCCGTCTCCGGCGCCGGGGTGGTGCACTCGCACACCTGGTACGCCGGGCTCGGCGGCCACCTCGCGGCCATGCTCAACGACATCCCGCACGTGGTCACGGCACATTCGCTGGAGCCGCTACGGCCGTGGAAGGCCGAGCAGCTCGGTGGCGGGTACGAGGTCTCGTGCTGGGCCGAGCGGACCGCGTTCGAGGGTGCCGACGCGGTGATCGCGGTCAGCGCCGGCATGCGCGAGGACATCCTCTCGGTGTACCCGGCGGTCGATCCGGACAAGGTGCACGTGGTGCACAACGGCGTCGACACGGTCCTCTACTCGCCCACCGAGGAGACCGACGCCCTGGTCCGGCACGGCGTCGACCCGAATCGGCCGTACGTCCTCTATGTGGGCAGGATCACCCGCCAGAAGGGCCTGCCGCACCTGCTCGCGGCGGCACACCGGCTCGAACCCGGCGTCCAGCTGGTGCTCTGCGCCTCCGCGCCGGACACCCCGGAGATCGCCGCCGAGGTGGAGCGCGAGGTCGCGGCGCTGGAGGCCGAGCGTGGCGGCGTGATCTGGCTGCGCGACATGCTGCCGCGCGAGGACGTGATCGAGCTGCTCAGCCACGCGACGGCGTTCGTCTGCCCGTCCGTGTACGAGCCGCTCGGGATCGTGAACCTGGAGGCCATGGCCTGTCACGCGCCGGTGGTGGCCAGCGCGGTCGGCGGCATCCCGGAGGTGGTCGCGCACGGCGAGACCGGCCTGCTGGTGCCGTACTCGGCCGACGACATCCCCGCCTTCGAGGCCGGCCTGGCCGACGCCATCAACTCCCTGGCCCGGGATCCCGAGCGCGCCGCGTCGATGGGCAAGGCCGGCCGGGATCGCGCGGTCGACCTGTTCAGCTGGGAGGCGATCGCCGAGCAGACGGTGACCGTCTACATGTCCCTGCGCTGACCCACTCCTCCCGCTGTGGGCGACATTTTCGCGGTCATGGCCGAGAAAATGTCGCCCACAGCCGGTAGAGGTAGTGCGTGATGGAAGCCCAGTTCAAATCCGTACTTCCGGCCAGGGCGCCGTTCGCGCTGGTCAAGTCGCTCCGCGTCATCGGCGGGTTCGCGCCCTGCAGCGGCGAGCAGGAGCTCTCCCCCGGCACGGTGCGCAAGGCGTTCTCGCTCGCCGACGGGCGGGCCGCGGTGCTGACCGTGACGGAGACTCCGGACGGGGTCGCGGTCAGCGGTCAGGCCGCCGCGCCCCTGGACGGGCCGGCGATCGCGGAGCTGGAGGCCGCCGTCGCGAACTGGCTCAGCCTCGACGACGACCTGACCGAGTTCCTCGCGATAGCCGAGGCCGATCCCGCGATGCGTGCCGTGCTCGCGGTCACCCACGGGCTGCACCAGCTGCGGTTCGCCAGCCTCGCTGAGGGCGCCGCGTACTTCGTGCTCACCCAGCGCACCTCGCAGCAGCTGGCCGGGGCGCGCAAGCGCAAGCTCGCCGCCGCCTACGGGCCGCGGCTCGAACTCGACGGGCAGCAGTGGATCGCGTTCCCGCCGCTGGACGTGCTGGCCGGCCTCGGACCCGACGAGCTGGCCCCCTTCACCGGCAACGCCCGGCAGACCGAGTATCTCGGGCACGTGCTGCGCGGGGTGCACGAGATCGGCGAGGAGTTCCTCCGCACCGCGCCGTACGCCGAGGCCGACCGGGCGCTGCGGACGATCCGCGGTGTCGGCGACTTCACCGCCGGCGCGATCCTGCTGCGCGCCCTCGGCCGGCCGGACGCGGTGCCGCTGGAGATGGGGCAGTTCACGAAGCCGGTGGCCGCGGTGTACGGCGACGAGACGGCGGTGGAGGCGGTGCGGAAGCGGTACGGCCGGTACGTCGGCTGGTGGTCGTACTACACCAGGATCGGGCTCGGCTGGCTCAGCGAGGAGCGTGGCGCGGCCACGGAGTAGAGGATCCGTGGCCGCGATCAAAGCTTGGCGCATCACGGATAGTTTTTGACGTGCCGTAATCGATCCTGACCGAACAGTCACCGAGCCTCGCCCGTGGAGCGATGCTCCGCCGGCCGCGATCGCCAGAATGTCGCCCAAACCGGGGGGTCGCCGCGGCGCGGCGGGGTGGCGCACTGCCGACGGGAATGCGGCCCGCGGGGAGCGCAGGGCTGCCGGCGAAACGCCGCCACGGCACTTCGGGCTGCCGGCACGACGCCGGGGCGCGGCCGGGGAGCAGCGAACCCCCCGACCGCGACCGCGCGCTTCAGCAGGCGACCGCGCCGCTGCCGGTCCGGGTCCAGCCGCAGTGATCGGCGTAGCCGCCCGTGGGGGTCCGGAGCCAGGCGGTGTCGTTGTCGTTGTTCCAGATGTATGCCCCGCTGCCCCAGTACCGGTGGATGTAGCTGAGCGTGCCCTTGCCGGTGTGCACGTAGAGGGTGGTGCCCGCGCCGATGGTCGTGGTGCCGAAGACGTACACATGGTTCGCCTTGTCGTGGATCCGCCAGCCACCGATGGCCGCCGAACTGCGGCCCACGTTCTTGATGGCGATCCACTCGTTGTTCAGGCTGGCGTTCGACCGGTTGTCCACGCCGGGCGAGTCGTACTGGATCCGCACGATCTGGATCGTCGACGCGGCCTGGGCCGAGCTCGGTACGACAACGCTCACCGCGAGGGCGGCGCCGGTGACGGCGAGGGCGGAGATGGCGGTACGAACGACACGGTGCATGGCACTGCTCCTGACAGGAAGCGGATCCGACGATCGACACTTCGTGCAGGAGCGAACGCTTGTTACGGTTCGTGATCGATCATGACCGAACAGTCACTACTCGCCGACCGATGAGCCAGCTCTGCAGGGCAGACGGCGACCCGATGTCGACCAATGGGGCCTGCTTGCCGGCCCCATTGGCTCAGACCTGGGCTTCGAGCCAGCGCGTGAGCAGTGCGGACGCCCCAGCCGGTGGCGCCCTTGGTCAGCTCGTCGTTCGGCGCCTCCGACCAGGCCGGCCCGGACATGTCCACGTGCGCCCACCGGCTGCGGCTGCCGCCGGTGAACTCGCGCAGGTACAGCGCGGCGGTCACCGAGCCGGCGCCGCCGTCCGGCGCGTTGTTCAGGTCGGCCACGCCGGAGTCGAGCTTCTCCACGTAGTCGTCCGGCGAGCGGCATCCGCCAGACCCGCTCGCCGGCGGCCTCGGCGGCGTCGCTCAGCGCGGCCACGAGCGCGTCGTCGTCCGAGAACAGCGCCGCGGTGCGCTTGCCCAGCGCGACGCTCTGCGCGCCGGTCAGGGTGGCCAGGTCGACCAGCAGGTCGGGCGCGAGCTTCTTGTCGGCGTAGGCCAGCGCGTCGGCGAGCACGACCCGGCCCTCGGCGTCGGTGTTGAGGATCTCCGAGGTGCGGCCGCCGAAGTGGCGCACGACGTCGCCCGGCCGGTACGCCGACCCGCTCGGCTTGTTCTCGGCCATCGGCACCAGCACGGTCACCTTGATCGGCAGCTTCAGCTCGGCGGCGGCCAGCACCGCACCGATCACCGCGGCTCCGCCGCCCATGTCCTTCTTCATCAGCTGCATGCCCTGCGCCGGCTTGATCGAGATGCCGCCGGTGTCGAACGTGATGCCCTTGCCGACCAGCACGATGTGCTTCGTGGCGCCGCGTGGCGCCCACTTGAGCTCGACCAGCCGGGGCCCGCTGGCGGAGCCGCCGCCGACCGCCAGGATCCCGTTGAAGCCCTCCATCGCCAGCCGGGCCGGCTCGCGGACCACGGCCGTGACGCCGTACTTGGCGGTGGTCTTGACCGCCTGCGCGGCGAACCAGGCCGGGTCCTTCCGGTCGCTGGGGGTGTTCACCAGGTCGCGGGCGAAGTGGACGGCGCGGGCGACGGCGGTGGCCCTGGCGACCGCGTCCGCGTAGCGCTCGGGATCGTCGACCACGATCGTCACCCGGCGCAGCTTCGGCGGCTCGGCCTTGCTGGCGAGCGTGAACCGGTACCCGGCGAGCAGGATGCCCTCGACCAGGCCACGGAACGCGTCCTCGTCGGCCTCGGCCGGGGCGACCAGCCGGATGGCGGCCGCGTCGCCGGCGGAGCGGACCGCGGCGGCCCCGGTCTTGCGCAGCGCTGCCGCGGTGCCGTCGCCGATGCCGACCAGGTGCACGGTCGCGGGGCGCTCGCCGGGGCGGGGCAGGGTGCGGAGTTCACCGGCCTTGCCGGCGTGCTTGATGTCCGCGAGGTAGGCGCTGGCCGCCGTGGCGAGCGCGTCCGGGGCCGGCTCCGCGACGGATGCGAGCGCGGCGCGGGGCTCGTCAGCGGCCTCCGGATCGGGCTCCGCGCCGTCCGGAGCGCTGCTGGCCGGCCGCACCGGCAGCACCAACACGCTCAGCGAGGCGCGGCTGGCACCAGGGGTGACGAGACGGACATCGAGCAGCGACACGGAAGATCCTCCGGACGATCGGGTCTGAATTTCAGCTTATCTCGGCGAGCGACGCCGGCCCCGGTCAACACGGACAAACGCCGTGTGAACCGGGGCCGCAGATATGGACTGGGGTGCGCGTCAGCCGCGACTCAACCCGCCACGTTCTTCAGCGCGTCGCCAAGCGCGCTGGCCTCCTCAGCCGACATTTCAACGACAAGCCGGCCGCCACCTTCGAGCGGGACACGCATGACGATGCCGCGGCCCTCCTTGGTGACTTCCAGCGGACCGTCGCCTGTCCGCGGCTTCATGGCCGCCATTTTGTGCTCCCCTCGACCAGTGGTCGCCAACCCGCTCGACCGCGCCGTCCAAACCTCTCAGAGCCCTCGCAGGCCCCGGGCGTCACACTTCTCCGACGATTCTTCCGTATCTTCGGCCGTAGCCCAAACTGGACCCGATACAACACAGTGGACGCGCACCTCTCCGACCAGCGACAAGAGCATCCAGCAGCACGGGCGTGGCGTACTCGTAGGGGTCCGCGCCCGGCGGAGCGGTGCCCACCCGCTCTGACCGGTGTCGCGGGTAACGGCCCTGGTCAGGACTGGTCACAAAGTGAATGTGACAGGAAATGGACCAGACGCGTTCGGGCTGACAGACTTCCGGGGATGCACGCGCGATCGGCTCTCTTCGACCTCTACGGCGACCACCTGCGCCCCCGTGGCGGGGCGGCGCCGATCGCCTCGCTGGTCCGGTTGCTGGGTCCGCTGGACATCGCCGCGCCGGCCGTGCGGACCGCGGTCTCCCGGATGGTCCGGCAGGGGTGGCTCCGACCGGAGAAGCTGCCGACCGGCCCGGGGTACGCGCTCACCGCCAAGGCGACCCGGCGGTTGGACGACGCGGCGGCCCGGATCTACCGCACCAAGCAGGACGAGTGGGACGGTCGCTGGCATCTGCTCGTGGTCGCCTCGCCCCCGGACCGGACCGCACGGGCCCGGCTCGCCGCCAGCCTGCGCTTCCTCGGGTACGGCCCGCTGGACGGCTCCACCTGGATCGCCCCGCGCCCGGCCGAGGAGATCGACGCGCTGCTGGCCGAGGCCGGCTCGGTGACCGAACAGTTCCATGCCGAGCACACCGGCGGCGAGCGCGGCTCGCTCGCGCTGGTCGAGCGGGCCTGGGATCTCAAGGCGCTCGGGCTGGCGTACCAGCACTTCATCGAGGAACTGACCCCCGTGGTCAGCGCCGCCGGCGCCGACGCGACCGACGAGCAGGCGTTCGCGGCCCGCAGCCACCTGCTGCACGCGTGGCGCAGCTTCCTGTTCTCCGACCCGGCGTTGCCCATCGGGCTGCTCCCGCCGGATTGGCCCGGCACCGCGGCCGCCGCGTTCTTCGACCATCACTCGGAACGTCTCTGGCCCGCCGCGACCCGGTTCGTCGCGGAGACCCTCGCCACCGACTGATCACCGCCCACCGCACGCCCCCCGATCGGAGGCCGCACGTGTCCGACCCGCTTCTCCTCGACCGCACCGACGGCGTCGCCACCCTCACCCTCAACCGGCCGGAGTCGATGAACTCGCTCTCGGTGGCGCTGAAGGAGGCGCTGCTCGCCGCGCTGGCCGAGGTGCGGGCCGACCCGGCGGTGCGCGCGGTGGTGCTCACCGGCGCCGGCCGGGCCTTCTGCGTGGGTCAGGATCTGCGCGAGCACGTGGCCATGCTGGAGTCCGGTGATCCGACGCCGCTGCGCACGGTCCGCGATCACTACAACCCGATCACGCTCGCGCTCGCCGAGATGCCCAAGCCGGTGATCGCCGCGGTCCGCGGGATGGCCGCCGGAGCCGGCGCCGCGTTCGCCTTCACGGCCGACCTCCGGATCGGCGGGCCGGGCACCGGGTTCCTGATGGCCTTCGCCAACGTCGGGCTCTCCGGCGACTCGGGCGTGAGCTGGACCCTGCAGCGGCTGGTCGGCTACGCCAAGGCCACCGAGCTGCTGCTGCTGGCCCAACCGGTGCGCTCCGCCGAGGCCGCCCAGCTGGGGCTGATCAGCACGATGGTGGACGACGACGAGAAGGTGCTGCCGACCGCGCAGGAACTGGCCGCGCGGCTCGCCGCCGGGCCGACCGTCGCGTACGCGCAGATCAAGCGCTGCCTCGCCGTCGGCGCGGCCGGCACCCTGGCCGAGACCCTGGCCGCGGAGGGCGACGGCCAGGCGATCGCCGGCGCCACCGACGACCACCGCAACGCCACCGCGGCGTTCGTGGCCAAACAGAAGCCCGTCTTCGAGGGACGGTGAGCCGGATGACGTTCACCACGCTGATCAGCGTCCCCGAAGCCGCCGCCCACCAGGACGACCCGACCTGGCTCTTCGTCGACTGCCGATCGGTGCTGGGCCAGCCGGGCGCTGGCCGGGCGGCGTACCTGGCCGAGCACATCGCCGGCGCGGTCTTCGCGGATCTGGACGAGGACCTCTCCGGACCGGTGGAGCCCGGCCGGACCGGTCGGCATCCGCTGCCGCGACCGGACCGGTTCGCCGCGACCGCGACCTGGCTCGGCATCGGCACGGACACCCAGGTGGTCGCGTACGACGCCGGCTCGGGGGCGCTGGCCGCCGCGCGGCTGTGGTGGCTGCTCAAGTGGGCCGGGCACGACGCGGTGGCGGTGCTGGACGGCGGGTTCGCGGCGTGGCAGGACGCCGGCCTGCCGTGCGTGGCCGGGCCGCAGGAACGCCCGCCCGGCGACTTCGTCGGCCGGTTCCAGGCCGGGCTGGTGGCCGGGGCCGAGGACCTCGCCGGCCGGACCGTGGTCGACTCGCGGGCCGCCGACCGGTACCGGGGCGAGAACGAGACGATCGACCCGGTGGCCGGTCACATCCCCGGCGCGCGGTCACTGCCGTTCGCCGGCAACGTGGGACCCGATGGCCGGCTGTTGAGCCCGGAGGAGCTGCGGAAGCGGTTCGCTGCCGCTCGCCGGGGACGCGGCGGCCGGGCCGAACGGCCGCGCCGGCGACCGAGGCGCCGGTGTTCTACTGCGGCTCCGGCGTGACCGCGGCGCAGAACGTGCTCGCGTACGCGCACGCCGGCCTCGGCATGCCCGCGCTCTACGCCGGCTCCTGGAGCGAGTGGATCACCGACCCGACCCGCCCGATCGAGACCGGCGACTCCGCACCGTAGGCCGCACCCAGCACCACCCAGGCTTTGGGCGACATCTTCTCGGTCAGGGCCGAGAAAATGTCGCCCAAAGCGCCGAAGCCGAAACCGAAGCGGAAGCCGGCGCTAGCCGATCGGGCGGACGTGGCAGCCGGCGAGGTGGTCGTCGACCATGCCGGTGGCCTGCATCAACGCGTACGCCGTGGTCGGGCCGACGAACCGGAAGCCGCGCTTCTTGAGGTCCTTGGCCAGCGCGACCGACTCGGGCGACGTCGCCGGCACCGTCACTCATGCTCGCCGGCCGGGGGCGCGCCGGCGGGGCGAAGGACCAGAGCAGCTCCGACAGCCCGCCCGGCAGCTCGGCGGCGGCGCGCGCGTTCGCGATGGAGGCCTCGATCTTGGCGCGGTTGCGCACGATGCCCGCGTCCAGCAGCAGCCGTTCCTCGTCCGCGGCGTCGAACGCCGCGACCTTCTCGATCACGAAGCCGGCGAACGCGGCCCGGAAGTTCTCCCGCTTGCGCAGGATCGTCAGCCAGGACAGCCCGGACTGGAACGCCTCCAGGCAGAGCCGCTCGTACAACGCGTCGTCGCCCCGGACCGGCTGGCCCCACTCCGTGTCGTGATAGACCGCGTAGTCGGGCGTGGAACCGCCCCACGTGCAGCGGGCGAGCCCGTCCTCACCGATCACCAAGCCGTTCGTCATCGTTCCGCTCCCGCTTCGTGCGCTCCTCGACCTCGCGTGCGAACGATCGCAGCGACCGTCGCAGGCCGACCGCGCTGGCCCACCGCAGCAGCGGCCAGGCCAACCGGCCGAGGCCACCGAGCGGGAGGTGCAGCCACTCCTGCCAGAGCATTACCGCACGGCCGTCCGACAGTTCCTCGAAGACGAACGAGCCCGGACCCCGGACCACCCGGCCGAGTGCACGACGTCGACCCGGCGGCCCGGCTCGAACCGCACGATCTCCATCGTGTCCAGGAAACCGACCGGGCCGACGCCGGTGAACGCGTCCACCACGCTGCCCGGCGCCCGGCCGTCGCCGCGCACCACCCGCACCGTGGTCAGGGCGATCCAGTCGGACTGCCGTGGCCAGTCGGTGGCGGCGGCGAAGACGTCCGCGACGGGCGCGTCGACCTCGATCCGGACGGTCAGCTCACCGGGCCCGCGCTCGGCGAACCGGTCCCGCCGCTCGGACCGGTCCACGGCGTCGGTCAGGCCGGCTCGGAGGCGGAGGCGCGGTCCGGAGCGGTCGGCGCGGCCGGGCATCGTCCGCTCGGCCTCCGTCATCGACCGCGGGTTCGACCGCCGCATCGGTCTCGGCCGGCCTGTCCGCGGCGGTCGCCGGCGCCGACTCCGTCGGCTGGGGCGGATTCCCGGCGCAGCGCCGCCAGCTCGCCTTCCAGCGAATCGACGTACTCCTGCAGGTGCCGCAGGTCGCCGACGACCCGGTCGAGCAGCGCGCCCACCTGGTCCATCCGGTAACCGCGCACGACGACGTCGAACCTGACCCGGTCGATGTCGTCCGCGCTCAGCGGGTGCGCCGGCAGGGCCTCGGCCACGCTGTCCGGCTCCGGCTCGGAGAGGCCAGGCTCGCGTCCGAGCGCGAACGCGACGACGCCGAAGACGATGCCGGCTACCACGAGTGCCGCCACGACGATGAGAAGGAAGTCAGCCACGCACGCATCGTGTCACGCTGGAGCCGTCATCACGAGCGGGAGGTACAACGTGGCACTGCGCCTCGGCACTCGAACGTTCGCCGACACCGATCTCGTGGTGATGGCGATCGTCAACCGCACGCCGGATTCCTTCTTCGACCGGGGCGCCACGTTCGCCGACGTCCCGGCCCTGGCCGCGGTGGAGCGGGCGGTGGCCGAGGGGGCCGACATCGTCGACATCGGCGGGGTGAAGGCCGGTCCGGGCGAGACGGTCGACCCCGCGGAGGAGCGCCGGCGGACCGTGCCGTTCGTGGCCGAGATCCGCCGCCGCCACCCCGACCTGCTGATCAGCATCGACACCTGGCGGGCCTCGGTGGCCAGCGAGGCCATCGCCGCGGGCGCCGACCTGATCAACGACACCTGGGCCGGCGCCGATCCCGAGCTCGCCGAGGTGGCCGCCGCGACCGGCGCCGGGCTGGTCTGCTCGCACACCGGCGGGATCTCGCCACGCACCAGGCCGCACCGGGTCGCCTACGACGACGTGGTGGCCGCGGTGATCGCCTCGGTCACCGGCCTGGCCGAGCGCGCGCTGGAGCTCGGGGTACGCCGGGACGGCATCCTGGTCGACCCCACCCACGACTTCGGCAAGAACACCCGGCACTCGCTGGAGCTCACCCGCCGGCTCGGCGAGCTGACCGCGACCGGCTGGCCCGTGCTGGTCGCGCTGTCCAACAAGGACTTCATCGGCGAGACGCTGGACCTGCCGGTGGACGATCGGCTGGAGGGAACCCTGGCGGCGACCGCGCTCAGCGCGTGGCTCGGTGCCCGGGTCTTCCGGGCGCACCAGGTGCTGCCGACCCGCCGCGTGCTGGATCTGGTCGCCTCCGTCCAGGGCAACCGTCCGCCGGCCGTCGCCCGCCGCGCCCTGGCCTGAACCTCAGCCGTCGCCCGCCGCGGCTGCTGGGAACGCGCGGGGCCGACCCGCCCGCGTGGACGCACTCCGCCCAACCCTTACCTGATCCGAACATTGCGGAGACACAAGGCCCATGCGGACGGCGCACGGTGGGTACTGCCCTCGCCGATGCCTGGCGGGGGTCCAAGACGGAGAGGAACACCCACGATGACCAGCAACCGACGGCGCGCCGGCGTGATCGCCGCATGGACCGCCGCCGCAGTACTCGGAATCGGCGCGGCGGGTGGCGCGGCGACCGTGGCCTTCGCGGACCCCACGCCGACGCCCACACCCAGCGGCTCCGCGGCCGAGAAGCGGGCCGAGAAGCAGGCAGAACGCAAGGCGGACCGCCAGGAGCGCGCCGGCAAGGGCATGCGCCCCGGCGGCAAGGCGTTCGGCCGGCACGGCCTCGGGGCCCGCGGCTTCGGCGGCGGTGGCCTGCACGGGGAGTTCGTGGTCAAGGACAAGGACGGCAAGTTCGTCACGCGGCTGAGCCAGCGGGGCGAGGTCACCGCGGTCGACGGCAGCTCGGTGACGCTCAAGAGCGAGGACGGCTTCACCAAGAAGTACAGCGTGACCGGCGACACGAAGATTCTTCGTAACCACGACGAGGCCAAGATCGCCGACGTCAAGGTGGGCGACAACGCCGCCGTCGTCGCGACCAAGGACGGCGACAACGCCACTGCTCAGACGGTGCTCACCCACCTCCCGGCGGAGGGAAACTGACCGCGCGGCGCGCCGCTGATCGGCCCGGCGGTGCAGGCCGAAAATCCCGCCTAGAGTTGCCCGAGTGTGCCCATTTGTCGGGCGTCCCGAGCAGTAACGGCGTTTGCGCGCTAACCTAGTAAACCGGGCGGCCCGGACCTTTCCCCCGTGAGGTCCGGGCCGCTCTCTGTCCGCTGGTTTCGAGCGCCAGCCCCAGCTTCGGCCTCAGCGCGCGGCGGGCGGGCTGACCGCCAGTTCCGCGTCCAGGACGTCGAACGCGGCCTCGACGGTGCGCACCACGGTCAGCGCGGCCAACGCCTCGGCTCGGACGAAGCCGGTGCCGACCAGGCCCTGGAGCCAGCCGAAGAGCCCGTCGTAGAAGCCCTCCGGGTCCAGCAGGATCACCGGCTTGGCGTGCATGGCCAACGTGCGCGAGGTCCAGATCTCGAAGACCTCCTCCAGCGTGCCGATACCGCCCGGGAGACCGAGGAACGCATCCGAACGGGCGTCCATCACGGCCTTGCGTTGCCGCATGTCGGCGGTGACCACCAGCTCGTCCGACGCGGTGTCGGCGATCTCGCGATCCTCCAGCGCCAGCGGGATCACGCCGACCGTGCGCGCGCCGCCGGTTCGGGCCGCCGCGGCCACCGCTCCCATCATCGAGACCTTGCCGCCGCCGGAGACCAGCGAGTGACCGCGCCGGGCGAGTTCGGTGCCGACGGCCGCGGCGAGGTCGACGTAGCTGGCGTCGATCTTGAGCGAGGAGGCGCAGAACACGCAGACCGCCGCCAAGGTCAGGCCTCCACGGGGGCGCCGGGCTGAGCGCCGGCGTCGGCGGGCATCGGCTGGTTGGCCTCGACGATGATCCGGACCGCCTCGTCCACGTCGTCGGTGAGCGTCATCAGGTCGAGGTCACCCTCGTTGATGTAGCCCTTGGCCAGCATCGTGTCGCGCAGCCAGCCGAGCAGCCCGCTCCAGTACTCGGTGCCGAGCAGGACCACCGGGAAGCGGGTCACCTTCCGGGTCTGCACCAGCGTGAGGGCCTCGAACAGCTCGTCCATGCGTGCCGAACCCGCCCGGCAGCACGCAGAACGCCTGGGCGTACTTGACGAACATCGTCTTGCGGGCGAAGAAGTAGCGGAAGTTGATGCCGATGTCGACCCAGGGATTGATCCCCTGCTCGAACGGCAGCTCGATGCCGAGCCCCACCGAGACCCCGCCGGCCTGGCTCGCGCCGCGGTTCGCCGACTCCATCACGCCGGGCCCGCCGCCGGTGATCACCGCGTAGCCGGCCCGGACCAGCGCGGCCGCGAGCTGCTCGGCCTGCTCGTACTCGGGCGTGCCGGGCTTGGTGCGGGCGGAGCCGAACACGCTGACCGCCGGGCCGAGCTCGGCGAGCGCGCCGAAGCCCTCCACGAACTCGGACTGGATCCGCATGCACCCGCCACGGGTCGGCGTGCACCCAGTCGGCGTTTCCCCGCGTGTCGAGCAGCCGCTGGTCGGTCGTGCTCTCGGGCAGCTGACCGCGGCGGAAGGTGACCGGACCGCCCTGGTGCTCCGGTTCCAGCTCGTCGGGCGCGCCGGACGCGGGGGGCTGTGCGGCGGGGTACTGCGGTGCGGGGTCGCTCATGCCACAACGGTATCCGGCAGCCGCAGTGAATGGCTCCGGCCACACAGCCGTGACGGCTCCGGCAGCGCTGCCGTCCTGCTCCGGCCGCGCCGCCGTGACCTGCGGGGGGACCGCTTGGGGGCGATATACGGCCGTTGCGACGGCAACTTCCGGGCGAATCCGATTCGAACGTCGGTTCGTTGCACCGGATGGAACCTCCGAATTGTGACCGAATTGTCGCATATACCCGACCGCAGTGACTTAGGAAGGCATGACCGACGACGATGACCGCCCCGGGCGCCTCCACCCACGCCGGATCCGGAGCCTGACCCTCCGGCGGACACCCGTGCCTGGCTGACCGAGCACGAGCGCGCGCTCGACCGGCTTCGTGCCCAGGTGGGCGAGCTGGAGAGTGTGGTGGACGCCGAACGCGACGCGACCGTGCTCCATGCCGTCGCGGCCGCTGGCATGTTCGCGCTGCTCATCGCGCTCTCGCTGCCCTGGCTCGTGCAGGCGGACGCGGACAAGTCGGCGAGCGGCTGGTCCCTCCTGCTCGCCCCGCTGGCCGCACCGCTCACGGCGGGCGCCGCATATCTGGTGCTGGTCACGATCGTGCTGCACGCGATGGGACTGGTCGGCCGCGGCCGGTACAGCGCCCTGATCGCCGCCGTGGTGTCGGCGCTGTCCGGCCTGGCCACGATCGGCCTCATCTTCACGGTGGCGAGCGACCCGGACGTCGATGCCGGCCCCGGACCCGGCGTCAGCCTGGTGCTGGTGATCATCCTCGGCATCGTCTGGGGCAGCATCGCCGACGGCCGCCGCTGGACCGACTGACCCACCCCGCGAACCCGCCGGCCGCCATATCCCGCCGCTTTGGGCGACATCTTCGCGGTTATAGCCGAGAAGATGTCGCCCAAAGGCGCGAGCGGGCAGGGCTAGTGCGGGCGGGGGGCTAGTTGGCGTGGAGGGCGCTGTTCAGCTCGCCCCAGGTGCCGGAGCGCTGGGTGACCTCGATCCGGCCGTTCACCGAGTTCTGCCAGAACAGCAGGTTGCTGCCGCCCGAGAGCTCCAGCGCCTTCACGACCTTGCCGTCCGGCTGGGTCACCTTCGTGCCGGCGGTGATGTAGCAGCCCGCGGCCACCACGGAGTCGTCGCCGAGGGAGATGCCGACGCCGGCGTTCGCGCCGAGCAGGCAGCGCTCACCGATCGAGATCACCTGCTTGCCGCCGCCGGACAGGGTGCCCATGATCGAGGATCCGCCGCCGATGTCCGAGCCGTCGCCGACCAGCACACCCGCCGAGATCCGGCCCTCGACCATCGAGTTGCCGAGCGTGCCGGCGTTGAAGTTCACGAAACCCTCGTGCATCACGGTGGTCCCGGAAGCCAGGTGCGCACCGAGCCGGACCCGGTCCGCGTCGGCGATCCGCACGCCCGACGGGGTCACGTAGTCGGTCATCCGGGGGAACTTGTCCAGGCCGAACACCTGGAGGTGCCGGCCGGCGATCCGCTCGCTCGCCCGCAGCTCGTCGACCAGCTCGGCGGTGCACGGCCCGGCGGAAGTCCACGCCACGTTGCTCAGCTTGCCGAAGACCCCGTCCAGCGAGAGGCCGTGCGGGCGGACGATCCGGTGCGAGAGCAGGTGCAGCCGCAGGTAGGCGTCGTGCCCGTCGACGGGGGCGTCGGACAGCGCGCCGAGCACGACGGCCACGGCCACGGTCTGCAGGGCGGGCAGCGGGCCCGCGCCGATGGTGCCGGCCAGCTCGGCACCGAGCAGCTCCGCGGCCTGCTCGGCGGTGAGCCGGACGCTGCCGGCGGTCACGCCCACCCGCTCCGCGAGCTTGGCGGCGGCCTCCTCGCCCACCCCGAGCTGACCCGTCGGGTACCAGGTGTCGAGCACCTGCCCGTCCGTGGTGACGGTGGCGAGGCCGACGCCCCAAGCGGGCGTCGAGGGCGGCGGTGTGGCGTCAGCGGTCATGCTGTTCACCGTACCGAGTGCGGCCGGCCGGCCCCGACTAGGCTCCGAAGGGTGACCAAACTCGACCTGACCGCCGACCCCGTCCAGCTCACGGCCGACCTGATCGACATCCCCTCGGTCTCCGGCGAGGAGAAGGTGCTCGCGGACGCGGTCGAGTCGGCGTTGCGCGGGCTACCGGCCTACCGGATCGACCGGGACGGCGACTCGATCGTGGCCCGCACCGACCTGGGCCGCCCGCACCGGGTGATCCTCGCCGGCCATCTGGACACCGTGCCGATCGCCGACAACGTGCCCTCCCGCCGGGACGGCGACCTGATGTACGGCTGCGGCACCAGTGACATGAAGTCCGGCGTCGCGGTCCTGCTCCACGCCGCCGCCACGATCCCCGACCCCCGCTACGACCTCACGCTGGTCTGTTACGACCACGAGGAGGTGGAGTCGGCGAAGAGCGGGCTCGGCCGGATCGTCCGGAACAACCCCGACTGGCTGGCCGGCGACCTCGCGATCGTGCTGGAGCCGACCAATGGCGGCGTCGAGGCTGGCTGCCAGGGCACCATGCGCGCGGTGATCAGCACCACCGGCCGCCGCTCGCACGCTGCCCGGAGCTGGCTCGGCGACAACGCGATCCACCGGGCGGGCGGCGTGCTGAACCGGCTGGCCGACTACCGCCCGCGCGAGGTGGACATCGACGGCTGCGTCTACCGCGAGGGCCTGAACGCGGTGCGGATCAGCGGCGGCGTCGCCGGCAACGTGATCCCGGACGCGTGCGAGGTCGAGATGAACTTCCGGTTCGCCCCGGACCGGGACGTCGAGGGAGCCGAGGCGCACCTGCGCGAGGTGTTCGACGGGTACGACCTGGTGATCACCGACAGCGCTCCGGGCGCGTTGCCCGGGCTCACCGCGCCGGCCGCGGCGGCGTTCGTCGAGAGCATCGGCGCGCCGGTGCTGGCGAAGTACGGCTGGACGGACGTGGCCCGGTTCGCGGCGCTGGGCATCCCGGCGATCAACTTCGGCCCCGGTGACCCCAACCTGGCGCACAAGCGGGAAGAACACGTGGACGTCCGGAACATCACCGCCGCCACCGAATCCCTCCGCGCCTACCTCGCCTAACCCTTAGCGGTTTGGGCGACATTTTCTCGGCTATAACCGAGAAAATGTCACCCAAAGGCCCAGGTTTGTGCTCTGACCTGGAGCCCGCTGAGGTGCGGTGATCGCAAGTCAGGAGGCGAGCTACCGCGGCGGCGACGCGCTCATCCGCAGCCGGTCAAGCGAGCGACGGGCGGACACGCTCGTCCGGCGCACGTGCCGGCCGCCGCGGGGCCGTAGAACGTGCCCGGTGCCACCAGGATGCCGCGCTCGGCCAGCCAGGCCACCGTGTCCCAGCAGTCCTCGTCACGGGTGACCCAGAGGTACAGGCCCGCCTCGGAGTGGTCCACCCGGAAGCCGGCGGACTCCAGCGCGGCCCGCAGGGCCACCCGCCGGGCGCCGTACCGTTCCCGCTGCTCGGTCACGTGCTCGGTGTCGCCCAACGCGACCGCCATCGCGGCCTGCACGGGCGCCGGCATGATCATCCCGGCGTGCTTGCGCACGGCCAGCAGCTCGGTCACGACCGCCGGATCGCCGGCCACGAAACCGGCCCGGTAGCCGGCGAGGTTGGAACGCTTGGAGAGCGAGTGCAGTGCGAGCACGCCGTCGTGCGAGTCGCCGCAGACGTCGGGATGCAGCACCGAGACCGGCGAGGCCTCCCAGCCGAGTTCGAGATAGCACTCGTCCGAGACCACCAGCGCGCCACGTTCGCGCGCCCACGCCACCGTCTTGCGCAGGTGCTCGACCGGCAGCACGCGTCCCGTGGGGTTGGACGGCGAGTTCAGCCAGACCAGCCGCACCGGGCCGGGCCCGACGCCGACCGTGCTGTCGGACCGCACCACCTCGGCCCTGGCCAGGCGGGTGCCCACGTCGTACGTCGGGTAGGCGAGTTCGGGGATCACCACCCGGTCGCCGGGGCCCACGCCGAGCAGCGTGGGGAGCCAGCCGACCAGTTCCTTGGTGCCGATCGTGGGCAGCACGGCCTCGACCCCGACCGCGCCGCAGCGCCGCTCGAGCCAGCCGGTGATCGCCGCGCGCAGGGCCGGCGAGCCGGCCGTGAGCGGGTAGGCGGGCGCGTCGGCCGCCGCGATCAGGGCGTCCCGGATCACCGGCGGGCGTGGGATCGACCGGAGTACCGACCGAGAGATCGACGATGCCGTCCGCGTGGGCGCGCGCCGTCACGCCGTACGGCGCGAGCGTGTCCCACGGGAAGTCAGGCAGCGAGGCAGAGACAGCGCGCGCCGCCGACCCGGCACGGGCCGACGGCGCGGCGACGAAGCCAGAGCCGCTCAGTGGTCCCCACCCTGCGGCGGGAGCGCGGCGATGATCGGGTGGTCACTCGGGATCTTGCCCATCTTGGAGGCACCACCGGGCGAGCCGAGCTCCTCGAAGAAGCCCACGTTCGCCGTGTAGTACTCCTTCCACTGAGCCGGGACGTCGTCCTCGTAGAAGATCGCTTCGACGGGGCATACCGGCTCGCAGGCGCCACAGTCGACACATTCGTCAGGGTGGATGTAGAGCATCCGGTTGCCCTCGTAGATGCAGTCGACGGGGCACTCCTCGATGCACGCCTTGTCGAGCACATCCACACACGGCTCGGCGATGACGTAGGTCACGGGTGCAATCCTCTCGGCGCGGTACAGCAGTCGCTGCGGCCTTTCTAGTATCGCTGCTGAAGGATGGCAACGGACACAGGGGGTCGCAGGTGCCGCTCAACGTCCACGACGTGGGATCCAGAGTCGTGCTCCGTCGCATGGTCGGTGAGCGGGACGGCCGCCCGCTCTTCTCGGATCTGCTCGGCGAGCTGATCACCTGGGGCGATGACGTGGTGGTCCGGACCGCCGACGGGGTGGACGTCACGGTGCCGCGCACGGAGGTCACGGCCGGGAAACGCGTCCCGCCGAAGCCGGCCCGCCGACCCAGCGTCGCGGCGCCCGCCGCGCACCTGGCGATCGACGATCTGGAGCTGGAGCGGATCGCCGCGCTGGGCTGGCGTGGCCTGGCCACCGCTCGGCTCGGCGACTGGCAGCTGCGCGCCAGCGGGGGCTGGACCGGCCGCGCCAACTCGGTCCTCCCCCTCGGCGAGCCGGGCGTCGACCTGGACGCCGCGCTCGCCCGAATCCAGGCTTGGTACGCCGAGTTCGGACCTCCCCGCGCTCATCCAGGTGCCGCTGCCCGCCCGCGCCGAGCTCCGCGAGGCGCTGCTCGCCCGGGGCTGGACCGACGCCTGGGGCGCACTCGTGATGACCGCCGACCCCGAGGACGTGCTCGCCCAGCTGCCGGCCCGGGAGGATCTGCCCGCGGTCGAGGTGGCCGACGCACCGACCGAGGCGTGGCTCGCGGCGTACCACTACCGCGGCGGCGCGCTGCCGCCCGTGGCCATCGAGGTGCTGCACACCGGTGACCGGCCGGCGTTCGCCGCGGTCGTCGAACCGGCCGCCGATGGTCCGGCCGTGGTGGCGATCGCCCGGAGCGCGCTGGACGAGGGCTGGCTCGGCGTGACCGCGGTCGAGGTGGACCCCGGCCAGCGGCGTCGCGGACTCGCCACCCATCTGCTGCGCGGGCTGCTCGAACACGGCCGAGCCAGCGGCGCGCACAGTGCCTACCTGCAGGTCGACGACACGAACACCGTCGCCCACGCGCTGTACGGCCGGGTCGGCTTCACCGTCCACCACACCTACCGCTACTTCAGCGCCCCCGCCTAGCCGTCCCCTTTCGAATCGCGCTTTGGGCGACATTTTCTCGGTTATAGCCGAGAAAATGTCGCCCAAAGCGGCAAGGTGTGCCACCGCGGCGGGCCGGGCTAGCGGCGGGCGGTTTTGCCCTGGCGTTGGCGCGGCGAGGTCTTCAGCCGCTCGGTCTGGGACTTCCACGCGCGGCTGGTCGGGTCCAGGCCGAGCGCCATCGCGAGCAGCAGGCCCAGCGCGGCGCCGACCAGGAGTGCGACGCCGATGAAGAACAGCTGCAGCAGGAACGATCCGAACCCGTTCTCGAACGGACTCCCACCCGAGACGTACGGGCCAACCACCGCGACCACCAGCGCACTCGCCCCGATGATCGCGCCGGCGAAGCCGACCACGCGGGACGCGAGGTACCGGCGGGTCCAGTAGAAGATGACGACCGCGAGGCCGACCACCATCGCGCCGAGCGACCAGAGCGCGATCACGAATTCGGCATCGTCACCGGGGCCGGCGATCCGTACTCCCACCCGTACCAACAAGTTGATCGCGATCAGTGCTGCGGTCACGATCGCGACCCGGCCCCACACGCCCTTCATCTGCGTAAACCTTCCTCCGTGACGGCTACCTGACCCCCATCGTGCCGGTGGTCGTGCCCGGGTGTCACGGTTTCCCGCCAACCGTTGCCAACCGGTTTCGAGACGAGGACACACCCCGCGGTTGCGGTTCGATTCCGCCCTGGGCGGGCGGAATCGAACCGCAACCGCCGCGGAGCGGGGGGGGTTCACGGTTGGGCGGTTTCGGCTAGGCCTTGGGGCGAGGTGGAGCCGGCGAGACGGCGAGGAAACCCACGACGGCGAACGCGACCGCGCCGATGAAGAGCGTGCCGAGACCGCGCCAGTCGCCGGTCAGCACCAGGTCGCCCTCCGCGGTGCGCGAGCCGAACACCAGCATGACGGCGAGCCAGGCCACCACCGGACCGACGATGCCGAGCCGGCTGTCCGTCGCGTACCGGGCGTACCGGATCAGCAGGATGTTGCCGACCAGTGCGGCCACGAACGACAGCGGCACCGGCACGCTGCCGATCCGAAACGGCACCAGGAACGCCGTGAGCAGCGCGAACACGACGGCGAGCAGCGTGACGATGATCCCGGCGGCCAACCGCAGACCGACGTCGGCGAGGGCGAGCAGCCGCACGACCCGGGCGGACCGCTCGCGCGGCGACGCCTCCGCGCCGGCCTCGGGAGCACCCGGCACGACGGCTGCGGGCTCGGGCGCCACAGGAGGGGCGGTTGCGGGCTCGGGCGTCACAGGAGGGGCGGCTGCGGACGGTTCGGCTCCGGACGGTGTCACCGGGCGAGGGTATCCCGCGCGGCTCAGCAGCCCGGAATCAGCACTGACGGCGGTGCTGGACGGTGTCCACCTCGGTGATCGAGGTCTGCCCGTCATCCAGGACCGCGACCACCCGCCAGGCGATCGACACGTCCATCGGCAGGCCGGTCACCTCGCCCTGATAGACGCCGTCCCTGAGCCGGCGAAGCCCCACCGGCTTGGTCGGGGTGCCGGTCTCGCTCCAGAAGAACGTGACGTCGCGGGCGCCACTACCCCGGACGTACGTGGTGACGGTGGCCTGCCAGGTCGCGACGCAGCCCACGGTCGAGTCGGCCAGCAGGGCGTCGACCTGCGTCCCGGCCACGTCCCTGCGGAACTGGCTCGCCGGGCGGCCGGCCGCCGCGGCGCCAGCGGACGCCGCAGGCGAAGCGGACGGTGACGCCGACCCGGCGGCGGTCGGTGCCGGCGAACCGGTGGTCGGCGCGGGGCGCACCGACCGGCTCGGGCTGACGCTCGGCGCCTGCTCCGCCACCAGCGGTGCGGTCGGCACGGGCAGGATGCCGGGCGGGGTGATGCCGGCGCCGCGGTGCGGAATCGCCTCGGTGTGCAGCGTGTACCAGAGCCCGCCCACCAGGATCAGCACCGCGACCGCGGCCGCCGCCCAGGTCAGCACCCGGCGCCGGCGTGCGCCGCCGAGCGGCACCGGGAAGCCCGAGCGCAGGAACGGCTCGGCGATGTCGCCGCGGTAGGCCACCCGGTCCGGCACGGCGGCGGTGGCGATGAGCCGGTTGAGCAGTTGGCCGGGGGCGGCGACGGGCGGTAACTCGGCGAACCGGTCCGCACCGCCACGACGGTTGGCCGCGCCACCGGCGCAGACCGAGCAGACCGCGGTGTGGCTGGTCACCCGCTGGTGCACGGACTGGTTGAACAGGCCGTCCCAGCCGGCCAGCAGTTCGTCCAGCTCCGGGCAGTTGCCGTGGCCGGCCCGGGCGACGAGCAGCGAGTCGAGCGCGCGGTCCAGGTCGGCGCGGGCGGCGGCGACCCGGCCGGCCGCGTGCTTGGGCGTCAGGCCGAGCACGGTGGCCAGATCCGGGGTGGAGAGGCCGTGGCGGACGGACAGGTCCAGCGCCTCGCGGCGTTCGGCCCTCATGCCGGCGGCCGCCTGCCGGATCCAGGCGCGCGCCTGCTCGGCCTTGAGGTCGGCGGCACCGAAGTACGCGGTCTGGTCGCGCGGATCGGCCTGCCGGGGCTGGGAGGCGATCCGGCTGCGGCGGGCCTGGCGGAGGCATTCGTTCCGGGTCAACGCGTAGAGCCAGGTGGCCACCCGCTGGGTCTCCCGGAGCGAGCCGATCCGGCCGGCCGCGACGAGCAGGGCGTCGTGCACCGCGTCCTCGGCGGCCTCCCGATCGGCGAGCATCCCGCACGCGTAGTCGTACAGGCGGGCCGCGTAGGCATCGTGAACCGCGGTGATGCCGGCTGCGTCGCCTGCGCGTAAGGCGACAACCATCTTCTGGTCGTCCACGGGCCGGACGCTAGCAGCGTCACCCCGCGTAGCGACAGGATCAACTACCTGCCGCTACCGAGGGATCACGCTCAGCCAATCACGCACTCGCGCACGGTCCGCGAACCCGCCGGGCTGCTGGCCCGGATGCCGTCGGTGCTGACCACGTCGGCGCGGAAGTTGACCGGCGTGTTGAGCGGCAGACCGGAGAGCTCGGCGAAATATCCGCCGTCAGCGGCCGTCATCCGCACCGAGTTCAACGCGCCGCCCCGCACCCACCAGACAAACGTCACAGTGCGGGCATTGGCCCTGGTGACGTCGGCCGTGGCCGTGCTGGACCAGGACTCCCACGCGCACCCGCCCTCCCACGGCAGCGCGGAGGTGACCACCGGCGTCGGCGGCACCGGGCGGGGCGAGGCCGTCGAAGGTAGCGGCGACGGCGACGGCGGGTTGGTGGTGCGAGCCGGGGCCGGCGTGGTGGGCCGGGGCGGCTGCTGGCGGCGCGGCGGAATGACCACCACGGGCCGGGGCGGCGTCACCCTCGGCGTCCGCCGGGGGGAAACGGAGGGTGACGGGGTCGGCGACGCCGAGGTGGCCGAGGGCGACGGTTCCGCGGCGGGCGACTCGGTGGCCGGCTCCTCGCTCTGCACGTCGGTGACCTGAGGCGATCGCGGCTGGTCGGCGAGCGAGGTCTGCGCGCCGGGGCGCACGGTCATCGCCACGCCGCCGCCGATCAGCAGCGCCAGCACCGCGGCACCGGAGAGCCACGGGATGACCTTCGACCGCTTGTTCTTCGCGTCGAGCGGGATCGGGAAGCCGATCTGGTCGAACGGGGCCGCGATCCGGCCGTGGTTGGCCACCTTCTTGAGATCGGCGGACGAGTCGAGCACCCGCCGGCGCAGTACCACCGGCAGCAGCGCGAACGGGACAGCGGCGAACAGCGCCTCGGCCCGGACCTCGTGCGCGCGCCGTGGCCCGCAGACCGCGCACTGCTCGACGTGCCGGCTCAGCCGCTTGCGGACCAGCGGGGTGAGCACGCCGTCCCAGTTCGTCAGCATGCCGTCGAGTTCGGCGCAGTCGGCGCGGCCGGTCCGCGCGGTGAGCAGCGCGCCCACCGACCGTTCCAGCTGCTCGCGCGCCTTGGAGGTGAGCGCGTGGGCGTGGTTCGCCGAGACGCCGAGGGCCGCCGCGAGTTCGGCGCCGGTCAACTCGTGCCGCAGGGTGAGGTTGAGGACCTCCTGCTCGCGCGGGTTGAGGCCGGCCACCGCGTCCCGGACCAAGGCCTGCAACTGCGCGGCGTGGACCGACTGGACCGGGTCGACGGAGTCGTCGCTCACGTCGCCGGCCTTCTCCAGCGGCGCGAGCCGGTTGCGCTGCCGGAGCTGGCGCAGGCACTCGTTCCGCGCGATCGCGTACAGCCAGGCCCGCAGGTGCTCAGGCTCGCGGAGCTGATGCGCGCGGTCGGCCGCGACCAGCAGGGTGTCGTGAACGGCATCGGCTGCGGCGTCGCGATCGCGAAGCAATCCGACGCAGTAGTCGAAGATCCGTTGGGCGTACCGGTCGTAGGCGGCCTCGAGGCCTGACCGGTCCCGGTCACATAACGCTTGTACGATCGCCCGGTCTTCCACGGCGCGCAGGTTAACAGCGTTCTCGCCCCGCAGTACCCCATCTTGTCCACCTCCCGACAGTCTTTTTGGCCGTCCGTCCTACCCGACTGGGCATGGGTCGGTCATACCGGTCAGTCGAGGCCTCCAGGCCGGGTCGCCACGAACAATCCCAGCGCGCCGAGCAGGCTCACCCCGCCGTAGGTTCCGAGCACCACGACGGCGTCGCCGGTCAGCTGGGCCCGGTCCTCGGACCGCTGCTGCGGACCCGAGGCGGCGCTGGCGGCCGGCGGATTCGGCGCCGCGCTGGCGACCGCGGGCGCGGCGATGGCGAGTCCGCAACCGAGCAGGATGGCGGCGGCGAGCTGGGTACGGTTCACGGCGATCTCCTAGCCAGGGCGGGACCGGCTGTCCCTCTCTCGGATAGGAGTCACGAGAACCTCAAAACCCAACAACTTTTTCCGCACGCCTTCGAGCACACCCAAAACCCCGCGCTTTGGGCGACATCGTCAGTGCTCTAGCCCAGAAGATGTCGCCCAAAGGGGCAGGGTGGCGGGGTCAGCCGGGGTCAGCCGGGGCAGGGGTCGTTGGCAGAGTCGTTGGAGACGAGCGGGTCGCCGAGCGGCCGGTGCCGCTGTCGGAGGTGACCGCCTCCACGTAGACGCTGATCGGCGGGCCGCCCGGCATGCCGGTCAACCTTCCGCGCCACGCACCGCGCAGGAACCGCAGCGTGCTGCTGCCGGATTCGCCGCCGCCGGACCAGTACGCCGTCACGGTCTGTGGGGTGCCGCCGCTGACCACCGAGGAGATGGAGGTCGACCAGGTGCCACAGAGTAGGCCGCCGGGCCCGTCACTGACGACGATCGTCACGGTCGGCGGTACCGGCACCGTGGTCGGGCTGGCGGACGTCGGCGCCGGGGTGGGCGACGGCGTCCGGCTCGGAGTCGTGGTCGGCGTGGCCGTCGGCGACGGGGTCGGACTTGGTGTGGCCGACGGGCTCGGCGTGGCGCTGGGAGTCGGCGGCGCGGTCGTCGGCGGCACCGAGGCGGTGCTACTCGGCGGGGGCAGGACCTTCGAGGCCTGGTCCGTGCCCGGTGTCACGCCAGAGCGCCAGCCCGGCCCCGATGAGCAGCATGGCCAGCAGCCCGGCGGCGATCCACGGCACGACCGGCCGGCGCCGTCGGCCGACCAGCGGCACCGGGAAGCCCTGCCGGTCGAACGGCTCCGCGCGCCGCCCGATCTGCTGCCGGTAGGCGACCATCTCCAGGTCCGGCTCCGAGTCGACCACCTGGCTCCGCAGCGTGGCCGGGATGGCCACCAGCGCGGTCGCGGCGAACAGGGCCGCGGCGTTGACCTTGCGCTGCTTGCCGTGGTCGCAGACGGCACACCGCTCGACGTGCCGGCTCACCCGCTTGCGGACCAGCGCGGTCAGCTCGCCGTCCCACCCCTCCAGCAGGGTGGCGAGCTCGGCGCAGTCCTGCCGACCGGTGCGCGCCATCACCAGGGCGCCGACGGCCCGCTCCAGCTGGGCGCGGGCCCGGGAGACGAGCGCGTTCGCGTGGTTGGCCGGGACCCCGAGCGCCGCGCCGAGCTCGTCGCCGGCCAGCTCGTGCCGGAGCGTCAGGTTCAGTACCTCGCGGTCGCCCGGGTTCAGTCCGGCCACCGCGTCGCGGACCAGCGCCTGCGCCTCGGCGGCCCGCAGGTCACGCTCGAGATCGACGCTGGTGTCGCGCACGTCTCCGGCGGCATCGAGGTCGGTCTCCCGCTTGCGGGCGCGGAGCAGCCGGTGGCACTCGTTCCGCGCGATCGCGTACAGCCACGGCCGCAGCTTGTCCGGGTCCCGCAGTTGGCCGGCCCGGTCGGCGGCGATCAGCAGCGCGTCGTGGAGCGCGTCGGCGGCGGCGTCACGGTCCCGCAGCATCCCCACGCAGTAGTCGTAGAGGCGCGGGGCGTACCGGTCGTAGACGGCGGCCAGCCCGGCCCGCTCACCGTCGACCAGCCGCTGCACGATCTCGCGGTCCTCCACACCGCAGACGCTAACCCGATCCGCTCCGCCGCACGTCACGGCGTGCCGATCGGGGGTACGCCCGGGCACAGACCCGACCCGATCGGACCCGCGCCGCGGCGCCGGCGGCTCGGGGGAGCCACCGGCGCGGGTACGGATCGCGAGCTCAACGCGGGCTCACCTGGCGGCGCCGGGCCAGCAGCAGGAGCAGCGCGCCGCCGGCCGCGAGCAGCAGGCCGAGCCCGGCGAAGATGCCGACGCTGGTGCCGGTCACCGGGAGGCCGCCGCCACTGGTGCCGGAGCCGGCGCCCGGGACGTCCGCCGGCGTCGTGGGCGTGGGGTCGGTGGTCGGCGTCTGCGACTCGTCGGGGGTCTCGCCGGGGTTGTCGCCGCCGCAGGTGCCGTGGGTCGGGCAGGGCGGGTTGCCGGTCACGTCGTCCGGGCCGGCGGGCGGGGTAGGCGGCGTGGTGGGGTCGACGTCGTCGACGATCACGTCCGGGCCGACGGGCGGGTGCACGGGCGGCTTCGGGGGCTTCGGCGGCTTGGTCGGGTCGACGATCACGCCGGGACCGATCGGCGGGTGCACCGGCGGCTTCGGGGGCTTCGGCGGGTCGACGATGACGCCGGGACCGATCGGGAGGCCGGTCGCCGCGACCAGCGGGCCCACCGGCTGCGGCGGCCCCGCCTGCGCGATCGACGGCGTGACCAGCACGAGGCCGATCGAGACCAGTCCGGCGGCAAGCAAGCTGTTGCGGATCATCGGGTTCTCCCTCGCTGGGAGCGGGACCGAATGTCCCGCGCTCAGTGGTAGGAGCGACCGCCCACCCCGCGGGCAACAACTTTTCTCCAGAACTTTTCCCGCCCGGCCCTCAAGCCCCGGAACCCCCGCCGCCTTGGGCGACATCTTCTCGGTTATAGCCGAGAAGATGTCGCCCAAATACGCCAGGGTGGGACCGCCGGAGGCGGGCCGGAGCAGCGAGGCGGTTGGGGTCAGTCGAGGCCGGCGAACAGGTCGGCTTCCCAGTCCTGCGCACCCTCGCCGGGGCCGCGCTTGCCGACCGGCAGCGTGTAGTACTCGACGCCGAACTCGCCGCCGCTGCGGCCCGCGATGGAGAAGAGCCACGAGTCGGCGGAGATCTGGGTCGGATGGGCGCGCAGGGCGGCCAGCTTCGCGTCCCGGTACGCCGAGGCGTCGATCCGGGCCACGATCTCCGCGTCTGGGGTGCCGAACGGCAGGTCGTCGGCGTTGGTCACCCCGCCGAACGGGTTCTCACCGGACTGCGCGAACTCCTCGATCCCCCGCTGCAACGCCGACTTCGGCACCGCGGTCCAGTACACCTTGGCGACCTGCCACGGCTCGCCGCTCTCCGGCGCGACCTCGGGATCCGCGGCCAGCCGCACCCCCTCCATCGCCACCCGGTGCGCCTGGATGTGGTCGGGGTGCCCGTAGAACCCGTTCTCGTCGTACGTGATGACGACCTGGGGCCGCACCTCACGGATCACCGCGACCAGGAGCAGGGCCGCCTCGCGCAGGTCCGCCCGCCAGAACGCGCGCGGGTGCTCGTTGGTGGGCAGGCCCATCATCCCGCTGTCTCGGTACCGGCCGGGGCCGCCGAGGAAGCGGTGGTCGGTCACACCCAGCGCCGCGCACGCGTCCGCCAGCTCGCCGATCCGGTACCCGCCGAGCTGGTCGGCCTGGTCGGCGGCGAGCTGGGCGTAGAGCGGCTCCAGCACCTCGCCCTCCTCACCGAGCGTGCAGGTGACGAGCGTGACGTGGGCGCCCTCGGCCGCGTACCTGGCCATGGTCGAGCCAGTGCCGACCGACTCGTCGTCGGGATGGGCGTGCACCAGGAGCAGCCGGCGGTCCGCCGGGGGAACAGTCATGAGGAGCATCCTGGCAGGATGGCTGGGTGACGCAATCCGAGGTGACCTCCCCCGCCCAGCCCGAGCTCTCGTACCCGAGGCTGGCCGCCCGCACCCGGCACTTCCAGTACGGCCAGCCGCGCACGTTGAGCGTCTCGCCCGACGGCCGGCGCGTGCTGTTCCTGCGATCCGCCGGTCCGACCGACCCCGTGCACGCGCTCTGGGCGCTGGACGTGCTCTCCGGCCAGGAGCGGCTGGTCGTCGATCCGGCCACGTTGCTGGGAGCCGGCGAGGAGGACCTGCCGGCCGCCGAGCGGGCGCTGCGGGAGCGCAAGCGGGAGTCCTCCGGCGGCATCGTCGCGTACACCACCGACGACGCGGCGAGCATCGCGGTCTTCGTGCTCTCCGGTCGGCTGTTCCGGGTCGAGCTCGACTCCGGCGACCTGACCGAGCTGCCCGTCGCCGGCCCGGTGCTCGACCCGAGGCCCGATCCGGCCGGCGAGCGGATCGCCTACGTCACCGGCGGCGCGCTGCACGTGATCGAGACGGACGAGGACGGCAAGCTCGCGGACCGGCTGCTGGCCAGCGACGACACCGCGACCTGGGGCCTGGCCGAGTTCGTCGCGGCCGAGGAGATGAGCCGGTACCGCGGCTACTGGTGGGCCCCGGACGGCAGCCGGCTGCTCGCGGCCCGGGTGGACGAGAGCCCGGTCCAGCGCTGGTACATCGCCGATCCGGCCAACCCCGACCAGCCCTCCACCGAGATCTCCTATCCGCACGCCGGCAGCGCGAACGCCGAGGTCACCCTGCACGTCATCACCGTGGCCGACGGCACAGCCACCGAGCTGCCGTGGGACCGCGCCGCCTTCCCGTACCTGGTCACCGCCGGCTGGGACGACAGCGGCTGCGCGCTGCTCACCGTGATGGACCGGCACCAGCGGCGCGCGCAGGTCTTGGGCGCCACGCCGGAGGAGACCCGGCTGCACCGGGACGAGACCGGCGACCCGTGGCTGGAGGTGCTGCCCGGCACGCCGGCGTTGCTGCCGGACGGTCGGCTGGTCTGGTCGGCGGAGACCGCGGACACCCGGCAGCTCACCGTCGACGGCGCGCCGGTCACGCCCGAGGGCCTGTACGTCCGGGGTTACCTGGGCCGGCTCGGCGACGACCTGCTGGTCGACGGCACCGAGGGCGCCCCCGAGCAGAACCACGTGTACCGGGTTACCGCCGGCGGCTCGACCAACCGGATCACCGACGGCACCGGCTGGCACGGCGTGGTGACCGGCGGGGACACCGTGGTGACGATCAGCCGTTCGCTGGACCAGCACGGGGTGCGGTTCGTGGTCCGCTCGGGCGACGGCCGGGAGACCGTGCTCCGCACGCTGGCCGCCAAGGCGCCGATGACCCCGGCCCCGGTGCTCACCAGGGTGACCGAGCGTCGGCTCCCGGCCGCCGTGGTCTACCCCACCGGCCACACCCCCGGCACCCCGCTGCCCGTGCTGATGGACCCGTACGGCGGCCCGCACCACCAGGAGGTGATCGCCGCCCGCGGGCTCTGGTACGAGCCGCAGTGGTGGGCCGACCAGGGCTTCGCGGTCGTGGTGGTGGACGGTCGGGGCACCCCTGGCGTCTCGCCCGGCTTCGAGCACGCGATCCGGCTCGACCTGGCGACTCCGGTCCTGGACGACCAGGTCGCCGCCCTGCACGCGCTGGCGGCCGACCACCCGGACCTGGACCTCGGCCGGGTCGCCGTCCGGGGCTGGTCGTTCGGCGGCTACCTCGCCGCGCTCGCGGTGCTGCGCCGGCCGGACGTGTTCCACGCCGCGATCGCCGGGGCCCCGGTCACCGACTGGACCCTGTACGACACCTTCTACACCGAGCGGTACCTGGGCCTACCCGCCGAGGAGCCGGCCGCCTACGCGCACTCGTCGCTGCTCGCCGACGCCGAGAAGCTGACCCGGCCGCTGATGGTGATCCACGGTCTGGCCGACGACAACGTGGTGGCCGCGCACTCGCTCCGGCTCTCCTCCGCGCTGCTCGCGGCCGGCCGGCCGCACGAGGTGCTCCCGCTCACCGGCGTCACGCACATGACGTCCAACGAGGTCGTCGCGGAGAACCTGCTGCTGCTCCAGCGCGACTTCCTCCGCCGCCACCTGGCCTGATCTGCTGCGGTTGGATTGTGCCCTAGGAGGGCACAATCCAACCGCAAACAGCTGCGGTCCATTCGCGCCCTGGGAGGGCGCGAATGGACCGCAGCTGTTGTACGTCAGGCCTCGTGCGAGATGACGACCGTCCGCTTCTCCGCGAAGTGGCACGCGCTCGGGTGGTCGCTGGTCTCCCGGACCTCGAGCTGGGGCTCCTTCGCGGCGCAGATGTCCTGCGCCTTCCAGCAGCGGGTCCGGAACCGGCAGCCCGAGGGCGGGTTGGCCGGGCTCGGCACGTCGCCCTCGAGCCGGATGATCTGCTTGGTGGTGCGGCTCTCCGGGTCCGGCACCGGGCACCGCCGAGAGCAGTGCCTGGGTGTACGGGTGCGTCGGGCGCTCGTAGATCTCGTCGTCGTTGCCGATCTCGACGATCTTGCCGAGGTACATCACCGCGACCCGGTCGGCCAGGTGACGCACCACGGACAGGTCGTGGGCGATGAAGATGTACGACAGCCCGAGCTCGGCCTGCAGCTGCTCCAGCAGGTTCATCACCTGCGCCTGGATCGACACGTCGAGCGCGCTGACCGGCTCGTCGCAGATGATCGATCTCCGGCCGCAGCGCCAGCGCACGGGCGATGCCGATCCGCTGCCGCTGGCCGCCGGAGAACTGGTGCGGGTACCGGTTGATGTGCTCCGGGTTGAGCCCGACCGTCTCCAGCAGCTCCTGCACCTTCTGCCGCCGGCTGCCCTTCGGCGCGACCTCGGTGTGGATCTCGAACGGCTCGCCGATGATGTCGCCGACGGTCATCCGCGGGTTCAGCGAGGTGTACGGGTCCTGCATGACCAGCTGGATGTTGCGGCGCAGCCGGCGCATGTCCGGGCCGCGTAGCTTGAAGATGTCCTGGCCCTTGTACAGCACCGTGCCGGACGGTGGGCGTCTCCAGGTTCATCAGCACCCGGGCCAGCGTCGACTTGCCGCAGCCGGACTCGCCGACCACGCCGAGCGTCTCGCCCTTGTTCAGGGCGAACGAGACGCCGTCGACTGCCTTGATGTGTCCGATCGTCGACTTGAAGAGGATGCCGCGCGTGATCGGGTAGTACTTGACAAGGTCCTTGACCTCGAGGATCGTCTCAGTCACGGTTGGCCAGCTCCTCGGCGAAGTGACAGGCGCTCGACCGGGTGGCGCCGAGCTGCAGCAGCGGCGGCACCTGCTCGGAGCAGATCCCTGCGGCCATCGGGCATCGAGGATGGAAGGCACAGCCCGATGGGATCCGCAGCAGGTTCGGCGGCAGGCCCTTGATCGTGCTGAGTTCCTGGCCCTTCAGGTCCAGCCGCGGAATCGACTCGAGCAACCCGATCGTGTACGGGTGGCACGGCTTGCGGTAGAGCTCGAACACCTCGGCCTGCTCGACGATCCGGCCCGCGTACATGACCGCGATCCGGTCCGCGACGTCGGCGACCACGCCGAGGTCGTGGGTGATCAGGATCAGGCCCATGTTCCGTTCCCGCCGCAGCTCGGCGAGCAGGTCCATGATCTGCGCCTGCACCGTGACGTCGAGAGCGGTGGTGGGCTCGTCGGCGATCAGCACCTCGGGGTCGAGCGCGAGCGACATCGCGATCATCACCCGCTGGCGCATGCCACCGGAGAACTCGTGCGGGTAGCTGCGTCACCCGCTCCTTGGCGTTCGGGATCTTGACCATGTCGAGCAGCTCGGCCGGCCTTCGTGCGGGCGTCGGCCCGGCTCATGCCGAGGCGCTTGCGGAACAGCTCGCCGATCTGGAACCCGACGGTGAAGACCGGGTTGAGCGCGGACAGCGCGTCCTGGAACACCATCGCGATGCCGGTGCCGCGGATCTTGCGCCGCTCCTCGTCGGAGCATCGGCGAGCATGTCGTGGCCGTGGAACCGGATCTCACCGCCGGTGACGAAACCGGGCGGGGTGTCCAGGATGCCCATGATCGCCTGGGCGGTCACGCTCTTGCCCGAGCCGGACTCGCCGAGCACGGCGAGCGTCTCGCCGGAGTCGACGTGGTAGCTCACGCCGTTGATGACCTTGGCGACGCCGTCCCGGGTCCGGAACTCGACGAAGAGGTCGTCCACCTCGAGCAGCCGGTGAACGGCGAGGCTCCGACGCCTGCGGCGCCGGCCGACTCACTGGTGATGACGTCGGACACCGGATCTCCTAGCGAAGCTTGGGGTCGAGGGCCTCGCGCACCGCGTCGCCGAGCATGACGAAGCTCAGCACGGTGACGCTGAGGAAGCCGGCCGGGAAGAGCAGCGCGTGCGGCGCGGTCCGGAGATACCGCTGGGCGTCGCTGATCATCGACGCCCCAGGAGACCACCGGCGCCCGCAGGCCGACACCGAGGAAGGACAGCGTCGCCTCGGCGCCGATGTAGGCGCCGATCGCGATCGTCGCGTACGACCAGGATCGGCGCGAGACAGTTCGGGAGCAGGTGCCGGAAGATGATCCGGACCCGAGCCCGCACCGAGCGCCCTGGCCGCCTGGACGTAGTCGGCCTGTTTGGTCGCCACCACGGACGACCGCATGATCCGCGCGAACTCGGCCAGCCGAGCACCACCAGCGGGCCGATGACCAGCGCGATGATCGTCGCCTGACCAGGGTTGTCCGTGCTGCCGGCGAACGTGGAGAGCATGACGATCGCGCCGAGCACGAACGGCAGGCCGAAGAAGACGTCGCCGAGCCGGGAGAACAGGGTGTCGAGCCAGCCGCCGCAGTAGCCGGCGAGGATGCCGATCAGCCCGCCGATGCAGCGAGGTGCCGAGCGACAGCCAGCACGCCGACCAGGATCGAGGTGCGCGCGCCGTAGATCGCCCGGGCGTAGACGTTGTAGCCCTGGATGTCGTAGCCGAACCAGGCATCGCGCCGACGGCGGTTCCAGGCTGCAGCTTCAGGCTGGCGGTCTCCGGGTCTGCCGGACGCGAACAGCTGCGGGAACGCCGCCATCAGCAGCAGGATCAGGATCAGCACCGAGGAGATCCAGAACAGCGGCTTGCGGCGCAGGTCGTGCCAGGCGTCGCCCAGAGGCCACGGCTGCGTTCCTTCGCCGGCTCGCCGGGCGCGGGAGCCGTGCTCCGTGGAGGCTGGCTGCTCGGTGGAAGGCGTGGTGATGCTGGAGCCCACGATCATCGGGTCACTCATAGCGGATCCTCGGGTCAAGGACGGCGTAGAGCAGGTCGACGAGCAGGTTCATCGACAGGTACACGAGCACCAGCACGTCACGATGCGGCACGACGATGCTCGATTCGTGGCCACGATGGCCCGGAAGATCGTCTGCCCGATGCCGCCGATGTTGAAGATGCCCTCGGTGACGATCGCGCCGCCCATCAGCGCGCCGAGGTCGGTGCCGAGGAAGGTGACCACCGGGATCAGCGAGTTGCGCAGCAGGTGCACGCCCGACCACCCGGCGATCGGTCAGGCCCTTGGCGATGGCGGTGCGTACGTAGTCGGCGCGACTGTTCTCCGCGATGCTCGTTCTGGTTAGCCGGGCGACGTAGGCCATCGAGCCGCTGCCCAGCACGAAGCCGGGCAGGATCAGCTCCGCAGAACGGCGCCTCGAAGAGACGGTCGGGTTGACGATGCCGAGCTTGACGCCGAACGTGTACTGCAGCACGAAGCCGATCACGAAGACCGGCATGCGAGATGAGGAAGAGGGTGGAGATCAGCACCAGGTTGTCCAGGAAACCGTTGCGCCGCAGGCCGGTGAGCACACCGGCGGTGAGGCCGATGACCGCCTCGATGGCGAGCGCCACCAGGCCAGCCTCAGCGTGATCGGGTACGCCTCGGCGATCAGGTTGATCACCGGCTGACCGGAGAAAGTCTGACCGAAGTCGCCCCGGAGCAGTCGTCCCGACGTACTTGAAGTACTGCACGAGCAGGGGCTCGTCCAGGTTGTACTTCGTCGGTCATGGCGTCGATGTAGGACGTCGCGGGCAGTCCCGCTCGCCGCACTTGCCGGCGAACGGGTCCCCGGGCACGCCCAGACCAGCAATAGATCAGGAACGTGGTGCCGAAGAGCACCGGGATCAACTGGAGCAACCGCCGGATGGTGTAACGGCCCATGGTGTTTTCCGTCCTGCGCCGATGCAGGCTTGACACATGCGAGCCTGCCGGGTGGGATGACCGCAGGTCGCTCCCCCCGGCAGGCTGGCTGTCAGGTTACTTCGCCTCGATGGACGATGAGGTCGAGCTCACCGAAGGTGGTCGAACTTGACGTTCTTCGACCTTGCTCGAGTAGCCAGCCTGCTGCTTGACGTACCAGAGCGGGATGGTCGGCAGGTCGGCGAGCGAGCAGGCCTCGGCCTCCTGGTAGAGCTTGACGCCGGCCTCCGGGCTGGTGCCGCGGCGGCCTCCTTCAGCTTCGCGTCCACGGCCGGGTTGCGAGTACTCCCGGTCGTTCGACGAAGCGTGGGTGCGGTAGAGCGGGTTCGAGGTAGTTCTCGATCGTCGGGTAGTCCTGCTGCCAGCCGGCACGGAACGGCACCAGTCATCTTGCGGGCGTTGATCGCGGCGCGGAACTCGCGAGAACTCGGTGTACGGCTTCGGCGAGGCACTTCACGACCGGCCCGAGCGCACTCGTTGATGCTGTTGCAGGCCGCCTCGATCCACTCCTTGTGGTCGCCGTTGGCGTTGTAGGCGAAGATCAAGTCACCCTTGAAGCCGCCGGCCTCCGCGAGCGCGGCCTTGGCCTTGGCAGCGTCGAACGTGCAGTACTCGCCGCACTGGCCGGCCTTGTAGCCGTCGACGGCCGGGGAGACGAAGCCGGTGGCCGGCTGTACGGGAACCAGCGAAGATCTTCTCGGTGATCAGCTTCCGGTCGATCGCCATCGAGATCGCCTGGCGGAACTTCACGTTGGCGAACTTCTTGTCGTACAGCGGGAAGGCGAAGGCCTGCCAGACGCCGACCTCACGCTCGACCGTGCGGTCCTGCAGGTCGGTCTTCCACTTGTCACCGGCCAGCGCGATGCCGTCGGCACCTGCTGCTGGAAGTCCAGGTTGTTGCTCTGCAGGTCGGCGTAGGCCGCGTCCTGGCTCTGGTAGAGCTTGAGGTTGACGTCCTTGACCTTGGGCTTGCTCGCCCTTGTAGTTGTCGAACCGGCTGAGCTTGATCTGCGTCGTTGTGGTCCCACGAGTCGAACTTGAACGGGCCGTTGCCGATCGGCTTCTCGCCGAACGCCTTCGGGTCCTTGAAGAACGACGTCCGGCAGCGGCGTGAAGGCCGCGTAGCCGAGCTTGACCGGGAACACGCTGAACGGCGCGTCGAGCGTGACCTTGAAGGTCGTGTCGTCGACGACCTTGAGGCCGGACATCTCCTTCGACTTCGGCGTCGGCGGCTTCTTCGGGCCGTCTCACCGTCCGGGTCCGCCGGGTGGACGTCGGCGTAGCCCGAGGATCTGCTCGAAGAAGCTGGCGCTCTGCGCCGCCGTTCGGGCGAGTAGGCGGCCCAGTTCCAGGCGTCGACGAAGTTCTTCGCCTTGACCGGCGGTGCCGTCGTGGAACGTCCAGTCCGTCTTGAGCTTGATGGTGTAGACCTTGAGTCCTTGGTCTCGATCGACTCCGCGACCGCGTTGATCGGGCTCGGCGTCCTCGGTCTGTAGCTCGACCAGCCCCGTGAAGAGGGCGTCGATCACCTTGCCACCACCGGTCTCCGTGGTGTTGCCGGGAATCAGCGGGTTCTCGGGCTCGACGCTGTCGATCGTGATCGCGGCGTCGCTGTTCGAGCTGCCAGAATCATCGCTATCAGAGCTGCAGCCTGCGGCAACAAGGGCCAAGGCGGCGACGCCACACACAACACCCGTGCGAGTGGGCACTCGCATACTAGGCCTCCTCTAGGTCATAGATGCCCCCCCGATGCGGGGGTTGTGATCGCTCGGGCCACGAGACCCGACCGTTTCTTACACACGGAGCAGGGTCGCTCGTCGTGCCAAGGTCATTCCTACTGGCTGGGAAAGCACGCATCAACGAGCTTGGTCGTCCTGCAATCAGACCGTGACCTGACGGAACGTCCGAGGTCAGAGGTGTGGGCTAGTCGTCGGAAATGTCACTTCCGTGCACGGTGATCAAATGTGTGTCACATCACTATTGACGCGACGGCTGCGCCGAGCGTGCCCCTCATTCGGGGCTTGCGGACGACGCGACACGCCTACCGGCGCACGTAGATCTCCGCGAAGCTGGGCTGGCCACGCAGCCGGCTGATCGAGGCGCCGCCGATCCGGCTGCCGACCAGACCGTGGTAGCGATCGGACAGCAGGGGCACGGCCACCGCCCGCTCGCGTGACCAGCTCCCGGTCGAGCTCGGCGTACCCGGCCGTGGCGCCGGCCCGGTCCGGCAACGCCGCGAGCGCCTCGATCCGTGCGGTGACGGCGGGTTCGCTGAGGTAGGCCACGTTGTGATTGCCGCTGTCCCGGATCCCGCTGCCCGTCGAAGAGCGGCCCGAGCACGCTGCCCGCGTCCGGATAGTCGGCGCTCCAGCTCGCGACCGTGAGGTGGCAGGTGGTGTTCCGCCGGCCGACCTCGGGGTAGAACGCGTCCCGGCCGATCGGCTGGAGGGCCACCGCGAAGCCGGCCCGCTGCAGGCTCGCCTTGGCGACCGCGGCGGTGCGCTGCGCGGCCGGCGTGTTGCTGAAGCAGTAGTTCAGCGTCGGCGCGGTCCGCCCATGGAGCAGCTCTCGGGCGGCCCCGGGGTCGCCGCCACTGCTCCGGCCCGTGCGTGCCGCCGCGCCGCTGGTACCCGGGCAGCGTGGGCGAGAGCAGGCTGGCGGCCACCGTGCCGGCCGCCGCTCCCCCGGCCGCGGCCGCCCAGGCGTCCCGGTCCAGCGCCAGCCCGATCGCGCGGCGGACCCGGACGTCCGGCACCTTCTGGGTGTTGATCGCCAGGTAGCGCACGTACGGCGTGGTGCGCTGGAGGAGCCGGCCGCGTGGCACGGCGACCTTTCGCGCCTGGTCCACCAGCTCGACCGGCACCGGCGCGGTCTGCACGGCGGTCTGGTCCTCCCCCTGGTCAGCGAGGAGGCGCTCGGTCTGCGCGGCCGGGGCCAGGTCGAACGTGAAGTCGAACGCGTCCGGGTACTGGTGCCGGATCGGGTCGGTGCGGGGATCCCAGGCCGGCGCTGCGGATCAGCCGGAGCCCCTGGCCGGGCCGGTAGGAGCCCGGCTCCACCCGGTACGGCCCGCTGGCCATCGTGCCCGCGTCGAACGATGATCCGACCGGCACCGGCGTGCTGGTCGGCAGCGCGGCGGCGAGCGGGAAGTCGGCCCGCGGCTCGGCGAGGCTGAACACGATCGTCCTGGCGTCCGGGGTGCGGATCCCGGGCGGCTCGCCGTCCGCTGGCCCGCGGTAGGTCCGGTCGGGCTGGAGCCAGTTCTGCAGGTACTGCGGTCCCTCGACACCGAGCGGACCGAACGCCCTGGCCACCCCGTACGCCATGTCCTGGGCCGTGATCGGCCGGCCGTTCTGGAAGGCCACGCCACGGCGCAGGGTGTACCGCCAGCTCCGGCCGCCGTCCGGCGTCTCCCCGGTGTTCGTCGCGAGATCGCCGACCAGCCGAAGCGCGCCGGTCTCGGGATCCTCGACGTAACCGGTGAGGGCGCGGAGCAGCAGCTGCGTGCCGGCGGTGAGCGCGCCGGCGGTGTAGATGCCGGCCGGATCCAGGCGACCGAAGTCCTGCTGGCCGAGCACGTGCACGGTGCCGCCGGGCTGGGCGCCCCGGACGGCGGGCGCCGGTGTCCTGGCCTCGCCTCGGCAGTCCAGGACCACCCGGTCGGCCGGATCGAGTTCGGCGTCTCCCCGACCCCAGCACCCGGTGACCGTCAGGCAACCCACGAGGACGGCGACCAGGCCATCGCCCTGAACTGCGCGCGCGCCGTGCTCCGCTCGCACCGGCTGCCCCTGCGACGCTCACCGAAGAGGGTCGACCACCGCTCCCACCAGGTACAACGACGGCAGGCCCGGCGCGTCACGCCGAACCTGCCGTCAAGTCTCACTGCGGGCCGAGGTCACCGGCCCGTACTACCTGCTTACTGGGTCCACTTACGCCGGCTGCGCGAGCTTCTCCCGGTCCTGGGCGGCGAGCGCCACCTTGCGGATCCGGACCGTCGCCGGGGTCACCTCGACGCACTCGTCCTCGCGGCAGAACTCCAGCGCCTGCTCCAGCGAGAGCTGCTTGTGCGGGATCAGCGGCACCAGGATGTCGCCGGAGGACTGGCGCATGTTGGTGAGCTTCTTCTCCTTGGTCGGGTTGACGTCCATGTCGTCCTGACGGGAGTTGACGCCGACGATCATGCCCTCGTAGACCTCGGTGCCGGGGCCGACGAACATCGTGCCGCGGTCCTGCAGGTTGGCCAGGGCGAAGCCGGTGGTCGGGCCCTGCCGGTCGGCGACGAGCGAGCCGGTCGGGCGGGTGCGCAGCTCGCCGAACCACGGCTCGTAGCGGTCGAAGACGTGGTGCAGCAGGCCGGTGCCGCGGGTCTCGGTGAGGAACTCGGTGCGGAAGCCGATCAGGCCACGCGCCGGCACGACGTACTCCATCCGGACCCAGCCGGTGCCGTGGTTCACCATCTGCTCCAGCCGGCCCTTGCGCAGCGCCATCAGCTGGGTGATCACGCCGAGGTAGTCCTCGGGGGCGTCGATCGTGAGCCGCTCGACCGGCTCGTGGATCTTGCCGTCGACGACCTGGGTGACGACCTGGGGCTTGCCCACGGTCAGCTCGAAGCCCTCGCGGCGCATGATCTCGACCAGGATCGCCAGCTGCAGCTCGCCACGGCCCTGGACCTCCCAGGTGTCCGGGCGCTCGGTCGGCAGGACCCGGATCGACACGTTGCCGACCAGCTCCTGGTCCAGCCGGCTCTTGACCAGCCGGGCGGTGACCTTCTTGCCGCTCTGGCCGGCGAGCGGCGAGGTGTTGATACCGATCGTCATGGAGATGCTCGGCGAGTCGACCGTGATGACCGGCAGCGGGCGCGGGTCGTCCGGGTCGGCCAGGGTCTCACCGATCGTGATCTCCGGGATGCCGGCGATCGCGATGATGTCGCCGGGGCCGGCCGACTCGACCGGCTTGCGCTCCAGCGCGTCCGTCATCAGCAGCTCGGTGATCTTGACCCGCTCGATCGTGCCGTCGGCGCGGCACCAGGCGGCCTGCTGGCCCTTCTTGATGGTGCCGTTGTGCACGCGGCAGAGCGCGAGGCGGCCGAGGTACGGCGAGGCGTCCAGGTTCGTGACGTGCGCCTGGAGCGGCGTCGACGGGTCGTAGCTCGGGCGCCGGGATGGTCTTGATGATCGTCTCGAACAGCGGCTCGAGGTTCTCCTCGTCCGGCATGCCGCCGTCTCGCGGGCGGGTCAGCGAGGCGCGGCCGGCCTTCGCCGAGGCGTAGACGATCGGGAAGTCGATCTGGTCCTCGGCGGCGTCCAGGTCGAGGAAGAGCTCGTACGCCTCGTCGACGACCTCCGCGATGCGGGAGTCCGGCCGGTCCACCTTGTTGATCACGAGGATCACGGGGAGCCGCTGCTGGAGCGCCTTGCGCAGCACGAACCGGGTCTGCGGGAGCGGGCCCTCGCTGGCGTCCACCAGCAGCACCACGCCGTCGACCATCGACAGACCGCGCTCGACCTCGCCACCGAAGTCGGCGTGGCCCGGGGTGTCGATGATGTTGATCGTCATGTCCTTGCCGTCCACCCGGTGCTTCACCGCGGTGTTCTTGGCGAGGATCGTGATGCCCTTTTCGCGCTCCAGGTCCATCGAGTCCATGACCCGGTCGTCGACGTCGGCGTTCTCCCGGAACGCGCCGGACTGCCAGAGCATCGCGTCGACCAGCGTGGTCTTGCCGTGGTCGACGTGGGCGATGATCGCGACGTTACGCAGGTCGTCACGGAAAGTGAGTGAGTTGGACATGCGAAAGCGCGATCCTTAGAACCAGGGGAACGCCGCACGGACCTGCGGCAACCCTGCCAGTCTACGTGGCCCCGCGTGGTGCCCTTGCCGCCGGTGCTCGGCGAGACCAAGGTCACCACATGGACGCTCTCCTGGACGGCGACGAGATTCGGGCTCGACTGGCCGAAGTGCCGGGGTGGGACGGCGACACCGCGGCGCTGCGACGGACCGTGGTGGCGGCGAGCTTCCTGGCCGGGATCCGGCTGGTGGACATGGTCGCCGAGGTGGCCGAGGAGCTCGACCATCACCCCGACATCGACATCCGCTGGACGTCGATCACGTTCACGCTCTCCACCCACTCCGCGGGCGGCGTCACCGACAAGGACTTCGCGCTCGCGGCACGGATCAACGCGCTCACCGAGCCCTGATCCGGTATCCGGCCTGCTCACCGATAGGTTTGGAGCAGCCGATCAGCCGGAGGAGCGCCCGTGCCCGAGTTCGACCTCGCCGCCGCCGCGGTGCAGGCCGCGTTGGACGCCGGAGCGCGGTACGCCGACGCCCGCGTCGTCCATCGCCGCTACGAGTCGATGTCCGCCCAGGATGATCACGTCGAGGACGTCAGCCAGGACGACTCGTCCGGCCTCGGCGTCCGGGCGCTGGTCGGTTCCTCCTGGGGTTTCTTCGCGTTGCCCGAGCTGAGCGACGCCGCGGCCCGGCGGGCCGGCACCAGGGCGACCGAGATCGCCAAGGCCAGCGCCACCGTGCCCGGCCCGCCGCTGGAGCTGCTTCCGGTCGAGGTCCGCCAGGACAGCTGGGCGAACGCGTGCGAGATCGACCCGCTCGCCGTCTCGCTGTCGGAGAAGGGCGATCTGCTGGTCGGCCTCACCAGCACGATGCGCGAGCACGGCGCGGACGTGGCCTCGGCCAGCTACGACGTCTGGGACACCCGCAAGTGGTTCGTCTCCAGCGAGGGCCACCGGATCGACCAGCACCTGCGCGAGTGCGGCGCCGGCATGAACGCCACCGCGGTCGGCGAGCACGAGACCCAGCGCCGCTCCTACCCGGGCATCCGCGGCCAGTTCGGCACCGCCGGCTGGGAGCTGATCCACCGGCTCGACCTGCCGGGCAACGCGGCCAGGGTGGCCGAGGAGGCCAGGGCGCTGCTGACCGCGCCGCAGTGTCCGGCCGGCGAGACCGACCTGATCCTCGGCAGCGAGCAGATGGCGCTGCAGATCCACGAGTCCGTGGGCCACGCCGTGGAGCTCGACCGGATCCTGGGCTGGGAGGCCGCGTTCGCCGGCACGTCCTGGCTCGATCTCGGCCAGCTCGGCTCGCTCAAGTTCGGGTCCGAGCTGATGACGATCACCGCCGACCCGACGCTCCCCGGTGCGCTCGGCTCGTTCGGCTACGACGACGAGGGCACGCCCGGCCGGCGCGGTGGACATCGTCCGCGACGGCATCTGGGTCGGCGCGCTGGCCGGACGGGACTCGGCGGCGATCGCCGGGCTGCCCTACGCCGGCGCGGTCCGGGCCGACGGGTACAACCGGCTGCCGATGGTGCGGATGACGAACGTCGGGCTGCTCCCCGGCGAGCACTCGGTCGACGAGCTGATCGCCGCCACCGACGACGGCGTGCTGATGGACACCAACCGCTCCTGGTCGATCGACGACCGCCGGCTGAACTTCCAGTTCGGCTGCGAGATCGGCTGGGAGATCAAGAACGGGAAGCGCGGCCGGATGCTGCGCAACCCCACCTACACCGGCATCTCGCCACGGTTCTGGGGGTCGATGGACATGCTCGGCAACGACCTCATCTACTGGGGGACGCCGAACTGCGGCAAGGGCCAGCCCGGCCAGATCGGGCACACCGGCCATCCGGCGGTCACCGCCCGGTTCCGCGGCGTCCGGGTCGGGGTCACCGGATGAACCTGACTCGAGCAGGTCCTCGACCTGGTCGAGCGGCTCCGGCGCCGAGGCCGAGGTGACCGTCACCGGCGGCACCCTCGCGCTGACCCGGTTCGCCAACTCGTTCATCCACCAGAACGTGGCGGACACCGCCGAGACGGTGCGGCTGCGGGTGCACGTCGACGGCCGGACCGCCGCGTCCAGCACCACCGTGGTCACCCCGGACGGCCTGCGTGCGCTGGTCGATCGGGCCCTGACCGCCGCCCGGCTGCGCCCCGAGGACGCCGGCTGGTCCGGCCTCACGCCGCCGACCGAGCCGGCCGGCGCCGGCAACTACGACGCCGGCACCGCCGAGGCCACGCCGACCGAGCGGGCCGCCGTGGTGCGCGCCTTCGTCGAGGCGGCCGGCGGGCTGGAGACCGCGGGTTTCTGCCGGACCACCGATTACACGGTGCACTACGCCAACTCGGCCGGCCACGCGCTGACCGGGCGCTCGACCCTGGCCGCCGCCGACGGGGTGGCCCGCACCGGCACCTCGGACGGCGCCGCCCGCACCGCGTCGGTCCGGCTGGCCGAGCTCGACGGCGCCGCGCTGGGCGCCCGGGCCGCGGCAGAAGGCCAGGGCCGGCGCCGACCCCGGCGACCTCGAACCGGGCCGGTACCCGGTGGTGCTGGAGCCGACCGCGGTCGCCGACATCCTCCAGCTGCTCTCCGCGTACGGCTTCAACGCGCGGGCCGTGGCGGAGGGGCGCTCGTTCGCGAAGCTCGGCGAGCAGCAGTTCGACCCGGCCATCACGTTCGTCGACGATCCGCTGAGCACCTCGCGTCCCGGGCGCGCCGTTCGACGCCGAAGGCACGCCGAAGCGGCCGCTGGAGCTGGTCCGCGACGGCGTGACGTCAGCGCGCTCGCGCACGATCGCCGGACCGCCCAGCTGCTCGGCGCCGCCAGCACCGGTCACGCCGTGCCCGGTGGCGAGCGGATGGGCGCGATCCCGCTGCACCCGCCGCTGCGGCCCGGTGCCACCGCCGACCTGGTCGCCGGGCTCGAACGTGGCCTGCTGGTCACCGACTTCTGGTACACCCGGGTGCTGGATCCGCTCACCCAGGTGGTCACCGGGCTCACCCGCAACGGCGTCTGGCTGGTCGAGAACGGCGAGCTGGTGCGGCCGGTCCGGAACCTGCGCTTCACCCAGTCCTACGTCGACGCGCTGGCGCCCGGCAACGTGCTCGCGGTCGGCGCCGACGCTCGCCCAGGTCCCGGACAGCTGGCTCGGCGGCACCGTCGTCACCCCCGGCCTGCACCTGGCGAGCTGGAACTTCACCGGCGGCGCCGCGGGCTGAGCCGGCGGCGGTGCCACCTGGCGCCGGGCTGAGCCGGCGCGACGCAGGCCTGGCGCCGGGCGGTGCTGGCACAGACCGCTGGCCCGTCGCGACAGCGAACAGGAATCGCGGACGTAACGGCGCCTCGGCGCGCGTCGGGACTTCCCGAAGGGCTAGATTCTCGACAGACTGCCGAAGTTGCCCGGCCGGTATCGGCCGGGCTCAGGTGTTCAGGGCGAGCGCGGGTGCTGAGCGTGCGAGCCTCTCAGGCACGGACGACACGCTAGCCCGGAGGTGGGGAAATGCCGATGCACGAGGACGTCGCCGAGGTCCGCCGCGCGCTCGCCGCTCTGCAACGCGCGGTCGGCACGCTACAGACCCGCTATGCCGACAGCCTCGGGCTGCGCCGGCTCACCAGCGACGTCGATCGGCTCGCCGCCGATCTGGACGAGCTGGGCGAGCTGCGCCCCGCCAAGCCCACCGGCGACCGGCTGCCGCGCCTGCAGTTCGTGCCCGACCAGCCGTACGAGCCGGACTTCTGGCGCGACGCCGACGACGAAGGTGTCGGCGGCACCCGCTGACCACGGCCGCTGCGGGCACGGCCACGGAAGGCTTCCCGCGACGGTGAGAACCGAACCGAGGGAGCAACAGAGAAGATGACCGCCCCGACCGTTTCCGGAGCAGCTCCGGGGGCACCGTCCGACAAGAACAAGCCCGCCGGGCGAGCCGCGATCGGCGCGAAGACACTGCGAACCGACCGGTGGTGGGTGGCCCCGCTGGTCACGTTCCTCGGGTTGTCCGCGTGGGTGCTCTACGCGCTGGTCCGCACCGCGACGCAGAAGTACTACGTCGTCCCCGAATACGGCTACCTCACGCCGTTCTCGTCGCCGTGCATGAGCATGTCCTGCGTGCCCGAGGCCGCCGCGCACTTCGGCCGGCCGTTCCCGGAGTTCCCGCCGCTGGTGCCGTTCGGCATCGTCGTGCTGCCGTTCCTGCTGGGCTTCCGGCTCACCTGCTACTACTACCGCAAGGCGTACTACCGGGCGTTCTGGCTCTCCCCGCCGGCCTGCGCGGTCACCGAGCCGCACAAGAAGTACAGCGGCGAGACCCGGTTCCCGCTGATCATCCAGAACGCGCACCGGTACTTCTTCTACGCCGCGGTGCTCATCTCGGTGATCAACACCTACGACGCGATCGTGGCGTTCCACGGTGACGAGGGCTTCCAGTTCGGCCTGGGCAACCTGATCCTGCTCGGCAACGTGATCATGCTCTGGGCGTACACGGCCTCCTGCCACTCCTGCCGGCACATCGCGGGCGGGCGGCTCCGGAACTTCTCCAAGCACCCCGTGCGCTACTGGTTCTGGACCCAGATCTCCAAGCTGAACACCCGTCACATGCAGCTCGCCTGGATCACCCTCGGGACGCTCGCGTTCACCGACGCGTACATCGCGCTGGTCGCCGCCGACGTCATCTCGGACCTCCGCTTCATCAACTGTCCTCGCGGCTGGCACGCGCCTCGCGCCGCTGGGACCTATCGCGGCAACCTTGAGAAGGCACACGAATGACTGAGGTAGAACGGCACTCGTACGACGTGGTGGTGATCGGCGCCGGCGGCGCCGGGCTGCGTGCCGCGATCGAGGCCCGGACGCAGGGCAAGCGCACGGCGATCGTCTGCAAGTCGCTCTTCGGCAAGGCCCACACGGTGATGGCCGAGGGTGGCGCCGCCGCGGCGATGGGCAACGTCAACTCGAACGACAACTGGATGGTCCACTTCCGCGACACCATGCGCGGCGGCAAGTTCCTCAACCACTTCCGGATGGCGGAGCTGCACGCCAAGGAGGCGCCGGACCGGATCTGGGAGCTGGAGACCTACGGCGCCCTGTTCGACCGCACCCCGGACGGCAAGATCAGCCAGCGCAACTTCGGCGGCCACGAGTACCCGCGGCTGGCGCACGTCGGCGACCGCACCGGCCTGGAGCTGATCCGCACGCTCCAGCAGAAGATCGTCTCCCTCCAGCAGGACGACGAGCGTGAGCACGGCGACGGCGAGGCGTTCATCAAGGTGTTCGCCGAGTGCACGGTCACCCGGCTGACCCAGGAGGGCGAGCCGGGCGCCGGCGGCCGGATCACCGGCGCGTTCGGCTACTGGCGGGAGACCGGCGCGTTCATCCTGTTCGACGCGCCGGCGATCATCCTGGCCACCGGCGGCATCGGCAAGTCGTTCAAGGTGACCAGCAACTCCTGGGAGTACACCGGCGACGGCCACGCGCTCGCGCTCCAGGCCGGCGCCACCCTCGTGAACATGGAGTTCGTCCAGTTCCACCCGACCGGCATGGTCTGGCCGCCCTCGGTGAAGGGCATCCTGGTCACCGAGTCGGTCCGTGGCGACGGCGGCGTGCTGACCAACTCCGAGGGCAAGCGGTTCATGTTCGAGTACGTGCCGGACGTGTTCAAGGACAAGTACGCCACCTCCGAGGAGGAGGGCGACCGCTGGTACACCGACCCGGACAACAACCGGCGTCCGCCGGAGCTGCTCCCCCGGGACGAGGTGGCCCGGGCGATCAACTCCGAGGTGAAGGCCGGTCGCGGCTCACCGCACGGCGGCGTCTTCCTGGACGTGTCGAGCCGGCTCAAGCCCGAGGTCATCATCAAGAAGCTGCCGTCGATGCACCACCAGTTCAAGGAGCTGGCGGACGTGGACATCACGGCGGAGCCGATGGAGGTCGGCCCGACCGCGCACTACGTGATGGGCGGCGTCGAGGTCGACCCGGACACCGCGGTGGCCAGGGTGCCCGGCCTGTTCGCGGCCGGCGAGGTCTCCGGCGGCATGCACGGCTCGAACCGGCTCGGCGGCAACTCCCTGTCGGACCTGCTGGTCTTCGGCCGGCGGGCCGGGGCCGGCGCGGCGGCCTATGTGGACTCCGTCGCCGCCGACCGGCCCGTGGTCAGCGAGGAGCAGGTGACGCACGCGGCCGAGGAAGCGCTGGCGCCGTTCGTGCAGAAGGACGGCGAGAACCCCTACACCGTCCAGTCGGACCTGCAGCAGACCATGAACGACCTCGTCGGCATCATCCGCAAGGAGGCCGAGATCGAGGAGGCGCTGGGCAAGCTGGAGGCGCTGAAGGAGCGGGCCTCGCGGGTGAGCGCGCCGGGCGACCGGCCGTTCAACCCGGGCTGGCACGTGGCGCTGGACCTGAAGAACCTGCTGCTCATCTCCGAGGCGGTCGCCAAGGCCGCGCTGGAGCGCAAGGAGAGTCGTGGCGGCCACACCCGCGACGACTACCCGAAGATGGATCCGGACTGGCGCAAGGTCAACCTGATCTGCGAGCTCGGCGAGGACAAGAACTCGATCAACCTGCGGCACCAGCCGCTGCCGGTGATGCCGGTGGAGCTGCTCTCGCTGTTCGACAAGGACGAGCTCTCCAAGTACCTCACCGCCGACGAGCTCTCCATTCTGGACACTGCCAGCAGCGAGGGAGGCCGGGCATGAGCTACCAGGCGCATTTCCGGGTTTGGCGCAGCGCCAACTCCGGCGACCCGGCCGCGGGGAGCCTGCAGGACTACACCGTCGAGGTGAACGAGGGCGAGGTCGTCCTCGACATCATCCACCGGCTGCAGGCCACCCAGGCTGGCGATCTCGCGGTCCGCTGGAACTGCAAGGCCGGTAAGTGCGGCTCGTGCTCGGCCGAGATCAACGGCATGCCGCGGTTGCTGTGCATGACCCGGATGAGCACGTTCACCGAGGACGACATCATCACGGTCACGCCGCTGCGCGGCTTCCCGGTGATCCGTGACCTGGTGACCGACGTGTCGTACAACTACACCAAGGCGCGGCAGATCCCGGCGTTCCAGCCGCCTGCCGACCTGAAGCCCGGCGAGTACCGGATGCAGCAGATCGACGTCGAGCGGAGCCAGGAGTTCCGCAAGTGCATCGAGTGCTTCCTGTGTCAGAACACCTGCCACGTGATCCGGGACCACGAGGAGAACAAGGAGGCCTTCGCCGGCCCCCGGTTCTTCATCCGTGCGGCCGAGCTGGACATGCACCCGCTGGACGCGAACACCGACCGCAAGGACTTCGCGCAGAACGAGCAGGGCCTCGGCCTCTGCAACATCACGAAGTGCTGCACCGAGGTGTGCCCCGAGCACATCAAGATCACGGACAACGCGATCATCCCGATGAAGGAGCGTGTGGTCGACCGCACCTACGACCCATTGGTGTGGCTCGGCAGCAAGATCTTCCGGCGCTCGAACGCCTGATCAGCGAGGCGGTGGCCGTGGACTCCGACGCTCGGGGTCCACGGCCGCTGTCTGTATGTGGCCTGCCGGCGGGGTTTGCGGAGCCGGCGGCGGGGCCGGCACCGTTCGGGGTGCCGGCGGGGTTTGCGAAGCCCGCGGCCTGGGCCGGCTGCTTGGCCGGCGGGGTTTGGGGTGCCGGCGGCCTGGCCGGCGGTGCCTCAGGTCTGGGGCGTGGGGGTGCCGAGCTGGTCGCGCAGCAGGGCTACCAGGGGCGCGTCGGCGGGGAGCCACGGCACGTCGCCCAGTTCGTCAGCCGACAGCCAGCGCAGCTCGGCATGCTCGACCGCGGTCGGTTCGCCGCGGATGAGTCGGGCGGTCCACACCTTGAGGATCGCGGTGCCGGTCGGCAGCAGGATGTCGTCACCGAGCCGATCGAGCACCTCGATGCCGACGTCCAGTTCCTCTTCGCACTCGCGAACCAGAGCGTCCAATTCGGATTCACCCGGTTCGACCTTTCCGCCGGGAAACTCCCACATACCGGCCATAGCTGGTGGCTCAGCACGCTCCGCGCCCAGCACACGGCCCTTGCCGTCCAAGATGGCGGCCCCGACGATCATCACTAGATCCGTGCGCACGAGCACAGCGTGCCACCCAGACGTTCGGCCGATAGACGCGCCCCCCTTACGGACAGCAGACTCGGAAACTGATTGGCGCCCCGCAGGGCCAAAAGCCCGAAACGCCGACCACGGAGGCACAATGCCGACGCTTCTCAGCAAAGCGGTCGTTCGTGACGCGATTTCCCGACTTCACGGTTGGGACGGCGACACCGACGGCATCGCACGCACCATCACGCTCACGGCGAGCGAACACAACGACTTCCTCGAACGCATCAAGGTCTGCAGCGACGCGATGAACCACCGCCCGGTGATCCGGCGTGGCGGCGACGAGACCCGCGTGTGGCTGTACACCACCGACGAAGGTGGCATCACCGAGTGCGACATCGCCCTCGCCGCCCGCATCAATGCGATCGTCCGGATCGTCGCCGCCAGCCCCACCTGACCCCGCTGCTGTCCCCGAGCCACCGCACCTCGCACGGCCGTACCTCGGACCGCCCGGCCCTGACCGCCACACCTCGCACCGCCGCCGGGGCCCTGGCCGCCGTACCGGCCGCTGCCCGCCGCCGGCCGCATCTCCACCCGCGGCCCGGCCGCGGGCCCACCCCGTCCGCCGCTGCGCGGGCGGGCAGGGGCGAGGCGTAGGACCAAGGTCCTAGGGCGGGCGTGGCCGGAGCCCGATTCGCTGGCGCGCGAAAGCGCGAGCGTTGAGGCATGACAAAGACAGCGATCATCACCGGAGCGTCCAAGGGCCTCGGCCGCGCGCTCGCCGCCAACCTCGCCGACGACGGCTGGCGCCTCGTGGTCGACGCGCGCACCGCCGACGAACTGCACAAGGCCGCCGCGAGCTGGCCCGATGTCGTGGTCATCCCTGGCGACGTGACCGACCCCGACCACCGCCACGCGCTCGTCGAGGCCGCCGGCGACCGGCTCGACCTGCTCGTGGCCAACGCCTCCTCGCTGGGCCAGAGCCCGCTGCCACCGCTGGCGGGGTACGACCTCGACCAGTTCCGCCGCAGTGCTGGAGGTGAACACGGTCGCCACGCTCGGGCTCATCCAGGCCGCCCTGCCCGCGCTGAAGGCCGCGACCGGTCGCACGCTCGCGATCAGCAGCGATGCCGGTGTCGAGGGGTACCCGGGGTGGGGCGGGTACGGCGCGAGCAAGGCCGCCGTCGACCAGCTCGTCCGGGTGCTCGCCGCCGAAGAGACCGACCTGCTGTTCTATGCCGTCGACCCGGGCGACCTGCGCACCGACATGCACGCCGAGGCGTTCCCCGGTGAGGACATCAGCGACCGGCCGGAGCCGGAGACCGCGGTGCCGGCGCTGCGCGACTGATCGACGGTGACCTGCCCAGCGGCCGCTACAGCGCGGCGGAACTGCGCTCATGACCGTGTGCCCCGCCCGCCCCCTGCGCTCCGCTCCTCACTACTTCGTCGCTCCGATGCTCACTCCGGAGGCCGGCTCATGACCCTGTGCCCCGCCCGCCCCCTGCGCTCCGCTCCTCACTCCCTCGTCGCTCCGATGCTCACTCCGGAGGCCGGCTCATGACCCTGTGCCCCGCCCGCCCCCTGCGCTCCGCTCCTCACTCCCTCGTCGCTCCGATGCTCACTCCGGAGGCCGGCTCATGACCCTGTGCCCCGCCCGCCCCCTGCGCTCCGCTCCTCACTCCCTCGTCGCTCCGATGCTCACTCCGGAGGCCGGCTCATGACCCTGTGCCCCGCCCGCCCCCTGCGCTCCGCTCCTCACTACTTCGTCGCTCCGATGCTCACTCCGGAGGCCACCTCATGACCATGACACCGATCCGCACCAGCAAGGGCCTGGTCACGACCACCGCCTACGCGGGCATCCCCGAGGGCGCCGTCGCGACCGGCCCACCCGAGGCTCGGGGCATCCCGCGCGACGCCGTCCGGATGCTCGTCGCTACGGACCGTGGCCTGGCCCATCGCCTCGCCCGGCACCTCCCCTCGGTGCTCCGCGCCGGCGACGTGCTCGTGGTGAACACGTCCGACACCCTGCCGGCCGCACTCCCGGGCGTGACCGCCGATGGCGAACGGGTCGAGGTTCACCTCTCCACTGTGGAGCCCGGTACCGCGTACCCGCAGCACGCTCCGCTCCTCGCTCCTTCGTCGCCGCGATGCTCACTCCGGAGGCCGGCTCATGACCGGGTGCCCCGCCGACCCCCTGCGCTCCGCTCCTCGCTCCTTCGTCGCTGCGATGCTCACTCCGGAGGCCGGCTCATGACCACCACGCCCATCCGCACCAGCAAGGGCCTCGTCAAGACCACCGCCTACGCGAACTTCCCCGAGGGGGCCGTCGCGACCGGCCCACCGGAGGCCAGGGGCGTCCCGCGCGATGCCGTCCGGATGCTGGTGGCCACCAACCGTGGCCTGGCCCACCGCCTCGCCCGGCACCTCCCGTCGGTGCTCCGGGCCGGCGACGTGCTCGTGGTGAACACGTCCGACACCCTGCCGGCCGCCCTCCCGGGCGTGACGGCCGAGGGTGAGCGGGTCGAGGTGCACCTGTCCACTGTGGAACCGGGCACCGAGTACCCGCAGGCACTGCGCGCCGACCGGTCGCGGTGGATCGTCGAGGTGCGGACCCAGGGCCCGCTCGGCGGCGACCCGTCCTACGACGATCGCGCCGGCACCCGGATCCGGCTGGCCGGTGGCGGGGTGATCCGGATCGAGCACGCCCACCCGGTGCCCGCCGACCGCTCCCGGCTCTGGACCGCCGAGCTCAGCACGCCGGCACCGCTGCTGACCTGGCTCGAGCAGCACGGCGACCCGATCCGCTACCGGTACGTCAGCTCGCCGTGGAGGCTCTCCGCCTACCGCACGGCCTACGGCGACACCCCGGGCAGCGCCGAGATGCCCAGCGCGGGCCGGGCGCTCACCCCGAGGGTCTTCCGCCGGCTGCGCTCACGGGGAATCGAGACGGCCAGCATCGTGCTGCACTGCGGCGTCTCCTCGCTGGAGTCCGGTGACCCGCCGTACTCCGAGTGGTACCAGGTGCCGCCGTCGACCGCGGAGACCGTGGCGGCCGCGCGACGAGAGGGCCGGCGGGTGATCGCGGTCGGCACGACCGTCGTGCGGGCGCTGGAGTCCGCCGCCGAGACCGGTCAGCTCAGCGGCTGGACCGACCTGGTCATCACACCGGAACGCGGAGTCTCCACGGTGGACGGTCTGCTCTCCGGCTGGCACGAGCCCGAGGCGTCGCACCTGATGATGCTGGAGGCCGTGGCCGGCCGCCCGCTGCTCCAGGCCTCCTACGAGGAGGCGGTCCGAGCCGGCTACCGCTGGCACGAGTTCGGCGACCTGCACCTCATCCTGCCGTCCGGCCGTCCGGACCTGCGGCCATGACCAGCCCGGTCATCGTGCGGGACACCCGCGGTGTCGAGCCTGGCTGCGCAGCCCTCGCCGACGCCTGGGAACACGCCGACCCGGACACCGCCGCCGCGCTGTTCACCGACGACGCCACCTACAGCACCGACCCGTACTCACCGCCGCGACGGGGGCGGCCGGCGATCCGGGACTACTGGGCCGGCGAGGTGGCTGGTCAGCACGGCGTGCGGGTCGGTTTGGCACCCCTGTCGCCAGCGGCCAGAAGGTCGCTGCCGAGTGGTGGGCGACGTTGGCCGACTCGGCGGAAGGACCGACCACGCTCGCGGGGATCGTGGTGCTCCGGTTCGACGCCGACGGCCGCTGTACGGAGCTGCGTGAGTACTGGATGGCGTCACCGTGGGTCATCGCCGACCCGCAACCCGGCTGGGGCCGTGACCACGTCCGGCACGCTCGGCTGCGTTGGATCGTGCCCGCCCAGGGCATGATCCAACCGCAGCCCGGTCCGGCCGGCGCGGGAATCACGCCAGGCCTGGCACGATGACCGGCATGGACAGCGACGTTCCCGCGCTGCGGCGCCTGCTCGACGTCGCGCTCGCGCTCGGCGCCGAGCGGCAGACCGAGCCGGCGATGCGCACGGTGCTCGCGGCGGCCCGAGATCTGGCCGGCGCGAAGTACGCCGCGATCGGGGTGCCGGACGGCGACGGCGGCTTCGGCCTCTTCCTCACCAGCGGCGTCGACTCCGAGACCTGGGATCGGATCGGCACGCTCCCCCGCACCCACGGCATCCTCGCCGAGCTGCTCTGCCGGCCGGAGACGATCCGGCACACCGACATCACCGCCGACCCGCGGTTCGGCTACTACCCCAAGCACCATCCGATGATGAAGTCGTTCCTCGGCGTCCCGATCGTGGCCGGCGGCGAGATCCTGGCCGAGCTGTTCCTGGCCGAGAAGATCGACGGCGGTCCCTTCACGGACGGCGACCAGCGGCTGGTCGAGATGCTCGCCGCGCACGCCGCGCTGGCCGTGGTCAACGCCCAGTTGCACGAGCGGGCGCGCGAGCTGTCGATCGTCGAGGAGCGCACGAGGATCGCCCGTGACCTGCACGATTCGGTGACCCAGACGCTGTTCAGCCTCACCCTGGTCACTGAGTCGGCGGCCACCGTGGCGGCCGAGCCGAGACTGGCCGGCCGCCGGAGAAGCTGGCCACCCAGCTCGACCAGGTGCGCCAGCTCAGCCGGACCGCACTGGAGGAGATGCGCTCGCTGGTGGAGACCCTGCGCAGCAGCGACGTGGACCGCGAAGGGCTGGAGGTGGCCCTGCAGAAGCGGGTCGATCTGCTGCGCGCGGTGCACGACGTGCCGATCGCCATGGAGATCCACGGTCCCCTGCCGCAACGGCCCGAGAGCGCGAGCCGTGAGGTGCTCAAGATCGCCAACGAGGCGCTCGCCAACGCGCTCCAGCACGCCGAGGCCGGCAAGATCGCGATCCGGCTGGAGGGCTTCGCCGGCAAGCTGCGGCTGATCGTGACCGACGACGGCGCCGGCTTCGAGCTGGTCGAGACCGTGCGGACGATCCCGCCGGCTCGGCCTGTCGAACATGCGCGAGCGCGCCGAGGCGCTGGGCGGCGTGCTCCGGATCGACACCGAGCCGGGCGCCGGGACCCGGGTCACGCTGGAGGTGCCCTGTGGCCGCTGACGCCGACCGGCTCCGGCTGCTGCTGGTCGACGACCACGAGATGGTCCGCGCCGGGCTGCGCACGTTCTTCGAGCTCCAGGAGGACATGGAGGTCGTCGGCGAGGCCGGCACCGGTGAACAGGCGTTGGCGCTGGTCCCGACGCTGAAACCGAGCATCGTGCTGATGGACCTGGTGCTGCCGGGGATGTCCGGCATCGAGGCGCTGCGGCGGCTCCAGGTGAGCCATCCGGAGGTCAAGGTCGTGGTGCTCACGTCGTTCTCCGGCCAGGATTCGGTGTTGGCCGCGGTCCGGGCCGGCGTCGCGGGGTACCTGCTCAAGGACGTGGGGCCGGCCGAGCTGGCCGACGCGCTGCGGGCGGTGCACGCCGGCGGCGCGCAACTTCACCCCCAGGTAGCGGCCACGGTGATGCAGTCGATGGTGGACACCTCCCGCGATCCGCTCACCCCCCGCGAGCACGAGGTGCTGCGGCTGGTCGCCCGTGGCCTGTCCAACCGGCTGATCGCCCGCGAGTTGGCGCTCTCGGAGAAGACCGTGAAGGCGCACGTCAGCGCGATATTGAGCAAGCTCGGCGTGGCCGACCGCACCCAGGCCGCGCTCTACGCCGTCCGCAGCGGTCTGGTCGAAGAGAGCTAGACCACCTCCGCTTTGGGCGACATCTTCTCGGTTATGGCCGAGAAAATGTCGCCCAAAGCGCCGGGGTAGGGGCGTAGCCAAGCGCCAGCGCGGGCCTCAGGTGTAGATGCCGGGGGGCGGGTCCCAGCCGGTGAGCACGTGGGCGCCGATCTCGGCGTGCTTCCAGTCCACCGGGTCGTGCAGCGACAGGGTCCGGGCATCGCGCCACCAGCGGTCGAAGCCGTTGCCGCCGCGTGCGCCGGACGTGCCCATCAGCGCGTAGATCTCGGAGCTGGCGCGGACGGCGGCCGCGGAGGCGGCGGCCTTGGCGGCATAGATCGGGACGGCCAGCTCGGTGCGGGTCAGCTCACCGCGCTCGAAGGCGTCGAGCAGGCCGCCGGTGCGCAGGGTCAGGGCGTGCGCCGCGGCGAGGCCGGCGACCAGCTCACCGGCCAGCCGGCGGAGCAGCGGATCGTCGGCCGCGGAGTCCACCTCGGCCGGCGGCCACGGCCGGCTGCGCTCGGCGACGAACGGCACCGCCGCCCGCAGCGCGCCGACCCCGATGCCGACCAGCACGGCCGCGAAACCCGCCTGGTACCGGACCGCGTTCTGCGGCAGCGGCGCCCGGCCGGGAAGGCTGGCGCGCAGGGCCGGATCGGTGCGGACGCCGTCGAACGTGATGCTGCCGGAGTCGGTGGCGCGCTGGCCGAGCATGTCCCAGTCCCGGGCGATCTCGACCCCGGGCGTGCCCCGCGGCAGCAGGTTGAGTTGGAGGCCGAGCAGCGGATTCTCCTCGATGCCGGGCACGGTCGGGTTGAACGCCCAGACCGCGATCAGGTCGGCCTCGGCGGCGCCGGTGGCGTAGATCTTGGCGCCGTCGATCACGAACGAGCCGTCGTCCTGGGGCAACGCCACGGTCCGCCACGGATCATCGACCTTGCGCCCGGCCTCCGCGACCGCGAGGCCGATGATCGCGTCGTCGTCACGGACCCGTGCGGCGAGCAGCGGCCGGAGCTCGTCGGGGCAGTAGACGAAGATCTCGCGCACCAGCTCGTCGTGGACCTTGAAGATCTGCGCCACGGCCGGGTCGGCGGCCGCGATCCGCACCTGGGCCTCCAGGGAGAGCACGTGCGACGCGGCCAGTCCACCGAACGCGGCGGGCAGGGCGGTGTGCAGGATGCCGGACCGTTTCAGGGCCGCGATGGATTCGGTCGGGTACCGGCCGGCGCGATCGTTCTCGGCGGCACGCGGCGCGATCTCCTCGTCGAGGACCCGTTGCAGACGGGCCAGCGCCGCGGTCTCGGCCTCGCTCAACTCCGGCCGGGGGAACGCCGCACCGAGCAGGCTCGAGAGCGGCGACGTACTGGTACTGGTCATGGAAGCCCCCGTGAGCCGCGCCGCCGAACAGTCGGCACGAGGCTAGCGAGGGCGCCAGACCCTTCGCGCGAAGTTCGGCGGGCTGGTCAGAGTTCGAGGGCGAACGCCGCCGCGCAGGCCGCGTGGCAGGGCCAGGCCTGGTGGCAGGTGGTGCAGCGGAGCCCGTGACGCACGTGGTGGGCGAGGATGTCGGCAGCGGTGTGGTGATAGCGATCGAGGGCGGCTATCCAGTCGCGCTCGGGCATCGACTCCGTAGCGCCGGAGACATTCGGTTGTCGTGACAACTGTGGGTGACATGGTGCTCACCAGTTTCCACCGAGTCGGGGACGAACCTCACATTTTTCGTGCTGTCCAACGGGAATAAGGCTAACCCTCTGGTACGACAGTTTCGTTCCCACACGCCGCACCGACACGGGGACTGATATCGCGACAACAGTGCTGGACACGTTCACTAGCTTCCACCTTTGCTGCAACTTCGAACATCGAGCTGCCAGGAACCCGACTGATCCGCAGCTGTCGCACCCCTGACATTCGTCATGGGTAGGTCGTGACGGCTGGCCCAGGGCCGCCCGCCGTGATCCGCGCATGCTGGCCATATGACAACGACCCTTCAGCACGTCGCACCGGTCGGGGCACCAGCCGCCCTCGCCGTCGAACTCGATCAGGTACGTAAGACGTTCGGCCCGGTCACGGCCGTGGATGGCGTTTCGCTGCAGATTCGTGCCGGCGAGATCGTCGCGCTGCTCGGCCCGAACGGCGCGGGCAAGACCAGCACGATCGACATGCTGCTCGGTCTCTCCGACCCGACCGCCGGCCAGGTCCGGGTGAACGGGATGAAGCCTCGCGACGCGGTGGCGCTGGGCATCGTCTCGGCCGTCATGCAGACCGGCGGCCTGCTCAAGGACTACACGGTCGAGGAGACCGTGCGGCTGACCGCGTCGCTCTTCGGCTCCGCCCGCCCGGTCGACCGAGGTGCTGGAACGGGCCGGGATCGCCGACATCGGGGGGCGGCGGGTCGGCAAGTGCTCGGGCGGGCAGCAGCAGCGGCTCCGGTTCGCGATGGCGCTGCTGCCCGACCCCGAACTGCTGATCCTGGACGAGCCCACGACCGGCATGGACGTCGGCGGCCGGCACGACTTCTGGACCGCCATCCGGGAGGACGCCCGGCGCGGCCGCACGGTCATCTTCGCCACCCACTACCTGGAGGAGGCCGACGCGTACGCCGACCGGATCGTCTTCATCCGGCGCGGCCAGGTGGTCGCCGACGGCACCGCGGCCGCGGTGAAGGCGCTGGCCAGCGGCCGGGTGCTGCGCGCCACGCTGCCCGGCGCGGACCGGGACACGCTCGCCGCGCTGCCGGGCGTCGACTCCGTCGAGGTGCGCGGGGACACCGTGATCGTGCAGAGCACGGACACCGACGCGGTGGCCCGGCACCTGCTCACCCACACGCCGGCCCGTGACCTGGAGATCGCCTCGCGCAACCTCGAGCAGGCGTTCCTCGCGCTGACCGGCGATTCGCGCCGACACAGCACCACCGACGACCAGCACGGGAGCCTTCGATGACCAGCACCGCCCTGACCGCCAACCCGTCCCGGTCGCTGCCCCGCTTCGGCGGCTTCTCCACCACCTTCGTCGGCCTGGAACTGCGCCGGCTGCTGCGGAACCGCCGGACGGTGATCTTCACGCTGGTCGTGCCGGCCGTGCTGTTCCTGCTGTTCGGCGCCAACCATTCCTACCGGACCGAACGCGTCGGCGACGGCAACGTGACCGCCTACATCATGGTCAGCATGGCCGTGTACGGCGCGATGCTGGCCACCACCAGCGGCGGCGCGATGGTGTCGATCGAGCGGGCCGCCGGCTGGAGTCGCCAGCTCCGGCTCACGCCGCTGCGACCGATCGCGTACGTCGCGGTGAAGCTCGTGCTGGCGATGACGCTCGGCGCGGTCTCGGTGGTCGTCGCGTTCGTCGCCGGCGCGCTCTCCGGCGCCGACCTGCCGGCCTCGGCGTGGATCGCCTGCGGGCTGCTGGCCTGGGCCTGCGCGCTGGTGTTCGCGGCGTTCGGGCTGTTCATGGGGTACCTGTTGCCGAGCGAGAACGTGATGCAGATCCTCGGCCCGGTGCTGGGGCTGCTCTCCTTCGCGGGCGGGCTGTTCGTGCCGGTCGACAACCTGGGCCACGTGTTCGCCACGATCGCCAAGTTCACCCCCGTCTACGGGGTCGGCGAGATCGCCCGCTACCCGCTCACCCACGACGGATCGCTGGCGATCGCCGTGCTGAACGTGGTCGTCTGGACCACGCTCTTCTCGGCCGGCGCGGTGTGGCGGTTCCGCCGCGACACCGCCCGAGTCTGAACCGGCCACGGCCGAGCTGGACCGGTAGCGTCGCCGACATGAGTCAGCCAGCCCCGGTGAGCGCCGGCCAGGTAGGCCGGTTCCAGTGGGGCTGGCTGTTCGCCGCGGTCTGGCTGGTCTACCTCGGCGAGACGCTGGACGCCCTGCTCGATCGGCCCGGCGGCTGGCAGCGGTACGTCGGGCTGGTCGCGCTCCCCGTGTTCGCGGTGGCCTACCTGTTCGCGGTCTCCCAGGGACGCCGGATGTACCGGTACGGCGAGTCCCTGCCGCTCGGCAGGCGCTGGCTGTACATCCTGGGGCTGCTCGCGCTGTTCGGGCTGATCGTCCCCGGCGCCGGACAGCACGCGCTGTCGGCCGTGGTCTACATCGCCGCGGTCACGATGATGAACCTGCCGCTCCCGCAGGCGATCCCCACGGTGCTGGTCTACTTCCTCGGCACGGAGGCCGTGGTGCGGATCGTGCCGGGGTGGGAGGGCAGCGGCTACGGCCTCGCGGTGCTGCTCGGCTCGCTGGCGGTGTTCGGCGTCCGGCTCGCGATCGAACGCAACCAGCGGCTCGCCGAGACCCAGCAGGAGTTGGCCCAGCTGGCGGTCGAGACCGAGCGGGCCCGGATCGCCGGCGACCTGCACGACATCCTCGGCCACTCGCTCACCGTCGTGACGGTCAAGGCGGAGCTCGCGCAGCGGCTGCTGGACGTGGACATCGAGCGGGCCAGGGCCGAGCTGCGGGACCTGGAGATGCTCTGCCGGGACGCGCTCACCGACGTGCGGGCCACCGCGCTCGGCGTCCGCGGGGTGTCGCTGCCCGGCGAGATCGCCGCGGCGCGGGCCGCGCTGGCCGCCGCCGACGTCGAGGCCGAGTTGCCGACCGCCGCGGACGAGGTGCCGAGCCGATGGCGCGAGCTGTTCGCCTGGACGATCCGAGAGGCGGTCACCAACTTGCTGCGGCACAGCAGGGCCACCCACTGCGAGATCCGGCTGACCCCGATCAGCGTCGAGGTGCTGGACGACGGGGTCGGGATCGGCGACACCGCACCGGCCGGCCAGGGGCTCGCCGGGTTGCGGCGCCGGGCGGAGGCGCTGGGTGCGCGGCTGTCCGTCGGCGACCGGGACGGCGCTCGGGGAACGCGCGTGCTGGTGGAGGTGCCGTCATGATCCGGCTGCTGCTCGCCGACGACCAGGCGCTGGTGCGTGGCGCCATGGCCGCGCTGCTCGGGATGGAGAGCGACCTGACGGTGGTGGCCGAGGTCGGCCGGGGTGACGAGGTGCTGGACGCGGTCCGCGCGCACCAGGTCGACGTCGCGCTGCTGGACGTCGAGATGCCCGGGCTGGACGGGGTCGCCGCGGCCCGGCTGCTCGCCGAACACGTGCCGAGCTGCCGGGTGCTGATGGTCACCACGTTCGGGCGTGCCGGCTACCTACGGCAGGCGATGGCGGCCGGTGCCAGCGGGTTCGTCGTGAAGGACACGCCGGCCAGGCTGCTCGCCGACGCCGTCCGCCGGGTGCACCAGGGCCTGCGCGTGGTCGATCCGAACCTGGCCGCCGACTCGCTCGCGCACGGGGATTCGCCGCTCACCGAGCGGGAGACCGACGTGCTGCGCGCCGCCCGTGACGGCGGCACGGTCTCCGACATCGCCGGCCACCTGCACCTGTCCGAGGGCACCGTGCGCAATCACCTGTCGGCCGCGATCGGCAAGACCGGCGCCCGGACCCGCGCCGAAGCCGTCCGGATGGCCGCCGACCACGGCTGGCTCCTGACGTAGTCGCCTTGGCGCTTTGGGCGACATTTTCTCGGTTATAGCCGAGAAAATGTCGCCCAAAGCGCACGGGGAACCTCAGCTGCGGCGGCGGCCGGTGAAGAGCCAGACCAGCGCGGCGCCGGCGGCGAACGACACCGCGTACGGCGCGTACCGGCGGGCCATCGCGCTCACCCCGGCCACCTCCAGCAGATCGATCGCCTCCACCTCGGCCGGCGTCGGCACCGCGGCCAGATACGGCCGCTCCCGCACTTCGGCGACGGCGGGTTCGGCGTCGGGCGCCGGCTCCTCGTCGGTGGTCTGCAGCTGGCCGGCCAGGCAGTCGGCGAACTGGCCGATCAGCCGGCTCCCGACGTCCGCCAGCACGCCGCGCCCGAACTGCGCCGGCCGGCCGGTGATCTTGAGGTCGGTGAGCACCCGGACCTCGGTCGTGTCCTCGCTGACCGGGTGCAGCGTGGCGGTGATGACCGCGGCCGCCGTGCCGGAGCTGCGGGTGTCCCGGCCGCTCGCGTCGATCACCACTCGCCGCGCGCTCTCGTCCCGTTCGGTGAACTTGCCGGTGCCCTTGTAGGTGAGGTTGACCGGGCCGAGCTTCACCTTGACCGTGCCGGCGAACCCGTCTTCCGTGTGCTCGGTCAGCGCGGCGCCCGGCATGCACGGCGCGATCCGCGGCAGGTCCAGCAGCACGTCCCAGGCCTGCTTGACGCCGACCGGGACGGTGAACGTGTGCTCCAGCTCCATGTGGATCCTCCAACGCGAGGTTGCGGTTCAATTCCGCCCTGGGAGGGCGGAATTGAACCGCAACGCGGGGTTACTCGACGGCGGCCAGTGCGCGCCGGGTGAGGACCCCGGCGAGGTGCTCGCGGTACTCGGCGGACGCGCCGAGGTCGGCGGTCGGCCGGGTGCCCTCGCCAGCGACCGCCGCGGCGGCCCGGTACGACTCGTCCGAGGCCGGCCGGCCGATCAGCGCCGACTCGACCGCGCTGGCCCGGATCGGCGTGGAGCCCATGTTGGTGAGCGCCACCCGGGCACCGGAGATCGAGCCGTTGTCGCGCTGCACCGCCACGGCGACCCCGACGATCGCCCAGGCCTGCGCCACCCGGCTGAACTTCTCGTAGTGCGTCGCCCAGCCCTCGAGTTTCGGCAGCCGGACCTCGACCAGCACCTCGTCCGCGCCGATCGCGGTGGTCAGGTAGTCCACGAAGAACTCCGCGGCCGGCACGGTGCGGCGACCGCCGGGGCCGGCCACGACCATCTCGGCGTCCAGCGCCAGCGCCACGGCCGGCAGGTCGCCGGCCGGATCCGCGTGCGCGACCGACCCGCCGAACGTGCCGAGGTGCCGCACCTGCCGGTCACCGACGGTTCCGGTGGCCGCCGCGACCAGCGGCGCGTACCGGCGCACCAACTCGTCCCGCAGCACGGCGTCGTGCGTGGTCATCGCGCCGATGACGATCGCGTCGCCGTCCTCGCGGACCCCGGTCAGCTCCTCGATTCCGCCGAGGTCGACCAGCGTGCTCGGCGCCGCGAGCCGGAGCCGCAGCACCGGCAGCAGGCTCTGGCCGCCGCCGAGGACCTTGGCGTCCTCGCCGGCCGCGGCCAGCGCCGAGACCGCCTCGTCCACTGTGGCCGGTCGGGTGTACTCGAACGCGGACGGGATCATGCCGCACCCCCTCGGGCGTCACGGATGGCCTGCCAGACGCGCTCCGGTGTGCAGGGCATCCGCACGTCGGTCACGCCCATCGGCCGGAGCGCGTCCACGATGGCGTTGACGACCGCCGGGGTGGACGCGATCGTGCCGGCCTCGCCGACGCCCTTCACGCCGAGCGGGTTGGACGTCGCCGGCGTCTCGGTGCGGTCGGTGACGAACTCCGGCAGGTCGGCCGCGCTGGGCACGGTGTAGTCGACGAACGTGCCGGTGGTGAGGTTGCCGTCCGCGTCGTAGCTGGCCTCCTCGAACAGCGCCTGGGCGATGCCCTGGGCCAGGCCGCCGTGCACCTGGCCCTCGATGATCAGCGGGTTCACCGCGACGCCCACGTCGTCAACGCAGACGTACTTGCGGATCGTGACCCGGCCGGTCTCGGTGTCCACCTCGGTGGCGCAGAGGTGGGTGCCGTGCGGGAACGAGAAGTTCTCCGGGTCGAAGGTGGCCTCGGAGTCCAGGGTCGCCTCGACGCCGTCCGGGAGATCGTGCGCGGCGAAGACGGCCAGCGCCAGTTCCTGGATCGACTTCTCCGAGCCCGGCGAGCCCTTGACCCGGTACGTGCCGGCGCTGAACTCCAGGTCGTCCTCGCTGCACTCCAGCGCGTGGGCGGCGATCTTGCGGCCCTTCTCGATCACCTTGTCGCACGCGTTCACGACCGCGATCCCGCCGACCACCAGCGACCGGGACCCGTAGGTGTCCATGCCCTTGTGCGAGGTGCGGGTGTCGCCGTGCAGCACCTCGACGTCGTCGAAGCGCCACCCCGAGCCGGTCGGCCACGATCTGGCTCCACGCCGTCTCGTGCCCCTGACCGTGCGGGCTGGTGCCGGTGATCACCTCGACCTTGCCGGTGGGCAGCATCCGGATGCTCGCGGACTCCCACCCGCCGGCCGACGTAGGAGAGCGCGCCGAGCACGCGGGACGGTGCGAGCCCGCACATCTCGGTGAACGTCGAGATCCCGATGCCGAGTTGCACCGGATCGTTCTCGGTTCGCCGCCGTTGCTGTTCGGCGCGCAGCTCCGCGTAACCGAAAAGGTCTGTCGCCTTGTCGGTCGCGGCCTCGTAGTTGCCCGAGTCGTAGGTGAGCCCGGCGACCGTCATGAACGGGAACTCCTCGTGGGTGATCCAGTTCTTGCGGCGCAGCTCCATCGGCTCCAGGTCCAGCTCGGCCGCCAGCTCGTCCATCATCCGCTCGATCGCGAACGTGGCCTCCGGCCGGCCGGCACCGCGGTACGCGTCGGTCCAGGCGGTGTTGGTGAAGACGCCGGTGCAGTCGAACCGGTACGCCGGGATCTTGTAGATCGCGTTGAACATGAACGCGCCGAGGAT
>CAVVAL010000015.1:0-19382 GCA_963746095.1 uncultured Actinomycetota bacterium | reverse complement strand
CTCTTGATCTGACCTGGAGCCCGTCCAGGTACCGCGATCGCAAGGCGGAGGACGCCCGGGATATTGGTGATATCTCGGGCGTCCGACAACGCCGCGAGCGTGGTGCCTGGGCGGGCCGCCTACCGAATCCGGGGGAGGTACACGGCGAAGACGGCGGGGTGGGCTGAGCGGAGTTCCAGGCGGCCGGAGTCGGCTTCGACCAGGGCTCGGGCCACCGCGAGGCCGATGCCGGTGCCGTCGCCGCCGGAGACGCCGCGATCGAAGACGAGCGGCACCAGCGGGTCGGGCACGCCGACGCCCTCGTCCCGCACCTCCACCACCACGTGCTCGCCGTGCGCGCGGGCCGTCACCGTGACCGCGCCGGCGCCGTGTTGCAACGCGTTCTCGATCAGCACGCCGAGCACCTGGGCGACGTGGCCGGGGGTGGCGCGGGCGCGCAGGCTCGGCTCGAACTCCCCGTCCGGCGCGTCGATGTGCAGCGTGCGGCCGCTGAGCCGGAACGCGTCGTCCCAGTCGGTGCGGAGTGCGGAGAGTTGGTCGACCACGTCCAGCTCGACCGCGTTGTGCGCCCGCTCGGTCCTGGCCTGGTCGAGCAGCTCGTCGACGATGTGCACCATCCGGTCCACCTGGTCCAACGCGGCCTCGGCCTCGGCGCGGACCGCCGGGTCGGCGACCGCGGCCACCTCCTCCAACCGCATGGAGAGCGCGGTCAGCCGGGAGCGGAGCTGGTGCGAGACGTCCGCGGCGAGCTGGCGTTCCCGCCGGACCAGTTCCCCGAGCCGGGTCGCGGCGCTGTCCAGCGCGTCGGCGAGGTTGTCGAGCTCCTCTGCGCCGTAGCGACGGCCGGTGGGTCCCAGGTCACCAGCGGCGAGCCGAGCCGCGTCGGCGACCAGCTCGGCGAGCGGCCGCACCGTGCCCCTGGCTCGCCGGGCCGCGATCGTCATGGCCACGGCCACCGCGACCCCGCCGAGGCCGAGGATCAGCACGCCGGCCAGCAGCCGATCGCCCGGCACCACGAACTGGTGCACCAGCGCCAGCAGCGGCACGACGAGCACGCCGACGGCGAGCAGCACCGCAACCAGAGTCGAGCCGAGGATCCGTCGCCGCACGTGAGCCGGCTATCCGCGTTCGAACCGGAAGCCGACGCCGCGCACGGTGACCAGCTTGCGCGGTGCCTGGGCCGGGTCGCCGAGCTTCCGGCGCAGCCACGAGATGTGCATGTCGAGGGTCTTGGAGCCGGCCATCTCGGCGTCGCCCCAGACGTGCTCGGCGGCGTCCTGCCTGGTCACGACGTCGCCGGCGTGTTCGAGGAGGAGCCGCAGCAGCGCGTACTCCTTGTTGGTCAGGTGCACCTCGACGCCGTCGCTGAACGCGCGGTGCGAGGCGAGCTCCAGCCGGACCCCGCAGGCGGCCAGGTCGGCGGTGTACCGGCGGCGCAGCAGCGCGCGGACCCGGGCCAGCAGCTCGGCCAGCCGGAACGGCTTCCCCACGTAGTCGTCCGCGCCGGCGTCCAGCCCGACCACGAAGTCGACCTCGTCCCGGCGGGCGGTGAGCATCAGCACGGGCAGCGCCGAGCCGGCCGCGCGCAGCCGGCGAGCCACTTCCAGACCGTCCGCGCGGGGCAGCCCCAGGTCCAGCACGAGCAGGTCGACGTTGCCGGAGAGAGCCGCCGCCAGGGCGCTGATGCCGTCGGTTCGCACCACGACCTCGTAACCCTCGCGCTCCAGGGCGCGCGCCAGCGGTTGCGCGATCGCGGTGTCGTCCTCGGCGAGGAGCACGGTGGCCACGCCCCAACCATAGAGCGTCCGGCAAAACGGACTTCGGAGCCGGCTGGCGGACGCCCCGAAGTGCGCCCGCCAGCCGTCGAGCTAGCCCGCCGACGAGATCCGCGCCGGCTTCTTCGCGGCCGGCACCTCGTGCCCGCAGAGCGCGGTGCTGACGAAGTCGAACATCGTGCTGAACTCGGCCTCGCTCAGGTAGTAGTTCGCGCTGACGCTCGCCTGGCGCCGGCCGTCCGGGGTGCTGAACGCGTAGGTGAGGTTGCCGAACACGCTGCCGTCATGGCCCAGCACGACCGGGGCCGCGGCGCACGGCAACTCGATCTTGGCCAGGCCGAGGCCGTACCAGCCGAACGGCTCGGTGGGCATCATCTCGGCGAGGAGCCGCTTCGGCAGCAGCCGTCCGTCCAGCAGCGCACGGAAGAACCGGTTCAGGTCCGCCGAGGTAGAGATGACCGAGCCCGCGGCACCCCAGAGCGTCGGCGTGTACACGGTCATGTCGATCGGCGGAACGTCCTCGGTGACCCCGATCGTGTAGCCGCGCAGGTGCGAGCCGGCGATCCTCGGGTCGAGCACCGGCAGCGAGCTGTGCCGCATCCCGGCTGGTCCGAACACCCGGCGCGCCAGCTCGACGCTGAGCGGCCGCTTGGTCACCTTCTCGATGAGCAGGCCGATGACCAGGTAGTTCGTGTTGGCGTAGGCCCATTTCGTACCCGGCACGGGTCGCGGCGCGGGATCGGTCAGCGCGATCCGCACCAGCCCGGCGGGGGTGTGCACGCGGTGGCGGTGCCCCTCGATCTGGGTCAGCAGCTCCGGCCAGCTGGTGGCGTCGAACAGCTTGTCGTCGTAGTCCGGCAGTCCGCTGGTGTGCTGGAGCAGGTGCCGCAGCGTGATCCGCCGGTCCGGTAACAGGCCCGGGAGCAGCCGCGACACCGGCGTGTCCAGGCTAAGCCGGCGCTCGGCGACGAGCTGCAGCGCGACCGTGGCGACCATCGTCTTGGTCACGCTGCCGACCCGGAACCGGTCACCCGGCTTCGCGTCCCGTCCGGTCCGCAGGTCGGCCTCGCCGCTCGCGCCGGACCAGGTCTTGCCGTCGACCCGCACCTGCGCCACCGCGGCCGGCACCCCGGTCGCCACGATCTGATCGAGTTTGCGTTGCAGCAGCGCCGGCTCGGGGCCGGTCGCCGCCTGCGCCGGGGCGCCGACGGTGGCGACCAGGACGGCGGACATCGCCAGGGCCGAACCGGCCCGCTTCCACTGGGTGAACATGGCGGTTCCCTTCAATCGTCGCCCGGGCACGCCGAAGGAACGCTCCGGCGCCGACGGCACGAGCGGGTGAACCTGGGGCTCAGCCGCGGCGGCTGAGCACCAGGGCGGTGACGACGTACGTCAGTCCGGCGGCGGCTGCCATCGCGCTCCAGACGGTGGCGTCCTCGCCGCGGTAGAGCTGGACGAGGAAGGCGCCCAGCACGATGAAGAGCAGCACGTTGCCGACCATCGCGTTGGCACGGAGCTGGATCTGGGCCCGCCGCTCGTCGACGGACTCCTCCCGCAGCAACGCCACGGTCTCGTTCGAGCGCGAGAACGAGATCAGGAAGACCGCGTAGCCGAACATGATCACCGCCATGCCCAGCCCCAGGCCGACCCGGCCGCGAGCCGCGCCGCCCACCAGGAACACGATGCCCGCGACGATCGCGAACACCGGCACCTGCCAGCGCCGGAATCGCCGCTTGAGTGAAGGCTTAGTCGTCGTCCTCGACATGGAAGACCTCCTCTACGGTCGTGCGGAAGTATCTGGCCAGCTTGATCGCGAGCGGTAGCGACGGGCTGTACTTGCCGGTCTCGATGGCGTTGATGGTCTGCCTCGAGACCGCCAGCGCCGCGCCCAGCTCGCTCTGCGACAGGGCCTTCGCCTGCCGCAGTTCCCGCACCGTGTTACGCACATATGTAAAGTAGCCTTGACACATTCGAGGTGTCAAGGGAGCTTTACACGGGCCGCGGAGCGGGGACGGTCAGGTGCCGTCGTCGAGCGGGGTGCGGGCGGTGCCGCGGCGGTCGTGGTCCTCCTCGACCAGCCGGTAGAGCGTGCTCTGCACGGTCTCCACCCGCGGGATGTCCCGCAGCACGACCTGGCCGCGCTCGCCGGCCGACTCGACCACCAGCGTGCCGCAGCCGAGCGCCCGCTCGTAGAGCGAGTGCTCGAACGAGACGTCGTTGATCCGGGCCAGCGGCACGTCCCGGCCGGATCGGGACAGCACGCCCTCGCGCAGCAGCACCCGGTGGGTGGTGAGGACGAAGTGCGTCGTCGCCCAGATCACGATCGGCCGCAGCGTGAAGTAGCAGATCAGGCCGAGGGCCACGACGCAGGATCGCCCAGCGCAGCGCCGCCACGTCCAGCACCGCGGCGCCGAAGCCGGCCAGCCCGGCGATGACCACGAAGACGATCACCGGGAAGACCAGCACCTTCCAATGTGGATGAAGGTGCAGCACGACCTCTTCGTCGTCGGCAAGCAGCCGGTCGGGGAACGCCACGGTTGCCTCCTGCGCACGGGTCGCCGAGGCCCGGTGACCTCGGCGTGCCGCCGCCGACGCTAGAGCATCGCCGCCGCGACCGTGCCACGACCGACACAGCTTTGGGCGACATCTTCGGTGCTAGGCACCGAAGATGTCGCCCAAAGCCGCGACCGGCGGTTCAGTCGGGGCCGTCGACGATCACGATCAGCCGGCGCACCACGTCGGTCGCGTCCAGCCGCTTGTCGCCGACCGCGGCGTACAGCGCGTCGGCGTCGGGCAGGTCGAGGCTGCGCGCCAGCCGGACCAGCGGCGCCCCGCTCGTCAGCATCCGGTCCTCGGCGATCATCGCGGCGGCGAGCGCCTCCCGGCCGGCGACCACCAGGCTCTCCGGCGCCTGCTCGGTGAAGTGCCGCTGGATCTCGATCCGGGCCCGGGGCGTGCGCACGAAATCGAGCCACTCCCGCGACGGCCCGGCCGTGGTGGACGGCGAGGTCAGCACCTCGACCACGTCACCGTCGGCGAGCGGGCTGGAGAGCGGCGTGAGCCGCCCGTTCACCCGCGCGCCGAAGCACCGGTCGCCCAGCCGGGTGTCCAGCGCGTACGCGAAGTCCACCGGCGTGGCGCGGGTGGGCAGGCTGATCGAGCGACCCTTCGGCGTGAAGACCAGCACCTCGTGGTCGCTCAGGTCGTACCGGAGCGAGGCCAGGAACTCGCCGGGGGCGGACGCGTCCGGCTCCCACGCCAGCAGCCGCTGGAGCCAGTCCAGCTCGCCGACGCAGCCCGCGTACGCCACCCCGGCCGGCGCCTTCTCCCCCGCGGACTGCCGGTAGGCCAGCACGCCGTACTCGGCGATCCGGTGCATCGCGGTGGTCCGGATCATCACGTCCACGAGCTGGCGGTCCGGCCCGAGCACGGTGGTGTGCAGGGACTGGTACATGTTGAACTTCGGTACGCCGATGTGGTCCTTGAACCGCCCCGGCACCGGGTGCCAGCGGCCGTGCACCACGCCCAGCGCCGCGTAGCAGTCGGTGGCCTCGCCGCTCACCACGATCTGGATCCGCGGGTTGTCGCAGAGCTGCCCGTCGGGGCCGGCCTCGTCCATCCGCTCGTGGATCGAGTGGTAGTGCCTGGTCCGCTCGTCCACCGCGGCGCCGATCCGGCTCTCCCGCAGGTCCAGCGCCACGATGGAGATCACGTTGGCCAGGTACCGCGACCGCTCCGGCGCCCTGGCCCGCACCTTCTCGTCGATCTCGGCGTAGAGGTCGGGGTCCAGCGTGGCCAGCACGAGGTCTTCCAGCTGGCGCTTGAGGATGTGCACGCCGAGCCGGCCGGCGAGCGGCACCAGCACGTCCCTGGTCGCCAGCGCGATCCGCTCCTGGGACGGGCGGGACTTGAAGCCGAGCGTCCGCATGTTGTGCAGCCGGTCGGCGAGCTTGATGATCAGCACCCGGACGTCCTGGCCGGCGGCGAGGATCATCTTGCGCATCGTCTCGGCCTCGGCCGTGCCGCCGAACCGCACCTTGTCCAGCTTGGTGACGCCGTCGACCAGGTGCGCCACGTCCGCGCCGAAGTCCATCCGGAGCTGGGCCAGCGTGTAGCGGGTGTCCTCGACGGTGTCGTGCAGCAGCGCGGCGGCCAGGGTGGTGGTGTCCATGCCCAGCTCGCCGAGGATGTTCGCGACCGCGAGCGGGTGGGTGATGAACGCGTCGCCGCTGCGCCGCATCTGACCGTGGTGGGCGTGCTCGGCGACCCGCCAGGCGCGCTCCAGCATCCGCAGATCAGCCTTGGGGTGCCGCTCGCGGTGGGTCTGGAGCAGCTGGCCGACCTCGGGCAGGTCCTCCGCGGGGCGGCGCGTCGCGCTCCAGGCGAGCAGGGAGCGCACCCGGCTGATCGGGCCCGGCTCGTCCTCGGTCGGGGCCACGCCAGGGTCCGGCCGCTGCACCGCAGCGTCGTTCCGAGGCGTGGACAGGGCGGCAGCGACTTCCTCGCTACCCGCCTGCCCGGCGTCTGGGCTCACCGCACCTCCACAGCACAGCCCACGCCGGCGGCCGGGCCCGCTAATGAAAATCGTAACCCTGAACAGGCATTTCGTGTGTCCCACGGCAAATCAGCGCGTCGCGCCCACCCCCCGCTGCGGTTCAATTGCGCCCTCCCGGGGCGGAATTGAACCGCCGGGGTTTTAGCGCCGTCGATGGGCGCTGCTCGGCTGCCGCTCTTACCAGTCGAGCGGGAGGCCGTCGGCGAGCCGGCGGTAGTCGGCCGGCGCGTTGTAGGCGTGCGCGGAGATCCGGAGCAGCGCCTCGGCCTTGCCAGGCGATCACGGCCACGGCGACCCCGAGTTCGGTCGCGAACCGCTCGTACATCCGGTACGCCTCCGGCCTCCGTGGTCACGCCAGCCTCGACCGGAAGCTCGACGAACCGCATCCAGAGCTCCTCGTCGGCGAGCTGGGCGGCCGGGTCCAGCCCGAGCGCCTCGGCGAGGAGCGCCTGGCCGGCGGCGACCAACGCCGTGTTCCGCCGCCGCATCCGGTCCCAGCCCGAGGCCGCCGAGCAGGTCGAACGTGGCCGGCGCGGCGAGCCAGGCTGTCGGGTCGGCGGTGCCGTAGTCGTCGAACGCCTGCGGGAAGCCCAACGGCTCGTTCCAGGAAGCCACCAGCGGACGGATCTGGGCGCGCCAGCGCGGCGCCACGTACAGCCCACCAGTGCCGGCCGGCACGCACGGCCACTTGTGGAAGTTGCCGGTCCAGAAGTCCGGCTCCAGCGCGGCCAGGTCCACCGGCAGCATCCCCGGCGCGTGCGCGGCATCGACGAACACGGCCACGCCACGTTCGCGCAGCGCCGGCACGATCCGCTCCACCGGGAACAGCCGCGCCGTGGGCGAGGTGATGTGGTCGATCACGGCCAGCCTGGTCCGCGGCGTGACGGCCGCCGTGATCAGGCCCTCGATGGTGGCCGCGTCGGCGTCCAGCGGCACCGCCACCGTGACCAGCCGGGCACCGGACCGGGCGCAGGCCCGCTCGACCGCGTACGTCACCGCGCCGTAGCCGTGATCGGTGACCAGCACCTCGTCGCCGGGCTCGAGCGGGAAGCCGGCGAGCACCGAGCTCGCGCCCGTGGTGGCGTTCGTGACCAGGGCGAACCCGGCCGGGTCGGCGCCCACGAACGCGGCGGCGGCCTCCCGGGCGGCCTCGATCAGCGGCTGGCGTTCCACCTTGAAGAACCGCACCGGGTTGGCGTGCATCCGGTCGCGCAGTTCCTGCTGCACGTCGGCGACCGGGCCGGGCACCGCACCGAACGAGCCGTGGTTGAGGTGCGCCACGTCCGGATCGAGGCGCCAGAGCGCACGCGCCTCCGGCCAGTCGGCAAGGTCAGGGACGATCTCGAGGCTGGTCACGCCTCCGAGGCTAGCCGCGCCCCGCGACCGCGCTCAGAGCCGGCTCAGACCAGCCGGCGGTCGACGGCCCAGCGGCTGAGCTCGTACCGGTTCGACATCTGGAGTTTGCGCAGCACGCTGGAGACGTGTGTCTCGACGGTCTTCACCGAGATGAACAGCTCCGAGGCGATCTCCTTGTACGCGTACCCACGGGCCAGCAGCCGGAGCACCTCGCGCTCCCGGTTGGTCAGCAGGTCCAGCTCGGGGTCGCGGACCGGGGCGTCGTCGCGCTGGGTGAACGCGTCGAGCACGAACCCCGCGAGCCGCGGCGAGAAGACCGCGTCACCCTCGGCCACCCGGCGGACCGCGTCGGCCAGCTCGGTCGCCGAGATCGTCTTGGTGACGTACCCGCGCGCGCCGGCGCGGATCAGCCCGATCACGTCCTCGGCCGCGTCCGAGACGCTGAGCGCCAGGAACTTCACCTGCGGCAGGGTCTGCCGGATCGTCTCCAGCACCGCCCGACCGCCGCCATCGGGCATGTGGACGTCGAGCAGCACCACGTCGGGCACGTGCCGGGTGATCGCGGCCACCGCCTCGGCGACCGTGCCGGCCTCACCGATCACGTCCACCGTGGGGCCGAGCTCGGCCCGGACCCCTGCCCGGAACATGCCGTGGTCGTCCACCAGGAACACCCGTGGCCTGGCCGGAGCCGGCTGGGTCTGCTCGGTCATATCGCCGCTCCTCGTTGCATAGTCAGCCGTACCTCGGTGCCCTCGCCCGGACTGCTGCGGATCTCGGCCTTGCCGCCGTGCCGCTTCATCCTGCCGAGGATCGAGCCGCGTATCCCGTGACGATCCTCCTCCACGGCATCGAGGTCGAATCCGGCACCACGGTCACGGACGAAGACGCTGACCTGATCCGGCTCCACCTCCGCGTACAGCGACACGGTCGGCACGTCGGCGTGCTTGCCCGCGTTGACCATCGCCTCGCGCGCCGCGTGCACCAGCGGCAGCAGCCGCTCGTCCACGTCGCAGTCGCCGACCACCACGGCGTCCACCGAGATCGCGTAGGTGTCCTCGACCTCGGCCGCCGCGGCCTCCAGCGCCGCCGCGATCTTCGCGGACGGCGAGGCGGTCGGCTTGTAGAGCCAGTTCCGCAGCTCACGCTCCTGGCCACGGGCCAGCCGGGCGACCTCGCGCGGGTCGTCGGAGTTGCGCTGGATCAGCGCGAGCGTGTGCAGCACCTGGTCGTGCACGATGGCCGCGATCTCGGCGCGCTCCTGCGACCGGATCCGTTCACGCCGCTCGATCCGCAGGTCGTTGACCACGCGATAGAGCCACGGCGCCACCACGATCGCGACCCCGATCAGCAGCGCACCGCCGAACAGCAACCCGTCCCGGATCGCGCCGAGCTCACCCGTCGCGGCCAGGAAGCCGATCAGCCCGATCAGCACCAGGATCCCGCCACCGACGAGCCGGATCGCGGTGGCCGTGCGGTCCCTGGCCAGGATCACCGCGAGCCACGGGTGCAGCGGCAGCGCCGTGGACCGCTGCCCGTCGTCCGCCCGCCGCCAGATCAGCAGCGCGCCGACCCCGACCAGCCCGAGGAACCACGCCAGCAGGTAGCTGCCGGAGACGCCGGCGATCGCGAGCCCGATCTGGAACAGGATCGCCACGGCGATGAACAGGAACATCCGGCCCAGGTTCCGGGACGTCATGCCACGGGCCCGATCGACCGGGTCGATGTCGAGCAGCGCCCAGAACACCGCGTAGAGGATGGCGCCGAGTCCGGCCTGCACCAGCAGGATCAGGAACATGAAGCGGACCACCCAGACCGGCACCCGCAGGTGTTCGGCCAGCCCGACGGAGATGCCGGCGATGGCGCGGCCCTCGGCCCGGCGGTACAGCCTCCGGTAGGACACCGGCGGTGGCGCGTCCGGTGCGGGCCGGGGCGGCACGGGGGCCGCAGGCGAGGTGGTGGTCGGCGTGGTGATGCTGTTCTCCTCGTGATCAGCGCCCGGTGGTCCGAGCCTGGATTGATCGTCACACGCTGCGCACCCCGGTGACACCAGGCGTCGCCCTGAGAATTCGCGACGCCCGTTGTCAGGGTGTTCTCAGGGTCGTACCCGATAGCGCCTGGACGTCGGGAAACCCAACATTGATGCCATGGAGAGCAACGACCAGGCACCGGCGCCCCAGGACGGCAGCACGCCGCCAGGCACACCGGACTCGGCACCTCAGACCCCGCCGGCGGCGCAGCCGGCAGACCACCCTTCCCCCACCGATGGCCCGACCCGCGTGCTGAGCACCGAGACCCCGGAGCCGGCCGCGTACCCCGATCCGTCGGCCGGCTCGGTGCCGCCGCCCGGTGCCGTGCCCCCTACCGCGTTCCCCGCGGCTCGAACCCCCGGTGCCGTGCCGCCCGCCGGTGCTGTGCCCCCGGGCGGCTCTGTGCCCCCCGGCGGCCAGTACGCGCCCGGCGGGCAGTTCCCGCCGCCCGGTGAGCCGCGGCGCCCCGCCGATCCCCGCCCGCCGCTGGTCCGTACCCGGGAGCCGCGCGTCATCGCCGGTGTCTGCGGCGGGCTCGGCCGGGCCACCAACACCGACCCGATCCTCTGGCGGGTCGTCCTCGCGGTCCTCGTCTTCTTCGGCGGCATCGGCGCGCTGCTCTACCTGCTCGGCTGGCTCCTGCTGCCGCTCGAGGGCGAGCAGGCGTCCCCGGTGGAGGCGCTGATCGGCCGTGGGCAGTCCAGCACGTCGCCGGTGGTCACCATGCTGCTCGGCGGGCTGACCGTGGTCGCACTGGCCGCCTCGCTCAACAACGGGTTCGAGAACATCGCGCTGCTGCTGGCCGTGGGCCTCGGCGTGGTGCTGCTGCTCCGCCGCACCGGCACGTTGCCCGACTCGTTCCCGAGGGCCCAGTCCACGCCGGCCGGCGTCGGTGGGTACCAGCAGACCACGGCGAACGCGCCGGGCGCCCCCTCGACCTGGGGTGCTCCCGCCACCAGCCGTACAGCTCGCCGGGTCCGGTCGGCTCCGGGTTCGGCAGCCCCTCGTACGCTGCGCCGGACTACCCGGCCACGCCCACCGTGACCAGCTACGCCGGCACCCCGGCCGCGCCCGCACGGCGGCGCCCAGCCACCGCCGCGGCGGCGCACTCGACCGCGACCGTGCCGACCGGCCAGCCCATCCCGACATACCCGCCGACCAGCACCGGCAGCGGCTCGACCGGCTACAGCTCGCCGTTCGCGCCGCGTGGACCGTTCGAGCCGAAGCTGCCCGCCGATGCCCCTGGTGCCGCCGCGGCCCCCGGTGCACCCCCGGCCGCCCCGGCCGCCGAAGCAGAAGTCGATCCTGGGCCGGGTCACGTTCGCGGTCATGTGCCTGGCGCTCGCCGGCCTGGCGATCGTCGATCTGGCCGGCACGGACGTCCCGTTCTCGGCGTACCCCGCCACGGCGCTCGCGATCACCGCGCTCGGCCTGCTGGTCGGGGCCTGGTTCGGGCGGGCCCGGCTGCTGATCCTGCTCGGCATCATCCTGTCGATCGTGCTCGGCGCCGGCGTCATCGGCGAGAAGGTCGGCGACTACAACGACTACGACGAGTACGTGCTCTGGAAGCCGACCACGATCGCCGAGCTCCAGAACACCTACGAGCACAAGGCCGGCAACACGACGCTGGACCTGACCGCGCTCGACTTCACCGACCAGTCGGCCGACGTCGACGTGAAGCTCGGGGTCGGCGACCTCACGGTCCTGCTGCCCGCCGAAGGTCGACGCCGCGGTCGACGCGAAGGTGGGTGTCGGCGACGCACGGATCTTCGACGCCCGATCGGAGGGCCTCGGCGTGAAGCGCGAGACCACCGACAACGGCTTGGACGGAGCCGGCGGCGGCACGATCGATCTCAACATCGAGGTCGGCGTTGGTTCTCTGGAGGTGACCCGATGAAGGCGCACGCAACGGACACGGTCTCGCTGGTCTTCGCGCTGATCTTCGCGGCGCTGGTCGGGGCCTGGGGCGTGGATCACGCCACCGACGTCGACCTGGACGGCCGCTGGTACCTCGTCATCGCGCTGGTGGTCGTCGCGCTGATCACGCTGATCAGCACGCTGGCCAGGAAGAAGCCGGCACCGGTGGCCACCCCGGTCGGCGCTGGCACCGCGGTGTTCGGCCCGACCACGCGGGACGACGTCGACGAGGTCATCGAGCCCAGCATCGGCACGGACCACGTCGAGCGGCCCGCCGAGCCCGACTTCCTCGGCGGCGAATACCGCGAGACGGCGACCGCCGTGCTCAACCGCGACGGCTCGCCGAGCGACGACGACTCGGCCACCGGTCGGGACGTCGAGACCGACTCCGGCACCGCGATCGAACCGGCCGACCAGGCCGGCGCGGGACGACGCCGGACGAGCCGGACTCCTCGGCGGTCCGCCGGCCGGACGACCCCACACCGGGACTGCGGTCGTGAACGCGCAGGTGCTCCTGGCGCTCGGCGCCGTGCTGCTGGTCACGATCGCGGCCCTGCTGGACAGCGGTCCGCCGGTGCCGTCCCGCGCCCGGGTCCGGTCCCGCTCGCACTGACGAACCGTCGCTCTCCTGGTCACGCCCCGCGCCCACCCGGCGCGGGGCGTGCCGCGTCTCCGGCGCCCCTCCAACCCCCGCACCCGCTCCAACCTCCCGCTTTGGGCGACATTTTCTCGGCTATAGCCGAGAAAATGTCGCCCGAAGCCCGGTGGTGTGGGGCGCTGCCCGGTGGTGCGGGCGCGGCCCGCGAGCGGCGCACGCCCGGCCCCGCGAGCGGCGCACGCCTGGCCCGGTCCCGGTGCGCCTATGCTGGACTGGCCCCGAACTCTTGGACAGGTAGATACATGTCAGACGGATCTCTGCTCCGCCTGCCGCACTCCGGTGCGGCCCCCGTTTCCACCGCCCGCCGGCTCTCCTCGACCGCGGTGGCCACGCTGACCAGCGAGGTGACCCGGCACCCAGGGCCCAAGCGCGTTCTCGTGGTCGCCGACTCGCCCGAGGTCACCGACTTCGTGCTGGACGACCTGATGCCGGCCGACCGGCTCGTGATCTGGGCCACCGACGCGAGCTTCGCCGCCGCGCTCGAGGCCGAGCTGGCCGGTGACCGCCGCCGGCTCGCGAGCCGCGTGACCGTGGTCACCGAGGGCTCCGAGATCGACGAGGAGTCCATCGACGTCGCGGTGGTGGCCACGCCCGTCACCGGCGACGCGGACTCCGCGCTCGAGGCGCTCGACCGGTACCGCAGCCTGCTCCGGGCCGATGGCGTGCTCAGCGTCGCCACCGGCGCCACCCCCTCGAACGGCGGCGGCGCGGCCCAGGCGCTGCAGGAGGCCGCCGCCTCCTACGGGGTCCGCGCCGATCTCGTGGTGCGGAACCGGCCGCCGCTGCGCGTCCACCACCTGCGGTTCTCCCCCGCCGATCCGGCGCTGGCCGAGCGGCTCGAACCCGCGTACACCCCGAGCCACGTGCCGGTCACCGAGCGGATGGGCATCGACTCCAACGGCGTCGTCGCCGCCGGCATCTTCGGCGGGCTGGCGCTGCTGACCCGGCGGATCCGACCGAAGTCGAAGGCATGGCTGGTGCCGGCGCTCGCCGCGCCCGCGGTCGCCGCGTTCTTCCGCGACCCGCGCCGGATCACGCCGAACGACCCGAACGCCGTGGTCGCGGCCTCGGACGGCGTGGTGCTCAGCGTCGAGCGGGTCAAGGACGACCGGTTCGGCGCCGAGGAGTGGCTGCGGATCGCGGTCTTCCTCTCCGTGCTCGACGTGCACATCAACCGCTCGCCGGTCGCCGGCCGGGTGGTCGACATCATCTGCGAGGAGGGCGGCTACGCGATGGCGCAGAGCGCCGCCGCCGAGCACAACGTGGCCCAGTACACCGTGCTGGAGACGTCCCGGGGCCGCGCCGTGGTGGCGCAGCGCACCGGGCTGATCGCCCGCCGGATCGTCAACCGGGCGCGGATCGGCTCGCTGCTCGCCCGCGGCGAGCGGTACGGCCTGATCCGGTTCGGCTCCCGCACCGACGTCTACCTGCCGGTCGACGCGGTGGAGCCGATGGTGGCCCCCGGCGACCGCGTGGTCGGCGCCGAGACGGTCATCGCGCGCTACCTGTAGCGCAGACCGGCCCCTCGGAGCCGGCCCTTCGTTGTTGACCTCGCTTTGGGCGACATCTTCTCGGCTATAACCGAGAAGATGTCGCCCAAAGCGGCAAGCGGGTTGGGCCGCTAGGTGGTGGGTCAGACCGTGACGGCGCGGCGCTGCTTGGCCCACAGGAGCGGGCCGCTGAGCAGGTACGCGCCGACCACCAGGCTGAACGCGGTGGACGGGTCGGCCCACAGGGCCAGCGCCACCACGACCCAGATCCACGGCGGCAGCCGCCGCAGCTGGCCGATCTTCATGTACGGGAACGTGCTCACCATCAGCAGCGCGAGCACCGCCAGCGCACCGGTCAGCAGGCCCGGCCCGGACATCGGCAGGATCAGCATCGAGGCGACGATGATCGCGGCCGCCATCGTGGTCGGTACGCCGGAGAAGTAGCAGCCGTTCTTCGGCGACACGTTGAAGCGGGCCAGCCGGATCGCGGCACAGATCGCACCGAGCGCGCCGACCGGGCCGGCCAGCCAGATCGGGGCACCGCCCGCGACCAGCCACGCGTAGGCCACCACCGGCGTCGCGATGCCGAACGAGCACATGTCGGCGAGCGAATCCATCTGGCCACCGAACGGCGTGGAGACGCCGAACTTGCGCGCCAGCGCACCGTCCAGGCCATCGAAGATCACGCAGGCGAGCAGCGCCATCGCCGCGAGCTGCACCTGACCGTCGAAGGCCAGGAAGATCGCGCCCATGCCGAGCAGCAGGCTGGCGACCGTGCAGCCCTGGACCACCAGGAAGCGGCGGCGGCGGGCGGGCGTGGGGTCGCCGGTGAGCAGCGGCGGGGGGTCGAGCTCGAGCGCCGGCTCGATCGGTGCGGACGCCTGGTGCGCCGTCGCGGGACGGCGACGACGAACGCCCGCCAGGGCGGCGCGCAGCGGCCGGCCCGGTCTGTGGATGTCCGCCGCGAAGTCGCCGTCAGGCGATCGGGGTGGGCGGCCGGCCCTGCGTGGGCCGGGAGCGGGGCTGCCGTGGTCTCGATCGCCTGCGTCGCGCCGCGGCGACGGCCGACCAGGACCCGACGGGCGAACGTACCGCCACGACGAAGTCCTCGGGTCAACCGGCGACCGGCAGGACGGGGACTATCCACCGAACGCCACCGCCATGATCTTGCACGCACTCCGATCCTCCTGACCGGGCTCATGCACACGCCCCTCGGCGCGGCTCCCGGTTCTGTAACGATCGCACATCGCGTCCATAGGGCGCACCTCCCTGACCCAGAATGCCCGGATTGACCGCCGATATCACAACGCAGCGTTACGGTGAGTGATACACGCGGGCGCGAAAGGCACGAAAATGGGCGGCATCTCCGCTGCCGCATAACCGGAGATACCGCCCATTCCCTGGAGGTGTCGCCACCCGGGGGGGACACCCGGCGCCGCGTCAGCCTGCCGACAGGCCGTTGCGCCGAGCCAGCTCGGAGAACCAGTGTCCACTGTCCTTGATCGTGCGCCGCTGGGTCTCGAAGTCGACGTGCACGATCCCGAAGCGCATCGCGTAACCCTCGGCCCACTCGAAGTTGTCCAGCAGCGACCAGGCGAGGTAGCCCCGCATGTCCACACCCTCCTGGATGGCTCGGTGCACCGCGCGCACGTGACCGTCCAGATAGGCCTGCCGCTCGGGGTCGCGGACCCGACCGTCGGGCGAGACCTCGTCGGCGAACGCGGCACCGTTCTCGGTGATCATCATCGGCACCGGCCGGTAGTCCCGGTGGATTCGGACCAGCAGCTCGTACAGGCCGTCCGGGTCCTGTTCCCAGCCGATGTGGGTGAGCGGACCACGGGGCGGCAGCAGGGTGGCGTGCCGCAGCCCGGGGAACGGTCCGGCGCTGACCTCCGGCCCGCCGGGTCCGACCCGTGAGCAGGAGTAGTTGTTGATCCCGAGCAGGTCCAGCGGCGTGCCTATCGTTGTCAGGTCGCCGTCGGCCACGTATCCGAAGTCCGTCAGCGGTGCCAGGTCGGCCACCACGTCGGCCGGGTACTCGCCGCGCAGCACCGGGTCGAGGAAGATCCGGTTCTGCAGGCCGTCGAGTCGGCGGGCCGCCTCGAGGTGCTCGGCGGTGTCGCCGTCGGTGCGGACGGTGGCCAGGTTCAGCACGATCGAGAAGCGCTGGTCGGGCGTTGCCTGCGCGCGCATCGCCTGGGTCGCCAGGCCGTGGCCGAGCAGCAGGTGGTGCAGCGCGAGCAGGCCCTGCTCGGGGTCCTGGATGCCGGGTGCGTGGACGCCGGCGTGGTAGCCGAGGAACGCCGAGCAGAACGGCTCGTTCAGCGTGGTCCAGTCCTGGATCCGGTCGCCGAGGTGGCTGTGCACCATCGTGGCGTACTCGGCGAACCGGTAGGCGGTGTCCCGGTTCGGCCAGCCGCCCTGGTCCTGGAGCGCCTGCGGCAGGTCCCAGTGGTAGAGCGTGAGCATCGGGTGGATGCCGGCGCCGAGCAGCTCGTCCACCAGCCGGTCGTAGAAGGCCAGGCCTTCCGCGTTGGCCGGGCCCTTGCCGTCCGGCTGGATCCGCGGCCAGGCCACCGAGAACCGGTACGCCTCGACGCCGAGCTGGGTCAGCAGGGCCACGTCCTCCGGATACCGGTTGTAGTGGTCACAGGCCACGTCCCCGGTGTCGCCGCCCACCACCTTGCCCGGGGTGTGCGAGAACGTGTCCCAGATGGACGGCGTACGGCCGCCCACGGTCGCCGCGCCCTCGATCTGATAGGAGGCGGTCGCCGTGCCCCATCGGAACCCGGTCGGGAACTGGATCTCACCATCCGACGACGCCTGGGGCTCGGAGTTACCGCCTGGGCGAGCCTCCTCGTCCGTCGCCGTAATCGCGGAGGTAAACCCGCTCATGATGCCAACACCTCGCTCCGCTTGGCGGCGCCTCGACGCACGCTGATGTGAATCCTGATTCGTCCCGTCACCCCTTCACCGCGCCCTGCATGATGCCGCCGACGATCTGCCTGGCCAGCAGGATGAAGATCGCCAACACGGGCAGGATGGCGAGCGTCGTACCGGCGAGCATCAGGGAATAGTCGGTGTAGTAGCCACTGGCCAATGTGGAGAGTGCGACCGGAACCGTGGGGTTCTCCGGGCCCAGCACCACCAGGGGCCAGAAGAAGTCGTTCCAGGCGCCCATGAACATGAAGACACCGAGCACCGCGGCGGCCGGCCGGATCGCGGGCACCGCCACGTGCCAGTACACCCGCAGCAGGCTGCAGCCGTCGGCTCTGGCGGCGTCGATCAGCTCGTTCGGCACGTTCTCCTCGACCGCCTGCCGCATCCAGAACACGGAGAACGCGCTGACCAGCGCGGGCAGGATGAGCGCCTGGAGCCGGCCACCCCAGCCGAGGTCGGACACGAGGATGTAGAGCGGGATGATGCCGAGCTGGGTCGGCACCATCATCGTGGCGATCACCGACACCAGCAGCGCGTTCCGCCCCTTGAACTGGAGCTTGGCGAACGCGAACCCGGCCAGCGAAGCGAACACCACGTTCCCGACCGCGACCGACGTGGCCACGATCAGCGAGTTGGTCATCGCGAGCGCGAACTCGCTCGAGTCGAAGACCCGCTGGAAGTTCTCCATCAGGTGACCGCCCGGCACCAGCGGCGGGGTGGCTTCGCCCATCACGCTGTTGTCACTGCTGGCGACCACCAGCGACCAGTACATCGGGAAGAAGGAGGCCATCAGGACCGCGCCGAGGATCAGGTAGACGATGGGGCTCGGCCGGCGCTGCGACGGCGTGACCGCGCGCCGCTTCCAACGGCGAGGCGCTGCCGCGGCGACGCTGGCCGGCGGGACCGCGGAGGTAGGCGTGGAGAGGCTCATGGTTTCGTCCTCACTTCCCCGCGACGAGGCGTCGGGTCAGGGCAAAGTTGATCAGCGCCACCACGACGACGAGGAGGAAGAGCATCCAGGCGACCGCGGACGCGTAGCCCGAGTTGAACAGCGTGAAGCCGTGCTCGTAGAGGTACATGGTGAGCGTCTGGAACTGCCGGTCGCTGCCGCCGGTACCGCTGGCCAGGCCACCGTCGTCGAAGAGCAGCGGCTCGGCGAAGAGTTGGAGGCCGCCGATGGTGGAGACGATCGCGGTGAAGATCACGGTCGGCTTGATCATCGGCACCGTGACGCTCCAGAACGTCCGCCACGGCGAGGCGCCGTCGATCCGGGCCGCCTCGTAGATGTCGGCCGGGATGGCCTGCATGGCGGCCAGGTAGATCAGCGCGTTGTAGCCGGTCCACCGCCAGGTGACGATGAAGCTGATCGCGATGTGCGACAGGAACCGGTTGGCCTGCCAGTAGATCGGACCGTCCGGGCCGTCCCCGACCCCGACGAAGCTGAGCAGCCAGTTCGCGATGCCGTAGTCCCGGCCGAAGATCTGGGCGAAGACCACGCCCACCGCGACGACCGTGATCACGTTGGGCACCAGCACGCCGGCCCGGAAGAAGCTGCGGGCGCGGAGCCGGCTGTTGAGCAACGCCGCCAGCCCGAGCGCCAGCACCAGCTGCGGGATGGTCGACATGAGGAAGAGGCTGATCGTGTTGACGAGCGCGTTCAGAAGTACTCGTCGGCGAAGAGGCGCCGGTAGTTGTCGAAGCCGACGTAGCCGGCGTCGCCGTTGATCAGGTGCCAGTCGTGCAGCGACACCCAGAACGTGTAGACCAGCGGGAAGATCCCGAAGACCCCGAAGATGACGAAGAATGGGATCACCATCAGGTACGGCGTGGTCCGTAGGTCGATCATCGCCAGCTTGTTGCGGAATGCGGACGTGTCACGCGACCCGCTGGCGGGTGGGCCGGCATCGCCGTCCTCGCCGGAAGGGCCCGATTTCCGGTGCCGACTTCGGTCCCGGTCGGCGCCCCGCACTTCGACCTTCATCAGATCCTCCTGGCTGTTCGCTGCTTCGCCCTCACCTGACGCCCACCCGGACATGCGGGGGTGAACGTCAGCGGCGGGGCCGGTGTGCGGCCACGGCCCCACCGCGACGTTCATGCTCTGCTGTGCCTACTGTCCGAGAACCTTCTTGGACTCCTTGACCGCTTCGTCGAACGCGGCTTCCGGCGACTGCTTGCCCTGCTCGACTCGGAGCAATGCCCTGCCGAAGGCCGGGCGGGCGTCGCCGTCCCGGACGCCCCGGTAGTTGGGCTGCAGGCTCTCCGCGGACTTCGCGAAGATCTCGCCGGTCGGAGCGTCGTTGAAGAACGGCTGCTTCAGCGCGAGCACGGCCGGGTCCTTGAGGAGCGCGGGCTGCGACGGCAGGTTGCCGGTCTCCTCGAAGATCTTCTTCTCGGCCTCGGGCGAGGTCAGGAACTTCGCCAGTTCGTAGGCTTCCTTCTGGTGCTTGCCCTGCTTCGGGACGGTCAGGAACGAGCCGCCCCAGTTGCCACCGTTGCCGGGCACCCGGGCGACGTCCCAGGTGTTCGCGCCGCTCGGGCCGACCGCGTCCTTGATCAGACCGATCATCCAGGCCGGGCAGGTGATGGTCGCGAACGTGTCCTGCTTGAAGCCGACGGTCCACGGCTGGGTGAACGGCTCCAGCTTGGCGGACAGGCCGTCCTTGC
>CAVVAL010000014.1:0-248638 GCA_963746095.1 uncultured Actinomycetota bacterium | reverse complement strand
TCCACGATAGCGAATGACGGTTGCCGTCATGGCGGCGTGATGCACGGCCAGCTATTCTCATAGATGTGCTGGATCACCTCTTCGCGCCGTTCATGCTCGAAGTCGACGTCGATGTCGGGTGGTTCCTTGCGCTCCTTGGATAGGAAGCGCTCGAACAGAAGATTGATCTTCTCAGGGTCTACCTCGGTGATGCCAAGGCAATAGCAGATGACGGAGTTCGCCGCCGAGCCGCGCCCCGGCACAGGATGCCTTTGGCGCGGGCGAAGGCAACAATCTCATTGATCGTGAGGAAGTACTTCGCGTAGTTGCGCTCGTAGCGTGAACTCCAACTCGCGATCGAGTGCGTAGCGTACCTTGGCGCTGACTCCACCGGGATAGCGTCGCCGGGCTCCTTTTTCGACGAGGTCCCTGAGCGCCTCGTATGGCGAGCCATATCCTTCGCGCGTTTCGTCTGGATATTCGGTATCCGCCAGCTCGCCGAGGGAGAAATTGCAGCGATCGAAAAAGCGCAATGTGCGGTCGACTGCATCCGGTGCACGACGGAATATGCGCGCCATTTCCCGAGGTGACTTTAGGTGGCGTTCGGCATTGGCTTCCAGCCGCTTGCCAGCGGCTCGATGGTGACGCGCTCGCGGATGCAGGTGACGACATCCTGCAAGTGCGCCGTTCGGGCACCCGATAGAGCACGTCGTTCGCAGCGATCAACGGGACGAAGGCACGCTCGGCTATCTCCGTAAGGCGGGCGAGGCGGCGGCTGTCGTCTCCGCGGTAGAGCATGCTGGCAGCGAGCCAGACGGACTGCCGCGCGGTCCCGGTGCGCAGGCTGGTGAGCAGATGACTTAACGCATCAGAGTTGATGTGCGTGGGAGGCATCACAATGAGGTTGAGCCCGGCACTGTGTTCGAGCAGGTCTTCTACATAGAGAATGCACTCTGCCTTCTCACCGCGGCTCTTGCCGACGCTTATTTGGCGTGAGGCGAGCCCAGGCGTTTCTGTTTTGTGGATAGGCGAGAATGTCTGGCGTGCCATCGGCAAAGACAAATCGCGTTCCCGCGATGAGCTTGAACGGCGGCAGTTCAACGCCGTGTTCCTGCGCAAGCCGCTCTTTTAATTCCTCAAGATCATGATAGGCGCGTACGACGCCCGCGACGCTGTTGTGGTCTGCGATACCGATACCAGCAAGACCAAGTGACGCCGCCTGTAGCACCAGTCTTTCGGATGCGAGCACGACGCAGGAAAGAGAAATTAGTCGTGACCGCTAGTTCCGCATAAGTGCGCTCAGATCGGGAATGGGCAAAACGAAAGTTTGGGCGCCCTTCTTTTCCTTTTCGGGGAAGTGAACGACCTTGCTCATGCAAACACGCCGTGCAGAAACCAGCGGATCGACGGCCGACGATTTCCTGTCCCAGGTACCACTCTTCTTTTTGATCGAACTCCTGTTCTTTTTCCTCCTGTGTCTTTGGTCCTGGCCACGAACGGAAAATCCAGACGCGCAAACCCTCGCGGCTCTCGACCCGAAAGTAGTCACGCATCAGCACAAGACCGGACCTGTCCCGCCACCATTCCATCGCGATGCGTTCGGGGCCTTCGGCGCGCAGTACGACATGACGCATCCGTCGCCATGTGAACTGCGCCGGCGGGCCGTCAGGCAGTTCGGCAATGGCTTCGATCGGTTCGGGGTCGGCAAATAGCTGGATCGGCCGCGTGGGGGCGGGGAATTTTCATGCAACGCCACCGCCAGGTTTGCCCGCCTGGGACGATGTCGCACGATATGTGCCGCCACGGCTGTGACGGCGAACTCCGGAATGTGTGTGTCCTCTTCTATCTGCCGCGTGACGCGGCGCAGGCCGAAGCGCGCGCCAAGTCGGTCGATCAGATGCGCGAGGTCGGCTTCATGATCCGGCGCCGCAAGGCCGGTCTGCTGCGGTTCGCTGCGTTCGGTGACGAGCGCGCAGAGCCGGATGATGTCGAAGCCGAAACCGGGATCGACCTCGTCGCCGATCGCGTCGAGTCGTTCGGCGAACAGCCGCGCGATGCGTTTGGGCTCACGCAATGGCCCTGCGGTGCCGGCCTCAATGCGAAACACTTTTTTGTCGGCGCGGAACAACGCGACCTGCAACAGTCGCGCGCCTTCGCCGCGTTTTTCCAGCACGGGCGCGAGGCGTGCCGCGAGCTTCTCGATGGTGCCGAGCACATCCTCGTGGCGCGCCACCGGTTCGGGGAAGCGCTGCTCGGTGAGCGCGGCTGGAACAGGCAGTCGCGGCGTGATCGGTTCGTCCTGGATGCCGAGCGCCTGATCGAGAGACGTAACAAGATCTCGCCAAAGCGTGCCGCGAGCGGCGCGCGTGGACGATTCAGAATGTCTTCGATGCGCTTCAGCCCGACCTGCGCCAGCGCCGTGAGCGTGTCGCTGTCTAGCCGCAGCGCCGAGAGGGGAAGCGGTGCGATGGCCTCGCGCTCGTTGCCTGGCTTGATGATGCGCGGAGCATCGCTCCGTACCACCGCCCATGCGCAGCCGACCGTGTCGGCCACTGCCACGCGTACCTGCAAGCCACGGGCGGTGAGCCGCGTCGCAAGGTCGCGGGCGAGTGCTGCCTCGCCGCCGAAGAGATGCGCGCAGCCTGTGATATCGAGCAGCAAACCATCCGGCGCGTCGCGTCCGATCAATGGCGTATAGCGATCGCACCAGTCGGCCACCGCTTCGAGTAGCGCGTGATCGGCCTCTTCGTCCGCATCGGCCGCGTTGATCTTCGGAAACATCGCGCGCGATCCGCAAGCGGCATGCCGATGTGCAGGCCGAGCGCCGCCGCGGCGTCGTTGACGGCAGAGAGCCGTAACGCGCTTTTGACCGGCGCCGCGATGACCAGCGGCTCACCCGGTGCGAAGCGCTTCGCGATCCGGTCGGTCGGAAGCCGCCTCAGCCACACCGAGAGATAGCGCCGCGAAGACGCGTTCATGATGATCCCATGTAAGAGTGAAGGCGCCGCAAGGGCCGCGGCGGTTGCGTGCGAGCATGACCGAGAAGGCGATGCGGCCGAGGCCGCCGAATTCGTCCGGCTGGCTTGGGGCGGACCCGACCTCCCAACGCGTCATGGTGGCGCTGGGCGCGGCATCCGCGTTGTGGCGCAACAACAGGCCGAGCGCGCTGCCCTCGCGCGCCGCGAGCGAGAGACGGCGCGTCGCCGTAAGGCTCGGCGTTTCGGCGAACTCCGCCACCACGGTGGAGAGCGCACGGCACTTCAGTGCTTCCTCCATGGCGAACAGCGCATCGACCGGCCGTGCGACGCGCGCGATCAGCAGCCGGTCAACGGACAGACCGAACTGGTGAAGGCCGGGGCCGTACAGCGTACCGGTTTGAAGGAGGCTCCAGTCGGTGATGATCCAGAGCGTTTCTTTCCCGCGCTCTTGTGCGCGGGTGGCGAGTGCCAAGGTGAAGCCGGCGGCAGCGCCAAGGTGCACGGGTGCGACGGAGCCGATCTCATGCAGCGCCGCGCAGGGCAGTCCTCCGCTGAGCGTCAGGTCGAGCGACCCAACGCCCAGCTTGAGCACGCGCGCGTTCTCACGCAGCGTCTCGGCGGCGACGATGTCGCGACGCAAATGCGCCAAGTGCGATATTTCTGCTCCATTGGCTCAGCAGGGATGCCCATGTTCATGATTTGTTCTTATTGATTCCTCTGTCTCGGCTGTAAGTCAAGCGATTGAAAAAACATGCCAAAGGGAGTGGTAGCCCGCCGGAGAGCCCACTAGGGGAAGCGGTCAGTCAGCCTGCCACCGCCGTCACCTCCACCTCGACCTTGAATTCCGGCCGGGTGAAGCCCGAGACGATCACCAGCGTGGAGGCGAAGGCATTGCCGGCGACGTAGCGGCTTCGCACCGCCCCATAGACCGGGAAATAGGCGCGGTCGGTGACGTAGGCGGTGAAGCGCACCACGTGCGCGAAGGTCATCCCGGCTTCGGCCAGGATCGCCTTGATGTTTTCGCCAACCTGCTGGTCGTCCAGCCGGACCTGGACGCCGACATCGTCCAGCTGATCACCCGGACGCTCTTCGCCGAGCGGGCCCGGATCGCCCGCGGGCACCAGGAGGCGAACCGGATCAACGTGCGGACCGGGATCGCCACCAGCCCGATCCCGCTGCACCCCGGGGCCACCCGCTATTACCGTTCCGTCAAACGCTGACCGGCCGGTACGGTCCGGGCATGTCACAAAACCCCGGACCGGTCACCGCGGACGACGTCGATCTCTCCGTGCAGCTCGCGCTCACCGCCCTGCGCACGGCGCCCGAGGAGGGCTGGCAGGGCAAGGCCGGGCCGCTGGAGTGGGACTGCTGGGAGACCGTCGAGCACCTGGCCGACGACCTGTTCGCGTACGCCGGGCAGCTCGGACCGAAGACGCCGCCGCTGGACCGGTACGTGCCGTTCGTCCTGTACGCGCGCCGGCCGGGCGGGCCGGAGAACACCACCCACGCCGAGCTCGAGACCGGCGTGACCGGCCTGCTCGAGGTGCTGGACGCCTGCGGTGCGCTGCTGGTGGCGATGGTCCGCACCGCGGCGCCCGAGGTGCGGGCGTACCACGGTTGGGGCATTTCCGATCCCGAGGGATTCGCGGCGATGGGGATCGTCGAGACCCTGGTGCACGTGGACGACATCGCCGTGAGCCTCGGCGTCGGCTGGGCTCCGCCCCAGGATCTGTGCGACCGGGTGCTGTACCGGCTGTTCCCCGACGCGCCCACGGACACCGACCGCTGGCAGACCCTGCTCTGGGCCACCGGCCGCACCGAACTGCCCGGCCACGACCGGCTCACGAAGTGGCGCTGGCACGGCGCCCCGCGCTGACCCTCAGCGGCGGTCGCCCCTTCCGCTTTGGGCGACATCTTCGGTGTTATAGCACCGAAGATGTCGCCCAAAGCGCGAGGTCTGAAGGCACCCAAACGATCCCCTGCTGGGAGACGATCCTCCCCTTTTGGTGGACGATCGTCTCCCAATGGGGGAGGATTCACGCATGGACCTCTCAGAGCCAGCCAGTGTCATCGCCGCGCCGGGAACCGCCGCGATCCTGCGCGTTCTCGTGCACGCGGACGATGTCTTCACGATTCGCCAGCTGAGCGTGCTGGCTCAGGTCTCCAACTCCTACGCCGCCAAGTCCGTCACCAGACTTGCCGGACACGGGCTGGTGCTCGTCGAGCAACGTGGCACCGCGAGCCTCGTGCGATTCAACCGCGAGCATCTCGCGGCAGATGCGATCTCTCAGCTCGTCCAGCTCCGCAGCCGGCTACAGAACCTGATGTCCGCCGAGTTCTCGGCCTGGCGCATCCCGCCCGCCCACGCCTCGCTGTTCGGTTCGGCCGCCCGTGGCGACGGTGACGCCCAGAGCGATCTGGACATCTTGCTGCTGAGAACCGATGGCGTGGACGCCGAAGACACAGAGTGGACAGACCAACTCTTCCGAACCGGAAACCGGCTTCAGGCTGCCACCGGCAACTTCGTCTCCTGGTTCGAAGTGTCCGCATCGGACCTCCGACGTGCTTCGGCGGCAAACGAGCCGATCATCGAAGACTGGAAACGGGACAACGCGACGCTGTACGGCCCCGATGTCCGAACCGTACTGAAAGGCATGTGATGAGTCGGGAAGCCACGTGCGGACCTGCGGAGGCACGCAAGCGCGCCAAGGTGGCCCGCATGTACTTGGAGGTTGCCGAGCTCGCCGCGGATGAAGAAGCTGACGAGGCCCGCAACGTCGCGGCTGGGAACGGCGTCCTCGCCGGCATAGCCGCCTCCGACGTGCTCTGCTGCATCCGGTTGGGTAGACGCCACCGTGGCCAGGACCATCAAGGCGCGATAGCCCTGCTTGCACGGATACGGCCCGATGGCGCCGCCCTCGCCAAAGCCCTGGCCACGGTGTTGGCCATCAAGGACCCCGCGCACTACGGCCACGAATTCATCAGCGACACCCGGTTGAAGGCCACCCTGCGGACGGCCACCCTGCTCGTGGAGGCCGCCGAGCACGCGGTCAGGCCAGGCTGACCAGCCCCCTTTCGCGCTTTGGGCGACATTTTCGGTGTTATAGCACCGAAGATGCCGCCCAAAGCGCGAGGTTTGGGGGTCGCCCAAGGCGCAGGAGTCAGGGGGCGGGTTCGGCGCGGGCGAGGCGGATCCGGACGTCGAGTCCGGTGGGCTCGGCGGCCAGCAGGTCGAGCTGACCGCCGGCGGCCTCGACCACCTCGCGGCAGATCGCCAGGCCGAGACCGGTGCCGGCGACGTTCTGCTGCTTGCGCCCGCGCCAGAACCGCTCGACGGCCTGTTCCCGCTCGGCCGCGTCCAGACCGGTGCCGTCGTCGCGCACGTGCAGGTCCACGGTGTGCTCGTCGGTCTGGGCCGTCACGGTCAGCACAGTGCCGGCGGAGAGCCGGGCCGCGTTGCCGACCAGTTCGTCCAGCACGTGACCGAGTCCGTCGCCCGGCGCCAGCGCCCAGACGTCCGGCGGCACGTCCAGCGCCAGCGTCATCCCGGCCTGCTCCAGCCTGGCCCGCCAGGCTGGCGTGTGATCGGCGACCACCGCGCTGACCAGCAGGGGCGCGGCCGGCGTCGCGGCGCTTTCCACCCGCGTGAGGGTGAGCAACGAGTCGAGGATCCGGCCCATCTCCTCCGCCTCGTGCACGGCGTCGTCGTGGATCTCCCTGCCCTCGGGGCCTACGTACGGCTCCAGGTTGTCCACCGCGAGCCGCAGGCTGAGCAGCGGGTTGCGCAACTGGTGGGAGGCGTCGGAGACGAACGTGCGTTGCCGGCGCAGGGTGCGGACCACGACGTCCGCCATGTCGTTGAACGAGGAGACCATCCGCCGCAGCTCGGGCGGGCCGCGCAGCCCCTGGGCCCGGGCCTCCAGCCGGCCGGCGCCGATCGCGGTGCTCGCCTCGTCCAGGTCACGCACCGGGCGCAGCACCCAGCGTGACACCGGTACCGCCACGAACGCGGCGAGCAGCAGCGGCACCACCCCCAGCAGCCCGAGCAGCCCCCAACGCCGCAGCACGCCGGAGCGCAGCCGGTCGGTGGGCGAGATCGTCACGACGGCCGCGATCACGGCGCTGTCCCGGCCGACCGGGTCGACGATGACCATCGGCCCCTGCTGCCACGGCCAGACCGTGCGGATCCGGTCGGCCCGGAAACCGGCGAGCGCGGTGGTGAGGCCACTACGCACTTCGGGCAGGGTCAGGTCGGGCTCGGACCTGGAGGTGAGCAGCGGCCGTCCGTCCGGGCTGACGATCGCGACCGCGATGCCGTACAGCTCCTGGTACCGGTGGATCTCCTGGTCGAGCATGACCGTGCGGGCCGGGTCGGAACGCAGCGCGACTTCGGCCAGGGCCACGAACCGCTCGCTGTCGGCCAGCCGGTCGAGGTAGGTGACCTGCGTCTCGCGCTGCGCCACGATGCCCGCGAGCGGGAGGCCCAGCGCGACCAGCAACGCCGCGAAGAGCGGTATCAGCACGAGCAGCAGGCGGCGGGACATCGGCGGTCAGCCGCGCAGCCGGTAGCCGACGCCGCGCACGGTCTCGATCACGGGGTTTTCGGCGCCGGCGTCCTCACCGCCGAGCTTCGCGCGCAGCGCCGCGATGTGCACGTCCAGCGTCCGGGACGGCGCCTCGTACGCCGCCTGCCAGACCTGATCGAGCAGGTGATCGCGGGTGATGACCACGTTCGGCCGGGCGGCCAGGATCGCCAGCAGGTCGAACTCCTTGCGGGTCAGCGTGAGCGGTTCGCCGCCGAGCGTGGCCTGCCGGGCGTCCGCGTCGACGCTGAGCGGGCCGACCATGATCACGGCCTGGTCGGCGGGCGTGGCAGCGCGGGCCGGACGGGTTCGGCGGGAGACGGCCTCGATCCGGGCCAGCAGCTCACCGATCCCGAACGGCTTCACCACGTAGTCGTCGGCACCGCTGCGCAGCCCCACGATGCGGTCGCGCTCCTCCGCGCGGGCGGTCACCGCGATCACGGCCACGCTGTCCCGCTTGCGGAGCTTGCGGCAGATCTCGATGCCGTCGGCGTCCGGCAGGCCAAGGTCGAGCAGCACCAGGTCCACCGGGTCGGCGGCGAGGGCGTCGGCACCGGTCGCCACCCGGCGCACGTCGTACCCGTGCCGGGTGAGCGCGGTCGCCAGCCCACGGGCGACCCGGTCGTCGTCCTCGACGATGAGAATCCGCACGTCACCCCCTCCTGCGGTTCAATTCGGCCCTGGGAGGGCGTCATTGAACCGCAAACATCCGGAGGTTACGCCCAGAGCTGGCCTTCCAGTGCCGCTTCGGCCTCGGCGAGCGTGCCGGCGTACGCGCCGGTCGAGAGGTACTTCCAGCCTCCGTCGGCCACTACGAAGACGATGTCGGCCCGCTCGCCCGCCTTGGCTGCCTTGTGCGCGCTGGCCAGGGCGGCGTGCAGGATCGCACCGGTGGAGATGCCGGCGAAGATTCCCTCCACCTCGATGAGCTGGCGGGTACGCAGCAGCGCGTCCCGCGGGCCGACCGAGAATCGGGTGGTCAGCACCGAGGCGTCGTACAGCTCGGGGACGAAGCCCTCGTCGATGTTGCGCAGGCCGTAGACGAGCTCGCCGTACCGGGGTTCGGCGGCGATGATCTGGATGTTCTCGACGTTCTCGCGCAGGAACCGGCCGGTGCCCATGAGCGTGCCGGTGGTGCCGAGGCCGGCGACGAAGTGGGTGATGCTCGGGAGGTCCTTGAGGATCTCGGGGCCGGTCGTCTCGTAGTGCGCGCGGGCGTTGGCCGGGTTGCCGTACTGGTACAACATGACCCAGTCGGGGTGGTCGGCGGAGAGTTCCTTCGCCATCGCGACGGCCTGGTTGGAGCCGCCGGCGGCCGGCGAGGAGATGATCTCGGCGCCGTACATGCCGAGCAGTTGGCGGCGCTCGATCGAGGTGTTCTCCGGCATCACGCAGATCAGCCGGTAGCCCTTGAGCTTGGCGGCCATGGCCAGCGAGATCCCGGTGTTGCCGCTGGTCGGCTCGAGGATCGTGTCGCCGGGGCGGAGCCGCCCCTCCTCCTCGGCCGCCGCGATCATGAACAGCGCGGCACGGTCCTTGATGGAGCCGGTGGGGTTCCGGTCCTCCAGCTTCGCCCAGATCCGCACATCCTTGCTGGGCGACAACCTGGGCAGCCCGACGAGCGGCGTATTGCCCAACGCATCAAGCAAACTCTCGTACCGAGCCATGAGCTCTATGTCCTTTGACTGAACCTGGAGCCCGCTGAGGTGCCGCCGATCGCAAGGCCGAGGAGCCGCCGCGTGCTGTTCGTGCACGCAAGGCGACGAGAACGCCGCGAGCGGGTGCCTCGGCGGGCCGCGCACACTTAACCGCCGGCGACTGCGGGGAGGATGGTCACGGAGTCGCCGTCGTTCAGCTTCGTCTCCAGGGCACCGGTGAACCTGACGTCCTCGTCGTTGACGTAGACGTTCACGAAGCGGTGCAGGGCGCCCTCTTCGGTGATCAGCCGGGCGCGCAGGCCCGGGTGCTGGCCGTCGAGGTCGGAGAAGAGCGCGTCGAGGGTGTCGCCGCCGCCTTCCACCGCCTTCTGGCCGCCGGTGTAGGTGCGCAAAATGGTCGGGAATCCGGACCTCGATCGCCATCGGGGTGTTCTCCTCGGGTGTGAAGGCAGTGCCTGGATTGGGGTCGACGGACGTCGACATCAACGCTGGGTGATGCTCAGGGATTCCGCCTCTTGGGCGGACGAGCTCACTGGTTGGGACAGTCGTAGACGACCTCGGTGGGCGAGTGCCCGAAGAGGTACGACTCGACGACCTCGACCGGCTCCTCGCTGACCACGCCGTCGACGATCCGGTACGACCGGAATTCGACGGTTTCGGGCTCGCGGGTGGAGACCAGCACGTAGTGGGCGCCCGGCTCCTGGGCCAGCTTGATGTCGGTGCGCGACGGGTAGGCCTCGGTGGCCGTGTGCGAGTGGTAGATCACGACGGGGACCTCGTCCCGGTCGTCCAGCTCGCGGTACAGGCGGAGCAGGTCCATGGAGTCGAACTCGTAGAACGTCGGCGAGCGCGCCGCGTTCAGCATGGGGATGAACCGCTCGGGCCGATCGCTGCCTTCGGGACCCGCGACGACGCCGCACGCCTCGTCCGGGTGATCGGCCCTGGCGTGCGCGACGATGGCGTCATAGGTCGCCCGATCGATCGTCAGCACAGGCCCAGGGTACCGAACCCGACCGCGCTCTCCTGCGGCCGTGTCGTCAACGACACAGGGCACAGCGGTGAGCGCGCCGGCCAGCGAATCGACCAGGTACATGAGCAGGTGGTGCACCGAGATCGCGAACACGCGCGGGCCGGTCGGGTCGAGGCGGAGCGCCTCGTCGAGCTCGGCCTGCAGGTCGGTCTCGTGGGTGATGCCGAGCCGGACGCCGATCACGAGCAGTGCGTCGTTCAGCGCCATCAGCCAGATGTCGGCCTCGGCGGCGTCCAGCCGCACCTCACCGCTGGCGGGCAGCGCGGCCAGCACCAGCCGGACGTTCTCCCGCTTCTCCGCGCGCAGGTCGCCCTCGGTGAGCTGCCGGAACTCGGCGGCGGCCGCGGGGTCGTCGCGGTAGCCGTCCGGAAACAGGCGGGCCAGCGCGGGGTCGCTCGCGGGCGCCTCGGCCGGCGCGGCCAGGGCGGGCACCGGCGCCGCCGATTCGATCAGGTCGAGGACCTGGCTGAGCACGAGCGTGAGCACCTCGGACTCGGCCTCGCTCAGCACCGCGACCAGCTGGCCGCCGCGCCGCCGGAACCCGCTCACTTGTCTTGCTGCACGGTGGCCCAGAGGCCGTAGGACTGAAGCCGCACCACGTCGAACTCCATCTTCTCGCGGCTGCCGACGGAGACCGCCGCGCGGCCCTTGTTGTGAACGTCGAGCATCAGCTCGGTGGCCTTCTCGCGGCTGTAGCCGAACAGCTTCTGGAACACGTACGTGACGTACGTCATGAGGTTCACGGGGTCGTCCCAGACGACGGCGACCCAGGGCTGATCGCTGACGTTGCTGACGTCCGCGGTCTCCACCGGCGTGGCCAGGGGGGCGGTCATTCCTCCATCGTTCCGATCGTCGGCCGGCGATGCAAGCGGGCTTCCGGCGCCGTACCCGGCGGTAACCCCGCGGTGATCCGTTCGGAGTCGGCCAGTGGCGTGAACGGCGAGACGACGCGCCCGTAGGCTTGCTGGGTGACCACCTCGCTGTACACCGATCACTACGAGCTGACCATGCTCGCCTCGGCCCTGCGGGACGGCTCGGCCGACCGGAGCTGCGTGTTCGAGGCGTTCGCCCGCCGGCTGCCCGGTGGTCGCCGGTACGGCGTGGTGGCCGGGATCGGGCGGCTGCTGGACGCGCTGGAGGATTTCCGCTTCGACGCCGCCGACCTGGACTTTCTCGAGTCCGCGGGCGTGGTCGACGCCGACGCCCGGGCCTGGCTGGCCGACTACCGGTTCCGCTGCGACGTCGAGGGCTACCCCGAGGGCGAGCTCTACTTCCCCGGCTCCCCCGTACTGAGCATCACGGGCACGTTCGCCGACGCGGTGGTCGTCGAGACGCTGGTCCTGTCGATCCTGAACCACGACTGCGCGATCGCCTCGGCGGCGGCCCGGATGGTGACCGCGGCCGAGGGCCGTCCGGTGATCGAGATGGGCTCGCGCCGCACGCACGAGGAGGCCGCGGTGGCCGCCGCACGGGCCGCGTACCTGGCCGGCTTCGCCGCGACCAGCAACCTGGCGGCCGGCCAGCGGTACGGCATCCCCACCCGCGGCACCAGCGCCCACTCGTTCACCCTGCTGCACGACAGCGAGGCCGCCGCGTTCGCCGATCAGGTGGAGACGCACGGCAAGGACACCACGCTGCTGGTGGACACCTACGACATCACCGCCGGCATCCGGACCGCGGTCGAGGTGGCCGGCCCCGAGCTGGGCGCGATCCGGATCGACTCCGGCGACCTCGGCGTGCTGGCCCGCCAGGCCCGCGAGCAGCTCGACTCGCTCGGTGCCACCGGGACGAAGATCGTGGTCTCCGGCGACCTGGACGAGTACGCGATCGCGGCGCTCGCGGCCCGGCCGGTGGACGCCTACGGCGCTGGCACCGCGGTGGTCGTCGGATCGGGCCACCCGACCGCGGGCATGGTCTACAAGCTGGTCGAGGTGGACGGCCGCCCGGTCGAGAAGCGCAGCGAGAACAAGGCCTCCCGTGGCGGCCGGAAGAACGCGGTGCGGCGGCACAAGCCGAGCGGCACCGCGATCGAGGAGGTCGTGGTGGCCCAGGGCGAACCGTCCGCCGAGCGGGGCGATCGTCGCGCTGCAACGCCAGTTCATGCGCGCGGGCGAGCGGCTGCCCGGCCTGCCGACGCTGGAAGAATCCCGCGTGCACCTGCGCGAGGCCCTGGTGAGCATCCCGTGGGAGGGGCTCAAGCTCTCCCAGGGCGAACCCGCAATTCCCGTCACCTTTCAGGAGGCTCCGCGATGACCCGCGCAATCATCCTCGTCGACGTCCAGAAGGACTTCTGCGAGGGCGGCTCGCTGGCGGTGAGCGGCGGGGCCGCGGTGGCGAGCGAGATCAGTGCTGCCCTGGACGCGGACGCCCGCGGCTGGGATCACGTGGTCGCCACCCGTGACCACCACGTCGACCCCGGCGCGCACTTCTCCACCGATCCGGACTACGTCGAGAGCTGGCCGGTGCACTGCGTGGTCGGCACCGACGGCGTGGAGTTGCACCCGAACCTGACGACCGAGCGGGTCGAGGCGATCTTCGACAAGGGCGAGCACAAGGCCGCGTACTCCGGCTTCGAGGGCACCGACCGGCGACGGCAGCACGCTGCTCGACTGGCTCCGCGCGCGGGAGGTCACCGAGGTGGACGTGGTCGGCATCGCCACCGACCACTGCGTACGGATGACCGCCCTGGACGCCGCCCGCCACGGCTTCACCACCACCGTCCTGCTCGACCTCACCGCCGGCGTCGCCGCCGAGACCACCGCCCGCGCCCTCGCGGAAATGAGCGCCGCCGAAGTCGGCCTGGTCGGCGACCCCGTAGTGGCCAGCTGACCGACCAACCCCAGGTCAACTGCCTTTGCGGTTCGCCGCCGCTCCGCGGCCGGTTGCGGTCCATTCGCGACCCTCGAGGGCGCAAGTGGACCGCAGCTGTTTTGGCCTGGCCGCGGAGCGGCTCGGGCTGCGGTTGGATCGCGCCCTGGAAGGGCGCGATCCAACCGCAAGGTCTTACCCCGGGCGGCGGCCAGCTTTGGTACGACCGCCGGCTGGGAGGCTGACCTGTGCAGCGCCGGCCCCGTTGTGCGCAAGCCGCCAACCCGCCGAACGTACTTACAAAGCTTGAAGCCTTTGATCTAAACCCGGAGCCCTCAGCGGGCCGCTTCGAAATCAGCTTGTTCTACGTCGTCGCGGCTCACGCCCAGGAAGAACAGGACGGCGTCGAGGTAGGGATGATTCAGGGCGGTGTCGGCGACCTCGCGGAGGGCGGGCTTGGCGTTGAAGGCGATGCCGAGGCCGGCCACGGTGAGCATGTCGATGTCGTTGGCGCCGTCGCCGACGGCCACGGTCTGGCTCATCGGGATCCCGGCCTGGGCGGCGAACCGCTCCAGCGAGCGAGCCTTGCCGGCGCGGTCGACGATCTCGCCGACGACCCGGCCGGTGAACCGCCCGTCCACGATCTCCAGCGTGTTCGCGGCCGAGAAGTCCAGCTCCAGCATCTCGACGAGATGGTCGGTGACCTGGGTGAAGCCGCCCGAGACGATGCCGCAGCGGTAACCCATCCGCTTGAGCGTCCGGATCAGCGTGCGCGCGCCCGGGGTGAGCACGAGGTCGGCGCGGACCTTCTCCAGCACCGCCGCGTCCAGGCCCGCCAGCGTGGCGACCCGGCGTCGCAGCGACTCGGCGAAGTCCAGCTCACCGGCCATCGCGGCGGCGGTGACCGCGGCGACCTCCTCCTCGCAGCCGGCGTGCGCGGCGAGCATCTCGATCACCTCGCCGGTGATCAGGGTGGAGTCGACGTCGAAGACCACGAGCCGCTTGGACCGCCGGTGCAGCCCGGCCCGTTCGACCGCGATGTCCACGCCCTCGACGCTCGCGGCGACCGACAGCGCGGCCCGGAGCGCCTCGCCCTCGGCGCCGGAGACGAGCATTTCCAGGCTGGTCACCGGGTGCTTGGAGAGCCGGTTGATGGTGTCGATGTTGCCGCCGAGTTCGGCGATTCGGTCGGCGATGTCGGCCACCGCGGTGGCGGTCAGCGGGCGGCCCAGCACGATCACGTGGTGCCGGCTGCCGCGCCGGACCATCGGCCCGTCCGCCTCGTCGCCGAACGCCACGTCGAGGTGGATGCCGAGGTCGGCGCCGACCGCCCGGAGCGCGTCGCGGAACGGGGCCCGCTCGCCGTGCAGCGTGACGAGCACGCCCAGGACGAGCCGGCCCCGGATCACCACCTGTTCGACGTCCCGGACCTCGACGTCGTGGCGGGCCAGCGCGGTGAACAACCCCGCGGTGATCCCGGGCCGGTCGGCCCCGGTCACGGTCAGCAGCGCACGAATGTGTTCCATCGAGTCAGCTTCGGCCGGACCGGGTTCCGTCACGCCGGGAATCAGGACTGGACCGCAGCCTTCTTCTTACCTTCGACCTCCTGCGCCCAGGGCGCGAGATGCGGGAACTTCTGGTCGAACGCGGGCCGCTCGGAACGGATCCGGGGCAGCTTGACGAAGTTGTGCCGAGGCGGCGGGCAGGACGTGGCCCACTCCAGCGAGGCGCCGTAGCCCCACGGGTCGTCCACCTCGACCACGCGGCCGAGCTTGTAGGACTTCCACACGTTGTAGAGGAACGGCAGCGTGGAGGCACCGAGCACGAACGCGCCGATCGTGGAGATCGTGTTCAGCAACGCGAAGTCGTCGGCGACCTGATAGTCGGCGATCCGGCGCTGCATGCCCTCGTTGCCCAGCCAGTGCTGCACCAGGAACGTGGTGTGGAAGCCGACGAACGTCGATCCAGAAGTGCAGCTTGCCGAGGCGCTCGTCCATCATCCGGCCGGTCATCTTCGGGAACCAGAAGTAGATGCCCGAGTACGCGGCGAAGACGATCGTGCCGAAGAGCACGTAGTGGAAGTGCGCCACCACGAAGTACGTGTCGGAGACGTGGAAGTCGATGGGCGGCGAGGCCAGCAGCACGCCGGAGAGACCACCGAAGAGGAAGGTCGCCAGGAAGCCGAGCGCGAAGAGCATCGGCGTCTCGAACGTCAACTGGCCGCGCCACATGGTGCCGATCCAGTTGAAGAACTTCACGCCGGTGGGCACCGCGATCAGGAACGACAGGAAGCTGAAGAACGGCAGCAGCACGGCGCCGGTGGCGAACATGTGGTGCGCCCACACGGTCATCGACAGCGCCGCGATCAGCAGCGTCGCGCCGACCAGGCCCTTGTAGCCGAACATCGGCTTGCGGCTGAAGACCGGGAAGACCTCGGACACGATGCCGAAGAACGGCAGCGCGACGATGTACACCTCGGGGTGACCGAAGAACCAGAACAGGTGCTGCCAGAGGATGGCGCCGCCGGTCTCGGAGTCGTAGATGTGCGAGCCCAGGTGCCGGTCCGCCGTGAGGGCGGAGAGCGCGGCGGCCAGGATCGGGAAGACCATCAGCACGAGCAGGCTCGTGACCAGGATGTTCCAGGTGAAGATCGGCATCCGGAACATCGTCATGCCGGGGGCGCGCAGGGTCAGGATCGTGGTGATCATGTTGACCGCGCCGAGGATCGTGCCGAGGCCGGAGATGATCAGGCCGACGATCCACATGTCCGCGCCGGCGCCCGGCGAGTGGATGGCCGAGTTCAGCGGCGCGTAGGCGAACCAGCCGAAGTCAGCGGCGCCACCGGGGGTGACGAACCCGAGCAGGACGATCGTGCCGCCGAACGCGTACAGCCAGTAGGCGAACGCGTTCAGCCGCGGGAACGAGACGTCCGGCGAGCCGATCTGCAGCGGCACGATGTAGTTGGCGAACGCGAAGACCAGCGGCGTCGCGAACAGCAGCAGCATGATCGTGCCGTGCATCGTGAACAGCTGGTTGAACTGCTCGTTCGACAGGAACTGCAGCCCTGGCCGCGCGAGCTCGGCACGCATCAGCAGCGCCATCGCGCCACCGATCAGGAAGAACGCGAACGACGTGACGAGGTACATCAGGCCGATCGTCTTGTGGTCGGTGGAGCGGAGGACCCGCGCGAACGCGTTCCCCTTAACCGTCTCCCGCACCGGCCACGGCCGGGTGACGATGGGCTGAGGTGCGATGGTCACCGAGGACCCTCCTGGCTTCTGTTCGTCACGGCGCATTCGAGCCCATACCCCCCGGACGCGCCTCGGCAGCAGAATAGTCCTACAGACTGTCGGCGGTCGCCGGGGGGCGTGTGGCGTCGGCGTGCCGCAGGGCCTGTCGCACGCTCGCCGGACCCGCTTTATGGCGCGGACGCTCTCAGCTCGGCCAGCAGCTCGGCGAGCTGGTGTCGGGGCAGCTCGATGGCGCTCGCGTCGAGGTCCTCGGGTCTCCTGGTGGCCGCGCGGACCGCTCGACGGGCGTCGTTCTTGGTGAGCGGGGTGGCGGCCAGCGTTCCAGCGGGCGGCGCGGCGGCCCGGCGGGAGGCGGCGATCAGGCCCTCGCGCCAGACGTTGCCGATCCGACCGTGCGCCCGATCCAGCACGCCGCGGGTCAGCCGCTCGGCCGGCGCGAGACCGCCCAGCGGCCGGGACTCGGCCACCACGATCGCGTACTCGGGCCCAGGCGTGCTGCGCCGGAACCGCAGCCGGTACTTCGCGGCCACGAGCTCGGTGAGCGCACGCTGGCTGGCCTCGCTCGCCAGATCCGGGTGACCGTTGGGGACCAGCACGGCGAGTCGGTCGGCGTTGGCCGCTAGGAGCACGCGGAGCAGCCACGGCCCGGGGTCGGCGGAGAGATCCACCGCGGCGGTCGTGGCACCCCGGACGGTGGCCACTGGGGGTAGCCCACCGGCCAGCACCGTCTCCAGCCCCACCCGGGCCGGTCCGTCCCGGTCCACTGGCCACGCGCTGCCGACCATCGCGGTCACCGGCTCGCCCACGGCCTCGACCACGGCGGTCACCACCGGGGCGTCCAACGCCGCCGCGGCACCCTCGAGCGACTGCGGCCCGTGGGTGTAGATGTTCACCGCGTTCTCGACCACCCGGTCCAGCGCCTTCCAGGTGCGCGCGGTCGGCCGGCAGATGTACAGGTCACTCGCGCTGCCCACAGCCTGCGCCCCCTCGTACCGCTGCACGGCCGGCAGGATCGCCTCGAACGCGAGCGCCAACTCCTGCGCGGACTGCTGCACCTTGAGGCCCAGCGCGGGGGTTCGATCGCTGAAGCCGTACGCCATCACCAGCCGGCCGCGCTCCCGGTCCCGCAGCCCCTCGGCGCCCCGGGCCAGGAACAGCCGGACCCCCTCGGGCGTGTACGGCGGGTCGGTGAAGACCAGATCGGCGCTGGCCGTGACCCCGGCCGGCAACCCGTGCCGCAGGTCGGCGTAGCGGCACCGCACGTCGAGCCCGAGCCGGCGGGCCTGGGCGTCGATGAACTCCAGGATCCGTTCGTCCAGGTCCACGACCGTGACCGCGACCTCCGGGTTGACCAACGCGGCCGCGAGCGAGGTGAGGTCGTGGTCGCCGACACAGAGCAGTTGGGCACCGGCCAGGTCGTACTGCGCGTCCAGCCAGAGCCCCCGCCAGGCCGCGGTCTCCGGGGTGGCCGCCACGTGGTCGAGCGCGCGCCGCGACCGGGGCGCCGCAGCGACCATCGTGCTCAGCTCCGCACGCAGTTCGGTGGCGGCGTCCAGCCGGCTGGCCAGCGGGTCAATCCGGGCGGTGCGGCGCAGTTGCGCGTACCCGAAGTGCTCCCGGTACGCCTCCTGTCTGGCCGGCACGATCGCCAGCGCTTCCAGATCGGCCGACACGTCGTCGCCCAGGGCTGCCAGCACGTCCTCCACCGTGCGGCGCGGCACCGCGGTCGCTTGGATCAGCGCGGCGAGCGACCACGCCCGGTCGGTCAGCGCGGCGAGCACCTCCCGCACCGGTCGGGCGTGCGCGCCGTACCCCGCGACCAGCGCTACCACCGCCTCGGCCGTTGGTCCGGGCGAGGGCTCAGCGAACTGCTCGGCCACCGTATCCGGTCGTTCCATCCGCTCATCCACCGGCGCAGCCTTTCACCACGGGCGGCGGGCCGGGAACCCAGCGGTCGGAGAGCGGAACGAATCGCCCTAGCGGGGCGGGATCAGACCAACGCCGCCGCAGGCCACGCTCACCAGCCTGATAGGCGCCGCGCCCTGCGGTATTCCGGCTGGGGGTAACCCGCGGAATGCCGCTTCGGTGCGGTCCGCCATCGGCGTCGAATGGTTCACGCCGGCATTCGTCGGCTCCGGCGGCGGCGGTGACCCGAAGTCGGACGGCAAACGCTCGATCACCGGATCCGCCACTACTCGGATCAGCGAGATTCGCGCGGCCGGCGGTTGGTCCGGCACCAAGCCCGCCGAGAAGCGCGGCAGCGCTTCCGCGCCCGCCAGCGCTTAGCAGAAGGCGATCAACGCCTACCGCCCGCAAGGGAATCGACGTCGAGATCGAGGCTGCGGAGTTCAGCGTCGACACCGTACGCAAACGGGTTGTCCACGCGCTCAAGATCGTGAAGCCGAACAACCCGAGATCAAGGTCTTCGTGACATTCGGCACAACCTCGACCGGCCCGGATCAGCGCCCTATTGACGGTCACTCCAAGCCGCCGCAGCGGGCCACACCCGTCGACGGCTGGATGATCATGCCGTTCGCCTATGGCGCCAGCCAGCCGACCATGGGCAAGCCTCGATCAATACCGCCACCGGCCCTCGGCCGGCCGAAGCCCCGGAAGCGTTGGCGGACCCAGCATCGCGACACTCCACACACGACGGCGGGCCCTCCGAACTTCCGGAGGGCCCGCCGTTTCCGTTACTCAGCGCTCGGCGTGGTACTTCTCCACGATCTCGGCGGGAATACGGCCGCGCTCGCTGACGTTCAGGCCCTTCTTCTTCGCCCACTCGCGAATGGCCTGGTTCTGCTCACGGTCGACCGCGGCACTGCCGCTGCCCCGACCGCGCGTGTTACGCGCGGTGGCGCGACCGGCCTTGCGAGCGGCGCCGACAAAAGGCGTCACCGCGTCGCGCAGCTTCTGGGCGTTCTTGGCCGAAAGATCGATCTCGTACTGCGCTCCGTCGATGGAGAACGAGACGGTCTCATCCGCCGTGCCGCCGTCAAGGTCGTCAACGAGGGTGACTTCAACCTTCTGTGCCACGTCTTGCTCCTGTACTCGATGTCGTGAGGGGGAGGAATAGTAGAGCGATCGAAGCGCAGAGGCAATTGACCCCCGATCAGCTACACATTCACAACGTAGCAGCCGTTCGGTGAGTCGCAAGAACCGCCGTCAAAAACTGTCCACAGGCGGTGTGAATAGGCGCCGCAGCCGCGTGCGGCACGCTCAATGTCGGCAAGAAAGGGGAAAATCAGCCATTTTGATTACCCTCGCGTCTAGGCGTCGAAACCCGAGTTCGAAGTTTTTGACATCGCCTATCGTGGCTTATTGTCGTCGCATCCGCACGGAACGTGATCGCTTCGAATGGGGGCGCCCGTTCTGGCGCAATACCGCCACTCCCCCGGGGCGCCTATTCGAGTGGGGCGGCCGGGCCGGCCACTCCGAGCCGGATGACCCAGGCCGGCGCACACGAAAGTAGGTCCACTGCTAGATAATCCGGCAGCGGATCAGTTCGAGTACGCTAGCGGCATGACGAACGCACCCACCCGAACCGTTCGGGACCTCACCGGCATGTTCAACCATGCGGGCCACGTCCTGATCACCCGACTCACGGCCGCCCTGGCGGACGTCGGACTGACGCCACGGATGCAGTGCGTGCTCATTCACGCGCTCGAACAGGAGCGCACCCAGATCCAGCTGGCCGAACTGGCCGACCTCGACAAGACCACGATGGTGTCAACCGTGGACGCACTGGAAGAGGCCGGGTACGCCGAACGCCGCCCTTCCGCCACCGACCGCAGGGCCCGGATCATCGCCGTCACACCGGCGGGCGCGCGCGCCGCGGCCGAGGGCCAGCAGATCGTCGACCACGTCCACCGCGATGCCCTCGCCGCACTCCCTGAGCCAGCACGGGACGCCTTCGCGGCAGCGCTGACCATGCTGGTCGAGGGCCATCTGGCGAAGCCCGTCGAGTGTGACCGGCCGGTGCGGAGGGTCCGCCAGAAGTCCTAGTGGATCGAAACTAGATGATCTACTTTCGGATCATCTGCTACGGTCGCTCCTGTTGGTTCAGAGAACCCAGGGAGACGACGATGTCCGGTACCGCCCCTTCTGCCGTCCGTTCGCGCTCGTGGGCGCTGGCCGTGCTCTGCGCGATGCAGCTGATGATCATCCTCGACGGGACGATCGTGGCCGTGGCGCTGCCGGCGATCCAGCGCGAACTCGACTTCAGTCAGGCCGGCCTCGCCTGGGTGATGAACGCGTACCTGGTCGCGGTCGCCGGGCTGCTGTTGCTCTCCGGCCGGCTCGGCGACCTGGTCGGCAAGCGGCCGGTGTTCCTGGCCGGGCTGGCGGTGTTCACGGTGGCCTCGCTGGTCTGCGGAGTGGCGGGCAGCAAGGAGGTGCTGGTCGTCGGCCGGTTCGCCCAGGGCGTCGGCGGTGCGTTGGCCTCGGCCGTGATCCTCAGCATGATCGTGGGGCTCTACCCCGAGCCGGCCAAGCAGGCCAGGGCGATCGGCGTCTACAGCTTCGCCTCGGCCAGCGGCGGTGCGATCGGCCTGATCGCCGGCGGCGTGGTCACCGAGACCCTCGGCTGGCACTGGGCCTTCCTGGTGAACGTGCCGATCGGCGTCGCCGCGTTGGTCCTGGCGGTACGGCTGCTCGCGAGTGACCGGGGAATCGGCCTGCGCGAGGGCGCCGACGTGATCGGTGCCGTGCTGGTCACCACCGGCCTGTCGCTCGGCGTCTACACGATCGTCCAGTCGGCCGAACCGGGCACGAGCGACGTGCGCACGATCGGCTTCGGCGTGGTCGCGCTCGCGCTGCTCGTCGCGTTCGTGCTGCGCCAGGCGAAGGCCGCCAAGCCGATGCTGCCGCTGCGCATCTTTCGTGCCGGGCAGCTCTCCGTGGCCAACCTGGTCATCGTCCTGATCGTGGCCGCGGGCTTCGGTTTCCAGTTCCTCACCGCGCTGTACCTGCAGCAGGTGCTGGGCTACAGCTCGATGCAGACCGGTCTGGCGTTCCTACCGGCGCCGCTGGCCATCGGCACGGTCTCACTCTTCCTCGCCGCCAGACTGACCGCACGGTTCGGCACCAGGACCGTGCTGCTGACCGGTCTCGTCGGATTCGCCGCCGGACTGCTGCTGCTCAGCCACGCGCCGGTGAACGGCGACTACCTGGTGGACGTGATGCCGCCGCTGCTCGTCATGGGCGTGGGCTTCGGCCTGGCACTGCCCGCGATCATGATGCTGGCCATGGCCGGGGTCGAGCCGACCGACGCCGGGCTCGCGTCCGGGCTGAACAACACGGCCCAGCAGGCCGGCGGCGCGGTCGGCCTCGCGGTGCTGGCCACGCTCGCCGCCAGTCGGACCGGTGACCTGCTCGACGAGGGCGCCGCGCCGCTGTCCGCCCTGCGTGACGGGTACAGCCTGGCTTTCCTGGTCGCGGCCGGTTTTGTGCTGGCCAGTTTCGTCCTGGCGTTCCTGCGCCTCAAGCGTCCGCCGCTGGTCGTCGCCGAGCCGGCGCCGCAGCAACCGGTCCCCGTGGCCTAGGGCCTCACTCCCACCCCAGCTTTGGGCGACATCTTCGGTGCTATGACCCCGAAGATGTCGCCCAGAGCGTGAAGGGTGCGGGTGGGAATGAGAACAGCACGGTCAGGGGTGACCCCGAGCCCGACTCAGGGTTGGGCGAGGGGTCGGTTAGGGGCAGCGTCGGGGTGACACCCGATGTGCCGACCGGTGTCGAGCGGCGAGGGTTGCAGCCATGATCACCGTTGACTCACTGACCCGGAGGTACGCCGGCTTCACCGCCGTCGACAACGTCTCCTTCACCGCCCGGCCCGGCCGCGTGACCGGCTTCCTCGGTCCGAACGGCGCTGGCAAGTCCACCACGATGCGCGTCATGGTCGGTCTCACCGCCCCGACGTCCGGCTCAGCCACCATCGACGGGGTCCGGTTCGCCGACCTCCCCAACCCCGGCCTCGAGGTCGGCGTCCTCCTCGACGCCTCCGCGCAGCACGCCGGCCGCACCGGCCGCGAGATCCTCACCGTCGCCGCCGACACGATGGGGCTCCCGCGCACCCGCGTCGACGAGATGCTCGCGCTCGTCAGTCTGACGCCGAACGAGGCCAAGCGCCGGGTCCGCAACTACTCACTCGGCATGCGCCAGCGACTCGGCATCGCCACCGCGCTGCTGGGCGACCCGCGCGTGCTGATCCTCGACGAGCCCGCCAACGGCCTCGACCCGGCCGGCATCCGCTGGATGCGCGACCTGCTGCGCGGTTATGCCAACCGGGGCGGCACCGTGCTGCTGTCGTCGCACCTCCTGCACGAAATCGAGGTCATCGCCGATGACCTGGTCGTGATCGGCAACGGCAAGATCGTCGCGTCCGGCACCAAGGAGGAATTGCTCGCTGCTGCCGGCACCCTCGCTCGCTCCACGTCGCCGCGCGATCTCGCGCACGCCCTCGAGCGGGCCGGAATCGCCAGCACGCTCGCCGGCGACGGCTCGGTGCGCACCGACGCAGATCCCGCCCAGGTGGGCGCGGTGGCCCTGGCCGCCGGCATCGCCCTCACCGAGCTCCGCTCTGCCGAAGGCGCGGGCCTCGAAGACATGTTCCTGTCGCTCACTGCCGACTCCCAACGCGAAGGAGTTGCGGCATGACCGCCACGACTGTCTCCCCCACGATCAGCACCGAGAAGACGGCGGCCGTCCAGGCTCGTCAGCCCGCCCGCGCCATACCGGCAACACGCTTGATCAAGGTCGAGCTCCGCAAGATGTTCAACACCCGCTCGGGCTTCTGGATGCTGCTCAGCATCGGCGTCCTCTCGGTCGTGGCCACCGGCGCTGTCATCATCTTCGCGCCCGACGACGCGGTCACCTACGAGAACTTCGCGACCTCGATCGGCTTCCCGATGTCGGTGATCCTGCCGATGATCGCCATCCTCGGCGTCACCAGCGAATGGAGCCAGCGCAGCGGGCTCACGACCTTCACCCTCGTACCGAGTCGCGGCCGGGTGATCGGGGCCAAGGCGATCGCGACCTTCCTGGTCGGCATCGTCTCGATGGCCGTCGCCTTCGCTGTCGGGGCCCTCGGCAACCTGGCGGGCTCCGCGCTCGCCGGCGTCGACACAGTCTGGGACATCTCGCTTTCGACCGCGCCACAGATCGTGCTCGGCAACCTCGTCGGTATGGCGATCGGATTCACCCTCGGCGTCGTGCTGCGCAACTCCGCTGCGGCCATCGTCGGCTACTTCGTCGTGTCACTCGTGCTGCCGGGCATCCTCGCCCTGCTCGCCCAGGTGCGCGAGTGGTTCTCCGACCTGCAGCCGTGGATCGACTGGAACTACACCCAGGTCAACCTCTTCGAGGGCGCCACGAACACCGGCAAGGAATGGGCCATGCTCGGCTCGACCACCGCGATCTGGATCGTGCTGCCGCTGACCATCGGACTGCTGTTCCTGCGCCGCTCCGAAGTGAAGTGACCGGGCAGGAAAACACCTGAAAAACTCGCTGACCGGGCCCAAAATTTCGAACTTTGGGCCCGGTCAACAGCGATTTGGAACGACTTCGTGGCCACTCAGCGTGCGGCGGCGCCGGCCGCGTCAGCGGTGAAAATCGCTGTCCGGTTGCCGAAGCACATTGATAGAAAGCCTGGGTGCACGAAATTCTCACGTTCCCTGATCACCTGCGGCTGATCGACGAACGGTCGACCGCCTTCCGCGCCGCGGTCGCCGCGGCACCCAGCCTCGACCTGCAGGTGCCGACCCATCCCGAGCGGACGCTGTTCGACCTCGTGCAACACGTCGGGATGGGCCGCCGCAAATCAGCCGCCATCATCGCCGCAGGGCCCGCAGACGCTCCCCCAGACAAGTCGGCCTGGGAGTACGGCGTGGGTGCGCCTCGGGAACGCGAGGCCCTCCTGGCCTGGTGGACCGAGTCCATCGAGCAACTGACGAGCACGCTGCGCGAGGCCGGCCCGGACCGCGGCTGTTGGACATGGTGGGATGACTCCCCCTCACCGCAGACCTCTGGTGCCTGGGCACGGCGCCAAGTTCCCGAGATCGCCGTGCACACCTACGACGCCCAGCTCACTGTGGGTGCCCCGCAGCCGCTACCCGACGAGGTCGCCCTCGACGGATTCGACGACTGCCAGTTCACCCTCTGCGCAACGACCGTCGCCTGGCCGCACGAACCCGCCGTCGTCGACTACCACGCCACCGAGGGCCGATCCTGGCGCCTCCGGCTCTCCCGCGACGGCGCACGGGCCGCGCGCCTTGGCGCGGCCGCTGCCAGCGAGGACCCGGACCCGGTCGACGCCTCCGCCCGCGGCACGGCCAGCGATCTGGTCCTGATGTTCTACGGCCGCATACCGCTGGATTCCCTGAAGCTGAACGGCGACCGCCGCATCTTCGACCAGCTCATCGCCTGGGACCCGTCCGTGTGACAAATCGACGACAGGCCATCTCGTGCGCCCCGAGGTCGAGGCCGCAGCACGCGACACGTGACCGAGATCACGCCATCGCGGCGGCTCTCAACCTGCTGATCGAGGCTGCGCGAGGCGAGGAAAGCGCGTGATCTGGCACGGATCTGGCACGTTGCGCGAAGACGAGCGGAAATGAGAAACGCCCTGGCGGACCATGAAAGGTCCTCACCAGGGCGTTCTTCATTGTCCTTACGGGTGGAGCTGAGGGGACTCGAACCCCTGACCCCCACACTGCCAGTGTGGTGCGCTACCAGCTGCGCCACAGCCCCGCGCTCGGCAGAACCAAGCGGACTGCTGAAGTGTACACAGTCCGGCGGGTCGGTTGTGACCGGGTATCCGCCGCCTCCGCAGAGCCCCGGCGCCGGGCCGCCGACCCAGCCGCATCCGCCAGCCAGCCCAGCGGAATCAGTTCAGAGTGGGGTCGGCGGGGAAGGTCGCCACGGCCGCCATCAGCCCACCCTGCCGGCGCAGCACCATGGCCCACAGGTCGTCCGGCTGCGGCATGAACGCGTCGCCCGGCAGCGCGTCCAGCACGAACCACGCCCCGTCGTCGATCTCGGATTCGAGCTGCTCGGCGTCCCAACCGGCGTAACCGGCGAAGATGCGCAGTCGATCCAGCTCGCCGGTGAGCGTCTCCGGGTCGCCGGAGAGGTCCACCGTGCCGACCACGCCCTCGACCCGGCTGAACCCGTCGGGCTCGGCGCCCGGCCGCGCTCGCGCCAGGCAGATCGCGGCCTCGGGCTGCACCGGCCCGCCCTCGAAGACCACGGAGGGCTGTGCGGCCATCGCATCCCAGCCGTTCAGGACCTCGCCGACCGGCACCTCGGTCGCCCGGTTGAGGACGACCCCGAGGGCGCCGGTTTCCTCGTGCGCGACCAGCAGAACGACCGTCCGCTCGAAGTGTGGGTCCTTCAGCGCAGGCGTCGCGACAAGGAGTCGTCCCGTAAGTCGTTCAGCCGGCATTCCGTGATCATGCCCAAACACCGGTGGGCGCGGGGCGGTAACCCCCTCCCTGGTCGACTTCTGGTCATCTGCACGTCGAAACCCACGCTCAAGCCAGCCGCGGCGCCAACCCCTCGGTCAGCGGCCGCCGGGCGGCGGAGAGAGCGAGCCGTCAGCCGGCCGTCGGGCGGCCGCGAGAGCGACCCGTCAGCTGGCGGTCGGGCGGGCGGCGAGAGCCAGCCGCGCCGCGAACCCGATCAGCACGGTGCCGGTGAGCGCGTCGATCACCCGGAGTGTGCTCGGCCGGCGCAGCCAGCGCCCGAGCTGGTCGGTGAGCCAGATCAGCACGGCGAACCAGAGGATCCCCTCCGAGACGTGCACCCCGGCCAGCAGCACGCTGGTGCCGAGCACCGGCGCGCCGGCGGGGATGAACGGCGGCAGCAGGGTCGCGTAGAACACGCCCACCTTGGGGTTGAGCAGGTTGGTGAGCAGACCCTGGCCGAACGCCCGCACCGGACTGGTGGGCGGCGGGAGCGCTGTCTCCTCGTCGCTGGCGGCGGCCGCCCGGCGCGACGCCCGCCACAGCATCCGGCCGCCCAGCCACACCAGATAGGCGACACCGGCGATCCGCAGCACCAGATAGGCCGTCTCGGACGCGGCGACCAGCGCGGAGAGCCCGAGCGCGGTGGCGGCCCCCCAGCTGAGCACACCGAGGCAGACCCCGAGGCCGCCGGCCGCAGCGGTCACCCGGCCGGAGACCAGCGCGGACCGGATCACGAAGGCCGTGTCAGCGCCCGGCGTCAGCGTCATCAGCGCCGCGACCGCGGCGAATGCCAGCAGCTGCTCGGTCACGCCACGCAGAACTGGTTACCGGCCGGATCGGCCAGCGTGATCCACGCGATGCCGGGGTACTCGTGCTGGGCGATCCGGCTGGCGCCGAGCGCGACCAGCCGGGCGGCCTCGGCCTCCCGGTCCGCGCTGCGGAAGTCGATGTGCACCCGGTTCTTGCCGGGCGTCAGGTCGGGCACCCGCTGCAACCCGAGCGCCGGCGCGCTGCCCTCCACCTCCGGCCCCAGCACCACGAACTCGCCCAGATCGGCGACCACGCCATAGCCGGTCGCGGCCGTCCAGAACGGCACGAGTTCCTTCGGATCGTCGCAGTCGATCGTGATCATGCCCATGGAGATCGTCATGGCGGCACGCTAGCCAGCCCCACCGACAATCCCGCCGCGAGCGACCGCACCGTGCCCACCGCTAGGGTCGGACCTGTCCTCGATCCAGCGGAAGGGAACCTCGCCGTGCCTGAGTTCACCGCACCGTCCCCGTCGGCCGCACCCATCGCCGTCATTGGCGGCACCGGCCTGTACGCGCTGCTGGACGACGTCGAGGAGGCCGCGGTCGAGACGCCGTACGGCCCGCCCAGCGACCTGATCACGCTGGGCACGATCGGTGACCGCCGGGTGGCCTTCCTCCCCCGCCACGGCCGCGACCACCGCTTCCCGCCGCACAGGATCCCGTACCGGGCGAACCTGTGGGCGCTGCGCTCGCTCGGCGTCCGGCAGGTCATCGCGCCGTGCGCCGTGGGCGGGCTCCGGCCGGAGCTCGGGCCGGGCACGTTCGTGGTGCCGGACCAGGTCGTGGACCGCACCTCCGGCCGGATCCAGACCTTCCACGATGTGGGCGCGGTGCACGTGTCGTTCGCCGACCCGTACTGCCCGACCGGTCGCGCGACGCTGTTGGCCGCCGCCGGCCGGGCCGGCATCGACGCGGTGGATGGCGGCACGATGGTCGTGATCGAGGGGCCGCGGTTCTCCACCCGCGCCGAGTCGCGCTGGTACGCCGCGCAGGGCGGGGCCGTGATCAACATGACCGGGCATCCCGAAGCGATCCTGGCCCGCGAGCTGGAGCTCTGCTACGCGCCGGTGGCGCTGGTCACCGACCTGGACGCGGGCGTCGAGGCCAGCGAGGCGGTGACGCAGGAGGAGGTGTTCCGGGTCTTCGGCGAGAACACCGAGCGCCTGCGCGGCCTCGTGCTGGACGTCGCGGCCGCGCTGCCCCTCACCCGCGACTGCCCCTGCGCGCACGCGCTCGACGGCATCAAGGTGGATCTCACGCTGCCCTGACGGCCGGCGCGTCGATCAGGCCGGTAACCCCGGAAAGGCCTGTCCATACAGGACGCAGGGGAAGCCCCGTACTTCGAGCGCTCGCAGTTTCCCGTGCCCGATCCGCTCGGCGACCCGGGCCGATCGCACGTTGTCGCGGTGCACCACGGAGACCAGCTCAGCGGCCTGGACGTGCGCGAAAGCCCAGTCCCGCCAGGCCGCCGCGGCCTCGGACGCGTAGCCGTGGCCCCAGGCCTGCCTGGCCAGCGCCCAGCCGACCTCCAGCCCCGGCCACCCCTCGGGTCGCCAGAGCCCGCACCGGCCGAGGAACCGACCGGTCGACTTCTCGACCACGGCGTTGTTGGTCCACCCGCGCAGGACGCCGTGGCCCAGCAGCGACGCGAGGTGCCGCCACGACTCCGCACGATCCATCGGCGCGGTTCCGAGGAACTCGACCACCTCGGGATCGGCCATCATCTCCGCGTAGTCGTCGAGGTCGTCCTCGATGAGCGGACGCAACAGCAGCCGTTCGGTCTCCAGCGTGGGCAGCATCGTCCGATCCTGGCACGCCGCACAGAGCCAGAGAACCCGCCGCTCTGGGCGACATCTTCGGTGCTATGACACCGAAGATGTCGCCCAGAGGAGGGCTGTCGGCGTTTGTCTTAGCGGCGGAGGGTGGATGAGGGTGCGGGCGGCGTGCTCGGTCCGGACGGGATCGTGACGCTCGGGCGCGGCGGGCTCGGTGGTGTCACGGGCGACGGGGTAGTGGTCGGGCTGGCCGGCCTCGACGGTGCTGTACTCCCGCTCGGGCTCGGCGCACCGGTCGGACTGGCCGGCGGCGACGGCTGGCCCCAGGTCGGGGTCGGTTGGGGTTTGGGCGACGGCTCGGGGCTGCCCGGCAGGGTGAAGTCCGGCAGCGGCGACCTGCTGCCGCCGAACGCCGCCTGATAGCCGCGCAGCGTCGGCAGTTGCGGACGCAGCGTGCCGTTGGCGTCGATCAGCCGGTAGCCGTACTGATGGCCGAACGCGTCCGAGGCCGGCTTGTAGGCCGTGTAGACGATCGCGAGGCTCACCTGCGGATACTCCTTGCGCGCCAGCTCGAACGAGCGGTACAGGTACTCGGCCGACTTCGCCTCGCTCGGCAACCCGAGCCGCCAGACCTGTTCCCTCGGCACGTTGGCGTTGGAGTGCACGGAGAAGCCGAACTCGGTCCACCAGACCGGCTTGTTCATGTCGTCGTAGTCGGCCATCACCTCGAGCACGGCCGGGAAGTGCGTCATCCGGCCAGTGATGTCCTGGTCGGTGGCGTCCGGCGGAACGGTCTGGTTGCCCTGGTACGGGTGCGTGGACATGACGTCGAAGTAGGGCTTGGCACCGAGTTCGTAGCAGGCCCTGATGAAGCGGTCATCGTTCTTGGACGGTCCGCCGAAGACCACGACCGCGTCCGAGTCGCCGGCCTTGAGCCCGAGACAGGTGGCGCGCAGCAGCGGCACGTACTTGACCGAGCGGGCCCGGACGTCGTCCACACCGGTGAACTCGCGCAGGTTGGGCTCGTTCCAGACCTCGTAGGCCAGCACCTTGTCGCCGTAGGTGGCCGACAACCAGGCTGCCCACGGATAGATGAGATCGGGATTGGTGGGGAACTGCCGCATGCCGCCGCTGGTGCCCGGCCGCGACCAGGGCGGCGACTGGTGCAGCGTGAGCAGCACGTCCATCTTCCGTGCCTTGGCCGCCTCGAGGACCACCTGGATCCGGCGGTTGTACGTGTTCGTGGTCGACGGCGGCGCGTTGTTCGGCTGGCTGGCCGACCAACCGACGTCCACCCGCAGCACCTGGACGCCCTGACCGGCGAGCGTGTCGAGATGGCTGTAGAACATGGCCGACGGGGTGAAGTTCCGCTGCGGGTAGTACATGTCCCAGGTGCCGTGGAAATGGACCCCGAGCGCCGGCGGTAGCTGCTTCTCGTCGTCGAACGGATCCCAGAGCCAGCTCGGATCCTGCCTGGCCGCGCGGACTCCGCCGTTCTGGTGGGCCCGGTTGAGCGCCGTGCCACCGATCGCGGCGGCAGCGACGGCCGGTGCCCCGAACAGAGCGGCACGGACAACGGTGCGTCGTTTCATGGTCCCCTCCCCCCACTTCGCGCGTCGTGGCCCCCGAATCCTGCGACGTCGTGCGATGTGGAGAGACGGTACCCTCGCTAACAGGGCTTACCTGGCTATTGGATCTATCGATCACTTTGGGCGCGTCGGGGTTTAAAATACTTATAACGGATCATACGGTGGCCTATTCGGACATTAACTGAGCGCGCGATGCCCCTCGAACTGAGCTAAGTAGTCGCTCACGATCGGCAGCTGGGCCAACGGCTTCCCGTCCGCCTCCAGTAGCCGGTAGCCGTACTGGTGCCCCATCGAGTCGCTCGCGCCCTTGTAAGCGGTGTAGAGGATGGCCACCTTCACCTGGGGGTACCGGGTCCGGGCCAGCTCGAACGAGCGACGCAGGTAGTCGCCGGAGACCTCGTCGGTCGGCACGCCGAGCAGCCAGACCTTCTCCTTCGGCACCTCCTCGTTGGAGTGCACGGAGAAGCCGAACTCGGACCACCAGACCGGCTTGTCGGAGTCGCCGTTCGCCGCCATCACGTCCAGCACCGCCGGGAGGTTGGTCATCCGCGGCTTGCCCACGATGTCCGTCGACTCCGGCGGCTTGGTCTGGTTCCCCTGGTACGGGTGGAGCGACATCACGTCGAAATACGGCTGGGCGCCGGCCTTGTAGGCGGCCGCGATGAAGCCGTCGTCAGTCTGGGCCGGGCCGCCGAAGACCACGCGGGCCTCGGGGTCACCGGCGCGGAGTCCGGTCGAGGCCGCCTTGAGCACCGGGACGTACCGCGCACCGCGTTCGGCGACCTTGGCCACGCCGGTGAACTCCGACAGGTTGGGCTCGTTCCAGATCTCCCAGGCGGTGATCTTGGCGCCGAAGGTCTGCGCCATCCACGTCGTCCAAGGCCGGATCGAATCGGGCTTGGTCGGGTACTGCTTGACCGAGCTACCGGTGTCCGGGCGGGCCCACGCCGGCGACTGATGCACCGTGGCCAGCACCTTCATCCCGCGCTTGGCCGCCTCGTCCAGCACCAGGGAGATCCGCTTGTTGTAGGTGTTCGTGAGCGACGGGGTCTTGTTCTCGGGCTGGCTGGCCGACCAGCCGACGTCGACCCGGATCAGGGCGACGCCCTTCTCGGCGAGCACGTCCAGGTGCCGACGGAACATCGCGTTCGGCGTGGCGCTCCCGGACGGCGAGTAGTACATGCTCCAGGTGCCGTGGAACTGAACCCCGAGCGCCGGCGGCAGGTCCGAGTCGGCGACCGCGGCGCGCTTCGACTGGGTCGATCGGGCGCCGACCTTGCCGGTCGCGGCGCCGCCGGGCCCTGCGGCAACAGTGGGCGGCGCGGTCGAGGGGGTCGCGGACGGCTCCGTCGCCACCTCAGCAACTTCGGAGGGTAACGGCGCAGACTCCGATCGTGACTCAGAGTTCTCGCGGCAGGCGACGACGGCCGATAAGGACGCGATGGTGGCAATCGCCAGAAGGGCGCGTTGAGTCCGGGATAAGCGGGTCAGCCTCATGCCGTGCGGTCCTCGCCTTCGGCAGCACGGATTCGACGACCCGGGCCGTAAATGGAATGTCGGTCGCCGTGCCCGCCGCATCACCGAAGTGACGCCGCAGCGGGGGGCTACTCGAGATCCCCCCAGACCCGGCGAGCGACGTTAACCCAGATCAGCGACCTAATCGAAGAGGGAGCGCCAATACAAAAGGTTCATTTAAGGTACAGGCGTGCAGGATCCGCCCATCTAGGCATCACAGGCCACAGGTGGGCACACCGCACGCAGGCGCAACAGGGAACACAGCGTGCGTGGGCGCACGGAAACAACGCCCATAAGGGGCAAATAGCCGTCCGAATTGGACGCGCCATGATGGACTCGCTGGCCGGAATCGAACCGGCGTCCTCCCAGTATGAAAGCCGGGCGCTCTGCCATTGAGCTACAGCGAGCAGCCGTGGTGAGCAGCTGTGGATGCACATCATGACCCAGAAATCGACGCGGCGCCACTACTTCTTGCAATCGAAACATAACTACTCGTGATCAAATCCGGCGAGCCCATCGACAACTTTCGTTCGTCAGACCCGGCGGGCATCACCATTCACTCGCGTGCGGCGAACTATGCTTATTTTCTCACGATAAGAGCTATTCGTAGCCGTCTGAATACTTTGCGCAATTCCCCCGCCAGGCGATCCGACCCCCGGGCCTGACGTCGTGCCGGTCATGCCCGCCCGCGGTCCTGCCTCGGGCCTTGGCGTCGTGCCGGGCTCCCCCGCCCGGCGACGCCACCTCCCCGTGCCTCAGCGCTGACGGCCTCAGCCCTGACCGACTGGAGGTGATTCCGGCTCATCCTCGGCGCCCCGCGCGGCTGAGCGCAGGACTCGATCAGCCCACCGGCGGTCCGGACACGGCCAGCGCTTGAGACACCACGCGCAGATTTCGGGCTCCGGGAACTTCTGCTGTTGGTGCAGTGCCTTGAGCCGGTGCGCGGTCGCGAGCTTCGAAGCGTCGACGTACTCGTCCGGCGTGCCGTTGTGGTCCATCCACTGTCACCCCCTCACTACAAGGGCGACGGCGCTACCAGCCGCTCATGACGCGGTTCTACTGTCCGGTAGGAGACATTTTTCCAGGCGAGGGAACGTGACCGTCAATGGGGAGTTCCGAGTGGGCCACCAGCCTGGCGCGGGCCAGCGCACCCACGCCGACGGCCACCCACACTACGTTCAGCGCCGCCGACGGCCAGGCGCCGTGGTACCCGAGTTCGCCGCCAGCGCGATCCCGCCGGCCATGTTCAGCAGTTGGAACGGGAGCGAGCTGGCGGCCAGCCGACCGACCGAGACCAGCCCGTAGGCGAGCACCAGCAGCGCCGCCCCGGCCCAGCCGACCAGCGCGAGCCCGGCGCTCACCCGGTCAGCCGAGGATCGCGTAGGCGCGCACCGGGAAGGTGCCCATGCCCGCGACCCGTGGCGGCGCGGCGTGGAACCGGAAGCCCTCCGGCGGCACCTGGTCCAACCCGGTCAGGTGCTCGACGATCGGGATCCCCGCCGCGAGCAGCGCACTGTGCGCCGGCCGTTCACCGCCGCTGGTCTCGTCGATGTTCACCGAATCGATGCCGACCAGGACCGCGCCCTGCTCCACCAGCCAGGCGGCCGCGTCGGCGGTGACGAACGGGTGGCCGCTGCCATAGGCCTCGGTGCCCCAGTGCCGGTCCCAGCCGGTGTGGATCAGCACCGCGCGGCCGGCCACGTCGTACGGCGCCGAGCAGCGCCCGGTCGATCTCCCGCCGTCCGGCGCCGGTGACCCGGACCAGCAACCCGTCGAGGTCGGCCAGCCGCGCCACGTCCATGCCGGCCAGGTCGGTGCCGCCGTCGTAGCGGTGCGCCGGGGTGTCGAGGTAGGTGCTGGTGTTGGCGACCATCGAGATCCGGCCGATCTGGAACTCGGTGCCGGCCGCGTAGACCTCGCGGGAGGCCGCCCGGCTGAGATGGTCGCTGATCTCCGGTCCGGGCAGGCCGGGGTAGGTGATCATGCCGTCCCGGATGACGTGGGACAGCTCGACCAGCCGGCGCTCGCTGGGCTTGCCGGCGCCGATTCCTCGGGAGCCGCGGTGCGGCTCGCGCAGGAGTTCCTTGGCGCTGATCCGCACGTCCTCGACCATGAGCAGACCGAGGTGCCGGATCAGGAGCTCGGCGACGAACTCGTCGGCCAGCTCAGGTCCAGCGCCGTTCGCCTCCGAGCCCGCGCCGGCGATCAGCGCCGCGGGCAGGTCCAGGCGGAAATCCTGCACCTGCAGCCCCCCGCCGTTGCCGAAGGTCACCTCGGCGTCAAAGCGCACTCGCCACTCGCTGTTCGCGTTCATGGCTCCAGCATCAGTGAAACTATGCTGAAGGACAATCGAGGTTTTCTTAAGCGATCCGAAAGTAAATCTGATGGAACTCGATCCCCGCCGGCTGCGCGTGCTGCGGGCCGTGGCGGTGCGCGGCGGCGTCATGGAGGCCGCTCGGCTGCTCCACCTCACGCCGTCGGCCGTGTCGCAGCAGCTCACGCAGCTCGAGCGCGAGGTCGGTATCGCCCTGCTCGATCGGTCCAAGCGCCGGATCTCGCTCACCGCCGCCGGTCAGCTGCTCGCCGCGCGGGCCGAACGGATCGAAGTCGAGCTGGCCGAAGCCCGCCGTGAACTCGCGGCGCTGAGCGGCCGGGTGAGCGGACCGCTCGTGGTGGCCTCCTTCCCGACCGCGCTGTGCCACCTGCTCGTGCCCGCGTTCGCCGAACTCGCGAAGACGCATCCGGACGTCCGCCCGAGCGCGATCGAGCTGGAGGGCGCGCCCGCGCTGCACGAGCTGCGCACCGGCACCGTCGACGTGGTGATCGCCGAGGGGGACGGTCCCGAGCCTGCGCGTCCAGGGCTCACCGGCACGGCGTTCGCCGAGGACGAGTACCGGATCGCCGTGCCGAGCGGTTGGCCGGTGCCCCGGACCGTGCGCGACCTCGCCGACCGGCCATGGGTCGCCGGGCCGCCCGAGTCCGCGTGTGGACGGGCGCTCGACCGGCTCGGCGCGCGGCACCGATTCACGCCGCGACGTGCGCATGAGTGCCTGAACTTCCCCGGCGTGCTGGCCTTGGTCGCCGCCGGATTCGGCGCCGCGATCCTGCCCGGGCTGGCGCTCTCGGACGTGCCGGCCGCGGCGGTCACCGTCACCGCGCTTCCGGTCGGCGGATCGCGCCGGCTGACCGCGGTGTGCCGAGCGCCCCGATCCGGTCCGGAACCGGTCACCGCCGTGCTGATCGACGCGCTCGACACCGCCGCCAAGTCCCTCGGCCTCGCCCCCGCCAACCCGTAACCCGTCGGGCGTAGGGCTTTGGCCTTCGGGCTCGCCCTTTCGGGCTTTGGCCTTCGGGCTCGCCCTTTCGGGCTTTGGCCTTCGGGCTCGCCCTTTCGGGCTTTGGGCGACATCTTCGGGGTCATAGCACCGAAGATGTCGCCCAGAGCGCAGGGTGAAGCGGGGTGGTGGGGTTATCCCCACCTCGGGCAGAGGGGCTTGCCGGCTTCTGGCGGGCACGCGAGCTGAGCAGGCTGGTGCCCATGAGCGATCATCTCGATGGCGGCGTTGCCCTGTCCCGACGCGATCCCGACGGAGGCCCTCTGATGAGCCTGGCCCCGACCGGAGGCGGCCTGCCCCGCGTGCTCCAGGCTCCGTTCACCAGGCAGGCCTGGGCCGACCTGCTCTACGTGCTGATCGGCGCCCCGCTGGCGCTCGCCGGCTTCGCCTACGTCCTCGCTTTCGCCGCCGGTCTGCCGGTTCTGATCGTCGGTGTTCCGCTGCTGGCACTGGGTGTGTTCGGGGCCCGCTGGATCGGCGGGGTGCACCGCCGGCTGGCTCGGGGGCTCCTCGGTCTTGAGATCGCCGCCCCGACGCCGTTCCGGCCCGGCGCCGGCTTCTTCGGCTGGCTCAAGTCGGCGTTGACCGACGGACCGGGCTGGCGGGCGATCGGCTACCTGCTGCTGCGGGCGCCACTCGGCTTGGTGACGACCGTGGTGACGTTGTTCTTCTGGGGCTACGGCATCAGCTGCACGACCTACCCGATCTGGCGCGGTCTGCTCCCCGCCGAACGTGACAGCCTCGGCCAACCGCGCCGCGGGATCGCCTGGGGTTACGACACGTTCCTCGACACCTGGGAGACGATCGTGCCGGTCGTCGTGATCGGCGTTTTCCTGTTCTTCGCGGCGCCCTGGGCGGTGCGGGCCGTGCTGACCGCCGACCAGTTCCTGCTCCAGCGGCTGCTCGGGCCCAGCGGCTCGTCAGCCCGGGTGCGCGAGCTGGAGCAGGCCAGGGCGCACGCTGTCGACGACTCGGCCGCCGAACTGCGCCGGATCGAGCGTGACCTGCACGACGGCACGCAGGCCCGGCTGGTCGCGCTGGCGATGAAGCTCGGCATGGCCAAGGAGGAACTCGCCGGTGAAGACGGCCGGCCGGTCGATGTCGAGCAGGCCCGCACCCTGGTGGAGAACGCCCATGCCAGCGCCAAGGAGGCGTTGGTCGAGGTGCGCGATCTGGCCAGGGGCATCCACCCGCCGGCCCTGGACAACGGGCTCGCCGCGGCGCTGACCACGCTGGCCGCCCGCAGCGCCGTACCGGTGGCGCTCGAAGTCGACGTGCCGGTCCGCCCGTCGGCGGCGATCGAGACCATCGCGTACTACTGCACCGCCGAGCTGATCACCAACGTGGCCAAGCACAGCGGCGCCCGGCAGGCGACGGTCGAGGTGACCCAGGGCAGGCTGCTGCGCGTCTCGGTCCACGACGACGGCATCGGCGGCGCCCGGGTCGGCGCCGGGAGCGGGCTCACCGGGCTTGCCGAGCGGGTCCGTACCGTCGACGGGCGGCTGGAGATCATCAGCCCGGTGGGCGGGCCGACCCTGGTCACCGTCGAACTGCCGTCCCAGATTTAGGCCACGGGAGCCCGGTAGCCATGCGCATCGTCATCGCCGAGGACTCGGTCGTGCTCCGCGACGGTCTGGTCGAGCTGCTCGTCAGCCGGGGCCACGAGGTGGTGGCCGCCGTGGGCGACGGGGACGCGTTGCGGGCCGCCGTCGCCGCCGATCCGCCGGACGTGGCCGTGGTGGACATCCGGATGCCGCCCACCCACACCGACGAGGGTTTGCGGGCCGCGGTCGCCCTGCGGCGCGATCATCCTGGCGTCGGCGTGCTGGTCTTCTCGCAGTACGTCGAGGCGCGGTATGCGGCGGAGCTGTTCGCCGGCCGGTCCGACGGCGTGGGATACCTGCTGAAGGACCGGGTCGCCGACGTGGCGGACTTCGTCGCGGCGTTGGTCCGGATCTCCCACGGCGAGACGGTGCTCGATCCCGAGGTCGTCACCCAACTCCTCGCCACCAGCCGGCAGGCCGACACGCTGAGCCGCCTCACCGCGCGCGAGCGGGAGGTCCTCGCGCTGATGGCCGAGGGCCGCTCGAACGCCGCGATCGCGAAGACCCTGTTCGTCACGGACGGCTCGGTCGAGAAACACGTCACGAACATCTTCGCCAAACTCGGCCTCGCCCCGTCCGACGGGGACCACCGCCGCGTTCTCGCCGTGCTGCGGTACCTGGAGTCCTGAGCGGGGTGGCCTAGCGGCCGGTTCCGGCGCGCGTCGGCTGGCCGCCGGTACGGCTGCGGTTGAATTCCGCACTGGGAGTGCGGAATTCAACCGCACTCCGCGCCGCAGGCGCGGGTGCGCGCGGCGGGCGCGTCGGGGGGCGGGAGGCTGACCTGAGGTTGGTCAGGGGCACAGGTACGCCGGCCGGGCGATCGTGATCTGAAGGCTTGAAGGTTGTGGCTTGTGAATGCCGAAAGCGCGCCCGCTGAGCGGACGCGCTTTCGTGTCTCGTGGAGGTGCCGGGAATCGAACCCGGGTCCTCCGGCGGCTTGACAGGGCTTCTACGGGCGTAGCTTGCTGTGATTTTCTCAGCCCCACCGATCACGCAAGCAAGTCGGTGACGGGCTCAGCTGCTGTGAAGTGTCCCGATCATCCCCGCAGCCGGGTTGAACGGTTTAGCCCTCTAGCTGATGCCAGGGTCCGGGCCGAAGGCACTCCCGGTCTGACAGTCTCCAGAAGCTACTTAGGCAGCGAGCTGGAGACGCGCACGATTATCCGTGGCGTTTATTTTTTTGCGACATTTCGTGGTTAACGAGATCATTGTCGCCTTCCTCGGCCCGCTTCCCCTGTCTCGACGTCCGGAGTCGAGACCAATCACCCCCTGGTCTTGATACAGCTACTCGCTAGCCTAACGCCTCACGCCAGGAGTTTCTTCCGGACCCGGCGGCGGTCGGCGGCTTGCTCAGCCCCGGCCGACGGCCCGGCCCTTGAGGTGCCGGCCCAGCTGCTTGCTGATCTCCCGATCGGCGTCCCGCTTGGCCAGGGTCTGCCGCTTGTCGTAAGCCTTCTTGCCCCGGGCGAGCGCGATCTCGACCTTGGCCCGTCCGTCCGAGAAGTACATCTCCAGGGGCACCAGGGTCAGGCCGCCCTCTTTGATCTTCCCGATCAGCCGGTTGATCTCGATCCGGTTGAGCAGCAGCTTGCGGATCCGGCGCGGCGTGTGGTTGGTCCAGGTGCCCTCGGCGTACTCGGCGACGTGAACGCCTTCGAGCCAGACCTCGCCGTCCTTGATGATCGCGTAGCCGTCCACGAGCGACACCCGGCCGGCGCGCAGCGACTTCACCTCGGTGCCCATGAGCACGATCCCGGCCTCGTAGGTGTCCAGGATCTCGTAGTCGTGCCGCGCCTTGCGGTTGGACGCGATGAGCTTGCGCCCGGTCTCCCGCGGCATGACGCTCCCCTCCTCCGGCGCCACCGTGGCGCACAGAGTCCAATGCTACGGGGGTTGTCGCAGCGTTTTCGGCGACCGGCTACCGGCTCGCTACAACCAGCCCATCGGGTTCACGGGCTCACCGTCGATGCGCACCTCGAAGTGCAGGTGGTTGCCGGTGGACGCGCCCGTGGTGCCGACCCTGCCGATGGTCTGGCCGCGACTGACGTGTTGACCGCGGCTGACGCTTATTCGGGACTGGTGGGCGTAGCAGGTCGAGAGGCCGCGCCCGTTCTTGAGGTCACCGTGGTAGATGCAGGTGTAGTTGCCGTACCCGCCGTTCCAGCCGGCGCGGATCACCGTGCCGTCGTCGGCGGCCCAGATCGGCGCACCGCCCGGCGCCGCGAAGTCGGTGCCCGCGTGCAGTTGCCAGACGTTGTAGTACGGGTCGTAGCGCCGGCCGAAGTCGCTGGACTTCCAGCCGTTCACGGGCTTGCTCAGCCCCGAGGAGCTCGGCTTGTTGGGCTTGCTGGTGCCCGGCCGGCTGGGCGGCGGCTTGCTGCCCCCGCTCGGCTTCTTCTTCCGTGCCGCCTCGGCCTCCCTGGCCTTGCGGGCCGCCTCGGCGCGGGCCTGGCGAGCCGCCTCGCGCAGGGCCGCCGCGATCCGGCGGGACTCGGCCTGAACCTCCTGGTACTGCTTGGCGTTGGCGGCCTTCTCCTCCTCCGCCACCTTCATCGACTGCTTGCGCTGGTCGACGAGCTGGACGACCCGCTCCTGAGCGGCCGCGGCCACCGCCTGCTGCCCCTTCGCCACGCCGAGCGCACCCTGCGCCTGAGCTTCGAGGGAGTCGGCGATCCGCTTGTACTCGGCGACCGTCGCCCGCCGCTGGGACGCGACCAGCCGGTCCTTCGTCACCTGGGTGATGGCCCGCCGCTCACCGCCGGCGAGGTTGTTCAGATACCCCATGCCGGCCATGAGCTGGTCCGGGGTTCGCGCGCCGAGCAGTGCGGACGCCGTGACGTAGGGGGCGCCTTGGTAGCTGGCCCGGACGAACGCGCTGAGGTGATCGCGGGCGTCCTCGACCTGCTTCTCGCTCTCGGCCAGCTTGGCCTCCGAGCCGGCGAGGGCGGCCTTGGCACGGGCCGCGAGCTTGGCGGCGGTGGCGGCCTGCACCTGCGCCGCCGCGACCTCCCCACGGGCCCGCGCGACCGCCTGCTGTGCCCTGGGCAGCAACTTGTTGGCCTGGTTGTAGCTGGCGGCAGCCTGCTGGGCCCGCGTGGTCGCGTGTTCCAGCGCCGCTTGAGCCTGACCTAGCTGCTGATCGACCCGAGCCTTGTCGCCGGCCGGATCACCGAGCGCCGGGGTGGCGAGCAGTACCCCGCCGACCGCCACCACCGCGACCGCCATCGTCCACCGTTGCGATCGTCCGCCCGTGCGGCTGTGCAGTGACATCCGAGCCCCCAAGAACCTTCACTGTGGTGTAGGCGCCCCCGCGCACACGCCCTTACGGGCGCACCTCCATGTCAGGTCGAGGGTTACGTTACGACAGGAACGCTGGTTGACATAGGTCCCAGCAGCAGCAGGAGCAACAATTTCGCAAACAAAAGGCCCGAACACCCCGTATGGGTATGTTCGGGCCATTTTGCCTGGCACCTGCGAGCCTGCCTTCGATCCTCGATGAAGGCCTGGAGTCAGACCTTGACGTAGAAGCGGAGTGTCGCCCAGCCGGCCACGCCGGCGATGATTACGGAGAACAGGGCCAGTAGCGGACCTGTCGCGATGATGTACGACCATGGAATCTTCGGAATGATGCCACTGTCGAAGACCGGTGCCAAGGCCCCGTCGAGAAGCAGCCACTTGGCCGCGAGCAGCGCGATCCACGCCAGCGTCGCGCCGATCAGGCCCGCGACCGCGGCTTCCAGGATGAACGGCAACCGGACGTACCAGTTCGAGGCGCCGACCAGCTTCATGATGCCGACCTCGCGCCGGCGGCTGTAGGCCGCCACCTGGATCGTGTTCGCGATGAGCAACAGGGCCGCGATGCCCTGGATCAGGGCGACCACGAACGCCGTGTTCTTCACCGCGTCGATCGTCTTGAACATCTTGCCGACCAACTGCTGCTGGTTGGAGACCTTGTCCACACCGTCGGACTGCGAGTAGGCCTGGTTGATCGCCTCGAACTTGCGCGGATCCTTCAGCTTCACCCGGAACGACTCGGGCAGCGCCTCCGGCTTCACGTTGTTCACCAGGTCGGGCGAGTCCTTGAAGAGCTCCTTGAAGCGCTTGTACGCCTCATCGCGGCTCTCGTACTCGACCGTGTCGACGAGGTCGTCGCCTTCGAGCTTTGTCTTCAGGGCGTCCCGCTGGTCCTGGGTGACGCCCTCGTCGAGGAAGACCGTCACCTCGACCTTGTAGAACAGCAGGTCCTTCACCTTCTCGACCTGCACGAAGAGCAGGCCGCCCGCGCCGAGCAGCGCCAGGGAGATGGCGGTGGTGAGGATCATCGCGACCGTCATCGTGACATTGCGCCACAGGCCAGTCGCGGCCTCGGTCAGGACGAACTTTGCGCGCATGGGTTCCTCAGGTCTCGGTGCTGGTCGCGGGGAAGGGGGGCGGTGTCGACCTCAGGTCGATCATCCGTACACGCCGCGCGCCTGGTCCCGGATGATGCGGCCACGGTCGAGTTCGACCACCCGGCGCCGCATCTGGTTCACGATGTTGGAGTCGTGCGTCGCCATGATCACCGTCGTGCCGGTGCGGTTGATCCGGTCGAGCAGCCGCATGATCTCGACGCTGGTGTCCGGGTCGAGGTTTCCCGTCGGCTCGTCCGCCAGGAGCACGAGCGGCCGATTGACGAACGCGCGGGCGATGGCGACCCGCTGCTGCTCACCACCGGAGAGCTCGTGCGGCATCCGGTTCTCCTTGCCCTCGAGCCCCACCAGGGTGAACACCTCTGGCACGACCCGGCGGATCACCGGCTTGGTCTTGCCGATCACCTCGAGCGCGAAGCCGACGTTCTCCGCAGCCGTCTTGTTCGGCAGCAGCCGGAAGTCCTGGAAAACGCAGCCGATGCTGCGCCGCAGCTGCGGCACCTTCCACGACCGAATCGTGGCGAGATCCTTGCCAGCGACGGCAACCCTGCCCTTGGTCGGCGACTCTTCTTTCAAGAGCAACCGGATGAAGGTCGACTTCCCGGACCCGGACGGGCCGATGAAGAAGACGAACTCGCCCTTCTCAACCGAGACGCTGACGTCGTCGAGCGCAGGGCGGCGAGCCTTCGCATAGGTCTTGGTTACGGCGTCGAGGGTGATCACGGGGGCTGAGTCTAACCTCCTTCGCTGAGTGCCTGACGCCCGATCCTGCCTCGGCGCCGGAGCGACCCTCGGCGGGGCACCGCACCGCGCTGGTGGTAATCGCCCAGCTCCGGACGGTAAACGGCGTTACGTGCGAACTGTCCAACGGATCGGTGCCCCGGGCGCGCCGCGACGGGCGGACGCGCGAGAGCCGGGCCCCGCACGCTCGCGCGCCCGGGCCCGGCTCTCCGCCTGGCTGGTCTCCGTGCTGATCTCGCCTGTCCGCGCTGATCTGGTCGCCGCCCACCGGCGACCAGATCAGACCGGTTCTTCCTGGTCATGCTGTCTTACGAGGATCAGGCCGAGCTGTCGACGTCAGGCCAACCGGCGGCGACGTCGGGCCAGCACCACCAGCGCGACACCCAGACCGGTGGCCGCCAGTGCCGCGGCGATCAGCCCGCCGAGGCCGGCTCCGGTGACCGGAAGGCCACCGCCGGCGCCGGGGGTCGAGTTCGGCGGCTCCTCCTCTTCCGAGGGGCTCGGGGTCACGCAGGCCGCCGGAGCGGTCCAGCTGTGCTCCTGGCTGAACGTGCCCGAGGTCACCTTGACCGACAGCCCCGGCAGCGCCGGATTGACGCCGAGACTGGCCCTTTTGCCCGGGTCCACCGTGACCGGGTCGCTGAACGGCTTGTAGGCGCCGTCGCCGACCTTGGAGGCGCCGACGAACACCGCAGGCTGGGTGCCGTCGTTGATCAGTGTGATCGTGACGTTGTCGCAAGTGTTCGCGAACGCCACCGACGGCCGTGCCGCGCACTCCGCGCTACCGCCGTCAAAGAAACCGAGCGGACCCTTGGAGTTGATGCCGGGCTTGCCCACCGAGCCGAGCACGCTGTCGCCGTACTTCTCCCCGGTAGTGCTGATCGGGTCGATGATCGCGGTGCCCCACACGAGATAGACCTTCGTGTAGCACGGGGGAAGCTTGACCTTGAGATCGATCTTCTTCTTCGCCGGCGAAATCACGCCGGTGGCCGAATCGAACTTCTTCAGCGCCGCGCCGGGCACCTTGGACGAGGTGTACGAAATCAGCGCAAAGCCCTGATCTCCGCCGGCACAAACTGGCTTGGCGCCATCCAGACTGACCGTCGCCGTTCCTGTCGCACCGTTGAACGTGTGGGTGAACTCGACCGCGTCGGCCGGGACACAGTCGGTGGGGGGCGGCGTACCCGGCGGCTTCGTGACCGGCGGGCTGGCCGGCGGCTTCGGCTTGCTACAGGTGCCCGCGAGCCGGATCACCTTGCGCAGGTTGCGGTCCTGCACGGTGCCGTCTTCCCAGCTCACCTTGCTGAGCTCGATGCCGGCGGCGGTCGCGTTGCCGGGCAGACGCTGGACGCCCTGGATCGATCCATACGGACGGATCTCACGCTGCGGGAGGTCAACGGTCGACCCCTCGGGCAGCGCGTTCACCCGGCCACGGAACGCGGTCTGGCGGTAATCGTTCGAGATGGTCCAGGTGATGACGTACTGACCGGTAGCGGAAACGCATTCCGCGCGGCCCTGAATAGACGCGTTATGCGCGCTGGCCGGACTGGCGATCGCGCCCACCGCGATCAACCCCAACGTCGCGCCGGCAAGAACTGCCAATCCGCGACGCAACGAACTCCGTAATGAACGTGGCATTACCTGCACAACGTGCCCCTCGTGTAATCCACCGGACGAGATTAACGGGGGCGAGATCACCGCTACTTCCGCGTCAGCCGAGAAAAACGGATGACGCGGCCCGGATGGTCACTCCCCCAGTTTTGGTCGCCTCCCACCGAACGGCCACCGGCGAGGACATTAGGGGAGGCTGAGCGGCTGCCGCCAGCGCGAAGACCCTGGATAAGGAAGATTTATGGCAGCCGAAGATGTGCCTTCACAGGGCGGACATCACCATCGGCAGAACGCCGCAATCCGTTACAGCCCGGCCCGAAAAATACTCTGCGTCAGCGCCCAGTCTCGGTCTGCTTGCGCCAACGGATCCCGGCCTCGATAAACCCGTCGATGTCGCCGTCAAAAACTGCCTGAGGGTTACCGACCTCGTACTCCGTGCGGAGGTCCTTCACCATCTGGTACGGGTGGATCACGTAGGAGCGCATCTGGTTGCCCCACGAGTTTCCACCGTCACCCTTGAGGGCGTCCATCTCCGCCTTCTGCTCGCGGCGACGTTGTTCCAGCAGCCGGGCCTGGAGCACGCGCATCGCGGCGGCGCGGTTCTGGATCTGCGACTTCTCGTTCTGGCAGGACACCACGATGCCGGTGGGGATGTGGGTGATCCGCACAGCCGAGTCGGTCGTGTTGACGCTCTGCCCACCCGGGCCGGAGGAACGGAAGACGTCGATCCGGATGTCGTTCTCCGGAATCTCCACGTGGTCGTCCTGCTCCACCACGGGAAGCACCTCGACGCCCGCGAAACTGGTCTGCCGGCGACCCTGGTTGTCGAACGGGCTGATCCGGACCAAGCGGTGCGTGCCCTGCTCGACAGAGAGCGTGCCGTAGGCATACGGCGCCTGAATGGCGAACGTGGCCGACTTGATGCCGGCCTCTTCCGCGTAGGAGGTGTCGTAGACCTCGACGTGGTAGTGGTGCCGCTCGGCCCAGCGGAGGTACATCCGCATCAGCGTCTCAGCGAAGTCCGCCGCGTCGACGCCGCCGGCCTCGGCACGGATCGTCAGCAGCGCCTGCCGCTGGTCGTACTCGCCGGAGAGCAGGGTGCGGACCTCGAGCTCCTCGATGGCCTTGCGCAGCGCGTTGACCTCGCCGTGCACCTCTTCGCGCACGCCGGGGTCGTCCTCGGAGTCCGACAGTTCGAGCAGGACGCCCGCGTCGTCGAGCCGACGTCGCAGCCCGCCCACCCGGTTCAGCTCACCCTGCACGAACGAAAGCCGGGACGTGACGCGCTGCGCCTGCTCCTGGTCGTCCCAGAGATTGGGCGCGGCGGCGGCCTCGTTGAGCTCCGCCAACTCCGTGCGGAGCCGGTCCAGGTCGATGACCGCCTCCACGGACGAGAGCGTCGCGTCGAGCGTCTTGAGTTCCTCAGAAAGATCTACCGCAGCCACGAAGAGTCAGCCTACGCGGTCCAGGGTCCGCACGCGTTCGGCGGTACGTGTGGCGGCGGGTTTCGAGGCGGGCCGGGGCTGGCGAGCAGGCGGGGTCGGCTTCGTGGGCGGCCAGCCGGGACGGCGTCGGCGAGCGGGGTTGGCGTCGTGGGCGGCCAGCCGAGCGGCGTCGCCGGGCGGACGGAGCTGTTCGTCGTGAGTGCGACCGGGCGGGTAGGCGTGTGGATCTGGCCGCCGCGGCCGGCCGGCGGTGCGGCGGCGACCGTTCGGGCGCGCGACGGCCCGCTCGGCGTCACAGCCGAGGCTGGCCGTGCGGGTATCGCCCTAGCGGCCGGTTTGGCGTGCAGGCGGGCGCACGGAATTGCCTCACGTGACATCCACGGGACGGCGTCGTACCCGCGTACGGGCAGGCGCGATCCGGCTGGTCAGCGCAGCCGGCTCGATCGGACCCGCACTACGAGCGCGGTGCCTGCTCGACCCACTTGATCAGCGCACGCTGGTAGGTGATCGCGAATTCGAGCGTGGCGACCTGGAACGCGTCCTCGCCCTTCTTCGCGACCTTCAGCTCCTCACGAAGCTCCGCCAACCGAGCGGTGTGCGCCTCGGCCTGCGTCTCGTACAGCTCCCGGAGCTGATCCGAAGTGTGCAGCCCACCAAATGCCGAGCGCAGCAGCAGTGGGTTGCGTAGTTGGTCGCGTCCAGCCGGCTCGGAGAGCCAACGTGAGAACGCGCGCTTGCCGGCCGCCGTGATCGCGTACGGCTGGGACGAGCGCGGGCCGGGCTTGCCGGTGCGCACGTAGCCCCGCTCGGCCAGGACCGGAAGCTCCCGGTAAACCTGGCTGCGCGTGGTGGTCCAGAACGGACCGAGCCGCGACTCCGCTGCGGCCATCAACTGGCCGCCGGTCATCGCCCCTTCATGGAGCAGCCCGAGCAGGGCTGCCGCTGTCGCGTTGAGACCTTTGTCCGCCATACCCCCCACGCTGCCACGATCTGGCCTGGGAATCCAGCGCTGAAGGACATCCACTGTGGAATTGCTTGCCGAAAGAGCTGGGCTCGTGCGATGCCAGACGAGTAGCGAGACGGGTGGGATGAACCGACCCGCCGGTGTTCTGGCGATTCCCGCTGGCGTGGCGCCGTTCACCAGCTGTTCCGCCGGGTCCGGTGTCAGTTTGTCGCTCGCCGGGTTATTTGGGCGGCGGCGGGCGGGCCGAGCGGCGGTCAGCCGCGTCGGGCAGGGAACGCGAGCCAGCGCGCCGAGCCGTCCGGGGCGAGCAGACCCGATGCGTGCACCGGCTCGCGGAGGCGGATTGGCGGGTCATGGGCGGAGCCGGGTGCGCGCGGTGCTCACAGTGGAGCGAACCAGCCCGTCGCCCAGGCCGAAGAGTGGCCCGAAAGGCACGGCCACCACGCGTTCGCACGCGACCGTGACCCGTTCGAGCTCGACCTGGACCTGCGCGGCGAACGCGTCGGGCCCGGCGAAGCCGGTGTCCTGGTAGTCCTGGACGGCGAGTTCGGCCTGCTCAGCGGCGAGGGGCAGGGTGTCCTGCGTGGTCGCGCCGGCTTGGTAGAGCCGGCCGAGGTCGACGCCGGACGCGGCCGCGAGCGCGGCGCCGTCACAGTCCGCCTGCAGGTCGCGCTGAGCGAGGAATGCCGAGGAGGTCGTCGTGACCGCGGCGACCAGCGTCGCGGCGATGAGAAAGCAGAGCAGGACCAGCGGCAGGCTGCTACCCCGGTCACCGGCCAGCGGCGTGAAGCCGGCGCCCCTAGTCCTCGACCGAATAACTCATCCCGCGCTCCGGAACTCGTCGATGTGGACCACATACCGGCCGGTCACCGTGTTGTTGCCGCCGTCGAAGTACGACGGAACGGCTGGCACCCGGAACACCCGCACGACGCAGACCTCGAAATCCGACCCCGGCTCCAACGTGGCCACACCGCCGCCCGAGCATCCAGCGCCGACCGGCCCGTACCGCAGCTCGGCGTCGGCTGGATCCAAGCCCTGGTCGCGGAGCGCGAGCGCCATGGCGTACCGAGCCCGCTCCTCACCGGCCACGACGTTCTCGGCGGTGCCGAAGGCTCGACCTGCCTCCCGGGCAGCCTGGGTCACGGCGAGGGCGTTGCGCTGCACCTCGAAAACGGCGATGACCAGGTAGAGCAGCGGAACCATGACCAAGATCCCGAGGAAGACGAACTCGACGGTCGCCGCTCCCCCATCGCGTCCCGCCCGGAGCGAACGGCCGCCACGCCCGCCTGCGGCACCCCACACCCGGTGCGGGCGGCGGCAACGCGCGCGAAGGTGACGTCGCCGGTCGGGCAGGTTCATGGGGCCGCCTCGTCCGCAGTCCGCTCCTCGACCGCGTGGCCTGTCACGTCGACGGGGAGCAGTTCGCCGAAGGGGGCGAAGAAGACCGGCAGCTCACCGGTGCAGCGCACGGAGCTGAGCTGGACGCCCTCGGGTCCTTCCTCGACTCCGCCGGCGCACCGGAACCGACCCGCCGTCTCCTCCCCGACGCCACCGGCCAGCAGCTCGGCGGCGCGGACGGCACCGTCGGCCGGCTCGACGTCCGCGTTCGCGGCGTACCGGGCGCCCTCCGCGGCGCTGGCCGTGGCCACGTTGCGGACGTACAGGTACACGGCCACCTGCGCGATCGACAGCAGGAGCGTCAGTAGTAGCACCGTGACCAGCGCGAACTCGACCACGGCCGATCCGTCGTCATCCCGCACGGCACCACGGCGACCCCGTTGGAGCCGCCGCACGGTCAGCCGCCACCGGTCTCGGAGACGACCTGGCTCAGCGCGTTCTGCACGGCATCGGTGATCGCGTCTCGGAACGTGGCGAAGATCCCCACCACGAGTCCCGCAGTCATCACCGTCACCATCACCCAGCCAGGGACATCACCCCGGTCGGCGGGGCCACGCGGACGACTCTGCACCGCGACGAGCAACCAAACGAACAGCCGATTTGGACGCACCGCAACCTCCTCGCCACCTGTCCGGAGGACGAGGAGCCCCGGTTGCCCTCGTTCACCGCCGAACATTGCCAGCGTAGGGGTTTTGGGGAGTGCCGCGTCGGGCTCAGCGGCCTACCTGTGGATAACTCGCCGAAGCCTGCGATATGAGGGTTCTAGCGGGCGCTGCGCTCAGTCTTCGCGTTCGTCCCAGCTGAGGCCGTTCTGTTCGAGGATCCCGGTGAGGGCGGCGCGCAGCTCGGGCGGCCGGATCTCGTCGTCGCGGCTGCGCGGCCGGTCGGAGTAGGCGATTTCGTCGCTCCAACCGTGCCGGCCATCGGTGAAGACGACCACTTCGCGCTCGGCACCGTCGTCGCCCACCAAGATGGCGGCCCAGAACTCGTCCGACTTCTGGCCGGTGATGTTGCGGACGGTCGAGCCGAGTTTCCGCTCCGGGCCGGGATTGCCCGCCTCGTCCATGATCTTCAGGAACTGGTTGACCAGCCGGGCCCGCTCGACACGGATCGCCTCGAACTCCGGGTCCTCGGCGGGGAACCCGGCGTGCCGCGCGGTCGCGTGCTGATCGAGCTGTTCAGACTCCGAGCCGGACATGTGAGCTCCCTCCGAATGGGCTGCCGCGTCGCTAGCTCCCGTACCCACTGTCCGCATTTTCGACACCCGACGGCGGCTACCGCGTCAGCAGCGAGATGTTGACCAGCCCGGGGTAGAGCGCGAAGAGGACGGTGATCGGCAGGATCAGGAACACCACGGGAACCATCATCGCGATCTCCCGCCGGCCGCCGGAGGCCAGCAACGCCCGCTTACCGGCCGACCGGACGTCCGCCGCCTGCGCGCGCAGCACGTCGGCGAGCGGCGTACCGCGTTCGAGCGCGATGATCAGGCCGTCCACGAACCGGGTCAGTGGTTCGAGGGACGTGCGCTCGGCCAAGGCCTGGAGGGCCGCCGGCAACGCCGAGCCGGCTCGGGCCTCGGACAGCGCCGTCTCCAGCTCGCGCGCCAGCTCGCCGCGACACACCCGGCAGACCCGCTCCAGCGCCGCGACCGGCGCCTCGCCGGCGGTCACCGCGAGCGCCAGCAGCTCCGCGACCACCGGAAACTCCGCCAGCATCAGCTGCTCGCGCCGGCGTACCTGCACCGAGAGCCACCAGTCCCGGCCGAGCACGCCCGCCGCGGCACCCGACAGGACGAACATCAGCAGCGCCAGCACGCTCACCGTGCCGCTCACCGCCGACAGGCCCAGCCCCGCCAGCACGCCGACCACCACGCCGACGACCCCCCAGATCACCTGCTCGACCCGGAAGTCCTCGACGGACTGACGGCTCGCCAGCGCGGTCAGCCGCCGCCGGACCGACCGGCTGCCGCCGAGGGCGCGCTCGATCAGCCGAGCGGCGTCGACGATCAGCGGCTGGAGCAGCCGGCCGGCCGGACCGAACGGCACCGCGCGGACCGACCGGCCGAGCAGTCTTGACGGTCGCGGTGCGTCGGCGACGTAGGGGCCCAGCCGGTCGCTGAGCCGGAGCCGGCGCGCGGGCGGCGACCACAGCACGGCGAGCAGGACACCGCAGGCGAAGACCAGCCCCAGCGCGGCGCCGATCAGGGCTTGGCTCATCGCAGCACCCGCTTCTCCTCGGGCAGCCGCCCGATCCGCAGCATCAACCGGTACGCCAACGCGCTGACCACACCGCCGAGCAGCAGCAGCGCTCGGCCGGCCGGCTCGTCGAACGCGTCGAGCGTGCTCGCCTGGGTGGCGAGCAGCAGGAGCACGATCCAGGGCGCCGCCACGGCCAACCGGGCAGCGTTCACGGTCCAGCCCTGGCGGGTCTCCAGCTCGGCCCTGGTCCGGGCGTCCTCGCGGAGAAAGGCCGAGAGCGTGCGGAGCAGCAGGCCCAGGTCGGTGCCGCCGACGTCCCTGGCCAGCCGCAACGACTCGCAGACGCGATCCCCCACCGGATCGGCGAGGTCAGCCTTGAGCCGGCCCAGGCAGTCGGAGAACCGACCAGTGGCCCGGTAGTCGGCGGCGAACCGGCCGAACGCCGGCCGTAACGGTTCCGGCCCGCGGACCTCCAGCGCGCTCACCGCCTCCGGCAGCGCCATCCCTGCCCGGACCGCCGAGGCCAGGTTGTCCACGACCTCCGGCCAGACCTCGCGCAGTTCCTCCCGGCGCCGGGCGTGCAGCCGTGCCACCACCGCCACGGGGGCCAGAAAGCCGAACACCCCGAAGCACACGGCGACCGACACGCTGCCGGACGCGACCAGCACCACGAGGGCCGCGAGCAGCGCGGCGCCGAACTGAAGCCAGAGGAGTTGGCCGCCGGTGACGCCCTCGACGCCGGCTTGGCGGAGTCGCTCGGTACGGCGGTCCAGCAGCCGCAGATCGGGCCGCGACGTGATCGGTCGGGCCCGGGGACCGCTGCGCCAGATCAGCAGGGCACCGAGGCCGAGCAGTAACCCGAGGAACGCGCCCATGTCAGACCTCCCGCGAAACGGCTGGTGGCGGGGTGGTTACCCGCGGCGGCGGAAGGCCGGGCCGCGGAGTGGCCACCCACGGCGCCGGCGAGCCCGGCGGCACCGGCTCGCGTGCGACCCAACCATGTGGAGCGGGCGGCTGGGCGGGTATCCCGGATCCTGCCGGCGGCCCGGTGAATCGGCGCTGCGGCGAGTCGCCCGGGAGAGGCTGCCCGGCTGCGGGTTGACTCAGGAGCGCGGGCAGGTCGAAGCCGGCGCGGGCGAACCGCTCGGGGTGCGGCGGATACCCGGCCGCACGGACCAGCCGGCCGGCCCGCTCGGTGAAGAGGTCAGCGGTCTCCACCACGGTGCCCTCGGCGCGGCCGGGCACCGCGACGATCTCGCGCACCCGGCGTCGGCCGCCCGGCTCGTTCTCCAGGTGCACCACCAGGTCGACCGACGCGGCCACGGTCGGCACCACGAACGCGGAGCTGACGTTCTCCCCAGCCAGCAGCGGCAACGTGCAGAGCTTGATGATGGCCTCACGGGCCGAGTTGGCGTGGATCGAGGCCATGCCGGGCAGGCCGCAGTTGAGCGCGAGCAGCAGGTCGAGGCATTCGGCGGCGCGAACCTCGCCGACGATGATTCGGGACGGCCGCATCCGCAGCGCCTCGGTGACCAGCCGACGCAGCGGAATCTCCCCGGCCCCCTCCAGATTGGGCTGTCGGGTCTGCAGCGGCACCCAGTCGGGCAGGCCGAGCCGGAGTTCGAACACCTCCTCGCAGCTGATCACCCGATCGCTGGCCGGGATCGCTGCGGCCAGGCAGTTCAGCATCGTGGTCTTGCCGGCTTGAGTGCCTCCCGAGACCACGACGTTCAGGCCCGAGGCCACCGCCGCCTCCAGGAATCGGGCTGCCTGCGGCGTCAACGTGCCGAGCCCGACCAGCTCCTCCACGGAGTGCGCACGCGCCACGAACTTCCGGATGTTGACGGCCCAATGCTGGCGCGTGATGTCGGGGATCACGACGTGCAGCCGTGACCCGTCGGGCAGCGTGGCGTCCACGAAGGGCGTGGAGAGATCGACCCGGCGGCCGGTGTGTTTGAGCATGCGTTCGACCAGGTCCTGGATCTGCCCGTCGGACAGGATCGCGGTGGTGAGTTCGCTCCGGCCGCGCCGGGCCGCGAAGACCCGGCCAGGTCCGTTCACCCAGATCTCCTCGATCTCCGGATCGTCCAGAAACCGTTGCAGCGGACCTAATCCGGCTACCGCGTCGAAGACGTTGCGTGCGATCACCGCCGGCTCGGGCAGCGGCGGGAGGACGCCGCTGAGCGCCCGATCGGCGTAGTCAGCGAGCACCTCGTCGATCAGCCGCCGGACCGATCCGGGCTCACGGATCGGGTCGACACCACGGCGCCGGATCAGCTCCCGCACCTCGGTGTCCACGATGTCCACAGCCGCCGTCATCGAACCTCCTCACCACGTGAGGGTCCGACCTTAGCGGCGCGGCGGGAGGTCACGCGGCGAGCGCCGGCCAGCCTGTGGACAACCAGTGCCGGGCGTACCGCTAAACGCTTTTCGGCTTTTCTACAGGTGGCTGCGAAGCTCCCAGAGCTCGGGGAAGAAGCGCAGCTCAAGGCGGCTGCGGAGGTACGGCGAACCACTGCTGCCGCCGGTTCCGGACTTGGTGCCGATCTGCCGCTCGACCATCAGCACGTGCCTCGCCCGCCACTGTGCGAAGAGGGCGTCGTGCTGCAGGAGCGCCTCGGCCAGATCCCAGACCGGGCCGTACTGCGCCCGGTCGTGGGCGACCTCACGGAGGGCGTCGAGACGCACTTCCGGGGTGTCGATCCGGAAGCCTGCCAGGCCGAGGACGTGCAGGAACGCGTCCCACAGGCTCGGTTCGGCCAGCCGCTGCTCCAACCGGCCCTGCTCACCGCTGGTGAGGCCGCGGAACCGCTTGAGGTAGGCCGGATCCTTGGCGCCGGAGAGGAATTCCAGCTCTCTGAACTGCACCGACTGGAATCCGCTGGCCGGCGCGAGCTGGGCCCGGAAGGCGAGGAAGTCCTGCGGCGTCATCGTCTCCAGCACGTCGACCTGGTTGACCAGCACGCGCGCGATGACGTGGCAGCGCTCCAACCGGGTCCGGGGCAGGTAGGTCTCGCCGGCGAGCATGCCGTCGCGCGCCGCCACCAGTTCGTGCAGGAGCTGGTTGAACCACAGCTCGTAGACCTGGTGGATCGTGATGAAGAGGAGCTCGTCGTGGGCCGCGGGCACGGCCTGCTGCCGCTGCTGATCGAGCAGCTCGTCGATGCGGAGGTAGCTGCCGTAGGTCAGCTGTCCGCCCTGCTCACCGAAGTGGGCGTCGGTCGCGTGCGTGGTCTCGCTCATACCCGGAACCTACCCCGATCACCGTGACAGGTCCTGAGCGGCAATGCGATGGCGTGTCACATCAGCGTCATCCGACTGGCCTGTGGATGACGAAAACGGGACCGTGGCCAGATTTGGCAGAGTCGACGCCGACGCGAACGGCGGCGGAGGGCGGTGCGCGGTGGAGATCGAGCTGAGCGTCGTCGGCCCGGCTGGGCAGGACGTCGATGTGGTGCTGACGGCGCCTGAGGGCGTGACGGCGGGCCGGGTTGCTGAGCTGCTCGTTCGGCATGCGGCTGGTGGGGCTGCTGCGGGGCTGATGTGGGCTGGTGGACGGCCGTTGGCCGCGTCGCAGCCGGTCGGGATCGCGCCGGTGCTGCGCGGCGTTCGGGTGTTCGTGGGTCCTTGGTCGGCGCCGCACGGTGTCGCGGGAATGGCGGCGGGGCAGGAACGGCGCGGTCGGACGGGCTGCGGACCGATCGCCCATGGCTTGCGGGTCCTGCGGATCGTGGGTGGACCTGCCGCAGGCGGGGTCTTTCCGCTGGTCGACGAGGAGACGTGCGTCGGCCGGGGCGCCTCGGCCGAGGTACGTCTCGCCGATCCCGAGCTGTCCCGCCGGCACAGCATCATCGCGGTCCACGCGGACGGGGTGTGGGTTCGGGACGCCGGTTCGGCCAACGGCACGTGGCTCGACGGGGTGGAAGTCGGCGCCGAGCCGGTGCCCTTCCCGCCGGATGCCGTGCTGCGGTGTGGCTCCTCGCTGCTCAGCTATGCCACCCCGGCCGAACCGCCGGCCGCCGTGCGCGGCGACGGTGTCGGCGGGCTGGAACTGCATCGGCCGCCACGGCTGCGGGCCCGGCGGGCGGTGGTCGAGGTCGTGTTTCCGGAGGCCCCACCGGCCCGGTCCCCGTTCCGGTTTCCGTGGGTGCTGGTGGTGGCGCCGTTGGTGCTCGGATGCGCGCTCTGGTTCTTCACGGGCGGGAACTCGGCGTATCTCCTGTTCACCGTGCTCTCGCCGCTGATGCTGATGGCCAATACCGTCGGCGAACGGTTCACCGGACGACGCGAGCACCGGCGTGCCCTCGCCGAGCATGCGGCGGCGGTGACGCGCTGCGTCGCAGAACGAGCGGCCGAGCTGGCGGACGAGACCACGCGGCGGAGGGCCGAGAGCCCCGATCCGGCGGCGCTGCTGCTGACGGCACTCGGTTCGTCCTTGTCCGGCCGGCCCGGTGCCCGACTGTGGGAGCGGCGGCGGACCGACGAGGACGCGCTCGTGCTCCGGATCGGCACGGCCGATTTGCCCTCGCAGCTGACCGTGCGGGGTGACCGGCGGGGCGATCTCCACCCTGTCGTGCGGCACGTTCCGGTGACCGTGCCGTTGCCCGAGGTCGGCGTCCTGGGCCTGGCAGGTCGCGACTCCGTTCGGTACCGGTTGGCGCGGTGGCTGGTCGGTCAGCTTGTGGTGCTGCATTCGCCGCGGGACCTGCGGCTGGTGCTGCTGACCGACGACCCGGACGCGGACTGGCAATGGCTGCGCTGGCTTCCGCACCTGCTGCCGCAGGAGGGCGAGCGGTGCCGAGCCCTGGTCGGGGTTGGCCGGGACCAGGTCGACATGCGGGTGACCGAGTTGATCGCCCTGATCGAGGGCCGATCACGGTCCGGCGCCGGTGTGGTCGCAGGCCCCGGTGTCGTCGCGGGCGCAGGTGGGGTGGCCGGTGGCGGCGGGGTGGCCGGCGGCGGTGTGTCCCGGGTCGCGAGCGGCGGCTCTCGGTCTGCTGGCGAGGGTCGTCGCGGCTTGGAGCCGTTCGTCGTGGTGGTGCTCGACGGTGCCGATCGGCTCCGCCCGGTGCCGGGAGTGGCACGGCTGCTGGCCGAAGGGTCGGCGGTTGGGGTGTTCGCGCTCTGCCTGGCCGGCGACGCGCTCGAGTTGCCGGAGGAGTGCGGCGCCACGGCTGTTCCCGCGGCCGCGCACGGATCGGCGCTGGTCGTGACGGTGAGCGGGAGTCCGCCGCTGGCCGAGGTGACGGCCGAGCTGGTCTCCGCTGGGTGGGCGGACCAGCTGGCCCGGGCGCTCGCCCCGATCCGGGACGCCACCCCCGGCCACGTCGAGACCCGCCTTCCGCACCGGGTTCGGCTGCTCGATCTGCTGCCCGACGTGGCACCGGACGCGGTCGCCGCCCGATGGCTGCGAGCCCCGCGCTCGACCCGTGCCCTGCTCGGTGTCGGAGTGGATGGCGAGGTGAGCGTCGATCTTCACCTCGACGGTCCGCACGCCCTCGTCGCCGGCACCACGGGAGCCGGCAAGTCCGAGCTGCTCCAGACGCTGATCGCCAGCCTGGCCGTGGCGAACCGGCCCGACGAGCTGACGTTCATCCTGATCGACTACAAGGGCGGGGCCGCCTTCGCCGGGTGCGCACGATTGCCGCACACCGTCGGCATGGTCACCGATCTGGACGCCACGCTCACCACCCGGGCGATGGCCTCACTCGGCGCGGAGTTGCGCCGGCGCGAGCGGCTGCTGGCTACCGCCGGGGCGAAGGATCTGGAGGCGTACCAGTCTCTTCGCGACGGAGAGCAGGCCGGAGTCGCCGGCCCATCGCGGCCGGATGGGCCCGCCTTGCTGGCCCGCGACGAACTCCCGACGCAGGTCGACCGGCCGGCGCTGCGCGGGCCGGCTTTGCTGGCTCGGCTGCCTCGATTGGTGATCGTGGTCGACGAGTTCGCCTCGCTCGCCGCCGAACTGCCCGATTTCGTGGCCGGCCTCGTGGACATCGCCCGGCGCGGCCGTTCGCTGGGCATCCACCTCGTGCTGGCCACCCAACGGCCAGCCGGCGTGGTCTCCGCCGAGATCCGGGCCAACGCCGCGCTCCGAATCTGCCTCCGGGTGACCGATCCGACCGAGAGCGTCGATGTCCTGGACGCGCCGGACGCCGCCCGAATCGGCCGCGCCACACCGGGCCGAGCCTATGCACGGCTCGCGAGCAGCGGGCTGACCCTCGTGCAGACCGCGTGGGTCGGCGGGCGGCCGCCGCTGCCGACGGACGACGAAGCGGCGGTCGAAGTGGTCCCGTGGCAGACCCTCGGCGACCCGCCAGCGCGCGGCCACCCCTGCCGTGGACGAGCACCTGCCCGTCGACCTCGACCGGTTGGTGGACGCGCTCCGTGACGGCCGCCGACCTGGCTGGTGCCGTGGCGCCGGCCAGCCCGTGGCTTCCCCCGCTCCCGGAGCTGGTGACCGTCGCGGAACTCGCCGGGCAGTCCGCCGGGACCCGTTGCCTTCCGGACCAGGTTCCGCTCGGACTGCAGGACCTGCCGGCCGAACAGCGGCGGGCTGTCTACGCCCTGGACCTGGCCGCCGACGGGCATCTCCTGATCGTCGGTGGTCCGCGCAGCGGACGGACCAGCGCGCTGCGGACCATCGCCGCGGGGATCGGCCGCCGACCAGCCACCGATGCGCACCTCTACGCGCTGGACTGCGGTGGTGGTGGCCTCGCCGTCCTCGATGCCCTGCCGCACTGCGGTGCCATCGTGCCGCGCGACGACGTGGCGCGCGGCGCACGGCTGCTCGCCGTCCTCGACACCGAGCTGACCGCCAGGCGCGAGGTGCTGACGAGTGGCGGCTTCGGCTCCGTGGCCGAGCAACGGGCAGCGGTGGCCCCCGACGAGCGGCTGCCGTGGCTGGTCCTGCTCGTCGACTCGTGGGAGGGCTTCGTGCACGCGTACGACGGCCTCGACCACGGTCGGCTGGTGGAGGTGTTGATGCGGCTCCTTCGCGAGGGACCGTCCGGTGGCCTGCGGATCGTGCTGACCGGCGACCGCGGCCTGCTCACCGCTCGGGCGGCCACGCTGATCGCGGAACGGCTCGTGCTGCGGATGCCGGATCCGGACAGCTACCGCCTCGCCGGCATCGCTCCCGGTGCGGTGCCGGCGCACCTTCCGCCTGGTCGTGCCGTGCTGTTCGGCCGTGTTGCGGGAGCGAACGACAACGGTGGCCGGCGGAAGCCGGGAGCCGCCCTGGCGCGGGGCAGCCGCGGCGGCGACGGCGGTCAGCGGCGCGACCGAGGTCCAGCTCGCGCTGCTCGCCGATGATCCGTCCGGCCCGGCGCAACTCGCCGCGATCGCCCAGGTCGTGGCCGCCGCGCGCGACGGCAGGGCCAGCAGCGACGGGCTGGAGCCAGACGGGCCCGGTACGACCGCGCGGCCGCACCGGATTGGCGCACGGCAGACGACCGATCCGGCTGGGTCCGCTGCCGTCTCGGGTCACGCTCGCGGAGCTGTCGGACCGTCCAGCACCGACGAACGCCCGCTCTGGACACCGCTGGGCGTCGGCGGCGACCAACCCGCGCCGGTCGGCCTCGATCTCGGCGCCGACGGACCGGGCGTGCTCATCGCCGGGCCGCCGGGCAGCGGGCGTTCGACCGCGCTGCGCACGGCGGCCGTGCACCATCTCGGGCAGGGCCACGGCGTCGCGCTGGTCGGCGCACAGCGTTCGCCGCTCGACGACCTGGCCGGCATGCCGGGCGTCCTGGGCCGGTTCGGCGCGCACGACGGCGCCGCGCTCCGCACCGCGGTCGCCGCTGCGGAGGGGCCGGTCCTGATCGTGGTCGACGACGCCGACCAGCTGCTCGACACCGAGGTGGACGCGGTGGTCGGCGAGTTCCTGAGCCGCTCCTGGATCACCGGTGGGAGTGCTCGTGGCCGGCGCGACCGACGAGCTGCTCGTCGATTCATCGAGGCGTCACGGTCGCCGTCCGCCGGAGCCGCACCGGCCTGCTGCTCTGCCCGACCGGCCCGCTCGACGGCGAGCTGCTCGGTGTCCGGTTGAGCCGCGGCATCGCCGGCCGGCCGGGTCGCGGCGTGCTCGTGCGGCGCGGTCACGCCACGCCGATCCAGGTCGCCGTGAGCGAAGCGGTGCCGCCGTCATGACCACGCTCCAGCGATCGGGCGATCCTGGCGGCGGGTACCGTCCGCTCCCAGACGGAACTGGCCACGCCCGCAGGTGCGGAGGTGGCCAGTCCGAACGAGCTCTGGGCTCAGCCCATGTGCGGGTAGCGGTGATCCGTCGGCGGGACGAAGGTCTCCTTGATCGTGCGCGGCGAGACCCAGCGCAGCAGGTTCAGCACCGAGCCGGCCTTGTCGTTGGTGCCGCTCGCGCGGGCGCCGCCGAACGGCTGCTGCCCGACGACCGCGCCGGTGGGCTTGTCGTTGACGTAGAAGTTGCCGGCCGAGAAGCGCAGCGCGTTGCTTGCCCGCTCCACGACCGTCCGGTCGTCGGCGAAGATCGATCCGGTGAGCGCGTACGGCGCCGCGTCGGCGGCCTGGGCCATCACCGCGTCGAAGTCGTTGTCGTCGTAGACGTGGACGCCGAGGATCGGGCCGAAGTACTCGGTGTTGAACAGCTCGTGGTCCGGATTCGGTGCTCTGCACCAGCGTGGGCCGCACGAAGAAGCCCTCGCTGTCGTCCGCGGTGCCACCCGCGAGCACCGTGCAGGACGAGTCGTTCTTCACCCGGTCGAGCACGGTCGAGAGCCGGTCGAAGGAGCGCCGGTCGATCACCGCGCCGCCGAAGTTCCGGAAGTCCGTGACGTCGCCGTAGCTGAGCGACTCGATGGTGCCGACGAGGTCGTCGCGCAGGCCGGCGTCCCAGAGCGACCGCGGCAGGTAGGCCCGCGACGCCGCCGAGCACTTCTGGCCCTGGTACTCGTAGGCGCCGCGAACCAGCGCGGTCCGCAGCGCGTCCGGGCTCGTGCTCGGGTGGGCGATGACGAAATCCTTGCCGCCGGTCTCGCCCACCAGCCGCGGGATAGGTCCGGTAGTTGGTGATGTTCTCGCCGATCGACCGCCACAGGTGCTGGAACGTGCCGGTCGAGCCGGTGAAGTGCATGCCGGCCAGGTCCGGGTCGGTGAGCGCCACCTCGGAGACGGCCTGCCCGTCGCCGGTGACCATGTTCACCACCCCGGGCGGCAGCCCGGCCGCCTCCAGCAGCCGCATCACGAAGTGCGCCGAGAACTGCTGCGTCGGCGACGGCTTCCACACCACCGTGTTGCCCATCAGCGCGGGCGCGAGCGGCAGGTTGCCGGCGATCGCGGTGAAGTTGAACGGGGTGATCGCGAGGACGAAGCCCTCCAGCGGCCGGTGGTCGAACCGGTTCCACACGCCCGGCGAGGAGACCGGCTGCTCGTCGAGGATCTGCCGCCCGAAGTGCACGTTGAAGCGGAGGAAGTCGATCAGCTCGCACGCGGAGTCGATCTCGGCCTGGATCGCCGTCTTCGACTGGCCGAGCATCGTGGCGCCGTTCAGCGTGGACCGCCACGGGCCGGCGAGCAGGTCGGCGGCGCGCAGCAGCACCGCGGCACGCTCGTCGAACGGCAGTGCGCGCCAGCCCGGCGCCGCCTCCTTCGCGGCTCGGACCGCGTCGGCCACGTCGGCCGTGGTCGCGTTGCGCAGGGTGCCGAGGACGTGGTTGTGCTGGTGCGGCTGGACCACGTCGATCTCGGCACCGCCGCCGAGCCGCTGTTCGCCGCCGATGGTCTGGGTGAGGTCCAGGCGCTCGGCCGCCAGCTCGCTCAACCGGCCTTCGAGGGTGGTGCGTTCGGGGTTGCCCGGCGCGTAACGTGTGAATCGGCTCGTTGGCCGGCACGGGGACCTGCGTGACCGCGTCCATGGCTATTACTCCCGGTATCAGCTCGGCGTCGTCGACGAGTTTCTTCGTTCCGAACCCATCCTGACATGGGTCGGATGCGGCGGCCCGTGGGCGTCCGGCAGACTTCTGGGCGGTCTCGTTTCCAACGATGCCTGTCGCTACGCCCGCTATTCCCCAGGAGGAGTCGCTGTGGAGTCCGGCCCCACCGCCCCCCGACCCACCGGTGTCCCGATCGAACCCGGCCGCCTCACCACGTATTTACTCATCACATGCGCCGCGTTCCTCATGCTCGTCGAGCTGGCTGATCGCGCTGTCCGTCACGCCACCCCGGCGCTAGCGGTACCGCCAGCTGGGTCGTGATCGAAGCGCCCGGCCTCGCGCTGATGGCCGCCTTCACCGGCGCCTCGGCCGCGGCCGGCGGCGCCTGGTGGGCCCGTCGTCGCGAGAAGGCCTCCGGCACCACCATGCGCAGCATCGGGTACGGCATCGGCGCCGCGGCCGTCGCCGGCTCGGTCGTCGCGGTGCTCGCCTGGGCCTCGATCAACCCTCAGGTGGCCGGGAAGGTCGCGCTGGCGTCGTTCCTCGCGGCGGTCGGCGGGGGCGTGCTGGGCTCGGTGCGCATCGGCGGCGCGGTGCTCGGCGGTCTGGTCGGCGCGCTGGTCTCGAACCTGATCGCCACGGGCGGCCTGACGGTGCTCTCCTGGACCCTGGTCAACGCGAACCCGGACCCCCGTGAGCTCTCCGCCTACATGGCTTCGGTTCTGGTGCCGGCATCGGCCATCCGCGCGGCCGCGGTCATCGCGGGCACCGTGGCCGGCTGCCGCTGGCTGGCTCGGCGCCGCCGGGACACCGGGGTCGGGTACTACCTGCTGGTCGGCTTCTTCAGTGCGGCGCTTCAGATCGTGTCGGCGCCGCTCGCCTTCCTGGCCGCGTTGCCGGTGGCGCACAACCTGAGCAGCGAGGGTCACCCGTTGCGGGCGCTCGCGTCCCAGCAGGGTGCCTCGATCGCCGCGGCGGCCGTGGCCGGGATCGTCACGGCGCTGGTCGTCTACGTGGTCCATCGGGTGCGGGCCCGCCGGCCGGTCGCGGCCAGCCGGGCACCGGAGCCGTTGACCCAGACCTAGCCGGGCTCGGCCACACGCGCCTTGGGCGACATTTTCCGTGCTCCAGCACCGAAGATGTCGCCCAAAGCCGTGTAAGAGGGACCGTCAATAGGGACGGTCCCTCAAGGCACCAGATCAGGCCAGCAGGTCCGGGATCTCCTGCACGCCGTACCACTCGAGTTCGTGGCCCTCCGCGCCGTCGACCGCGAACTGGGCGTCCTCGTCATCGAGGTCGGCCTGCAGCACGGCGCGAACCGCCGCGGTGACGTCCTCGACAGCTTCGACGCTGTCCACGTGCACCGACGCGAACGCCGCGAGCGGCACCGGCCCTGTGGTGCGGACCACCGACCGGTCCAGTTCGGGATGGGGCTTGACCTCGGCATCGGGCACGTCAGCCGAGAGCACCACCCGGCGGCGCACCGCCAGCGGATCGCCGTCGAGCAGCCGGAGCGAGGCCCGGGCCGCGTCGCTGAACGCCGCGTACTCCAGCTCTTCCTCGTCATCGTCGATGTACCACTCGCGCAACGCCGGCGTGACCGCGAACGCCGTGAGCGGCGCCGGCCCGTACTCGCCGGACTTGTGCAGGTCAGCCAGCGTCGACAGCGTCGCCGGCACGTAGATCCGCATTCCGTCCCCTTCACACCGACCCTGAACAGGCCTGTTGCGACCGCCGCGGGCAGCAGCCTCACGTGGCCGACGCCGCCGACCTCCGGCTCGCGACGGCCGAGAGTCTGACGACCTGGCCTAACTGGCGACTGTGGAGCCGCCGTCGTCCAGAGCGTACGGGTCGGCACCCCGCTGCCACGCCTCGGCGGACGTCCGCAACGACGTGGCCAGCACCGCGTCCCGCCGCGAAGCGTCCATCAGGTTGGCGCCGATCGCCTCCAGATCCTCCGGCCCTGGCCCGAGCATCGTCACCCGGGTGCCGCCGGCCTGCACCTTCTCGGCCTCCCGCAGCAGCCGGCGGGTGATGGCACGACGTACCCGCCGCTCCAGTTTGGCCGCGACGCCGGCCGGCGCGTCGTAGGCGAACGAGACCATCGGCGCGATGACGTACACCTCGTCCAGCCCGTGACCAGCGAGAAGATCGAGTGAGGTGGACGAGCAAGCCCCGCCGTCCACGTAGCGGCGACCGTTGATCTCGATCGGCGCGTACCACCCCGGGATGGCACACGATGCGGTCACCGCGACCGGCAGCGGCGCTCCCGGCGCACCTTCCCGCCCGAACGCGACCCGCTTGCCCGAGTCGTAGTCCATCGAGACGATCCACGTCGACGGATGCGGCGCCCAACCGTCGGCCGGCTCGCCCAGCGCCGTCGAGCACGTGCGACAGGATCGCCGCGATGGGCTCCAGCGTCCCCCTGCCCCGCGGCACCACGCTGGAGAGCGCGGCCAACGGCGTGACCGTGAGCGGATGCCGCGCGGTGTGCGCGAGCAGGCTGGGCGAGCCGAGCGCGAACGCCGGCCTCGGCGGCAGCGGGCCGCTGCTCTCCGGGTCTTCCTCGTAGTTCATCACCGGGTCGCCCGGCGCCGGCATCCCGCTCTGGTGCCGCAACATCACCTCGACCGGGACGCCGCAACCGAGCAGTGCGGCCGTGATCGACCCCGCCGACGTGCCGACGATCATGTCGAGCTCGCGGCAGTCGAAGCCGTCCTGTTCCTCCAGGGCGGCGAGTGCGCCGACCGCCCAGGCCAGCCCGAGCACACCGCCCGCCCCGAGGACGAGCCCGCGCCGGGGCGCCCGGGAGCCCCGGGCCGTCACGGAATCGTCTCCATCAGCTCGCCCAGCGACTCCTCGATCAGAGCCGCGAGGACGCGAATGTCCGGCATCGCGTCACGATCGGCGTTGAGTCCGTAGTGGACACCGCCGTTGTACGAGGTGACGCCGATCGCGACGGCTTGGCCGCGGGCGAGTGGTACCACCGGGAACACCTCCAGCATCTGCGCGCCCGCCGCGTACAGCGGGAACTGCGGTCCGGGGACATTGGTCACGACCAGGTTGAATAACCGTCGCGACAGTCCCGAGGCCGTCTTGGCGCCGAGGGCGTGCAGAGTGGGTGGTGCGAAGCCGGAGAGATGGATCAGCGCGTCGGCGCCGACCGACTGGCCGGCTTCCTTGTGCGCCCGCAGCGCGTAGGAGACCTGGTGCAGCCGCATCACGGGCCTGGGTTCGCCCACCGGCAGGTCCACCAGGTACGACGAAACCTTGTTGCCCGACTCGCCGACGCCCATCTCGTCGCTGCCGTCGGACGAGCCGCGCACGCTGAGCGGGACCATGGCGCGCACCACCGTCTTCGCGGTGACCGACTCACCCCTGCTCAGGAGCCAGGTGCGCAGCGCGCCGGCGATCGTGGTGAGCACCACGTCGTTCACCGTGCCGCCGTGCGCCTTCCGGACCCGCTTGTAGTCATCGAGATCCGTGGACGCCATCGCGAATCGGCGGTGTTCGCCGATCTCCACGTTGAGCGGGCTGTCCGGCGCTGGCCGGGCCGCCGTCCGCGCCGCGGCGAACAGGCCGCCGGCGGCGCCGGCCACCTTGGCGACCGTGGCACGCGCGTCGAGCAACGCCACCCGGGCCGTGTCGGCCAGCTCCGACGGGCTGCGCACCAGGTCGGTGACCGCGTCGAAGATCAGCTCGATCGAGTTCGGCTCCGGCTTCGGGCCGCCAACCGTCGACCGGTACCTCGCGCGGGTCACCCGACGTGTCGAAGATCACCTGAGTCAGGTCCACCGCGCTCGCACCGTCGACCAGCGCGTGATGGGTCTTGGTGATGATCGCGACCCGGCCGCCGGCCAGGCCCTCCACCAGGTAGACCTCCCAGAGCGGTCGGTCCTGGTCGAGCCGGCGCGACATCAGCCGCCCGACCAACTCGCCGAGTTGCTCGTCGCTGCCCGGGCGGGGCAGCGCGGACCGTCGAACGTGGTAGCTGAGGTCGAAGTTGGCGTCGTCGACCCAGACGGGTTTGGCGAGGCCTGCCGGCACCTTCCGGATCTTCTGCCGGTATCGCGGCACGAAGCACGATCCGCTGGCGGACCAGGTGCGCCAGGCGCTCGTAGTCCAGGCCGGTCTCCGGCGGCTGGAAGACCGCCACCCCGCCGACGTGCATCGGGGTGGTCGGCTCCTCGATGTAGAGGAAGGAGACATCCAGCGGGCTGAGTCGGTCTGAGATCACGCAGCGCCACCTCCTCGGCCGCGCGCGGCTACCCGGCCAGACCTTCATCGTGTCACGCGATGGGCCGATCGTGAGCGTTTGCGCTTCTCCAGCTAGCCGCGTTGTAGCGACCGAGGGCGGCTCGGCGGTCAACGCCCGGCCGGTGGGCCCTCCTGGCCCAGCGGAACGCCGAGCAGCGTTTCGAGCTCCTCGATCGTGTCCTCCAGCGACCGGTGGTGGACGCCGACCATGCCCACGGCCGCCGCACCACGGACGTTCGCCGCGAGATCGTCGACGAAGACGCACTCCTCGGGCTGCGGCACCGAGCCGCTCGGCCGCCAGCCGGTAGATCGCCGGCTCCGGCTTGCGCAGGCCGACCTCGCCGGAGATCACCAGTGAATCGAACAGGTCGTCCCAGCCGCTGCGGTCGTAGTTCAGGCCCCACGAGTTGGAGAGCAGGCCCGTGCGGATCCCCTGGTCCTTCGCCCGCCGGACCACGGTGACCATGCCCGGAGCGACCCGCATCTTGGCGAATGCCCTGGTCAGAAGGCCAGCCGCCGCGATCTCGCCACCATCGGCGCGGCGGAGCCCGGCCGCCAGCCGCTGCTCGAACTCGGCGACGGACACCTCGCCCCGTTCGAGCCCGTGCAGCGGACCGTCGGCGGCCTCGTCGCCGAGCATGCCGGCCAGGACGGCCTTGATCTCGGCCCGCTCCAGCCCGTCAGCGTCCGCCCAGGCGGAGAAGATCTCCTGGACCGGATTCGTCATCACGCCGCCGTAGTCGACGATCAGGCAGCGCAGGCCGTGCGGACTAGTCGTCATGCCGAAAGCCTAGGTCTGTCCGGATACGGGTCTTGTATCCGGGCGGGCCGACAACGCCGCCGGCCGTCGTCTGGGGCGCGGCGCAGCCGGCAGAGGGACTTCGAAACAGGCCCTAGTCTCCGCGGGGGACGGCCCGCCCGGAGCAACGGTGATCCTCACGACTCACCGTCGGCCGTCGTTCGTCGGGCCGGTTTGTCCAGCCAGGCCCGGCGCCGAGCCGGGTCGGCGCACGCCAGCATCGGCGCCTCGGGGCGGTCGCGGCGGGACCGGTCCCGGCACCCGCCCGTGGCCGCCAACGGCGTGCGGTCCCGACACCCTGCCCGGACGGCGCCGCCGGTCGGCGCCGCCGGTCGGGCGGCGCGGCCGAGTCCCGGCGCCGGGTCTGTGGGCACCGCCGGCGTCCCGGCCGCGCGGCCGGGACCCCGGCGCTACGCCGCCGGTCGGCGCCGCCGGGTCAGTGGCGGCGCCCACGGCGGCCCGGTGCGGGCGGCGTGACACCGACGAGGTCTCCGGCGAGCTCGGCCAACGCCAGCCGGAGCGCGGAGTTCGGCACGGCTTCGCCGAGGGTTCGGCCGCTGGCGAGCGCCCGGTCGAGAGCCGCCTGGTCGTACGGCAGCGTCTGCACCTTGTTCACCCCGGCGAACCGCCGCATGGCCGCCGCGACCTCGCGGGCCGGATCACCGGGCACGACGCCGGAGCGGAGCCGGTTCAGGACCACCAGCGGCTCGACGTCCGGCAGTACCTCGCTGAGCTCCGCGAGGCCGCGCACGAGCCGCTGGACGCCGATCGGATCGGCGGCACCGATGGCCAGCACGGTGTCCGCCGCGTCCAGCGCCGCGAGGGTGGCACCGTTGCGGCGCGGCGCCATCGTGTCGTACGCCAGTTCCTCGTCCTCTTCGAGGCAGAAACCGCAGTCGATCACGGTCACCGCCGCGAGCGATCGAGCCCGCTCCAGCACCCCGCGCACCGAATCGGGCCGCAGTTCGGGCCAGCCGGCTGCCCTGGTGAGGCCGGTGAGCACCCGGAGCTTCGGGTTGAGACTGCGGGCGACGCCGGCAAGGGCTGCCACGTCGAGCGTGCCCTGGTTGTCCAGGCGGACAGCCGCGGCGAGCCCCGGCGACTCGTCCAGCAGGCCCAGCACCTGCGCGATCACTCCGCCGTACGGGTCGGCGTCGACCAGCAGCGTCGGCACGTCGAGCCGGGCGGCCTCATCGGCGATCCCGACCGCGACCGTGGTGCGGCCGGGCGCGCCGGCCGGCCCCCAGACCGCGATGAGCTTCCCCGTGCCGGGCAGCCCGGGGAACTCCGGAACCGGCTCGCTCAGGCGGGGCAAGGCGGAACGGGGATCGGCGAGGCCGTGCTTGCCCAGCCGCCCCGACTCGGAGACGGCGACCACGATCGCGTCCGTGATCAGCTCCGGCGCCGCGTCGGCGGGCAGCACGTGCACCAGGCCCAGCTGGCGAAGATGCTTGTCGGCCTGCTCGTCGCCGGGATCCACCAGGCCGATCACGGCCAGGCCAGCGGTGGACAGCCGGCTGAGCACGTCGCGGTCGAGGCGGCGCAGGTCGGCGGAGAGGACCACGGCCCGTGCCGTACCCGACGCGGCCGCCGAGAGCAGCTCAGCCACGTCCACGCAGCGCCGGACGACCCGTACGCCGTTCGTGCTGCCGTCCAGCGCCGCGACGAGATCCGCCTCCCAGCTCGCGTTGGTGACGGCGGTGAGAACCGGCAGGGTCACCGGGGGCTCACGGTGTCGGCCCTGCCATCGGCACGGTCACGCCCAGCCGGCGCGGAGCCGCCACCCGACTTCCCGGGCGACTTGCTGGGGCTCGGCGTGGCAGAGGGGTTCGCGAGCGGTTCGCGGCACAGCTCCTCGGGATCGACGTCCCTGTTCACCACCGCGACGTCGATATCGGCCGTCCGGATCGCCGTCACGACGGCGCTGGCCTTGTCTGCGGGCACCCGCACCGTGATCGACCAGAGCGCACCCGAGGAGGCGAGGCCACCCTTCGGCCTGACGGCGGACTGCACCGTGACGCCGCTCAGTACCTGCTCCGTGCTCTTCGCGTCACCGCCCTTGGGCGTGGCGTAGACATCGATCTGCTGGCCCCGCCGTACCGCGTCCGGCAGGTGCTGGGCACTGACCGGAATGCTCACGAGGCTGCCGCAGGCCTCGGGCCGGAGCGCGTCCCTGGGTAACAGCTCACCAGCTCCGAGGCCTCGGGCGAGCGTCTGGCCGGCTGGGGAACGACCGGTGGAGATGTACTGCCCGGAGTTGTCGAACAGCCGGACCCGGACCGACCGCAGGTCACCGTTGGTAAGCACCGAGCCGGCCGACAGATCGGAGTTGACGGCCCATACCCGGACCGAGCTGTTGGCCTGCGACACGACTCGGGCACCCACCAGCACCGAGACCAGAACGAGCAGGACGCCGAGCACCAATCGCACATCGAGCCAGGACGGCAGGCGATGGCGATTCGCGGGTGGGGACGGCGGAGCGGTCATCAAAGGGGTCCTTCCTACATGCACCCGGACGAACAAGCCGGATGCCATCGTGCCGTAGTCGGCCGGCGTCGCGTGAGGTTCATCCACAGGTTGGTCAGGCCTGTGGGTAGCCGCCGCGGCGGTGCTCCGGCGAGTGGCAGACTCTTGAGTGACATCACGTTCCGTAGGGATCGGTAGCGAACCATGAACGCCGGACGAGTTGTACACCGTGCCGCTGTCGGCGCTATCGACGGACGCCCTACGGCATGAGCGAGGTGGGCGCATGAGCGGCGAGAAACGGTTCCTCCAACTGGCGGACGTGGCCGAGGTGCTGAACATCTCCGCGTCGCAGACCTATGCGCTGGTCCGATCCGGTGATCTGGTGGCCATCAAGATCGGCGGCCGGGGTCAGTGGCGGGTCGAGGCCAGCGAACTGGAGAAGTTCATCCAACGGATGTATGCCGAGACGAAGCAGTTCGTGCAGTCACATCCCCTCGATCGCAACGAGCTGGTCGTGGCCGACGAGGACGTCGAGCCCGGCGCATTCGACTGGAGCCCTAGCGCGATCGCAGCAACACCAGTGCCGTGAGCGGCACGGTGCTCACCCTGCGCACGGCGCTCGCTCGACGTCGTTCGTCCGCCCCGTGCTCGGCCAGCTCGACGAAGTCGGCGCCCACCCGGTCGAGGGTGCCGATCAGCACGCCGCCGTGGATCAGCGTGACGGCGAGCGGAGCGCGATCCTGCGCCAGCCGCCGCAGCGCGAAGCCCAGCCCCAGGCTTGCCGACCACCCTCCCCTCGCTACCCGGGTAGGCCGAGTGCGCGCCGAGCCCGCGAATCACGCCGACCGCCGCCAGCGGCACGAGCGCCTCCCTGCCGGGCTGCTCGGCGAGCAGTAGCCAATCCGGCCCGACCTCCTTCAGCACGCCGTTCAACGTCGTGCCGGCGGGCAGCACGAGGCCGATCTCGTGCCCGACGGCGGCACGGAGACGGTCGGCGAGCCGGATCCTCCGTTCCTCCCCGCGGGTCCGATCGGCGACCTCGGCGGCGAGTTCGGCTCGCTCACCCTCGTCGATGCCGGACTCGATCTCGTGGAAGAGCCGCTCCCACCGTCCCGGACCGAGACTTGCCTGCTCCCGTGCCGGCTCCCACCACACCGGCACACCGTCGTGCCCAGTCGAGTCGCCCATCGACGCTCCATCACTGTCAAATATCTGCAAACAAATCTAAACGAAGATGTCTTGCGCTCACCATCTGAAAACGCGTATAAATTTGCCACCGGCTACCGAGGGGAGCGAGCCGATGGTGAGATTACTTCCGCGCTGCGGCGGCTTGCTTCTGGTAACGGCCGGTGCGGCCACCTTACTGAACGTTAGCGCGCCTTCGCCACGAGGGCTGGCGATATCGCTTTTCGCACTCGTTCGTGACCCTCAGTCGATCACTGACGCACAGGACGTCGATACGGTGGCGATCACCTCGTGGCCGACGCTCGCGTGGCTGGCGCTCGGGTGGCTCCTGATCAGCGATGGTCCTCGTCGCTGCGGCGGGAGCGCCCGGTCGGACCGGCGAACTGGCCGCCACGCTCAGCCGGATGCTGGTCCCCGTCGCGACCCGACGGCTGCTCGCGGCGGCGCTCGGCGCCACGCTCCTCACCGGAGTCACCAGTGGCACTGCGATGGCCTCTCCCCCGCCTGGGAATCCCCCACCGACGGCGATCAGCGCGCTCGACCTCGACTGGCCCAGCCGGGCGGCGGCGATCCCGAGGGAAAGCTCAGCCGCCCCCACCACGCCCACCCCGGACGTGACGCCGTCGCCACCGGTCTCGGCGACGCCCGTCCTGCCGAGGGGAAGCGCCGGCCCTCCAGATTCCGCCGCCGGTCGATCCCGCCGGCCGGCGCACCGAGCGTAGCCGACGACACCGAGGTGGTGGTCCAGCGCGGCGACACGCTCTGGAGCATCGCGGCCCGGCACCTCGGCCCGAGCGCCACCGATGACCAGATCTCCCACGAGTGGCCGCGCTGGTGGTCCGCCAACCATCAGCTCGTCGGCCGCGATCCCGACCTGATCAAACCCGGGCAGCGCCTCACGCCGCCCCCGACCGAGCGCTGACCCTGGAGTCGACATGTCTGCCCCGCTGAGCAACGAACCCGACCTGTTCGACCTCGACGCGCCCGCACGACTACGCGCGGCGCCTCCGCTGGAACCCCCGTACGACGACGAGTCCGCGCTGCCTGCGGCGGCCGGCGCGCCGGCGCTACGGGTCGTTCCCGGCCTGGCCTCCGCGCTGACTGCCGACTTCGTCCACGGCGCGGTCCCCGGGTATGTCACCGGCCACGGCACCGCCGACGAGCTCCCGTTCGAACGCGGCCGCCCTGGTCTGCGGCTGGCCGGCCGGCGACGGTTCACCGACGAGGACGAGGACCCGTTCTTCGCCCCGCAGCCGACTCCACGCGTCGCGCTCAGCGACCCGGCTCAGCACGGCAACCGGATCCTCCGCGCGGTGTTCGAGGTGCTCGGCCGGCGACGGCCGCTGCACCAGTTGCTGCCGTGGACCACGGAGGACGTGTACGAGGAGCTCACGGCGTGGGTGTATCGGACGATGCGAGCGGATCCGCAGCCGCAAGCGGCGCCGGCCGTGGTCCGCTCGATCAGGGTCGGTGAACCGGCCGACGGCGTCGCCGAGCTCACCGCGGTCGTCCAACTCGACGGTCGGGTGCGGGCGGTCGTGCTCAGGCTGGAAGGCGTCGACGGACGCTGGCGCTGCACCCTGCTACGCGTGATCTGAGGCCGCGACGCTCGCGCTCGGCGCTCGGCGCTCGGCGCTCGGCGCTCGGCGCTCGGCCGCTCGGCGCTCGGCGCTCGGCGCTCGGCGCTCGGCGCTCGGCAAGAGCAGAACAGACGCCGCGGGCCGCCTGGGATGACCCAGACGGCCCGCGGTGAAGCGACTGTCGCTCAGACGCCGGTCGGCGCCCCGTGGCAACGCTTGTACTTCTTGCCGGAGCCGCACGGGCAGGGCGAGTTCCGGGACGGTCCGGCGCCCACCTTCTGGCCCGGCGCCGGTGCGCGCTCGCCCGCCGCGGTCGGCGAGGACGGGCCGGCGGTACCGAGCGGTCCGCCGCCGTTCAGCGGGCCACCCGAGCCGATCGCCACCGCGCCAGCTCCGGCCGCGCCATCGATGACCGGGGCCGAGTACTGCAGGTTGGCCGGCAGCGACGGCGCGCCGAGGCCCTTGGCGTGCACCTCGACGTGCGAGTGCTCGCCCACGGGGATCTCGCCGTCGTCGCTCGGCTTCTCCTCGTCGACCTGGACCTCCAGGTTGAACAGGAAGCCGACCGACTCCTCCTTGATGCCCTCCATCATGGCGTTGAACAGGTCGAAGCCCTCGCGCTGGTACTCCACCAGCGGGTCCCGCTGCGCGTACGCCCGGAGGCCGATGCCCTCCTGGAGGTAGTCCATCTCGTACAGGTGCTCGCGCCACTTGCGGTCGAGCACGGAGAGCACGACCTGCCGCTCCAGCTCGCGCAGCGCGTCGGCGCCGAGCTCCTTCTCGCGGTTGTCGTACGCCGTCTGCGCGTCGGACCGCAGCTTCTCGATGAGGAACTCGGCGTCGAGCGCTTCCTTGCCGCCGACCTCCTCAGCGAGCTGATCGGCGGTGAACGACACCGGGTAGAGCTGCCTGAGCGAGGTGAGCAGCTGCTCGAGGTCCCACTCCTCGGCGTAGCCGTCGCTGGTGGCGCCGACCACGTACTCCGAGACCGAGTCGTCGATCATGTGCCGCACCTGCTCCTGCAGGTCGGCGCCGTCGAGGACCTGCTTGCGCTCGGCGTAGATCACCTGGCGCTGCTTGTTCAGCACCTCGTCGTACTTGAGGACGTTCTTGCGGATCTCGGCGTTCTGCTGCTCGAGCTGGGTCTGCGCCGACTGGATCTGGCGGCTGACCAGCTTCGACTCGATCGGCACGTCGTCCGGGATGTTGAGCCGGTCCATGATCGCCTCGACCGCGTTGGCGTTGAACCGCTGCATCAGGTCGTCGCCGAGCGAGAGGTAGAACCGCGACTCGCCGGGGTCGCCCTGCCGGCCGGACCGGCCGCGGAGCTGGTTGTCGATCCGGCGCGACTCGTGCCGCTCGGTGCCGAGCACGTAGAGGCCGCCCGACTCGGTGACCTCCTTCGCGTCGGTGGCCACCTGGCGCTTCGCGTCGGTCAGCGCGTCGTCCCAGGCCGCGGCGTACGCGTCCGGGTCCTCCTCCTGCGAGTAGCCCTGGTTGCGGAGCTGGGAGGCGGCCATGAACTCGGCGTTGCCGCCGAGCATGATGTCGGTGCCTCGGCCGGCCATGTTCGTGGCGACCGTGACCGCGCTCTTCCGCCCGGCCTGCGCGACGATCTCGGCCTCACGGGCGTGGTTCTTCGCGTTCAGCACCTCGTGATCGACGCCGCGGCGACGCAGCATCGTGGAGAGCAGCTCGGACTTCTCGACGCTCGTCGTGCCGACCAGCACGGGCTGGCCCTGCTGGTGCCGCTCGACGATGTCCTCGACCACGGCCTCGAACTTGGCCTGCTCGGTCTTGTAGATGACGTCCGACTTGTCCTTGCGGACCATCGGGCGGTGCGTCGGGATCGGCACGACACCCACGTTGTAGGTCTTCTGGAACTCGGCCGCCTCGGTCATGGCCGTACCGGTCATGCCGCCGAGCTTGTTGTACAGCCGGAAGTAGTTCTGCAGGGTGATCGTGGCGAGGGTCTGGTTCTCGTCCTTGATCCGGACGCCCTCCTTGGCCTCGATCGCCTGGTGCATGCCCTCGTTGTAGCGGCGGCCGTGCAGCACGCGGCCGGTGAACTCGTCGACGATGAGCACCTCGCCGTCCACGACGATGTAGTCGCGGTCCTTCTTGTAGAGCTCCTTGGCCTTCAGCGCGTTGTTCAGGTAGCCGACGAGCGGGGTGTTGACCGCCTCGTACAGGTTGTCGATGCCGAGCTGGTCCTCGACCTTCTCCACGCCGGACTCGGTGATGCCGACGGTGCGCTTGCCCTCGTCGACCTCGTAGTCCTTCTCGCGGAGCAGGCGCGGCGCGATCCGGGCGAACTCGCCGTACCAGCGCGCCGACTGCTCGGCCGGGCCGGAGATGATCAGCGGCGTCCGGGCCTCGTCGATGAGGATCGAGTCGACCTCGTCCACGATCGCGAAGTTGTGACCGCGCTGGGACAGCTCGTCCTTCGACCACGCCATGTTGTCGCGCAGGTAGTCGAAGCCGAACTCGTTGTTCGTGCCGTACGTGATGTCACAGGCGTACTGCGCGCGGCGCACCTCGGGGCTCTGCTGGGCCATGATCACGCCCACGCGTGAGGCCGAGGAAGCTGTGCACCCGGCCCATCAGCTCGCCCTGGTAGCTCGCGAGGTAGTCGTTCACCGTGATGATGTGAACGCCCTTGCCGGAGATGGCGTTGAGGTACGCCGGCAACGTGCTGACCAGCGTCTTTCCCTCACCGGTCTTCATCTCGGCGATGTTGCCGAGGTGCAGCGCGGCACCGCCCATGAGCTGGACGTCGAAGTGACGCTGGCCGAGCACGCGCTTCGCGGCCTCGCGCACCGTGGCGAACGCCTCGGGCAGCAGGTCGTCGAGCGTCTCACCGTCGGCATAACGCTGCTTGAATTCGTCGGTCAGCGCACGCAGCTCGTCATCGGTCAGGTCGACGTAGTCATCCTCGATCGAGTTGACGGTGTCGGCGATCGCCTTGAGGCGACGGAGGATTCGACCCTCGCCGGCGCGGAGGATCTTCTCGAGGATAGGCACGGATTCGGTCAGCTCCCTAGGATGTCCTTACCGCCATGGTATGCGCCCGCGCGCAACGACGACGACGGCACCTTTACTTAACGCTCCCCGCGCCTGAGGGTTCCGGCGCGCGGATTATTCGGACGAGGTCTCTTCCCGGATCAGGCAGGATGCGGGGATGGAGCCCACCGAAATCACGGCCGGCCGGCTGCACCTACGCCCGTACACCGTGTCCGACATCGACGCGGTTTACGCAGGTTGCCAGGATCCGGACATTCAGCGCTGGACGACCGTACCCGTGCCGTACACCCGCGCGCATGCCCAGGGGTATGTCGAGGCCAACACCGTCGAGGGTTGGCGGGCCGGAACCGGCGATTCCTTCGCGGTCGTGGACTCGGTCAGCAACGAGCTGCTGGCCAGCATCGGACTGGTCCGGCTCGAGCAGAGCGCCGGCGTCGCCGAGATCGGCTACTGGGTCGCGCCGGACGCCCGCGGCAAGGGCGTGGCCACCCAGGCGCTCCAGATCGTGTCGCGCTGGGCGTTCGAGGAGCTCGGCATGGCGAGGCTGGAGTGGCTCGCCAGCGTGGGCAACGACGCCTCGCGGAGGGTGGCCGAGAAGGCCGGCTTCACGGTCGAGGGAGTGCTCCGGGCCAAGATCGCGAACCGCGACGGCACCCGCGAGGACGCCTGGATCGGCTCCCTGCTGCCGGGAGACCTGCGATGAACACCGGTACCGAAGCGACCGCGGCACCCGCCGCCGACCGGCACGGCGCCTGCCGAAGGCCGGCGGCACCGAGCGACCGGGTCCGCAGCCTGTCCTCACCGACGGTCTGGTCCGGCTGCGCACGCTGAACGAGTCCGACATCGACGCCGTGGTCGTCGCCTGCGGCGACCCGGAGACCCAGCGCTGGACCAGCGTTCCCTCGCCCTACCTGCGGGAACACGCCGAATACTTCGTTCTCGACTTCGCGCCGCAGCAGTGGCGGACGGGCGCCGGCCTGGTCTGGGCAATCTGCGGGCCGGACGACCGGTATGCCGGCAACATGGACCTGCGGATCTCCAAGAGCGACCCCGGCCGGGGCAACGTCGGCTTCCACTGCGCCCCGTGGGCACGCGGACAGGGCTGGACCTCGGTCGCCCTCGGACTGGCGTGCCGGTGGGGGTTCGAGACGCTCGGCCTGGCCCGGATCGAGTGGCGGGCGTTCGCCGGGAACGACGCGTCGCGCCGGGTGGCGGAGAAGGTCGGCTTCACCTATGAGGGCGTCCAGCGCCGCCGGCTGGTGCATCGCGGCGAGCGTAAGGACGGCTGGGTCGGCTCGATCCTGCCCGGAGAGGTACGGCTCCCGCCCCAGCGCTGACCGTACGGCGGTCCGCCGCCGCCGACCGGCGGCCGGCCCGCGCTGGCGGAGCGGCGACAGTCGGCGGAGCGTCGGCCCATCGGGCGGCGCGGGGCGCAACGGAAGCGGCGCACCGTCAGGCCGATGCGCCGCTTCCTGGTTCAGATCCGGTCTCGTACAGAACTGTCGCGTTCAGGACCGGCGGGGTTCAGGACCGGGTGGGTCAGACGCCGAGGGCGATGACGCCGTAGTCATAGCCCTTGCGGCGATACACGACGCTCGGGCGGCCGGTGTCCACGTCACTGAACAGAAAGAAGTCGTGGCCGACGAGTTCCATTTCGAACAACGCCTGGTCGACGGTCATCGGCTTGGCGGTGTGTTCCTTCTCCCGGACGATCCTGCCCGGAAGGTTCTCCTCCTCGACCTCGTCGAGCACCGAGACCGGACCCCCGGATCCGTTCGCGGAGAGCGTGGTCGCGCTCACGGCCGCGGTCGCGGCGGCCACCGAGATCGGCGTGTGCCGTCCGTGGTGCACGCGGCGGCGGTCAGCGGACCGGCTCAGGCGCGTCTCCAGCTTCGCGATGGCGGTGTCGAGCGCGACGTAGAAGTCCTTCGCGCACGCTTCGCTGCGGATGACTGGCCCTCGTGACTTGCAGGTGAGTTCCACCCTCTGGCACGCAGCGGACTGCCTGGGGTTCGGTTCGTGGAACAGCTCGACGTCGATCAGGATCAGTTTGTGGTCATAGCGTTCGAGGCGAGAAAGTTTCTCGGCCACATGTTGCCGGTAGTGCTCAGGGACCTCAACATTGCGACCCTTGACGACGATGTCCACACGTACCTCCACGCATTAGCGATGGTGGCACCAGAGCGGTTTCCCGCCCGGTGACGACGACCGGCCTGCGCAGGTCTGGGGCGGCCGGCGGAGCTAGTCCCCCCTTCCCCAACGGGAATTTCCGTGGAACACGACGCTAACCCCTCGGGCGCTTTCCGTCACCCCTGACATCGATTCAAGTTCCACCGCCTTCCGAGCGTGCGCAGGTTCTACCTGGTCAACGAGCCACTGCCGGAGATAGTGCCCGATTCATGCCTCGGCGTGGCGACACGTTCGGGACAGAGGGTGACGAACCAGCCTCGCCGACCGTGCCTGGCGCGCACGTCGGAGCTCTGGCGATCGAGGCTCCTCGCGTGCCACGCTGGCGGATCCACTCTCGGCCCGCGCGCTGCCCGTCGGGATCACGGCGAGCGGGCGGTGACGCCGTGCCGCGCCGGCGCCGCGAGGACCGCCGCACGCCGCACCGGCCAGTCCCCGGCCGCCAGAGTGCGGGCGGCCTCGGCCAGGGTGGCGCCGGTCGTCACGAGATCGTCGACGAGGACCAGCGCGTCACCGGATCCGAACCGGGGAGCGCTGTCGAACCGCCGGCTGAGCCGGAACCCGCCGGCCACGTTCGCCCTTCGGTCCTCCGCGTCCAGACCGACCGAGTCGAGCCGCCGACCATGCGTCACGAGCAGCGGCGCCACCCTCGCCGGCCGACCGGTACGGCGCAGTTCACGCGCGGCGACCAGCGCGAGCGTGCGGAGGTGATCACCGCCACGGGCGCGGACCGCCTGGGCCGACGACGGCACCGGCACCAGCCAGATCAGCCCGGCGCGCGGGGCGGCCAGCATCACCCGGCGCCGACGCCTCCCTGGGCGGCCCCGCGACCGCGCCGTTCAGCGGGGCGACCACGCCGTTCGGCGGCGACGCGGCCCTGGGCACCGGGCGCTGGGCACCGAGGCGGCCACCGCCATCGCGAGCAGCGAGCCGAGCGGGCCGGCCAGGCTGTGCCGCCGGCGCTCCTTGTAGGCGATGATCGCGGCCCTGAGCGCGCCGTCATACCGCCCGCCGGCCCAGCACGGCGGCGCCCCACTCGGCGGCGGCGCCACCAGGAACGCGGGACCGCCCACGGCCGCCGAGCAGCCCGGAACAGAGCATCGCGCCCCACTCCCCACATGCGACGCACGAGGCCGGCAGGAACAGATCGAGTAAGTCATCAAGAAGGCTGGTCACGGCAAGAAGCGTGGCAGTCGACGCGGGCGGAATCCCTTGGCTGGCAACGGATTCTGTGGACAGCGGAAGTCGATGTGGACAACCGATCGCGGGGGTCGCCCGCCGTGGTAGCCGACCACGCCAGCCGCTGCCGGCCACGCCAGCGGCTCAAGCGCAGCAGCCGGCCACGCCAGCTCTGCGACCCGCCACCCCAGCGCACCCGGCTGACTGATGCGAGCGCCAGCCTTGACCGGACGTATTGTCAAATGCCGTTGATCTTCAACCGCATTTGATCAACCCACATTGACTGTTCAGCCGGGATAGAACGGTGCCCGGCCCTCGGGGACGTCCGGCAGCTTGGTCCAGCGACGGCTGCCGATCTGGTAGAGCTGCCGCGACGACTCGACGAACGTCGTCGTCCCGCCGAGCGGCGAGGACGCCAGCCAGAGGGCGCCGGGCGGCAGGCCGGTCCGGCTGGTGTCGTTGGTCGCCGAGCCGTCCATGCTCACCTCGCGGACCAGCGCGGAATTGTTGGAGCCCTCGCCGGCCACCAGCACGGTCCCGGACGTCTCCGACGACCAGCCGACGTCCTGGATCTCCGCCACCTGCACCGGGAGCGGCCGCAGATCACGCAGCGTGGGCACCGCGCTCTCGGCGAGCGGCTGGAGCAGCCCGACGTACGCCCGCGCGTTGGTGCCGTCGCCGATCACCAGGGCGAGCCGCGCACCTTCCGGCGCGAGCCGAATCGCCCGAATCGGGCCTTTGTTGCCCGGCGCCGGCACGGTCACCCGGCTGAACTCCCCGGTCTCGATCGACCCGGTACAGCCCGCCGTCCATGGACGCCAGCACCGCTTCGTGCCCGTAGCCCCAGGTCGGCCGCGAGATCGATCGGCCGGTGATGGTGGCCTGGAGCGGCCCCTGCGCTGGCCCGATCCACAGCGTCTGCCGCCCACCCGTGGCCTGCTTGACCAGCGCGACCTGGGCGCCGTCGGTGGAGATCGCCGCCGCCAGCACGCCGCTCGTCGCCGCCTTGCCGCCCGGGATCGTTCCGCCTTGGTCTCCGGCCTCGCCGTGCCGGCGCAGCACGCCCCTGGCCACGTAGTAGAGCTGCTGGGACGGCCCCTCCATCGCGTTGTACCGGCCCCAGTGGTCCGGTCCCTGCACGGCGTCGACCCCGGCCACGGCCAGCGGCTGGCCGTTCACCTGCAGCCGCACGTCACGCTGGAAATAGCCGTCCAGCGACCACGCGACCTGCGCCGCGAACGCCCCGAGGTCCACCGGCTTGGCCGACTCGACGTCCTGGGAGAGGTCGACGACCACGTCAGCGTCGTTGTCGGCCAGCGTGACGTTGCCCCGCAGCGCGGTGTTCTTCGGCAGCGGATTCCGGGTCACCGGCGTCAGCCACGGCGACGCACCGCGCAGCAGCGCCCGCACGATCGGCGTCAACAGGCTCGCCGACGGCACCGTGCGGTCCATGAACCGCAGTTCGGGCACCAACACGTCCTCGCTGCCGCCGTCCGTGTCGCCGCCGAGCACCGGAAAGTACAGCCGCACGGGCAGAAAGGCCTGGTCGAAGTCGGTGTCCCGGATCAGGCCGGCGGGCAACGGGCTGTCGATCAGCCAGACGTCCCGCTTCACCAGCGAGACCGAGATCGTCCGTGCCTGGTTCGTCGGCCGGTAGACCCCCACGTCGGAGACCGATCCGGTCACGGTGCCGATCAGCTTGAGCGCTGCTGTCGTCTCCGTCTCCTTGACCACAGCGGTGTCGGTGAGCCGGAACAGCAGCGAGTCGGTGCTGGCACGCTTCCACGCGTCGCAGGGCGCGGGGCGTGAGGAACTTCTCCGCGATCCGGTCCCGGTTGCTCGTCCGCGCCCCGGCGTCGAGCAGCAGCGCGATCGTGTCCTTGGGCGTGCCGTCCGCGGTCGGGCTGACCAGGTCGGCGTTGACCACCGGCGAACCCTGTTCGAGCTTCTTGTTCGGCACCGCCACCGGATCGCCGCTGTCCGGCACGCCACATCGCCACGACCGCGAACAGCACCGTCGTGAGCACGGCGACAAGGCGCCTGCGTCGCTCAGTCACGGGCGCCCCTCCCGTCCGGCACGGTCAGCACGTCCGGGACGCTGCCGTCGAAGTGGTCGCCGAACGAGTCGCCGGCCTGCTCGTTCTCGGGCTCCAGCGGCAGCGGCGACGAGGTCAGCCGCCCACTCACGCGCACCGGGATGGTCAGCCGGAACTGCGCGCCACGGCCCGGCTCGCCCCAGGCCTGGAGCCAGCCACCGTGCAACCGGGCGTCCTCCAGGCTGATCGACAGGCCGAGGCCGGTGCCGCCGGTCTGCCGGGCCCGGGACGGGTCGGCACGCCAGAACCGGTTGAACACCACCTGCGCCTCGCCGGGCTTGAGCCCCACGCCGTGGTCCCGGACGGTCACCGCGACCGCGTCGGCGCCCTGGGCCAGCGTGATCCGCACCGGCTGGCTCTCGCCGTGCTCGACCGCGTTGCCGACCAGGTTGCGCAGGATCCGCTCGACCCGCCGCGAATCCACCTCGGCGACCACCGGCTCGTCCGGCAGATCGGTCTGCAACTCCACCCCGACCCGGTCGGCGAGCGGCTGCAGCCCCTCGATCACCCGCTGGACCAGCACCCGCACGTCCGTCACCTCGGGCTCCAGCACCGCGAAGCCACCGTCGTACCGGCTGATCTCCAGCAGGTCGGTGAGCAGCGTCTCGAACCGGTCCACCTCGGTCTGGAGCAGCTCGGCGCTGCGGGCCACCCCGGGTTCGAAGTCCGACTCGCGAGCTGTGCAGCACGTCGGCCGCCATCCGCACGGTGGTCAGCGGGGTGCGCAGCTCGTGCGAGACGTCCGAGGTGAACCGCCGCTGCAACCGGGACAGATCCTCCAGCTGCACGATCTGGCGTTGCAGGTTGGCGGCCATCTGGTTGAACGAGTGCGCGAGCCGGGCGAGGTCGTCCTCCCCGCGCACGGTCATCCGTTCCTCCAGCAGGCCGGCGGAGAGCCGCTCGGCCGTCCGCGCCGCGAGCCGCACCGGCGTGACGACCTGCCTGGTCAGGATCGCGACGATCGCCGCCAGCAGGAACAGCAGCAGCACGCCGATCGCGATCAGCGTCCGGCGCACCAGCTCGACCGTGGCCACCTCGTCGTCGAGCGGGAAGAAGTAGTACAGCTCGAACACGCCGCCACGGGTCTCCACCGGCGCCCCGACCACCAGGAACGGCCGATCCGGCTCGTCGTCGATCGACGTGCTGACGAACTGGTACGCGAGCAGCTTCCGCCCGTCGACCAGCGCGGAGAGCTGCGGCGGGATCACCACGTCGTTCTGCTCGGCCGGCGAGACGTACAGCGGCGCGAGCCGGGAGTTGCCGCTGGTGTCGGTGCGGATCGCCACCGCGAACCGCCCAGCCCTGGCGCCCTCGGGCGGACAGGTTGGCCACGACCCGACGCAGGCTGTCGGCCACGTCCGGATCGGCCACCCCGCCGAGCGTCTCCAGCTGCGCCAACGCGTAGCTCTGGCCGTACTCGGCCTCGTCCACGGCCTGCTCGCGCTTGGTCTCCACCAGCCCGTCGGCGATCCGGTCCACCAGCACCACGCCGAGCGCCAGCACCACGGTCGCCGACACGAGCAGCGTGGTCGTGATGACCCTGACCTGCAGCGATCGCCGCCAGGTGCGGATCGGGCGGAAGCCCCAGGCGCGGACCAGCGCGACCGCCCTGCGGCCGTACGGGCGGAGCGGCTCCGGCACCCGCAGCGGCCGCGGCCAGCGCTCGGGGCGGACCGCGCTCCAGCGCCGACCGGTGCCGGCGCGCGCACCGCCGGTCGCGACCGGCCGGAACCGCTCGACCAGCCGGGTCCGGGCAGCCCGCAGCGCGGCGGGCAGCGCCCGACCTAGCGGCCTGCCAGACAACTTCATCGACACTGGGTAATCCTACCGGCGTGTCCTGCGAGAACACGGCGCTGAACGAGCGGGACGGGCGGACGGTGGGACACCAACGCGAGCGGGACGGGCGGCGTTCAGAGCCGGGCGACCCTAGGCCGTCCCCGCCTTGTAGCCGACGCCGCGGACCGTCAGGACCACCTCCGGCCGCTCCGGATCCCGCTCGACCTTGGCGCGCAGCCGCTGGACGTGGACGTTGACCAGCCGGGTGTCCGCGGCGTGCCGGTACCCCCAGACCTGCTCGAGCAGGACCTCCCTGGTGAACACCTGGCGCGGCTTGCGGGCCAGCGCCACCAGCAGGTCGAACTCGAGCGGGGTGAGCGCGATCGGCGTGCCGTTGCGGGTCACCGAGTGGCCCGGCACGTCGATCGCGATCTGGGCGTCGGCCGGGCCCAGCGTGAGCGTCTCCGGTACGGAGTCCTCGCTGCGCCGCAACCGGGCCCGCATCCGGGCCACCAGTTCCTTGGGCTTGAACGGCTTCACCACGTAGTCGTCGGCCCCGGACTCCAGGCCGAGCACCACGTCCACGGTGTCGCTCTTCGCGGTGAGCATGACTATCGGTACGCCGGACTCGATCCGGATCGCCCTGCACACGTCGATCCCGCTCATTCCGGGCAACATCAGGTCAAGCAGCACCATGTCGGGCCGCGTCTCCCTGAATGCGGCCAGCGCCCGTTCACCGTCCGCGACGAACGACGGGGTGAACCCTTCGCTCCGCAGGACGATGCCGAGCATCTCGGCCAGCGCGGGATCGTCGTCGACCACCAGTACACGTGCTCTCATGCCCCCATCGTGGCACCTCGGCGCGTCACCGCGTGGCGACGACGCCGGAATGGGTCCGGAATCCGGCGGCGACCGGAACGGGGTGGGGGCCCCGTGGCACGATGTAACGACGTGGCGGCTTCGGTGACCGCTGGTCATGACGCGGTCCAACCGGCCCGACGGCCGCGCCGCACGGCAGCCGAGTGAAGGGGGTCCGAGCAGCCGGTGACGACGCAGACCGCCGCCGCGCCCGACCTCGTCTGGTCCCCCAGCGCCGCCGCTGCCGCCGCCCGTGCCCAACCTCGCCGGCCCGGTGCCGAACCGGCCGCTCGCGCTCGGCGAGATCCTCGACGGTGCCGTCTCCCTGATCCGCCAGTACCCGGGCCCGCTGCTCGGGCTGGCCGCGATCGTGATGACGCTCCAGCTGGCGTTGACCGTGCCGGTCCAGTACCTGAGCCAGGACTTCACGTTCTCCATCTTCGATCCGTCCCCGCGCGCCGGCGGCAGCGAACTCGACCCGCTGCTCGCGGTGCTCGGCGTGGCGCTCTCCACCGCGATCATCGGGGTGATCTCCGGTGCCTGCGCCGGCGTGGTGAGCGGCATGACCGCCTCGGTCGTCGGCCGGGCCACCGCCGGCCAGCCGATCTCGATCGCCGCGGTCTGGGCCGACGTCCGCACGCGGCTCTGGGCCCTGATCGGCCTCTCGCTGATGGTCGGGCTGGCCACCGGCCTCGGCTCGCTGTTCTTCGTGATCGGCTCGTGGGTGATCGGCGCCGCGTTCGCGGTGGCCGTGCCCGTGATGGTGCTGGAGCGGCTCGGTCCGTTCCGGGCCATGCGGCGCGGCTGGGAGCTCACGTTCACCAGTTTCGGCGCGTTCATGCGGCTGTTCCTGATCCGCACGCTGGCCACGGTCGTGATCGCCGGCGTCTGGCAGCTGCTGGTGTCGCTGCCGTTCCTGCTCGCCGGCCAGGTGATCACCACGATCAACGCGCCGCAGACCCCGACCGCCGGCCAGCTGCTGCTGTCGGTGTTCGTCACCGCGCTCGGCACGATGGCCGCCGGCGTCGTGGTCACGCCGTTCATCGGCTGCGTCGACGCGCTGCTCTACGTGGACCGCCGGATGCGGGCCGAGGGCTACGACATCGAGCTGGGCCAGCGCCTGCGCCGGGCCGCGGCCAGCCCGAGGAGGAGTGGCGTGATGCGCGCCCTGATCGCCTTCCACCTCGAGCCCGTGCCGCGCGATCCGGCTCGCGAGGAGGCCGCGCGCGAGCTCTCCAAGGACATCTACCGGCGGAACGAGCCGTCCTTCATCGAGCAGATCCTCGACTGGCTGCAACGGCAGCTGGGCGACCTGCTCGACCGCACGGCCGGCTCGACCCCCGGCGGCGCGATCGGGCTGCTGATCATCGTCGGCGTGGTGCTGGCCCTGATCATCGCGGTGCTGATCCGGTTCGGACCGCTGGCCCGGAGCCAGCGCAGCGCCCAGGTCGATCATCTGGAGCCGACCGCCAGCGAGGACGAGCACCGCCGGCTCGCCGAGCAGTTCGCGGCCGAGGGCAAGTACGCCGAGGCGGTACGGGAACGGCTCCGGGCGATCGTGCGCAGCCTCACCGACCGTGGCGTCCTGGACAACCGGCTCGGCCGGACCGCCCACGAGGTCGCGGTCGAGGCCGGTCGCGAGCTGCCGAGCGTCTCCGCCGAGCTGCTGGAGGCCGCCGACGTGTTCGGCGCGATCTGGTACGGCCCGCTGCGCGCCACCGCCGCCCACGACGGGCTGCTGCGCGAGGTGGACGAGAAGGTCGCCGCCGCCCGGCCCGGCGCCGCCGGCGACGGACCTCGTCGGAGCCACGCCCGGCTGGGCGCTGCCGAGCGCGGGCGCACCCACGCCGCCGACCGGGCAGGAGACCAGGTGACCGCCCTCGGCACGACCGCGGCCCCGGTTTCGCCGCCGCCCGCTCCGCCAGCCCCGCGCCAGGCCAGCACCTGGTGGCGGCGGCTGCGGTTGTGGCTGGTCCTCGCGCTGGCCGTGATCGCGTCGGTCGGCCTGGTCGCGGTCTACCAGAGCCGGACCGAGACCGGCGAGCTCGACCCCGACGCGCCCACCCCGAGCGGCGCTCGGGCGCTGGCCACGCTGCTGCGCGAGCGCGGCGTCACGGTCGAGCAGTACGGCGACATCACCAAGGCGATGGACGCGGCCGAGGACGGCGACACGACGATCCTGGTGCCGTTCCCCGGCCTGCTCGGCTCGCAGACCGTCCGTGACCTGCCCGACCTGCCCTCCTCGGTCCGGGTGGTGCTGGTCCAGCCGGACGAGTTCACGCTGGACGACCTCGAACTCGACGTGTCGGAGACCCTGCGCGGTCGCGCCCGGCCGAACGACCCCGGATGCGACTTCGCCGAGGCGGCCTCCGCCGGCTCCGCCGAGGTCGGCCGCACGACCTACCGCGGGCCGCGATCGGTCCACCCGCTGCTACGGCGGCGCGCTCCTCGTGGTCGAGGACGACGGCGCGGAGATCGTGCTGCTCGGCTCCCCCGACCCGCTCACCAACGAGCGGCTCGCCAACGACGGCAACGCCGTCCCTCAGCCTCGGCCTGCTCAGCGCGCACGACCGGCTGATCTGGCTGATCCCGACCGCGCCCGAACCGCAGGCCGGCCGGCCGGCCACGGTCACCGAGCTGCTGCCCGGCTGGGTCGGACCGAGCGCGTTGCTCCTCGTGCTCGCCGGCCTGCTGGCCGCGCTCTGGCAGAGCCGGCGGCTGGGCCCGCCGGTGGCCGAGCCGCTGCCGGTGGTGGTCCGCTCGGCCGAGACCGTCGAGGGCCGCTCCCGCCTGTACCGCAGGGCCAGAGCCAGCAGCGACGCGTACGAGGCGCTCCGGGCCGGCGCGTTGGCCCGGCTGCTGCCCGCCCTCGGGCTGGGTGCGGAGCCCGACTACCGTGCCGTGGTGGAGGCCGTCGCGAACCGGAGCGGCCGACCGACCGCCGAGGTGCACGCCGTGCTCTACGGTCCGCCGCCGAGCGACGACGCCGGGCTGGTGGCCGCCGCGGACCTGCTCGACCTCGTGGTCCAGAACAGCCTCGACCCGACTCGCGTCGAGACCGCACGACACCGACTCGACGGGGAAGGACGCCCGCAGTGAGCGACGCACCAGTGCCGCAGCATCCCGGCCAGCCAGCGCAGGGGCAGCCCTACCAGGCCACTCCGCAGCAGGGCCAGCCGTACCAGAGCCAGCCCTACCAGGGGCACCCGCAGCAGGTCGCAGCCCGCTGCCTACCCGGCCCAGCCGGGGTACCCGGGTGCGCAGCCGGGTGGACAGCAGCAGCCGGGTCAGGCCGGCGGACACCAGCAGCCGGCGCCCGCCACGGACCCGCTGGCCACCGGTCCGGCCACGCCGCAGGCCCCGCAGTCGCCGGAGTCGATCCGGGCCCGCGAGGCGCTGACCCGGCTCCGCGCCGAGGTCGGCAAGGTCGTGATCGGCCAGGACTCCGTGGTGACCAGCCTGGTCATCGCGCTGCTCTGCCGCGGCCACGTGCTGCTGGAGGGCGTGCCGGGCGTCGCCAAGACGCTCATCATCCGGGCGCTCTCGGCCGCGCTGGACCTCGACACCAAGCGAGTCCAGTTCACGCCCGACCTGATGCCCGGTGACGTGACCGGCTCGCTGGTCTACGACGCCCACAACGCCGCGTTCGAGTTCCGCGAGGGGCCGGTCTTCACCAACATCCTGCTCGCCGACGAGATCAACCGGACGCCCCCGAAGACCCAGGCCTCGCTGCTGGAGGCCATGGAGGAGCGCCAGGTCACGGTCGAGGGCGAGCCGCGCGCGCTGCCCGACCCGTTCGTGGTCGCCGCCACCCAGAACCCGCTGGAGTACGAGGGCACCTACCCGCTGCCCGAGGCGCAGCTGGACCGGTTCCTGCTCAAGATCAACGTGCCGCTGCCCGCCCGGGACGACGAGCTCAAGGTGCTGGCCGCCCACCACGGCGGCTTCGACCCGCGTGACCTCGCCGCGGCCGGCGTGAAGGCCGTCGCCAACGCGGCCGACCTGGCCGCCGGCCGGGAAGCCGTGCGGGCCGTGCAGGTGGCCCCGCCGGTGATGGCGTACATCGTGGACGTGGTCCGGGCGACCCGGCAGGCGCCGTCGCTCTCCAACGGCGCCTCCCCGCGTGGCTCCACCGCGCTGCTCAACACGGCGAAGGCGTGGGCGTGGCTCTCCGGCCGCGACTACGTGACGCCGGACGACGTGAAGGCGCTGGCCCGGGCCACCCTGCGGCACCGCGTCATGCTCCGCCCCGAGGCCGAGCTCGAGGGCGTGACCGCCGACGGCGTGCTCGACTCGGTACTGGCCAGCGTCCCCACCCCGCGCTAGTGATCACCGGGCGGACCGTCCTGCTCTGTGCGCTCGGCGCGCTGGTGCCGCCGCTGACGCCGGAGCCGGGCCTCGCCGTGCTCGCGGTCGTCGGCGCGCTGCTGGTGCTGGCGATCGCGGACTGGCTGCTCGCCGCCAAGGTGGGCGCGGTCGGGCTGGAGCGCCGCGGCGCCACCCAGACCAGGCTCGGCGAGTCCGTCACGGTGACCCTGCTGGTCAGCAACGGTGGCCGGCGCACGCTCCGGGCCCGGCTCCGGGACGCGTGGGTGCCGTCGGCCGGCGCCGGCCCGTACGAGCACCGGGCGAAGATCCCGGCCGGCGACCGGCGCGCGCTGGAGACCGTGCTGACGCCGACCCGGCGCGGTGATCGGCCGGCGGCCAGGGTGACGATCCGCTCCTACGGTCCGCTCGGCCTGGCCTACCGGCAGACCTGGCGCCGCAAGGCCGAGCGGCTCACTCCACCATGGACGGTCCGGGTACTGCCGCCGTTCACGTCCCGCCGGTTCCTGCCCGAGAAGCTGTCCCGGCTGCGGCAGCTGGACGGCTCGCTGGCGGTCCGCGGTCGTGGCCAGGGCACCGAGTTCGACGCGCTGCGCGAGTACGTGGACGGCGACGACGTGCGCTCGATCGACTGGCGGGCCACCGCGCGGCGCAGCACGGTCGTGGTCCGCACCTGGCGGCCCGAGCGCGACCGGCGGCTGGTCTGCGTGATCGACACCGGCCGCACCTCGGCCGCCCGGGTCGGGGACATCCCGCGCCTGGACGCCGCCCTGGACGCCTGCCTGCTGCTCGCCGCGGTGGCCGCGAAGGCCGGCGACCGGGTCGATCTGCTCGCGGTGGACAGTGCGCTGCGGGCCTCGGTGGCGAGCTCCAGCCGGAACAGCGTGCTGCCCGAGATGGTGCAGGCGATGGCGCCGCTGGAGCCCCGGCTGGTCGAGTCGAACTTCGGGCTGATGGTCTCCGAGGTGGTGCGGCGCGAGCGCAAGCGCTGCCTGGTCGTGTTGTTCACCGCGATGGAGCCGGCCGCGCTGGCCGACGGGCTGCTGCCGGTGCTCGGCCAGCTGACCAGCAAGCACACGGTGATCCTGGCGTCCGTCGGCGACCCGACGGTGACCGAGATGGCCGCCCGCCGGGGCAGCACCGAGGCGGTCTACGACGCGGCCGCGGCCGAACGTGCGCTCGGCGAGCGGCGGCAGATCATCGGCGCGCTGCGCCGGCGCGGGGTCGAGGTGGTCGACCAGCCGGCCGACATCTTCCCGTCCAAGGTCGCCGACGCCTACCTCGAGCTCAAGGCCGCCGGCCTGCTCTGACTCGCCGTTCTCGGGCTGCGGTCTGCATCGTGCCCTCCCAGGGCACGACCCAACCGCAGCAGGTCAGACGCGGAAGCGGGCGCCCTCCCCCGGTCTCGGCCTGGGGGTGGACGCCCGCTCACGGAGCGTGTGACTACTGCTGCGGCACGGCCTGCGGCTTCATCAGATCGCCGGTGACGCCACCGATGAACTTGCCGGGGCTGGCCACGCACTGCTTCGCGGGCAGCGCGTTGTTGAGCGGAACAGCGTCGCCCACGACGGGCACCGTGGTGCCGCACGCCTGGTGCGGCAGGTCGCCGACGGGGACGTTGATCCCCGAGCCGGCCTGCGCGGGTGCGGCGAACGCGAGCGCGCCGATGGCGGCCGCGGCCAGCAGGGCGACGAAACGAGACTTCGTGAACATGTCGATCTCCCATTTACTTGCCGAGGCCCTTGGCGGTACCGGTGGCGGCACCGGCGATCAGACCCGCGGTGGCCAGGCCGACCGAGTGGGCCGCGCCGAGCGTGCACTTGTCCGCGGACGGCTTCGCCTTGATCGGGGCGAGCGCGCCCACGATCGGCGTGACGCCCTCGCAGTCGGACGGCGCGCTGATCGGCGCCGGGATGGTCGGGTCGGCGGCCTGGGCGGGCGCACCGAAGCCGAGCACGCCCGCGGCCACTGCGAACAGCGCCACGGCGTAGAGCTTCCTTCTCACGTCTCTCCCTCATTCTTACGGTGGGGCCCCTACAGAGGGCCGTAGACAGGGCGAGACGGATAATATGTATAAAAGCCTTATACAGGCTGCCCGGTAACGCGTTGTACGCACTTCGGGCAGCGACCGGCCAGCCGTCGGCGCACTCTCGAGCGGGCTGTCGTACCGCGGGGCAGACTGGTCCGCACCCCGCACGCTGGGAGGCACGATGCCGGACATCCGCCCCGCCACGGCCGAGCGCTGGCCGGATCTCGAAGACCTGTTCGGAGCCAACGGCGCCTACTCGAACTGCTGGTGCATGTACTACCGGCTGACCGGGCGCGAGTTCAGCGCCGCCGCCGGCGCCGGCACCAAGGACGCGCTGCGCGGGCTCGTCGAGACCGGTCCGGCGCCAGGGCTGCTGGCGTACGCCGAGGGCAGCGCGGTCGGCTGGGTCGCGCTGGCGCCGCGTGCGGAGTACGGCCGGGTGCTGCGCTCGCCCCAGGTCCGGCCGATCGATCCCGCCGACACCGACGTGTGGTCGGTGACCTGCTTCTTCATCCGACGCTCCGCGCGCCGCTCCGGGGTGGCCGGCGCGCTGCTCATGGCCGCGGTGGTGCACGCCGCCGAGCACGGTGCCCGGGTGTTGGAGGGCTATCCGGTGGAGCCGCGCGCGGATCGTGCGGCGGACCTCTATCCCGGCACGGTCGCCATGTTCCGCCGCGCCGGTTTCCGCGAGGTACGCCGCAAGACCCCGCGCCGGGTCGTCATGCGCCGGGAAACCGCCGGTTGAGCAGGCGGCTCAGACCATCGGGGCGACGTCCTCGCGCATGCCGCGGTCCAGGTCGCCGGTCTCGCCGGCCCGCGCGGCCCGGCCGCCGAACAGCACGATGTACGCGAGGAAGCCGACGAAGGCGACCGCGCCGATCGATGATCCGGGCCCAGGTGGGCAGCGGGGACGGCGTCACGAACGCCTCGATCACGCCGCTGACCAGCAGCACGACCACCAGCCCGAGCGCCACCATGGAGGCCTCGCGAACGGTCTCGGCCAGCGCCTGGCCCCGTGTCCGGCCCCGGCCCGGCGCGATCCACGACCAGCCGACCCGCATCCCGACGCCGCCCGCCACGAAGACGGCCATCAGCTCGAGCAGGCCGTGCGCCGTGATCAGTCCGAAGAAGACGTCCGCCTTGCCGTACGCGATCATGATGCCGCCGGTGACGCCGACCCCGACCGCGTTGGTGAACAGCACGTACACCGCCAGCGGCAGGATGATCCCGCCGATGATGACGATCGCCGAGACCAGCGCGTTGTTGGTCCAGACCTGCAGCGCGAAGTTCTGCGCGGCGTTCTCGGAGTAGTAGTTGGCGAAGTCCTTCTCGACGAGTTGCCGGAGCTGCTCGTCGGTGCCGAGCCGGCTGGCCAGCTCGGGGTGGCTGCCGATGTACGCCATCAGGGCGAAGGAGATGACCGAGAACGACGTGGCCACGCCGCACCACCAGCGCCAGGCCCGGAAGACCGCGACCGGGAACGTGACCGTGAAGAACCGGATGATCCCGCTCCACGCCGGGGCGGAGCTGCCGGCCACCGCGGCCCTGGCCCGGGAGACCAGCCGGGAGAGCCGGCCGATCAGCGCCGGGTCGGGAGCGCGGCTCTGCACGGCGGACAGGTGCGTGGCGGTGCGCTGGTAGAGCGTGATGAGCTCGTCGGCCTCGGCTGCGGACAACCGGCGCCGCGCGACCAGCTCTTCCAACCGGCGCCACTCCGCGGTGTGCTCGGACACGTACGCGTCGAGATCCACCGCACCTCCTCAGCTACCGGCCGACCCCGCGAGCGTATCCGCCCACCCCAACCGCCCCGGAACCCCCTGCGGTCGGCGGGGGTTGCGGTTCAATTCCGCCCTACCAGGGCGGAATTGAACCGCAGCGGGTTGGGCCCGGCCGCGAAGCGGTTCGGGCTGCGGTTGGATCGCGCCCTGGAAGGGCGCGATCCAACCGCACGGTGTTCACCCCGGGCGGCGGCCGGCTTTGGGCGCGCCGCCGGCTGGGGAGGCTGACCTGTGCAGCGCCGGCCCCGATGCGCGCAAGCCGCCAACCACCCGGGGGTAACGCCAAACCCGCTCTTGACTGGATCTTGATCTAAACCTGGAGCCCGCTGAGGTGCCGCGATCGCAAGGCGGAGGCGCCGACGCGTGCGTTGGCACGCGAGGCAACGACAACGCCGCGAGCGCGGTGCCTCAGCGGGCCGCCCACTAGTGACTCAAATACGTCAGGAGGTCCTGACGGGTGAGCACGCCGATGGGCTTGCCGTCGTCGAGCACCACGGCGGCGCCGGCGTGCTCGAGGGCGTGCATGGCTGCGGTCACGGGCTCGCCGGCACCGATCATCGGCAGCGGCGGTGACATGTGCTTCTCCAGCGCGTCCGCGAGCGAGGCGTGGTTGGTGAAGAGCGCGTCGAGCAGGTCGCGCTCGACCACGGACCCGATCACCTCGGCGCTCATCACCGGCGGCTCGGCCTTGACCACCGGTACCTGCGAGACGCCGTACTCGCGGAGCACGTCGATCGCCTCCCGCACGGTCTCGTTCGGGTGCAGGTGCACCAGCTGCGGCAGGTCACCGCTCTTGCGCCGGAGCACGTCGCCGACGAGGGTCTCCTCCGAGCTGGTCAGGAAGCCGTAGTCGGCCATCCAGTCGTCGTTGAAGATCTTCGACAGGTAGCCACGGCCGGAGTCGGGCAGCAGCACCACGACGATGTCGTCCGGTCCGAGCCGCTCGGCGACCCGGAGCGCCGCGACGACCGCCATCCCGCAGGAGCCACCGACGAGCAGGCCCTCCTCGCGGGCGAGCCGGCGGGTCATCTCGAACGAGTCCTTGTCGCTCACGGCGATGATCTCGTCGGCCACGGTCTGGTCGTACGCGCTGGGCCAGAAGTCCTCGCCGACGCCCTCGACCAGGTACGGCCGGCCGGTGCCGCCGGAGTAGACCGAGCCCTCCGGGTCGGCGCCGACGATCTGGACGCGTCCGCCGGCACGGTCGGCCGACATGTCCTTGAGGTAGTTGCCGGTGCCGGAGATCGTGCCGCCGGTGCCGATGCCGGTGACGAAGTGGGTCACCCGGCCGTCGGTGTCAGCCCAGATCTCGGGCCCGGTGGTGTGGTAGTGCGACGCCGGGCCCTCCGGGTTGGAGTACTGGTCGGGCTTCCAGGCGTCCGGGATCTCGCGCACGAGGCGGTCGGAGACGTTGTAGTACGAGTCGGGGTGTTCCGGCGCGACCGCGGTCGGGCAGACCACGACCTCGGCGCCGTACGCCCGGAGCACGTTGATCTTGTCCTGGGAGACCTTGTCCGGGCAGACGAAGACGCACTTGTAGCCCTTGGTCTGGGCCACGATCGCCAGCCCGACGCCAGTGTTTCCGCTGGTCGGCTCGACGATCGTGCCGCCGGGCTTGAGCTCGCCGGACTTCTCGGCCGCCTCGATCATGCGGAGCGCGATGCGGTCCTTGACGGAGCCGCCGGGATTGAAGTACTCCACCTTCGCGAGGACGGTGGCCTGGATGCCTTCGGTGACGGACCGGAGCTTCACCAGCGGGGTGTTGCCGAACAGGTCGACAAGAGAGTCGTAGTAGCGCACTGCACAGAACCTTCCGGTGCATATGTGCGGGACCGGCCACACTGCCGGGACGACCGCACTACCAGCCTAATCGTCGCCGGCCGTTCCCCCTCCCCCGGCGGCCCCAACGGTGTACACCGCTAACCGGCCCGGTAGCGTTCCACCGGTAGCGACGTTGACCGCGACCGCCCGCAGCACCGACTTCGGGCGGCTGTGCACGCGGGCCGTCAGCGCCGGGACGAACGCCCGCAATCGGGGCCGAAAACGTCCGGATCACGCTCGTCGAGCGGGAGCGAAAACGGAGTGAGCGACGACACGCTCTCGCCGTAACTTGATCGCAGCAACGGTTAGTTAGCCTCAAATGAGGTAAGCGACACGGCGAGGGGGGTGTCAGCACTGAGCCGGGCATCGCAGGCGCGAAGAATTGCGGTAGGGGCTGCCTACGGGGGCGGCGGGATCGGCTTGGCCGGAGCTCTCGTCGCGGGTCTACTGGTGGGCCAGGCACGGTACGCACGGCGGCTCATTCCGAAGCCGGACGCGGCACCACCGGCCTGCGACGGCATGTACGGCACCGATTTCCCCGGTGAACCGCTCGTGCTGGCGATCCTCGGCGATTCGAGCGCCGCCGGGCTGGGCGTGGACCTGCCGCGCGAGACGCCGGGCGCGCTGCTCGCGGCCGGCCTGGCCCAGGTGGCCCGCCGACCGGTCCGGGTGGTCTGTGCCGCCGTCGTCGGCGCCGAGAGCGCGCACCTGCACCCGCAGGTGGAATTCGTGCTGGCGCACCGGCCCGACGCGGCCGCCATCCTCATCGGCGGCAACGACGTCACCCACCGGGTCCGCCCGCAGATCGCCGTCGGGCATCTGGTGCGGGCGGTCCGGCCGCTGGTCGACGCGAACGTCGAGGTGACCGTCGGCACCTGTCCCGACCTCGGCACGATCCAGCCGATCCAGCCGCCGCTGCGCTGGGTGGCCCGGCAGCTCAGCCGCCAGCTCGCCGCGGCGCAGACCATCGCGATCGTCGAGGCCGGCGGGCGCAGCGTCTCCCTCGGCGACCTGCTCGGGCCCGAGTTCGCCGCCCGGCCCGGACCAGATGTTCTCGGCCGACCGGTTCCACCCCTCGGCCACCGGGTACGCCAGCGCCGCCGCCGCGATGCTCCCCTCCCTCGCCGCCTCGCTGGGCTACGCCGACGACTCCGCCGCGCCGAGCTACGCCCGCGGTGAGGGCGTCCGGACTCTCCCGCAGGCCGCGGTCGAGGCCGTGGACGCGGCCGGCACCGAGGTCTCCGCGACCGCCGTCAACGGCCGGGACCGGAGCGCGCGCGGCCGCTGGGTCGAGCTGCGGCACCGGATCCGCCTCTTCACCGGCTCGCCGGAAGACCCCTCGGTAGACCAAGATGGTCCGCACGGAAAGGCCACGGTCGAGGGAGCACGATAGAGAGTGGGCGTCCGGTCGGCGGGCGTCCGGCCCGGCTACCGCGGACCGCCGAGCGCACCAAGGAGGCACGGTGACACCGAAGGGACTTCTGCTGCGCGGGGCGGGCGGGCTGATGGCCGCCGGCCTGGTCGGGGCTGACCGTGCTCGCCGTCGAGGGCCTGGTCGCCGCGCGGCGCCAGTACGTCTCCTCCGACCTGGCGCCGGGCGTCTCGGGCACGTTCGGCAAGGGTAAGAGCCCGTCGCTCCGGCTGCTCATGCTCGGCGACTCGACCGCGGCCGGGATCGGCGTGGACCGCACCGAGGAGACCGTGGGCGGACGGCTGTCGGAGCTGATCGCCTCGACCGGCCGTCAGGTACGGCTGGACTCGGTGGCCGTCTCGGGCTCCCGGGTGGCCGATCTGGCGCCGCAGATCTCGCGCGCGCTGGTGCGCGGCGCCCCCGACATCGCGGTCATCCTGATCGGCGCCAACGACGCCATCCACTTCACCCCGCTGGACGAGCTGGAGCGCAACCTCTCCCAGGCCGTCCGCCGGCTCCGGGCCGCGGGTAGCGAGGTCATCGTGGGCACCTGCCCCGACCTCGGCGCCGCACGCAACTTCGCCCAGCCGCTGCGCGAGGTGGTCGGCTGGGCTGGCCGCCGGGTGGCCAGCTCCTCGGAGCAGGCGACCGTCGACGGCGGCGGTGTCCCGGTCGATCTGGCCGCTCGCACCGGCCCCGTCTTCCGCGCCGACCCCGGCACGCTGAGCGGCGACGCCTTCCACCCCTCCGCCGACGGCTACCAGCTCTGGGCGCTCGCCCTCTATCCGGACGTCTACGAAGCGGCCCGCTCGGTCCCCGCCAAGGGCTGACGCCCGCCCGCGCCACCGCCACCCAACAACCAGCCGCTTTGGGCGACATTTTCTCGGTCATAGCCGAGAAAATGTCGCCCAAAGCGCGAGGGTGCTCGCGTCATGGCCGTCGCCCAAAGCGCGAGGCGTGCTCGGTCATAGCCGTGGCCCAAAGCGCGAAGTGGGGCTGGCGCTGGCCGCTGAATCGGTCACTGTGGCGGTGCACACAGTGGGCGGGGGCTCGCCCTGCGCTAGGTTCCCTAGTTACCGTTCAGTTAACAATTCCGCATCCAGGGAGGCCACCGTGGCCGCACCGTCAGCGCGCGACGCCGTCATCGTCGCCACCGCCCGCTCCCCGATCGGCCGCGCGTTCAAGGGCTCGATGACCCGAGCTTCGGCCGGACGACCTGGCCGCCACGATCATCAAGGCCGCGCTGGACAAGGTGCCCGAGCTCGACCCGAACGACATCGACGACCTCATACCTCGGCTGCGGCCTGCCCGGCGGCGAGCAGGGCTTCAACATGGCGCGCGTCGTCGCCGTGCTGCTCGGCTACGACGGCCTGCCCGGCGCCACGCTCACCCGGTACTGCTCCTCAGCGCTGCAGACCACCCGGATGGCGTTCCACGCGATCAAGGCCGGCGAGGGTGACGTCTTCCTCTCCGCCGGCGTGGAGATGGTGTCCCGGTTCGCCAAGGGCAACTCCGACTCGCTGCCCGACACGATGAACGCCCGTCAGTTCGCGGACGCCAAGGCGCGCACCGACACGTTCGCGGCCGGCGGCCAGACCTGGACCGACCCGCGCGACGGCGGCGCGGTCCCGGACATCTACATGTCGATGGGGCAGACCGCGGAGAACCTCGCGCAGGCCAAGGGCATCAGCCGCGAGGACATGGACGAGTTCGGCGTCCGCTCGCAGAACCTCGCCGAGAAGGCGATCGCGAACGGCTTCTGGGCCCGTGAGATCACGCCGGTCACGCTGCCCGACGGCACCGTCGTCTCCAATGACGACGGCCCGCGCGCCGGCGTGACGCTCGAGGGCGTGTCCGGCCTGAAGCCGGTGTTCCGCCCGGACGGCCGGGTCACCGCCGGCAACTGCTGCCCGCTCAACGACGGCGCCGCCGCGCTGGTCATCATGAGCGGCGAGAAGGCCGCGCGAGCTCGGGCTCACCCCGCTCGCCCGCGATCGTCTCGACCGGCGTCACCGGCCTCTCGCCCGAGATCATGGGCCTCGGCCCGGTCGAGGCGTCGAAGCAGGCGCTGGCCAACGCCGGCATGTCCGTCGAGCGACATCGACCTGGTCGAGATCAACGAGGCGTTCGCCGCCCAGGTGATCCCGTCGTACCAGGACCTGGGCATCCCGCTGGACAAGCTGAACGTGAACGGCGGCGCCATCGCGGTCGGCCACCCGTTCGGCATGACCGGCGCCCGCATCACCGGCACGCTGCATCAACAGCCTGCAGTTCCACGACAAGCAGTTCGGGCTGGAGACCATGTGCGTCGGCGGCGGCCAGGGCATGGCCATGGTGATCGAGCGCCTCAGCTAGAGCTCTCTTGCGGTTGGATCGTGCCCTCCAGGGGCACGATCCAACCGCACTGCGTTGGGTGGCGCCGGCGCGGGCCCGTGAGTCAACGCTGCGGTCCATTTACGCCCTCCCAGGGCGCAAAGGACCGCAGCTGCGCGTCGCGCAGCTAGCCGAGGGCGCGGGACGCCTGTTCCACGGCGTCGGCGGCTGCGCTGAGGTCGTCGGCGGTGCCGTGGGCCAGCACGTCGGCGGCGAGGACCGCGACCTGGTGCGGCAGCGAGGTGTCGTGCTCCAGCCGGGGCACCGGCCGGCGCGGCTCTCCCTCGGCGTCGGCGGCGAGATCGGCCAGCCGTTGCGCCAACGCGAACACCGCATCCCCGCGAGATGCTCCAGCGACGCCGGACGCCGCCGCGGCGAACCGCGACGGCGTCCAGTGAGAGATTTGCCCGAGGAGCCGGTCGACCGCGACGGCGAGCCGCGCCGCCGGCTCCTGGGGCCGCGACCGAGTCAGCGTCGCAGGTAGGACAGCAGTCGGAGGATCTCCAGGTACAGCCAGATCAGGCCGACCAGGATGCCGAACGAGGCGTACCAGGCGTACCGCTGATCGACCCCGGCGTTCACGCCGTCCTCGATCGTCTTGAAGTCGAGGATGAACGTCATCGACGCCACGCCGATGCAGACCAGGCTGAAGATGATCGCGATCGGACCGCCGTCCCGCAGGCCGATCCCGTCGCCGCCGTTCACGCCGAAGACCGACAGCAGGAAGTTGACCAGCATCAGGGCGACCACGCCGATGAGCGCGCCGGTGACCCACTTGACGAACGTCGGCGTGGCCCGGATGACCCGGAACTTGTACAGGGCCGCCATGCCGAAGAAGATCGCGAACGTGGCCGCGGCCGCCTGGAGCACGATGCCCGCGTACAGGTCTTCGTAGACCCGGCTGATCAGGCCGACCAGCACGCCCTCGACCGCGGCGTACGCGATGATCACCGCGGGGTTGGTGATCCCCTTGAACGAGATGATCAGGCCGAGCACCAGGCCGACGCCGAGCGCGCCGAACAGGGCGACCGTGCTGAGCGCGGAGTCCCGCGGCACGAGGCCCCAGGACAGGCCGCCCACGATGCCGACGATCGCCAGCAATCCGAGGGTGCGCATGACCACGTCATCGACCGTCATCCGGCCGGTGCGCTCCGGGGCGAAGCCAGCGGGCGCGTTCTGCCCGTAGTCGGGCGTGGAGCCGTACGGCGCGTTGCCGTAGGGCTGCTGAGCCGGTGCACGCTGGAAGGATGCGTGCTGGTTGGACCGTTCCATCAGCCGGCCCAGCACTGGGTTGTTGCTCTTCACGTCGCCCCCTCGAAGGCTGTCTGCGGACTAGGAGACCGCACCTTCAAGCGTAGCGCCTACCAGCCAAGCCCTCTCTTCGACTACCCCGGTCAGGGCCCTGCCGGGCCGTCCTCATCAGCGATCCGAGCTGCGGCGGCCGCCCGCAGCGCACGCAGCCGCGCGATGGCGGTCAGGTAGCCGCCGGCGCCGAGCCCGGGTGCTCCCGGGCCGGGCTGGCCGAGGATCGAACCCCTGGCCCGGCCACCCGGACTGGCCGGGCGCCGGCCGATGCAGGCACGGCAACGACGATCGGTGGAGCTGGGACCCTTCTTCAAAGCCCCGCCCTACAGCGCCAGCGCATCGATCAGACGCCCCGGCCTCGCTCGTGCAGGATCCGCATGACGGTCGACGCGGACACCAGGCCGGCGGCGACGGCCAGCGCGAGGACGCTGCGCGGCTCCCGCCAGTTCGTCCGGAACGTGCGGCCGGCCAGGCGCACGGCCTCCTTGCGCCGGCGCAGCGCGGCCTGGGCGAACGCGAGCTGACCGTAGAGCCGGGCCGTGCCGACCGGGGATCGGCTCAGGTCGGGGTAGTTCTCGAGCAGCCAGTGCATGGCCGCGACCTTGGTCTCCCACTGGTCGTCGAAGTAGGACGCCCGGCCCCACTCGATCCGCACCAGCGGGCGGTCCACGTGCACGATCGGCCGGCGCTTGGCGGCCCGCAGCAGCACGTCCCAGTCCTCGTAGACGCCGCCGGGGATGACCTCGCTCATCAGGCCGATGCCGTCCAGCAGCGCGGCGCGGCGGATCAGGTACGAGGAGGAGTGCAGCATCGCCATCCGGGACGCCAGCAGCTCGTCGTAGGTGACCTGGTCACGGCCGGCGAGCCGCTCGCTCTTGGTGCCCTTGAAGTCCACCAGCATGCTGGTCGAGACGAACTCCGCGCTCGGGTCGGCCAGGATCGCGGCGGCCTGGGCGGCGAGCTTGTCGGGGAACCACTCGTCGTCGTCGTCGAGGAACGCGACGAAGTCGGTGTCGGCCGCGAGGATGCCGGTGTTCCGGCCACCGCACAGGCCGGGCGTGCGGTCGTTGGCGAGCACCCGCACCGGGAACGGCGCGAACTCCTCGATCAGCGACAGGTCGGGCTCGGACCGGTCGAACACCACGATGGCCTTGAGCTCGCCGGGGTAGTTCTGGGCGATGGCGCTGCGCAGCGCCCGGCGCATCTTCTCGGGGCGCTGATGGGTGGGGATCAGCACCGTCACGGACGGCGCGTTCGTCGCGTCGAGTACCGGATTGGGCTTCTCTGCGGCGATCATCGCCAGCCTCCTCGCTGATTCTGGCGGATGGCGCGTGCCGGTAACCGCACGAACTCCCCTTCCACGGTGCAGACCACGCCTAGCGGTCTCCCTCGAACAGAGCGACGGCCGTCTCCGGTGATGCACCGAGGCCGAGATTCCGAACCGATCGGGCTCACGAGGCGATCCGCGGGCCGGCGCGTGCTCCTTTTCGTCCGCGTCGTCCTCGCTGGTGGCGTCCTCCTGGGAGGAGACCTCCGGCGACGCCGCCGCTGGCGGTGCGTCCGGCGTCTCGGCCGGGCCGTCCAGGTCGATCGCCACGGTCGGGTCGGCCGGGCTGAGCTTGCCGACCGGCTCGGCGTCGGTCTCGCTGGCGCGCAGGTCGGCCAGCTCGCCGACCCGGATCGCGACCGTCGGGTCGGCCGGCAGGTAGGCGGCCCGGCGGGTGGCCCTGGCCTCGGCGGCGTCGTCGAACGACGGGAGATCGGCTGGCGCGCCCGGCGCCGGCGCGGGCAGCTTCGGCTTGGCCGGCTTGCGCGGCGTACCCGGCTGGCGCTCGACCATGATCGCGCCGAGCAGCGAGGTGCCGACCCGGGAGATCTGCCTGGCGCCCTCGTCGAGTGCGTCGAGCCTGGTCCGGCCGGCCTCGACCACGAGCGTGGCCGCGTCGCAGAGCCGCGCCATCGCCTGGGCCTCGGCGCCCGCGGAGGTCGGCGGCGCCTCCACCACGACGTAGGACTCCTCCTGGATCACGCTCAGCACCCACTCGAACTGCCGGGACTGCAGCAGGTCGGCGGCGTCGGCCTTGGCGATACCGGTGCCGAGGACCCAGAGCCCACGCACCGCAGGCGAGGCGCGCAGCAGCGTGGCCGGGTCGACGTCGGTGGTGAGCGCCTCGGCGAGGCCCTTGGCCGGGGTCAGGCCCTCCAGGCCGAGCAACCGCTCGACGCTGGAACCCTGCAGGTCGGCGCAGACCATCAGCACCGGCACGCCGGAACGGGCCAGCGCGACCGCCAGGTTCGCGGCCACCACGCTCGCACCGGGGCCGGGCTCGGTGCCGGCGACCAGCAGCGTGGCTGGCCGGTTCGGCAGGGCGGTGGTGATGCCGTTGCGGATCTGGCCGAACGCCTGGCCGATCGGGCTGGCGCTCGCCGCCACCGCGGGCAGCAGCGCGCGCTTGCCCTGCTGGCCGGCGGACGGGATCGCGCCGAGCAGCGGCACGTGGCCGAGGGCCTGGATGTCGCCGGGCCAGCGGATCCGCCCGTCCAGCCGGGCCAGCAGCAACGTGACCGCGAGCCCGAGCACCAGGCCGAACAGCAGGCCGGCCGCGATGTAGACCAGCGGCCCGGACTGCTGCGCCGACTCCGGCAGCGCGGCCAGGCTCAGCACCCGCCCCGGGGTGACCGTGATGGCCTCGAGCTTGCTCAGCTCGTCGGACAGGTTGGTGATCTGGTCGATCAGGATCCGCTGCTGTAGTTCGGCGTAGGCACGGTCGGGCGAGTTCGCGGGCAGCGTGACGCCCTGACCGGAGACGGCCTGCAGGCGCTTGGTCACGTCCGTGATGCGCGCCTGGAAGACCTTGACCTGGGCGTCGATCGCGGTGTTGGCCACCTCGGCGCGCTGCTCGAGGTACGCCTCAGCGAACGCGCGGGACTCGCGCTGGGAGTCGGCCGCGGTTTCGGCGACGGCGTGGATGGAGAGCAGCGTGGTGTTCGGCGGCACCTCGACGGTGATGTCGTCGGCGAGGTCGGACGCGGTCCGCGGGCTGCGCAGGGCCGCCTTGACCCGCTCGGCGACGGCGGCGCTGGTGACGATCTGCGCCTCGGTCTCCAGGTTGACCAGCTTGGCGTTGGCCAGCGTGGTGCCCGTGACCTGCTCGGTGCCGGTCGGCGTGACCAGGAGCGTGGTGGTGGACTTGTACGTGGACGGGATGGCCTGGGTGGCCGCCGCCGCGCCGACGATGCCGAGCACGGCGAACAGGGCCACGACCCACCAGCGGTGGCGAACCGCCGCTACCAGGCCGGCGGTGTCCATCGCGGGAGCACTCGTTCCCGTGCTCGAATCCATCCTCGTCCCTTCCTGCGGCGCGCCGACGGCGACCGCGATCGAGCATCGTCCCTGTGGATTGTCGGGCCGGGACGCCCTTTACGGTACCCATCTGCCCGATTCCGACCGTCCCGGACGATGTGGCCTCATCCGATGCGGTTGGTTTCTCGGCTCATAGGCCCCCGCCAGCCACGTTAGCCCGCCGGGGCACCAGCCACCCACCCTCGTCGCGAGCGCTCACGGCCACGCTATCTCGGCAGCGCTCCTCCGGCCGCTCTAACTCGGGAGCGCTCCTCCGGCCGCCTCAAGCACAGCGAGCACCTCCGCGGCCAGTTCCGGCACGCAGACGCAGAGGTCCGGGAGCCACGGGTCACGCCGGTTGTACTCCAGCGGCGACCCGTCGAGCCTGGTCGCGTGGAGGCCGGCGGCGAGGGCGACCGCGACCGGCGCGGCCGAGTCCCACTCGTACTGGCCACCGGCGTGCACGTAGATGTCGGCCTTGCCGGTGACCACGGCGGCCACCTTGGCGCCGGCGGACCCCATCGGCAGGATCTCGCCGCCCAGCGCCGCGGCCACGTCCTGGACCACCTGGGGCGCCCGGGTGCGGCTCGCGACCAGCCGGGGCGGCCGGCCGGCCAGCGGCGGCGCCTTCGGGGGCGGCGCGTCCGCGCCCAGCGTGACGCCCTGGGCGGGCAGCCCGACGGCACCGGCCACCAGCGTCCCGCGCTCCCAGAGCGCCACGTGCACGGCCCAGTCGCTGCGGCCGGCCTCGGCGTACTCCCGGGTGCCGTCGAGCGGGTCGATGATCCACACCCGGTCGGCGTCCAGCCGGCGGGCGTCGTCGGCGCCCTCCTCGCTCAGCACGGCGTCGCCAGGGCGCTCGGCGGCGAGCCGGCCCATCAGCAGCTCGTGGGAGAGCCGGTCGCCGGCGTCCCGCAGGGCCTTCGGATCGTCGTGACCAGCCCGGGCCCGCTCGGCCAACAACGCCAGCCCGGCCTCCTCAGCGAGGAGCCGGGCTAGCGCGTGGTCGGCAGAGCTCGGATGGTGCGCAGCCGCCATCAGTAGGCGCCGGAGGAGCGGACGATGGCCGTGAACGTACGCAGCAGAATCACCAGGTCGAACGTGAGCGACCAGTTCTCCACGTATCGCAGGTCGAGTCGGACGGTGTCCTCCCAGGACAGGTCGGACCGGCCGCTGACCTGCCAGAGGCCGGTGATGCCGGGCTTCACCGCCAGCCGACGGAGCACGTCGTCGGGGTACTGCGCCACCTCGGACGGCAGCGGCGGCCGCGGCCCGACCAGGCTCATCTGGCCCAGGAACACGTTGCAGAGCTGCGGCAGCTCGTCCAGGGAGAACCGGCGCAGGACGCGGCCGACCGGCGTGATCGCGGGGATCGTTGCGGATCTTGAACAGCAGGCCGTCGTGCTCGTTCTGGGCGGCCAGCTCGGCCAGCCGGTCCTCGGCGTCGGCGTACATGTGCGGAACTTGAAGATCGTGAACTCGCGCCCGTCCTTGCCGACCCGGGTCTGGCTGAAGAACGCCGGGCCCGGGGCTGGTCGACCTTGACCATGACCGCGAGCACGGCGAGCACCGGCGCCAGCAGCGACAGCGCGACGCCGGAGACGCACCCGGTCGAACGCGCCCTTGACCAGCCGGCGGCCGCCGGTCAGCTCGGCGGGCTCCACGTGCAGCATGGGCAGGCCGTCGACCGGACGGATGCTGGTGCGCGGGCCGGCCACGTCCAGCAGCGCGCTCGCGACGACCAGGTCGGTACCGGTGCGCTCCAGCTCCCAGGAGAGCCGGCGCAGCGCGAACGAGTCCATCTCGGGGCAGGGCAGCACGGCCACGGTGTCGGCGCCGGGCGGCGAGCGACCGCGGCGCCGACGTTGTCGAACGTGCCGTAGACCTTGAGCTCGACGTCGGCGATGCGGGCGCCGCTGCTGTGGTCGGGCGGCAGGCAGGCGCCCACGACCTCCATGCCGTGGTACCGCTCCCGGGCGAGCTGGCGGGCCAGGCTGGCGACCGGGCGCTCGTAGCCGAGCACGACCACGCGGCGCATGCAGTCACCGTCGCGCCGGCGCGCGAACAGGCGCTTCCGGCGGAGGTACCGGCCGAGTAAGCCGGCGACGGTGACCAGGGGTAACGCCACGACCACGTAGCCGCGGGCGAACTCGAAGTTGCCGGTGTAGGCGACCAGCGCGACGGCGGCGGTGAGGCCGACGCCGGCGTTGAGCACCCGGCGGTACTCCTCGTTGCCGACGAAGAGGAAGCGGCGCTCGTACGCGCGGTTGAAGAGCAGCACGCCAGCCCAGGCCAGCGGGAGGACCAGGCTCGCGACCAGGTACTCCCAAGGCAGTGACTGGTTGTTGCCGAACCGGACACCGAACGCGATCAGGCCGGCGACCAGGGCGATCAGGGCGTCGATGAGGATCAGCGAACGGGCGTACCGGGTCTCCCACTCGCTGGCCGGCGCGGTGGCCGTGTGGCTGACCGGGGCGCTGTGCCGGCCGCGCCGGGTGGACGTGCCGGACTCGACGCTGGACGCCTGAGTCGGGACGGCGGCCGTGGGGGCCGATGCCTCGCGCTGCGCGGTCTCCTCCGCGGCGACCTGCTGAGCGAGGAGTTCGATGGTGTCGCTCCCGAGCCGCCTCATAGGCGAGGACGGGGTTCGGGGCCGCACGAGAGGCGGACTGTCCAATGAGGTCGATGAGAGATGGTCGTCGGCGCCCACTCCTCGCGGGCGTTGCTGCCCACCCGCGGCCGGGAGAGCGCCGTCACTGATCCGTCTGCGCGGGTCACGTCCGAGATCCGGCATCCCCTGTGGCTCCCCTGCTCCCGCGGTCTGAACCGCGTCCCCGACCCGATGTGCCGATGCACTCGTTCGGAACAGAGCCGGGTGACAGGCAATCGATACACAGGTGAACAGGAATCGGCCGAACGGCCTACTCTCCCTAACCGGCAACTACTCACCGTGGGCAAATTGTCACGCAATGCAATGAGTGATGGTCCTGGGGGGCACGTCACGTGCCCGGGGCGGGAATCGAACCCGCACGCCCTTTCGGGCAGCCGTTTTTAAGACGGCCGTGGCTGCCTTTACACCACCCGGGCCTGGGTCCACACGCTACGCGGAGACGCAACAGTGAACAGCGGCTTTGGGCAAGGAGTGGGCGCCGCCACACCAGCGGTGCGGCGGCATCCGATCCTTTATCGCCACTGCGCCCGGGGACGTTACGAGCCCCTGATTAATTCCGCCTGGCGCCGGTCGGCGTGCCCTCGACAGGCGAGTCGGCGGTGCCGGTGCGTCCGGTCCGGGCGCGGCGCTCGGGGCCGTTTCGACCCCGCTCGCCGGCGACGCGGTCTCGGCAGCGGCCGGGGCGGTCTTGGCCGCCGCCTTGCGAGCGGTGGCCTTCGCGGCCGGCGCAGCCTTGCGGGCCGGAGCCTTCCGCGCCGCCGGCTTGGCCTTGGGCGCCTCGGCCGGCGTCACGTTGTCGGCCAGTGTCACCGGAGCGGCGGGCGTCGCGGGTGTCGGCGCTCGCCTGGGCCGGTTTCGCGGGTGCAGCGCTCGCCTGGGCCGGCGTCGGGCCCGCGGACTGCTCGAAGATCTCCCGCGGATCGTGCAGCTGACCCAGCGAGACGACCTCGCGCTTGAGGAAGAGCGCCAGCGTCCAGTCGGCCACCACGCGGACCTTGCGGTTGAAGGTCGGGACCCGGCTCATGTGGTACGTGCGGTGCATGAGCCAGGCCAGGACGCCCTTGAGCTTGATCCCGTACACCTGCGGCGACGCCCTTGTGCAGGCCGAGGCTGGCCACCGAGCCGACGTGCTTGTGCCGGTACTCCTTCGGCTGCCGCCGTCGACCACGGCGGCGATGTTGTCGCCGAGCACCTTGGCCTGGCGGACCGCGTGCTGGGCGCTCGGCGAGCAGGTGGCGCCGGGCCGTCGCTGGTGAGGTCCGGGACGGCCGCGCAGTCGCCGGCGCTCCACGCGCCCGGCACGACCACGCCGTCGGCGGTGACCACCTGCAGGTGGCCAGGCAGCGGACCCGGCCCCGCTCGTCCAGCGGCAGGTCGGTCTTGGCGAGCATCGGGTTGGCCTTGACGCCGGCGGTCCAGACGATGGTGTCGGCGTCGAACGCATCGCCGTCGGACAGCACCACCGTGCCGTCCACACACGACTCCAGCCGGGTGTTCAGGCGCAGGTCCATGCCGCGGTCGAGCAGCCGCTCCACGGTGTAGACGCCCATGTCCGGCCCGACCTCGGGCAGGATCCGCTGGCTCGCCTCGACCAGCACCCAGCGCATGTCGTCCTGCTTGAGTTCCGGGTAGTACTTGATCGCGTCGCGGGCCATGTCCTCCAGCTCGGCGAGCGCCTCGATGCCGGCGTAGCCGCCGCCGACGAAGACGAACGTCAGCGCCTTGCGCCGCACGTCCGGGTCGTCCGCCGAGGCCGCGGCGTCGAGCTGGCCGAGCACGTGGTTGCGGAGGTAGATCGCCTCGCCGATGGTCTTGAAACCGACGGCGTTCTCCTTCAGGCCCGGGATCGGCAGGGTCCGGGAGACCGAGCCGGGGGCGACCACGATCTGGTCGTAGCCGATCTCGCGCGGCTGGCCCACCACGGGCTGGACCAGGGCGACCTTGCGGACGTGGTCCACGCCGACGACCGCGCCGGTGACGACGTGGCACCGCCGCAGGACCTTGCGCAGCGGCGCCACCACGTGCCGCGGCGAGACGTTGCCGGCCGCCGCCTCGGGCAGGAACGGCTGGTAGGTCATGTGGGGCTGCGGGTCGACGACCGTGATGTCCGCGCCGCGAAGCTTCTTCTGCAGCCGGAGGGCGGTGTACATCCCGACGTAGCCACCGCCGACGATGAGGATGTGCGGCTTTGCGCTCATAAGAGCAAGACTAGTCAGCGCAGCCTGTGGAGACGCTGTGTTGAGAGCCCAGACACACGTGACGGCCAACACGGTCCAACCCGTGCGGTTGGATCGTGCCCTCCAGGGTCACGATCCAACCGCAGCAGGTCAGCCGGCCAGGGCCACGGCGCGGGCGAAGACGGCGTCCAGCATCGGCTCGGTGAGGCGGCCGGTGAAGGTGTTCTGCTGGCTCACGTGGTAGCACCCGAGCACGGTCAGGCCGGCCTCGGGCAGGGCCACCTCGACCCCGTGGCCGAAGGCCGGCCGGGGTGCCGGGAGGGTGATGCCGAGGCTGCGCAGCGCGGGCCAGAGCGCGGTCCAGCCGAAGCCGCCGAGCACGACCACCGTGCGCAGGGTGGGGCGGAGCAGCGCGAGCTCGCGGTCGAGCCACGGCCGGCAGGCGTCCCGCTCCAGCGGTGGTCGGCTTGTTGGCGGGCGGTGCGCAGCGGACGGCGGCCACGATGCGGGTGTCCGTGAGCTCCAGCCCGTCGTCGGCCGAGACGCTGATGGGCTGGTTGGCCAGGCCGGCACGGTGCAGGGCGGCGTAGAGCCAGTCGCCGCTGCGGTCGCCGGTGAAGACCCGGCCGGTGCGGTTCGCGCCGTGGGCGGCCGGGGCCAGCCCGACCACCGCGATCCGGGCGTCCACCGGGCCGAAGCCGGGTGCGGGGCGGCCCCAGTAGTCCTGGGCGGCGAACGAGGCGCGCTTCTCCCTGGCCACCTGCTCCCGCCAGCTCACCAGCCGCGGGCAGGCCCGGCAGCCGGCCACGGCGGCGTCCAGCGCCGGGAGGTCCTCGATCGTGGACGCCAGCGCGGCGACGTCGGCGGGCGTGGCCGCGACCGGCCCGACGCGGTGCAGGTACTCCAGAGCCATGCCGCCAGTCTGCCCCTCGGAGCAGCCCGGCCGCTCCGCGGCCAGCTGCGGTTCAAATCCGCCCTCCCAGGGCGGATTTGAACCGCAGGTGGTTTGCCCGGCCGCAGACGCTCGGTTGTGATCCTGCCCTGGGGGCACGTTCCAACCGCGGGTTGCCCCGGGCGGCGGGTGGCTTGGGGGGCGGCGCCGGCTGGGGAGGCTGACCTCTCGGGCGCCGGCCCCGTTGCGCGCAAGCCGGCGCCCAGCCGGGGGTAACGCCAAACCGCTTGAAAGCCTTTGATCTAAACCTGGAGCCCGCCCAGGTGCGGTGATCGCAAGGCGGAGGGACGCCCGGATATTGGTCATATCCGGGCGTCCCGACAACGCAGCGAGCGCCGTGCCTGGGCGGGCCGCCTACCGGAACAGGTTCAGGGTGCGGGCCCAGGCTTTGGCACTGGCCTCGTGGTTGTAGACCTCGGGGCGGTCGTCGTTGAAGAAGGCGTGCTGGGTGCCGGGGTAGTCGTAGGCGGTGACCTCGCCGCCGGCCGCCTCGATGGCCTGGATGGCGGTCTGGATGCCCTCGGCGGCGGAGGTGCCGTCGGCCTCGGAGCAGTGGATCACCGCGGACTTGCCGGCGAACTTCTCCCACTTGGGGTTCATCCGCTCCCACGGGATGGCCGGGTAGAAGGCGGCCACGGAGGTCACCTCGTCGCTGAGCGCGGCCGACCAGAGCGCCAGGCTGCCGCCCATGCAGAAGCCGACGGCGCCGATCGGGCCGTCGCACTCGGGGCGTTTGGCCAGGTAGCGGGCCGCCCCGGCGATGTCCTTGGCGGCCTGATCCATGGCGAGCCCCATGAGCAGACGCTTCGCCTCGTCCGGTTCGGAGGCCTTGGCGCCGTGGTAGAGATCCGGGGCGAACGCCACGAACCCCTCGCCCGCGAACCGGTCCACTATGGAGGTCACGTGGCCGACGAGGCCCCAGTACTCCTGGATGACGATGATCCCGGGGCCGGTGCCGGAGTTCGGTAGGGCGAGATAGCCATCGGTCGTGCCACCGTTGCTCGGAAAGCTCACCATTTCGCCCATGCCGGTCTCCCCTCACCACGCCGTCAGGTGGTGCGTACTCAACCACGCATTCCTGGCATGGGGAACACTTCTGGCCGTACATCACAGCAGCGTTCTGTTTTGGCCTGGGCACGGTCGGTGAGCGCCGCGCCGGCACTCCCCCGTGGAGGGCCGGCGCGGCGAGGTGAGCGCGGCCAGGGTCTGTTCAAACAGGCCCTAGCGGGTCGGAACCGGAGCGGGGGTCGACGGGCGGGCGCTCGGCGTAGGGCTCAGCGCTCGGGGACGAGCTGGCCCCGGCCGGCGGGGTGACGCTCACCGGCGGATCGCCCGGAATGGCCTCGCCGGGCGCCAACGGGGCCACGGTCGGCGCCGGGCTCGGCGGCTGTTCCTGATCCCGGTACGTCGAGCCGTGCGGACCGCGCGGATAGACGTTCTCCGCCTGGCCGGACCCGTCGGCGTAGTCCCGCACGTAGTAGCCGCCGGGCAGCACGATCGGATTGCCGTACTGATCGAAGAGCTGCACGGCACGGAGCGGCTTGCCCTCGCTGTCGTAGGCGTAGATGTCGGTGACCGAAGCCAGCGGGTCGGAGTACTCGTTGGTCGAATAGCCGACGCTGCTCGACGGCTGATGCGAGGCGAGGCTGAAGAAAAGGATCACGGTGAGGATGTTGACGCCGTAGATGCCGCGCCGGCGCCACGGGTTGGGCTCGCGCCCGCGCTGCCCGACCCAGACCGACGCCCAGGTCAGCGCCAGGGCGAGCGGGATGAACAGGAGCAGATCACCGTTGAGCTTCGGGGTGAGGCCGGAGATGTCGAGCCCGCCGAAGATCGAACAGGCCGCGAGGGCGAGGACGTAGCCCCGCAGCACCCACCAGCCCGGCAACAGCTGCGGCGCGAACGCGCGGAACCGCCGCCAGAGCGGGATGTCGTCCAGTTCTGCCGAGAACGCGGCGGCCCGGCGCTTCGCCCTGGTCGTCAGGCCCGCGGGCACGAGCTTGCGGGACGGCCCGATGCCGGCCGACTGCCGGAGCTCGGCGGCATACTCCTCCGGACTGCCGAGCCGCTCTTCCAACGCGCCACCGGTCTCGGTCTCGACGTCCGCGAGGTGCGCGGGGAGATCCTCCAGGAGCTCCTCCCGCTCGTCGGCGGGCAGGTCGCGGAGCGCGGCCCGGACCCGGTCCAAGTACTGCTGCGGGCTGATGCCGTGTGTCGTCGCGTTCATGCCACCGCCTCCCCTGGGGCGCTCACGAGGTCGTCCATGGTCCGGGCGAACGCCCGCCAGGTCTTCGTCGACGTGTCGAGCTGGGCGCGCCCGATGTCGTTGATCCCGTAGTACTTGCGGTGCGGCCCCTCGTCGCTCGGCACGACGTAGGAGCTGAGGCAACCGGCCTGGTACAGCCGGCGCAGCGTGCCGTAGACCGAGGCATCGCCGACGTCGGTGATGCCGGCCGCGCGGAGGCGACGGACGATGTCGTACCCGTATCCGTCGGCGTCGCGCACAACCGCCAGCACGGCGAGATCGAGCACCCCTTTGAGGAGCTGTGTGGTGTCCACTCCGGACCCCCTTTCTACAAACCACACTACTACGCGGTACGCAGTAGCAGCAATGCCGTTGTAGCGTGGCCGAGTTGGTCCGACCAGCGCGCGGTGCCGCCGGCGGCCTCCTACCGGGATTGTCGACACCGGGCGATACGGTCAGCGGTCATGAGCCCCCGCACCCTCCCTACAGCCGCCGCATGAGCGAGCGAATCAATGGGGGCAGCTGCCGCGCTCGCGGGGCTTCCGAGCGTGGCGAGGTGGGAACATGAGTAGCTTGCTCGGCGCGCTGTTGAGTGCGCCCGGCCTCTATCGGGGGCGCGGCGACGGTGCGGAGAGCGGTCCGTTCATGGCCCGGATCCAGGTCAGCCCGGTGGTCTCGGCGAGCGGCGTCGCGATCGACTACGAGGCCAGCTCGGATCGGCGCGGGCTCCAGCACGTCGAGCACAGCGTGCTGACCGTAGGCGAGGACGGACGACCGGCTCTGCACGTCTTCTGCAGCGAACTGCCCGGCGTCGTGCGCTTCACCGAGGGCAAGCCTGGCGTGTTCACGCTGTACGACGGGCCGATCCAGGCGCGGATCGTCGTCACGGTGCCCAACCCGGGCCACCTCACCTACTCATGGTGGTGGAGCCGGGACGAGAACGAGCTGAGCGAGCAGTTCCGCGCCGAGGTCCGCCGCACCGGCTGAACTGCCACATCTCACCGGTGAGATGTGCGAGCCTGGCTCGCCGATCTCACCGGTGGGATCGGCGACTGGGGGGACGATGAGCGTGCTGTTGGTCGGCGCCAACCCCGGGCTGACCCTGTTCGACGGCGGCACCGTGACCGCGTTCGCGTCGCTCTGGACGGTCGACTGGTCGGCCAAGGGCGCCGGCACCGCGATCGTGCTCTGGTACGACGGCCGGGTGCGCGTGCTGGGCGCAGACCCGGGGCTGGCCGGCTGGCTGGAGCGCGACTTCGTCCGGCACTTTCCCGAGGTCGAGGGCCTGCCGTGGCCGGAACCGACGGTGGAACCGGTCGAGGCCACGATCGAGACCGACCTGTCCCACGGCGTGCTGGCGCGGGCCGGCGACGTGGCGGTCCGGATCTCCGGCGTGCTCGGCCGGCGCACGTACTCCACCGACGAGTTCGATCTGGGCGGGGTGAAGCACGGCCTCAGCCTGGTGCTGTCTCCATGCTCAGCCGGCTCGGTCACCGTGGCCGGCCGGGAACTCCCCGGCACCGTGACCCGCGGCGGCACGCCCGAGCGACCCTCCTCGTCCGCGTTCCTGGCCGCCGCCGAGGTCTGGACCCGCTAGAGCTTGGTGCGGTTCAAATCCGCCCTCGCAGGGCGGATTTGAACCGCACACCGGGCGCCCGCCGCTTTGGCCGCCGCGCCGAACGGCCGCCGGCTGCCGTCCCCCTCCGGCGCTCTGGGCGACATTTTCTCGGTTATAGCCGAGAAAATGTCGCCCAAAGCCGGCAGATCAGGGCTAGCGGGTCAGGCTGAAGGCGATGCCGTCGAGGATGTCGTGCTCGCTGGCGACGACCTCGTCGGCGCCGACCTGCTCCATGAGCAGGCGCAGCACCAGCGCGCCGGCGCCGATCACGTCCACCCGGCCGGGGTGCATCACGGGCAGCGCGGCGCGTTCGGCCTTGGTCGGCCAGCAGCAGTCCGGCGGTCACGGCGGCGACCTGGTCGTAGCTGATCCGGGCGTGGTGGATCGCGGCCGAGTCGTACTCGGTCAGGCCCAGGGCGAGCGCGGCCACCGTGGTCACCGAACCGGCCAGGCCGACGAACGTGCCGGCCCGCTCCACCGGCACGGTCTCCCTGGCCAGCGTCGATCGCCTCGACGATGTCCTTCTCGGCCGCGGCGATCTGGGCCGGCGGTGGGCGGGTCGTCGTGCAGGTGCCGCTCGGTCATCCGGACGCAGCCGATGTCCACCGAGAGCGCGGCGTCCACTGTCGGAGGTGCCGAGGACCAGCTCGGTCGAGCCGCCGCCGATGTCCGCGACCAGGTACGGCGGCTCGGCGCTCAGGCCGTTGCACCGCGCCGGCGAACGACAGCTTGGCCTCCTCGTCGCCGGTGATCACGTCCGGGCTCGACGCCCAGCGTGGTGAGCACCATCGAGCGGAAGTCGGCGGCGTTCTCGGCGTCCCGGCTGGCGCTGGTGGCCACCATCCGGACCCGCTCGGCGCCGAGTTCGCGCAGCTCGGTGACGTAGCCGGCGAGGGCGAGCCTGGTCCGCTCGATGGCCTCGGGCGCGAGCCGGCCGGTCCGGTCGACGCCCTGGCCGAGCCGGACGATCTCCATCCGCCGGACCACGTCGACCAGGCCACCGTCGGCCACGATCCGCGACCAGCAGGCGGATCGAGTTCGTGCCGCAGTCGATCGCCGCCACCCGGGTCACGCGTCCGCTCCGCTCACGTCGTCGCAGCTCACGCACGGTCCGGCGGCCCACCAGTCGGGCAGCGCGGCCAGCGCCTCGTCGCCGAGCGGGTTGACGCCGGGGCCGGCGGCCAGCGAGTGGCCGACCAGCACGTGCAGGCACTTCACCCGGTCGGGCATGCCGCCGGCCGAGATGCCCGCGATCTCGGGCACCTCCCCCAGCTTCGCGCGCCGGGCGCAGGTAGTCCTCGTGCGCGGCGCGGTACCGCTCGGCGAGGTCGGGGTCGGTGGCCAGCCGCTCGGTCATCTCGCGCATCAGGCCGCTGGACTCCAGCGTGCCGAGCGCCGACGCCGCCCGCGGGCAGGTCAGGTAGTAGGTGGTCGGGAACGGGGTGCCGTCGGGCAACCGCGGCGCGGTCTCCACCACGTCGGGCAGCCCGCACGGGCAGCGGTGCGCGACCCCCCGGGTGCCGCGCGGTGCCCGGCCGAGCTGCGCCGCGACCGCGCGCCAGATCAGCCTCAGCGGCGGTGCCGGCGAGTCCACAGTGGACCGACCGGCGGCAGCGGCGGAAACAGCGGGGTCGGCGTCGGCCGGGGTGCTCAACAGTTCGCTCACTTCGAGGGTTTGTCGGCGGGCGTCGCGCCGTCGGCATTCGGGTCGGCCGGCCGGTCCGCCGCCTGCACGCTGGACCAGAGCTGGCTGTACCACGGGGACTTGCTGGAGGCCTTGCCCACCACGGCGCCGCCGGGGCCCGGCTGCTCGGCGGCCGGCTCGGCGTCGGACTTGATCTTGTACACGGTCACGCCGGGCTCCACGAGCTGAAGCCGCTTGCTCGCCTGCGCCCGCACGTAGGCCGGGTCGTTCCACTTGCGCTTCTGCTCTTCCAGGCCGGCGATCCGGCCCAGCTGCTCGGCCTGCTCCTGCTCCGCCGCCGCGAGCTGGGAGCGCTGGGCGAGGTACTCCTGCATCGGGTACGCCAGGGTCAGGACCAGCACCGACACGACCACCGCCACGATCGCCGCCCGGCCGGTGAAGCGCCCGCCCGAGCGCCGGTTGAAGCGCCGGTCGGTGCCCCGGGACGCGGCCGTGCGACGGGCACCGGGGCGGCGGGTGGGCCGGCCCCGGCTCGGTGCGCTCCGGGGTGCGGCCGCGCTCGCCTCCTGGCTGCCGGCCCGCACCGCCTCGGCGAACCTGCCGAAGGCGCTGCGGGGCTTACGGCCGCCGTCCCCCTTGCCCGGCTCGCGGCGGGGGGCCGGCTCACTGCGGTTCGAGCTCGCCCGAGCCGCGCCGGGCCGGCCGCCCGCGGCGCCCGTGGTGGGGCGACGCGCGGACGCCCGACCAGCCGGGGTCTGTGTCCCCGGGGTGCGGCGCGGCGTGGAGGGCAAAGCTCCCTCAGTTCTCCGTGCGGTAACGCGGGAAGGCGCCGATGCCGGCGAAGCGAGCCGCGTCGTCCAGCTCCTCCTCGATGCGGAGCAGCTGGTTGTACTTGGCCACCCGCTCCGACCGGGCCGGCGCGCCGGTCTTGATCTGGCCACAGTCGGTGGCGACCGCGAGGTCGGCGATCGTGGTGTCCTCGGTCTCGCCCGAGCGGTGGCTCATCATGCAGCGGAAGCCGGCGCGGTGGGCGAGCGAGACCGCGTCCAGCGTCTCGGTCAGGGTGCCGATCTGGTTCACCTTGACCAGCAGCGCGTTGGCGGAACGCTCCTCGATGCCCCGGCCGAGCCGCTCCGGGTTGGTCACGAAGAGGTCGTCGCCGACGATCTGGATCCGGTCGCCGAGCGCGGCGGTCAGGTTGTTCCAGCCGGTCCAGTCGTTCTCGTCCAGCGGGTCCTCGATCGACACGATCGGGTACGAGGCGACCAGGTCGGTGTAGTAGGCGGCCATCTCGTCGGCCGTCTTCTTGCCGCCCTCGAAGTTGTAGACGCCGTCGTTGTAGAACTCGGTGGCGGCCACGTCGAGCGCGAGCACGATGTCGGTGCCGAGCGGGTAGCCGGCCTTCTCGATCGCCTCGGCGATCAGGTCCAGCGCGGCGCGGTTGCTGTCCAGGCTGGGGGCGAAGCCGCCCTCGTCGCCGAGCCCGGTGGCCAGGCCCTTGCTCTTCAGCACGCTCTTGAGCGAGTGGTAGGTCTCCGCGCCCCAGCGCAGCGCCTCGCGGAAGGTGGCCGCGCCGACCGGCGCGATCATGAACTCCTGCACGTCGACGTTGCTGTCGGCGTGCGCGCCACCGTTGAGGATGTTCAGCATCGGCACCGGCAGCGTGTGCGCGTTCGGCCCGCCGACGTAGCGGAAGAGGGGCAGGCCGGCCGAGTCGGCGGCGGCCCTGGCCACGGCGAGCGAGACGCCGAGGATCGCGTTGGCACCGAGCCGGCTCTTGTCCGGGGTGCCGTCCAGGTCGAGCATCGCCTGGTCGACGAGGCGCTGCTCGCTGGCCTCGTACCCGACCAGCTCCGGCCCGATCGTGTCGAGAACGGCCTGGACCGCCTGCTCGACGCCCTTGCCGTTGTACCGGTCCCCGCCGTCCCGCAGCTCGACGGCCTCGAACTGGCCGGTGGACGCGCCGCTGGGCACCGCGGCCCTGGCGACGGTGTCGTCGTCGAGGATGACCTCGACCTCGACGGTGGGGTTGCCTCGCGAGTCAAGAATCTCGCGGGCTGCGACGGCCTCGATGGTGGCCACGTGTATCGCTCCTTGTGTCACTGCGACCTGGGCATCACTGCCAACAGGACTTCACTGGCGGAACCTGGCAAGGCTCGATCGCGTCGACGGGATCGCTCCAGAGCGAGCCTAGCCGGCCGGCGCCGTCCGCTCGCGCTCCCCCGCCGGTCGGCGGGACCAGCTGGGATGGATTTGCGCCGATTAGTCCCGCCAGCCGGCTCACCTCCGCCCGCGCGCCGGGCGACATTTTCTCGGTTATAGCCGAGAAAATGTCGCCCAAAGCGGGGGTGGTGGCGGGCGCGGGTCACGGCGGGCGGCGGACGGGCCGGGGTGGCGGGTCAGAGGCCGAGGAGGGTGCGGAGGTGGCGCGGGGGCGGGGAACCGTGCGCGAGCATGGCGTCGTGCCAGTCGCGCACGCTGACGCCGTCCGGCCGGGACTGGCCGATCGCCGACACCTCGCTGTAGCCGACGAAGTACGTGGAGAGCTGGGTCGAGGTGAGCAGCGCGCGGCGCCACTTGCCGGCCGCCTCGCCCTCCTCCTGGAACCCCTGCTCCCGCATCATCGCCATACCGTCCTCTTCGGACAGATCGGCGCAGTGGACGAGCTGGTCGAGCAGCGCGTTCACGGTCATCCGCAGCTGCATCTTGAGCTGCTGCATGCGCACGGCCGGGCCGCCGTACCCCGCGTCGACCATCAGCTCCTCGGCGTAGACCGCCCAGCCCTCGATGAACGTGCCGCTGTCGCAGACCGCGCGCACCCTGGTCGAGCCCTGGAACCGGCGGGCCAGCGCGAGCTGCAGGAAGTGGCCGGGCATCGCCTCGTGCACGGTGAGGTTGTGCACCATCTGGTGGTTGTACTCGCGGTAGAACGAGCGCACCCGCTCGGGCGACCAGTCCGCCGGCGTTGGCGCGATCGCGTAGTAGGTCGGCACCGAGGCCGGCTCCAGCGCGCCCGGCGCGTCGCAGTACGCCACGGCCACACCGCGGGCGAACTCCGGCATCTCCACGACCGTGCACGGATCGTCCACAAGGGAGACCAGATCGTGCGCCCTGACGAATTCGGTGGCCCGGATCAGGGACGCCTCGGCGCTGGCCCCGATCGTGGCGTCGTCCGGATGGTCGGCGGCGATCCCGTCGAGGGCGGCCCGCACGTCCGGCGAACCGGTCAGCTCGCGGGCCACCTCCCGGATCCGCTCGCTCACGTCCACCAGGTTGGTCTCCGCGCGCTTGAGCAGCTCGGCGGCGGTCAGGTCGGAGTCGAGGCTGTGCCAGAGCTTGGCCTCCCACAGCCGCCGGCCCAGGCGCGGATCACGGCCGGGATTGGCCAGCTGGCCCTGGAGCCAGGCGGCGTGCCGCTCCAACGCCGCGATCGCGCCGGTCTGCGCCGCGGCGACCTCGGCGGCGAGCGCCGGCACCTGCGCGGCCAGCACGCTCACCTCGTCCCGCACCAGGGCCGTGGTGCCGCCGAGCTGGCCGAGCGCGGTCTCGACGTGGATCGCCGGCGAATCGGTCAGTACCGACTCCGCGGTGGACAGCGCGTCGGGCAGCGCCCTGAGCCGGGCCAGCACGCTCGTGAGCCGCTCCTCGGCCGGCGCGAACTCCCTGGTCAGCAGCGAGTGGAAGAGCGAACCGGGGTTGTGTCGGAGCGGATTCCACTCGTGTTCCCTGGTCTCGGTCAGGGCGAACAGCCGGGCGTCGACCGCGGCCGACAGCAGCTCCAGGTCGACCGCGTCCTCGGCGTTCAGGGCATCCGGATCGACCTCGTGCAGCACGTCCGCCGACTCGCGGAGCCGGCCGACCTCGGCGCGCACCGCGGTGTCGGAGAAGTCAGGCAGCCGGTGGTCCTGGCGATGATCGCCGGCCCACTGGGCCAGCCCAGGGTCGGCGGCGAGCAGGTCGTCGACGATTTGTTCGGCGGCAGGGTGGAAGTCACGGGCCATGCGGGAACGCTACCGGGCCAGGCCAACGGTTTCGGCGCTACGCCCGATTCGCCCGGACCGCGCGCGGGCTCAGCGCTTGCGGGCCTCGGCAGCGCGGACCCGCTCGGCGTAGCTGTGTGCGGCGCGGCGGAGCGCCGCCTCGGCGTCCAGCCCGCGCTCGCGTGCCGACACGACCAGCGCGAACAGCAGGTCCCCGAGCGCGTCGTCGTCCTGCGGCGCGGCCAGCCCGGCCGGCAGCGCGGGTGCGGTCACGTCGACCTGCTCGCGCTCGACCCTGGCGAGGTACTTGGCCACCAGCGCGAGCGACGGCTGGGACTGCGCGACCCCGTCCAGCGCGGAGGTGCGCTGCTTCTCCTCGCGCTTGATCCGGTCCCAGTTGGCGTGCAGTTCCTCGACGCCGGAGACCTCGTGACCGGCGAAGACGTGCGGGTGCCTGCGGACCAGCTTGGCGACCAGGTCGCCGGCCACGTCGTCGATGCTCCACGGCGCCGGGGCATCGTCGTCCTCGTCGGTCGGGCCCTCGGCCTCCTCGGCGAGCCGGGCGTGGAAGGCGACCTGGAGCAGCACGTCGCCGAGTTCCTCGCGCAGCGCGGCGGGGTCACCGTCGGCCAGGGCGTCGTACGCCTCGTACGCCTCTTCGAGCAGGTAGGGCATGAGGGTGGTGTGGGTCTGCTCGGCGTCCCACGGGCACCCGCCGGGCGAGCGGAGCCGGTCCATCACGGCCACCACGTCGAGCAGACGTGCACCGGGCGGGTCCCAGGATCCGTAGACGACCTCGATCTCGGCACCGCCATCGGCCGCCACCTGGTCGCCCAGCGCGTGCGCGAAGCCCGGATCGCCGTCGGCACCGGCCAGCCACACCGCGGCACCGCCCCGGGCCGCCTCCCGGAAGGCGCGAGCCTGCTCGGCCGGTGGCCCGTCCACCAGCGTGACCGTGCCGCCCGCCGCCCGGACCGCGGCGACCAGCGGACTGTCGGCCACGGTCAGCACGGGTGCGCTGCGGACCAGGTCCCACGCGTCGGCGGTGAGCAGCCCGGCGGGCAGCCGCGGGGAGGTGACGAGCAGCGACAGCCGGTCGGCCATGGTGCGGTCGCGAATCAGTTCGCGGGCGGGCTGGGCTGCGGCTCCGGCTGGCCGGCGTCCGGCTCCGGCTGCTCTGGCCCGGGGGCTGCTCACCCTGCTGCCTCGCCGGGGCTGCTCGCCCTGCTGGGCTCGCCGGGGGCTGCTCGCCTTGCTGGGGCTGCTCGGCGCCGAGCGGCGGGTTCGGCCGGCAGGTCACGGACGCCGTCATCGCCGCCCGGGATCGATGGCCAGGCTCTTCGGGTCGAACGTGCCGAAGCGCGGGTTGAGCGTCACCGGGTAGCGCTCGGTGGACTTCAGGAGGAGGTCGTTCAACTTCGCGTTCGCCGCCTGCTCGGACGCCTCGGTCTTACCGACCTGGGTCTGGAGCGACTGCAGATTATCCGGCGAACTTCGCGAAGATCTCCGGGGTGATGTAGGGGAACGGCCGTTGAAGGCCGCCAGCATCTGCTCCGGCTGCTTCTCGACCTCGGCCACGATGGCCTTGATCTGCTCGTCCGGGACCGCGGCGCCGTTCCCGCTGGCGATCTGCTTGAACAGCTCGGCCATGACCATCCCGTAGGCCATTGTGGCGCGGACCTCGCCCGGCGGCCCTCGCCGCCTTCGCCGCCAGCTTGGCGTTGGCGAAGAACTTGTCGACCTGCTCGTCCAGCTGGTCGGTGGTGATCCGGGTCTTCCCGACGTACGCGGCGGTGCCCTGATGGGTCTGGCAGGCGGCCAAGCGGGAGCACCAGTGCGGCGACAGCGGCGAGAGCGGCGAGGCGCAGAGTTCGACGGGTCACGAGGGGCTCTTTCGCGCGGGGACGGTCGGGACGGCAGCCAAGGTTCTCACGGCCACGAGAAATGCTAGGCCGCCGGGGTCGGGATGCCGACATCGGCGGGTCCAGGCTCGCTCGCGGTGCGGGGGCGTGCAAATCTGGGGGCGTGCTCTCACCAGGATCCCGGCTCGCCACCTACGAGGTGCGCGAACGGCTCGCCGTCGGCGGCATGGGTGAGGTCTACCTGTGCCGGCACCGGCTGCTGGACCGGATCGACGCGGTCAAGGTGCTCCGCCCGCACCTGGTGGCCGACGAGGCGTTCCGCCGCCGGTTCCTGCGCGAGGCGCTGGCCGCGGCCCGGCTCCGGCACCCGCACATCGTCACCGTCTACACCGCCGACGAGGTGGACGACCAGCTCTACCTGGCCATGGAGTACATCCCCGGCGCCGACCTCGCGGCGCTGATCAAGCGGGACGGCGGCCTCGACCCCACCAGGGTGGTGCGGCTGCTGGCCCAGATCGCGGACGCGCTCGACGCCGCGCACCGGCTGACGCTGACCCACCGGGACGTCAAGCCCAGCAACGTGCTGGTCGAGCGCCCCGACGAGGACGACGAGCACGCCTATCTGGTCGACTTCGGGCTGAGCAAGAGCCAGCAGGCCACCGACCAGGACATCACCCAGGCCGGCCAGGTGCTCGGCTCGGTCGCCTACATCGCGCCGGAGCAGCTCGAGGGCACCGAGACCGACGGCCGCTGCGACCAGTACTCGCTGGCCTGCATGACGTTCGAGTGCCTCACCGGCGCGCTCCCGTTCCCGCGCGAGAACCAGATCGCGGTGCTCACGGCCCACCTCACCGTGCCGCCGCCGGCCGTGACCGGGCTCCGGCCCGAGCTGCCGGCCGGGCTGGACGCGGTGGTCGCCCGGGGCATGGCGAAGAAGCCCGACGACCGGTACGCCACGTGCACCGAGTTCGTGGCCGCGCTCCGGGCCGCCCTGGCCCCACCGTCCCGCGCCACACCTGCCCCGCCGAAGCGCCACCGGCCAAGCCGGCGCGGGTGATCTCGAGCCACCGGCCGCCAAGGGCGCCGCGGCGCCCCGGCCCGTCTCCGCCCGCGCCCGGATCCGGCCGCCCCAGCCGGCTCGCCCGCGGGCCTCGGTGGCGGCCCGCGCGGGCGGCGCAACAGCCGGTCAACGCCCAGCCGGGCGGGCCGGTGCGGCTGTGCCTCGCGGTGGTCGGCGGGCCGGCGAGCGGGCGGGTCACGCCGCTGGCCGACGGCGAACACCTGGTCGGCGTGGCCGGGGAGGCGACCGCCGACGCCGACGCGCCGGTGCTGCTGCGGGTGGACGGCTGGTCGGTGCACGTCCAGGCACGCAGCCGTGGCGCGGTCCGGGTGAACGGCGAGCCGGTGACCGAGCCGTGGTCGCTGCATCCCGGTGAGCTGATCGAGGTCGGCTCGTCGCTGTTCGAGGTGCGGCCGGCGAGCCAGCTCGGGGCGAACGCCGCCCTGCCGGACGCGGTGACGCTCGCCCGGCTGGCGCACGAGCGGCTGCCGGCGGCCCGGCGTGGACCGCAGCACCCGCACGCGCTGCTCGCCAGGGTCGGCTGGCACGCCGGCCGTCCGCCGGGGCCGCTCTCGATCCCGTTCGGTGGCACGTCCGCGGTGGCGCTGCGGGGTGAGCCCGGGCCGATCGGCGCGCTGCTGCGCTGGATCCTGGCCCAGTCGATGGTGCTGCACGACGCCCGTGACCTCTGCCTGGCCGTGGCCGCCGAACCGCTCGGCGCCGACCGGTGGACCTGGGTCGCCAACGCACCGCACGCGCGCCCCGGCAACCCGCCGCTCAGCGGACCGCACACCGCGAACAACAGCGAGGGAGCCGCGTACCTGGTCCGCCGGCTCCGGGAGCTGGTCGAGGTGCGGCAGGTGGCCGCGAGTTCTGGGCCGTCCCTGGTGGCGCTCCCCCGCGTGCTGGCCGTGATCGACGACCGGTTCGACGTTCAGGACGCGGAGTTCGTGAGCGCCGCCGGCCCGCGGTTGGGCGTGCACGTGATCCGGCTGATCCGTCCGACGGACCGCCCGCCGTCGAGCTGCGCGATCTGCCTCGACGTCGATCCGGCCGGCCTGGAGCTGACCCTGCACATCGCCGGCCGGCACAGCCAGACCGGCACCGTCGACGGCGTCCCGCTCGGTTACGCCCGCGAGCTGGCCGAGACCCTCGCCGATGCCTGAGCCGAGGGTGTGGCGGCCAACTCGGGCCGCCGACGCGCCCTGGCCGGCCACCGCCCCGGCGCCAGCCGTCGGCGCCGGGTCGGCGGGCTCAGGCGGCTCAGGCGGCGATCGCCTCGACCCGCTCGGCGAACTCCAGCGCCGTGGCCGGCCGGGCGGACGGGTCGGCGGCGATGGCCGAACGGATCAGCTCCGCGCTCGGCTCGTCCAGCTCGTCGGAGACGGTCGGCGGGGTGGACAGCACCTTGCGCAGCACCAGCACCGGGTCGTTCTCGGGCAGCTCGCCGTAGAGGCCGTGGCCGGTCAGCGCACGGTGCAGGGTGACGGCGAGGGACCAGATGTCGGTGGCGCGCGAGGGCGGGTCGCCGTGCAGCAGGATCGGGTCGTTGAACTCGACCGACCCCATCGGGCCCATCCCGGTCAGCGTCATCCCGGGCGCCAGCACCTGGCTCAGCCCGAGGTCGGAGAGCTTTGCGCCGCCGGGGTGCAGCAGCACGTTGCCCGGCTTGATGTCCCGGTGGACGATGCCAGCCTCGTGCAGCGCGTGCGCGGCGCGGCTGGCCTGGGCGACCGCGATCAGCACGTCGTACCTGGTCAGCGGCAGGGTCGGCTTCGCCAGCGAGCCGCCGGGCAGGTACTCCATCGAGTAGTAGAAGACGCCACCCTGCTGACCCGCGTCGTACAGCGCGACGAGGTACGGCGAGCGGACCGCGGCGAACGCGGTGAGCTCACGGGTCGCGCGGCGGAAGACGTCCTCGGTGGTCGGTCCGGAGAGGACCTTCACCGCGACGTGCTCGGCCTCCACCGGGAGTCGCGCCGGCCGGCGGGCCAGGAAGTACTCACCGTGGTTCCCGTCCCCCAACGACCGCTCGAACTCGTAGTCGGCGATCCCCTCCACGTGCCCTCCCCCGCTGTCGCCCTGGGCACCGCGCCCTGGCTCGACCGCCAAGTTACCCTCCGCATCCAAGCCGACCACCACCCTGGAGCCCGACACGTGAACGAGCAGCGCAACCGCAGGAACCCCAGCCTGGCACCTGGACGGACGGCGTGACGGCGCACCAGGCAGGCACCCTGCTGCTCTGCCTGGCGATCATCCTGATCCTGGCCCGGGTCTTCGGGGAACTGGCGAAGCGGATCGGGCAGCCGCCGGTGATCGGCGAGATCTTCGCCGGGATCGTGGTCGGGCCGACCCTGTTCCACGGCGCCATCGCCAACGCGCTGTTCCCCACGGACATCCGCCCGTTCCTCTCGGCGCTGGCCAACGTGGGCCTCGTGCTGTTCATGTTCATCGTCGGCTACGAGCTCGACCACACGCTGATGCGCGGCAAGGAACGGATCGCGGTCAGCGTGCTCGATCGGCAGCATCCTGCTCCCGTTCGGGCTCGGGGCGGTGCTGGCGCTGTACCTGCTCACGAACCACCCGACGGGCGAGAAGCTCGGCTTCGTCCTCTTCCTCGGCGCCGCGATGTCGGTGACCGCCTTCCCGGTGCTGGCGCGGATCCTCACCGACCGCAACATGCACCGCACCGCGATCGGCGGCCTCGCGCTGGCCAGCGCCGCGGTCGACGACATCCTGGCCTGGTCGCTGCTGGCCGTGGTGGTCACCGTGGCGGGCTCGGACGGCGCCGACCAGTGGCACGTGCTGCTCGCGGTGCCGTACGTGGCGCTCATGTTCGGCGTGGTCCGCCCGCTGCTGCGCCGGCTGGTGGCGGCCAGGGACGCGGCCGGCCGGCTCACCCCGGGGATCCTGGCCGTGGTGCTGGTCGGGCTGCTGCTGTCCTGCTGGGCCACCGAGTGGCTCGGCGTGCACTTCATCTTCGGCGCGTTCGTGTTCGGCGCGATCATGCCGCGGCTCGGCGGCGAGCAGCTGCGGTTCGAGGTGATGGAGCGGCTGGAGCAGGTCAGCGTGCTGCTGCTGCTGCCGGTCTTCTTCATCGTGGCCGGGCTGAAGGTCGACCTGTCCACGATCGGGCTGACCGGCGTCGGCGAGCTGGCCCTGATCCTGCTGGTGGCGATCGCCGGCAAGTTCGCTCGGCGCGTTCTTCGGCGCGAAGCTGCAACGGGTCCCGAACCGGCAGGCCGCGGTGCTGGCCACGCTGATGAACACCCGCGGCCTGACCGAGATCGTCATCCTCACCGTCGGTCTCCAGCTGGGCGTGCTGGACGGCGAGCTGTTCTCGCTGATGGTCGTGATGGCGCTGGTCACCACGGTGATGGCCGGGCCGGTGCTCAGCCTGATCTACCCCAAGCGGCGGATCGAGCGGGACATCGCCGAGGCCGAGCAGGCGGCCCTGGGCGTGGCCGACGCGTACCGCGTGGTCGTGGTGGTCCCCGATCCGGCGTCCGCCGTGCCCCGGGTGGACCTCGGTCTGGACCTGGTGGGCCGGCAGCGCCCCGCCGAGCTGGTGCTGTCGTACCTGCTGCCGTACCGCGCGCCGTCGCTGGAGGTCGGCAGCGGACTCTCCGGTGAGCTGCTGGAGATGACCAGGACCATGGGCGAGCTGGACGTGCTCGCCGGCCGGGCCCGCGCCCGCGGCGTGCCGGCGCGCGGTGCTGTCGCGGTTCACCGACGACGTCGCGCCGGGACCTGCCGGCGCAGCTGTCGAAGCCCGGCATCGACGTGGTGCTGATCCACTCCGACCAGGTCGGGTACGAGGCGGTCCGTGCGGTGGTGACCGGCCAGCTGGTGACGGTCGAGACGGATCCGCCGAGTGCGCCGGGTGCGGTGGTGCTGCGCTGGGCGAACGGGTCGGACGGCACGGCGGCGGCGCAGATCGCGGCCCGGATCGCGGTCGGAGCGCGGCGTCGAACTCGTGGTGACCGAGGGGGCCAAGACCGGCCGCCGGGCCGTGGCGCTCGCGGCCGAACTCGCCAAGCACGGCGTGGCGGCGCGGGCCGGCAAGGCGCCAGCCGACGCGGCTCTGGTGATCGCGCCGGACGGCGGCGAGACGGCCGGAGCACACCTGGTGGTCCGGGCCGAGCAGGACGCCGAGGCCCCCGACTGGGCCGCCGTCCTCGCCCCCGCCTAGAGCCCCCGCTTGCGACTTTGAGGCGCCGCCCCCTCTTGCGGCTTTGGGCGACATCTTCTCGGTTATAGCCGAGAAAATGTCGCCCAAAGCGGCGGAGATTTAGGGGTTGCGGTGGGACTCGTAGCGGAAGCCGCGCCGGCCGAACAGCACGCGGGTGCCCGGCTTGATCGGCACGGGCGTGCGCGGCGGGATCCGGGTCCAGGCGTCGGTGCCCTGTTCGGAGATGTGCGTGCCGTTGGACGAACCGAGGTCCACCACGTTCACGTCCCACCCGTCCAGGTCGATCCGGGCGTGGATCCGGGACACCACGCCGTCGCGGTCGGCGATCCGCAGCGCCCGCGCCCGTCCCTCGGCCACGTCGGTGTCACGCTCGGGCTCACGGCCCACCACGTAGGGGGTGTCCAGCCGGAACGTGGCACCGTCGTCCAGCACCAGCACGCCCAGAGGGGGGCGCGGACCGGGCCGGGAGACGTGCGTGAGCTGCACCATCGAGATGCCGCAGATCCCGCAGTACGGGATCCTCGGATCGTTGAAGTGGTCGTTCTTGCAGTAGATGCCGAGCACGACCGGACTGCTGCCGGCCGCCTCCTCCGCCGCTCGCGGCGCCGGCGCACCCGCAGGCGGCAGCGGGGCCACGGTCTCGGCGTCGGACTGCGCCGCGTTGATCAGCAGCACGGCCTCGAACGGCGCCGACCGGTCGACCAGCGTCGGCATCGGCGAGCTCGGCGGCCCGGGTGGCGTCGGTGGGCCGGAGGTCATCGGCGGTGCGGAGGCCGGCGCCGAAGGCGGCTGACCGGCCGACATCGGCGGCCCGGACCGCATCGGCGGTGCGGCTGGCGCGGCTCGACGGCGCGGGCGGGCCGGCGTCGAACGCGCGGCGCGGGCGGTGGCGGGCCGGGCGGTGCGGACTCGAAGCTGGCCGGTGCGTGAAGGCGGGGCGGCAGGTCCGGCGTCGAACGACGGCGCCGGCCGCCCAGCGTCGAACGGCGGTGGGGGAGGCGCGGGTGCGGGCGGCCCGGCGTCGAAAGGCGGCGCGGGTGGAGCGGGTGCGGGAGGGCCGGCGTCGAAGGCGGCGCGGGTGGCGGTTCGAACCCGTGCGGCCCGGGCGGGCGCGGCGCCGGATCGAACCCCGGCGGCGGCCCTGGCATCGGCGCGACCGGAGCCGGTGCCGGCGGTCGGGGCATCGGCGCGGTCCGGGCGGTGCGGTTCGAAGCTGGCTGGCGCGGGCGGCGGAGTCGAACGCGACCTGAGCCATCCCGGGCGGCGGCGCGTCGGCGCTCATCGCGGCGGGCTGACTCGCCGTCTCGTCGTCGAGAAGATCGGCCATTCCGGCGGCCATTGTCGGATCGGGTTCCGGCGCGGCGCCCGGAGGCTCCGCAACCTGCGCAACCGCTGAGCCTGTGGAGCCGGCGGAGCCTGCACAGCCGCTGGAACCTGACGGCAGCCGGACGATGCCGGCTCGTCCGCGGCCACGCGACCGATCGTGAAGCCGCCAGCTCGGGCGATACCGCCGTCGAGCCGTGCCCACCGGTCCGGGGCGAGTTCACCTCGGCGCTGGTCAGGGCACCACGGATCGACTCGACCGGGCCAGCGAGCACCCGGTCCACCCAGGTCACGGCCTCGCTGCCGTCGAGCCGGACGGACTGGCCGCCCGCGACGGCGGTCACCACGGCCGCGCCGTGCACCAGCACCGCCAGGCCCGTACCGGACGGACCGAACGCGCACAGCGCGGGGAACGCGTCCTCGTCGTCGAGCCCGGCACCGCCGAGCAGGCCGGCGAGCCGGCGGCCGAACCGGCGACCGTCCCCGCCGCCGGAGGCCACCTCGGTGATCACGTCCAGCAGCACCGGGATCTGGGCGTCGTACCGTTCCGAGGCGTCGCAGAGCAGCACCAGCTCGCCGTAGCGCGCGAGCAGCCCGTCACCGGGTAGTGGTCGGAGCACCCTCACACGAACCTCCCACCCCGGAACCGCCAGCGGATGAACGGCACCCGCATCGGCCCATTGGCCACGATCCACACCGCGAGCCAGACCAGCACGAAGTGCAGCCAGAACGCCACTGAACTTACCGGCCCGTCGACACCCGGGATGGCACCGAGCTTCAACAGCCCGAACAGCAGCAGTCCTTCGGGCACCAGCGTGACCAGGCCGAACAGCGTCGGCCAGTCCTTCTCCCAGCGGAACTGCATGACCAGGTGGTAGAGCACCTCCCAGCCGATGCCGAGCACGATCACCGAGGCGAGCACGATGAAGCTCACCCGGTACCGGTCCCCGATCGGACCCGTCGATGGGCAGGATCGGCGCGATGAACGCGGTGATGATCCCGCCGATGAGGGCCACCAGGACGATCCTGGTCTGGATCCGGCCGAACAGCGTGGGCAGCATTGCTGGTCACTCCTCGTGAGGTGCCGCTGGCGCAACCGCGCCGAGAACTGGCGGGCTAGATCTGCTTGTTCCGGACCCAGTTGAGCCACTGCGTGGTCGACCGGACCGGGCCGATCCGCTTGCCGAAGCCCTGCCTGGCGAGATCGTCGGTGATCTCCTGGGCGGCGACCTGGAGCCCGAGGAACGTGTCGACGCCCGGGAAGTAGCCGCCGAGCGTGCTCGACCCGGACGCGTACAGCCGCCCGTCGCCGCTGGCGGTGCCGCGCAGCTCGAACGTGCGCTCGACGTCGAGCCGCCCGACCGGGTTCCGCCCGGCGCCGCCGTGCTGGAGCAGGTCGGCGAGGAGCCGGTGCTCGGCGATGTCGGCTTCCAGCCCGGTGCAGTCGATGATGTAGTGCGCCGGGATCTGGGTGGCGCCCTGCTTGCCCTCCACGTAGCTGACCAGCGTGCCGTCCTGGCCGGGTACGACCTGGCGGACCTCGCCCTGCAGCGGGTGGTACCAGCCCTGCTCGCGGCCCTCGTTCATCTGCTTCTGCCAGCTGCGCCGCCACGGCGTGTTGGTGCCGCCCATCTCCTTGTAGAGCTGGGCCCGCTCGGCTCCTTCGAGCTTGCGCATCTGCGCCTTGAGCTGGCCGCCCCAGACCGACTTCGGGTAGTTGAAGCCCTGGTAGGCGAAGCCGTTGCCGCCCTTGCGCCGCATGAAGATCGACGAGCCGTGCGAGCCGGTGACGAACGTGCGGAACAGGTGCACGATCTGCGTCTGCAACCCGTACTTCGCCCGGTCGTCCATCAGCCGCTGCAGCACCCGGGAGGCGACGATGCCGCCGCCGCGGAGCATCACCGTGCCGGGACGGGTCCGCAGGAACTCGTAGATGTGCTCGTGCGGCTCGTACGCGTTGACCACATGTGTGTAGTCCTGGTGCTTGGTGCGGAACTCCTGCAGGTCCGGCAGGAACTTGAGGCCCGGGTAGCCGACCGCCACGTGCACGAACCGGGACCGGTAGGCGATCCGCTTGGTCGCCGTGGCGCCGTCCGGCGGGGTGAGGATCGTGAAGTAGCCGCCGCCGGCGCGCTTGCGCACCATCCGGACCAGGCCCTTCGCCAGCATCTCCCACCACTTGATCCGCTTGGCCTCGCGCTCGAGGTGGCCGAAGACCATGCCGGCCCTGGGGGTGTAGTAGTCGTCCCAGATCGGCTCGACGAACACCTGCCAGGCCCGGCGCAGGCTCTTGTCCCGGAACGCCTCCTCGATCGCGTACGACGGGAAGCCCCAGATGTTGTCCGGCCGGGACGCGGAGTCCGACCGGATGCGCTCAGGCCGCGGGATCTGCGAGACCCGGGTCAGGTACTCGTACGTCTGCCACGGCGTGTCCAGGTTCGACAGGATCTTGATCTGCGACGTCGGCACGCCCGCGATCCGCAGGTAGTCGACGGTCACGAACGAGCCGATGCCGCCGCCGATCGTCACGAACGGCACGTCGACGACCGGAATGCCCGCCGCGGCGACCATCTGGTCCGTCCAGTAGTCGTTCTGCAGCAGCTCAGGCGTGAGGTCTCCGCCTCCACCTCCGGCCGGCACTTGGCCAGGGAAAACCGTTGTCATGACCCCCCACAGTCTTTGCTCCACGCCGACCCGCCCCATGGCGGCGCCCCGGAGCCCCGTCCTCCGACGTGTGCAGGCTAGTGGCGGCTGGCAACATACCGCCCCCCGCCACGACCACCGTGCGCAAACCCGCAAGCCACCTGCGGTTGAATTGCGCCCGCTGAGGGCGCAATTCAACCGCAACCGCCGCGCAGCGGCCGGTGCATGGCTAGCCCCGCAGCGGCCGGTCGGGACGCCCGCCGCGCGGCGGGCGTCCCGTTAGCGGGCGGCGACCGGCTGATCGTTGAAGGCGTCGATCAGGCCGCGCGGCCCAGTCGAGCAGCGCGGTGTCCCGGAGCGGCTGGCCGCCGATCCGGGCGGTGGTCGGCCTGCGGCACGATCACCGTCGACATCACGTTCTTGTACGACGCACCCGGGTACAGCCGCTGCAGCCGCATGACCTTGCTCTCCGGCAGCACCATCGGCGCGAACCGCACGTTCTTGCCCTGCAGCGAGACCTCGGTCAGCCCGCGCCTTGCGCGCCTTGACCCGGAACGCCGCGACCGCGAACAGGTTCTCCACCGGCTGCGGCACCGGGCCGTACCGGTCGACGATCTCGGCCCGCACCGCGTCCAGGCCCTCGCCGTCGTGGATCGCGGCGAGCTTGCGGTAGGCCTCCAGCCGGAGCCGCTCGCCCGGGATGTAGTCGTGCGGCAGGTTCGCGTCGACCGGCAGGTCGACCTTGACGTCCGCCTCGACCTCCGGCTTCTCGCCCTTGAACTCGGCGACGGCCTCGCCGACCAGCCGGACGTACAGGTCGAAGCCGACGCTGGCGATGTGCCCGGACTGCTCGCCGCCGAGCAGGTTGCCGGCGCCGCGGATCTCCAGGTCCTTCATCGCCACGGCCATGCCGGCGCCGAGGTCGGTGTTCTGCGCGATCGTGGCCAGCCGGTCGTGCGCGGTCTCGGTGAGCGGCTTCTCCGGCGGGTACAGGAAGTAGGCGTACGCGCGCTCGCGGCCACGGCCCACCCGGCCCCGGATCTGGTGCAGCTGGGACAGGCCGAACATGTCGGCCCGCTCGACGATCAGCGTGTTGGCGTTCGGGATGTCCAGGCCGGACTCGACGATCGTGGTGGAGACCAGGACGTCGAACTCCTTCTCCCAGAAGCCGAGCATGACCCGCTCCAGGGTCTCCTCGTTCATCTGGCCGTGCGCCGACCGCGACCCGCGCCTCGGGCACCAGCTCGCGGATCCGCTGGGCCGCCCGCTCGATCGACTCGACCCGGTTGTGCAGGTAGAACACCTGACCGTCGCGGAGCAGCTCGCGCCGGATCGCGGCGCCGATCTGCCGCTCCTCGTACGCGCCGACGAAGGTCAGCACCGGGTGCCGCTCCTCCGGCGGGGTGAGGATCGTGGACATCTCCCGGATGCCGGTGAGGCTACATCTCCAGCGTCCGCGGGATCGGGGTGGCCGACATGGTCAGCACGTCGACCGCGGTGCGCACCTGCTTGAGGTACTCCTTGTGCTCGACGCCGAACCGCTGCTCCTCGTCGACGACGACCAGGCCGAGCTCCTTGAACCGGGTGCTGGTCTGCAGCAGCCGGTGCGTGCCGACCACGATGTCGACCGTGCCGTCGGCGAGCCCCTCGATCACCTGCGGCGCTCTCGGCGTCGGTCTGGAACCGGGACAGCATCGGGATCTTCACCGGGAACTGCGCCATCCGCTCGGTGAACGTGTTGAAGTGCTGCCGGGCCAGCAGCGTGGTCGGCACCAGCACGGCGACCTGCTTGCCGTCCTGCACCGCCTTGAACGCCGCCCGGACCGCGATCTCGGTCTTGCCGTAGCCGACGTCGCCGCAGATCACCCGGTCCATCGGGTACGGCTTCTCCATGTCGGCCTTGACCTCGTTGATCGCGCCGAGCTGGTCGGGCGTCTCGGTGTACGGGAAGGCGTCCTCCAGCTCGCGCTGCCACGGCGTGTCCGGGCCGAACGCGTGGCCCGGGGCGCAGCGTGCGGGCGGCGTAGAGCCGGATCAGCTCGGCCGCGATCTCCTTGACCGCCTTGCGGGCGCGGCCCTTGGCCTTCTGCCAGTCGGCGCCGCCGAGCCGGTGCACGCTCGGCGACTCGCCGCCGACGTACCGGGTGAGCTGCTCCAGGGAGTCCGTCGGCACGAACAGCCGGTCGCCGGGCTGGCCGCGCTTGCTCGGCGCGTACTCCAGCACCAGGTACTCGCGCTCGCCGCCGTTGATCGTGCGCCGGATCATCTCGATGTACTTGCCGACGCCGTGCTGCTCGTGCACCACGAAGTCGCCGGGCACGCAGCTGCAGCGGGTCGACCGCGTTGCGCCGGCGCGACGGCATCCGCCGCATGTCCTTCGTGGAGACCCCGCGGGCGCCGGTGAGGTCGGTCTCGGTGATGACCGCGAGCTTCAGCGCTCTCGACCAGGAACCCGTTGCCGAGCCGGCCGGTGGTCACGGTGACCGTGCCGGCGGCCGGCGGGGCGTCCACCGTGGCGGCGAGCGTCGCGCCGACCTCGGCGTCGGCGAGCACCTCGACCGCACGCTGGGCCGGGCCGTGGCCCTCGAAGACCAGCACGGTGCGCCAGCCGTCCCGGGTGTGGGCCGCGATGTCGGAGACCGCGCGGGCCGTCTCGCCCCGGTACGCGTCGACCGGCCGGGCGCCGACCGTGAGGCTGCGGGTGTCCTCGATCTCGGCGATCACCGGCAGCACGGTGTCGTACCGGTCGTCGTTGCGCTCCGGCGTGGTCCCCGGCGCGGCCGCGAACGGGCTGACCGTCCACCACGGCAGCCCCAGCTCGCCGGCGACCGAGCGGACGTCGCCGAGGCTGTGGAACGCCGCCGCGCCGAGGTCGATCGGGGCGGTGCCGCCGGTCGCGGCGGCGGCCCAGGACGCGGCCAGGAACTCCTCGCTGGTCGCGACCAGGTCGTGGGCGCGGGTGCGCACCCGCTCGGGGTCGCAGAGCAGCACGTGGGTGCCCGGCGGGCAGCGCGTTGAGCAGCAGCTCGAGCTTGCCGCTGCCCTCCAGCAGCGCCGGGGTGAGCGACTCCATGCCCTCCACCGGGCGTGCCGTCGGCGACCTTGTCCAGCATCTCGGCGAGCGCCGGGTGCTCCGCGGCCAGCTCGGCGGCGCGCGCCCTGACCTCGGGGTGAGCAGCAGCTCGCGGCACGGCGGCGCCCAGAGCCCGTGCGACGCCACCTCCAGCGAGCGCTGGTCGGCGACCGCGAAGTAGCGCACCTCCTCGATGTCGTCGCCCCAGAACTCGACCCGGACCGGGTGCTCCTCGGTCGGCGGGAAGACGTCGAGGATGCCGCCGCGGACCGCGAACTCGCCGCGCTTCTCGACCAGATCGACCCGGGCGTACGCGATGTCGACCAGCCGCCGCACCACGTCGTCGAGGTTGGCCGACTCGCCGGGCTGGAGCTGGACCGGCTCCAGGTCGCCGAGGCCGGCGGCCTGCGGCTGGAGCACGCTGCGCACCGGCGAGACGACCACGCTGATCGGGCCGGTGGTCGGGTCGTCCTTGCTGGGGTGGGCCAGCCGGCGCAGCACGGCGAGCCGGCGGCCGATCGTGTCGGCGCGGGGCGAGAGCCGCTCGTGCGGCAGGGTCTCCCAGGACGGGTAGACCACGACGCTGTCCGGCGGCAGCAGGCACTGCAGGGCGGCGGCCAGATCGTCGGCCTCGCGGGTGGTCGCGGTGACGGCGAGCACCGGGCGGGCGGCGCCGCCGCGCTCGCGGTCGGCGGCCAGGGCGGCCACCGCGAACGGGCGCAGCGCCTCCGGGGCGGTGAGGTCGAGCGCCTCGACACCCGCCGCTTCGACGGCGCTGGCCAGGGCGGGATCGGCGAGAACGGCGTCGAGCAGGCCGGTGAGGCTCATTGCTGCCTTCCATCGAACGTGCACGCGGAACGCCCCCGACCGCAGCGCGATAGGGGGTGTCTGAGCTGTCTCCAGCGTACGCCGCACCCCCGACACAACGCCCCCGCCGAAACCTCGGGCCGGCCGTCCGCCGCCCTCCCGGCGCTGTCCCTGGCCCTCCCGCTTTGGGCGACATTTTCTCGGCTATAACCGAGAAAATGTCGCCCAAAGCGGGTGGGGCCGGGCCAGCGCCCGGCCCGGCCACGGGGGCGCCCGGCGCGCCGGCTGCGCAGCGGGGCCGCGGCCCGCGCGCCCTAGGCCGGGGCGGGGACCTCGCTGGCGCTGGGCTCCAGGCGGGCCTCGCCAGCCAGCCCGAGCTTCGTCAGCAGCGCGCGGATCGCGGCCGTGTCACCGCCGGCCGCCTCGACCGCCGCCGGATCCACCGCCACCTCGACACCGTCCGCGCCGATCAGCTGCACCGGCCCGGACCAGGACAGCTGCCAGCGCAGCGATCCGGCCTCGACCGCGAACGTGGCGACCAGCGCCGCGAGCGCCTCCGCCGTGGCCTCCACCGCTCCCGGCGCCGTCCGGGGCCAGGTGCGGTTGGTGGCGAGTTCGCCCAGCTAGCCTGCCTCGCCGGCGTCGAGCAGATCGAGCACGTCGGCGAGCGTGACCGGCGCGGCGTGCACCGTGTCGGCGGCACGCTGCAGTGCCTCGGCCGCCGCGCGGATCGTGGCCGGGCCGGCCACGGCGGGCACCTCGTCCCAGGGCAGCTCCGGCAGGGCCAGCAGGTCGTCGACCAGGACGTGCTCGGCGAGGGCGCGCAAGGTGGCGTCGCCGTCGGTCAGCAGCGCCAGCGCGGGGCGATCGTCGGAGACCCGCTGGATCTCCGGGAACGCCGCCAGCGCGGCCACCCGCCGGGAGGTCGGCGGGTGCGAGTCGGCCCAGCCGGCCTTCTCCTCCTGGTCGTCTGTCACGGATTTTGGCCAGGCTCGCGGCGCGGCCCGGATCACCGAGGAGACGTCTGCAGACCACCGAACAGCTCGGCCGGGCGGACCCCGGCGCCGAGCGCCCAACCGACGTAGTTCCGCTGGTAGTAGCCCCAGCCCGCGTCGATCACGGCGAGTTCGCGAAGGGCGGCGGCCGCCGTGCCCGGCCCGACCAGCCGGGCGGAGACCGCGTCGGCCTCCAGCTCCTGCCGGCGCGAGACCGCCAACGCCACGGCCAGGTAGAGCCGCCGGTAGCCACGGAAGATGGCGCCGAGCAGCCAGTTGTCCTCGAGCTGCGCCACCACGTGGGCGAGCTGCTCCATGCCCCGATAGGTGATCACGCCGAGCGAGTGTGCGAGCCCGAGTAGTGGCCCAGCTCGTGCGCGAGCACCGACCTGAGCTGGTCGGCAGTCAGCCCGACCAGCAGCGGCGCGCCGATGTACATGGTGCGCTTGCCGGCGCGGAGGCCGAGCAGCGATGCCTGCTCGCTGACCGCCGCGTTGACGTCCGGCACCAGCCGGATCTCGTCCGGCGGGCGGGTCTGCGCGGCCACGGCCAGCGCCCGCACCTCCTGCCAGAACGCCGGCTGGGCCTGCGGGGTGAGCAGCAACCCGCTCTGGTCCTCCGCCCGCGAGGACCGGGACACGACGTACAGCGCACGCCCGACGGCGAACGCGACCAGTCCACCGACGAGCACGAGCTTGATGCCGGCGCCGTGACCCGTCGCGACAGCCCACAGGCCGCCGCCGAGGAGACCCACGATCACGCCGATGGCCAAGAGGTAGAAGCCGGCGAGCAGCGCCACGGCCACCACCGCACGTAACGTGCGCATTTGATCCCTTTCACCTGGGTAGGTCGGACACAACTGTAGAAGGCCCGATCAACCCCAGGAACCGTCCGCTTACCCCCGTTGACCTCTGCACGATTTGGGCGACATCTTCGCGGTCATAGCCGGGAAGATGTCGCCCAAAGCGCCAAGGGTGCGGCGCTCAGCGGAGGCCGGCGACGAGGCGGCGGACCAGGGCAGCCCAGTCGACTTCGTCCGGGCGATCGTCGGCGACCGGGTCGAGCAGGAGCACGCCGAGCAGCAGGGCGTGCAGGAAGTAGGTGGCCGCGCGCGGGTCGAGGTCGGCGGCGAGCTCGTCCCGCTCCTTAGCCGCCGTGATCCGCTCGCCGAACGCTTCGTGCAACTGGTTCAGCCGGACGCCGAGCCGCTCGGCCAACTCGGGTTCCCGGCGGGCGGCGACCAGCGCCTCGATCTCCATCGGGTGGGCCGCCGACGCAGGATCGGCGAGCATCCGCACGGCCAGGTCGACCAGCCGATCCGGCAGCGGCCGCCCGTCGTTCCCGGCCGTGAGTTCGGCGACCAGGACGCTGGAGGCGCGCGCCTCGACCGCGGCGGCGATCAGCTCGGCCCGGCCGGCGAAGTGCGCGTAGATCGCGCCGGTGGTCAGGCCGGCGCGGCGGGCCACGTCCTGCACCCGCACCCCGTCGTAGCCCCGTTCGGCCAACGCGTCGGCCGCGGCGGCTGTGATGTGTGTCCTTGTGTCTTCCGAACGCTTGACCCCTTTGAGCACGGGGCAATACTACTAGATAACGCATATTATCTTTTACGAAAGGACTGCGATGCCCGCCGCCCCGGCAGTCCCGACCAGCCGCAACGACGACGTGCTGGACACCCGCTTCACCCCGCCCGACCGCGTCGATCCCCCCGCGCCCGCCCCAGCACCGATCCCGGCGACACCGTTGGCCCGGTACGGTTTCGGCCGCGCCGGCATGCTCCTCGTGCTCGTGCTGGCTCTGCAGTTGGGTTTCATCGGCGCCTTCATCGGCGCGCTGGAGTCCTCGCCGGCCACGAACCTGCCGATCGCCGTCGTCAAGGCCGATCCCGCGGTCGCCCGGGTGGAGGCCGCCGTGCAGAAGCCGGCCGACGCGCCCGTCGTGGTCGAGTACGGCGACCGGCGGAGCGCCCTCGAGGCCGTGCACGATCGGCGGGCCTACGCGGCGCTCGTGCCGGACGGCACCGGCGGCACCGAGTTCCTGGTCGCGACGTCCGGCAGCGAGCCGACCGCGCGGGCGCTGGTGCAGGGGTACGGCAAGGCCGGCTTCCTGACCGGCGTGCGCATCGTGATCTTCGACGACTATTCACCGCGGACCGACGACACCACCAACCTGGCCACGTTCTTCCTCGTGGTGGCCTGGATCTTCGGCGGTTTCGTGGCCGCGGCGGCGCTCGCGATCGCGCTCGGTTCGATCCCGGCCTCCCGGGCCCGCACCCAGGCCAGGGTGCTGGCACTGCTCGCGTACGCGGCGGTCTCCGGACTGGCCAGCGCGGCGTTGGTCGGCCCTGGCTTGGACCTGTGGAACGGCTACGCGATGGCGCTCACGGTCTTCGGCACGATGATCACGTTCGGGGCCGCGATGACCGCCGCGGCGCTGCAGAGCTGGTTCGGGCTCATCGGCGCCGGCACCACGATCGCGCTGTTCGCGCTGCTCACCAACCCGGGGTCGAGCGGTCCGCTGCCCGCCGCCCTCGGAACCCTGCAGGACTGGGCGCTACCCTGGGCCGGCACCGAGCTGGTCCGCAGCGCGCTCGACTTCGGCGGGGCCAGCGGCTCGCAGGGCATGGCCAACCTGGCCGTGCTCTGGGTGTACTGCCTGGGCGGGGCGGTGGCGTTCCTGATCGCCGGCCACGTCCGGCCCGGACGCCTCCGGGCCCGGCTGACCCGGCGCTGAAAGCGCTCCCGCACTGCCCGTGATTCAATTGGTCTAAACCAATTTGTGTACCAGTGGGCAGGACAGCTCTACCAGGATGCGGACTCGTCAGTCACCGTGGCGACTAGTGTCACGGTAGGACACCGTGGTCCTGCCCAGCTGAGTGCAGACCCCGGGAGGGATCGTGACGGAGGAGCTCGACGCGGAATTGCGCGCCGACATCAGACGCCTGGGCAATCTGCTCGGCGAGACCCTGGTCCGCCAGGAAGGGCATGAACTGCTCGAACTGGTCGAACAGGTACGTGCGCTGGCCCGTTCGGACGGACCTGCGGCGGCGGACCTCCTCTCCGAGGTGGACGTGCCGACCGCGATCCGGCTGGTCAGGGCGTTCTCCGCCTACTTCCACCTGGCGAACACGACCGAGCAGGTGCACCGCGGCCGCGAGCTGCGACGCCGCCGGGCGCACCACGGTGGCTGGCTGGAGCAGGCCGCCCAGCTGATCCGGGCCCGCGGCGTGCCGCCGGAGGAGCTCCTGGCCGCCGCCGACCACCTCGCGATCCGGCCGGTCTTCACCGCGCACCCGACCGAGGCGGCCCGCCGCTCCACCCTCGCCAAGCTGCGCCAGGTCGCCGATCTGCTGGACCGGGAGGCCGCCGACCCGGCCACCGGCGGCGCGGTCAGTACCCGCACCAACCGCCGGCTGGCCGAGGTCATCGACCTGCTCTGGCTCACCGACGAGCTCCGGCTGGAGCGGCCCGAGCCGGCCGACGAGGCCCGCAACGCCGTGTACTACCTGAACGACCTGTACGACGATGCCGCACCCGAGGTGCTCACCGAGCTGTCCGAGACGTTCGCGGCGCTGGGCGCCCCGATCGCGCCGACCGCCCGGCCGCTCACGTTCGGCACCTGGATCGGCGGTGACCGGGACGGCAACCCGTACGTCTCGGCCGCCGTGACGATGCAGGTACTGGTGCTCCAGCACGAGCACGGCATCCGCGACACCGAGCGGGCCCTGGACGCGCTGGTCAACGAGGTGAGCGTCTCCTCCCGGGTGGCCGCGGTCAGTGAGCAGTTGCACGACAGCGTCGCCGAGGACCTCGCCAACCTGCCCGAGATCGAGGCGCGGTTCCTGCGGATCAACGCCGAGGAGCCGTACCGGCTCAAGATCCGCTGCATCAAGATGAAGCTCGCCAACACCCGCGAACGCCTGGCCAAGGGCACCCCGCACCTGCCCGGCCGGGACTACCTGGGCAGCGCCGAGCTGATCGCCGATCTGGAGGTCATGCGGCGCTCGTTGGCCACCCACCGCGGTCATCTGATCGCCGAGGGCCGGCTCGCCGAGCTGATCCGTACGGTCACCGCGTTCGGCCTGCACCTGGCGACCATGGACGTGCGCGAGCACGCCGACGCCCATCACGTCGTGCTGGCCCAGCTCTTCGACCGGCTCGGCGAGCTGGAGGTGCGCTACAGCGCGCTCGACCGTGCGCAGCGGCTCGCGCTACTCACCGACGAGCTGGAGAGCCGGCGCCCGTTGGCCGGCATCGAACTGGGGCTGGACGAGGCGGCCGAGAAGACGTTCGGCGTGTTCCAGACGGTCCGCAAGGCGCTGAAGCGGTTCGGCCCGGAGGTGGTCGAGTCCTACATCGTCTCGATGACCCAGGGCGTGGACGACGTGCTGGCCGCGGTGCTGCTGGCGCGCGAGGCCGGCCTGGTCGACGTGCACGCCGGCCTGGCCCGGATCGGCTTCGTGCCGCTGCTGGAGCAGGTCGCCGAGCTGCGCGCGGCCGGCGAGATCCTCGACCAGCTGCTCTCCATCCCGGCCTACCGCCGGCTGGTGACCGCCCGCGGCGAGGTCCAGGAGGTCATGCTCGGCTACTCGGACTCCAACAAGGACGCCGGCATCGCCACCAGCCAGTGGGAGATCCACCGGGCCCAGCGCGCGCTCCGGGACATCGCCGCCAAGCACGGGGTGCGGCTCCGGCTGTTCCACGGTCGCGGCGGCACCGTCGGTCGTGGCGGCGGCCCCACCCACGACGCGATCCTGGCCCAGCCGTGGGGCACGCTCGACGGCGCGATCAAGGTCACCGAGCAGGGCGAGGTCATCTCCGACAAGTACTCGCTGCCCACGCTGGCCAGGGAGAACCTCGAACTCACGGTGGCCGCCGTGCTGCAGGCCTCCGTGCTGCACACCGCGCCCCGGCAGTCTGCGGCCGAGCTGGAGCGCTGGAACGGGGTGATGGACACCGTCGCCGGCGCCGCGCACACCCGGTACCGCGAGCTGGTCGAGGACCCGGACCTGCCGGCGTACTTCTGGGCCTCCACGCCGACCGAACTGCTCGGCGCGCTGAACATCGGCTCCCGCCCGGCGAAGCGCCCGAACACCGACGCCGGGCTCGGCGGGCTGCGGGCCATCCCGTGGGTCTTCGGCTGGACGCAGTCGCGGCAGATCGTGCCGGGCTGGTACGGCGTCGGCTCCGGCCTCGCGGCGGCCCGGGAGGCCGGGCTCGGCAACGAGCTCGACGAGATGTACGGGCAGTGGCACTTCTTCTCCACGTTCATCTCCAATGTGGAGATGACGCTGGCCAAGACGGACCTGTCGATCGCCCGGCGGTACGTCGAGCGGCTGGTCGAGCCGGAGCTGCACGCCATCTTCGACCGGATCGTGGCCGAGCACGAGAAGACGGTCACCGAGGTGCTGCGGGTCACCGGCGAGCAGAAGCTGCTCGACGCCCAGCCCGTGCTGCGCCGCACGCTCCAGGTCCGGGACACCTACCTGGAGCCGCTGAGCCACCTGCAGGTCGACCTGCTGGCGCGGCGCCGTGCGGACGACCCGACCGGCGAGAAGGATCCGCAGCTGCTGCGGGCACTCCTGCTCACCGTCAACGGCATCGCCGCCGGCCTCCGCAACACCGGCTGACCTGCTCTCCCTTGCGCCTTTGGGCGACATTTTCTCGGTTATAGCCGAGAAAATGTCGCCCAAAGCGCTGAGGGGCGGGCACTGAGGACCGGCCCGCGCGGGCGGGCGCGGGCGGCTGGTGCGGCGGTCAGGTGAGGGCGATGCCGCGGCGGCGCCAGCCCGGGGGACGCGCAGGGGCACCGCGCCGCCGAGCGCGGCGGAGTTGCGGAAGTAGCCGAGGGCGGCGATGGCGAGCACGGCCAGCCCGAGGGCCGCGCCGATGCCGCCGATCATGATGAGCCGGCGGGGCGGCCCGCTCGGCCGCTTCGGGATCACGCCGGGCACCACGAGTTCCAGCGCCACCAGTTTGTCCCCGCGCGCCTGCCGCAGCCCCAGCGACGCGACCGCGTTGGCCGCCCGCGCCGCCCGGTCCCGGTTCGTCATCGTGACGCTGACCGCGATGTTGACCGTGTTCGGCTGGACGATCACCTCGGTCGCCTGGCTCAGCGTGCCGGGCCGCTCGCCGATCTCCTCGCCGACCTGGCGCAGCGCGGACGAGGACGAGAGGAACGCGAGATAGCGGGAGGCGGCCAGCTCGAGGTTGTCCGAGCCGAATCGGCTGTCCCGCGGCGAGAGGCTGAGGATCGCGCGGCTGGTGTACACGTCCGGCTGGCTGTTGTTGTACAGCGCGGTGGTGCCGAGGACCGTGAGCGCCAGCGCCGCGACCAGGATCAGCGGTCCACAGCGCTGCTTCAAGCTCTTCCCCGTCCGTACGGCCAAATTGGTCCCTTTTGTACCAGAGCCCAGGCGCCGCCGCAGACCCGTCGGCCGGTCGGACTCAGCCACCGGACTGGTACGTGGTCACCGTGATGGCGGCCCGCCGGCGCTCCCGGCCCAGCAGGAGGATGCCGGCGCCGAGCAGCAGCACCACGAACGCCCCGCCCAGCACGGGTAGCCGCGACGAGCCCTCGCCGTCGCCGTCCGAGCCGGCCGGCGCCCTGGTCAGGGCCACCTCGCGCAGGTCGGCCGGCAGCACCGAGCCGACCGCGAGCAGCCGGCGACCGTCCTCGGCGTAGGTGACCCCACCGCCCGACGCGGTGCGCAGCGAGACGACCCGGGGCGAGCCAGCGCGCAGGGCCCGGACCAGGTCCCCGTCGGGGGTGTCCCACTCGTAGAGCGCGGTACCGGTGCGGAGCGCGAAGTGGGTGCCGTCCGGGGCCACCGCCCCGCCGGTGACCAGCAACGAAGCCGGCGTGGTGTCGGCGGGCGCACGGATCGCCCGCACGTCGAGCTCGGCGGCCCTGACCAGTACCGTCTCCGGCTCCAGCGGCAGCGTGGCCAGGTAGATCGCGCTCCGGCCGTCCACCGCTCTGGTCACGATCACGGCGTCGCCGGAGTAGGACAGGAGCAGGGTCTCGGCAGCGCGCGGACCGTCCGGGTAGCGGAGCACGAACCGCTCGGCGGCACCCGAGCCGGCCCACCGGTAGAGCGAGACCGCCGGCCGACTGGCACCGCCGACGTCCGCGAACCAGAGCGAGCCGTCGGTGCCCACCGCGACGTCGGCCATCCCGGTCCGGGGCGGCTGCCGCTGGTCGACCCGGCCGAACCCGGTGGGCGACGGCTTCGGCCGGGGCAGGCCGGGACCGGCCAGCGTGCCGATCCGGGCCAGCCGGCATCCGGCGTCCAGTGTGGACACGGTGACCGAGCCGTTGTCGGTGACCAGGTAGAGGCGGCCGGCCGCGGCGGCCAGACCGCTGATCGCGCCGAGCTTCGGGTCGGTGAGGCGGCAGCGCACGTTCGGCGCGGCGTAGGAGGTGTCGGCGCTCGACTGGACGGCCGCCTTGCGTTCCACCTGAGGCGCCGGTGAGCCGGCCCCGGCAAGGGCGAAGAGGGCGAGCCCACCCGCCACGAGTACGCCGACGGCACGTCGAGAACGAGTCTTGGACGTGCTGATCAGAGCCTCCGGCGTCGGCCGTCGATACGGGCGAAACGCGAGCATACGTTTCCGAACGCCCTTTCGTCGGCCCCGCGTGACCGGCGCGAATGCCTACGCAAACAGTTTGATAACAGCCTCAGAGTGGCGCGAGTCGGACGGGACAACGCGAAGCCGCTCGGCGATCTAGGCTGCTCTCCACATAGTGGACTAATGGGCTTATTTCACCCTAGGTTCGCGGATCACCATCGCGTCGGGGAGGGCGCGCGCTCTGGGGGGAACAGATGACCGTCATCGAGCACGCCGTCGAGCGGGCCAGCGCACCGACCACCGAGTGGTGGGGCGCCAACGCCGTGCCGGTGCGGCAGGATGCGCTCCGCCGTACCGCGGTCTCGGCCGCTGACGCCGTCGCGAGCCTCGGCACCGCGATCGCGCTCGCCGCCTGGCTGGACACGCTACCGCTCCGGACCGCGCTGCTCGTCCCCCTCGCCTGGGTGGTCAGCGCCTGGGCGACCGGCGCCTACCGCCATCGCCGGCTCAAGGCGAACCTCGTCGACCTACCCCGGATCGCCACCACCGCGCTGGCGCTCTGGTCTCTCGCCGGGGTGCTCGCCGCGATGGGCCCGATCGGCGGCGAACTCGGCCGGCTGATCGGCCCTGTCGACGGCGAACGCGCGTTGGTGCTGGTCGCGCTTGCCGGTCACGGCGGTCGCGGTGTGGGCGGCTCGCTCCGCGCTGCTGCTGGTCACCCGGCTCGCGCCGGCACCGGTGGTGGTGGTCGGGCCGGAGGAGAGCGTCCGCGCGTTCACGGCCAGCGTCCGCTCCGGCGCCGAGACCACGGTCAGCGCCGTCTGCCTCACCGACCGCCCGGCCATCGGTGCGGACGCCAGCGATCTCGACCGACGTGCCGACGCCGCCCTCACCGCCGAGTTCGCGGCCTGCGGGCTGAACCGGGCCGGCTCGCTCGACCAGCTCGTGGCCACCGTGCACCGCACCGGCGCGGACACCGTCGTGGTGGTCGGCTCCCCCGACCCGGACAGCCTCCGCCAGCTCGCCTGGCAGCTGGAACACCTGGCGGTCGGCGTCGCGGTGGCACCGCTCTGGCCGGTGGCACCGCACCGGGTGACGGTCCGGTCGGTGTGCGAGCGCACGGTGATCGAGGTCAACCCGCCGCGCTACTACGGCGCCCGGCTCGCCCTGCGCGAGTACGGCGACCGGGTGGTCGCGGCCCTGGCGCTGGCCGTGCTCGCCCCGCTGTTCGCCGTGATCGCCACGATCATCAAGGTCACCAGCCCCGGCGGCCCGGTCTTCTTCAGCCACCTCCGCACCGGCAAGGGCGGGCGCCGGTTCCGGCTCTTCAAGTTCCGGACCATGGTGCCGAACGCCGAGGCGCTCAAGGCCAAGCTCGCCGCCGCCAACGAGTACTCCGACGGCACCCTGTTCAAGATGAAGTCCGACCCGCGGATCACGCCGATCGGGGCGTGGCTGCGGAAGTTCTCGTTGGACGAGTTGCCGCAGCTCATCAACGTGGTCCGCGGCGACATGCTGCTGGTCGGGCCGCGCCCCACCTCCACGCCGCCCGAGAAGATGCGGGCCGACTACTACCGCCGCACCCTCGTGAAGCCCGGGCTGACCGGCATGTGGCAGGTCAGCGGCCGTTCCGACCTGCCCTGGGAAGAGGCCGTGCGGCTGGACGTGGACTACGTCGAGAACCGCTCGCTCGAACTCGACCTGGACATCCTGGTCCGCCGCACGCTCCCCGCCGTACTCGGCAAACGCGGCGCCTACTGACCTGCCGCAGGGGCCGTTGCGGTCCATTTGCGCCCTGCGGGGTCGCAAATGGACCGCACCCCGAACGGACCTCGGCCGGCCGCGGCCGAACCGTGCGCACGCGGCCGCTCGCGCCTTCGGCGCGGCGGTTGCGGTTCGATTCCGCCCTGCCAGGGCGGAATTGAACCGCAACGTGCCTGCGGTGGGCTCAGTCGCGCTTGGAGGGCCGGGGGCGGTCGGCGACGCCGGCGAGCACGGGCAGCTCGCGGGTCAGGTCCGCGCCCGGCGCGGTCTTCGCCGCTGGCTGGTCCGAGAGCTTGGCCGACGCGTCGGCCGGCGCGGCGGCGCTTGGCGCTCTCCGCCAGCGGGTCCGGGCCGGCACCGACGGGCGCCACGCCGCGCACCAACGTGCTCCGCCGCCGGTGGTACCGCTCCGCGAGCAGCCAGAGTGCGCCGCCGGCGACGCCGGCCCCGAGCGCACCGGCGCCGAAGACGACGCCGCGATCCGGGCCGGAGACGATCGAGGTGGGCACCGCGGTCGAGACGAGCTGGGCGGCCAGGATCGGGTCCGCCTTGGAACGTTCGAGCACGGCGGTGGCGATCGCGTTGGCGACCTTGGCGGCGGTGTCGGCGTCGGACAGGGTGACCGAGATCGAGATGTTGGCTGTCGCCGCGGCCATCGTGATGATCACGGCGTTCTGCAGCACCACGCTGTCCACGCCGAGCGGCTCGGCGACCTGCCGCAACACGTACGGCGAGGTCCCGTACGCCACGTATCGCGGCGCGGTGAGCACGACCACGGTGGCCGAGACCGGGCGGTTCGCCGTCGGGGTGAACGCGACCACGGCGGTGCTGGAGTAACGCGTCGGCCGGGTCTCGGTCCAGACGCCGACGCCGGTGAGCACCGCCAGCACGGTCACCGTGCAGAGCACCCAGCCGCGCAGCCACCAGGGTGGGCGCGGCGCACGCTCCGCCGACTCGTCCGATCCCACGTCAGTCCCCCTCTGGCCGGCAACAGCGCGCAGCGTATCGGCGCAAACCGCCCACGCGCGGCCCCATAACGCGGGGAGGCGGCGCTGGTCAGTGCTCACATAGGCTGCCCGCCATGACCCGATCCGTCCCATTTCCCGTCACCACCGACCTCACCTGGGCCGCCGACGAGCTTCCGCTGGGCGTCGACCGGTGCTCGCCGCCCTGGGCATCGACGCCGGCTCGCTGCGCACCGCCGGCAAGCTCGGCCTGCGCCGCCCGGTGACCCGGCTGACCGGCGGCGGGGTCGTGGTGGAGCTGGCCGAGTCCGAGGAGGGGCGGCGGCGGATCCGGCGCGAGGTGTGGGGCCGGGCGTGGGCCGAGCGGGTCGGCGTGCCGACCGCCACGATCCACGCCGCCGACCCGGCCGGCGGCTGGCTGGTCAGCGAGTGGATCGCTCCCGGCGTCCCGTCCGGAGCGTCCTATCTGGACCGTGCGGTCGAGGTGGCCGGCCGGATCGCGGCGGCCTCTCCGCCCGCTGGCTGGCCCGCAGGCCAGCGTCTGGCGGTCGCCTCGGCGCGCCGCGCTGGCCCGGACCGGCCGCGCCGTCGCCGGCCGGATGCCGATGCGGCTGTGGTGGGCGGCGCGCGCGGCGGCCCGCACGCTGCCGCAGGTACCGGTGGCGCACGGCGACTACTACCACCGCAACGTGCTGTGGCGCCCGGAGGGCGAGCTGTGCGTCGTGGACTGGGAGTACCTCGGCGCCGGCCCGCGCCACGGTGACCTGCTGCGGCTCTGGACGATCCTCCCCGACCGGGCGGACCGGGACGCGCTGCTGGACCGGATCCTGGCCGCCGCGCCCGCCGCGCAGCATCGCGAGGTGGCCACGCTGGGCCTGTGGCTGGCGCTGCGGCTCCTCGGCGAGAATCTCAAGGCCGCCCGCGAGGACCGCAACTCCGCCGACCTCGCGCACGCCTGGTCGATCCAGTCCGAGGCCCGCGCCCTCGCCCGCGCCCACAACGCCTGGCCCCTCTGATCCGCGCCTCGCGGCCGCCGGGCCGCCCCTGACCCGCTTTGGGCGACATCTTCTGGCTATAGCCTGAAAATGTCGCCCAAATCCGCAGGTAGCGGGGTCAGGCGGGGACGGGGGTGCGGTGAGTGAGCTCGCCGTAGAGGGCCATCAGCTGCTCGGCGGAACGGTCGCCGGCACCCACGGTCAGCGCGTACTCGCGGCCGATCCGGGCGGCGTGCGCGGCTCCCTCGGAGTCGACCAGCACGGCGGTCACCGCGTGGCCGAGCGAGGTCACGTCCTCGGGCGCCACCAGCCGGGCGGCACCGGGCGGCACGACCTCGGCCATACCGTCCACATCGGTCACGACCAGCGGCCGGCCGAGGGCCATCGCCTCCAGCGGTACCAGCGACATGCCCTCCCAGCGCGACGGGCAGACCACCACGTCGGCCGCGTGCATCCAGCGCAGCGACACGTCCCGGTCGGCGGCACCGACGAACCGCACCCCAGGGCCGGCCGCCGCCTCCAGCATGGCCCGGTCCGGCCCGTCGCCGACGAGCACGAGCTGGGCGTCCGGCAGCGCGGCGCGCACCGTCGGACCACGCCTCGACCAGCACGTCCTGGCCCTTCTGCCGCGCCAGCCGGGCGGCGCAGACCGCGAGTGGCGTGCCGTCGGCGATGCCCAGTTCGGCGCGGACGGCGGCCCGATCCTGGACGCGGACCGCGTCGACCGAGGCCGGCGAGACCTCGTTCGGCAGCACCACGAACCGGCCGTCGACGCCGGCCGTGACGCCCGAATCCCGCTCGGCGGCGCTGACGCAGACCGTCGCGGACGTCCAGCGGGTGGCGTACCGCTCCCAGCCGAGCACCAGCCGGCGCATCGCACCCTCGACCGCGAAGAACGACCAGGCGTGCGGGCTGAACACGGTCGGCACCGTGCCGCGCAACGCCAGCCGGCCGATCAGCCCGCCCTTGGCGCAGTGCAGGTGGACCACGTCGGGCCGGACCTCGCGGATGATCCGGCGCAGCCGGGCCCACTCGGCGATCGCGCCGACGCCGGGCTGCCGGACCGCGCGCCACTCCACCACGCCGGCGCCACGCTCTGCGGCCAGCGCACCGAGCCGTCCGCCGGGGCACGCCACAGAAACTCGCATACCGTGACGGACTTGATGCGCAACGTAGTCAGCGACACAATGCGCAAGCCCGGTATTCACGGCATGGGATACGTGAAGGACATGAACCGGCGCCATTGTTGACCCCCTGAGAGAGACGCATCGTGCGATGAGACCCGACAGCCAACGCCCCGACCGCTCCATTCGAGCGGCACGAAACGTGACAAAGCGGTCGAGCACGGATTGCGAGAGTGCCACAAATGGCTGATCGGGCGCTGACCCGTCCCCTGCGCACGCTGGTCGTCAACCCCAGTGGCGTGCTCGGCGGCGCGGAGTCGTGGCTGCTGTCGATCCTGGACTCCACCGACCGGCTGTACGTCGAGGTGATCCTGCTCGCCGACGGCCCGCTCCGGCCGGCGCTGGAGGCGCGCGGCATCCCGGTCACCGTGCGCCCGGTCGGCCCGCGGCCGCGGGACATCGCCCGCGCCGCCGGCCTGGCTCCGCGGCGAGCTGCGCCGGCGGGACCCGGACGTGGCGGTCGGGAACGGCGTGAAGGCGCAAGCCGCGCTGGCACCGGCCGCGCTCTCGGTCGGCGTGCCCACGGTCTGGGTCAAGCACGACCACAGCTACGACCAGCGGCTCGCACCGTGGCTGGCGAAGGCGTCCACCCGCGTGGTGGCCACCGCGCACGCGGTCGCGGTCGCCGCCGCGCGCGCCGACACGGTCGTGATCGAGCCGCCGCGCCCGGCCGACCCGCTGCCGCGCGGTGAGGCCGCCGCGGCGCTCGCCGAGATCTTCGCGGCCGGACCTGGGCGGCCCTGCGCCCCGCTGACGGCCCCGTCAGGCCGCCCGCTGGCCGAGGGGCCACTGCTGGTGATGCTGGGGCGATTTGTCCCGTACAAGGGCATCGACACCGCTATCCGGGCGCTCGCCCAGCCCGGCGGCGAGGAGTGGACGCTGGCCGCGATCGGCGGCGACGAGCCGAACCGGCCCCGCGAACGCCAGCGCCTCACCTCGCTCGCCCGCGTGCTGGGCGTGGCCGACCGGGTGCGGCTCTGCCCGTACGTGCCGGAGGCGTCCCGGCTGCTCTCGGCCGCCGACGCGGTCGCCGTGCTGACCCGCCCGGACGGGCCGCGCACCCCCGGCAAGGAGGGGTTCGGCATGTCCGCGCTGGAGGCGATGGTCGCCGGTGCGCCCGTGATCGGGATCGCGGACGACGGACCCATCGCGGCCCGGATCGCCCCGGACGCCCGGGGCAACGCGGCCGGCATCGCGGTGCCCGCCGACAACGCCCTCGCGGTCGCCCGCGCGCTCAGCGAGCTCGGCGACTGGGCCACCCGGCGCAGCCTCGGTGCCGAGGGCCGCCGCCGGGCCGCCGACCACCCGGACGCGGCCGCCGTGGCCAGCCGGTTCACCGCCGTGCTCGCCGAGGCCGCGCGCCGGCCCGGGCGCCGGTCTGCCGCCCGGCCCGGCCGTGAGCGTGGTCAGCCCGGTGCTGAACGAGGCCGCCAACATCGACCGGCTGGTCGGCCCGATCAGCGCCCAGCTCGGCCCGGACGACGAGTACCTGCTGGTGGACGGCGACTCCACCGACGGCACGATCGAGCTGATCGAGGCCTGGAGCGCGCGCGACCCCCGGATCCGGCTGATCCGCTCCCCCGGCGGCACGATCGCCAACAGCCGCAACCGTGGCATCGCGGCGGCCAAGAACGACTTCATCGCCTGCACGGACGCCGGCTGCGACCCGGGTCCGCGCTGGCTGGCTGGCTTCCGGGCCGCCGCCGCCGAGTCCGAGCGGGCCGGCGCATCGGGCGCTGGGCTGTACGTCGGCGTCTACCGCGCGGGCATCCGTGGCAACAAGCCGTTCGAGCAGGCCATGGCCGCCGTGAGCTGGCCCGACCCGCAGGAACTGCGCCGTCCGACGCCGATGCGCCTGCTCTACGGCAAAGCTGTTCGGCCGGGCGTTCTCGCCGCGCCGGGTGGACGGCCGTTCGGTCGGCTTCCGGCGGGACGCGTGGGCGGCGGCCGGCGGCTTCCCCGAGCACCTGCGCACCGCCGAGGACGAGGCGTTCGGTCGCGCGGTGCTGGCCACCGGCGCCCGCTCGGCGCTGACGTTGGACGCCGAGGTGACCTGGCACCAGCGGCCGACCGTGGCCGCGACGTTCCAGCAGTTCCGCGGCTACGGCAAGGGCGGCGGCGCGTCCCGTTCCCCGCTCCTGCTCGGCCGGGACGCCGCCCGGGTGCTCGCGTACGCCGGGCTGGGCATCGCCGCGACCAAGGGCGGGGTGACCGGCAAGGTGCTGGCCGCCGCCGGCGCGGCCGCGTACCTGTCGCTGCCGGTCAGCCGGGTGATCCGGCGCGGCCAGTCGCCGTTGCTGCTCCCGCTCCTGCCGGCCGCGCTGCTGCTCAAGGACGTGGCCAAGGTGGTCGGTACCGCGGAGGCGCTGCTCGGCGGACTCCGCCGCCAACGCCCAGCACCCGCCGTCGACCCGACGCTCCGGCGACCTCGGCTGCGGCGGCTGCTCCGGCGGAATCGCTGGACCGGTACGTGCCGCTCGCCGACCTCCTGGAGCCACTGCCCCTCAAGCCGATGCCCGCGCACGAGCCGGTGGCATCCCGCGCCGGCGAGTTGGCCGGGTGACCGTCGCGAAGAGACCGCACCTCCGCACCGGACTTTCGGGGTTTCTGGGCATACAACAGACGCTCGCAGCCCCGTTTTCCCCGAAAGTCCGGTTCGATCCGTGACGCGGCGCCGGCGGGTGCTCGGGGTGCTGGTACCCGTTGGGCTGATCGGCGGCGATCGTCCTCGGCGGCTTGGCGGTCGGGCTCGGGATTGGCCGCGATCGGGGAATCCGGCGGTGCCGGGGTCGCCGTGCTGGTGGTGGGGCTGATCGTGCTCACGGTCGCCGTGCTGATCCGTCCGCTCTGGGCTTGTGGCTTGGTCTTCGCCTGTACGGCGGTCGGCAACCGTCCACTGCCGACTGTCCCACTCGGACTCCAGATCGTGCACGGGGTCTGCGTGCTGGCGCTGGTGGCCGTGCTGTTCGCGGTGGTCTCCGGCGCGCCGGCCGATCGGCTGCGGCGGCCGGAGCTGCGGCTGCCGCTGCTGTTCAGTGCCGCGCTCGTGCTCGGCGCGATCCTCTCCACCGCCACCTCGATCGACCCGGAGAAGTCCAGCAAGACCGCGGCGACCCTGGCCACCGGCCTGCTCATCACGGTCTCGGTGATCGTGGTCGGCCGCACCGGCCGGCAACTGCGGCTGCTGCTCGCGATCGCGGCGATCGGGTCGCTGCTGGTCACGTTGCCCGCGCTGGCCGGCGCCCGCGACCTCACGGCCGTCTACGGCGGCACGATCGTGAAGAACCGCCCGACCACCGCCTTCGCCGACCCGAACGAGCTCGGCAGCTACGCCGCGATGTCGTTCCTGCTGGCCCTGGGCTGGCTGATCGCCGCCGGTGGCCGCCGGGAACGCGGCATCGCCGGGATCGCGGCGCTGGCCTCGGCCGCCGCGCTGGCCCTCTCGCTCTCCCGCGGCGCCTGGCTCGGCGCGGCGCTCGGCCTGGTCATCCTCGTGGTGATCCACCCGAAGGCCCGGCGCCCGGTCGGCTGGCTCGCGCTGGCCGGCGTGGCCGCGACCCTGGCCGCCTTCCTGCTGCTCTCCGCAGGCGGCCCGGTCGAGGTCGTGATGAACCGGGTCACCAGCGTCAGCAACCCGGAGGGCAACCCGTACGACGTGCGCCCGATCACCTGGCAGGAGGCGCTGCGCGAGTTCAGCGAGCGGCCGATCATCGGCAACGGACCGGGCTCGTTCAGCGTGCTCTCCGCGCAGTCCCCGTCCGAGCTGCAGTTCTACCCCCGCCAGCACGCCCACAACGGGCTGCTCACGATCGCCGCCGAGATGGGCTCGTTCGGCGCGCTGGCGCTGATCGGGATGGCCGTCACGCTGGTCGTCGCGGTCCGCGGCCGGGCCCGCCGGCTACGCGCCGCGCATCGCTGGGAGGACCTCGGCGTGCTCGCCGGCGGCGCCGCCGCACTCGGTGCCCTGGCCGGTCACCTGGTCGTCGACTACCCGCTGCGGAACCCGGTGCTGATGATCACGGTCTGGGCCGTGATCGGCCTCGTGCTCGCCGCCACCGCGATCCCGGCCGCCCCGCGCCGCGGCGCCCGCACGGTCACCGTCTACGCGGCGGGCCAGCGATGACGACCACCCAGAGCGCCACCGAGGAGACCGCCGAACGGCACAGCGAGCAGCTTCGCGGGGTGGCCCGCTCCGGCGGCATCAGCCTGGCCGGCTCGGTGGCCAGCTCGATCCTCGGTTTCGCGCTGGTCGTGCTGGTCAGCCGGGGGCTCGGCGCGGCGGGTGCCGGCGTCTTCTCGGTGGTCGCCGCGGTCGTGATGACGCTGACCGTGGCCGGCCGGCTCGGCACCGACACCGCGCTGGTGCGCACCCTGGCCCGGCTCCGCGAACTCGGCCGGGACGCCGACGTGCGCGACCGCGATCCTCGCCGCGCTGGTACCGGTCTGCGTCGCGACCACCGGGCTGGCCGCCGTGATGTGGTGGCTCGCGCCGGTCGTGGCCCCGCTGCTCTTCAACGACGTGCCGGTGGACAACGCGGCCCAGCTGCTGCGGGTCTCCTCGACCCTGGTGCCGCTCGGCGCGGGCAGCTGGGTCGCGCTCGCGGCCACCCGATCCCTCGGCTCGATCGTGCCGCTCACCGTCACCGAGAGCATCGTCAAACCGGCCGCACGCTGCGTCTTCGTCGCGCTGGCGCTGCTGCTCGGGGCCGGCGTCTACGGCACCACGGTGGCCTGGGCGCTGCCGATGGCGCTCGGCGCCCTGCTCGCCGGCTGGAGCCTGCGCCGGGCGCTGAGCCGGGTGCCCCGCACCGGACCGGCGCAGCGGGACCCGCGCGGCACCTGGCGCGAGCTGTGGGTCTTCGCCGGCCCGCGCGGTGTGGCTTCCCTGTTCGAGATCGCCGGGATGCACGCCGGCATCGTGCTGACCAGCGCGCTCGCGGGGGCCGAGGACGCCGGCGTGTACAACGCGGTACTGCGGGTCGCCCTCGCCGGCACGCTGGCCCTGCAGGCGCTCCGGCTGGCGGTCGCGCCACGGATGTCCCGGATGCTGACGAACGGCGACGTGGCCGGCGTGCAGCACGTGCACCAGGCCTCGACGACGTGGGTCGTGCTGCTGTCGTTCCCGCTCTACCTGGTGTTCGCGGCCTGGCCCGGTCAGGTGCTCACGCTGTTCGGCCCGGAGTTCCGCACCGGCTCGCTCGCGCTGACGATCCTGGCCTGCGCGCTGCTGGTGAACCTGGCCACCGGCAACGTCTCGACCGTGCTGCTGATGAACGGCCGCAGCGGCCTGACCCTCGGCATCACGGCGGTCTCGCTCGGCCTCGGCATCGCGCTGACCGTCGCGCTGGCACCGGTCTGGGGCGTGGTCGGCGCCGCGATCGCCAAGGCCACCTCCGTGGTGTTCGAGAACCTGGCGGTGACCCTCGCGGTCCGGCTCGACCTCGGCGTCCGCACCTCCTGCCGGCCGCTGTGGCTGGCCGTGGGGCTCTCGGTGGCGTGCTTCGGCCTGCCGCCGCTGCCGCTCTACCTGACGGGCGCCGTGTCGCACGACAGCGCCGGCAGCAGTTACCTCGCCGGGGCCGTGCTGGTGCTCGGCTCGGCCGCCTACCTCGCGACCATCTGGCGGTGGCGCGCGACGTTCCAGCTCGCGGCCCTCTACGCGGTCGTCCCCGCACCCCTCGCCCGCCGGTTCCAGCGTTCATCCACGAGTGAGAGGAGCGCGACGTGAATCCCGTCCGCCACGTCGAGGTCCCGAGCACGTTGCGGTCGGTCAAGCGCCGGCTGCCCAAGCCGCTGAAGCAGGCGGCGCGCTCGGCCGTGCGGGAGTACGCCGTGCGCACGGCCGGCCAACGCGTGCTGCCCGACTTCATGGTCATCGGCGTGAAGCGCGGCGGCACCACGTCGGTGTGGAACTGGCTGGTCCGGCACCCGCACGTGGCCCCGATGTACCCGGCCACCCAGCAGATCAAGAGCCCGCACTTCTTCGACATCAACTACGCCAACGGGCTGGACTGGTACCGCTCGCACTTCCCCACCCGGGCCACGCTGGTGCGCACCTGGCGCCGCACCGGCTTCCGCCCGCTCACCGGGGAGGCCAGCCCGTACTACGTGTTCCACCCGCTGGTCGCCGAGCGGGTCGCGGCGGCGCTGCCCAAGGTCAAGCTCATCGTCACGCTGCGAAACCCGGTGGACCGGGCGTACTCGAACTACTGGGAGCGGCGCGGCTCCGACGCCGAGGACCTGCCGACCTTCGAGGCCGCGATCGAGGCGGAGGAGGAGCGGCTGGCCGGCGAGGAGGAGCGGATCGCCGCCGACCCCGGGTACTACTCGCACCACCACGACTCGCACAGCTACCTGGCCCGCGGTCGGTACCTGGAGCACCTCACGCCGTGGCGCCGGCGGTTCGGCGACGACCAGCTGCTCGTGCTGCCGTTCGAGGCGCTCACCCGCGACTCGGTCGGCGCGTACCGGCGGATCCAGGAGTTCCTCGGCCTGCCCGTGGTCGAGCCGCCCGTCCTGCCGCACCACAACAAGCTGCCGGTGCCGCCGATGTCCCGGACCATGCGCGAGTACCTGATCGCCTACTACCGCCCGTGGAACGAGGCCCTGAACGCCGAGCTCCACCTCAACGTCGACTGGGACAATGTCACCCCGCGCCGACGCCGGCGACGCAGCCCATGACGCCGAGGAAGAAGAGACTCGGTGAGTGACGCCAACAAGCGGTACGCCACACCTGCGGCCCTTCGCCGGGCGGTAGACACCAAGTTGAAAGCGGCGGCCAAGGAGCAGGACCGGCCCCCGGGTCAGCTCCGCCGCGAATGGACACTCCAGCGCTTCCTCGCACGGGTCTTCCACGACCCGCAAAGCCCCTGGCTACTCAAAGGAGGCGCCGGCATGCTCACACGGCTCCCCGGCGCCCGATACAGCCGAGACATCGACGTGCTACACCCCGACGCTGGCCTCGAAGCGGCAATCCACGAGCTGGGCCAGTTGGGAGGGCTCCACCTGGGGGACCACCTCACCTTCATCGTCCGACCAGGCCGCAAAGCGATGACCGGCGCCGGCGGCGGCGTCACGCTCTCCGTCGATGCCTACACCGGCGCCACCCGTTTCGAACAGTTCAGCATCGACCTCGACACCAACCCGCACTACATTGCCAAGAGTAACCCCTGCGGTCCACTCCGCGCTGGGTTTAGCGGACGGCAGCGATGGCGGCCAGCACGGTGTCCGCCAGCTCGGGGCGGCAGACCAGGAGGTCGGGCTGGTACGGATCGGGGCAGTTGTAGCGCAGCGGCGATCCGTCCACGCGGCTCGCGTGCAGCCCGGCGGCCCGCGCCACCGCGATCGGAGCGGCGGAGTCCCACTCGTACTGGCCACCGTCGTGGACGTACAGGTCGGCCTCGCCGCGCGCCACGGCCATCGTCTTGGCACCGGCGGAGCCCATCGGTACGAGTTCGGCGCCGATCCGCTCGGCCAGCGCGCCGGCATAGCTCGGCGGCCGGCTCCGGCTGACCAGCATCCGCACCGGCTGGTGCAGCTGGCCGGCGGGTCTCCGGCGGGTGCTCGGTGCTGAACGTCGGACCGAGCCCGGGCAGCGCGACCGCGCCGGCGACCAGCTCACCGCCGACGCAGAGCGCCACGTGGATCGCCCAGTCGCTGCGGTTCTGCTCGGCGTACTCGCGGGTGCCGTCGAGCGGGTCGATGATCCAGACCCGGTTCGCGTAGAGCCGACGCCGTCGTCCTGCGCCTCCTCCGACAGCACGGCGTCGCCGGGTCGGAGCCGGCGCAGGGCCGCGGTGAGGAACTCGTGCGCGCGCTGGTCGCCCTCGACGCGGAGCCGTTCCGCCGGTGCGCCACGCAGGGTGCCGCGCAAGCCGCAGCAGGATCACGCCGGCGTGGGTGGCCAGCAGCCGGGCCAGCTCGGGGTCGGACTCGCAGTTGAGCCGTGCGGTGACGAGGGTGTCGGAGACCGTGCCGGTCGCGGCTCCCGCCGGCGGTACGGACCTGGTCGCCAGCGCTCCGGGCGTCGTTTCGATTACCGGGTCCGGCCTCGGTTCGGGCTCCGGATCGGGTGCCTGCTCAGGCACGGTCGAGGAATCCGAGCTCACTGAGGTGCAGCAGGATCCGATCGGCGGCCTGTTCGGCGCTCTCCTCCGCGGTGTCCACCACGATGTCAGCGTCGTCAGGCACTTCGTACGGATCCGAGACCCCGGTGAATCCCGGTAGCAGCCCGGCTCGGGCCTTGGCGTACAGCCCCTTGCGGTCGCGCTGCTCACACACGTCGATCCCGGTGGCAACGTGGACGAGCACGTACCCGCCGACCGCCTCGATCATCTGGCGCACCTCCTGCCGCGGCTCCCGGAAGGGGGCGATCAACGCGCAGATAGCTGCGCCGCCGTTCCGGGTGATCTCGGAGGCGACGAACCCTACTCGCCGTACGTTCAACTCGCGATGCTCACGGGAAAATCCAAGCTCGCTGGAAAGGTGCCGTCGCACAACGTCACCATCGAGCAGGGTGATCTGGCGGCGGTCCCGCTCCAGCAGCTTGACCCGCAGCACGTTGGCGATCGTCGACTTGCCGGCGCCGGACAGGCCCGTGAACAGGACCGAGAAGCCCTGCTCGGACCGGGGCGGGTAACGCCGGCGCAGCTCCTGGAAGACCGCCTTGGGCGTGAACCACGCGGGCAGTTCCTCGCCGGCGGAGAGCCGGCGGCGCTGCTCGGTCCCGGAGATCGAGATGCCGCGTTCCCCGGCCGGTACCTCCGCGGCCGGCACGTAGGCGTCCCGGCTGGGCAGGTAGACCATTTCGCCGAACGTCACCGGCGTGATGTCGAGCTCGTCGGCGTGCGCGTTGACCAGTTCCCGGGCCGCGGCCGGCGCGTAGAACGGGGTGCCGTCAGGGCGGTGCTTCGGGCCGGCGTGGTCACGGCCGATGATGAAGTGGGTGAGCCCGTGGTTCTGCCGGATGATCGCGTGCCAGAGGGCCTCGCGGGGGCCGCCCATCCGCATCGCCAGCGGGAGCAGCGAGATCATCGCGCGGCCCTCGGGGTAGCTGGGCAGCACCGCCTGGTAGCACCGGACCCGGGTGAAGTAGTCGATGTCGCCGGGCGCGGTGATCCCGACGATCGGGTGCAGCAGTAACGCCGCGCCCGTCTCCTCGGCGGCCCGGCGGGTCAGCTCGAAGTGCGCGCGGTGCATCGGGTTGCGGGAGTTGAACGCCACCACCCGCTCCCAGCCGCGGCGGGCGAACTCGGCGCGCAGCTCGGCGGGGGTGTGCCGCAGGGCTCGATAGTCGTAGTGCTCGGGCGGGGTGACGATCTCCAGCCGGCCGGCGACGCAGTGCTCGTGGCCGGTCAGCACGGCGGCGACCCCGGGGTGTTCGGGATCGGTGCTGCCGAACACCGCCTCGGCCTCGGCGAGCCGGTCCCGCCGATACACCTCGGTCACCTCGATCGCGGCCCGCAGCACGCCCTCGGCGTCCCGCAGCCCCAGCGGCTGGCCGGGCGCGAGCGACGCGGCGAGCACCGGGTCGACGTCGAGCACGATCGGCATCGGCCAGAGCGTGCCGTCGTCCAGCCGCATCTCCGCGCACACGCCCGCGTGGTCGGCCTCGTTCAGGAAGCCGCGCAGCGGGGAGAACCCGCCGTTGCCGAGAAGCTCCAGGTCACAGAGTTGGCGCGGGGTGAGCACCCAGTTCGGCCACTCCAGCGCGAGCTTGCGCAGCTCGTCGGCACGGTCGGGGGTGGCGCGGAGGTCCACCAGCAGTCCGCCGTGCGGGCGGATGTCGATGAGAGCCACTCAGATCCTGACCCATGCGGTCTGCAGTGGCTGGGTCTCGGTCGAGCGGACCGGGCGGACGATCAGGCTGATCAGTCCGGTGGTCGCGTCGAACGTCAGGCTGCCGGTCTCGGTCGTGGTGAACATCAGCGCCGGGCCGTTCGAGCGCACCTCGACCTCGCACTTCTGCGGGGGCAGCGCCTGCAGATGGATGCTCATCCGAGTACCGACCTCGGTCACGATCAGATCGGCGCCGGCGTCACCGTCGCCGAATCGCAGGGTCCGCCTGGTCGGATCCGCGCTGGCTCGACGATCCCCGTCCAGCAGGGAGTCGAACACCAGATCGGCCACCAGCACGTCCTGGGGGCGGGCGTCGAAGGCCCGGCGCGCGGCCTCGCGAACCGCCTCGGGTACCACGTTCACCCGTTCTCCCTCGGCCGCTGGCGTCTGCGGGAAGGCATGCTTCTTCCCAGAGTCGTCACGCTCAGCACCGAGCGCCCCTGGCGGCATACCTTCCACCTCCCTCTTAGAGAGAGCGCGCACTTGCCGAATCAATACCTGAATTCTTGACCAGAGCTCGGAGTTTGTCCAAGCAGCGCCCGCGCGTCGGCCCAATACTGCCCACCGGCATGTCGAGCGCCGCGGAAATTTCCTCATAACTGGGTGCTGGATCGAGCAGCATCAGCCGGAGCAGTTCCCGGCACCGCGGATTCAGTGTCTCGAACGCGGCACGCAGCGCCTCGTCACGCTCGGCGACGAGCAATCCGTCGTCGAGTTCCGCCGCTGCCTGGGCGTGCAGCGGATCGATCTCGAGGTCTCGGTCGTCGCCGACCAGCACGGTGCGCTTACGGCGGGCGGACAGCCGCAAGCATTCGCGGCGGGCGGTGGTGGCGAGCCACGCACCGACCCGGCCGGGATCGTTGAGTCGGTCGATGTTCTCCAGCAGGCGGAGCCAGGTGGTCTGGCTCACGTCGGCGGCGTCACCCTGCAGGAGCCGGTGATTGCGCGTGATGGCCCAGATCAGGCCGCCATACGCGTCAACCAGGCTCTCCCACGCGGCACGATCGCCGCCGGCGGCACCCTTGACGAAGAACGCCGCTTCCTCCGGCGTCAGGCTCATCGGCGCTTACCGGCTCAGCCCGGCAGGGCGGACGCGTCCGCCACATCGCCACCGATGGGATCACTCGGCTGTCGCGGCACGCTCGCGAGCGGGCGCACCGAGTTCGGATGGGTCGTGGCCCGGTCGGCCAGCCCTGCCCTGGCGGCACGCGGTGCCAGCGCGAACCCCGGCGCGAGCCGCACCACGTTGGCCTGCAGTGACTGCCGCTCGCGCAGCACGTGCTGAGCGGCCATCGCGGCGGCCTCCAGCTGCACCGTCTGCTCCAGCCACTCGGCCACCTCGGCCAGCGACGTGAACGTCGGCAGCCGTTGGCTCAGCCGGAGCCAGGCGAGTTCGCACACCTGAGCGGCGTCCAGTTCGGACAAGCCGATCCCGACGGCGGTACGCCACATTCTGTCCATGTTCGAGTCGACGATGCTCCCCCAAGCAATGCCGCTCCCGGCGACCGCAGCCGCCAGCACCCGGTCCTCTACAACCGACTGCACAGGTCACCCCCTTCTGCGGAACCACCGAATTCATGGCTCCACACGTCTGCCCCGATCACCCCCGAAGCCCCGACAGTAGGGCATCGACGGCGTCAAGAGAGTTCACCTGTCAACTACCCAACATGCCTTGGCCAAAAGGATGAGGCTGAATTCCACCGAACCGTTCATCGCGAGAGCCCCCCACGATCCGTGCCGAATTCAACGGCGTTGCCACCGCTCGCCCAGCCCGTCCCTAGTGGGCGTGGACCACCGCCCCCACGGTGTCGCACCGCGCAACGGTAACTCATCCGGACCCAGAGTGGGGGACAGACAACAGAACGTAAGCGTATGGCAACGGTGGTGAAACTTACGCGTGGCATTCTGTCCTTGGGTGTCCCTCGGAATGCCTTTCTCGACCGCGTCTGACTATCTCTGTGTCAGCAAGAGAAGACTTTCCGTTACTGGGACCAGGTCAGCCCGCGTGGAACGTGTTCTGGGCGGCGACCAGGTCTCCCAGCAGCAACGACTCAACGGAATCCGCAGCACGATCCACCTGGAAGGGCAGTTCCTTGCGCTCCGTGGTCGAAAAGTCCTTGAGCACGAAGTCGGCGGGATCCTGCCGACCGGGCGGTCGACCGATTCCGACCCGGACCCGCAGGTACTCCCGGGTACCCAATGAACGGGTAATTGATCGCAACCCATTGTGACCATTGTCGCCGCCGCCGAGCTTCAGGCGCAGGGCGCCGAAAGGGATGTCGAGCTCGTCGTGAATTACCACGATGCGTTCTGCGGGCACCTTGTAGAAACTCTGAATAGAGCTGACCGGACCGCCCGACTCATTCATGTACGTGGTCGGCTTGGCAATTATCGCGCGCCGCCCGGAAAACCCGCCGAGCCGTCCTTCCAGGACTTCGGCGCGACTCTTGTGCACTTTGAACCGACCGCCGGCACGCTCGGCCAGCAGGTCGGCCACCATGAAGCCGACGTTGTGCCGGTTGCCCGCATAGCCAGGGCCGGGGTTGCCCAGCCCGACGACGATGTACAGGTCGTCAGCCATGGCGAACCCCGGCCCTCTGCTCAGTGCGGGTAAATCTCGTCGATCAGCGCGTGGATCAGGAAGCGGTGGACGCCTCGACCCGCTCCTCGGCCGGCTCCGGCGTGGCCTCGCCACCGGTGGCCTCGAGCAGCTCGGCCTCGACCTGAGCGGCGGTCGGCGCGGCGATGATGCTGACGACCAGCGCCTCCTCGTCGGTGACGAGCGAGGTGCCCTTCGGCAGCTTCACGTCCTTGGCGAAGATGGAGGAGCCCACGGCGAGGCCCTCGATGCTGACCTCGACACCGTCGGGGATGTGGGTCGCCTCGGCCTCGACGGTCAGGGACGCGAGGTCCTGGTTGACCATGCCGTCGCGGTCGGACTCGCCGACCAGCGTGACGGGGATTTCGACCGTGACCTTCTCGCCCTTGCGGACCAGCAGCAGGTCGACGTGCTCGAACGTGCCCTTGATCGGGTCACGCTGGAGCGCCTTGGGCAGCGCCAGCTCGGAGCCGCCCTCGATCTCGATGGTGAGCAGGGTGTTCACGCCGGACCTGATGGCCAGGGCGAACTCCCGCGCGGGCAGCGCGATGTGGCGGGGCGCCGTGCCGTGCCCGTACAGGACGGCAGGAACCTTCCCGGCCCGGCGCGTGCGGCGAGCGCCACCCTTGCCGAACTCGGTGCGGGGCTCGGCGGCGATACGGACCTCGGACACGGCAAAAACTCCTCGAACATGCGGTAGGGCGGTATGACGGTCGGAGTGTTCCCGGCTGGGCCACTATGGGCACCGCGCGTCGCGTCTCATGAGCGCGTCGATCACGGAGCCAAAAGGCGTCCCTCGCCGGGCAACCTCGCCAGCTTAGCTCTTCATGGCCTGACATGCCGAACCGCCCCTGCGCAAGCACCTTTCTCGGCCCGCGTGGCGCGCCGTTTCGTCCCGATCCGCCACCGTGCCCCCCACCAGCACTTTGGGCGACATCTTCACGGTCCTGGCCGTGAAGATGTCGCCCAAAACCGGAACTCCGAAGCCCTTCAGGCGGATGCCAGACGTCGATCCGGCAAGGCGGAGGACGGAGGTCATGCCGGTGTTGCATGGCCGACGACGACAACGCCGCCGGTCGGCGTCTGGCGCCGGCTTAGCTGGCGCCGCCGAACAGGCTGGTGACTGAGCCGTCGTCGAAGACCTCGTGGATGGCGCGCGCGACCAGCGGGGCGATCGAGATGATCGTCAGCTTGTCGAGCTGCTTCTCGGTCGGGATCGGCAGCGTGTTGGTGAGGATGACCTCGCTGATCCGGCTGTTCTTGAGCCGCTCGGTGGCGGGGTCGGACAGCACGCCGTGGGTCGCGGCGACCACCACGTCGGCCGCGCCGGCGTCGAAGAGCGCGTCGGCGGCCTTGCAGATCGTGCCGCCCGTGTCGATCATGTCGTCGACGATGATGCAGATCCGGCCCTCGACCTCGCCGACCACGCGGTTCGCCACCACCTGGTTCGGCACCAGCGGGTCACGGGTCTTGTGGATGAACGCCAGCGGGGTGCCGCCCAGGTCGTCAGCCCAGCGCTCGGCCACCCGGACCCGGCCGGAGTCCGGCGCGACCACGGTCAGGTCACGGCCGGCGTACTTGGCCGAGACGTGCTCGGCCAGCATCGGCAGCGCGAACAGGTGGTCGACCGGGCCGTCGAAGAAGCCCTGGATCTGTGCGGTGTGCAGATCGACCGTGAGGATCCGGTCGGCGCCCGCGGTCTTGAACAGGTCGGCGACCAGCCGGGCCGAGATGGGCTCCCGGCCGCGGTGCTTCTTGTCCTGCCGGCCGTACGGGTAGAACGGCAGCACCACGGTGGTGCGCTTGGCCGAACCGCGCTTGAGCGCGTCGACCATGAGCAGCGTCTCCATCACCCATTCGTTGATCGGCGTGGTCATGCTCTGCACGACGAACGCGTCCGAGCCGCGCACCGACTCCTTGAACCGGACGTAGATCTCACCGCTGGCGAAGTCGTACGCGGTGGTCGGCGTGACCACCGTCTTGAGCTCGCTGGCGATCTCCTCGGCGAGCCCGGGGTAAGCCCGGCCGGAGAAGAGCATCAAGCTCTTCCGGTTCTCCACCTTGATACTGGTCATCGGCTGCCCGTGGCCCCTTCGGTACGGTCCGTCACTCGTGCCCACCAGCGGACGGATCGCCCGCCGGTGCGTCTGGAGCCGCCGGGTCGCCATCGCGACCCCCTGCGGATTTCTCGCGTGCCTTGGCCGCGGCGTCGGCGGCGGCGGTACCGGCACGGCGCCGCTCCACCCAGCCCTCGACGTTGCGCTGCCGGGACCGGGCGACACCCATCGCACCCGGTGGCACGTCCTCGGTGATCACCGAGCCGGCCGCCGTGTAGGCGCCGTCCCCCACGGTGACCGGGGCGACGAACATGTTGTCGCTGCCGGTGCGGACGTGGCTGCCGATCGTGCTGCGGGACTTGGTCACGCCGTCGTAGTTGACGAAGACCGTGGCCGCGCCGATGTTCGAGTGCTCGCCGATGCTGGCGTCGCCGACGTAGGACAGGTGCGGGACCTTCGAGCCCTCGCCGATGTCGGAGTTCTTCACCTCGACGTACGCGCCGATCTTGGTCTTGCGGCCCAGCACGGTGCCGGGGCGGAGGAAGGCGAACGGGCCGACCAGCGCCTCCGGGCCGATCTCGGCTCGCTCGCAGTGCGCCCTGATGACCTTGGCGCCCGCGCCGACCACCGTGTCGGTGAGCGTGCTGTCCGGGCCGACCTCGGCGCCGGCCGCGACCGACGTGGCGCCGTAGAGCTGGACGTTGGGGTGGATCACCGCGTCGGCCTCGAGCGTCACGTCGACGTCGAGCCAGACCGTGGCGGGGTCGATGACCGTGGTGCCGGCGCGCATCCAGCGCTCCAGCAGCCGGTCGCGCAGGAGCGCCCGGAGCTTGGCCAGCTCGACCCGGTCGTTGCAGCCGAGGGTCTCCCGGTAGTCCGGGGCGGCCAGCGCGTCCACCTGGTGGCCGTCGCCGCGCAGCAGCGAGACCACGTCGGTGAGGTACTCCTGGCCCTGCGCGTTGTCGGTGGTGAGCCGCTTGAGCGCGGTACGCAGGAGCGCGCCGTCGAAGGCGAACATGCCCGAGTTGATCTCGCGGATCGCGCGCTGGGCCGGGGCCGCGTCGCGCTCCTCGACGATCGCCGCGAGGCTGCCGTCCGCCTCGCGCACGATCCGGCCGAGACCGGTCGGGTCGGGGACCTGGGCGGAGAGCACGGTGGCCGCGTTGCCGGCGGCCTGGTGCGTCTCGACCAGCGCGCGGAGCGTCTCGGCGGTGAGCAGCGGGGCGTCGCCGTTCAACACGATGACCGTGCCGGCGACATCGGGGACCACGTCCAGCGCGCGGCGGACCGCGTTGCCGGTGCCGAGCAGCTCGGTCTGGTGGGCGGTGATCGCCTCGGGCGCCACCTCAGCCAGATGGGCGACCACGGCTTCCCGGCCATGACCGACGACGACCACCAGATGTTCGGGGTCGAGCGCTCGCGCCGCCGCCAGGACGTGACCGACCAGGGTGCGTCCGCACAGAGCGTGCAGCACCTTGGGGGTCGACGAGCGCATCCTGGTGCCCTCGCCAGCGGCAAGGATGACGACTGCTGCAGGGCGGACTGGAGCGACCGCGCTGGTCACAGGGTTCTCCCCTCAGGGGCGACGGGTCACCCCATGCTAACCAGGAGTTCAGGCCGACATTCACCTCGGCGGCGAGACACTTCACACAGTGCGAGGGCCTGCCTGGAATGCAGAGCTCGGCCGCCAGGACTCGAACCCGGACAAGCGACACCAAAGGACGCTGTGCTGCCTATTACACCACGGCCGACTGCCCCTTGATTCTTGCATGGCTTGGGCCGCGTTCACGCACGCGTTCCCCTCTGCCGGCCGCCCGACGAAGGTCGGAACGGACCCCGACCCAGACTTTCCGGACGAACTTCTGCTTGGAACCTACGCATCCGTAGGTTACGGTTGCGTAGCCGTAGCCAGACGCGTCGGCGCGGAGCCCGGGGGCCCACGACGCACCCGAGACCTCCGAGGAAGCTCATGACCCCATCGCCGAACGCTGCCGTCCTGGCGCCGCCGCCCACCAACACCCGGGCGCCGAAACCGCTCACCGAGGACCGCCAGCACTGGCTCGCGCTGGTCATCCTGTGGGCGATGGTCACGATCCCGTTCCTGGCCTTGATCGCCGCGGTGCCAGCTGTCTGGGGATGGGGCCTGACCTGGCGGGACGCGGTGATCGCGCTGGTGTTCTACAACGTCAGCGGACTCGGCATCACGGTCGGCTTCCACCGGTACTTCACGCACGGCTCGTTCAAGGCCAAGCGCGGACTCCGGATCGCGCTGGCGATCGCCGGCACGCTGGCCATCGAGGGGCCGCCGACGCGCTGGGTCGCCGACCACCGCCGGCACCACGCGTTCAGCGACAAGGAGGGCGACCCGCACTCGCCGTGGCGCTATGGCCCCACCGTGCGCGGGCTCGCCAAGGGTTTCCTGCACGCCCACGTCGGCTGGCTGTTCGACATCGAGCAGACCAGCAAGTCCCGGTTCTGTCCGGACCTGCTGGCCGACCGTGACATCCGCCGGGTGGACAAGAGTTTCGCGCCGATCGTGCTGTTCTCGCTCCTCGCGCCGGCACTGATCGGCGGCCTCTGGGCCGGCTCCTGGCAGGGCGCGCTCACCGCGTTCTTCTGGGGCAGCCTGGTCCGGATCGCCCTGCTGCACCACACCACCTGGTCGATCAACTCGGTCTGCCACATCGTCGGCGAGCGCCCCTTCCGCTCCAACGACAAGGCCGCGAACTTCTGGCCGCTGGCGATCCTGAGCTTCGGCGAGTCGTGGCACAACCTCCACCACGCCGACCCGACCTGCGCCCGGCACGGCGTGCTCCGCGGCCAGATCGACTCGTCCGCCAGGCTGATCTGGATCTTCGAGAAGCTGGGCTGGGCGTCCGACGTCCGCTGGCCCAAGGCCGAGCGGCTGGCCGCAAAACGAGTCGGCACCGCGTGACGCGTGACGGGCTCTCGCCCCGTGCTGCGAAGATGCTCAGGTGACTGAGGCCCGCAAACCCAACGGAACAAGCACGACCCGTGTGCGGATGACGGGTAAGGAGCGCCGCGAGCAACTGCTCGACATCGGTCGCAGCCTCTTCGCCGAGCGGGGCTTCGAGGCCGCTTCCATCGAGGAGATCGCCTCCCGCGCCAACGTCAGCAAGCCGGTCGTCTACGAGCACTTCGGCGGCAAGGAGGGGCTCTACGCGGTCGTCGTGGACCGGGAGATGCGCCACCTGCTGGACCAGGTGACCGGCGCGCTGACCGGCGGACACCCGCGTGAGCTGCTGGAACAGGCCGCGCTCGCGCTGCTGACGTACATCGAGGACGAGACCGACGGGTTCCGGATCCTGGTCCGGGACTCGCCGGTCACCAGCACCACCGGGAACTTCTCCAGCCTGATCAACGACATCGCGAGCCAGGTGGAGTACATCCTGGCCCGCGAGTTCAAGGCCAGGGGCTTCGAGACCAAGCTCGCCGGGCTCTACTCGCAGGCGCTGGTCGGCATGGTCGCGCTCACCGGCCAGTGGTGGCTGGAGGCGCGCAAGCCGAGGAAGGACGAGGTGGCCGCGCACCTGGTCAACCTGTCCTGGAACGGCCTGTCGAACCTGGAGCCGAAGCCCAAGCTCCTCGGCCGCCGCTAGGGCCACGACCGGTTGCGGTTCAAATGCGCCCTCCCAGGGCGCATTTGAACCGCAGCCCGTCCCGCCGTCCCGCCGGCCGCTGTCGCCGCCCGGCGCCGTTGTCGCAAACCGGACTTGCGGGGTTTCCGTGCCTACAACGGGCGCGCGTAGCCACGTTAGTCCCGCAAGTCCGTTTTGCGACCGGCGCTGAACGCACCCCAGCTGCGCCAATTCGTTCGCTCTGCGTCATTTCGCAATCACTTGCCGTCGTCCGCTATGAAGGAATGACGGATGCGGAGGGGCCGCGTTCGACACCTCTCATGGGGGATTCATGCGCAGGTATCTCATGTCCTTACTGGTCGGCGGGGTCGGCGTGGCGCTCGCCGCGACCGCCGTTCCGGCTTCGGCCGCGGCGTCCGGCACCGTCCTGGTCTCGCTGGCCGACAGCGGGGCCCAGGCCAACGAATGGTCGTCGGGGTTCGGGGCCAGCGGTGACGGCCGGTACGTGCTGTTCCAGTCCTCGGCGACCAACCTGGTGCCCGGCGACACGAACGGCGTGGACGATCTGTTCGTCCGGGACCGGCGGGCGAACCGGACCACGCGGATCTCGGTCCGCACCGGCGGCGCCCAGGCGAACGGACCTTCCGACGACGCCGCGATCAGCCGCGACGGCCGGTACGTCGCGTTCCGCTCGGAGGCGTCGAACCTGGTGCCCGGCGACACCAACGGTCAGGCCGACGTGTTCCTGCACGACCGGCTGACCCACCGCACCACGCGCGTCTCGGTGCCGCTGTCCGGCCAGCTTCAGAACCCCGTCTACGACGTGACGATCAGCGCGGACGGCCGCTCGGTCAGCTTCTCCTCCCCCGCGCCGAACCTGGTCGCCGGTGACACCAACGAGGCCACCGACGTCTTCGTCCACGACCGCCGCACCGGCCGGACCAGCCGGGCCTCGGTGGGCGCCGCGGGTGCGCAGGGCAACGGCTACGCCAGCGGTGGCGCGCTCAGCGCGGACGGCCGGTACGTGGCGTTCGAGTCGACGGCGTCGAACCTGGTGCCCGGCGACACCAACGAGACGGCCGACGTGTTCGTCCGGGACCTCCGCACCGGCACCACCCGGCTGGTCAAGGCCGGAGCCGGCGGCGCCGCGGACCCGACGATCAGCGCCGACGGCCGGTACGTCGGCTTCACCTCGTACGCGGCGCTGAGTCCCGGCCGACCAGGACGAGGAGCCCGACGTCTACGTCCGTGACCTGCGCACCGGCGGCACCGAGCTGGCCTCGGCCGAGGGCGGCATGTTCCCGATGGACCAGTTCGGCTCGGCGGTGCTCAGCGCGGACGGCCGCTACGTGGCCTTCCACGTCGGCACCGTGTTCCTGACCCGGATGGCCCCGCCCGGATCGGACCTCACCGAGTACGAGGCGGTCTACGACCGCCGCACCGGCAAGACCATCCGCGCCGGCCAGGTCGGCGACAGCAAGCCGGGCTCGCGGGACCCGTTCTTCACCGCCGACAGCCGGACCTCGGCTTCACGTCCGCCGCGTGACCTGGTCCCGGTCGACACGAACGAGGCGGCCGACGTCTTCCTGACCCGCCTGCGGTAGGGCTTGTTTCGAAGTCCCTGGTCGAGCACCGTGTTCCAGGCGGCTCCGGCAAGGCGGAGGTCTGTCCGGATACGGGTTCTTGTATCCGGGCGGGCCGACAACGCCGCTGGTCGTCGTCTGGGCGCGGCGCAGCCGGCAGCGGGACTTCGAAACAGGCCTAACCCGTACTCAGCGCTTTGGGCGACATCTTCACGGTCATGGCCGCGAAGATGTCGCCCAAAGTGTGTTCGGGTGGCCCCGTCAGGCGGAGGCCTTCTCCTTGGCCCGAGCCGAGCCCGGCGCGGGGACCTTGGTGCGGCGGCGGGACGTCGTGGCGTACAGGCCCGCGGTCATGAACACCATGCCGAGGACGAACGAGACGTTGACGTTCGTGATCGAGGACGCCAGGTAGTTCGCGTCGGTACGGATCACGCAGAGCATCAGCAGTCCGCCGACCATGAAGACCCCGCCGAGCAGCCGGTCCACCGGCACGTCGACGTTCCGGCCGATCAGCGGTGGCGACCAGCGCGATCACGCCGGAGACGATCGCGCTCAGCGCGAACGCCGGGTTGGTGCTCAGCCCCAGCACCCGCTCGCCGTTCTGGTCGAAGAAGTCCAGATCCGACGTCTGCAGGTAGCCGACCACGCCGAACACGATCAGCGCGGCGCCGCTCAGCAGCACCAAACCGCGGTAGAGGCCCCGCAGCGGGTGGTCGACGGGGAAGTGCGACATCGTGGTCCCTCTCGGTCAGGTTCGTGCGTCTCGCGCGATTCTCTCCTACCCGGCCGGCATCGCGCGCGTCGGGTACGCCGACGTCACAGCTGTTCGGACAGGTGCAGCCAAGCCTCTTCGAGCTGGTCGCGCTGCGCCTGGAGCTCGCGCAGTTCGGCGTCGAGCGCGGCCACCCGCTCGTAGTCGGTGGCGTGCTCGGCCAGCGACGCGTGCAGCTGCGCCTCCTTGGTGTCCAGCTTGGCGACCTGACGCTCGAGCTTGGTGAGCTCCTTCTTGGCCGCCCTGCTGTCCACGCCGGCGCCGCCGGAGGACCGGATCGGGGTCGCGCCGGCACCGCCGGAGGGCGCGATCACGGCCGCGGCCCGGCGCCGGTCGAGGTACTCCTCGATCCCGCCGGTCAGCATCATGATCTTGCCGTCGCCCATCAGCGCCCACACGTTGTCGCAGACCCGCTCGACCAGGTACCGGTCGTGGCTCACCACGATCAGCGTGCCCGGCCACGAGTCGAGCAGGTCCTCCAGCGCGTTCAGCGTGTCGATGTCGAGGTCGTTCGTGGGCTCGTCGAGGAGCAACACGTTCGGCTCGCCCATCAGCAGCCGCAGCAGCTGGAGCCGCCGCCGCTCGCCGCCGGACAGGTCGCCGACCGGCGTCCACTGCCGGGCCGAGGTGAAGCCGAACATCTCGGCGAGCTGGCCGGCCGAGAGCTCCCGGTCGCCCACCTGGATCCGGTGCGCGATCTCCTGGACGGCCTCCAGCACCCGCAGCTTCGGCGGCAGCTCGACCACCTCCTGGGAGAGGTAGGCCACCTTGACGGTCTGGCCGATCTGCACCTTGCCGGCGTCCGGTTCGAGCTGGCCGACGAGCAGCCGCAGCAACGTCGTCTTGCCGGCACCGTTCACGCCGACCAGGCCGAGCCGGTCGCCCGGTCCGATCCGCCAGGTCATGTCGTCCAGCAGCCGCTTGGCGCCGAACGCCAGCGACGCGTTCTCCACGTCGTAGACCTGCTTGCCGAGCCGCGAGGTGGCGAACGTGCGCAGCTTCATCGTGTCGCGCGGCGCCGGCTCGTCCGCGATCAGCGCCTGGGCGGCGTCGATCCGGAACTTGGGCTTGCTGGTCCGGGCCGGCGGGCCGCGCCGCAGCCACGCCAGCTCCTTGCGGAGCAGGTTCTGCCGGCGCTCCTCGGAGGCCGCGGACTGGCGGCTGCGCTCGGCCCTGGCCAGCACGTACGCGGCGTACCCGCCCTCGTACGCGTTCACCTGCCCGCCGGAGACCTCCCAGGTGGCCGTGCAGACCGCGTCCAGGAACCAGCGATCGTGGGTGACGACGATGAGCGCGCAGCGCTTCGCCACCAGGTGCTCGGCCAGCCACGCCACGCCCTCGACGTCGAGGTGGTTGGTGGGCTCGTCCAGCACCAGCAGGTCGGCCTCGCGGATGAACAGCGCGGCCAGCGCGACCCGGCGGCGCTCCCCGCCCGAGAGCGGCCCGATCGTCGAGTCGAGCCCGATCGTGTGCAGGCCGAGGCCGTCCAGCACCTGGCGGATCCCGGCGTCGCCGGCCCACTCGTGCTCGGCGCCGAAGCCCTCGTCCAGCCACGCCGTGCCGAGCACCACGTCCCGGATCGTCGCCTCGGGCGGCAGCACCACGGACTGGCCGAGCACGCCCATCCGCAGGCCGGACCGGTGGGTGACCCGGCCGGAGTCGGTCGGCTCCTCCTTGGTGAGCGCCTTGAGCAGGGTGGTCTTGCCGGCCCCGTTGAGGCCGACCACGCCGACCCGGTCGCCGTCGTCGAGCCCGAGCGACACGCCTTCCAGCAGCGCGGTGGTGCCGTGTGCCTTCGACACCGACTCCAGGTTGATCAGGTTCGCCATGCTCTAGTCCCTATCCCCATCTGTGATCACCCTGGCGCCGGGCACCGGCCCGTACGCCGTACGCACCGTGCGGCAGACCCCGCGGCCGGCGAGCGCCGCCGCGATGGCCACCGCGTCGTCCGCGTCGGCCGCCAGGAAGACGCAGGTCGGGCCGGAGCCGGAGACGAGGCCGCCGAGCGCCCCCTCGTCCAGTCCGGCCGCGAGCGTCTGGCGCAGTCCGGGGCGGAGCGAGAGCGCCGCCGGCTGCAGGTCGTTGTCGAGCGCGGCGCCGAGCACCGCGGGATCGTCCGAGCGGAGCGCGCTGAGCAGGGTCTCCGACGATCCGGCGAGCGGCACCCCGCCGGCGGCCCGGAGCCGGTCCAGCTCGCGGAACACCTCCGGCGTGGAGAGCCCACCGTCGGCGATCGCGATCACCCAGTGCCGCCGGGCGGGCGCCAGCACCGGGCTGAGCAGCTCGCCCCGGCCGGTGCCCAGCGCGGTGCCGCCGGCCAGCGAGAACGGCACGTCGCTGCCGAGCGTGGCGGCGAGTTCGAGCAGTTCGTCCCGGGGCACCGCGGTGTTCCAGAGCGCGTCGCAGGCGACCAGGGCGGCCGCGGCGTCCGCGCTGCCCCCGGCCATGCCGCCGGCCACCGGGATGCCCTTGCGCAGGGTCAGGGCCGGCCTCGGCGTCCACGCCCGCGTACTCGGCGAGCAGCCGGGCGGCCTTGACCGCGAGGTTGTCGTCGCCGGTCGAGAGCTCGCCGGCGCCCTCCCCCTTGATCGTGAGCGAGAGCTCGCCGTCCTCGGCGGGGCTGGCGGTGAGGTCGTCGAAGAGCGAGACGGCGTGGAACACCGTCTCCAGCTCGTGGAAACCGTCGGCGCGGACCGGGCCGACACCCAGATGCAGGTTGACCTTCGCCGGCACCCGGACCCGGACGGATCGAGGCACGCCGGAACGCACGCGGACGCGGTGGATCAGGGTCAGCTCCTGTGTTCTCTGCGGGCCGTACTCACCCGGTGTCGTCACCGGCCGCTACTTCGATGCTATCCGCCTGCGGCCCCGACCGACTGGGCGCGGCCCGGCCGGGCACCCCGCTCACAACCCTTGCGGTTCGAATTCCGCCCGTGGAGGGCGGAATTGAAGTCGCGCCGCGGCCGCGCGGCCGGGGCTAAGCGGTGGTGGCCGCGATGATCCGGGCGAACGCGGCGACGTCGAGCGCCTCGCCGCGGGTCCGGTGGTCGATGCCGGCGGCGTGCAGCAGTTCCTCGGCGCGCGCGGGCGATCCGGCCCAGCCGCCGAGCGCGGCCCGCAGCGTCTTGCGGCGCTGGGCGAAGGCCGCGTCGATGACGGCGAAGACCTTGGCCGATCCACGAGCACGCCGTCGACCAGCGGCGGATCCCGGCGCACCAGCCGCACCAGCCCCGAGTCCACGTTCGGCACCGGCCAGAACACCGCCCTGGGCACCGGCCCCGCCCGGCGCACGTCCGCGTACCAGGCCGCCTTCACGCTCGGCACCCCGTACGTGCGGGACCCCGGCGGCGCGGCGAGCCGATCGGCCACCTCCGACTGCACCATGACCAGCCCGGACCGCAGGCTCGGCAGCTGCTCGAGCAGGTGCAGCACGACCGGCACGGCCACGTTGTACGGCAGGTTCGCCACCAGCGCGGTCGGCTGCGGGCCCTCGATCGAGGTGATCCGCAGCGCGTCGGCGTGCACCACGTCCAGCCGGTCGGCGCGGTCGGGCAGCCGATCCGCCACGGTCCCGGGCAGCGCGCCGGCCAGCACCGGGTCGAGCTCGACCGCGACCACCCGGCGTGCCACCGCGAGCAGGCCCGAGGGTCAGCGAACCCAGCCCGGGGCCGACCTCCAGCACCACGTCGTCCTCGGTGAGTTCCGCGGTCCGGACGATTCGGCGGATCGTGTTCGGGTCGTGCAGGAAGTTCTGGCCCAGCTGTTTGGTCGGCCGGACGTCCAGCCTCGCGAGGAGCTTGCGCACCTCCGCCGGCCCGAGCAGCCCGTCGGTCGCGGGACCGCTCATGTGCCCACCTCGCTGCGCTCGGCAGCCCCACGAGCGGGGCGGCTGTACCTATTGGTTCGCTCGCTCCGCTCCCTCACAGGTTGACGCCGCAGTGCGGCCACTGGCCACGGCCGGCGGCCTTGTACAGCTTGATCGCCCGGTAGGTCTGCTCGCGCGGGGTGGCCTCGCTGGGCAGGCCGACGCCGCCCATCCGGTGCCACATCTCCACGTTGAACTGGTACAGCCCGTGGTAGGTGCCGCCGGAGGAGACCGCGTTCGGCCGGCCGCCGGACTCGCACGCCGCCAGGCCGTCCCAGTTCAGGCCGGTGTCGTCCGCCGGGTAGGGCTTCGAGCCGGCGACCACCACCCGCGGCTTCGGCGCGACGATCGTCTTGGTGCTGAGGACGTTGGTCTTGACCAGCTTGCCGTCGGCGTACATGTACTCGACGGTCCGCTCGACCTTGCCGGCCTTGCCCTCCTCCAGCACCTTCTTCTGGTCGAGCATGAGGTCGCTGTCGCTCTTCTTCGTCACCGGAGCCGGCACGCTGACCGTCTCGACGGCGCTCTTCACGGTGATCCGGCGGACCGTGACGGTGCCACCGTCGGCCAGCGCCGCATCCCGGGCCGGCTCGGTCAGGTCCTTCTCGGCCAGCGCGACCTTCCGCTCGGCGAGCAGCTCGTCGACCGTGGCGGCGTACGTGGTCACCTTGTCCGTGCGCTTGTCCGCGACCAACGTCACGGTCTTCTCGGTGTTCACCCGCACGGCGAAGCCGCCGAGCGGCACTCGGGCGCTGCGGGAGGCCGAGAGCCGGAGCCGGCCCCGATCGAGGCCGAGATCCTGGAGCGCCTCGTGCACGGTGCGCGCGGTGACCCATTCCTTGCGGGTCTGCCCGTCGACCGTGAGCGTGAGGTGCCGGCCACGGTCGAGCACGACCTCGGCACCGCGGCGGAGCGGCGTCTCGGCGGTCGGGCGTGAGGACGTCGTGGTCACCCACGTCGACGCCGGCCACGCGGAGCATGCCCTCGACGTCGGAGGCGTGGGTGTGAACGGTCTGTGTGACCCCGTCGACCCGGAGCGTGACCGAGCGATCGGTCACCACCCAGGCGACGCCAGCGATGACCACGGCCATCAGCGCGACTACCCGTACCGCTAGTGCGGCGGTGCGACCCACCGTGCTCCTGTCCTCGTCCGATCCGGGCAGGGGCGGCTCGCCCCATCCCAGCCGTTCAACCGCGACACGATACGGCGCCGAGGCACCCGCAGGCCAATCGGCGTGGAACACGCCGCCACACCGCCACGCCGCCCGCCGCCGTCCGCCGTGGCGCCCGCCACCTGCCCGCCTTTGGGCGCTCGCCACCCGTCCGCTTTGGGCGACATTTTCCGGTTATAGCCGAGAAAATGTCGCCCAAAGCGCGACAAGAGGAGCTCAGCTGCCGAAGATGCGTTCGCCGTTGGTCCAGATGCTGGCGCAGAGCGCGTCGAGGTCGTCGCCGCGTACCTCCGCCAGCGCGCGCACGGTGATCGGAATCAGGTACGGCGCGTTCGGTCGCCCCCGGTACGGCATCGGGGTGAGGAACGGCCCGTCGGTCTCGACCAGGATCAGCTCGGCCGGCGCGATCCGGGCCGCCTCACGCAGCGGCTCGGCGCTCTTGAACGTGACCGTGCCGGCGAAGCTCATCACGTACCCGTGCTCGGCGCACGCCTTGGCCAGCTCCGGGCCGCCGGAGAAGCAGTGGAAGACGACCCGCTCGGGCGCCCCCTCCTCGGCCAGCACCCGGAGCACGTCGTCGTGGGCGTCCCGGTCGTGGATCACCAGCGCCTTGCCGTGCCGCTTCGCGATCTCGATGTGCGCCCGGAACGACCGCTCCTGGGCCGCGCGCCCGTCGGGCTCGGTGCGGAAGTAGTCCAGGCCGGTCTCGCCGATGCCCCGGACCTGCGGCAGCGCGGCGAGCTCGTCGATCTCGGCGAGCGCGGCGTCCAGGTCGGCCAGCCGCGGCGCCTCGTTCGGGTGCAGCGCGACGGTGGCGAACACCGCGTCGTGCTCGGCCGCGATCTCCGCACCCCAGCGCGACGACGGCACGTCGATACCGACCTGGACCACCCGGGTGACGCCGACGGCCGCCGCCGCGGCGAGCGCGGCGGCGACGTCGACTTCCTGCAGGTCCAGGTGGGTGTGGCTGTCCAGCACCGGCACCGCGAGCGGCTCGGGCGCGGGCGGCGGCTCGGGAATGGGCCGGGCCGCCGGGTTTCGCTTGCTCACTCCGACTCCAGGCGAGCCAGCTCCTCGTCCACGATGGACGGATCGAGCTTGCGGAAGATCGGGGTGGGCGTGGCGATCGGCTTGCCGGCGTCGATCGGCGTGGACTTCCAGCTGGCCTTGGCCGAGGCGTAGTCGCCGGTGATCACCGCGTAGGACGGCAGCGTCCGAACCGTCCGCCGCGTCCTCGGTGACCTCGTGGATCTCCGGCATGCCGGACCAGGTGCCCTCGCCGCCGAGCAGCTCGTGCACCCGCTGGCCGGTGTGCGGCAGGAACGGCGTGAGCAGCGTCTTGGCGTCGTCGACCACCTGGAGCGCGACGTGCAGAATCGTGTCCCGGCGGTCCCGGTCGGCGTCGTCCTTGAGCTTCCACGGCGCCTGGTCGGAGAGGTACTTGTTGGCCTCCGCGACCACCCGCATCGCCTCGCCGATCGCGGCCTTCTGCCGGGACCGCTCCAGCAGCTCGCCGACCGTGCCGAAGGCGGCCTTGGACGCGTCCAGCAGGGCCACGTCGGCGTCGGTGAACGCGCCGGGCTTCGGGATCGCGCCGACGTTCTTCGCCGCCATCGAGACCGACCGGTTGACCAGGTTGCCCCAGCCGGCGACCAGCTCGTCGTTGTTCCGGCGCAGGAACTCGGCCCAGGTGAAGTCGGTGTCCTGGGTCTCCGGGCCGGCCACGGAGATGAAGTAGCGCAGCGCGTCCGGGTCGTACCGCTCCAGGAAGTCCCGGACGTAGATCACCACGCTGCGGGACGAGGAGAACTTCCGCCCCTCCATGGTCAGGAACTCGCTGGAGACCACCTCGGTCGGCAGCGCGAGCTTGCCCAGCTGACCGGCCTCGCCGCCGCGGGTGCCCTCGCCGTTGTAGCCGAGCAGGATCGCCGGCCAGATCTGCGAGTGGAACGTGATGTTGTCCTTGCCCATGAAGTAGAACGAGCTGGCGTCCGGGTTCTGCCACCACTCCCGCCACGCCTCGGGGTTGCCGGAGCGCCGCGCCCACTCGACCGAGGCCGACAGATACCCGATCACCGCGTCGAACCAGACGTAGAGCCGCTTGTCCGACCGGTCCTCCCAGCCGGGCAGCGGCACCGGCACGCCCCAGTCGATGTCGCGGCTGATCGCCCGCGGCTGCAGATCACCGAGCAGGTTCATCGAGAACTTCAGCACGTTCGGACGCCAGTCCGTACGCGTCTGCAGCCAGGAGCCGAGCGCGCCGGCGAACGCCGGCAGGTCGAGGAACCAGTGCTCGGTCTCGATGAACTTCGGGGTCTCGCCGTTGATCCGGCTCTTCGGGTTGATCAGGTCGATCGGATCGAGCTGGTTACCGCAGTTGTCGCACTGGTCACCACGGGCGCCGTCGTAGCCGCAGATCGGGCAGGTGCCCTCGACGTACCGGTCGGGCAGGGTACGGCCGGTGGACGGCGAGATCGCGCCCATCGTCGTCTTCGGGAAGACGTAGCCGTTCTTGTGCAGGCCCTTGAACAGCTCCTGGACGATCGAGTAGTGGTTCCGCGTGGTGGTGCGGGTGAACAGGTCGTAGGAGAGGCCGAGCGCGCGCAGATCCTCGCTGATCACCCGGTTGTACCGGTCGGCGAGCTCGCGGGCGCTGACGCCCTCCTTGTCGGCCTGCACCTGGATCGGGGTGCCGTGCTCGTCCGTCCCGCTGACCATCAGGACGTTGTTGCCCGCCATGCGCTGGTACCGGCTGAACACGTCAGAGGGAACACCGAAGCCGGATACGTGGCCGATGTGACGCGGGCCGTTGGCATACGGCCACGCGACGGCTGTGAGCACATTGCGGGTCATGTCCACCAGCCTAGTGACTGCGGCGACGCGATTTGGGACCGCCGTCACCGCCTGTGGACAACCCACGCGCTCGGACCCCGGTACGACGCGGCCGGTACGACCGGCGTACCGCGTGGCCGCGATCAGCGCCGGCGGAGGGTGAACAGCTGACCGGTCTCGGCCGGGTCGCACGGCTGCGCCCGGACCGGCGTCCACTCCTCCTTCGACTCCGTCACGCCGACGCACAGGTAGCCCGGCTCCGGCCGGATCCGGTAACCCGGCGAAGGCTTGCTCACGGGTTCGAGACGGAACCGCTCGGTGGCCCGTTTACCGCAGTCATCTGGTGCTGAGCGCGGCGCCCTCCTCGGTCGGCCCGCCGTCGACCGCCACGCAGCCGCGGCCGAACCGAGGATGCTGGGTCTTGATGCGGTAGACGCCGTCGCCGACCGGCCGGAGCGACATCGTCGGGTACGCCCGGTCACAGGGCGCCTGGTAGACCTGCGCCAGGTCGCTGGTCGGTTCCTCGGACAGGCAGAGGCCGGACCGTTCCAGCCGCAACAGGTAGTCGCCGGACGAGGGCAGCGCGGGGGCCGCGCCGCACGCGACGAGCGGTCCGCCGTATCGGACCAGAACTCGACCACCGTCGCCCGACCCGGCGAGGACGGCCAGCGCGAGCACGCCGACCAGTACGGCTGTTCGACGCCCGCTGTAACGGCCGCGGGTCCTGGCTCGTCGGCCCGGAGTTCGGCGTCGATTCGAGGCCCGAGTGGATTCGCCGTTCGATGCCGGCTCGGGGCTCGAGAGGGAAGCGCCGTTCGACGTCGGCTCGGCGCCCGAGAGAGGTTCGGCACTCGATGTCGACCCTAGGCTCGAGACGGCGCCGGGTTCGAGGCCGGCTCGGCGGTGGGTCCGCCGGATGCGATTCGCCGCCGCGCCGAGACCCATTTCGCCACCGTGTCCGGTCCGCCACCGCACGCGCGGATCAACGCGGCCACCAGCTCCTCCCTGGGCAGGCTGGCCCGGCTGAGCATCGTGGAGAGGGTGCTGCGCGGCAGCTCGTTGCCGTGCGCCCGCGATCGCTGCTGGACCTGCCGAAACGTGAGGCCGGAATGGTCCTTGTACCGGCGGAGGAGGTCGACGTACTCCGCCGGGTTCGCCGCCAAACGGGGATCGAGGTGGTCGGGATCGTCCAGCTCGGTCTCGGCCATGGGGCCACTCTGCCGAATCCACACCGGACAGATCAACTGCGCGGTGCATTCGGTCACAGAATTCTCGACGGCCGACGCGCTCACCAGCCGCCGGCCGCCGCTCGCCGGGCCTTGACCGCCAGACTGCCGTACGTTCCGTGCCCGCCAACCGCCCCTCAGCTCCACCGGCGGCAGACAGCATCGCGCCCCGCCGCGGACTGCACGGCGGGGCGCGGGCTCAGCGGATCAGAACGGCGAGACGAACCCGGTCGCCTTCGCACCGCCCCCGGTCAGCGCGGTGATCTTGCGCCAGCCGGTGTCGGTCACCTTGTCGCCGACGTTGCCCTCGACGGTCCGGACCTGGGTCGCCTTGTGGTTCTTGTCGTACTTGACGCCGACCACGATCCCGACGTGCCTGCTGGCGGGGTAGGTGCCGTAGACCACCGCGTCGCCGATGCCGACGTTACGGTTCGCGATCGGCGACCAGCGGTTGTTCTTCTTGCCCCACTTCTGCCAGTAGGTCGCCCAGTGGCCCTGGTCCACGCCGCTGCCCTTCATGTTGGGGCGCTTACTGGCGTTGCCCTTGGCCCAGGCCCAGTTCGCGAAGACGCCGCACCACGCGGCGGGGCGCATGATGTCCCTGTTCAGCTTGTACGCGATCGGATAGTTGTTGTTGCCGGTCTCGCGCTTGTTGATCTGGCTGATCGCCGCGTTGGCGATCCACGCCCGGGACGAGGTCGGCTGGGCCGCCGCGGCGGGGGCGGCAGCTGAGGCCCGGTCCGCCTGGGCCGCGCTGGCCGGGGCTAACCCGATCAGGCCCACCGCGAGTGCGGCGATGAGGAGCAGCGGAGCGGTGCGCCGCGTGCTGCGAATGATGGCGGTCATGTCGTGCCTCCCGTGAATTCGTGTGTTGCTGACGCCACCAATCCAGCCGTGACGCCCAGCCCGTCACAACCCCTCTGACCAGCCGGGACAGTCCCGGACAGGCGGGACACGCTGTCCCGCCTGGCCACGCGAGCGCCGCGCGTCCCGGCCGTTCGCGGTAGATCGACGGGCGGCCGTTCGCCGCGCGCCGCGGGCCCGGCGGGGCAGCCGGTCGCCACATGCCGGCGGGCCGATCAGCCGGCGGTTCGCGACACGCCGCCCAGCTGAGCGGGCGGCCCTTCGTGGCACGCCGCCCGGCCGAGCGGGCGGCCGTTCGCGGCACGCCGAGGAACCGCGAATCCGCCGGCCAGGGCGGGTGCCGGTGATCCAATGACGGCGTGGCCCACGACGTCAGCGACACAGCGCACCGTGCCCTGTCCGGCGACGCCGCTGAGCCGGCCGGAGCCGTCGCACCGGCCAACGACACCGCGCCGGCCGGAGCCGTGGTCTCCGCCAGGGACACCGCGCCGGCCAGAAACCCGACCGCCACCGCGCCCGTCGAGCAGGTTCCGTCCTCGGAGATCGCGTTGGGCGAGCCGCCGCTGTCCGAGCACGGCCTCGCCGGGCTCGCGCCGCCGCCGCCCGGGGCCACCGAGGCTGTGCCGTGGACCGCACCGCCGACGCACCCTACCCATCCCGATCAGCAGGCCGCGCCGGGCCTACCCGAACGCGACCCGCCGGCCGATCGTCGGACTGACCGCGCTGATCCTGGTCGCGCTGGTCGCCGCCTTCTTCGGCTGGGTGAGCGCCGAGCCGTTCTGGATCGCGATGGGCCGTGGCGCGCAAGGCACCGTGACGGTCACCTCATGCGAGCGCAACGGCCTGGACGAGCGCTGCGTCGGCCAGTTCGTGGCCGAGGGCAAGGAGTTCACCGCCGAGGCGGTGCGGCTCTCCAGCGTCCCGGACGACGACCGCAGGAAGGGCGCGTCGTTCCAGGCCAAGATGCTCGACGCGGACAGCAGCTGGGCCTACGCCGGGCCAGCGAGCGCGCTGCACCTGCGCTGGGAACTCGGCGTGCTGATCGTGGTGCTCTGCGGGGTCCTGATCGGGCTGGTCACCGGCGTGCGCCGGCTCCGCTCGGCGGGCACGGGCGGCCGGTTGCTGCTCTGGGCGCTCGGGCTCGCGGGACCGCTCGCGATCTTCGCCGGCATGCTCGTCACCGCCGCCCTCTAGCCCGCCGCGCCCCTAGCTCCCGCTCCCCCAGCTCCCCGTCCTCCACTCCCCGCTCCGCTAGCTCCCGGATCTGGGCGACATTTTCTCGGTCATAGCCGGGAAGATGTCGCCCAGATCGCCAGGGTGTCGGCGATCTGGAGGGTCAGCGGCGCTTGGCGCCGACGACGGCGTCGAAGACCTCGCGCTTCGGCACGCCGAGAGCCTTGGCCACCGTCGCGATCGCCTCCTTGCGGCTGAGCCCGCTGTCCTCGCCGGCCTCCACCGCGGCCACCAGCGCGGCCGGGTCGGTCGGGGTCGCGGCCACCTCGGGCGCACCGGCCACCACGATCGTGATCTCGCCGAGCAGCCCGCCGGCCGCCCATTCGGCCAGCTCGCCGAGCGGGCCGCGGCGGACCTCCTCGTACGTCTTGGTCAGTTCCCGGCAGACCGCGCCGGCCCGATCGGCGCCGAACGCGGCGGCCAGGTCGGCGAGCGAGTCGGCGATCCGGTGCGGCGCCTCGAAGAAGACCAGCGTGCGCCGCTCGTCGGCCAGCCCGGCGTAGACCGCGCGCCGGTCGGCCGGCTTGCGCGGCGGGAACCCCTCGAAGCAGAACCGGTCGCACGGCAGGCCGGAGAGGGCCAGCGCGGTCGTGACGGCGGACGGACCGGGCAGCACGGTCACCGCGATGTCGGCGTCCACGGCCGCGGCCACCAGCCGGTAGCCCGGGTCCGACACGCTCGGCATGCCGGCATCGGTGACCAGCAACACGGTCGCCCCGCCGGCCAGCGCCTCGACCAGTTCGGGGGTACGCCGTTCCTCGTTGCCGTCGAAGTAGGAGACGACCTTGCCGACGATCGTGACCTGCAGATCGGCGGTGAGTCGGCGCAACCGGCGGGTGTCCTCGGCGGCCACGATGTCCGCGGTGCCGAGCGCGTCGCGCAGCCGGGTGGTGGCGTCGCCGGGGTTACCCAGCGGGACGCCGGCGAGGAGCAGCCGTCCGGCCGCGGCGGGAGTGGCCACGATCGTGACCGTACGGGTCCGCACGAGCGACCCGTCGAGCCGGTGCCAGCCCGGGCCGGCGCGGACGCCCCTGACCGCGGTTGTGGACAGCGTCTGCAGCCACGTGCTCCCTGGGCCTACGATCGCGGGGTGGCAGCCACCCTCTCCGAGCCCGCACCCCGGGCCGACGTGCTCTCTGCCGGGTCCGAGCCGGAGCCGATCCGTCGGCTCCGCCCCGCGCTCCCGTCCGACGGCGTCAACTCATGGCTCTGGGCGCTGCTGGTCACGGCGTTCGCGTTCGCGATCCGGCTGATCGGCCTGGCGCATCCCGAGAAGTTCGATCTTCGACGAGATGTACTACTCGAAGGACGCCAAGAGCCTCCTCGATCACGGCGTCGAGCTGAACGCGAAGAACGACGGCCCCGGCTTCGTCGCGCACCCGCCGCTGGGCAAGTGGTGCATCGCGCTCGGCGAGTGGCTGTTCGGGTACGACAGCTTCGGGTGGCGGATCTCGGCCGTGGTCGCCGGCACGATCTCGGTGCTGATCATGGTCCGGCTGGCCCGGCGGATGTTCGGCTCCACGCTGCTCGGCTGCATCGCCGGCCTGCTGCTCAGCCTCGACGGGCTGCACTTCGTGTCCAGCCGGGTCGCGCTGCTCGACATCTTCCTGATGGTCTTCGTGCTCGGCGCGTTCGCGTGCCTGGTGATGGATCGAGATTTCCGGCGTGCGGCGCTGCAACGGTCGATCGACGCCGGCGTGGACCTGACCTCCGGTTCGCCGGGCCTGAGCTGGCGCACGGTGCCCTGGTGGCGGATCGCGGCCGGCGTGCTCACCGGGTGCGCGCTGGGCGTGAAGTGGAGCGCCCTCTGGTACGTGCCGGTGTTCATCGTGCTGATCGTCGCTCTGGGAGGTCGGCGCGCGCCGGTCGGCCGGGGTCCGGCACTGGATCATGGACACGATCGCCACCCAGCTCGGCTGGATCGCGCTGTTCGTCGCGGTCGCCGTCGGCACCTACATCCTCACCTGGACCGGCTGGTTCCTCACCGACACCGGCTGGGATCGGAACTGGGCTTCGACCAGCGGTGAGGGCAATCCGCTCATCCCGAACGCGCTGGAGAGCCTGTGGCATTACCACCAGGCCGTCTACCAGTTCCACAGCACGCTCTCGACGGCGCACCTGTACCAGTCGTCCCCGTACAGCTGGCTCTTCCTCGGCCGCCCGGTGGCGTACTTCTACGAGGGCGGCACGGGGTGTGGCGCGGCCACGTGCTCGGCCGAGGTCATCGCGCTCGGCACCCCGGCGATCTGGTGGGCGTTCCTGCCGGCGCTGGTCGCGACCGGCTGGCGCTTCCTGGCTCGGCGTGACTGGCGGGCCGGCACGATCCTGCTGATGGTGGCGACCGGCTTCGTGCCGTGGATGTTCTACCCCGACCGGACCATGTTCTTCTTCTACGCGCTGCCGAGCCTGCCGTTCCTGGTGCTGGCGCTCACGCTGGCGCTCGGCATGGTGCTCGGCCCCGCGTCGGCCAGCTTCGACCGGCGGCTCGCAGGCGGGATCCTGACCGGCGTGTATCTGCTGGTCGTGGCCATGACGTTCGCGTATTTCTACCCGATCCTCACCGGCGAGCTCATCACGTACGCGGAGTGGCAATCCAGGATGTGGCTCGACAGCTGGGTCTAGCTGGCTCGGCCCCCGACAACGCACTTTGGGCGCTCCCCCAACAACGCGCGCGGGGCTCTCCCAACCGGCTTTGGGCGACATCTTCACGGTTATAGCCGTGAAGATGTCGCCCAAATGCGGTGATCGGGGTGCGTCGCCGGCGAGCCGGCGGGCTAGCTGGCGCGGCCGCGGACGACCAGGTCGGCGAGGAGTTCGCGGGTGGCCGCGGTGACCGCCTCCACGGCGCGGTCGAAGGCCTCGGCGTTGTGCGGGGCCGGACGTTGGAACCCGGAGACCTTCCGCACGTACTGCAACGCCGCGGCGTGCATGTCTTCCTCGCCCACCTCCGGCACGTACGGCGCGCGCAACGTCTTGATGCTCCGGCACATGACCTGTCTCCCCACTGTCCGGGTCTGTCCTGGCAGGTTCCGTCGCGGCGGACCCGGCTGTCAACCGGCTTCGGTCAGCCGGCGAGCATCGGCCGCTGGGCGACCCCGGGATGGTCGATCACCAGGCCGTCGTTGTCGAAGACCAGGTCCGCGCTGAAACCCTCACGCTCGAACCGTACGACGCTGATGTCCCCGTCCCGCCGCAGGTGGGTGTAGCGGACCGGCAGCGGGCGCAGGGCGAGGCTGGGCACCGCGACCGACGGCACGATCAGGTCGAGCGGCTCACCGCCGGCGAGCAGGCCGTGCCGGAGCACCGGGAGCGAGTGCGTGATCGGCGAGAGGCCCAGGTCACAGTCGGCCACGCCCGGGAAGTCCGCGGTGTCGCCGCCCGGCGCTGGCGCGTCCAGCTCGCCCTCGGCCTCCCCCACGGCACGCCACTCACCGTTGGACTCGCGGCGCAGTTCCAGGGACCGACGCCAGCCGGCCCCGGTCGTGTTCACCCGCAGCGTTCTCGTCACGTAGTTCTCGCCGGTGATCAGCGCGTAGCCCAGGCGGAAGGGCACGGGGTCGGCGCCGATCGCGGTACCGACCGCGGTGAGCCGTCCCTCGGCGAGTTCCACGTCGACCAGTTCGGCGCCGTCGTACTTGATCCAGACCAGCGACCGGTGCACGTTGTTGATCACCGCACACCGTCCAGCGAGCGGAGGGAGTTACGCCTCACGACGCCTCGGGCACGGTCTCAGCGGTCCCATCCCGATCGTCATCCGATCTCCTTGGCTTCATGCTGATTGCGACAGGACACTGTCCCGATCATCCGCCTCTGGTGCAGCTTGCGGGCGCAACGAGCTGCGCCGAATCGCGCTTTTGGCGAGGTATCTGAACTAATTATCCACATCGGCCCGCGAGCCCCAGAACCGCCGGGCGGCTGGAAAATTCTTCAAGCGATTTTGCGTACGTCCGGCCCTTGGCGACGGCTTCGCCGCAGCCCCCCGGCGTGATCCCGGTCAGCCTCCCCAGCCGGCGTGTCAGCTCCGGCCGACCAGGCCACACCGCCCGGGGCCAGCCGCACGGCGCGACCGCGCAGCCCGCACCGCCCCGGCTGCGCTGTGCCGCCCGGCCCGGCCGCCTCGCTACGGCTCGGTGTGCTCCGACGGTTCGCCCAACTCGGTGAAGAGGGTGAGCTGCAGACCGGCCGGGCCTTCGAGGCGGGAGTTGAGGGAGTTCCAGGGCGTCCTGGTCGGCTCGGCCAACACCGTGGCGCCGGCATCGGACAGGGCGGCGGTGACCGCCGTCGAGTCGTCGACCTCGAACGCGACCCGGATGTGGCCGGCGACCCGGCGCCCGACCTCCACCTTGTCGATGTACTCCGCGTGCGGAGGGTCGGTCAGTTCCAGGGTGGCGCGGCCGGCCTCGAGGATCGTGACCCGGCCGTCGTCCGAGGAGTAGGCCTCGCGCTCGGTGAGGCCCAGCACGTCCCGATAGAACCGGAGTGCCTCGTCGTAGTCGGGAGCGGTGACGACCAGGCGCAGTTCACGGACGGGCGGTGTCTCGGACATCGGCTCCTCATTTCCGGTCAGCGGTTCCCTGGTCCGCAGGCTAACTCGCCTCCGCCGCACACCCCCGACCACATGAAAGCTCCCCTCAGCGTGCGCTGACGCCATGAGGGGAGCTTTCATGTGGCGCCGAACCGGCCGCGGCCGGCAGCGCCGGCAGGGCCGGCGGCGGCCAGCAGCGAGGTCAGGCCGGCTGTGGCCGGCAGCGCCAGCCGTACCGGCGGCGAGGTCAGGAGGCGATGTCGAGATTCCAGGTCTGCGTGGCGACCCAGTCCTGGAGGGAATGCCAGCCGACCTCGGGGTAGTCGCGGCGTAGGCCGGCGATGTCGACGTCGAGGCCAACGGTCCCGAAGTAGCGGAACATCGCGGCCAGATCGTGCGAGTACGCCTCGATGTAGCTGATCGGCAGTTCCTGGTAGCTGACCGCCCGCCCGCAGGCGGCGCCGAGCACCGTCGCCATTTCCGGACCGGTCAGCTCGTCCGACGCGATGTCGATGCGCCGTCCCGCGAACTCGGCCGGGCGGGACAGCACCAGCGCCGCGAAGGCCCCGATGTCGGCGGCGGGGATCAGCGTGAGCGGCTGGTGAGCGGGCAGTGGGCGGGCGAACGTGCCGGTACGCAGCGCGTCCGTGGTCCAGCGCTCGGTGAGCTGGTCCATGAACGCGGCCGGCGCGATCACGGTCCACGGCACGCCCAGGATCGCGAGGTGCTGTTCGATGCGGTGCTTGCTGTCGAAGTGCGGGATGCCGGTCCCCCGGTCGGCGTTGGTGGCCGAGGTGAACGCGATGTGCCGGATCGTGCCGGCGGCCGCGGCGGCGTCGAGCAGCGTGGTGCCCTCGCGCACCTCCTGCTCGACGTCGGTGCCGAACGGGGTCGTGACGGCGAACAGTGCGGTGGCACCGCGCAGTGCGGTGTCGAGCGAAGCGCGGTCGGTGAAGTCGGCGTACGCGACCTCGGCGCCCAGGCGGCTCAGCTCGATCGCGGCGGCGGAGTCCGGTCGACGGGTGAGGGCCCGGACGGCGTGACCGTTGCGGAGCAGCGCCCGGGCGGTGGCCCCACCCTGGGCGCCGGTCGCTCCAGTGACCGCGGTGGCCGGTTGGTAAGATATCTGCGTCATGCAGCGAATGTACGGTGCAATCTCTGCGTCACGCAACTAATTAGTGGAGGGTGATCGTGACCGATGCGGAACGGCTGACCGAACTGGAGGTCGAGTCCCGGCGCTACCTGGCCTCCTACGTGCTGTTCAACCAGGCCATGGCCGACCGGGTCGGGCTACACCCCACCGATCTGCAGTGCATCAATCTGCTCACGATCGAGCCGGGCCCGTTCACCACCGGACGGATCGCCGAGCTCACCGGCCTCACCAGCGGCTCCGCGACCAGGCTGGTCGACCGGCTGGAGCGCGCCGGCTACGTCACCCGCGAACGCGACGCCACCGACCGCCGCCGGGTACTTGTGGTCCCGGTCGCCGAGGCGATCGCCCGACTCGGGGCGGCGTGGGGCGACCTCAGCGACGGCTGGACGGCGATGTTCGCCGACTACACCGAGCCCGAACTGGCGCTGCTCCTGCGGCACATGCGCCGCACCACCGAGCTGAGTCGCGTCCAGATCGAGAAGCTCCGCGCCGCCGCCCCCTGAGCACGGCGCCGCCCCTGAGCTCCGCGCCGGCGCCCACGATTCCGTCAGGCCGGACCGCCGCCGATGCCGATTTCGTTGCCGTCGGGGTCGCGAAAGATGGCCTTCCGGACGCCGTTGTCGTAGGTCTCGCGCTCGGCCGGCTCCAGGCCCCGCTCGGCGATCTGGGCGATGCGGACGTCGAAATCGCTGACGAACAGGGTCTGCACGGCGTGCCCGGCACTGTCGGGCTGCACCACGATGTACACGAACCGGTGTTCCGCGACCTCCCACACCGCCTCGACGTCGTTGGGCAGGAACGACGGCGGGCCGCCGAGGAGCCGCTCGTACCAGGCCACCGCCGAGGCGTAGTCCCGGACCGGGATGCCCGCGAACAGATCCACGGTCACGTCTTCCTGCCTCGTGCCCGCCGCCGGGCTGCTCGCGTCGGCCTGCGTGTCGTCAGTGGTGGACATGGTGGAACCTCCGTGCCGTCGACGTTGCCCGCTGATGGGCCCCTACCCATTCGTCGGACCCAGCAGCCTGAGTTCGACAGTGTCACGAGGGAGGTTCGCCGCGGCCCGTAACGAAAGAAGGCCCGGCCGCTTTCGCGACCGGACCTCTGACCTGGCATTCCTTGGTGGAGCTGTGGGGATTCGAACCCCAGACCCCCTCGATGCGAACGAGGTGCGCTACCGGACTGCGCCACAGCCCCAAGGACCATGCAAGCGTAGCAGGCAGTGCGGTCAGAGGTTGACAGCCCTCGGCAGTGGCTCGTCCATGTCGCTCAACACGGGCACGTACTGGCGGGCAGCCACCCGGGCGGCGGTCCGCTGCGGCGTGCGAATCGGCTGCGGAGCCGGCTCGGGCGCCTTGCGGACGACCCAGGTGCCGTCCTCGGCCCGCATGGTCTCCCGACCGGCCAGTTCCAGCACCCGAGCCACCTCACGGCTCGGCCGGCGCCGCTCCTCGCGAGAGGTGGCCAGCCAGGCGGCGGCACGCGCGGCGGCCAGGTCGGGCACCCGCACGTCACGGGTGGCGACCCGAACGAACTCGTACGCCCGGTGCCGGCGCGCCCGCTCGGCGGCCAGCCTGCGCCGCTCGGCCGCAGCCGCGGCCCGCAGCCGGACGACGTACCCGAGCATGAGCACGGTCGAGACCCCGAGACCAGCCCAGAAGCCGGGCCCCACGAACGCGACCCCGCAGACCTGACCGATCACGAGCAGGCTGAACGCCAGCAGCACCCGCCGGCGACGGAACCGCCGCCAGTGCTGGAGCTGCGAGTTGTCGAGCAGCGGCTGACCGGCCCGCGAGCGGCTCGGCTCGGCGCCGTCGACGTCCACCGTGGCGACCTGCTGGGTCGGCTCCCCCGCCGCGGCAGCGGCCCGGCGGGCGGCGCGCGAGGCATCGTCCCGGGCCAGCGTGTCGCGGACCAGGGCGTCCCGCACCAGCGCGTCGGACTCCGAATCGCCGGGCGTGAGCGCGTGCGCCACCGTCGCCCGGCCGACGATCCGGTCGGCGAGCAGCGCGGACGGCGGGTTGATCGGGGCGGACGGGCACACGGTCCGCTGCCGGCGGCTGCGCAGCAGCACCCGCATGGACGAGGTGTGCAGCTCTGCCTGGCCGCGGACCGCCGAGTCGTACCGGCGGGCGAGCGCCGGCATCAGGGCCAGCACGCCGGCGCCGACCAGGATCGCGAGGAGCACCGAAGACGGCATGGGCCCCTCCTCCCGGGTCAGCGCCGCGGGATGGTGCCGTCCACTGTGGCCGGCCACGGCGCGGACGGTTCGTCGGCAGAGCCGTCCTGCGTCGAGGTTAAGGCAAAAGAGGCACAGTGATAGGGAGGCAAATCGGTGTGTCGACATTATCGTGCGGAATTGCGCAGTTCCGAAAATGTGCCGTCAGGGCGCTGAACTGCGCTTTCTTCATCCGATCACGACGGTGAGAAGAATTTTGCGCGACACGCCCGGGAACTCGGCGGTTCACCGGCAACCCGCGCCGCCCCGCGACACGCCGGCTGAAGGCTCATCGCGACGCCAGCCGAGCCCGCGAGATGCCGCACCCGCCGGCCGGAACACCGACCGGTCAGGTGCGGGTGGACCGCCAGCGCGACAGCAGACCGTACGGGGCGACATCCTCGACCGTCAGCGCGTAGCCCACGTGGTCGCGCCAGTCACCGTCCACATGCATGTACCGCGGGTGGAAGCCCTCCTGCCGGAACCCGAGCTTCTCCACCACCCGCCGGCTGGCCTTGTTCTCCGGCCGGATGTTCACCTCGACCCGGTGCAGGCCCGCCGAGGTGAACGCGAAGTCGACCACCATGGCCAGCGCGGTCGGCATGATCCCCCGGCCGGCCAGCCGACCGTCGACCCAGTAGCCCGCGTACGCCGAGCCGACCGCGCCGCGCACGATGTCGCCGAGCGTCAGCTGACCGGCGAACCGACCCTCGTACGTCACCACGAACGGCATGACCTGACCGGCCCGGATCCCCCGCCGCAGCGACCGGTAGAGCGGCCCGTACTCCGTCGGCGCGTGCCGCCGCCGCCAGGACCGGACCGCGGTCGGCTCCCACGGAGACAGCCAGGCCTCGTTCGCGATCCGGGCCTCGCTCCACGCCCTGGCGTCGCGGAGCCGGTGCGGACGCAATCCGACCGGCCCGTCCGCCAGGGTCGCCGGCCAGCCCGGCAGCTTCTCCACTACGGCTCCCGCCGGCCGGTCACGTCCATCGATCCCATCAGCGCCGACGGTCGAACAGCAGCACGTCGACGGTCGTGCCGGACGGTGCGCTGGAGATCTTCTCCCCCAGCACCAGCAGGCCGTTCGCCTCGGCGAGCCCACCCAGCAGGTGCGGACCGCCGGGCAGCGGCCGGACGGTGTACCCGCCGCCGCGCCGCTCGGTGACCAGCGCCGGCCGGAACTCGCGCAGTCCGTGCGGCGAGACCACCGGCTCCAGCAGGTTCGCCTTCACGGCCGGCCGGAACACCGGCTCCGCGCCGGCGAACCGCTGCAGCACCGGCCTGGCCAGCACCTCGAAACCGATCAGCGCCGCCGCCGGGTCGCCGGGCAGGCACAGGATCGGGGTCTCGTCCGAGCCGATCGTGCCGTAGCCGAAGACCGGGGTCGGGTAGAGCGGCAGCTCGACGAACTCGACCGCACCGTCCCGTCCCAGCAGGCTCCGCACGGTGTCGCCTGGTCCGTCGCCGGTGCCTCCGCTCACCACGACGAGGTCGCACCGCATGGCGTGGTCCTCGAGCACCTGACGCAGCGGCTCGGGATCGTCGCCGACGATGCCGGCCCGGATCGCCTGCGCGCCCGCGTCGGTGGCCGCGGCGGTGAGCGCGTACGAGTTCGCGTCCACCACCTGACCCGGCGACGAGCCGCGACCGGGGTCGACCAGTTCGTCACCGGTGGAGACCACCACGACCCGCGGCTTGGGCCGGACTATCACCTTGTCGATCCCGGCCGAGGCCAGCAGCCCGACCATGCCCGAGGTGACCCGGGTGCCGGCGGCCGCGAGCACCGCGCCGGCTGGCACCTCCGAGCCGGCCCGCCGGACGTAGGACTCGCGGTTCAGCGCCCGGTTGATCTCCAGGTGCGCGCGGCCGTGGTCGGTCCAGGCTGCCGGCACGACCGCGTCCGCGCCGCTCGGCAGTGCCGCACCCGCGGCCACCGCGAAGCAGGCGCCGGGCAGCGCCCTGGTGGTGTTCCACGACCCCGCCCGCAGGTCGCCGACCACGGGCAGCCGCACCGGGCTGTCCGGGGTGGCGCCGACGAGGTCCTCGGCCCGCACGGCGTAGCCGTCGATCGCGGCCAGGTCGAAGTACGGCAGCGCGGCCGGGGCGATCACGTCCTCGACCAGCACGCCGCCGTGCGCGTCGAGCAACGGCAGCTCCAGCGGACGCAACGGGCGGATGCCGGCCAGCAGCCCGCCCAGGTACTCGGCCAGTCCGGGCCGAACGGTAGCGGTCATGCCGTCGCCTCTGGGGTCTTCTCGCCGGTCTGCTTGGCGACGAAATCGGTCAGCCACTCGCGGAACGCCGGGCCGAGATCCTCGCGGTCCCAGGCGAGCTGCACGACGGCCTTCAGGTAGTCGCCGCGATCGCCGGTGTCGTACCGCCGGCCGCGGAACACCACGCCGTGCACGGGCACGCCCTCGCTGGCGAGCCTGGCCATCGCGTCGGTGAGCTGGATCTCGCCGCCGGCGCCGGGCTCGGTCTTGCGGATCGCGTCGAAGATCTCCGGCGGCAACACGTACCGGCCGATGATCGCGAGGTTGCTGGGCGCCTCGGCCGGGTCGGGCTTCTCCACCAACTCGGTGACCCGGACCAGGCTGTACAGCTCGGAGTCGGGCGCGTCGGTGGGCTGGATCGCGACCGAGCCGTACCGGTTGATGTGCTCGATCGGCACCTCGATCAGCCCGAGCACGATGCCGCCGCGCTCCGCCTGGACCGCCAGCATCTCCGCGAGCAGGTGGTCGCGCTCGTCGATCAGGTCGTCACCGAGCATCACCGCGAACGGCTCGTCGCCCACGTGCGCGGCGGCGCAGAGCACCGCGTGGCCGAGGCCCTTCGGCTCGTCCTGGCGGGAGGTGTGGATCGCGGCCAGCCGGGACGGCAGCTTGATCGCCTCCAGCCGGCGGGCGTCGCCCTTCGCCTCGAGCTGCGCCTCCAGGTCGGGGCGGCGGTCGAAGTGGTCCACCATCGAACTCTTGCCGCGGCTGGTCACGAGCAGGACGTCGGTGATGCCCGCCGCTGCCGCCTCCTCCACGATGTACTGCAGGGCCGGCTTGTCCACCACGGGGAGCAGTTCCTTCGGCACGGCCTTGGTGGCCGGCAGGAACCGGGTACCGAGTCCCGCTGCGGGGATCACGGCCTTCGTAGTCGGTCGGGTCGTCGTCGGACGGGGGTACGGGGGGAGGCAGCGATGTCAGCCATGCGGGGAGACTAGCCGGAACCGTGCCGACTCAACCTCGCTCGCCCACGGTGTCGCCCGGTACGGGCGCCTGCGACATTTCCGACACTCGGCTCACCGGCGCCGGTGGCCGCGACGTTCGCGCTGGTCGCCCGCTCGCCCGCCATCCGCCAGGTGTCCCGGCCGGCGGTCTTGGCCGCCTGCAACGCGAGATCGGCCTGCGCCAGCAACTGCTCGGGATCGCGCGCATGGGTCGGGTGGATCGCGACGCCGATCGAGGCTGTGCAGTGCACCAACACCTCGCGGTCGGCCGGGCCGAGCCGCACCGGTTGCTCGCGCAGCGCGGTGCAGAGCCGCTCGGCCGCCCGGCACGCGCCGTCCGCGCTGGTCTCGGGCAGCAGCAGCACGAACTGCTCGCCGCGGCGCCGGAACACCATGTCCACCTCGCGGACCACACCCAGCATCTGACCGGCCACCTCGGCCAGCACCGCGTCCCCGGCCGGCTGGCCGCGATCGGCGTTCACCTCGCTGAACCTGTCCAGGTCGACGGTGAGCACGGCCAGCGGTCGGCCGAACCGGATCGCCCGTTCGACCTCGCGGCCGAGCGAGGCCTGCAGGTAGCGGTAGTTCCACAGCCCGGTGAGCGGATCGGTCAGCGAGAGGCGCTGGGCCTCCTGGTGCAGCAGCACGTTCTCCACCGCCACGGCCGCCTGGCCGGCGAAGGTGCGCAGCGTGACCAGGTCGCCGTCGTCGAAGTCGTCCGCGCCGAGCCGGTCGTAGAGGGCGAGCACGCCGAGCAGCCGGCCGGGTTCGCCGCCACCGAGCAGCAGCGCGGTCTCGATGTCGCCGAACAGGCCGTCGGGATCCTCGTGCGGGCGGGCAGCGCCGGAGAACGGCACCGCGATGTACGTCCGGCAGGTCGGCTCGCCGGGCGCCAGGTCCGGGTTGTCGGGCTCGACCCGCCCGCGCCGCGGCTCGCCGCTCTCGGCCACCCCGCCCAGCACGCCGGCACCGATCGGCAGCCGCAGCTCGCGCAGGTCATCGACGCCACGCCCACTCATGCCGTAGCCGCACTGGCCGACCAGCACGCCCGGCCACGCGCTGGCCGACCGCTCGGCGAGCAGCACCACGCCGGCCTGCGCGCCGGTCGCCGCCATCACGGTCTCCAGGATCACCTCGAGGATGCGGTCCAGGTCATGGGTGCTGGAGAGGGTGTCGCCGAGCAGCGCGAGGTTGCCGCGGAGCTGGTCCCGGCTGGCGGTGAGCGCCGACACGTACGCCTTGAGGTCACGGGTCATCCGGTTGAACGTGGTGGCGAGCCGACCCACCTCGTCCCGGCCGCGCACCGGCACCCGCGCGTCCAGGTCACCCGATGCCACCAGCTCGGCGGCCTGGGCCACGTCCGCGAGCGGGCGGGTCAGGGTGCGCGCCAGGTAGCCGGCGGCCAGCACGGCCAGGCCGGCGACGACCACGACGACCACGGCGAGCGCGATGTAGAGGCCGGTCAGATCGGCCCGGTCGGTGCTGAGCGCGGCCCGCAGCGGCTGCTGGGCGGTCGGTTCGAGCACCGTGACGCGCAGGCCGTCGGCCTTGCCGTCAGCGGTGGCCGAGGCCAGCGCGATCGCACCGGCCCGGCGGGCGGGCAGCGTGCTGACCACGGGTTCGTCGCCGTCGAGGATCGTGAGGTCGACGCCGGCCGAGGCGGCGAGCCGGCGGGCCATCGAGGCGTCCACCGCGAACGCGGCCCTGGCCCGGCCGACCAGTTCGCCGGCCGGCCCCCGCAGCTCGACCACCGCCGCGATGATCGGCGCCGCGGCCGGCAGCCGCGACGCGCAGTCGCCCCACGGCACCCGGTCGGCGTCCGGGAGCGTGCCGGCCTGCGCGGTGATCCGGCCGGCGCCGTCCTCCAGCCGGGCGGCGCCGGCGAGGCCACGCTCCACGATGGTCACCGGTGCCGCGTCCCTGATCTGTGTGGTCGCGGCGCCGTCGACGGTGGCGCCGAGCGCCTCGGCGGCCGCCCTGGCTCGCTGGCAGAGCGCGCTGATGCCGGTGCTGACCGTGCTGGCCGCGGCGGCCAGGCGCTCGTTCTCCCGGCTGTGGGTGAGCGACGAGACCGTGCTCGCGACCGCGATCGCGCTGACCACGACCGGCCCCAGCACGACCGCGAGGAAGGCGGCGGTGAGCCGGGTTCGTAGCGTCACCGTTCCTCCTCGCCGCGATCGATCCCGGCCGCCCGATCCGGCGCCCTGCTGGAATGCTGGCACGGCGGACGGATCTGTGCGGGGCACGCCGGGCCGGGGCACCGGCTCGCCGGCCGGTCGCACCGGCTCCTGAGTGCACGTTTGAGAGGCTCTGGCCGAGCGAACCGGAGCACATCAGCTGGCTGATCGGGCCTGCTCCGAGCTGGACAGGAGACGCGGATGACGCTGGACGGCAAGTCGGCGGCGCGGGCCGCGCTGATCGCGCGACGGGCGGCGCTGACCGCGGACGCGAGGGCGGAGGCCGCCGCCCGGCTCGTCGGCCATCTGCTCGGGGCGCCGGCGCTGCGTCGGCCTGCTTGGCGCGGCCGGTGCTGCGGCGTCGGGGTTCGGGCGGCTGCCGCTGGATCGCGGCGTACGTGCCGATCGGGGCGGAACCGGGCGGCCCGGGCCTGCCGGAGGCACTGCGCGCGGCGGGCGCGACCGTGCTGCTGCCGGTGTTGCTCCCGGACAACGACCTCGACTGGGCCCGGTACGACCGGCCGGGCGATCTCGCCGATGCCGGCGTGGCCTGCGCGAACCGGTCGGCGAGCGGCTCGGGGCGGATGCGGTGGCGCGCGCACGGCTGCTGCTGGTGCCGGCGCTGGCCGTCGACCGCCGGGGCGTCCGGCTCGGCCGCGGCGGCGGCTCGTACGATCGGGCGCTGGCGAGAGTCGCCGCCGGGACCCCGGTCGTCGCGCTCCTGCACGACGGCGAACTGCTCGACGAGCTACCCGCCGAGCCGCACGATCGCCTGGTCAGCGCCGTGGTGACCCCGTCCGGCGGCTGGTCCGCGCTGCCCTGTGAGATGCCCTACATCCGGGGTTCCGCTGGACGATCCGGGGGTCGATGAAGCACAATTAGCACTCGGTCGTAGAGAGTGCCAAAGCGGAAGGACCCCACGTGCCCACCTACCAGTACGCGTGCACCGAATGCGGACACCGGCTGGAGGCCGTTCAGTCCTTCTCCGACGAACCGCTCACGGTATGCACCGAGTGCCAGGGGCGGCTCCGCAAGGTCTACTCCGCGGTCGGCGTCGTCTTCAAGGGCTCCGGCTTCTACCGCACCGACTCCCGCGCCGCCGCCAGCGCGAGCAGCGCGGCGAGTTCCTCGTCTTCGTCGTCCTCCTCCTCGACGTCCTCGACGTCCGAGTCGAGCTCAGCAGCGCGTCGAAGGGTTCCAACGGAACGCCGGTCCCGGCCGCGAACGGCACGTCCACGCCGGCCGCCGCCAAGACCACCAGCTCGACCTCGAATTGTCGACCTCCTAGCCGCTTCTGGGTTTCGCGCAGCGCGCTCCTTAGCCCAGCTGAGCGGCGCACGCGGAGTTCTCCACATCGGCCGCGGTCGTCCACAGATCCTCGGCGACCAGCCAGCAACACCCGATCGGCTCCTAACGTCGGTGAGGTGACCGCCCGCCGGGCGGCCGCCCCAGGCCGACGCGAGGAGCCGATGGTGTTTTCCCCCGGCGCTGACGAGCGCCTCGACGCCCCGCGCCGATGGCTCCCGTTCCCGCGCCGCGCCGCCCTGCTGCGGGCGGTCGCCGTGGCCGCCCTGCTGTGCCTGGCGGCCGGGGTGCTGTTGCTGGACGGTCCGGGTCCGCCCGCCGCGGTGCCGCCTCCCCCGGCCGCGCCGAGCCCGGTCGTCACGCCCGATCCGGCCGCCCCGCCGGGCACCGTCGGATTGCCGCTGCGGCTCCGGGACGCTGGCGTGGTCTCCGTCGTGCACGCCGGCCAGCGGGTGGACGTGCTGGCCGGCGCCGAACGGGGCCGCGGAGCCGAGGTACTGGCCACCGGCGTGCTGGTGCTGCGGGCGAGCGCGCGGGGCGAATCGCCCGAGGATGGCGCGCTGCTGTACCTCGCGGTCACCGCCGAACAGGCCGCCCGGCTGGCGGGGATCAGGACAGAGACTCACATAACCGTTACAGTGCGGTCGCCCTGACGCAGCGAGGGCCGCGTCGACACCGGGAGCGATTGGAGAGAACGCGTGCTCAAGGGATTTCGTGACTTCATCATGCGAGGCAACGTCGTCGACCTCGCCGTCGGTATCGTCATCGGCGCCGCGTTCACCGGCTTGGTGACGCAGTTCGTCGACTCGTTCATCAAGCCGTTGATTCAGCTGATCCCGGCCATCGGCACCAAGGGCGGCGTCACGATCCAGGACAACGCCGGCGACCGCCCAGGACGTGATTCTCAAGTACGGCGACTTCATCGCGGCGCTGATCAACTTCCTGGCCGTCGCCGCCGTCATCTACTTCCTGGTCGTGCTGCCGATGAACAAGCTGGCCGAGCGCCGCAAGCGTGGCGAGATCCCGGAGCCAGAGGCGCCGGCCGAGGACATCGTGCTCCTCACCGAGATCCGCGACGCGCTCCGCAACCGTCCCTCCGCGAGCGAGCAGCAGCCGCCGCTGCGCTGACGCATCGGGGCCGGGGTTGGCCGCCACGCCAAGTGCTGGCGCCCTGGCCCCGGAGGGCTCAACCCCCGCCCGCGCGCAGGCCTGATCGCGGCCGGTCGGCGCCCCGCTCGGCGCTGCGATCGGCTCGGCGCCGGGGACAGGTCCGGCGCCGAGGTCGGGTTCGCGCTTGTGGTCGGCGCAGCCGGCGCAGGTTTCGCGCGTGGCCCGGCCGGACGTCACCAGTGCGGCGGGCGATCCTCCAGCAGCCGCACCTCGGAGTCCTCGATGGACTCCGACCAGTCGGCATCCGTGTCGTCCATGGTCTGGTCGGGCAGCACCACGATGTCCGTCTCGTCGATCATCGGAACCTCGCGATCCTGGTCAGGCTCGGTCATCGCACGCTCTCCCATCTCTCCGCTACGATCCACCGCCGGCCGGCGATGGTCAGTCCAGGTCGCCCTGCTCGATACGGACCAACCGGCGCTCGCGCACCAGCTCGTCGCTGGCCAGCTCTATCCCGTCAGGATCCGGGTCCAGCGCGGCGAACACGCCGACGAGGTCACGCTGAGAGACGACGCCGAGTACCGCACCATCCTCGACCACCGGCAGGTGCCTGATCCAGAGCGCGGCCATCATCCGGGCGGCCTCGTGCACCGTGGTCTGGGGTCCGACCACCTGGACGTCCTTGCTCATGACCTCGCCGACGGTGACGGCCCCGGTGTCGTAGCTCCGAGCGACCGCGCGCATCAGGTCACGTTCGGTCACGATCCCGATCAGGGCGTCGTTCTCCGTGATGAGCAGCGAACCGGTCTGCTGTTGCCACATCCGATTTGCGGCGAATTGTAGCGTTTCTGCAGAACCGTCCGTCACACTGGCACGGGTCATGATGTCTGCGACGATCATGGCTGACTCCTTCGATGTACTTCGGAGGAGCCTACTCGGGGGGCATGGGGCCGCCCTGGATGAGGAGAGAGGACAAACCCTGATGGGTGACTTCCTGAACAAGGCCAAGGACTTCCTCGGTGACCACAAGGAGCAGGCCGAGGCCGGCCTCGACAAGGCGGGAGACCTCGTCGACGAGAAGACCGACGGCAAGTACGCCGACAAGGTCGACATCGCGCAGGACAAGGCCAAGGACGCCCTCGGCGACCTCTGAGCCAGCAACCGTAGGCGAGGCCCGGGCAACACGCCCGGGCCTCCCTCGTTCCCAGCCCCTCGCGCCCCGCCCTCCCCCGGCCCCTCCCGCCAACTCCCGCAGCCCTTCCGCGCTTTGGGCGACATTTTCACGGTTATAGCCGTGAAAATGTCGCCCAAATCGCGGGAAGCGCGGGCAGCGCGGTACCGCCCCGCAGGCTCGCGCGGCGGCCACCAACTCCCGGCTTTGGGCGACATTTTCGGTGCTATAGCACCGAAAATGTCGCCCAAATCGCGGGTGGCGCGCGAAGCGCGGGTGGCGTTGGTTGTGCGGTGGTCAGGGCTGGCGGCGGCGGATGTGGCTTTCGAACCGTGGCGAGTCCGGGAACGGCTGGAGGTAGCCGATCCGCTCCCAGCCCCAGGACCGGTAGGCGCACAGCGCTGGCTCGTTCGCCGGGTCGACCAGGAGCGTGGCGATGGCCTCGATCCGCTGCGCCCACCAACGCATCGTGCAGATTGTGTGCCACCCCGCGCCGGCGCCAGGCGGGCAGCGTCGCCAGCTCGGCGACCGCGAAGACGTTCCCCTGCCGGGTCAGTTTCCCGATCTCGGCCGGGAAGCTCACCCTCGAAGCCGTTCCACCAATTCGTGTGCGGATGCAGCGCGAAGCCGTACATGAACCCGATGACCATACCTGACGTCAGCCCGGTGACCAGCTCGAATCCCTCGCGAAGCCGGTGCGCGTCCAGCCGTTCGAGAAACCGGCTCCGGCTCCGGAACGCGCCGTCCAGCCGATCCGCGTAGGCGGCCTCGTAGATGTCGGCGAGCGTCTCGGTGATCAGCTCGATGTCGGTCGCATCGTGCCGGCGTAACTCGTAGTCCTCCACCTGAATGCCGTTGCTCATGACCACACCCCGCGATCACGGTTCGGTGAGCCGCACCTACCGACTCTACCGCCGCAGCTAGGGACAGAACCGGCATATGACCGCCCGCAAATACTTGCCGGCGCGCTACGGGACCAGTACGAGCCGGTGCCGAGACCTGCTCCTCGATCCCGGGCCGGTCCCAGCGCATCGGCGTGGTCTCGCCGAGCTGCCAGTGCTCGATCTGGTCGGTGTAGTACCGATGGAACGCGTGGCCGGAGGTGCCGGTCAGGTTCACCCAGCGCGATCGGTCCAGGTCGTCCAGGTCGACCACCATCCGCATCGACGGCACCCAGTCCACGCCGTAGCCGTCCGGCGCGGTCCAGCCCGTCGCGTTGACGATGCTGTCGCCGCCGGCCGCCGCGTACGGGCCGCGGTTGAACAGCCACTCGATCGGGCCGATCCCGGACTCGCCGAAGCTCTGATTGCGCAGTTCGAGGGTGTGCAGATCGCCCCAGCGCCAGTCGGAGACGTCCTTGCCGAGCCGTTTGGTCAGCTCGTCGGAGGCGTCGGTCATCGCGTCCCGGAGCACGTCGTCGCGCTGCTCCTTGGCCGCCGTGTCCTGGTCGTCCCACCACGGCGAGTCGGGCACCGCCAGCAGGTTCCGGACGACCTCGAACCAGCGTGCGCCGCCGTCCGGCTTCTGCTCCTTCGGCAGCTCGTCGAACGTCCGGGCGAGCAGGTGCCGCCAGGTGGCGTTGAAGAACGCGGCGGGTGCGGAGTTCGCCGGCTGGGTGCGGTCCCAGTCGCGCAGCAGATCCAGCGCGGGCCGCACCTTTCCCTCGACGCCGACCTGCAACAACGCCGGCACCAGCTGGTCGGCGTTGCCGTTGTGGCTGTCGAACTGCAGCGCGCTGGACGGCGTCCACGTCGAACTTCGCGGTGCCCTTGATCAGCGTCGTTGATGCGCTGGCTGCGGTAGCCGTAGTCCCAGTCGGTGGTGAGCAGGTACGGGTACTCCGCCCGGACCACCGCCTGGTTCGCCGTGGCCACGTACCCGGCCGGCGGGTTCAGCACGCTGGGCAGCGCGTCGAACGGGATCCGGCCGCGCCACTGGTAGCTCGACAGCCAGCCCGGCGCCGGCCACTTGTCCGTCCCCGGCCGCGCGCAGCGGGACGTCGCCCGGCGCCTGGTAGCCGATGTTGCCGTCGACGTCCGCGTAGACGAGGTTCTGCGCCGGCACCGCGAAGAGCTTGGCCGCCTCCCGGAACGTCTGCCAATCCCGGATCGTGCTCACCGCGAAGATCGCGTCGGCGGTCCGGCCCGGTTCCAGCGCGGTCCAGCGCAGCGCCACGCCATAGCCGGTCGAGGGTCGATCGGACGCGCTGGCCGGCGTGCCGTCGCCGTTCACCGGCGCCTTCTCGCCGATCCGCCGCAGGTCGTCCGCGACGTCCGACAGCAGCGGCCCGTTCCCGGTGCTGCGCACGGTGATCGTCACGGTCTCGCCGCCGGCCACCTTGATCTTCTCGGTGCGCCGCTCCAGCTTGAGCTTCTTGCCGTCGAGTTCGTACTCGTCGCCGGTGACCTTCTCCAGGATAGAGGTCGGTGACGTCCGGCCCCAGGTTGGTGAAGCCCCAGGCCACCCGGGCGTTGTGACCGATGACCACGCCGGGCAGGCCGGAGAAGCTGAAGCCGCTGACGTCGAACGGGCACTCCGGCGTGACCATGTTGCAGTGCAGCCCGACCTGGTACCAGGTGGACGGCGCGGCCGGCCCGAGGTGCGGATCGTTCGCGAGCAGCGGCTTGCCGGTGGTGGTCCGGCTACCGGCGAGCACCCAGGAGTTCGAGCCGATGCCGTGACCGTTCGGCCCGAGCAGCGCCGGCAACCCTTCCAGCCCACCCCGGACCGCCCGCAACGTGGCCGCAGCGCCGCGCTTCGTCGGAGCCCGCGCCGGCACCCGGCGCCGCCAGCGGGCTCGACCGGCGACGGCGTGCCGATGGCCTGCGAGTTGGGCGCGGCCGGATCGAAGACGCCGGCGCGAACCCCGCCGGTGCTCAGGATCGGCGCGTGCCGCTGCTCGGGGTAGGCGGGGTAGAGCTCCTCGATCTGCTCACGGGAGAGGCCAGCGGCCAGCAGATCCGCGCGCTCGAACTCGTCCGACATGTTGCCGCGCAGGTCCCAGGCCATCGCCTTGAGCCACGCCACGCTGTCGACCGGGTTCCACTTCTCGATCTTGTAGCCGGGGTTCTGCAGCTTCAGCAGGCCGTACTCCAGGCTGGCGCCGACCCCGGAATGGTCCGCGAGCCACGAGTTCACGCCGGCCGCATACGCCTCCAGCCAACGCCGGGTGTCGGGCGTGAGCAGCTTGTACTCCGCCTCGGCGACCCGCCGCCAGCCCATCGTCCGGATGTAGGAGTCGGTCTCCACCTGCGATTCGCCGAACAGCTCCGCGAGCCGGCCGGCGGTGACGTGCCGGCGGAAGTCCATCTCCCAGAACCGGTCCTGCGCGTGCAGGTAGCCCTCGGCGCGGAAGAGATCCTCGGCGGTGTTCGCGTACACCTGCGGGACGCCGTACTCGTCGCGGTAGACATCGGCCGGTGCCGACAGACCCGGCAGCTTCCGCGAGCCGTCGTAGTCGGGGAACGAGGCCCGGACCGCCAGCACGCCGCCGACGGTACCCACCCCGACCAGGGAAAGCACCGTCACGAGCAGGCCGACGCCGATGCGGCGCAGAACGCGAACGGCTTTCATGACGGGGACCCTAGCGGCATCGGCCACCCGCGCCCGATCGCGCTCCGGCCCGTGCGCGCGAGCCCCCCGGGCGGAGCGGCGGCGTTCCGTGCGTCCGGAGGCCGGCCGTGCCCCGGTAACCTTGTGTCACGTCCCCGGCCCGAATCGGTGGTGTGCATGCTCGACCCTTCCCGCCTCGCCAGGGCGCGCCGCGCCCGGCTGGACGCCCAGCGCCGCCGACGTGGCGAACGGGTCTGGCCGGACAGCTTCGCCGACCGGCTGACCAGCCCGCTGCCGGGGCCGCGTGACCTGGTCAAGATGCTGCGCACCGGCGGTTTCCGAGGTGCCCGCGCCGACGCGGACCGGATCCCGGTGCTGCGCTCGGGCCTGCCGCCGGCGTCCCGGGACACCACCACGATCACCTGGGTCGGCCACGCCACGCTACGTGCTGCAGATCGGCGGGCTGACCGTGCTCACCGACCCGGTCTGGTCGGACTCGATGCCCGGGGTGCCCCGCCGCGTCACGCCGCCGGGCGTGGCCTGGCGCGATCTGCCGCACATCGACGCGGTGCTGATCAGCCACAACCACTACGACCACCTGGACGCGCCGACGATCCGCCGGCTCCCCCGGGACACGCCGATCTTCGCGCCGGCCGCGCTCGGCCCGTGGTTCACCCGGCGCGGGTTCGTCGACGTCACCGAGCTGGACTGGTGGGAGTCGGCCTCCCTGGTCGGCGTCGACTTCGACTTCGTGCCGGCGCACCACTGGAGCCGCCGGAGCCTCACCGACAGCTGCCAGACGCTCTGGGGCGGCTGGGTGCTCACCACCGAGTCCGGCGACCGGATCTACTTCGCCGGCGACACCGGCTACGGCCACTGGTTCGGCCAGATCGGCGAGCGCTACCCGGGGATCGACCTGGCGTTGCTGCCGATCGGCGCGTACGACCCGCAGTGGTTCATGCAGCCGGTGCACATGAATCCCGAGGAGGCCGTCCAGGCGTGCGCCGACCTCGGTGCGGAGCGGATGGCCGGCATGCACTGGGGCACGTTCATCCTGACCAGGGAACCGCTGCTGGAACCGCTGGACCGGGTGCGCGCCGCGTGGGCCGGCACCGATCGTCCCCGCGAGCAGCTCTGGGATCTGGCGATCGGCGAGTCCCGCACCCTCTGACCCAAGCCGCCGAGCCAAGCCGGGCCGAGCCACCGAGCCAAGCCGGGCCAAGCCGCCGAGCCGAAGCCGCCGCCCGCACCGCGCACCCCAACCCGAAACGGACTTGCGGGACTAACGTGCCTACAACGGGCGCGCGTAGCCACGTTAGTCCCGCAAGTCCGGTTTGTCCCCCGGGAGAGTCGGGGTGCGATGCGCGGTGCCCCGCCGCCCGCCGAGTGATCCGACGAGCGGCGGGGCGGGCGGTCACTGGGCGTAGATCGCCAGCTCGAACAGCGAGTAGCCGTACGTGGTGCCCCGGGCCGTGCCAGCGATCCGCACGTACCGCGCGGTCACCGGCGTGAACCGGAGATTGTCCCTGGCGCCGTCGCTGCCGACCACCGCCTTCACGTCCTGCCAGGTGGTGCCGTTGCTGGAGACCTGGACCTTGTAGTCCTTGCCGTACGCCACCTCCCAGTCGAGCAGCGCCCGGCCGACCTGCCGCGCGCTACCGAGGTCGACGGTGATCGACTGCGGATCGCTCCAGTCGCTCGCCCATCGGGTGGCCGGGTCGCCGTCGATCGCGTTGGCGGCCGGGAAGCCACCCTGCGCGCTGGACGCGGTGACCGTCCTGCCCGGTCGCCAGGTTGGCGATGTTGTCGCCGCGCCGGGCCGGGAACTCGATGACCTGCTGGTACGTCGGCCGGTTCACCCACTGGGTCTTGTCCTGGGTGATCCCGCCGACGACCCGGTGCACGATCTGGTCGGCGCAGAACTGGTCGCCGGCGGCGCAGTCGGCGTCCGCCGGGTAGGTCTCCGCAGCCGGTGCCGCGGCCGCCTGCTTGAGCGTGTCGATCAGCAGCTGACGGCACGCCGCCCGGTCGCCGCTGCCGCAGAACGGCGTCGGGAACCCGCCCGCGACCGGCTGGCCGAGCACGGCCCGCAGGTCCTTGTGGGCGTAGCCGTACCAGCCGTACTGGAACTTCGAGCCCACGTGGCCGGCCCGGTCGTCGATCGGGAGCACGTTGGTGAGCGCGGTGTAGAGCGGAGCGCCGAGGCCGGCGAACTCGGCCTTGATCCACCGCGGCCACCAGGCGTCCATGAGCTGGACGGCCTCGCTCTCGTCGTACTTGTAGACCTTGGTCACGGCCGGGTCCTTGCGGGTGATCCGGTGCGCACCGTCCGCGGCCCAGGACCGCAGCTTCGCCACGGCCGCGTCGACGGCGGCGTCTCCGGTCGGCGCGGTGCCGATCACCTGCAACGCCAGCGGCAGCACCGCGTCGCCGCGCAGGTCGACGGTCCCGGCGTCCTCCATCGCCTGCACGAGCTCCACTTTGGACATCTTGGCGGAGCCGGCGATGCCGGTCTTGATCCGGTCGTCGAGCGGCTTGTTGCGGTAGATCGGCCCGTAGCCGTACTGGTCGTCGGCCGCCCACGTCTTGGGCGCCTGCTTGTTGTTCCAGGACGTGTAATAGTCCTGGTTGATCCCCTGCGGCTGCTGCGCGACCAGCGGTGTAGTCGGCCATGTTCGTGTCCGGGTTCCAGCCGCGCCACTCGTACTGCTGCTCGCCGCGGGTCGGGAAGTTCGGGTCGGCGCCGGTGGCCCGGACCGGGTTGGCGCCCGAGTTGAAGTACGCGGTGTCGTCCGCGTCGACGTAGAACCAGTTGAACGTGTAGCCGACGCCGTGAGCCGCCCGCTGGAACGCCGCGGCCGAGGTGATCTTCGCCGGGTCGTTGAACGCCGAGAAGCCGATCCCGGAGTCACCCTCGTGCTGGTACGTCGAGCGGAGCGTGGTGAACGCGACCGGCCGGCCCTCGGCCATGCCGCGGTGCCGCACGATGCCCAGCTTGGTGCGCTGGGCGGTGAGCGTGTAGCCGCCGGCCGGGGTCGAGTCGGCGAGCGACGGCTTCCACTCGTTCCGCTTCTGCAGCACCTCGATCGGCAGGCACTGGCCGCGGAACCGGTAGGACATGGACTTCATCGTCGGCGTGGCACCGCTCGGCTCGCACAGGTCGACGGCGAACGTGTCGATGATGTCCTGACCGGCGGAGGTCGCGCTGAACGCGTAGTCCTGACCGCGCCCGAGCATCACGTACAGGCTCACGCCGGCGAACGCGGCGCCGTGCGAGCTGATGCCCGGCCCCTGCAGGTCGATCTCCATCAGCAGCTGCGGCGCGAAGTACCCGGCCTGCGGGCCGAAGACCGCCAGCGGGTTGCCGCTCTCGCTCTCCCGGCCGGAGACCACGAGCGCGTTGGACATGCCCTTGTCCGGCACCTTGCCGAGCGAAGCCTGGGCGGACCGCGCGCGGGCGGCGGCGGCGGTGCTGGCGCGCGCCGGTCGGGTTGATCACCGAAGGCTCGGCCACGACCGTGCCTCGCTGCGGCAGCACCTTGCCCGGCGCGTTGGCGGGCGAGGAGCCGTACGGGAACTCGTCACCATTGTGGACGGTGGTGGGCGCCTCCGGGTCGTCGGCCGCTCGGAACGTCTCCCAGATCCGGGTGCCCAGCTCGGTGCCGTACTTGGCCTGCGCCTCCAGCAGAGCCAGCGCGGACCGGACCTCGCCGCCGCCGCCCTTGCCGAACACGGCGCCGACCAGCGAGGCCGTGGCGATCACGTCGGTGACCTTCCACGGATCGACCTCGCCCCGGCCGAGCGCGGTGTACTCCCCCGGCAGCGTGCGCTTGCCGGCCTTGATGTCGGCCAGGTACTGGTTCACGCCGGCGACGTAGCCGGCCACGTCCTCCTGGAGCGCCTTGCCGTCCGCGCCGAAGAGGTCGTCGCCCTGGTCGTACTGGCGCTGCAGGTCCGCCTCGGTGTACGGCGCGGCCGCCCACTGCTCCTGCTCGAACGACTGGTTGCCCGGCGCGCCACCCGCGAACGGGGTGAGCTCGCCGCGGCCGACGTGCCGCAGGACGTCCATCAGGAAGAGCCGGTCCTGCGCGCTGGCGTACCCGGCGCCGAACATCGTGCCCTGCCCGGGTGGTGCCGCGGACGTGCGGGACGCCGCTGACCTTCTCGCGGTAGATCGTCACGTCCGGTCGCAGGACGACCGTGCTCTCCACCCCGCCGGCCGGCGCGCCGAACGACGACGGGTTGAAGTAGTTCTGCAGGGTGTCGTCCGTGACCGTCGGGTAGTTCCAGACCAGGCTCTCGTACTTGGTCTTCTGGTCGGCGGAGTGCCCCGGCCGGCTCCCGAACGCCTTGTGCAGCAGGATCTCGGCGAACGAGGCCATCCCGTTCTGGCCCGGCGGCAGGATGTTCAGGCACTGGTTGAGGCAGTAGTCGAGGTTCTGCGGCGTGGTGCCCGGAGGCACGGCCGTCGGGACCGCGGTGGTTGTGCGCGCGACCGGTGGTGCGGCGGAAGCGGGGATTGCCCCGTTCAGCGACACGACGAGTAATGCGACTGAAAAGGCGGCGGTGAGTCGTGCGGCGCGGCGGCGATCCATAACGGATGTCCCTTTCGACCGTGAGATGCGCCACACTACCTACGAGTAGGGTTTCGCGTATAGACCCGTAACTGGAAATGCGTTCGTCATCCACTTCCGTCCGAACACGCCGCCGACCCGCTGGCCCCATCGGCACCTCACGCCCCAGGTCAAGCGGGCGATTGGACCGCGGCCGCACCACGACCAGCGGTCGGATTCCGCGAGTGGGACTGCGGAATCCGACCGCTGCCGGTCTGCGTGCGGCGGGGGCCAGCGTCGGCTCCCCGCTGGGCTCGCCTCCGTCGGCTCGTCCCGCGCCGGCGACGGTTCGACGCCGAGCGGACGTGCGGCCCACGCCGGCAACCACCACGTCCACCGTCCGCCGAGCGCCACCAGCGCCGGCACCAGCAGCGCCCGCAGGATCGTGGCGTCGATGAGGATGCCGGCGCCGAGCCCGGTGGCCATCGTCTTCACGTCCACCTCGGGCAGGGCGGCCAGCGACGCGAACGCGAGGAACAGGATCAGCGCCGCGCTGGTCACCAGCCGCCCGATCCGGCCGACGCCCTCGACCACCGCGGCCCTGGTCGAGCCGGTCGCGTCGTACTCCTCCCGCATCCGCGACAGCAGGAAGACCTCGTAGTCCATGGACAGCCCGAACAGGAACGCGAACGTCATCAGCGGCACCCAACTCGTCACCGAGCCGGTGGCCGGGATGCCCCAGAACAGCTCCGAGCCGAAGCCCTCCTGCCAGACCAGGACGAGGGTTCCGTACGCCGCCGCGATCGAGAGCAGGTTGAGCACGATCGCCTGGAGCGAGAGCAGCAGCGACCGGAACGCCCTGGCCAGCAGCACGAACGTGACCAGCGCGATCACCAGCAGCATCAGCGGGAAGTAGTCGTACATCGCCGCGGTCGCGTCGATCAGCAGGGCGCCGCTGCCGGCCACCCTGGCGCCGGTCAGCGCGCCGCCGTCGGCCACCGCGTCCCGGACTCGCTCGACGTCCGCCGGCCCGCCGCGGTGCTGGTCTCGTCGGTCGGCAGCACGGTGACCAGGGCCTTGCCCGTGCGGCCCGGTTCACTCGCGACCGCGGCGTGGACGCCGTCGACCGCGCGCGAGCCGGTCGATCGCGCGCGCGGAATCGGCACCGGCCGGCAGCAGCACCTCGATCGGCGTCAGCACCCCGGACGGGACGCCGTCGGACCCGAGCGCGCGCAGCGTCTCCCGAGCCGGCCCGGACTGTGCGACGGTCTCGGCCGGGGCATCGCCGACCCGCATGGTCAACGCGGCGGCCCCGAGCGGCAAGAGCACCAGCAGCGCCGCCACGATCGCCAGCTTGGGACGCCGGACCACGCCGCCAGCCCAGCGGGTCCACAGCCGCCCGGCCGACCGCTCCTTGCGCAGCCGCGGCCAGTCCAGCCGGGGGCCGACCGTGGCGAGCAGCACGGGGAGCAGGGTGAGCGCCACCAACGTGCTGACCAGCGGGATCAGGATGCTGCCGTATCCGACACTGCGCAGGAACGGCACCGGCAGCAGCACCAGGATCAGCAGCCCGACCGCCACCGTGACGCCGCTGAAGACCACCGCACGGCCGGCCGTGGCCATCGCCCTGCGCACCGCCTCGTCGCGGTCGCACCCGCGCGCCCGTTCCTCCCGCCACCGGGTCACCACGAGCAGCGAGTAGTCGATCGCCACGCCCAGCCCGATCAGCGAGACCAGGTACTGGACCAGGAAGTTCACCTCGGTCACCTGGGTCAGGCCGAGGATCACCAGCATCGTGCCGAGGATCGACACGGCCGCCATCAGCAGCGGCACCAGGGCCAGCAACGAACCGAACACGAACGCCAGGATCACGAGTGCGCCGAGCGCGCCGACCAGTGTCTCGATCAGCACGCCGGTGTCGCTCTCGCCCGGCTCGCCGCCGGCCTGGGCGGCGAGCACGTCGAGGCCGGTCACGTCGACGGTCGCGCCGGCCGGGAGCGCACGGGCCAAGGCCTTGCGCACCTGGTCCGTCGGGTCCACGCCCTCGCCGCCCTCGCCGGGGTAGGGCACGGACGTGACGGCGAAGACGGTGCGCCCGTCGGCGGTGACGAAGCCACGGTCACCGGTCGAGTCGTAGGACGCCGTGCGCGCACCGAGTTGCCTGTCCAGCGCGTCGAACGCCTTGGCCAGCTGGTCCTCGACGCCTGGACTGTCCACTGTGGTGTCTTTGCAGGGTGATGACAGGCACGATCGGGTTGCCCGGCCCGCCGTTGCCGTAGTCGCGCAGGACTTCGACGTTGGCCTCGTACCCCTCGCGGCCCGGGTACGAGAAATCCTGGGAGAGTTCACCGGACAGTTTGGACGACGCGGCCATGCCGGCGACCAGCACGGCCAGCCAGAACAAGACCACCAAGAGCTTGTGTCTCAGCACGAAATTCGAGAGTGAACGCATGCCGGTCACTCCACCAAGCGCACCTTCAACAGCCCTGAGATCGTCCTGAGAAAACCCTGCGAAGCGGCTTTCGGGGTGAAGGCACCGCCGTCGGCGGGCCTCCTTGCCGGGCTTGCGCGCGGGTCACCGTGCTGCCGCCGCCGCCGGCACCCTCGTGGCTCCCGCCAGCGCGCGATCACCCCCTCGCGGGACCCGCCATCGCGCCGAACCGAACCACCTGCCGCCGCCGCGAGGGAGCCCCCTGAAAGGTCCCTTCATGGCGTCATCATCTGCTGAGGGGAGCTTTCATGGGGCTACGGCGTGGGCTGCGTCAACGACGTTCCGGCGAGCGGCATCGTGACCCAGAACGTCGCCCCCTCGCCGGCCACCGCATCCACCCCGGCCGTACCGCCGTGCGCGGCCACGGTCGCCTCGACGATCGCCAAGCCGAGGCCGGCGCCGCCACGCTGCCGAGACCGGGACGGATCGGTCCGGTAGAAGCGCTCGAACACCCGGCCGGCCTCCTCCGGCGTGAGCCCGGGACCCTCGTCGGCCACCTCGATCCGCACCCCCGCGTCCGCCTCGATCACCCGCACGACCGCAGCGGTACCGGCCGGCGTGTGTTGCCGCACGTTGGCCAGCAGATTGGCGAGCACCTGGCGCAACCGCCCCTCGTCGCCCAGCACCGTGATCGGCGGCGGTCGGTCGTACCGCAGCGGCCGGTCCGGCTCGACGGCCCGGGCATCGGTGACCGTGTCCTCCGCCAGCCGGGCCAGATCCACCGGCGCACATTCCAGCGGCCGTCCCTCGTCCAGCCTGGCCAACAACAGCAGTTCGTCGACGAGCACGGCCATCCGCGCCGACTCCGCCTCGATCCGCCGCATCGCCGTGGCCGTGTCGGCCGGGTTGGCGGCGGCACCACGCCGGAACATCTCGGCATACCCGCGGATGGAGGTGAGCGGCGTGCGCAGCTCGTGCGAGGCGTCGGCGATGAACCGCCGCAACCTTTCCTCGGACGCCCGGCGCTCGGCGAACGCGACCTCGATCTGGCCGAGCATCGCGTTCAGCGCGAGCCCGAGCCGGCCCACCTCCGTGCGCGGCTCCGCCGGCTCGACCCGGCGGGCGAGGTCACCGTCACCGATCGCCCGCGCGGTGTCACCGATCCGGTCCAGCGGCCGCAGCCCGCGTCGGACCAGCCACCAGCCCAGCACCGTGATGCCGACGAGCACCCAGAGCCCGCCGGCGAACTGGTTCCGGACCATCTCGGCGAGCGTCTCGTCGATACCACCGCACCTCCTGCGCGATCAGCAGGTAGCCGCGGCCATCGTGCAGGCGAGCGGCGCGCACCCGCCAGTGCCGCTCCTCGTCGGAGTCCGAGACCGTGAAGTGCACGACCCGTTCCCCGTCGAATGGCAGGACCGCCGGGATGTCCGGCCGCGATCCCTCGCGCACGAGCTCCTCGATGACCTTGTTGTCCGGCCCGCGGGTCTGCAGGAACACCGGGATCGCGATGTTCTCGGCGAGCGGCTCGGTGGCGGAGCCGTCCTCCTCATCGTCGCCGAACCGCGGCAAGCCCTTCTCCTTGGGCACCGCGTCGATGTACAGCTCGCCGACCTCGCCGGTCCGGTCGAGCTGGCTGTCGGCCTGGCCGAGGAGGTTGCGTTGCAGGGCGTAGTACGTGCCGGCGCCGAACAGCACGAGCCCGCCGGCCATCAGCGCCGCCACGGTGGCGACCAGCCGGAACCGCAGCGAGCGCCGCCTCACCGCGGCAGCCGCAGGCTGTAGCCGACCCCGCGCACGGTGTGGATCAGCGCCGGCCCCGCCCGGTCCACCTTCTTCCGGAGGTAGCTGACGTACGCCTCGACGATGTTCTCGTTGCCGCCGAAGTCGTACCGCCACACGTGGTCCAGGATCTGCGCCTTCGACAGCACCCGGCCGGCATTCAGGAGCAGGAACCGCAGCAGCTTGAACTCGGTCGGGGTGAGTTCGAGCGGCAGGCCGTCGCGGCTGGCCTGGTGGGCGTCCTCGTCCAGCACCAGGTCCGCGAACTCCAGCCGGGACGAGGGTCCACTGCCCCGGGTGCGGCGCAGCACGGCGCGGATCCTGGCCACCAGCTCGTCCACGCTGAACGGCTTGGTCACGTAGTCGTCCCCGCCGACCGTCAGCCCGCTCACCTTGTCCTCGGTGGCGTCCCGCGCGGTGAGGAAGACGACCGGCAGCTCGCCGGACTGGCGGAGCCGGCGGCAGACCTCCAGGCCGGTGAGGTCGGGCAGCATGATGTCGAGGACGACGAGGTCGGGCCGGAACTCCTCGGCGCGCAGCAGGGCGTCCCGGCCGTTCATCGCGGCGGCCACGGCGAAGCCCTCGTACCGCAGGGCCATCCCGACCAGCTCGGTGATGGCCGGCTCGTCGTCCACGACCAGGATCCGCGCCTCGACCGGCCCGCTCTTCACTCCCATGGGCCCAGTCTCGCCCGGCAAGCTCCGCCGGTCCTGAAGAAATCCTGAGAATCTCCTGAACGCCGGCGGCGCTGACCAGCGACGGCCAGCCGACCGCCCGGTCAGCGTCGGTCAGAGCAGCGATCACCGGTCGGCGGCGACCGCCATTTCCAGGTGCGTCCGCAGCAGGCGGCGGGTGCGGCGCAGCACGGCTTCGTCGCCGTCGGGGTCGCGGGTGAAGGCGAACCGGATCAGCGTGTCCGCCATCTTGACCGCCATCAGCAGCGCGAGTTGCAGGTCCTCGCTGGCCGTCAGGTCGAACCGGCCACCCAGCAGCTCGGCGATCTTGCCGGCCACGACCGCGTCGTTCTCCTGGTCGGGGTCGAGCAGGTGCTGGTCGACGATGTCGCCGAAGCGCACCGCACGGAACCCGACGTCGCTGCGAGACAGGCCCGACATAGGTGTCGAAAGCGGCCTCGACGACGTCCCACCAGTGCTCGTAGTTGCCGGACCGCATCGCGGAGTCGAGGCTGTTGGCGTAGCTGTCCAGGTTGCGCGAGGAGAGGGCCTGCACGACGGCCCGCTTGTCGGCGAAGAATTGGTAGAAGGAGCCAGGCGAGACCCGGGCGCGGCGCGCGATCAGGCTCGTCGTGGTCGCTTCGTAGCCACGTTCGGCTACCAGTTCGCCGGCGGCGTCGAGGATGCGTTCGACGCGGATCCGGCTCCGTTCCTGGCTCGGAAGCCTCCGCATCGGCTCTACCGGCGGCGCGGGGCGGGAGACGGGCGGTCCTGATGTCGCGGTCACCCGGGAAGTATCCCCCGCGAAACCCTCCACAGACCGGTGCGCCACGACGTACTCTCTAACCAGAACGCATTTCAGAATACCTACTCGCGAGTAACTACGATGGGTACGAGACGCGGTTTCGCCGCGAACATGGAGGCAGTGTGACCGCGAGGACCGAGCTTGCGAGCCCCGCAGCCGCGAACGAAAGGCACGCCACGGTGACCGACCAGCGCACCCGGCTCGATCGCGCGACGGGAGAGCTCGATCCCCCGTTCGGCGTGGTCGACGTCGATGCGTTCCGGGCCAACACCGCAGATCTGACCCGCCGCGCGAACGGCAAGACGATTCGGGTGGCGAGCAAGTCCGTCCGCAGCCGCCAGCTGATCAAGGACGTGCTGGCTCAGGACGGCTACGCCGGAGTCCTCGCGTTCACGTTGGCCGAGGCGCTGTGGCTGGCCGCGGACGACGCCTTCCCCGATGTGGTCGTGGGCTACCCGACCGCACAGCGCGCGGCCCTGCGCCAGCTCGGTGCCGATGACCGGCTCGCCGCCAGGGTGACGATCATGGTCGACTCCGTCGATCAGCTCGATCTGGTGGATTCCCTGGTCGCGCCCGAGAAGCGTGCGGCGATCCGGGTCTGCATCGATCTGGACGCGTCGCTCAAGCGGGCCGGCGGCCTGATCCGCGTCGGCGCCCGCCGCTCCCCCTTGCACTCACCGGCGCAGGCCGCCGCGATGGCCCGCGAGATCGTCGATCGGCCCGGCTTCACGCTGGTCGGACTGATGGCGTACGAGGGCCAGATCGCCGGCGTGGGCGACGCCCCGCCCGGGCAGCCGCTCCGCGGGTTCGCGATCCGGCAGATGCAGCGCTGGTCCGCGGCCGAGCTCGCCGACCGCCGGGCCGCCGTGGTCGAGGCCGTCACCGCCGTCAGCAAGCTGGAGTTCGTCAACGGCGGCGGCACCGGCAGCTTGGAGCGCACCAGCGCCGAGGACGCGGTCACCGAGGTGGCCGCCGGCTCCGGCCTGTACGGCCCGACCCTGTTCGACGCCTACCGGTCGTTCTCGCCGCAGCACGCCGCGCTGTTCGCCCTCTCGGTCGTGCGCCGGCCGGGTCCCGGCGTGGTCACCGCGCACGGCGGCGGCTGGATCGCCTCCGGCATCGCCGACCAGAACCGCCTGCCAGCCCCGGTCTACCCGGCCGGGCTGAAGTTCGACGGGCAGGAAGGCGCCGGCGAGGTGCAGACCCCGCTGCTCGGCCCGGCCGCGGACGAGCTGCGGATCGGCGACCGGGTCTGGTTCCGGCACGCCAAGGCTGGTGAGCTGTGCGAGCACGTGAACGAACTTCAACTGATCGAGGGTGACCGGATCGTCGGCACGACGCTGACGTACCGGGGTGAAGGAAAGGCCTTCCTATGACGGACACCTGGGCGAACTGGGCAGGGAATCAGCGGTTCGCGCCCGCGTCGGTGGCGGAGCCCCGCAGCGTGGACGAGCTCGCCGAGGTCGTCCGACAGGCCGGCGCCGCGGGCCAGCGGGTCAAGCCGGTCGGCGCCGGGCACTCGTTCACGTCGATCGCGGTCACCGACGGCGTGCAGGTCCGACTCGACGGCCTCTCCGGGCTTGATCTCGGCCGACTCGTCGTCCGGCCTGGTCACGCTGTACGCGGGCACCCGGCTGCATCAGATCCCGGCCCTGCTCGCACCGCACGGGCTGGCCATGGAGAACCTCGGCGACATCGACGCCCAGTCGATCAGCGGCGCCATCTCCACCGGCACGCACGGCACCGGTGACCGGTTCGGCGGCATCTCCACCCAGGTGCGTGCTCTCTCGCTCGTGCTCGCCGACGGCTCGGTGGTGGAGTGTTCGGCGGACGTCCGGCCGGAGCTGTTCGCGGCCGCTCGCGTGGGTCTCGGCGCCCTCGGCGTGATTGCCACGGTCACGCTCCAGTGCGTGCCGGCGTTCCTGCTGCACGCGGTGGAGAAGCCGGTGCCGTTCGAGGAGATGCTGGAGTCGTTCCACGAGCGGGTCGCCACCCACGACCACGTCGAGTTCTACTGGTTCCCGCACACCGACTGGACGCTGTACAAGGAAGACAACCGGCACCCCGCCGACGCCGAGCGCATCCCGCTCGGCAAGTTCAAGTCCTATGTGGATGACGAGTTGCTCTCGAACACGGCGTACGGCGCGCTCTGCCGGATCGGCCATCACGTGCCAGGCATCATCCGCACGATGAACAAGGTCTCCACCCGCGCGCTCGGCTCCCGCGAGTACCGCGACCTGTCGCACAAGGTGCTCGCCAGCTCGCGCCGGGTGCGGTTCTGCGAGATGGAGTACGCGGTGCCGCGCGAGACCATCACGGACGTGCTCCGCGAGGTGCGCGCCATGATCGACCGCAAGGGCTGGCGGGTGTCGTTCCCGATCGAGATCCGGGTGGCCGCCGCGGACGACATCTGGCTCTCCACCGCGTCCGAGCGGTCCAGCGCCTACATCGCGGTGCACAAGTACTTCCGCACGTCACACGAGGAGTACTTCCGCGCGGTCGAGCAGATCGTCGGCGACGTCGCCGGCCGGCCGCACTGGGGCAAGCTGCACTACCTCTCGGCCGCCGAGCTCGCCTCTCGTTACCCCCGGTTCGACGACTTCGTCCGGGTCCGCGACGAGCTCGACCCCGAGGGCCGATTCGGCAACGACTACCTCGACCGCGTACTCGGCAGCCGCGTCTCGTCCTGACCCCGGTTGCGGTTCAATTGCGCCCTCAGCGGGCGCAATTGAACCGCAGCGGGTCAGCGCGGTGAACCGGCGACCGCGCGCCAGTCGACGTACTTGAAGTTCGTGCTCGGCCGGGTGCCCGCGTCGGCGCCGGTGTTCTCGCCGTCGTGGACGACCAGCAGCCCGGCCGGGAACTCCCGTCCGAGCGGCGCGCTGACCACCGCGGAGCCGTCGGAGTGCTGGGCGCCGTCCGCAGCCGAGCCGTCGATCACGTCGAACCGGCCGAGGAACCGGTTCGTGCGGCGGTCGTACTTGAGGAATCCGCTGTCGCCCTGGCTCGAGACGAGCAGGTAGCCGCGGCCATGGCCGGCGTCGTAGATGGTCAGCCCCTCGACGTCCGCGGCGATCCGGGTACCGCCGTAGCCCGGGTCGTGCGACCAGTCGAGCGTGCACTCCTCGGTGGCCGGGTCGTACGTGGCCGGCACGCCGTACTCGCGCACCTTGTCGAGCAGGGTCGCCGCCCCGAACCGGTCACCGCGCAGGTCGATCCGCCACAGACCGACGTCCTCCTGGGCCGCGTACAGCGTGCCCGTGCGGGGATCCACGGTCATCCCCTCGACCTGCGGGCCGACGCCCGGCTCGTCGCACGGACTCCAGCGGGAACCGTCCGGGAGGCGGAAGGTCGCCGGCAACGCGGTCGTGGCGATCCGCTGGTAGCCGACCCGGTTCCCGACCTGGCGGAGGCGGAACAGCCCGAGGCCGCTGGTGTGCCGGCGGCTCGCCACCGCGTAGCCGTCCCGTCCCGGACGAACGTCGCGAGGCCATACCCGGTGGCCGCCTCGTTCACCTCGTCCTGATCCTTCGAGAAGAGCAGCGGGGCATCGGCCACGGTGACGTCGATCAGCCGGCGGGCCGCGGGGTCGATCCGGTAGATCCGCAGCTGGTCACGGCCGCGATCCGTGACGATCGCGAGGTCCGCGGTGCTCCCGCCGAGCCGCACGCCGTACGCCAGATCGACGTTGTTGAACCGGCCCGGCTCGCTGTCGGGATCGGGCGCCGGCGGGGTGGCGATGCTCTGGAGCTGGTGTCCGGCCAGGTCGTAGACGCGGAGACCGGCGTTCTTGACCGCGCCGATGACCAGGCTGCGCTCCGGGCGCCGCGGGTCGACCCAGATGGCCGGGTCGTCCGCGTCCGCGTCCCCGCCGGCCTCGTCGTCGAAGAGCGGCGGCGTCTCGCGGACGGCGGTCACGGTGCGCGGCGAGTTGCTGGTCGCCGAGTCCGGTTTTGCGGCTGCCGAGGGGGTGCCGGCCCAGACCTGTTGAGTCGGCAGCAGGAGCAGCGCGGTCAATAAGGCCAGGTTGCGGGTTCGGGACAGCATCGATGAGTCCTTCCGGAGCTGGCTAGGAGCGGGCTGAAGAGTCTCGGTCGAGCGAGGCGGAGTCCAGCGGCGATCCGGCTCGGGCCGGAGCCACGGTAGAGCGCCGCGATGTCGCGACGACGAACGCGCAATGAACGCCGTTCGCGACCGTCCGGCGTGGCGGCGCGGAACTGTCGCACGCTGATGATCACATCGTTGTAATTTGGTTGTCGGAGTCGACGACCAGCGGAGGTGGAGAACGTGTTGGCAGAGCTCGAGATCCGCTGCACCGGTTGCCGCAGCGGCGTGACCGGCGCGGACGAGTGGAACGCCTGGTACGCCCGCGCGGACGAGGTCGAGGCCGCGTACCTGGCCGAACACGGCTCGCTGGATGGCCTGGACGCCAGCGAGGAGTGGCAGATCGTGGTCGAGGAGCGGCCCGATTCGCCCGAAGAGATCGAGTGCGTGACCTGCACCGGCACGGGCATCGTGCTGACCGACGCCGGCCGCGAGGTCCTGCGCTGGGCCGAGGCCCGGCTCATCCACACCGCCGCGTAGTCCGCTGCCGCAGCGGGGCCGATCGGCCGATGCCCCGGACGCTGGTGGAACAGCCGCTAGGGTCGGGATTGCCAAGGACTGAGGTCCCGGCTGCCCGCCAGCGGCACTCGCCGCGTCGACGATCGCGGTCGGGGCTGCGCTGGGGAGTGAGGTCGCTGGCAGTGATCCGTCCTGCTCACGACAGGCGTGATGTGACGAGGCGCGGACGACTCGTCCCTGGAACTTCATCCCGCTGATCGGCCGACCCGGCATGCGGTTGGCCGGTGAGGTGGGCCGTCCTCGTGGAGCGCGCTCGGAGCCGGGTTGAACAGCATCCTGACCGGGTATGGCGATGTGCACCTAGAGCTCGCGGAACTCCGGTTCATCGACGCTCGCGGGGCGACGCTGCTGGTTCAGGCCGCCGAACAGCTGGGAGGTGGCCGGATGCTCGTCCTGCACAATCCGCCCGACGTGTTGAGACGTCTACTAGAGTTGCTGTGGCCAGACGTGCAGTCGATCAAGATGGACACACCATGAGCCCGGCCACTCCCGCCATCACCAGCAGTGACCCTTTTGTCCACGAGGCGTTCTTCTACCGCGGGTCCGACGACTTCCTCACCGGCACGCTCCGATTCATCCACGCTGGCCTCGCGATCGACGAGCCGGTGCTGGTGGCCGTGCCCGCGTCGAGGGTCGAGCTTCTCCGCGACGCGCTCGGCGACGCGATCGCGAAGCTGGTGCGCTTCGCCGACATGGGCCAGGCCGGACGGAATCCCGGGCGGATCCTGCCCTGGGTGCTGCACGCGTTCGCGGCGGAACACCCGCACGGACGGGTCCGGGTGATCGGCGAGCCGATCTGGGCCGGCCGCTCCGTCGCCGAGTACCCGGCGTGCGTGCAGCACGAGGCGCTGATCAACGTGGTGTTCGCGGGCCGCCCGGCGACGATCCTCTGCCCGTACGACGTCACGCAGTTAACGCCCGACGTGATCGCCGATGCCGAGAGCACGCACCCGACCGTGCTGGCCGGCGGCGATCGCCACGACAGCCCCGGCTACCTCGAGCCGGAGAAGGTCGTCGACGCGTTCAACCAGCCGTTACCCGGCCCTCCCCTGCCGGCGGCGACGCTCGTGTTCGGGATCAGCGAGCTGTCGAAGGTGCGGCAATTCGTGGTCGATCACGCCACGGCGGCGGGCATGCGTCCGGAGCGAGTGATCGACTTCGAGATGGCCGTGAACGAGGTGGCCACGAACTCGGTGGACCACACGTCCGGCCCCGGCACGATCCGGATCTGGGTCGAGCAAGGCACTCTGGTCTGCGACGTCCAAGACCCCGGGCAGTTCACGAACCGGCTCGCCGGCCGGGTCCCGCCGCCGCTCAGCAGCGGACGCGGGCGCGGTTTACTGCTGGTGAACCACGTGTGCGATCTGGTGCGGCTGTACACCGGCCCGGAAGGCACCACGGTTCGGCTGACGTTGGGCCTGTGAGCTGTTGAGGTTTGGCCGTTTCGGCTCGGCCAGGGCTGGCGTGGTGCGGGCTGAGTGGCGGGTTGGCGCCACGCCCGCCGCGACGTGGGTAACCCGTCGGTGTGTGGGAGCGGTTCCGATAAGCTTGACGCAGAGCCAACGGGCGCAGCGCCGGCGACGGGGTTGCGGTCAGCTTGGCTCAGGTTCCGCGGGACAACGGCTCACCAGCCAGGACATCGCGATCCGCCCTCGTAGCTCAGGGGATAGAGCACCGCTCTCCTAAAGCGGGTGCCGCAGGTTCGAATCCTGCCGAGGGCACATCTCTTCAGCTGCACGACAAGGCCCCTGACCAGCAACAACCCTGGCCAGGGGCCTTCATCATGTGTCCGGCACAGTCCGGCCGTAAATGGCGTTCTACGAGTGGCTGTGCCCAATACGTGCCCAAGTTTCGGCGTGAGCCCGTTTGTCAGGTGAGCTTGGTTGTGTGGCCAAGCGCCTCTTGCACCCGCTGACGCGCTACGCCGTCCTGCAGGCACCGGACGCAGGTGACCGCTCGTTGGTGGCGACCAGGGCGCCGAGGTCGAAGCCGCTGATGCCAATCCGGCAGGTTGGCGCGGGCACCCGGATCTCGCCCAGCCACCGCTCCGGATGCACCGCGTGCACCGTCGCCGACGACCCCGAAGCGGCCGACCGGCTCGACCGCGCCCGGTAGCGCGGCTCGTCCGTCCAAACCGTCGGCGGCGATCTGCCGGGCCTCGGCAATCGACGTGAGACAAGCGACCGCCCCCTGGCCGGGCTGGCGAGGGGGCGGCGGCGATTCAGCGAGAGACAGATCGCCGCTGGTGCTACGCGGCTGGCGTCGTGTCCTTGACGGCGTTGACGAGGTATGACCTGGTCGCCGACCAGCTCGTGACGACGTCGGCCGCGTTCGGGTTGCCGCCCATGGCGCGGCTCACAGTCCGCTCCCCGATCACCCTGGAGGTCTCCGGGTCGATGATGATCTCCTGGCGCTCGTTGTCCGTGGGCTCCAGCCGACCGATCGCGATGCCGATCTCGCCGTCCAGGTTGGCCTGGCCGGGCTGGCGGCTCACGCCCGGGATCTTCGACGCGGCGAGGAATAGGGCCTCTCGCAGGTCCGGCTCGATCAGCGCGTCTGCATCGCGCAGCAGGTCGGCGATGGCGACGAGCGCCTCACCGTCCCGGGAGGGTCCCTTGTCGCCTGCGAAGTCGCGTACCTTCGCGAGCAGGGCGTCTGCGTCGCGAGGCAGCGTCTCGAGCGTGTCCGGGGTCGGGTTCAGGAACGGGTTGGGCTCGGAGTCAGGTGTGCTCGGGCAGGAGCGGTTGTAGTCCTGGTCTTCCGAGACCGTCACCGGGCGGTCGAGCTTCTCGCCTGACGCCTCGAGCTTCGCCGCGTCGGCCGGAGTCAGCGGTGTGATCGGGCCCCCGCTGGTGATGCGGATGCAAGCGACGGTGCCCGACTCGATCGGTCGCCACAGCTCGTGCACCTCTTCGTTCATGTACTCCGCCCGTTGGGAGGCCGGACAACCAGCTTCGGGGGCAGCCTTCTTGCAGGGGCCCAGGGGTACGTACAGGAGTTGCGCCTGGTGCTTGCGGACGTACACGAACTGCCCAGCGCGGGGTGTGACCGCCGGCAGCTTTCTCGCGTTGGCTGCCGCGCGCAGCAGTACGACCTGTGCGCCCTTCTCCGCAGCGGTCCCGCCGTGGGCCTCCACATTCCGCGGGTTCGTCGCACCCCCGATCACCGACGATCCGCTCAGGGCCACCACGGCGATGACCGAGGCGGCCAGAGCCGCCGTCGCCATGGATGACCCGATCGCCCACCGTGTGCGGATCGTGCGCCTCCCGCTGCCCACCGCGGCCGCCACGTCGATCCGCTGAATGGCCGGCTCCGGCCCTGCATCGGCGGCTCGGAACCACTCCATGATGTCGTTGTCGCTCATCAGTTACCTCCCCACACACCGACGCCCGCGCGGATGGCGTCCTCGTCGGGCAACGCCCGACGCAGCGCGGCCAACCCGGCTGAGCTCTGACTCTTGACCGTCCCCTCCGAGCAGCGAAGAGCCTGCGCGGTCTCCTTGACGCTCATGCCCTCCCAGAACCGCAGCACCACGACCGCGCGTTGCCCCGGCGGCACGGTCGCCAGCGCCGCCATCAACGTCAGTCGAGTGGCGGGATCGTCCGCGATGGTGGCCACCTCGGGTACATCCGCCATCGGTTCGGCCCGCCGCCATGGGCGCCGGGTCTCATCGAGCCAGGTCCTGACCACGATCTGGCGCGTATAGGCGTCGAGATTCTCCGCTGATTGAGCCCGGCGCCAGGAAACGAAAAGCTTCGCCAGTGACGCCTGCACGAGATCCTCGGCGAGCGGCCAGTCCCCGCAGAGCCGGTACGCGGTACGCCGTAACGGGGTCAACCGCTGCGACACGTACTCCACGTACGCCGCCTCTCTATCGCTTGTCATTGGAATCTCTCCCTCGTCCGACCGGGTTTCACGAGCCGGCTATCAGTCAGGACGAGGCGGCGGAAGGATCGGTTGGACGTACAGTCCGGTTGTCGCGCGGTCAGGCATCGTCGGCCGCCGTCCGGGTGCGGGTCAGCAGTTCGTCGTGCGCCGCGGCGGCCAGCACGGGCCGGGTGTCGGCGGGTAGCTCCCGGAGCGCAGTCCGGCGCCGATCGGCGAGTTCGGGGACGTGGGCGTACAGGGTGGAGCGGCTGACGTTCAGCAGCCGGGCGATCGCGGCGATGCTCTCGGTAGACAGCAGGGCGGCGGCCTGCCGGATCTGCTCGGAGGTCAGCGCCTGGGGCCGGCCACCGGAGGCATGTTCTGGATCCTCGTGGTGCGGCCGGCCTCAGGCTCCGGGATGGCTCTATCCCACCACCACCGACCCGGGCACAGCTGAGCACACCAGGGCCAGGGCGCCAATGGGCGGGGGCGACGGCGACGGGACGGCGAAGAACGTATCTGCGTGACCCCCCATGGGTGGCTACAACCACGGCAAGCCCTCATCTCCCAACGACATCAACAGGGGGGTGCCGCAGGTTCGAATCCTGCCGAGGGCACAATCCCCACCATCTCTGACCAGTACGAAGAGGCCACGTGACCAGCCATTACGGCGGGTACGGGGCCTCTTCGCATGTCCGGCTGTCTCCGGCTGTCCCTCAGGCGACAAACGGCGCTGGCCAGGAGAAATATTTCCTCCTGGCCAGCGCTGTTCGTTGGAGCTTTAGCGGATGACTTCGACCCTGTTGTCGCGGACGAGGTTTTTACCGGGTTCGCGTACTTGGTCCATGGCGGCGTTGTTGAGCAGGAGGCAGCCGCCGAATCGTTCGGTGATTTTGATGGTGGTGGCCTTGTTGTTGGCCAGGTTGGTGATCCGGACGGTGGAGCCGACAGGGATCTGGTCGCTGGCGGCGCCTGGCCCGGCGTTCTGGTTGAAGAAGGTCAGGCTGCCCTGGCAGGCGGAGTTTCCGACGGCTTGGGGTTTGCTGACGATTTCGACCCTGTTGTTGCGGATGACGTTCTTGCCGGGTTCGCGTACCAGGTCCATGGCGGCGTTGTTCAGCAGGAGGCAGCCGCCGAATCGCTCGGTGACCTTGATGGTGGCGGACTTGTTGTTGTCCAGATTGGTGATTTTGATGGTGGAGCCGGCGGGGATCTGGTCGCTCGCGGCGGCAGGTGCGGCGTTCTGGTTGAAGAAGGTCACGTTGCCCTGACAGGCGGATTTTCCGCCGCCCGCGGGGGCGCTGTTGCCGTTGCCCTGGCTGTTGCCGTTGCCCTGGCTGTTGCCGTTGCCCTGGCTGTTGGCGTTGCCTTGGCTGTTGGCGTTGCCTTGACCGTTGCCGTTACTGAGGACTTCGACCCTGTTGTCGCGGACGAGGTTTTTACCGGGTTCGCGTACCAGGTCCATGGCGGCGTTGTTGAGCAGGAGGCAGCCGCCGAATCGTTCGGTGATTTTGATGGTGGTGGACTTGTTGTTGGCCAGGTTGGTGATCCGGACGGTGGAGCCGACAGGGATCTGGTCGCTGGCGGCGCCTGGCCCGGCGTTCTGGTTGAAGAAGGTCAGGCTGCCCTGGCAGGCGGAGTTTCCGACGGCTTGGGGTTTGCTGACGATTTCGACCCTGTTGTTGCGGATGACGTTCTTGCCGGGTTCGCGCACCAGGTCCATGGCGGCGTTGTTCAGCAGGAGGCAGCCGCCGAATCGCTCGGTGACCTTGATGGTGGCGGACTTGTTGTTGTCCAGATTGGTGATTTTGATGGTGGAGCCGGCGGGGATCTGGTCGCTCGCGGCGGCCGGTGCGGCGTTCTGGTTGAAGAAGGTCACGTTGCCCTGACACGCGGACTGAGCTGCGGACCCACTACTCATGGCAAATCCTGTTCCTGTGCCTGCTGCCACGAGTGTTAACAACGCTCCCACCAGCACCAGTGCCCTCGACGGACGCATACGTCACTCCTTCCATAGCTTGTCTCCCCAGTACGCAGGAGCCACAGCTACGGTTCACCTGGCCAGCGGAACTAACTGGCCGTTGACATTCGTGAGAAGTGACCGCGTTAACCGCCCCGGCATGTCCGCGGACTTCATCTCTTGAGGAGGATGAAGTCATGGCACGTCGTTCTGGGAGTTACCCGCTGGAGCTGCGAGAGCGGGCGGTGCGGATGGTCGCCTCAGACGACGGAGGATTCAGGTAGCTCCTGAGGTGCTTCACTCGGTGCGAGTTCGTCGACCATGGGTTCACGGCTGGATTCCCGGACCCGGATCACCGCGATGGTGGCCACCGCCCACAAAACTCCGAGCAGGATCGACGTCACGGTGTCGCTCACCCAGCTCCACTCGATGGCCAGCCGCGACACGCTGACCACCAGCAGCACCGAAACGGTGACGACCCAGACGGTGATGACCCGCAGCCGTCCGCCGCCACGCGTCAACGCCCATGCCGCCAGGATCCCGGCCGCCGTGGCCACGGCGTCGAAGCTGAAGAAGATCCCCGGACCCGCCGGATCGGCCGTCCTGGAGACGATCTGGTCCAGGACGACGACCGGGATCACCGGGCCGAGCGCCGCCAGGGCGTCGAGCAGCGTCGGCTGCCGGCCTAGCCGACGCAGGGTGACCACGACGGACACCACGAACGCGCCGACCACGAAGAGCCAGGTGGCCGTCATGGAACCGATCGCGATCACCCGGCCTGTGGCGTGGTACTCCCCGTGCCCGGCGAACCAGCTGACCACGGTGGCGTCCACCGAGGGTAGGCCGCTCAGGTGGACCGCGACGGTGGTCAGACGGGCCATCACCCAGGCCGCGACGAGTAGCACCGCCAGCCCGGCGACGAGCCGGACCGCGGTGGCTCGGCGCGGCCCGAACCGGCGCCCGACCGCCTCCGAGGCCCGGCGGTAGCGGCGGAAGATGGCCCGGGCCCGCTCCGAGCCCGCCAGCAACTGCCAGCCCATCCGGACCGGGTCAGGGTTGCGGCCCAGCCAGCGTCCGCCGACCACGAGCGCCACGCTCACCACACCGAGGATCCCCAACGCCGCCGTCACATGACCGAACGAGGCGCTCAACCGCTCGTAGGAGCTACCCGCGGCGCACCCGGCCAGGATCTCCACACTCGCCCACGCGGCCACCCCGGGCAGATTCCACAGGGCGAACGCCGGATACCGCATGCCGGCGGATCCGCACAGCGGGGGAACCAGGGTGCGGACCACGGTCACGAACCGCCCGGCCAGCGCGGCCCGCCCGCCGTGCCGGCGGATCAACCCGTCCGCCCTGTTCCAACGATCCTCACCGATCCGGCGGCCCAGCACGCTGCCACGCAACCGCGCGCCCTGCCGTCGCCCGGTCCAGTAACCCACGTGGTCCCCGGCGACCCCGGCCAACACCGCGGCGACCAATGCCACCCGCAGGTCCAACTCTCCGGCACGGCAGAGGAACCCCACCAGCAACAGCGTCGACAGGGTCGGCACCACCACGCCCGCGATCAGCGCGGTCTCACCGCGAACCGCCCCCGGGTTTGGTAGCGGCTAGTTGGGTTGGGTTCTTGCTTCGGTGAAGCGGGATTTGCTGTGCTGGTGCAGGGTTTCGAAGTCGGCTGGTGGTAGGTCCGCGGCGCCGCTGTGGAGGCGGCGGTGGTTGTACCAGTCGACGTATTCGAGGGTGGCGATCTCGACCTGGTCGCAGGTCCGCCAGGGCCCGCGGGGTTTGATCAGTTCGGTCTTGAACAGACCGATCGTGGACTCGGCGAGGGCGTTTCGTAGGCGTCGGCGACCGTCCCGACCGAGGCGTCGACGCCGCAGGCGGCGAGGCGTTCGGTGAACGCGATCGAGGTGTACTGACTGCCGGCGTCGTTGTGGTGGACCAGGCCGGCCAGATCGGTGACGCCTTGGCGGCCGCGTGCCCAGATCGCCATCTCCAACGCATCGAGAACCAGGGCGGTTCTCATGCTGGTCGCGGCGCGCCAGCCGAGGATCCGGCGGGAGAACGCGTCGATGACGAACGCGACTCGCCGGCACCACAAGGTGGCTGCACGGCGACGCCGCCGAAGTGCTGCCCGCCATGGAGACCGGCGGGTACCACTACGTGTTCACCTGTCCGCCGTACCACTCCATGGAGCGGTACTCCGATGACCGGCGGACCTGTCCGCGATGCGATGGCCCAAGTTCAGCCGCGCTTACCGGGCGATCATCGCCGCCTCGCTCGACCGGCTCGCCGAAGACCGGTTCTCCACCTGGTCGTTGGCGAGGTCCCTAACAGCGCAGGCACTTTGCGCGGCCTCGTGCCCCTCACCATCGCCGCGCACGAGGCAGCCGGAGCCCGGCTCTACAACGACGGCGTACTCCTCACCCCGATCGGGTCCCCCGCCGCCCGCATGGGCAAACCGTGGGCCACTACCCGCAAGGTCGCCCGCATCCACCAGTACGTGCTCACGTTCGTCAAGGGCGACCCCAAGCGAGCCACCCGAGCGATCACCGACGCCGACCAGCCCGCGCCCTAGGCGCCGGCTGACCGCCCCCGAACAGCCGCCAAACAATCACCACAGAATCAGATCCGTGGATCGAGGCTCATTGGGTGACAGCATCTCTACGAATCGGACCGCCATCGGCAATCACCGACGGCGGCCCGATCCCGCGGATAGCAGCGCAAGAGTGGCGCGTTACCCTCGGTACCTTGACTTTCCCACGACACTTGGCCTAGCTGATTTAGTCACCAGGGTGACCGAGAGTGCTTACAGCCGATGCGCTAGCGCATCAGGAATACTTAACAAGACCTCAGCTCTGTGTAGCTGGCCACCGGCGAAATGCTTGACACGTACCTGCCGCTGAAGGCCGCTATGGTCACGCAGGGGCTGGTCGGTGAAGCCCAGCCCCAGTCAACCTCGACCCGCTGGCTGCTGCCCTCCGGGCCGCAGTTGTTGGTGATGTAAACGAGCCTAGGATTCTGAACCCAGACCGAAACGCACGAAGGAGGAGCAGCCGCCTGAGCGGGTGTCGCAGTTGCGAACACTCCCGCCCCCATGGCGGCGACCGGGATTGCAACCATTGCCAAGAATCGCTTCATGAACCGAATTCCTCGAATCTAGTAACGGAAATTCACGAACATTTGATCTACCGAAGTAGATTGACCAACTAGTTTAATTCTAATTGGCCGAGTGGTGCTTTAGTTAGACCGCCTTGCCACCTCCTTATTGCCAAACAGGCAAGAGTTGACGACTGCGGGGACGCAGCGAACGTGGGGCGAACCCAATCGAGTCCACCACCTTCCGCCGACGACCAAACGGTACCGGCGCCGCTCGCTCCGATAGAGAAATAGATCGAAATTGCCGATAATCGCAAATTTGGCCAGACGGTCAACCAAATTGCGCCGCCAGGGCGTCCACGCGGCCAGGTGGAAGGAGGTGCGACATATCCAATGCGTGGTCAACACCTGGCGAGCGGGTAGAGATCGACACCGGTAGCGGCGCGTGGCTGATCGCCCGCGACGCCGACGACGACCAGGGCGACGGCGAAGAGAATGCACCCGCGCCGCGCAGGCGGCGCGCTTAGCCGACCAAGGCCACCCTGTCGCCCGCGCCCGCGTCTGGGGTGGGAGGTGATCCCCTGCCCGGCGAAGGAAACACCGGCACGTCATAGCAGGTCGCGCCGTGTACGGGTCTGGGAGTTTTGCACCTCGACGGTACCTGTTCAGTCATCGCTCGCCGGGAGATCAGCCACGCCTCGAACGTAGGCCGTACGGCCGATGGCTAGGGCCTTGCTCCACCACTCTGGCCACTGCAATCTGTACTGATGACGCCACCTTCCGATGATCCTGCCCCGAATACGCGCGCCGACGAAAGATCAGTGGTTGGGCGATCCTCTGGTGGCTTGTTGGCTGGTTCGCCGTGGCCTCAATTCTTACGGGAATTGGTGCCTGGGCCACGGGTACTCCCTCTAAGGGTCCAGAGGCCGACAAGTTCTATGAGCGATACTTCGTGTGGGTTTTGTTTGGCGTGCCGGCGCTCCTTGCGCTACTGGGCGCGATCGCATGGGCAGTACAGTGGGCCTGGGATCGCCGTCGGGAGCAAAAGGAACTCCGCGAGACGATTCTGACCAATCGAGCCAAGGCGTTGCAGGTCATGGTTCGTGAGGCGCAGGAGGTATCGCGAGAGCTTGAACGGTACTTGGAGGAACGGCTTGCGGCACTGAGCACGCTTAACGCGCAAGTCGACGACAAGGAACAACTTGCCGCACTGACACCCGAACAGGTCCAGGCGTTGGAGCGAGCATTGCGGAAACAGTTCATGGGTGAACGTCGGTCGGGACTCCGAAACCAAATCCTCTTTCTCGTGCTGGCATTTGCACTCGGTTTTGTCGTTAATTGGCTGTCCGATCCGGTGCTCCAATGGGTGCGAACACTCTGGCCGTCGTAGACATTGTCGGCAAGTAATTCACCAGGCGGCCTATCGGAGTAACACACGGCCGCCACCACGGTCGCCCATTTCCGACGCTTAACACTCGACGGGCGGGGGGTGGCGAGTTCGCGCAGCTGCGCGAGGTTGGCGACGGTTCGGGCCTGGTGCCGGCGACGGACAGGCCAGTGCCGACGAAACGCAGCGGCCCGACGCGGCCCCCGGCGATGACGACTAGTGCCTCGTCCACGCAACGTTGACCAGGTAATCAGGTTCGCGGATCTTGGAGTTGATCGCGAAGCCGGTCTTGGGTCTGGCATGGCGGTTGTGCCAGCGGACGTAGTCGCCGATCGCGGTGTCCTGCTCGTCGTGAGTGCGGTGGTCGGTGCCGTTGAGAGCGAAGTAGCGCAGTGCCGCGAAATGAGCCTCGATCCAGTTCAGCCACGAGGCGTAGGTCGGCAGGAACACCAACTCGACGGCGTTCACGTCGGCCCACGCGGTGACCTCGGGGTGTTTATGCGGGGAGAAGTTGTCGACGATCAGATACAGCTTCTGACCAGGCCATCGGTGCCGCAGGGATTTGAGGAATGACAGGAACTCGCGCCACCGTTTCCGGTCCCGGATCCGGTAGAACAGCTTCCCGGTCGCCAGGTCCAGGCCGGCGATCATGTGCCGGACGCCCTGCGTGCGGTTGAACGTCGCCCGTAACCGACGCGGCCGCCCCGCGGGTCGCCATGCCCGCCCGGGCCGCGGTTGCAAGTTCAGCGGCCCGAACTCATCCACGCAGATGACGCGTCCGTCGGCTGGCGGGCGATCGTAAAGGTCCAGGACACAGCGCACTCTTCGGCACGAACTCTGGGTCGTTGGTACGCCTTCCACGTCTTGGTGGCCTGCCAGGACACCCCGCCCGCGCGCAGGAGACGCCGCAGCGTCTCGACGCTGACCGTGGCCACTTCCTTCATCTCCAGGAGATGGTCACGCAACTTCGATAGCGACCAGGTCGAGAACGGCAAACCGAAGATCCGGGGGTCAGCTTTGGCGATCGCGCAGATCCGCCCAGCGGTCTGCGCATCAGATCGAGCCTCGGCCGACCCCCGCTCCCATTGTCGGGTCCAGAGCATCGAACCCCCGCTCGTTGAACGCGTGGATCACATCACGCACGTAGTCCTCGCCGACGCGCATCAGATGCGCGATATCGGGAGCGGGCTGGCCCTGCGCGGACATCAGCACCACCACCGCCCGGCGCACCGCCTCACCGGGTCCTTCGCCGTCCGACTGATCCGCTGCAATCGCTGCCCTTCGGTCATCGACACCGGCCGGACGAACACCTCAGGACGACGCCCCACAGACCACCTCCCATGTCCCAGGAGACAGCCTGCCCGAGTCACACCCCGAACCGGCGGATTACCCCATCAACGTTCTGAGAGGGGGCACTAGCTCGCACACCAGTCCTGCGGTGCTGCCCATGCCAGGTGCCCGACCTGGTCGCGGTAGCGGCGGACCCGCGCCACGTACTCGGCAGGGGCGACGGTCCAGGCGCCGAAGTACTGAAGTTCGGTGAACCCGCCGGAGTCCAGCGCCCACGACGCCGCGGCGCGGGGCACGTCTTGTAGACGCGTAGCCGCCGGTCGGAGACGAACAGGGGCACCGCGGCTTTGGTGAGCCAGCCGGGTTGGTGTGAGCCGAGCAGGAACGCGCCGGTCACGCGGCCCCGCCGAGTCCTTCGGCGCGGAACCCGTCCTCGATCGCGCGACGGGTGCCTCGCTCGGACTGTTCGGCTTTGCGGCCGGTGTCGGTGAGCTTCGCGATGCCGTGCTCACGGGCGATGGCGCCGGCGCCGGCGCGGATCATCTTGGCGACGCCGCGCGCTGCGCCGTAGAGGCTGACCCGTCGGAATCGGCTGGGTGGGCGCGACCCCGCGCGTCACCTCACACCCTGATGGCGGGGCGGGCGGAGCGCAGTCCCGCCATGCCGGCGGGCCAAGTCAGGCGACGTGCCACCGGCACGCGTCGGGGTGCTGCGCCCAATGTGTGCCCAAGTGGGGGTTCCGGTTAGAACACGCATGACGTTCTTGAGCTAGATCGGCCAAGTACGGCGGAAAGGACTACCGACTCCTAAGGCAGGTGCCGCAGGTTCGAATCCTGCCGAGGGTACATCTCATCACCCGCACAACAAGGCCCCTGACCAGCAACAATGATGGTCAGTGGCTTTTTTCATGCGCCCGGCGCTTGTCCGGCGGTGGCCGACGGCATCCGGCGTAAGACGGCCATCTCGCGGGCCGGACGACCAACGCCGGTCCTCGCCGTCGTGGCCTGGCTACAGCACGACTGAACGCGCGTGCGTCAGGACCAGGGCGTCACCGGGCGTTCCCGCCGCTGCCCGTCGAGGATCACGTCCAGCCGCTCGTCGAAGAAGCCGATCAGGCCTTTCACCAGCACCGCGTCGTTCTGCGGATCCCGGTACATCCAGGCCACGTCGGGGGTCTCGGTGCCGTCGACGGTCGCCGACCAGTACTCCGCGTACCCCTTGTACGCACAGGCCGACGTGGTCGCGCTGGGCATCAGCAGGTCGGTCCGGACGTCCTCGAGCGGCAGGTAGAACCGGGTCGGCAGGTGCGTCTCGAACAGCAGCGTCGGCCGGGTGGAGTCGGCGATCGGCACGCCGGCGATCTCCAGGACCACGTGGCGCGAACTGCGCCGGGTGTCGATCCGCTTGAACGGGTCCCGCGGGTGGGCGACGATCGGCTCGTCCTCCTCCAGCCACCCGTCGAACGCGCGAAAATCGAGGACGGCGTACCCGTCGAGCTCGCCGTCGGTGGGGCGGAACGCCGCGCCCGTCAGCTCCCGGCCGGCGGCGATCGAGTACGCCTGGCCGTCGCAGCTGTGGATCGCGAAGGGGTGGCTCGGATCCAGCACCGGCGGGCCGTCCCCGAGCCGCGACGGACGCTCCTCCGGCGGGGCCGTGTCGTAAGGGGCCAGCGCCGCCCGGATGTCGCCGACCGGCACCGCGTACGACGGGACGATCCGTCGCGGTTCCCACACCAGCCGCGCGTCGGTCGAGTCGACCACCGTGTCCTCGCCGACCAGCGCCCGGATCCGCTTGGCCGTTGGGTACCAGCGCAGCTCACCCAACTCCGCGAAGAACTGCCTGCCCAGGTCCAGAGCCATGCGCCTCACCCTGCCCCGCGACCAGCGGGCGCGTCAACGACCGCGGCACCGCCGTGACGGGTTGGACGTCGCGAACGCGGTGCAGCGCCTCGACGGGATCATCGAACACCGCGCGGTTGCCGGCCGCTAACGCCTGCCGAGGGCCCTGGCCAGCCATAAGGCGGTCAGGTGTTCCTCCGCGATGCCGGTAGACGCAGGCCCGACGGCAACCGCTCCCACGCGTCGAATTGCGGCGGCCTGCAGCTTGGTGTTCTCCCGCTGCTCGGCCCGTTTCGCGCGGTCGTTCTCCTGCTCGCGGACCTTCTGCCTGCGGTACGCGACGGCCAGTGCGACTGCGGCGCCGATCGTGAGGGCGAGCGTCCGCCGGGCCGGAGACGGCGGCGCACCAATTCTCTCGGTGTTCGTCACGGCACACAACTGTGACAGCCTGCCTCTCCATCCACCCCGACAACGCGTGGGTGCGGTGAAATCTGGTCGAGACTTGTGCGCCCTCGGCGGTAGCGTCGGCGTCGTTGTGAGGTGAGGAGTGGGTCGAGGGTGAACGTCCGTGATGTTGTGCTGGACCGGTTCGCGTGGGTCGATGGTCATGCGGATGTGTGGGCGGTGTTCCGTGACGCGGAGGCGCTTCGGGTCGTGGTGACGGCGTTGGTCGAGCCGTTCCTCGACGACGGGGTCACTGCGGTGTGCGGGATCGAGTCGCGCGGGTTTCTTCTGGGCGGGGCGGCGGCGGTCCAGCTCGGGGTGGGGTTCGTGCCGGTGCGCAAGGGGAGCGGTTTGTTTCCCGGGGTGAAGGTCACCCGGACGACCGCGCCTGATTACCGAGGTGTGGTGAGTGATCTGCGGTTGCAGCGCGCCGCGCTGGGGTCTGGTGATCGGGTCGTGCTGGTGGATGACTGGGTGGAGACCGGCAGTCAGGTTCTGGCTGCCCGGGAGATGATCGCTGAATGCGGCGCGACGTTGGTTGGCTGCAGCGTGATTGTCGACGACCTGACCGATCAGCGGCGGGCAGAGATCGGTCGAGTGCACGCGCTCGTGCGTTCCGATCAGCTCCCTGCCGACGGGCAATAGGCTCACTGAGCTTCCGCCATAACGCCCGCTCGCAGGTACCTTAGGCCGGCTGAGGCGGCACGCGGCGCAACATAAGGTAGCCAGCCGCCGGGAAGATGAGGCATCGGCCCCATGTCAGTGGGGTGCCTTCAGTTGGAGTGTTGATCTCGACAGCGAGACACCACTCCAGCACGAGGTGAGCACGATGATGAACTTCTCCGAATTCTCCTACGTGACCAGCGGCGACGACCGGCTCGCCCGGTACCGCGACGAGGCCGACCGGGCCCGGCTGGCGGCGCTGCTGCCGACCCGACCCGGCCTGCTGAGCCGGCTGGTCAGCCGGCCCGCTCGCCGGCACCTGTCCTAGCTAGCCGTTGCCCGGGATCGCGGATTAGCCCACGCCACCCAGCCTCAGACAGAAGCGCGCCCCGCCGCAGACAGCACGGCGGGGCGCGGACTAGCGGACTCGGCGGGTCAGAACGGCGACACGAATCCCGAGGCCTTCTTCCCGCTCCCGGTCAGCGCGGTGATCTTGCGCCAGCCGGTGTCGGTCACCTTGTCAGCGACGTTGCCCTCCACGGTCCGGACGTGGCTCACGTTGCCCTTCTTGTCGCGGCGGACGTCGACGACGATGCCGACGTGCACGCTGGCCGGGTAGGTGCCGTAGACGATGGCGTCGCCCTGAGCCGGCGAGCCCTTGCTGATCGGCGACCAGCGGTTGTTCTTCTTGCCCCACTTCTGCCAGTAGGTCGCCCAGTGGCCCTGGTCCACGCCGCTGCCCTTCATGTTGGGCCGCTTGCTGGCGTTGCCCTTGTACCAAGCCCAGTTCGCGAAGACGCCGCACCAGGCCGCCGGGCGCAGGATGTCCTTGTTCAGCTTGTACGTGGTCGGGTAGTTGTTGTTGCCGGTCTCGCGCTTGCCGATCTGGCTGATCGCCGCCTTCGCGATCGCGGCCCGGAACCGAACCGAGGTCGGATCGGCCTTCGCAGCGCTGGCAGGGGCTGAGGCCGCGGTCGGGCCGGCCGGGCCTGAGCCGCGCTCGCCGGACCTAACCCGATCAGGCCCACCGCGAGTGCGGCGGTGACGAGCAGCGGAGCGGTGCGGCGCGTGCTGCGGATGGTGGCGGTCATGTCGAGCCTCCCGTGAATTCGTGTCTTGCTGACGCCACCCATCCAGCCCCACCCACCGTCCCGTCACAACGGCTCTGACCAGCCGGGACAGTCCCGGACAGCCCAGCAGCGCTGTCCGGGACACGCCCTGGGAGCCGCTCGGCTTCGGCGGCGAACCGGCCGGTGTGGCGCCGGCGGTGGGGAGGCAAACTCCACGGCCGAACGGGGAGTTAGCTGCAGTGCGTCCCACGGCGGGGTGCGACAGGCTCAGGTGGACCGGCGAGGCCGGGCGGAAGTCGCGCTTTTGTTGGAGGGCACCATGTCGAACTCAGAAGACCGTGTCGTCAGTCGACGCGCACTGCTTGGTGGCGCCACTGCCGCCATGGTGGGAGCCGCACTGGCGCCGGGCCGGGCGGCGCACGCCGGCAGCGGTTCGGCAGCCAGGTCGGTGGACGGGGATTCGGTGGACGCCGCGGCGTCTCGGCTGGACCGCGACCTGATCGAGTTACGTCGTGACATCCACCGTCATCCCGAGACCGCGGGTCAGGAAGTGCGGACCGCCAAGCTCGTGGCGCAGCGGCTCCGTTCGGCGGGCCTCGACGTCACCACGGGCGTCGGCGGGCACGGCGTCGTCGGAGTCCTCACCGGCGCTCGTCCCGGCCGCACGGTCGCCTACCGCGCGGACATGGACGCGGTGGCACCGAGCGGGCAGGTGGGCGGCGGAACGCAAGCGGCCCACCTGTGTGGACACGACATGCACACCGCCATCGGTGTCGGCGTAGCCGAGGTGCTGGCGCGCCTGCGCCACCGGCTCACCGGCAGGGTCGTGTTCATCTTCCAGCCCGCCGAGGAGACGCTCACCGGCGCCGCCGCGATTCTCGACGCCGGCGTGTTCGCCCGTTACCGGCCAACGGAGATTCACGCCCTGCACTGCGGGCCCTTCCCGGTCGGCCAGTTCATCGTCACGCCCGGGTTCGGGCTTCCGGGGCAGGACCGCGGCGTCATCACGGTCACTGGTTCCGATGCGCTGGCCCGGGCGCAGCAGCTCGCCGCCGAGATCGGTGCGCTCGGCACCGTGTCGCCCCCCGCCACCCCGGCCGACCTCGAACGGCTCGTGGCCGACATCCAGACACCGAACAGTCCGCTGGCCACGTTCGTCGCCGTGTCGGCCCGAGCCTCCGAAGTCGAAGGCCGAGCCGAGGTCCGGGTGTCCTACCGCTGCTGGCCGCAGGACCGGTACGTCGAGCTCCGCGAGAACATCCACCGCCTTGCCCGATCCGCCGGCGGGGCCTCGGTGGCCTTCCCGAACGACCCGTTCCCGGCGATGGTCTGCCCGGAGCGGGAAGGCAAGGCACTCCAGCGGTACCTGCACCAGACGGTCGGCCAGGACCGGGTGAGCCAGCTGCACGCCGCGATCCCGTTCAACGGTGAGGATTTCGCACTGTTCCTCGATCGCGTTCCCGGCACGTTCACCTTCCTCGGCGTCCGCGCACCCGGCGCCGCCATCGAGGCCAGCTACCCGCACTTCGGCACCTTCACCCCGGACGAACGAGCCATCGGCCACGGCGTCCGCGCGATGGCGGGCTGGCTGGCCAAGCGCACCTGCTAGTGCTCTGTCCGCGCCGCATCGGCTGACCGGTCACCACGGCCGGTCAACCGGTGCGGCGGGAGCGGGCCAGCGCCAGCCCACCGAGGACCACGGCGATCAGCCCCACGACCAGGGCCACGACGCCACCGCCGAGCCCGTTGCCGGTGCCGACACCACCGTCGGCGGTAGCCACCACCAGCCCGCCGAGGGCCATGGCGATCAGCCCCGCCGCCAGCGGCACGATCGCGCCGAGCCGCCCGTTGCCGGCGCCGAAACGACCGGTGGGGCGGATCAGCGCCAGCCCGCCGATGACCATGCCGATCAGCCCCAGCACGGCAGCCGACGAGGCCCCGATCCGCCCGGAGCTCATGGCGAAAGCGTCGACGGCGGCCGGGACCGCGAAGTGCACCGCCGGCTCGGGCGCGATCTCCGCGGCCGGGTCAGAAGCGACGTCCGCGGCCGCCGGTGCGGCGAGTCCGACTCCTCCGAGCACGCGGCTCCCGCCACGGCGAGCACCAGTCGGACCGACCTCAAGGCTCCTGACGAGCTCATGTCCGTCCCCTTTTCGCGTCTCGTTCCGACGTTGGGATGTGTCTGATCTTGTCGCCGGGCGCACCGCCGGTCGTCGTGCGGACGGAGGCACTTCGCACTGCCGCGGGTGGCGCATCCGGTTGCTGCGAACGCCGTAGGCGCCGGCGCGGTACCGCGGCTGCGGTAGGCCGGCCGCTCGTCCGCGAGGAGGAGTCGTCCGCGGCGAGATCCGGGCTAACGTGCGCGCATGAGCCCAGGACGGTCCGGCATTCCGGCCGGTGTCAGCGATTGGGCGATCGCCGTCTGCGTGGCGGCGACGCTGCTGGTCGCCGGGTTGTCCGAGAACCGCTCCGCCGCCGACGCCGACCTGCTCGGCTACGCGCTGCTGGTGGCCGGTGGTCTGGCGCTGGCCGCGCGCCGCTGGGCTCCGGTGCCCGTCCTGGCCGTCACCGGGCTGTGCGCGGTGGGCTACCAGGCGGTCGGTTTCGACGTGCCCGCCGTCGCGTTCCTGTTCGCCGTGTACGCCGCCGTGCGGGCCGGCCACCGCATCGATCACGGTCGTCGCAGCGGTGCTGATGCTGGCGGCTCTCCCGCTCGCGGCGCTCGCCCTGCCACAGGACCTGCCCGATGGGCGAGGCGCTCGCCCAGGCCCGAGGCGCCCTCGAGCTGGCCTGGCTCGATCGCCGCCGGCGCCGCCGGTGAAGCGCTGCGGCAGGCCGAACGGCGGGCGGACGAAGCCGAACGCACCCGCGAGGAGACCGCGCGGCGCCGTGCCGACGAGGAGCGCCTGCACATCGCGCGGGAGCTGCACGATTCCCTCACCCACCAGATCTCGATCATCAAGGTGCAGGCCGAAGTCGCCGTCCACCTGGCCCGCAAGCGGGGTGAACAGGTGCCGGAGGCCCTGCTGGCGATCCGAGGAGGCCGGTCGGGAGGCGACCCGGGAACTGCGCGCGACCCTGGAGGCGCTGCGCGACGACGACCAGTCCCCGCCGCACGGGCTCGACCAGGTCCCGGAGCTGGTCGAGCGGGCTCGGACGACGCGGCCTGGACGCGACGCTGACGATCGAGGGCAACGGCACGACGTGCCGGCCGCGGTGGACCGGACCGCCTACCGGATCGTCCAGGAGTCGCTCACCAACATCGCCCGGCACGCCGCCGCCGCCACCGCGTCGGTCCGGATCGACTACCGGCCGGACGCCCTCGCGATCCGACGTCGATGACGACGGCAGAGCCACGCCGGACACCGCCGGGTGCCCGGCGTCGGGCTGCTCGGGATGCGGGAGCGGGTCACCGCCCTCGGCGGTCGGCTGCGCGCGGAACCACGCAGCGAGGGCGGCTTCACCGTCCACGCCGAACTCCCCGTGGACCGGACGTCATGATCCGCGTCCTGCTGGTCGACGACCAGCCACTCATCCGCAGCGGGTTCCGCGCGCTGCTGGACGCCGAAGACGACATCGAGGTGGTGGCCGAGGCCGCCGACGGGAAGGAAGGCCTCGCGCTGGCCAGGGAACACCTGCCCGACGTCGCGCTCATCGACATCCAGATGCCGGTCATGGACGGCATCGAGGCGACCCGGCGCATCGCCGCCGACCCGGCCGCTGGCCGAGGTCCACGTCGTCATCCTGACCAACTACGGCCTGGACGAGTACGTCTTCAACGCGCTGCGGGCCGGCGCCGCCGGGTTCCTCGTCAAGGACATCGAGCCGGAAGACTTCCTGCACGCGCGTACGGGTCGCCGCCCGCGGCGACGCCCTGCTCGCCCCGTCGATCACCCGCAAGCTGATCGACCGGTACGTCGCCCAGCCGCCCCACGCTCGGCGCCGGCACGAGCCTGAACGAGCTGACCAACCGCGAACGCGAGGCCGTCACGCTGGTCGCTCACGGCCTGTCCAACGACGAGATCGCCGACCGCATGGTGATCAGCCCGCTGACCGCCAAGACCCACGTCAACCGGGCCATGACCAAGCTCCATGCCCGCGACCGCGCCCAGCTCGTGGTCCTCGCCTACGAGTCCGGCCTGGTGACCCCGCGCAACCGCTGACGTTGCTGTGGGCGACATCTTCACGGTTGTAGCCGAGGAAATGTCGACCGGAACCGACGGAAGGGGGAAGGCGGTTGAGGGGTTCCAGGGTATCCATCCTTCGAAGTTGTCGGCTGGGCTGCCTACGGGGCGACCACGAGCCGGACGGTGCTGGGCAGCCGGGCGTAGATCTTCGAGAGCGGGCTGAAGGTGCTGAACTCGCGGCCGGTGCGGCACTTGCCCTGGGTCACGGTCCCGCCGTGGAGGATGCCGTACGCCTTGCGGTTGACCTCGCTGAACAACGGGCTACCGCTGTCGCCGGGGCGACCGCAGGTGTTGGTCCGGATCCCGGCCGAGTCCCAGCCGTTGATGACGCCGCAACGCGTGCCGGGCGACCAGCCGGCGCCGCCGTAGTCGGCCTCGGCCGATCCGGTGTGGCACACGACCTGGCCGGACCTCATGTCCTCGTACTTCATCACGCCGGTGAGCGCGATCGAGCCGTTGCGGCAGGCGGCGGTCGATTCACCCGCGACGCAGATCGAGCTGACCTCGTTGCGGTTGCGCGGCAGCCAGCGCGCCGCCCCCGGGCTGCTCGTGTACGGCAATGCGGCGTAGTCGGTCGGGAAGGCCAGATTGACCAGCCCGGCCGCGGACTGTTCGTAGCCGACGCTCACGTTGTTGTGGAAGGTGTAGTCGACCTTGGCGTGCCTGGTGCCGCGAACGCAGTGACCCGCGGTCAGCGTGTACAGCACTCCGTTGGCCTGATTCCGCAGGTTGAACCCGTTGGTGCAAGGTCCGCGGCCGCCCGCGTCCCGCGTCACGTCCAGCCGATAGCCGCCGCGCATCGGTGCGCCGGCCGTGCAGAGAAAGGCTCGACAGGAGGGGACGGCGGCGGCCGCGGCCAGCCTGGTCTTCGGCGCCGGGACCCGCAGCTCCTTCTCGGCCGTGAGCCAGTCCGACAGCTGCCTGAGCCGCTGCGCGTCCGGGACGTCGAGCACCACCTTGTCCGCGGCGGCGGAGAGCGCGGACCGCAGCCGGACGTCGGCCGGTACGGCCAGCGCCTTCGGGCTGCTCGCGTCGTAGACGACGACCTTGTTCCGCTGGTGATCGATGCGGGTGGTGATGGGCGACGTCGCCGGCCGGGCACGTTCGACGGCCGCGCCGGCCGTCGCCAGCTCCGTCAGGGAGTACTTCGCTGGCTCGACGCGGAACCGCACGGCGGCGCTCTTGACGTAGCGCCGGACGTCGGGCTGGCCGGCGGCCCGGTCATGGCGATCACCAACTGGCCGCCCCGCTGCTGGTCGATCCAGTACCCCGCGTACCTGGTCGGCCACGCCTTGACGAGCGCGCTCTCCACCGACACCGCCTGCTGCTGGACCTCCAGCCGGCGTAGCGCCTCCGCTGTGGAGATGCCGTGCGCCTGGACGAGGTACGCGACCGAGTTCTGGACGCTCGACGGGTCGATGGTCAACCGCGGCGACGGCGAGCTCGGCTTCGAGCCGGCCATCGCGATCCCGCCGCCGAGGACAAGCGCCGGGAAACAGGTGATCGCGGCGCACAGCGCCCAAAATCGTGGCTTATACCTCATTACCCCCGTGCACCCTTCCTTTGGCCCCGCCCGCCGTCGTGTGACAGCAGCCTGACACAGGGGTGCGACGGTCGCACGCGTCCGCCACGAATCCTGGTCCACGATGTTCCGCTCAATTCTTGATTCATTCCAGAAAATGGGCCAGACTCGCAGCGTGCCCACGACTTCGGACTTCGAGCGCATGTTGCGCGAGGCTGCTCTGCGGGTGACGCGCCCTCGGGTGGCGGTGCTGTCCGCGGTGCACGACCATCCGCACGCCGACACGGACTCGATCATCGGCGTCGTCCGTGAGGATCTCGGCGAGGTGTCCCACCAGGCCGTCTACGACGTGCTGCGCGCGCTGACCGCCGCGGGGCTGCTGCGGCGCATCCAGCCGCCGGGCTCCGTGGCGCGCTACGAGGCCCGGGTCGGGGACAACCACCACCACGTCGTGTGCCGGTCCTGCGGTGCCATCGCCGATGTCGACTGCGCCGTCGGCACCACGCCCTGCCTGACCGCGTCCGACGACCACGGCTTCGTCGATCGACGAGGCCGAGGTCGTCTACTGGGGCCTGTGCCCCGACTGCTCCACCGCACACAGTTCCTGAGCACACGCCTGATTCCGGAAGGATTCCTCGTGTCTGACAGTCCTGACGCCGTCGTCGGAGAGATGAACGAGGAGAGCGCAGGCGGGTGCCCGGTCGCGACCGGGCGCTTCAACCACCCCACCGAGGGCGGGAGCAACCGCGACTGGTGGCCGAACCAGCTCAACCTGACGATCCTCCGCAAGCACCCCGCCGTGGCCAACCCCATGGGCGAGGACTTCGACTACGCCGCGGAGTTCAACAGCCTCGACCTCGACGCCCTGGCGCGGGACGTCGACGAGGTGCTGACGACGCTCGCAGGACTGGTGGCCGGCCGACTTCGGCCACTACGGGCCGTTCATGATCCGGATGGCGTGGCACAGCGCCGGCACGTACCGCATCGAGGACGGCCGTGGCGGCGCCGGCGCCGGCATGCAGCGCTTCGCGCCGCTGAACAGCTGGCCGGACAACGGCAACCTGGACAAGGCGCGCCGGCTGCTGTGGCCGGTCAAGAAGAAGTACGGCCGCAAGATCTCGTGGGCCGACCTGATGATCTTCACCGGCAACCGCGCCCTGGAGACCATGGGCTTCAAGACCTTCGGCTTCGCCGGCGGCCGCGCCGGACGTCTGGGAGCCGGACGAGGACGTGTACTGGGGCCCGGAGCGCACCTGGCTCGGCGACGAGCGCTACACCGGTGACCGCGAGCTCGAGAACCCCCTCGCCGCCGTCCAGATGGGCCTCATCTACGTCAACCCGGAGGGCCCGAACGGCAACCCGGACCCGCTCGCCTCGGCCCGCGACATCCGCGAGACGTTCGGCCGGATGGCGATGAACGACGAGGAGACCGTCGCGCTGATCGCGGGCGGGCACACGTTCGGCAAGACCCACGGCGCGGCCGACCCGGACCAGTACGTCGGCGCCGAGCCCGAGGGCGCCCCGATCGAGGAGCAGGGCCTCGGCTGGAAGAACAGCTTCGGCACCGGCAAGGGCCGGGACGCGATCACCAGCGGCCTCGAGGTCACCTGGACGCCCACGCCGACGACGTGGAGCAACAACTTCTTCGAGAACCTGTTCGGCTACGAGTGGGAGCTGACCAAGAGCCCCGCCGGCGCCAACCAGTGGCAGGCGAAGGACGGCGCCGGCGCCAACACCGTGCCGGACCCGGAGGACGGCTCGCTGACGCGCCCGCCGACGATGCTGACCACGGACCTCGCGCTGCGGGTCGACCCGATCTACGAGCCGATCTCGCGGCGCTTCCTGGAGAACCCGGACCAGTTCGCGGACGCGTTCGCCCGCGCCTGGTTCAAGCTGACCCACCGCGACATGGGCCCGATCCAGCGCTACCTCGGCCCGCTGGTCCCGCAGGAGACGCTGATCTGGCAGGACCCGGTCCCGGCCGTGGACCACGAGCTGGTCGACGACTGCGGACGTCGCCGCGCTCAAGAGCCAGATCCTCGACTCGGGGCTGTCGGTCTCCCAGCTCGTCGCCACCGCGTGGGCGTCGGCCTCGACGTTCCGCGGCAGCGACAAGCGCGGCGGCGCGAACGGCGCGCGGATCCGCCTCGAGCCGCAGCGCGGCTGGGAGGTCAACGAGCCCGACGACGCTGGCGCAGGTGCTGCGCACCCTGGAGGGCATCCAGGAGTCCTTCAACAGCGCCCAGACCGGGGGCAAGAAGGTCTCGCTGGCCGACCTCATCGTGCTCGGCGGTGCCGCCGCGGTCGAGCAGGCCGCGAAGAACGCCGGCCACGACGTCCAGGTCCCGTTCACCCCGGGCCGCACGGACGCGTCGCAGGAGCAGACCGACGTCGAGTCCTTCGCGCCGCTCGAGCCGACCGCGGACGGGTTCCGCAACTACCGCGGCAAGGGCAACCGGCTGCCGTCGGAGTACCTGCTGGTCGACCGCGCGAACCTGCTGAACCTGAGCGCGCCGGAGATGACCGTCCTGGTCGGCGGTCTGCGGGTGCTCGGCGCGAACTACCAGCAGTCCGCGCTGGGCGTCCTCACCTCGACGCCGGGGTCGCTGACCAACGACTTCTTCGTGAACCTGCTCGACATGGGCACGGAGTGGACGGCGACGTCCGAGGACGCGGAGACCTTCGAGGGCCGCGACCGCGCCACCGGCGAGGTCAAGTGGACCGGCAGCCGCGCCGACCTGGTGTTCGGCTCGAACTCCGAGCTGCGTGCCGTCGCGGAGGTCTACGCGAGCGACGACGCGAAGGAGAAGTTCGTGCGCGACTTCGTCGCCGCGTGGGACAAGGTCATGAACCTCGACCGGTACGACATCGCCTGATTCCGATGTCCGGGTCGGCCGCTCGTCGGCCGGCCCGGACGTTGCCTGGCGGTTCTGGCCGCGCGACGTTTCCGGCTCGCCGTTCAGGCCGGCACCGCAGCGGTCCGTGGGCGCGGCGGCTAGCTGCTTGCGGTTCATGAGGTTGTTGACGCGAGGTCAGTATGGCGTTGAGACGGGGACCGATCTCCCGTCGGCAGGATGTGAAGTGCGACCAACACGTCCTGAGCGAGGAAGACCCGTCATGTCTCACGCTAACGCGCCACTGACTCCGGCCGGCAGGCTACGTCTGATCGAACGCTACCAGCACCACCCGATCGCGCACGTCGCCGCCGAGGCCGGGGTGTCACGAGCGTGCTTATCGAAGTGGAAGAACCGCTACGACCGCCTCGGTGAAGCCGGCCTGATCGACCGGTCCTCGGCCCCGCACACCAGCCCGACCAGACTCGATGAACAGATCGTGGCCCGGATCGAGGTACTACGCCGGGACCGGAAACTGTCCGCGCGGCGGATCACCATCAACTGGCCGCCGACGGGATCACCGTCAGCCCCGCCACCGTCGGGCGGTGGCTGGTGCGCCTGGGCCTCAACCGCCGACAGCACCTCGATCCCTGCGGTGAGTCCAACCGGCCGCCGCCCGGATCACCGCCCGCTACCCCGGCCACATGGTCCACCTGGACGTGAAGAAGGTTAGGCGGATCCCCGACGGTGGAGGCTGGCGCGCCCACGGCCGCGGATCAGACCAGCACCGCGCCACCAACCGCGCCAAGACCACCGGCGCCCCACGCGGCTACATCTACCTGCACTCCGCGTCGTCGATACTCCCGCCTCGCCTACACCGAAGCGCTACCGGATGAGAAAGCCACCACCGCGATCGGGTTCCTCGCCCGAGCCCGCGCGTTCCTCGCCACCCACGGCATCACCCAAATCACCCGCCTCGTCACCGACAACGGCGCCTGCTACCGCGCCACCGCCTTCAGCCGCACCCTGGCCGCCGTCGCCCACCACCAGCAGATCCGCCCCTACACCCCACGCCACAACGGCAAAGTCGAGCGCTACCAACGGATCCTCGCCGAAGAACTCCTCTACGCCCGAACCTGGACCTCAGAAACCCAGCGCGCCACAGCCCTCAAAATCTGGAACCTGCACTACAACTACCATCGACCCCACACCACCACCGGGAACAAGCCCCCAGCCACACGCCTCCACCACCACGTCACCAACGTCACGAGCTCATACGGCTAGCGGGCCTTGATCGCGATCATCGCGCCGGGCTTGAGCCAGCGCAGGATGCCGACCACGTTGACCGAGGGAATCGCCACACAGCCCGCCGTCGCGCGGCCCGTCGAGACGTGCAGGAAGAACGCACTGCCCGCCCCCGGGACCCGCGCGAGGTTCACGCCCATGACGGCCGCGTAGTCGTACGCCACGCCGACCCGGCCCAGGTTCTCACCGGCCGCCTCGCGGAACGGGCACTTCCCGGGGACGCACCGCTGGTAGGTGTTGTAGTACCGGCTCGTGGTGTCGCTGACCCACCAGTCGCTCGTGTCGATCTTGCGGTAGTTGATGCCCGAGCCCGGATTCGCCTTGTTGCCGAACGTGTGGGGCAGCGTGAAGACGCCGGCCGGTGTGTACGCCGAGCCTTCGCGGTAGGCGGTCGAGATGCCCTGCGGGCCGACCTTGGCGCCGACGCCACGGCCGAGCGCGACCCAGACGCCGTTGCGCTTCTCCCACCGCGAGCAACCAGGCGTCCGACCCGCCGGTACCGACGACCGAGATGACCTGCGTCGCCGCCCCTACTTGGCTGGCGAACCACGCGCTCGGCACCGGGACCTGCTGCGCCTCCGCCTGACCCACGCCGCCGATGATCAGCGCGCCCGCCGTCAGAACGACGCCGGAGACGACGCTGGCGAGCACCCTGCTGATCCGTATCCGCACAAGATTTCCTTTCCGCGTTCGGCAGCGGGAGCCTAGCGACACGCCGCAAGTCGACATGCGGCGCGCCGCCTGACCAGTACGTTGATGACCCCGCCACCTCCCGACCCCGAGGAACCGCGATGACGAACCCGAACGACGCCACCGCCCTGGCCGCCGCCCGCGCCTACGCCGAGCAGGCCGCCGCGGTCGCCGCGAAGCTCAAGCCCGGCACCTACGACGCAGTCCAGGCGCTCGCACTCACCTCGATCGCCCACAGCCTCGCCGTCATCGCCGCCGCCAACCGCGAGAGCTAGCCCGGCGGTCGCTGCGGCCGCTCGTAGCATCGACCGGACGACCTCGCGATCGAGCTGGTCCGGCCGCCGATACCGGATGCAGCTCTTGCCGACGTTCAGGCCGGCGAACTGGTCGCGATGGGCCTCCACCACGTCCGTCGGCAGGTAGACCGAGATGTACTGCTTCTGGCTCGCGAACGACACCGCGGGCTCGCCGTTCCGCGCGTAGGTCGGCATCCCGTACGCGATCGCCTCGTCGAAGCCGGTCAACAGCTCGACGCAGTCGGCCCGCAGCCCGCGCAGGCAGTCCTGCCGTTCCTCGGCCACTTGGGCCAGATACTCGTCCACGTCCGTCGCGTCACTGCGCATGGCCCGACGTTAGTACCGGCCACCGACAATTCAGCGACCGAGTTCGGCCAGTACGACGGCCCCGGGCAGGCCCGCCAGCACTGCGCCCGTGATGATCAGCTTCGACCGAGCGCACGCCGCTGCCAACGATCACCGGTCCGGCCGCCACCACGGCCGCGTCCACGAGGATCGGCCAGCCAGCGGGCAGCCCGACCGGCGTGATCCCGCCGTACTCCATGCCGGTCTCCGCGACCGCGAAATCCATCGCCGCGAACGACGCCTTGCGAGCCCCGAGATGCCGGCGGACCAGCCCGTTCACGTCCGCCCGGGTGGTGGCCAGCACCACGCACGCGGCGTAACTCGACTCGCTGCCGCGCCGGCCCTCGACCACCACGCAGTTCGCCGACTCCGCGAGCGCCACCTGGTACCGCTCGCAGAACGCCGCGGTGTCGGCCAGCTCCGGATCGATCTCGGCCACGCCGACCTCGGCGGCGAGCGCCTCGGGCCAGCCGGCCAGCGCGGCGGCGACGGGCGCGGCCAGCAGCTCCGGCCGGCTCAGCGCGGGGACGGCGTCCAGGATCCCGATGCGTGCTCCCATCTGCGAAAGCCTAGGGCAGCGCCACCCCGACGCCGCTTTGGGCGACATTCTCCGTGCCATGGCCCGGAAAATGTCGCCCAAAGCCGGGGCGGGTAGCCGTCAGGAGCCGCTGGCTGTGCGGCTGCGCACGAGTGACTCGATGCCGTCGAGGATCCGTTCCAGGCCGAACTCGAACTCGGCGTCCGGGTGGTCCGCCTGGTCGAAGGTGCCGGCCTCGACCACCGACATCAGGCCGGGAAACCGTTCCGGATCGACGACTTTCCGCAGGGCCCGGCCGTAGTCGAGCATCACCGAGTCCGGCGTCGTCGCGGCCGCGTCGAAGGCGGCGAACAGGTCCGCGCTGAGGACGGCGTCGTTGCGCACGTAGCCGGAGATCAGCAGCAGCACGGACACCTTCTCGCCGGCATCGAGCCCCGTGCCGCCCATCGAACTGATCGCCCGCTCCATCCACGCCACGTGGTTCGGCGTGATCGGCGGGCCACCGATCGGGATCCGTACCACCCACGGGTACTTCCGGTAGACGGCCACCAGCGACTCCGCCCAGTGCACGAGCCCGGCCCGCCAACCCTGACCGCTGGGCGGCGCAGCGGCGGATCGCCGATCGCGGCGTCGACCATCAGGATCGAGCAGCTCACGCTTGGACGCGACGTACCGGTAGAGCGTCATCGCGGACGTGCCGAGCGCGGCAGCGACCCGGCTCATCGAGACCGCGGGCAGGCCCTCCGTGCTCGCGACCGTGACGGCGGCCTCGACGATCCGTTCCAGCGTCAACCCCGGCTTGGGCCCTTGTGGGGCGCTGAGCAATGCCCCACGCTGCCTCGATGCTGGCCGGCAGCCCGGTTCCGTCCGCGTCGCTCATGCGCCCACCTCGCTGCGCGGCAGCCCCACGAGCGGGGCAGCTGTACCTATCGGTTCGCTCGCTCCGCTCGCTCAGCGCCCACCTCGCTGCGCGAGGCAGCCCCACGAGCGGGGCAGCTGTACCTATCGGTTCGGCGTCCCTCACCTGGCTGGCGCTCGCGCTGATGTGGGGACGGCGCCGGCCCTGGCGCTGCGGTTCGCGCAGGACTCGTGCCGCACCCCCGGCCGCCGGCCGCCGGCGCGCTGGTGGGTTCGGGCCCGCTGCTGACCAACACGTTCCTGCTGTCCTTCGTCTACTTCGGGGCCGCGCCCATTGCCTGGTGGACCGTCTTGCTGCTCCTCCCGCTGGCCCTGGTCGCGTTCCCCCGGCAGCGAGCACCGGCTTGGCGTGGTGGCTGCGACCGCGGCGCTGTGCCTCCTGGCGCTGCCCACCTGTGGCAGGCGCTGGTCGTCGCGCCGGCGTGCGCGGTGCTGGTGCTCCCGCGACCTAGGTCCCTCTGATCCTCGAGACCTGCGCGACCGCCGGACCGTGCGCCCGGTGCTGCTGGCGGTCCTGGCGGCCCTGCCGCGGGCTCTCGCCCTGCCCGCCGTGCACGCAGCCTGTCCGGGGCGGCTCCGCCATAGCCAGCTCGCCTGGCGAGCTTGCCGGCGAGCCGTGGCAGCTGCTGGTGCCGGCGCGGTGGTCCGACCGGCCTGGCGCCGCTCCGCCGCCGTGCTGGGCCGGGCTGCGGCCGGGGACGGCTGGGGCTGCTCGCGTCGCCTGGTCCTGCGCAGGGCTCGGGCGAACCCCACCGACCTGGGACAGTACTACCCGCTGAAGTCGTTCTGGTTCCTCACCCTGTTGCTGGCACCGCTGCTCGCGACGTCGGGACCGGGCTCCGTGGTCGTGCGCGCAGCGGCGCCTGCTCGCCGGGCGGCACGGCCCGCTGTGCTCGTTGCTCGGGCCGGTGGCGCGGCGGTGCTGGTCCCGGTCCTCGCCAGCTCTGGCTGCGTACCTGCTGGGGGTCGAGCGGCGACCGCCGGCACCTGGCACCGCGCCGCCGCTGACCAGCGAGACGTCGCCACCCCGTTCCGCACCGGGGCTCGCTCCGCTACGACCTGGCGACCAGGTTCGGCTCGGCTGACCGTCGCAGGTCGTGGTGCCGTACGTCGGCGCCGCCGGTTCGACGGCACCCGCTACGGCACGAGGATCGTCTCGTAGCTCCTCGGGTTCCGACCGGCCGCCCCGAGGTCCTGTTCGGCCCGCGACCGTCTGCGACCAGGTCGCGACGGTGGCCGGCGACCAGCCCGCCCTGGTGATCAGCCAGCTACCCGTTCCGCGACGTCGAGCAGGCGATGACCGACGCCGGCTGCGGCGGTCGGGCCCGGGTCGTCCGGGTCCGACCCGGTCCTCGACTGATCCCGGCCCGGACGCGCCTGGACCGGGCGGCACGGCCGGTCAGGAGCTGCGGCTTGAGATCGGCGATGCGGCCCAGCAGGCCGTTGACGAACCCCGGGCGACTCGTCGGTCGACAGCGACCTGGCCAGCTCCACCGCCTGGTCGATCACCACGGCGTCCGGCACGTCGTCGCGCCACAGCAGCTCGAACGTGCCGAGGCGCAGGACCACGCGGTCCACCGCCGGCATCCGGTCGAGCGTCCAGCCCTGCGCGTAGGTCGAGAGGAGCTCGTCGATCCGCTGCTGGTGTGCCACGACGCCCTCGACCAGCTCGACCGTGAACTCGCTCACCGGCGGGTCGGCCGACTCCAGCCGGCCGGCCAGGGTCGCGAGCGGGTCGGTGCCGCGCTGGTCGGCCTCGAAGAGGACGTCGACCGCACGCTTGCGGGCCTTGCTGCGGGCGGACACGTCAGCTTCCGGTGACCCGGCCCAGGTAGCTGCCGTCCCGGGTGTCCACCTTGACCTTCTCGCCGGTGGTGATGAACAGCGGCACGGCGATCTCGGCGCCGGTCTCGAGGGTCGCGGGCTTGGTGCCGCCGGTCGAGCGGTCGCCCTGCATGCCCGGCTCGGTGTAGGAGATCGTCAGCTCGACCGCCGCCGGGAGCTCGACGTAGAGCGGCGTGCCCTCGTGCACGGCGACCACCGCCTCCTGGTTCTCCAGCATGAACTTCGCCATGTCGCCCACGGTCTCGCTCGAGACGTGCAGCTGCTCGTAGGACGAGTTGTCCATGAAGACGTAGTCGGTGCCCTCCTTGTAGAGGTACTGGAAGTCACGCTTGTCGACCGTCGCCGTCTCGACCTTGGTGCCCGCGTTGAACGTCTTGTCGACCACCTTGCCGGACAGCACGTTCTTCAGCTTCGTGCGCACGAACGCGCCACCCTTGCCGGGCTTGACGTGCTGGAACTCCACCACGGACCAGAGCTGGCCGTCGAGGTTGAGCACCAAGCCGTTCTTCAGGTCGTTCGTCGTCGCCACGGGCAGAGTCCTTCGTCTCGCGTGCGGGTGCCCGTCCGGACCGGCCGGGCAAGGAGCCCGGAGCGGTCGAGGACGAGCAGGTCCTTCGGGGTGGTGGTGAGCAGCTCCGGTGCGCCGTGCGCCTGGGTGCCCACGACGAGCGTGTCCTCGATGCGGACTCCCCCGCGTCCGGGGAGGTAGATCCCCGGCTCGACGGTCACCGGTGTGCGGGCGTCGAGTCTACCGGTCGCGCGGTACCCCATCATCGGAGCCTCGTGTATCTCCAGCCCCACGCCGTGCCCCAGACCGTGGGGGAACTGCTCGCCGTAGCCGGCGGCCACGACGACGTCACGCGCGGCCGCGTCGACCGCCTGGATGTCGGCGCCGACGGCCAGCGCGTGCCGTCCGGCGCGCTGCGCCGCCCGGACGACCTGGTAGATCTCGGTCTGCCAGCCGGCCGGGTCGGCCCCGACCACGACCGTGCGGGTGCAGTCCGCATGGTAGCCGCGGTACCTGGCACCGAAGTCGATCTTGAGCAGGTCACCGCGTTCGATCTCGCGGTGCGTCGGCTGGTGGTGCGGGATCGCGCTGTGCGGTCCGGTGGCGACGATCGTCTCGAACGCCACGCCGTCGGCCCCGAGGTCGACCATGGCGTTCTCCAGCCGGTGGGCGACCTCCCGCTCGGTGAGGCCCGGGGCCACCTGGCCGAGGGTCTCCGCCAGCGCCCGGTCGCCGATCGCGCAGGCTTCGCGGAGCAGTGCGATCTCGCCGTCGTCCTTGACCACCCGTAACGCCTCGACCGCGTGGCCCAGGGCGACCAGGTCCGGCGCGTCGTCGAGGGCTGCCAACCCGGCGTGCAGCTCGACCGTCACGTCGTGCGCCTCGTACGCGAGTCGACGGACACCGTCACGGACGGCTCGCGCGACGAGCGCAGGCGGGCAGTCCCGGTCGACCAGCACCTCGACACCGGGCGCCTCGGCTGCGGCCTGCGTCGTGTAGCGGCCGTCGGTCGCGAGCACCTCGCCCGTCGCGGTCACGAGCAGGGCGGCGTTGGACCCGCTGAACCCGGTCAGGTACCGGACGTTGACCAGCCGCGTGACCAGCGCGGCCTCGACGTCCTCGGCGGCAAGGACCTCGCGGAGCCGGTCACGGCGGGCGGGGTGAGGAGCAAGCACCCGCAGACGCTATCCGAGCACACAACGGCCCTGACCGCCCACGGGAGGTGCCGGTCAGAGCGGCAAGGACGGGGACGGCGCGGCGTCCACGGTTCTCGCCGTCGATCACTCGCCCTTGTCGACGTGGGAACAGCCGAGTGGCCCCGACAACGGACCACTTTCCAGTCCGTTGTCGGGGCCGCTTGCCGGGTGCCAGGCAGGCGGGGCCGGGGCCGACGGCGAGACGCGGGACGGCGCCGCGTCCGCGTACCTGCCGGTCTCACCCGAACCACCACCGGCGGTCAGGTCGCGTGCCTCAACCCGCAACCAGGCCCGCGACCGCCCGCAGGGCCAGCCGGTAGGAGTCCAGCCCGAAGCCGGTGATCGACCCGGACGCGACGGCGGCGACCACGGACGTGTGCCGGAAGACCTCCCGGGCGGCCGGGTTGGACAGGTGCACCTCGACCAGCGGGGCGGTGCGGGCGGCGCAGGCGTCCCGGAGCGCGTACGAGTAGTGCGTGAAGGCGGCCGGGTTGAGCACCACCGGCGTCGACGAGTCGGCGGCGTCGTGCAGCCAGTGCACGAGCTCGGTCTCGTCGTCGGTCTGGCGCACCTCGACGGCCAGCCCCAGCTCGGCGCCGGCCGCCGTCACGGCCGCCACCAGGTCGTCGTGGCCGGCCGACCCGTAGACCTCGGGCTCCCGACTGCCCAGCCGGCCGAGGTTGGGCCCGTTGAGGACGAGGACTCGGGTGCTCATGTCGCGATCCTCTCGAAAGCGCGAGCCAGGAGCGAGTCGTCCGGACCCTCCAGCCGGCCGGGTCGACCGATCGCGTCCAGGACGACGAAGCGGAGCACCGACCCGCGGGCCTTCTTGTCCACCCGCATCGCGGCCAGCAGGTCCGGCCAGCGCGACCCGTCGTACGACGTGGGCAGGCCGACCGAGGTCAGGACCGTCCGGTGCCGGGCCACCCCGGCGGCGTCCAGCCGGCCGGCGGCGTGCGACAGCTCGGCGGCGTAGACGAGCCCCACCGACACCGCCTCGCCGTGCCGCCACCGGTAGCCCTCGACCTTCTCGACGGCGTGCCCGAGGGTGTGCCCGTAGTTGAGGACCTCGCGCAGCCCCGCCTCGCGGAGGTCCTGCGACACGACGTCGGCCTTCCAGCGGACCGCACGCTCGACGAGCTCGCGCAGCGAGCCCGAGGCGGGGTCGGCGGCCGCAGCCGGTCCGCCTCGACGAGCTCGAGGATCCGCGGGTCGGCGACCAGGCCGGCCTTCACGACCTCCGCGAGCCCGCTGGTGATCTCGGCGGCGGGGAGGGACCGCAGCGCGTCGAGGTCGCAGAGCACGCCGGCCGGCGGGTGGAACGCACCGACGAGGTTCTTGCCCTCGTCGGTGTTGAGCCCGGTCTTGCCCCCGACGGCCGCGTCGACCATGCCGAGCAGCGTCGTCGGCACGTGCACGACGCGGACCCCGCGCAGCCAGGCCGCCGCGACGAACCCGGCCAGGTCGGTGGCCGCCCCGCCGCCGAGCGCGACGACGGCGTCGGACCGGGTGAAGGCGCGCCGGCCGAGCAGTGACCAGAGGCTGCCAGCGACGTCGAGCGTCTTGGCCCGCTCGCCGTCGGGCACCGCCGCGAGCACCACGTCGAGGCCGGCGCCCGTCAGTGCGCGCTCGACGTCGACCGCCCGGTCGGCCAGCGCCTGCTGGTGCACGACCAGCACCTGCCGGGCGTCGGTCCCGACCAGCGCGGGCAGCTCGCCGAGCAGCCCGCTGCCCACCACGACGTCGTACGGCGCCGGGCCGCCGACGGTGATGCGGGTCGGGTCGCTCACAGACCCACCGCCCGGACGATCTCCTCGGCGACCTCTCGGGCGTCCGGCCGTCGGTCTGCACCGTCACGGTGGCGACCTCCTCGTAGACCGGTCGCCGCTCCTCCATCAGCCGGATCCACTGGGCGCGCGGGTTGCCCAGCAGCAGCGGCCGGTCGCGGTTGAGGCCGATCCGCGACGCCGCGTCCTTGATGCCGACGTCGAGGAAGACGACGGTGCGCCCGGCCAGCCGCTGCCGCGTCCCGGCGTCGAGCACTGCCCCGCCGCCGACCGCCAGGACCCCGTCGTGCTCCTCCAGTGCGACGGCGACGGCGGCGCGCTCGAGCTCGCGGAAGTGCTCCTCGCCGTGCTCGACGAAGAGGTCGCCGACGCTGCTGCCTCCGACGGCTTCGACGTCGGCATCGGTGTCCCGCGAGGCGACGCCGATCCGCGCCGCGAGCGCGGCGGCGGTGGCGGTCTTGCCCGACCCCGGCGGTCCGACCAGCACGACGATCGGCGCCATCACCGGACCGTAAGGGCGGCGAGGTAGCCGGCGGCGTTGCGCGCGGTCTCCGCCACCGAGTCGCCGCCGAACTTCTCCAGCACGGCGTCGGCCAGCACCAGGGCGACCATCGCCTCGACCACGATGCCGGCCGCCGGGACCGCGCAGACGTCGCTGCGCTGGTTGATGGCCTGGGCGGCTTCGCCGGTCGCGACGTCGACGGTGTCCAGCGCGCGGGGCACCGTCGAGATCGGCTTCATCGCGGCCCGCACCCGCAACGGCTCGCCGGTGGTCATGCCGCCCTCGACGCCGCCGGCACGCGCCGTACGCCGGCGCAGCCGCCCGTCCGCGCCGCGCTCGATCTCGTCGTGGGCCTGCGACCCGCGGCGCCGGGCGCTCTCGAAGCCGTCCCCCACCGCGACTCCCTTGATGGCCTGGACGCCCATCAGGGCGCCGGCCAGCCGCGAGTCGAGCCGGCGGTCCCAGTGCACGTGGCTGCCGAGCCCGGGCGGCAGGCCGTAGGCGAGCACCTCGACGACGCCGCCGAGCGTGTCGCCGTCGCGCTGCGCGGCGTCGATCTCGGCGACCATCGCCGCGCTCGCGTCCGGGTCGAGGCAGCGGACCGGGTCGGCGTCGAGCCGGGCCACGTCGTCCGGCAGGGGGTACACGCCCGTCGGGTGCCTCGGCGGTGCCGATCGCGACCACGTGCGAGACCAGTCGGGCCCCCACCGTCTGGGCCAGGAAGGCCTGCGCGACGGCACCCAGGGCGACCCGGGCCGCGGTCTCGCGGGCGCTGGCCCGCTCGAGCACCGGTCGGGCGTCGTCGAAGCCGTACTTCTGCATCCCGGCCAGGTCGGCGTGGCCCGGCCGTGGCCGGGTCAGCGGAGCGTTGCGCGCCAGCCCGGCGAGCTCGTCGGCAGGCACCGGGTCGGCGCTCATGACCTGCTGCCACTTGGGCCACTCGGAGTTGCCGATGCGCATCGCGACCGGGCCGCCCTGGGTCCGGCCGTGCCGGACGCCGCCGAGGAGCTCGACCTCGTCCTGCTCGAAGGACATCCGCGCGCCCCGGCCGTGCCCGAGCCGGCGGCGGGCCAGCGCGCGCGACGACGTCGTGGGTGCCGACCTCGACCCCTGCGGGCAGGCCTTCGAGGGTGGCGACCAGGGCAGGCCCGTGCGACTCCCCCGCAGTCAGCCAGCGCAGCATGCCGCGATCCTTCCACGGGACGGCCGGACGCACCGGTGGCCCGCCCGGAGTCCGGGCAGGCCACCGATCGGTCGAGCGATTCCGCGGTGACCCGTCGACCAAGGATCAGGCGATGGTGAGCCGCTTGGTCCCCAGGACGTTGAACTTCTCCTCGCCGTACTGGAAGGCGTTCGTCGTGCCGCCGATCAGCACCACCTTGAAGTACGTGGCGAAGACCTCGCCGGCGTGCAGGTTGCGGTAGACCTTGCCGTCGACCTTGACGGCGACCGCGCTGTTGTTCGGTGCCACGCAGACGACCCGGAAGCTGTGCGCGTGCGTCGCGGCCGGCGTCGTGCCGGTGCTGCCGGACGTCGACGTGGTGCCGACCGGTGTCCCGCAGTCGCGTCGCCACCAGTGGTCGTGTCAGCCGTCGCCGTGCCGCAGGGTGGTCGTCCGCCCGTCGCCGGCGGCGGCCTCCTGGACCAGCGGGGTGAACGGGTCGGTGCCGAAGTTCCGGGCGTTGATCTTCCGCCCGTCGCCGGGGCAGCCGGCTCGGCGGCGGGTGCCGCCGGCTGGACGGCCGCGCCGGAGGGCGCGGGTGCCGGGGTCGCCGGAGCGGGGTCGCCGCCCCCGGCGAAGAACAGGAAGTAGCCGCCCAGTGCGAGCAGCGCAGCCGCCGCCACGCCGGCGACGACGAGGACGTTGCGCCGGCCCTGCCTGAGGCGTCGCTCGTCCGGCGTGGGCGTCGGCGCCGAGGCGCCGCTGGCGGTCTGGAACGGGATCGTCGCGGTGTCGCTCATGATGTCTGCTCCGGTCTCACTGGGCCGTCGTGGTGGTGGTCGAGGCCGCGGCGCCGGTCGCCGGGGTGGCCGCTGCCGGGGCGGCGACCGGCGGGGCGACGAAGACCCGACCGTCGAGCGAGAGCTGGAGGTCGCCCGTCCGGAGCCCGTCTCGCGACGTCGTGCTGGCGTCGGTGTCCGGAGCGTCCAGCGTGAAGCCGCTCACGAGCAAGGCGCGCTTGAGCTGCTCCAGCTCGTTGACGAACTGCTCCAGCTCGAAGTAGCTGCCGGCCACCTTGACGGTGAGCGGGACCTGGTAGAGCGCGGCCGCCGTCGTCCCGGTCGGTGACCGGGGCACCCGGCGGCGGCGAGTGGCGCCGCGGTGCCGGGCGCCAGGCTCACGAGCGTGACGCCCGTGCTCCTGCCCTGCACCGGTGAGGCTCCGGATGAGTGTCGGCAGGGCGGAGTCCTCGGGGATCTGCTGCCGGACCACCCTGAGCTTGGCCTTCTCCGAGGGCAGCTCGGCCGCCTGGGCCTTGAGCACCTCGAGCTTCTGCACCAGCCGCTGATTCGCCTGCTGCTGGGTCGCCGCCTGGGCGGACAGGTCCGCAGCCTCGCCGCGCTTCGGCGCGACGAGCAGGAACCAGGACCCGACCAGGATCGCCACGACCGTGAGCACGGTCAGCCCCGACCACTTCTGGATCGAGGACATGTCAGCTGCCCGCCTTCTGGGTCCAGCGCCCGGAGAGGGCGTCGTCTGTCAGCGTCACGGTCGAGGTGAACTTGACCGCGTCCTCGCGGTCACCGACCGCCTCGACCGTCGAGTCCGAGAAGCTCGGGTGGGTGTAGCCCTTCTGTCCCGCCATCGCCACGAGGAACGCGGCGACGTCGTTGTGGCGGTACGCGCTGACCGACGAAGGTGACGGTCCCGAGTCCGAGCGGGTTCAGCGGGTCGACGGTCGCCGGCCGGTGCGGCCGCGGACGCGTCGACGTTCTGGCTGACCGTCATCGCGGTCAGCCACACGTGCCGGGGCACGGTCAGGCTCAGGTCGTTGAGGAAGTACGACCAGCGAACCTCCTGGCCCATCGCCTGCTCGACCTGCGCCTGGGCGGCCTCCACCTGCGCGATGACCTGGGGCACCTCGGCGTACTCCGCCGTCGAGGCCTGCAGCTGGGCGCTTCGCGCGTTGCTCGCGTCGACGTCGGCCTGCGCGTCGTCGACCTGGTGGCTCGCGGCCACGGAACAGCGCGCCGGCGACCGCCAGGGAGCCCACGGCGGCCGCGGCCAGACCGATGCGGACCTTGCGGACGGTCCGCGCCTCGGCGATCTCCGGCGGCAGCAGGTTCACCCGCGGGGTCGCTGCCAGCGCGGACAGGGTCAGTGTGCTCATGATGCTGCTCCGAGGGCCAGGCCGACCGGCACTGCGGCCAGCGGCTCGACGAACGCCATCTGCTCCGGCGAGAGCCCGGTGTTGCCGATCCGAGGTTCGAGATCGGGGTCCCGACCTCGACCGGGACCCTGCGCCACGGTCCGCAGCCGGGCAGCGAGCCCGGTGAGCCGGGCGCCGCCGCCGGTGAGGACGAGTCGCGTGATCGAGGCCGACCCGCTGGAGGCCAGGTAGTAGTCGAGCGACCCGCGCACCTCGTCGACGAACGCGGCGGAGACGGCGTCCACGACCCGGACGGCCGCCTACCGTCGCGGTCTCGCCCTCGGGACCGCCGGCGCCGAGCTGCTGCTTGATCGCCTCGGCCTCCTCCTGCGGGAACGCCGAGCCGCTCGGCCACGGCGTCGGTGACGTCCTGGCCGCCCATCAGCAGGATGCGGACGAAGCGCGGGATGCCGCCCTCGTGCACGATGATGTTGGTGACCCGGGCGCCGACGTCGACGAGCGCCTCGACCTGGCCGCGCAGACCGAGGTGGTCGGCGTCTGCGACCGCGCGGATCACCGCGAACGAGGCCAGGTCGACCATCGTCGGCGACAGCCCGGCCTTCTGCACCGCGGCCAGGTTCGAGCGGACCATGTCCCGGGACGCGGCGACGAGCAGGCCACGTAGGGTCCGGGTCCCGTTGGCGCCCGTCCAGCTCCTCGAGCGGGTGGAAGTCCAGCAGGGCGTGCTCGACCGGCATCGGCACGAGGTCCTGCACCTGGAGGTCGAGCGAGCGCTTGAGCTCGTGCAGCTCCATCCAGGGCAGGTCCACCTGACGCACGATGACCTTCTGGTTCGCGACGCCGATGACGACCTTCTTGCTGCTGAACTTGGTGTGCGCCCAGAGCTGCTTGATGGCGGCGGCGACGGCGTCGGGGTCGACGACCTCGCCGTCCCGTCACGGCGCCCTCGGGGAGGGCGACCTGTCCGAACTTCTCGACGGTCACCTCGACCCTTGCCGAACGACAGTTCGGCGGCGCGGACGCCCGAGGTCCCGATGTCGAGACCGATGGCGGATCGACCTGCCACAGCGATTCCCTCCCCCAGGCGGCGGTGTGCCGCGTGGTGACCCCAGGCGGGGTCTGTCCAGAGAGGGATCGGTCGGCGCGGCAGGTGGCTTGAGCCGAAACCCTCAGCCGAGCGCGGCGCCGAGGTAAAGGTCTCCCAAAGCGCCACCGGCACAGGACCGCCACGAGCGCGCCGAGCAGCATGAAGGGCCCGAACGGGATCTGGACCGCCGTCCGGCCCGGCGCACGAGCATCAGCGCCGCTCCCCAGACCCCACCGAGGAGGAAGCCGAGGAAGCCGCCGACGGCCAGCTCGGCCCAGCCCAGCCAGCCGAGGTAGAGGCCGAGCACGCCGGCGAGCTTGACGTCGCCGAAGCCCATCCCGCGGGTAGACCAGGGCCAGCGGAAGTAGAGGCCGTAGAGCGCCGCCATGCCCAGGCCGGCGCGTGAACAGCCGGCGCCAGCCGCCGCCGGGAAGCGGCCGCGAGCAGCAGGACGGAGCGACGGGTACGACGGCAGCACGATGGCGTTCGGCAGCCGCTTCACGTCGATGTCGATCAGCGCGAGCGCGACCCCGATCACGCCGAGGTACAGGAAAGCCGGGAGCTCCGGCTCCCACCCCACCCGTCCGGCAAGGAGGGCGAACACGGCGCCGGTCGCCAGCTCCACCGCGGGG
>CAVVAL010000013.1:0-65961 GCA_963746095.1 uncultured Actinomycetota bacterium | reverse complement strand
GGAGCGCCTGGTTCTATGGGTTTCCTCCGCGACCCACGGGCGGTAGTAGGGAGAGGACCCAGACAGTGTCGACGGCGACGGTTCGGAACGAGGGCGTCTCGGGCCTCCATCACGCGGGGCGACGAGCCGCCGACCGGCTCGCCGCCCGCGACCGGCTGGAGGCCCTGCTCGTCTCCGGCGAGAACTGCCCGGTGTCACGGTGGCGCGAGGCCTACCTCGACGACCCGCTGCTCGGGGTCTGGGGTCGGTCGCTGATCTGGGAGGCCCGCGGCGCCGACGGCACCTGGACCCCGGGCTGGCCCGCGCCGCACCGCGACGGCGTGCGGTTGGTCGGCGCCGACGAGGCCATGATCGAGATCGCCGAGGACACCACGCTCCGGCTCTGGCACCCGATGCGCGCCACCGCCGAGGAAGTGGCCGCCTGGCGTGACTTCCTCGCCCGCCGCGAGGGCTGGCAGCCGTTCAAGCAGGCCTACCGCGAGGTCTACGTGCTCGACCGGGACCAGGTCGCGCGCCAGTTCGAGGGACACATCCTGCGCCGCAGCCGGGCCCTCGCGCTGATGGAGTCGCGCGGCTGGCGTGGTCTGGAACTCGCCGCGCGGGACGGCGAACCGCAGGCCCACGGCGCCGGCCGGGAGGTCGCCGGCGGGGCCTGGCGGGTCACCCTCGGGCTGCGCCGGGAGCGGTACGGCGAGGTCGCGGTCAGCGTCACCGAACAGCTCGCCTACCAGCGTCGCGACGGCCACCGGTGGACCAGCGTCGACCCGGCCGAAGTGCCGCCGCTGGTGCTGTCGGAGACCCTGCGAGACGTCGACCTGTTCGTCGGCGCCGCCTCGATCGCGCACGACCCGCGGCGCCCCGCCCTGTCCGCGCCCCGCCACCGCGGCTACTGGGAGCAGGCCAGCTTCGGCCCGCTCGCCGAGTCGGCGGTGGTCCGCCGGGAGGCGCTCGCCCGGATCATGCCGCGCACCCGGATCGCGGACCGGGTCACGATCGCCGACCGCTACCTTCGCGTCCGCGGCGACCTGCCGCGGATCTACAACATCCACCTCGGCTCCGGCAACGTTCTGATGGAACCGAACGACGCCTACCTCTGCTTCGACCGGGCGCCGGACCGGGACGGCCCGCTGTTCCTGCCGTTCGAGGAGGATGGCGGCCTGCTGGCCACGATCCTGTCGAAGGCGTTCCTGCTCGCCGCCGACACAACCATCACCAACCCCACCCTCACCGCCCAGATCAACGCCTGACCCCGCACACTTACCCGCTTTGGGCAGCCACCACCTTCCCGCTTTGGGCGACATCTTCGGTGCTATAACACCGAAGATGTCGCCCAAAGCGCGCTGGGTGGGCGAATGCGCGGCGGGAAACGGCGGGGCGGCGGGGCCACCGACCCTCTAGGTTCGAGGCATGAACGCAAACGGGCTGACGCCGACCTCGCGCTGGGAGACCGCACTGACCACGGCGGACCACACCGCGCTGTCGGCGCTGCTGGCGGCGGCCTTCTCGAATGAGGACGGTGGGTTCACCACGCAATCCTGGGGCTGGGCGCGCAAGGAGGCCCGGCTGTGGTTGGCCGACAGCGCGGGACGGCCGGTCGCGCACCTCGCGGTGGAGCGCCGGCTGGTGGACGTGGGTGGCGCGGAGGTGCTCGTCGCGGGTGTGGGTGACGTCGGGGTCTCGCCCGACCTGCACGGTCAGGGTGTGGGCGCGGCGCTGATGGCCGAGCTCGGCCGGCGGCTGCGCACCGACTTCGCCGCCGACTTCGGCTTCGTCCAATGCAGCGACGATGTCGTCGGCTTCTATCGCAGCAGCGGCTGGACCCCGGTGCCCAATGTGGTCCGGCGCGTCGATCCGGAGGACGAGCGGACGGTCAGGGAGGGGCTGTGGCCCGCGCTGGTCATGGCTGGCCGGCGCCCGCTGCCCGAGTGGCCGGACGGGCTGGTGGATCTGCGCGGACTGCCGTGGTGACCCGTCCGACTCGGCTTTGGGCGACATTTTCGGTGCTATAGCCCGGAAGATGTCGCCCAAAGCGCGAAGGTTGGGCGCGGCGCGGGTTGGGGTGCGGCGCCAGGTGGGGGGATTCAGCGGCCTTCGTAGCGGGGTTCGCGTTTTTCGGCGAAGGCGCGGGTGCCTTCCTTGGCATCGGCGGTGGCGAAGATCGGCAGCCCGATCTCCAGCTCGACCTTGAGCGCCTCCTCCTCGGGGAGACCCTCGGTGGCCTGCACGGACCGCTTGATCGCCTGGACGGCGAGCGGCCCGTTCCGGGCGATCCGGCTCGCCACCTTCATCGCCTCGTCGAGGGCCTGACCGTCCGGCACCACGCGGCCGATCAGCCCGATCCGCTCGGCCTCGGCCGCGGTGAGCGTGTCGCCGGTGAGCAGCAGCTCCATCGCCTTGGTGTACGGGATCTGCCGTCGCAGCCGCACGGTGGAGCCGCCCACCGGGAACAGACCGCGGGTCACCTCGGCGAGACCGAACACGGCACTCTCGCCCGCGATCCGGATGTCGGTGGCCTGCAGGATCTCGGTGCCGCCCGCGACGGCGTGCCCCTCGACGGCGGCGATCAGCGGCTTGCGCAGCTGGTGATTGCGCAGCAGTGCCTTCCACGCCACCCCGGTGTCCTGGCGTAGCTGCTGGCCGAAGGCGTCGTCGGTCTGGCTCGCGTTGAGCGCCTTGAGATCGGCGCCCGCGCAGAACACCCCGCCCGCGCCGGTCAGGACCGCGACCCGGATCTCGGGGTCGTCGTCGATCAGGTCCCACGCGCCCGCCATCCGGACCAGCATCTCCGGGGAGAACGCGTTCCGGACGGCGGGACGGTTCATCGTGACCACGGCGACGTGGCCCGCGCGTTCGACGGTGAGGTGCGGGTCGGGCATGGCGGCCTCCCAGGCGGCATGCGGCGCGTCCGGAACGTTCAAGATAGAACACGTTCTCAGTTACGACAACACGAATGCTTGACACGGCCATAACCAGCTCGAAACACTGCCATGAGCCCCGCTGACGATAACGAGAACGCGTTACCGAAATTCGTCGTGCCCGGCTGGTTCCACCCGCACCGCAGCTGCCCGCACCGCACCGATCGTGCCGAGCGAAGGAGGGGCCATGGGGGAACTCGGGTTCTGGGCGATCGCCGAACGGGAACCCGACCGGCTCGCCGTCGTCGATCCCGACCACCGCGAGATCAGCTACGGCGCGCTGTACCGGGAGGCCAACCGGCTCGCGCACGGGCTGCGGCAGCGTGGCCTGGGCACCGGGGACGTCGTCGCCACCGTCCTGCCGAACAGCGTCGAGGCGGTCGCGCTCACCTTCGCCACCGCACAGATCGGCCTCTACCTGGTGCCGGCCAACTATCACCTGACCGGACCCGAGATCGGTTACCTGCTCGCCGACTCCGGCGCCAAGGCCCTGATCGCGCACGAGCGGTTCGCCCAGGCGGCGATCAGCGCGGCGGACGATCGGCAGCTGGCCCGGTTCGCGGTGGGCGAGATCGACGGGTTCGAACCGTACGCCGCGCTCGCCGCCGACCAGCCCGCCGACCTGCCCGCCGAACGCACGGCCGGCGCGCTGATGACCTACACCTCCGGCACCACCGGCCAGCCGAAGGGCGTCCGTCGCCCGCTGACCGGGATGGACCCGCACACCGCCGGCGAGTACGGCACGTTCCTGTTCCACGTGTACGGCATCCCGATGCTCGGCACCGGCGTCCACCTGGTGACCGCGCCGATGTACCACACCGCGGTCACCAATCACGTCACCGCGTCGCTCCACAGTGGCCACGCGGTGGTCCTGATGGACCGCTGGACACCGGAGGACATGCTGGCCCGGATCGCCCGCTACCGGGTCACCAGCACGCACCTGGTGCCGACCATGTTCCACCGGATGCTGCGGCTCCCCGAGGCCGAGCGGACCCGCTACGACGTCTCGTCGATGACGCACGCGGTCCACGGCGCCGCGCCGTGCCCGGTCGCCACCAAGCGCGCCATGGTCGCCTGGTGGGGCCCGGTGATCTACGAGTACTACGCCGCGAGCGAGGGCGGCGGCACCCTGGCCACGCCAGAGGACTTCGAGAAGAAGCCCGGCTCGGTGGGGCGGCCGTGGGCGATCAGCGAGATCGCGGTGACCGACGACGACTTCACCCCCCGCGCTCCCGGCGAGGTCGGCACGGTCTGGATCAAGATGGGCGCGCAGACCTTCCGCTACCACCGGGACGAGGAGAAGACCCGACGATCCTGGCGGGACGGCTTCTTCACGGTCGGCGACGCCGGTTACCTCGACGACGACGGCTATCTCTACCTGTGTGACCGCAAGTCCGACGTGATCATCTCCGGCGGGGTGAACATCTACCCGGCGGAGATCGAGTCGGTGCTGTTGCAACACCCGGACGTGGCCGACTGCGCCGTGTTCGGCGTCCCCAACGACGACTGGGGCGAGGAGGTCAAGGCGGCCGTCGAACCGATTCCCGGCACGCCCACCGACGACGCCCAGGCCGAGCGGCTCATCGCCTACTGCCGGCAGAGCCTGGCCGCGTTCAAGTGCCCGCGCACGGTCGACTTCGTGCCGGACTTCCCACGCGACCCCATCGGCAAGGTCTACAAACGGCGGCTCCGCGACCCGTACTGGGCGGACCGCGACCGCCAGATCTGAGAACGCCCCGCTGGAAGTCGTTCTCAGCCGTCCGCATCCCGATCGGAGGCGCACCGGTGGAGTACAACCTGGCCGACCTGTTCGAGAGCGTGGTCGACACCGTGCCGGAACGGGAGGCGCTGGTCTGCGGGGAACGCCGGCTCACCTTCGCCGAACTCGACGCCCGCGCGAACCGGGTCGCCCACCATCTGGAGGCCGCGGGCATCGGCCCCGGCGACCACGTGGGCATCCAGCTCTACAACGGCCCCGAGTACGTCGAGACCATGCTGGCCTGCCTCAAACTGCGCGCCGTGCCGATCAACATCAACTACCGGTATGTCGCCGCCGAACTGCGCTACCTTTACGCCGATGCCGACCTGGTCGGGCTCGTCTACGACGTCGAGTTCGCGCCCCGCGTGGCCGGCGCCGTGGACGTTCTGCCGGCGACCCCGCTGCTGCTCGCCGTCGGCGGTGATCCCGGCCTGCCCGGGGCGTTGCCGTACGAGGACGCGGTGGCCGGGTCGCGGGATGACCGCGGCTTCCCGGCCCGCTCGGCCGACGATCTGTACGTGCTCTACACCGGCGGCACCACCGGCGCGCCCAAGGGCGTGATCTGGCGGCACGAAGACCTGTTCTTCGCCGGCATGGGCGGCGGCGAGCCGATGGGCGAGCCGGTGAAGACCCCGGGCGAGCTGGCCGAACGCGTCGCCGCGTCCTATCCGCTGGTGATGTTCCCGGTCGCGCCGCTGATGCACGGCGCCGCGCAGCTCGCCACGTTCATCGGCTTCTTCGGCGGCCGCAAGGTGGTGCTGGTCCGCCGGTTCGACCCGGCCGCGGTGCTGCGCGCGATCGAGCAGGAGAAGGTCAACGCCGCGAACATCGTGGGCGACGCGATGGCCCGGCCGCTCGCCGAGACGCTCGCCGGCCCGCTCGCCGGCACCGACGTGAGCAGCCTGTTCGCGATCAGCTCGGCCGGCGCGATCCTCTCCCAGAGCGTGAAGGACACGCTGCACGCGCTGCTGCCGAACACCGTCCTGCTGGACAACTTCGGCGCCTCGGAGTCGGGCTTCAACGGCACCGGCGTGGCCGGCTCCAGCCCAGAGGCGGGGCTGCGGTTCAGCGTGAACGCGCGCACCGCCGTGCTGGACGAGAACCTGCGCCCGGTGGAACCCGGTTCCGACGCGATCGGCCACGTCGCCCAGCGCGGTCACGTCCCGCTCGGCTACTACAAGGACCCGGTGAAGACCGCCGAGGTGTTCGTCGAGGTGGCGGGGGAGCGCTGGGTGCTCCTCGGGGACCTGGCAAAGGTCGAGGCCGACGGCACGGTGCACGTGCTCGGCCGCGGCGCGGTGTGCATCAACTCCGGCGGCGAGAAGATCTTCCCGGAGGAGGTCGAGGCGGCGCTCAAGGCCCACCCGGCCGTCTTCGACGCGGTGGTCGCCGGGATCCCGGACCCGACGTACGGCGAGCGGGTCGCCGCGATCCTGCAGTACCGGCCCGAGCTCGACCCGCCCACCGAGGCCTCCCTTGACGCGCATTGCCGGGAACGGCTGTCGGGCTACAAGGTGCCGCGCACGTACGTGGCGGTCGCGGAGATCCTGCGTTCGCCGAGCGGCAAACCCGACTACCGCTGGGCCAAGCGCACGGCGGCCGACGCGGCCGTACCGGCGGCGAAGCCCCAGGTGGAGCCCGCCGGTTGACTCTCACCCTCGCCCCGACGAACCCGACACTTTGGGCGACATTTTCGGTGCTATAACACCGAAAATGTCGCCCAAGGCGCGAGAGGGGTTCGCCTGAGGCGCGACGTGGGCTCACCCAGAGCGCGACCGGGGTTCGTCCGAACCGGAGCGGCTCTCGCATTCGTGCGGCGAAACGCATTTGTCGACCCTTACTGAAAATGAATACCGTGTGCATCGACTCGGGGCTCGGCCCCGGGCGTCCACTCCGTGACGAGGAGCTTCTCGATGCATGCCCGCACCCGCTTACCGCTGCTCTCCGGCGCACTCGCCTACGCGCTGATCGGCGTCGCAGCCGTGCCCGCGCACGCCGCCACCACCGCATCCCGTGTCGTCCTGTCCAAGGGCCACGTGGACGTCGTCGACGTCGAGTACGCCGACGGCGCGCTGGAGGTCCACGTACACGACGAGACCGTCGACCCGGGGGTGGAGCGCGACCCCGCCGACGTGCTGTTCCACGTCCTGCCGGGCGCGCGCACCACCGTGCCGGCCGACGCCGGATACGGCTTCCTCGGCGCTCCCGGCGCGCCGGTCTGGGTCCTGCCGCAGTCGGGTGACCCGGAGCTGCTCTTCGCCGGTCTGGCCACCGAGGAGCTCGAGACCGGCGTGTTCCGCGACGACTCCGTGCAGCTCAATGTCTTGCGGGTCGGCGGCCCCGGCGACTACAGCGTCTTCACGACGGACGAGTTCGGTGCGCCGAGCGTCCTGATCGACAGCGGCGACGCCAAGCCCGACGTGGTCGCGCTGCCGGTCGGCGGCCACCAGCACGCGAACTGGGCGTTCGAGGCCGAGGGACGGTACTCGATCACGGTCGAGGTGCGCGCCACGGTCGCGGCCACCGGCCAGCGCCTGTCGTCCGGCCCGGTCACGTACTGCTTCAAGGTCGGCGCCTGAGCCGTCCGGTCCACCACACCGGTAACCCCACTTCCGCCCTTACCCAGGGAGATCTCTGTGCGTCACCGTTCTCGTCTGTTGCTGCTCTCCGGCATGCTGGTCGCCGCGCTCGCCGGCTCGGCGATTCCCGCCCACGCGGCGACCGTGACCCTCTCGCAGGGCCACGTGGACGTCGTCGACTTGGACTACGCGGCCAGCGCGCTCACCGCCGACGTCCGGGACTCCACCGTCAGCCCGGCGGTGGACCGTGCCCCGGCGGACGTCCTGTTCCAGGTCACCACCCAGGCGCGGACCACCGTGCCGACCAACACCAAGTACGCGTTCCTCGGCACGCCCGGCGCGCCGGTCTGGATCCTGCCGCAGACCCAGAAGGCCTCGGTCCTCTGGCCGGGCTGGAGCACCGAGGGTGTGTCGGCCGGCGTCCTCACCGGCGACGCGGTCACGCTCAAGCTCGTCGGCGTGACCGGCCCGGCACACTTCAGCGTCTACAGCACGGACGCGTTCGGTTCGCCGACCGTGCTGTTCGACAGCGGTAACGGCCTGCCCGACTCGCTGTCGGTGCCGGTCAACACCCACCGCCACGCCAACTGGGCGTTCGAGGCGGCGGGCTCCTACACCATCACGTTCGAGGCGACCGGCACCCGGACCGCGGGCGGGCAGGTCAGCTCGGGGCAGGTCGCGTACCGCTTCGACGTGGCGGCGTGATCGTCCGATCAGGGTGGCTGCCCCGACCGATGGTCGGGGCAGCCGTCGCCGCCCTCCTGCTGCTCACCGGCTGCGGGCGGGGGGCGGCCGACGGCGGTGCCGAGCTCCAGGTCGCGACGACCACCGGGATCATCGCCGACCTCGTGCGCCACGTCGGTGGTGACCGGGTCTCGGTCGAGTCGGTGGTGCCGCACGCCGGCGACCCGCACTCCTACGAACCCACCCCGAAGGACGCGGCCCGGATCGGCCGCGCCGACCTGGTGTTCAGCAACGGCATGCTGCTGGAGGAGCAGTCGATCACCAAGCTGGTGAACAGCAACACCGGCAAGGACGTGCCGAAGGTCGCGCTGGCCGAGGAGGTCGAGGCGCACGGCGGTTCGCTGATCCCGCTCGAGGAGGACCTGGGCCTGGACGTGCTCTGGCTCGGCCTCGCGGTCACCGGCGACGCCACGTCGGGCGCGCCGGGGGTACGACTGAGCGCGACCGCGCTGGACGGCCCCGGCGATCTGTTCGTCTACCTCACCGACGCGCTCGGCCAGCCCGAGCGGTACATCGACTCCTCCGACGGCTTCGACGCGCGCGACGGCGTGGACCTGCCGGCCGGCGCGCACACCCACGTCAACTGGGCGTTCACCAAGCCCGGCGTCTACCGGTTGACGCTCGCGGCCGCCAGTGACGGCCCGGACCGCCGCCCGCTCGGCACGTCCACCTTCACCTTCGCCGTGCAGACGCCTCCGCCCGCCGGCACCGCGCTCGACCAGGGCCACGCCGACCTCGCGGTCGACCCGGCCGGCGGGCTGGCCGTCCGCTCCGACCACGGCATGCTCGCGGCGGACCGGACCGTGCTGGTGGTGCCCTCGGCCGCGAAGGCCCCGGTGCCCGCCAGCTCCCGCTACGCGTTCCTCGGCCGGCCCAAGGCTCCGGTCTGGGTGCTGCCGCAGGCCGTGCTGGGCAAGCACGTGCACGGCGAGATCGACCCGCACCTGTGGCAGGACGTGGCGAACGCGCGGGCGTACGTCCGGATCGTGTTGGCCACGCTCAACCGCGTGGACCCCGCCGGCCGGGCCACCTACCAGCGCAACGCCACCACCTACCTGGCCGAACTCGCCATCCTCGACGGCCAGGTCCGATCGCGGCTGGCGACGATCCCGGCCGCGAACCGCAAGCTCATCACCACTCACGACGCGTTCGGCTACCTCGCCAAGGCCTACGGCCTGACCGTGGTCGGCTTCGTGGTCCCGAATCCGGGCCAGGAACCCAGCGCCGCCGAGGTGTCGACCCTGACCAAGACCATCGAGAAACTGGAGGTACCCGCTGTGTTCGTCGAACCCAATCTGGCAGCCCGGGCGGAGGTGCTCCGCCGGGTCGCCGACGACCAGCAGGTCCGGCTCTGCGTGCTCTACGGCGACGCGTTCGACGACAAGGTCACCGACTACACGGGCATGATGCGGCACAACGCCACCGAGCTCGCCCGCTGCCTGGGCGGTGCCAAGTGACCGGCCGCAAGGCACTGGCCGGGACGCTGGCGCTGGTCGCCGGGCTGGCGGTGAGCGCGAGCACCGCGTCGGCCGCCGAGCTGGACCCCGCCGCGACGGTGATCACCGGCGACGCGGACATCGCGGCCGTGACGCTCGTCGCCGGCGCGCTCGCCGTGCGGGCCGGCGACGGCGCCGCGCCCGCCGACCTCGTGCTCCGGGCCGAGCCGGCCCCGGACGGTACGGCGGCGTGGCAGGTGCCCGGCCTGGCCTGGGACACCAGTGGCGTACCGGCCGGCCAGCTCGCCGGTGATCTGGTCCGGTGGCGGCTGACCACGGTGGAAGGGCCCGGCCAGGTGGTGATCACCGAGCCGGACGCCGAGCCGCCGCTCTTCGACAGCCGGGACGGCCTGCCCGACCAGCGCGACCTGCCGGTCGGCGCCCGCGGCGAGACCACCTGGACGTTCGACACGCCGGGCCGCCACCTGCTGCGGTTCGCGCTCGACGCCGACCTCGGCACCGGCGAGCCGGCGAGCACGGAGGCGACCTACCTGGTCGACGTGCCCACTGTCGAGCCCTCGCCCACCGCGGCACCCATCCCGACCACCGCCGAACCCGAGGCCACCCCGCACGTCGCACCCCCTGCGGTCCAATTGCGACCCCAGGGGGCGCAATTGGACCGCAAGCCCCGGGCGGCGCGCGTGTTGGCGCCGAACAAGCAGGTCAGCGCGGCCAAGGCTGCCGGTGGCTCGGCGACGGTGCTGGCCCAGGGCCACGCTGACGTCGCGGCGCGACCGGTCGGCACCGGGTTGCAGATCCAGATCAAGGACGGCACCAAGGGTGGCACGCCGGTCTGGCGTGAGCCGTCCACCGTGGTCTTCCACGCCCGCCCGGCGGGAAAGATCGAGGTGCCGGACGATCCGGCGTTCGCGTTCCTCGGCAAGGCCGGGGATCCGCTGTGGACGCTGCCGCAGGTCCAGGACTCGGCCCTGCTCTGGCCCGGCTGGAACACCGAGGAGTGGGCCGCCGGCACGCTCGCCGGCGACCTCACCTGGCGGCTGGTCGGCGTCGATGGTCCCGGTGCGTTCGCCCTCTTCGCGTCCGGTTCGTTCGGCGAGCCCGACATCCACTTCAACAGCCGCGACGGACTGCCCGATGCGCTTTCGGTGCCGCGCGGCACCCACGCGCACGGCAACTGGGCGTTCGCCAAGGAGGGCGTCTACCGGCTCACCTTCGAGATGAGCGGCAAGCGGTCCAGCGGCGAGACGATCAGCGACCGGGAGACTCTCGCGATCGCCGTCGGCTCGACGGACCCCACGACGGTCCGCCCCGGCACCGGCACCGGTAACGGCGGTAAGCCGAGCGCCAGTGCCAGCGGTAGCGCCTCACCGCGGGCCAACGGTGGCGGCAGCCTGCCCCGCACCGGCTCGGGGATGGTCGTCACGGCGGCCGTGCTCGGCGGCGGGCTGCTCGCCGGCGGGGCTGTGCTGGTGCTGGTTGCTCGGCGACGGCGCGGACCAGCGTGAACGTGCTGCAAGTCGAGGGTGTCTCGGTGCGGCTCGGTACCCGCCTCGCGTTGGACGAGGTGGATCTCACGGTCGGCGCCGGCGACTTCGTCGGCCTGATCGGACCCAATGGGGCAGGCAAGACCACGCTCCTTCGCACGATCCTCGGGCTCGTGCCGCTCGCCGGCGGGCGGGTGCTCGTCGCCGGCGAGCGGCCCGGCCGCGCGCGCGGTGCCCTGGGCTACGTGCCGCAGCGGCACGAGTTCGCCTGGGACTTCCCGATCAACGTGGCCGGCGCGGTCCTCACCGGCCGGACCCGGCGGATCGGCTGGGCCCGTCGGGCCGGTCCGGCCGACCGCGCCGCCGTCGACCGGGCGTTGGAGCAGGTCGGACTCGCGGACCTGCGGGACAGGCCGATCGGCGAGCTCTCCGGCGGGCAGCGCCAGCGGGTGCTGGTGGCCAGGGCACTCGCCGCCGAACCGCGGGTGCTGCTGCTCGACGAGCCGTTCACCGGCATCGACGCGCCGACCCAGGAACTGCTCACCAACCTGTTCCTCGCGCTGGTCGCCGACGGCACGGCGCTGCTGATGACCACGCACGACGTGGCCGCCGCGGCCCGCGTCTGCACCCGGCTCTGCCTGCTGAGCACCACCGTGGTCGCGGTCGGCGACCCGGCGGAGCTCACCGACCCGGCCGTACTCGTGCGCGCCTTCGGCCTCCGGACCGCCGGATGAGCGACCTCTTCGGGCTCCTCGCCGAACCGTGGGCGCTGCCGTTCATGCGGCGGGCGTTCGCGATCGCGGCGATCACCGGCGTCGTCTGCGGGGTGGTCGGCACCTACGTGGTGCTGCGCGGGATGGCGTTCATCGGCGACGCGGTGGCCCACTCGGCGTTTCCCGGAGTCGCCGTGGCGTACGTGCTGGACCTGAACCTGGTGGTCGGCGGCGCGGTGGCCGGGCTGGGCACGGCCCTGGCGATCGCCGCGGTGGCGCAGAACCGGCGGCTCAAGGAGGACACCGTCATCGGCGTGTTCTTCGCGTTCGCGTTCGGGCTGGGCATCGTGCTGATCAGCACCCAGGACGGCTACACCGGCGACCTCGCGTCGTTCCTGTTCGGCCAGGTACTGGCGGTCTCCGACACCGACGTCGCCATCGCCGCCGTGGTCGGCGCGGTACTGGTGGCGGTCGCGCTGGTGCTGCGCAAGGAACTGGTGACGGTGAGCCTGGACCGGGAGACCGCCGCCGCCTCGGGGCTGCCCACGGTCTGGCTCGACGTCGCGCTGTACGTGATGGTGACGGTCGCGATCGTGATGTCCCTCAAGGCCGTGGGCAACATCCTGGTGCTGGCACTGCTGATCACCCCGGCGGCCACCGCACGGCTGCTCACCGACCGGCTCGGCGTGATGATGGCGCTCGCCGCCACGATCGGCGCCCTGGGCGCGGTCGGTGGCCTCTACCTGTCCTACGCGCTGGAGCTCGCGGCCGGCGGCCTGATCGTCGTCGTGCTCACGGCGATCTTCCTGCTCACCTGGTGCGCGGCGCCCCGGCACGGGCTACTGGCACGGCTGCGCCGGGTCAGTCCCGAGGGAGGCCGAGTAGCCGTTCAGCCAGGATGTTGAGCTGCACCTCGGTGGTGCCGCCGGCGATGGACATCGCGCGGGTGGAGAGCATCAGGGTCGGCCAGGACGCGGCCGGTCCGGCCAGCAGCCCGCCCTCGGGGCCGATCAGCGACCAGCCGTACTCCGCGACCCGCTGCGCGTGCCGGATCCCGAGCAGCTTGCGGATGCTGGACGTCGGTCCCGGCTCCAGCCCGGACAGCGTGCGCAGCGTGGCGCGGAGGCCGAGCAGCGCGAACGCCTGCTCGGCGCAGACCAGCGCGCCCAGCTCCGCGGTATCGGGCTCCGCGATGCGCTGGCCGAGCAGGGCGATCAGGTCGGCGACGCCGGCGCCCATCGCCCAGCCGCTGGAGAGCGCGACCCGCTCGTTGGCCAGGGTGGTGCGGGCCAGCCGCCAGCCGTCGCCGGGCTCGCCGACCAGGCATTCGTCCGGCACGACCACGCCGTCGAGGAACACCTCGTTGAACATCGCCTGTCCGGTCAGCTCGCGCAGCGGCCGGACGTCGATGCCCGGAGTCCGCATGTCGACCAGGAAGTAGCTGATCCCGCGGTGCCGGGCCACGTCGGGATCGGTGCGGGCGAGGCAGATGCCCCAGTGGGCGTGCTGGGCGACCGACGTCCAGATCTTCTGGCCGGTGAGTCGCCAGCCACCCTCGACCCGCTTGGCCCTGGTGCTGAGCGCGGCCAGGTCAGAGCCGGCGCCCGGCTCGCTGAACAGCTGGCACCAGGTCAGCTCGCCGCGCAGGGTCGGCGGCAGGAACCGCTCGCGCTGCGCCGGGCTGCCGTACCGGACCAGCGTGGGCACCACCCAGGCGCCGATCACCAGGTCCGGCGTGCGCACCCCGGCCGCCGCGAACTCCTGCTGGATCACCAGTTGGGCCAGCGGACCGGCGTCCCGGCCCCACGGGACCGGCAGATGCGGCGCGATCCAGCCGTCGGCGGCCATCCGTGCCCGCCGGACGTGGGGTTCGAGGGCGGCGAGCTCGGCGGCGGCTTGCCGGGCCTGCGCGCGGACCGGGCCTGCGTCCTCGGTGGACAGGTCCAGCTCGGCCGGCCGCCGCAGGCCCGCGAGGGCTGCCTCGCCGACCCCCCGGGCCCACGTCGCCGAGCCGCCGGCCAGCGCACGCAGCGCCATCGCCCGGCGGAAGTAGAGGTGCGCGTCGTGTTCCCAGGTGAAGCCGATGCCGCCGAGCACCTGGATGCAGTCCTGCGCGTTCCGGACCGCCGCGTCCGGGGCGAGCACGGCGGCCACCCCGGTCGCCAGCGCGGCGCTGCCGGCTGGATCGTCCTGGGCGCGCGCCGCGTCCCACACCGCGGCCCTGGCCTCCTCGACCGCGAGTAGCTGCTGCGCGCAGCGGTGCTTGACGGCCTGGAACTGGCCGATGGGCCGCCCGAACTGGACTCGGACCTTCGCGTGCTCGACGGCGGTGTCCAGGCACCACGCGGCCACCCCGCACGCCTCGGCCGCGGCGAGCGTGGCGGCCAGCTCCCGCACCTCGGCGCCGTCGAGCCCGGTGAGCACGTCGGCCGCGGCGATCGGCACGCCGGCCAGGTCCAGGCGCGCGGGCCGCCGGGTCGGGTCCAACCCGTCGAGCGGTGTGACCTGGGCTGCGCTGGTCTCCAGCAGGAACCAGACCTCGCCGCCATCGGGCGTGCGCGCCGAGGCCAGCACGACATCGGCGAGCCCGCCGCCCACCACCACGAGCGAGCCGCTGACGACCAGACCGTCGACGGTCAGGCCCGGCTCCAGCGCGACCGCGCCGACCAGCGTGCCGCTCGCCAGCCCAGGCAGCAGCCGCTCGCGCGCCGCCGCCGAGCCTCGCCGGGCCACCAGCGCGCTGGCCAGCACCGTCGGCAGGATCGGGCCGGGGGTCAGCGCGCGGGCCAGCTCCTCCAGCACGACCGCGAGTTCGAGCACCCCGGAGCCGTCGCCGTACGCCGCGGGCAGGTGCAGCCCGAGCAGACCCTGTGCCGCGAGCTTCTCCCAACACGCGGGGAGCGCGTCGTCGGGGGCGTCGGCGGCCTGGCGGACCACCTCCCGGGTCACGTGCCGGCCGGTCCAGCCGCGCACCGCGTCGCGCAGCGCCTCGTGCTCGGGGGTCAGGCCGATCGTCATCCGCCACCTCGCAGTCGATCCGAGTCCGGCGCCCAGAAGTCTTGGGCTGGCCAGTCGTACCGGCTAGTGTAGAACGCGTTTCACTTATCGGGAATCGGGTCGGCTCACCCCAGGGAGCGGCACCATGACGATCTCCATCCAGGCCCATCGCGAGCAGCTCGGCCTCCGCGACGGTCGGCTGCACATCGACGGCGAGTGGCGGGCGGCGAGCGACGGCGCGACCTGGGTCCACGTGCACCCGGCGACCGGTGAGGAGGTCGGCCGGATCGCGATCGCCGGCCCCGAGGACGTCGACCTCGCGGTCCGGGCCGCCCGGCGCGCGTTCGACGACGGCCCGTGGTCCCGATCGCGGGCGAAGGAGCGGATCGGTGTGCTGCGCCGCACCGCCGAGCTGATCCGCGCGCACGCCGACGAACTGGGCGGGCTGGTCGCCCTGGACAACAGCGTGCCGCTGAGCTTCGCGCAGATCTACTCGATGTCGCCCGAGTGCGTGGCCGACATCTTCGACCACCACGCGGGCTGGGTGGACAAGCTCGCCGGCGAGACGCTGCCGCCGTACCAGGGCGGCGACCACCTGGTGATGACGCTGCGCGAACCGGTGGGCGTGGTCGGCGCGATCGTGCCGTGGAACGTGCCGCTGCTGCTGGCCGCGCAGAAGCTCGCGCCGGCGCTGGCCACCGGCTGCACGATCGTGCTCAAGCCGTCGGAGTACGCGAGCTTCGCGCTGCTCCGGCTGGTCGAGCTGATCCTGGAGGCGGGCCTGCCTGACGGCGTGCTCAACGTGGTGACCGGGCCGGGCACGCCTACCGGCGAGGCGCTGATCACCCACCCGATGCTGGACAAGATCAGCTTCACCGGCAGCCGTGCGGTGGGCCGGCGGGTGATGGAGGCCGCGTCGGTCGGGATCACCCGGGTCGCGCTGGAGCTGGGCGGGAAGAGCCCGTCGATCGTCTTCCCGGACGCGCCGACCGTCGAGGGCGCCGCCGCCGTGACGATGGGCATGGTCACGCTCGGGCTGTCCGGCCAGGCCTGCGTGGCGCACACCCGCGCGCTGGTGCACCGGGACGTCTACGACCGGTTCCTGGCCACCACCGAGGCGATGGCGGCGATGGTGAACTACGGCGACCCGTTCGCGCCGACCACCACCGCGGCGCCGCTGATCAACGGCAAGCAGCTCGACCAGGTGCTCGCCTACATCGGCAAGGGTCAGGACGAGGGCGCCCGGCTGGTCTGCGGCGGCGAGCGGGTCGGCGGTGACTTCGCGGCCGGCAACTTCGTGGCGCCCACGGTCTTCGCCGATGTGGACAATCAGATGACGATCGCCCAGTCGGAGATCTTCGGCCCGGTGCTGTCGGTGATCCCGTTCACCGAGGAGGACGAGGCGGTCCGGCTCGCGAACGACACCCGCTACGGGCTCGGCGCGACCGTGTGGACCAACGACGTCCGTCGGGCGATGCGCCTCGCGAAGCGGGTCCGGGCCGGTACCTTCGGCGTCAACGGCTACCAGCTCGAACCGCACGCCTCGTTCGGCGGCTACGGGCAGTCCGGAATGGGCCGCGAGGGCGGCCGGGCGGCGGTCGAGGGGTACACCGAGCTCAAGACCGTGCTGCTGCCGCTCACCGACGATCCGATGTGAGAGTGCCCGCCAAGAGCGTGCTCGTGCCTCTTGGCGGACGTATCAAATGCCCTACTCCTTGACGAGAACACGTTATGGTATTAGAACGTGTTCTAGCGTTTTCCCTCACCGTGTGGAAGGGGAACGGCCATGGACCACATCGCCTCGCCGGACAGCGCCGGCCTCGACGGCAGGGTCGCGATCGTGACCGGCGCGGGCGCCGGGCTGGGCCGCGCCGAGGCCCTCGCGCTCGCCGCCGCCGGCGCCCGGCTGGTGCTGAACGACGTGCCCGGCGGCGAGGCGGTGCACGAGGTCGCCGAGGAGATCGTGGCCGGCGGGGGAGCGGCGGTCGTGGTCGAGGGCGACATCGCCGAGTGGGATACCGGCGAGCGGCTGCTGGCAGCGGCCACCGAACGATTCGGCGGGCTGGACGTGCTGGTGAACAACGCCGGCTTCCTGCGGGACCGGATGATCTTCTCGATGTCCGAGGCGGAGTGGGACGCCGTGATCCGGGTCCACCTGCGCGGCCATTTCGTCACCTCCCGGCTCGCCACCGCGCTACTGGCGCGGCCTCAGCAAGGCCAGCGGCGGCCCGGTGTACGGCCGGATCGTCAACACCTCCTCCGAGGCGTTCCTGATCGGCTCCGAGGGCCAGCCGAACTACGCCGCGGCGAAGGCCGGCATCGTCGCGCTCACGGTCGCCACGGCGCGCGGCTGCGCCCGGTACGGCGTGCTGGCCAACGCGATCTGCCCGCGGGCCCGCACCGCGATGACCGCCGGCGTGTTCGGCCCCGGCCCAATCGGCCCCGGCCCAAACGGCTCCGGTCCAGACGGTGCCGACGCCGCCGACCCGCTCGCCCCCGAGCACGTCGCCCCGCTGGTCACCTATCTCGCCTCGCCGGCCGCCGCGCGGATCACCGGCCAGGTCTTCGTCGTCCACGGCGGCACGGTCGCGCTGCTGGCCCCGCCGCGGGTGGAGAAACGGTTCGACGCCAGCGGCACGCGCTGGACCGTGGCCGACCTCGACCACGCGCTCGGCACCCACTTCACCGACGCACCACCACGGCCCGGCTTCTCCTGCGAGGAGACGATCGCCCAGGCCTGAGACCGCGCCCGACCGCCGCGCCGCCGCACCTGGGCGCGCCCGACCGCCGCGCAAGCCCACCCGAGGAGGCACCGATGGCCGCACCGCACATCGACCTGTACGACCCGGGCATCTACGAACGCGGCCTACCCCACGACGCCTTCGCGTGGCTGCGGCGCGAGGCGCCGGTGTTCTTCCACCCCGAGCCGGGCGGTCCCGGGTTCTGGGCGCTCACCCGCTACGACGATGTGGTCGCCGTCTCCCGCGACCCCGCCACCTTCTCCTCCTACGTCGGCTCGGCGATGCTCGACGAGCAGCCGCCCGAGGCGCTCATGCAGCAGCAGATGATGATGCTGAACCAGGACCCACCGGACCACACCCGGCTGCGCAGCCTGGTCAACCGGGGCTTCACCCCGCGCATGATCGGCCGGCTCGAGGAGCGGATCGGCGAGCTGTGCCACGAACTCGTCGACGAGTTGGCGGCCAAGGGCAGCGGCGACTTCGTGCGCGACGTCGCCGCCCAGCTGCCGCTCGTGGTCATCGCCGACATGTTGGGCGCGCCGGAGACCGACCGGGACAAGATCTTCGACTGGTCCAACCGGATGCTCGGCTTCGACGACCCCGAACTGCAGACCTCCCCGGAGGACGGCGCGGCCGCCGCGTTCGAGATCTTCGCCTACGCCAGCCAGCTCGGCGCCGAGCGCCGCGAGTCACCCCGGGACGACATCGTCACCAAGCTCCTGCAGCCCGACGCCAACGGCGACGTGCTCACCGAGCTCGAATTCGACCTGTTCTTCGTGATGCTCGCCGTCGCCGGCAACGAGACCACCCGCAACGCCACCTCCGGCGGGATGCTCGCCTTCCTGGAACACCCCGACCAGTGGCAGCGGCTGCTGGAGGACCGGTCGCTGCTCAACCCGGCGATCGAGGAGGTGTTGCGCTGGGTCACCCCGGTGATGGAGTTCCGCCGCACCGTCACCCGGGACACCGAGATTCGCGGCCAGCGGATCCGGGCCGGTGAGAAGGTCGTGCTGTTCTACGGGTCGGCCAACCGGGACGAGGCGGTCTTCGCCGACCCCGACCGGTTCGACATCACCCGCGACCCCAACCCGCACATCGCGTTCGGCGGCGGCGGCCCGCACTACTGCCTCGGCACCCACCTGGCCCGGCTCGAGCTGCGGATCCTGTTCGCGACGCTGCTGGACCGGATCCCCAAGATGCGGCCGGCCGGGCCGGTCCGCCGGCTGCGGTCGAACTTCATCAACGGGATCAAGGAGATGACCGTCCAGTGCGAGTGAACGAGCGGCGGGCCATCCGCCTCACCGACGCCGAGGCCGCGGCGTTGCTCGCCGAGGGCGGCAAGCTCCAGCTCGCCACGATCAACCCCGACGGCACCCCGCACCTGGTGACGATGTACTACGCGGTCGTCGACGGCCGGATCGCGTTCTGGACCTACCGGACCTCCCAGAAGGCCCGCAACCTGGAACGCGACCCGCGCGTCACCTGCCTGATCGAGGCCGGCGACGACTACTTCACCCTGCGCGGACTCCAGGTCAACGGCGTGGTCCGGCCCACCGACGACCCCGAGGCGGTGGCCGACATCGGCGCCAGGGTGGTCGCCAGCTCGATGGGCCTGCCGGCCGAGCACCTCGACGGCTACGTGGCGCTGACCGCGCCGAAGCGACGCGGCTACCTGGTCGACCCGGTCCGCACCGCGTCCTGGGACCACCGCAAGCTCGCCGCCCCAGCCAGCCCGGCGGCGCCGTCGTGACCGCCACCGTCGAGGTCGATCCGCTGGTCTGCGAGGCGTTCGGCCGGTGCGTCGCGACCGCGCCGGCGATCTTCGTCCTCGACGAGGAGGAGGTGCTGCACATCCAGCGGCCGCACCCGACCGGCGAGGACCTGACCCGGGCCCGGGTCGCGGTCCGGACCTGCCCCAAACTCGCGCTCACCCTGACCGAAGACGCGCAGTGACCGCCGTCGGGCGCGGGCCCGGCTCGGGCGCCGGAACCACCGGCAGGGACTCTCTTCCACTGACCGTGCGAACGTCGTTTCCGGCTACCGGTACCGTGGGCCCATGCGCGTTTCGGAGCGGTTGAAGACGGGATTCCGCCGGTTCCTGCGAAAGCCGGGAGCCACCGTGGATCTGTCGACGTTGACGGCGGTCCTGCCACTGGCGGCCGAGCAGGAGGAGCGCCTCAAGGGGCTCACGGACGAGGAGCTGACGGCGGAAGCCCGCGCGCTCCGGGACGCCGACGACGGCGGTGACCCGGCCGCCCCCGAGGCGCTCGCCACGCTCTGCGCGATCGGCCGCGAGGCCGCCCGCCGGGGCCTGGACGAGCGGCCGTTCGACGTCCAGCTCGTCGGCGCCATGGCCATGCTCTCCGGCCACGTCACCCAGATGGCCACCGGTGAGGGCAAGACGCTCGCCGCCACCCTGACCGCGTTCGGCTTCGCGGTACGCGGCGAGCCCGTGCACGTGCTCACCGTCAACGACTACCTGGCCCACCGCGACGCCGACTGGATGCGGCCGGTCTACACGCTGCTCGGCCTCACCGTCGGCTCGGTCGCCGAGACCTCCTCGCCCGACGAGCGCCGGGCGGCCTACGCCTGCGACGTCACCTACGTGTCGGTCAGCGAGGCCGGCTTCGACTACCTCCGCGACCAGCTCGCGCTGAGCGAGGACGAGACCGTCCAGCGGCCGCTCGCCGCGGTCATCGTGGACGAGGCCGACTCCGTGCTCGTCGACGAGGCGCGGGTGCCGCTGGTGCTCGCCGGCGCCCTCACCGACCTCACCGACCCGACCAAGGCCGCCGCCGAGGTCGTCCGCAGCCTCCGCCCGCGCACCCACTACCGCGCCGCGGCCGACCGCCGCAGCGTCCAGCTCACCGGCTCCGGCCTGGCCAGGGTCGAGGCGGCCCTGGGCGGGATCAACCTGTACGAGGCCGAGCACCTGGACGAGCTGACCAGCGTCAACGTGGCCCTGTACGCCCAGGCGCTGCTGGAGCGGGACGTCGACTACATCGTCCGCGACGGCAAGGTCGAGCTGGTGGACGAGTTCCGCGGCCGGGTGGCCCAGCGCCGCCGCTGGCCGGACGGGCTGCAGGCCGCCGTGGAGGCCAAGGAAGGCCTGGCCGCCACCGCCGAGGGGGAGGTGCTGGGCACGATCACCGTCCAGTCGCTGATCCGGCTCTACCCGATCACCTGCGGCATGACCGCCACCGGCGTGCTCGTCGGTGAGCAGCTCCGCGAGTTCTACGATCTCGAAGTCGCCGTGATCGAGCCGAACGAGCCGTGCATCCGCAAGGACGCCCCCGACCGGATCTACCGGACCCGGGAGGAGAAGGAAGCCGGCCTGGTCGCGGAGATCACCGCCCAGCACGAGAAGGGCCGTCCGGTCCTCGTCGGCACCCTCGACGTGGCCGAGTCCGAGCGGCTCGCCGCGGCGCTCGGCGAGGCCGGCATCGAGTGCGCCGTGCTGAACGCCAAGAACGACGAGGAAGAGGCCAGCATCATCGCCGAGGCCGGCGCGTACAACGCGGTCACGGTCTCCACCCAGATGGCCGGCCGCGGCGTCGACATCCGGCTCGGCGGCAGCGAGCAGGTCGACCGCGACCGGGTCGCCGAGCTCGGCGGCCTCTACGTCATCGGCAGCGGCCGGCACGACAGCCGGCGCGTCGACGACCAGCTCCGGGGCCGCTCCGGCCGCCAGGGCGACCCGGGCGGCTCGATCTTCTACGTCAGCTTCGACGACGACCTGATCAAGAGCCACGGCGACCCGGACATCGGTTCCGGCGTCACCCCGGGCGTCGACGGCCGGCTCAGCGACAGCAGCATCGACCACGCGATCGGCCACGCCCAGCGGGTCAGCGAGGGGATCAACTTCGAGATCCACCGCAACACCTGGCGGTACAGCGTGGTGACCGAGCGGCAGCGCCGGGTGCTGGCCCAGCGACGGGAGGAGTTCCTCACCGGGGACGCCGCCGTCGAGCTGATCAAGCGCAAGTCGGCGGACAAGTACGACGAGGTCAAGGAGGAGATCGGCGAGGAGGCACTGGCTCGCGCCGCCCGGCTGATCGCCCTGCACCACGTGGACCGCTGCTGGGCCGAGCACCTGGCCGACCTCGCCGACATCCGGGAGGGCGTGCACCTGCGCGCGCTCGGCCGGCTCGACCCGCTGGACGAGTACCACCGCGCGGCCGTGCCCGCGTTCGCCCAGCTCCTGCTCGACGTGGACGAGCGCACGGTCAGCACGTTCGAGGAAGCCAAGATCACCGGCCCGACCTGGCAGCTCTCCGACGCGGGCCTGGTCCGGCCGACCGCGACCTGGACCTACCTGGTGCACGACAACCCGTTCGGCTCGGAGATGGAGCGGTTCTTCACCGCCGCCGCCAAGGCCGTCGTCGGCCGCAAGTAGCCCCCGCGGCGCACTCGCGCGCCAAGCGACTTTGGGCGACATCTTCTCGGCTATCACCGAGAAGATGTCGCCCAAAGCGCGTTGGTGGAGCCTTACTTGTCGGTCGCTGCCGCCTTGCGTGCCGGTCGGGCGCACGCGTTGCCGAGGTCGACCTTCTGGCCCCGGTCCACGATCAGCTGCCGCACCGAGGCCAGCTGGCCGTTCGGCTTCTCACAGGTGAGCGTCCAGGACTCCTTGCCACCGATCACCGGCGGCAACGGGCTCTGGAACGACACGGCGCCGCCCGACCAGTCGTCGTACGGCGCGCCGTCGACCTGGTCGTAGTTGACCACGATCGCCCGGTACTGGCCCGGCAGCGGATCGATCAGCTTGGCGTCCTCGTCGGTGTCACCGAACTCCGCCGACTGACCCACGATCTGCCCCGCCGCGTTCACGATGTACAGGTCGTAGTCGGTCTCCGGGTTGTTCCACTGGATGTGTACGAGCGCCGTGCCGTTGTCGACCGCCGGCGGACCGTCGATCGTGAACGGGATCGACTCGTGCGGCCCGTCGAGCGGGTTCGCCTCGGTGTTCTCCCCGGGCTGCCCCGCCGGGTTCGCCAGCGCCATGCTCGCCTGCGGCGGACCGGTCGGCTTGCGGCCGTACCGGCCGGCCACGTACGGGCGGGTCGACGGGTTCATCGCCCAGCTGAACCGGCCACCGGGCGCGGTCAGGCTGGAGGTCAGCTTGTCGGTGTACAGGATCGGCTCGGCCGTGCTGCCGTCCGGCTGGATCACCGGCGACGTCGGGGTCTGGAACTCCTTGTTGACCCGCAGCTTCCAGCCCTTCGGCGCGGTGCCGGTCACGGTCGAGTGCAGCGCGGCGTCCGCGGTGGCCTCCAGCATCACGTAGTACGCCTCGCGGTTGCCGCCCTTGCCGGCGCCCGGCGAGGCACCCAGTCCGAGGTACTCGTCGACCACACCGGCCTGGAACGGCGGGTGGAACTCGGTGCCGCCGATCTCGAACGTGTAGCCGAGCCCACCGGTGACCCAGAAGCTCCAGTCCTCGGTGCTGCCCGACGTGTCGTACAGCTGCCAACCAGCCTCGCTGGTGTACCCGTTGTGGCTGGCCATCCGGTCACCCAGCGCCTTGGCCACCGGCTCGTCCAGCGGCGGACGGGTGTCCAGGATGGACGGCGCCCGCAGGATCAGGTTCGAGTAGGTGTGGTTCGTGATCAGGTTCGTGACCTGCCGGTTCGAGATCAGCGCGCGGACCGCCTTGACCTCCGGCTCGGAGAACGGCGCGGAACCGCGGTAGGTGTCGCTGGCCTGGTTCGTGCTGGCACCCGGACCGCCCCAGAAGCCGCCGTAGTTGCGGTTCAGGTCGACGCCACGGGTCCGGCCCGCCGGGTTGGCCAGGCACACCCCGACCCGGTCGGCGGGCGGCGCGTCGAGCGTCTGGCAGTTCTTCCGCTTCATCTCGTAGTCGAACTTGCTGAAGTCGCCGAGCGGCTGCGCCTCGCGGGAGACCGTGAAGCCGTCCGGGTTGATGATCGGCACCACGATGTTGCGGGTCGCCTTCACCAGCCGCGTGGTCCGGACGCTCTTGCCGTAGTTCTTGACCAGGTCGTACGCCCACTCGATGGCGTGCTCGCCGGCCGGCCACTCGCGGGCGTGGTGGACGCCCACGTTCAGGAAGACCGGCTTGCCGTCGTTGAGGTTGGCCACGTCGGTGGTGATCTCGACGCCGTCGATGTCCCGGCCGTCGACCGTCTTCTCGGTCAGCACGAGCTGGCGGACCAGCTTCGGGTTCTTCCGCGCCAGTTCCTTCATCTCGTAGTTGTAGTCGGCGAGGCGCCGGTAGCTGGTACGGCCGCTCGGCAGCGGGGAGCCGGCGCTGCGCGCCGCGTAGGCGGCGTCCGCGGCGCGGTTCGCCGCCACCCGCTGGCGCAGGTCGGCGATCTTCACGGTGTAGGTGAAGCCGGCCGCGCGCAACCGGGCGACGTCGGCGTCGCCGTGCAGCACGGCCTCCATCGTGGTGGCCGTGGCCGCCTCGGTCAGGTCCAGGTCGAGCGCCTGCAGCCGGCGCTTGGCGGCGCGATCCGCCGTCCGCACCGAGACCACCTGGGTGGTGCCGGCGATCGGGGTCGCCTCGACGCCCACGAAGCCGACGCCGTAGTTCACGCTGCGCGCGCTACCGGCGTACCGGCAGGCCTGCACCAGCAGCTTCTGGCCCTTGGTGACGTAACCCTCGGCGAGCTCGCTGCTGCGGAAGCCGGACGACGCCGCCACCGCGCGGCCCGTCGCGGTGTCGAAGACCGCCACGTCCCAGTCACCACCACCGTCGAGCCGGACCCGGACCAAACCGGTCTCGGTCGCGGTGACCTTGCGTGAATCCACGCCCTTGGCCTTGGTGGCCGGCGCCGCGAAACAGTTCCGAGCGGCGGCCTGGCTGGCGCTGAACGTGGGCTGCTTCACCGCGTCCGCGGCCGGTGGAGCGATGAGTAACCCGCCGCCAGCGAGCGCGAGGGCTGTCACGGCGGCCGTCTTCGCGCGGGTCGTCAGGCGTCCGGCGCCGCGGCGGAGCAGGGGTGCGTCGGGTGGTCGCACGGTGGTCTCCTTCGTGCGGAGCCCCCGGGGCGGTCAGCCTCGCTGGAAGGCGCTCCGCATTCGCGCGCACGTTACACCGCGCTGACGGCCGTTTGGCAGCGTTCATGCCAGAAACGACCCGAACGGCCCATCATCGACTGTGATGTGCATGACGTGGCAGGTCATGGACACCGTGTCGGCTGGCCGCGAGGCTTGGCGCAGAGGCCGGAACGGCCGGAAACCGACCGTGAGGGAACCTCGATGACGACCCAAGCCAGCCCGCACCGCTTCGACGCCGACACCGTGGTGACCCCGGCCGACCCGACCGGCGCACCGGACGGGCGCTGGCGCGCGGAGATCGGCCCCGGCTGGGGCGCGATCGGCGGCCAGCCCAACGGCGGCTACCTGCTCGCCACCGCGCTCGCCGCCACCGCACCCGCCTTCGACGGCGCCGACCTGCTCACCGTCACCGCGCACTACCTGCGGCCCGGCATCGTCGGCCCGGCCGAGCTCGACGTCGAGGTGATCAAGCGCGGCCGGCTGACCAGCACCGCCTCGACCCGGCTCAGCCAGGGCGGCAAGGAGCGGATGCGGATCCTGGCCAGCTACGGCGACCTCGGCGCGCTGCCCGGCCCCACCGCGTTCACGGTCGAGCCGCCCGCCATCGCGCGCCCCGAGGACTGCCTCGCGCCGAACCAGGTCGCCAACCCCGGCGGCGCCACGATCGCCGAACGGTTCGACTACCGGGTCACCCCCACGTCCCGCTGGATCACCGGCGAACGTTCCGCCGAAGCCCGGATCGACGGCTGGATCCGCTTCGCCGACGGCCGGCACTCCGACGCCGCCGCACTGCCGCTCATGGTCGACGCGTTCCCGCCGGCGATCTTCGAGGTGATGGACGGCGTGCTCGCGCCGACCGCCGAGCTCACGGTGCACCTGCGGCAGCGCCCGGTCGACGGCTGGATCCAGGCCCGGCTGCGCACCAGGGCGGTGCTCGGCGGCCTGATCGAGGAGGACGTCGAGCTCTGGGACTCCGCCGGTCAGCTGGTCGCGATGTCCCGTCAGCTCGCCGTCCTGCTGCCGATCGGCTGACCGGGCCGCGCCCCTGCTCATCGCGGCACCCCTGGCATGGCAGGATTCAGCTGACGGGCTCGGCTGACGCGAAGGAGGCCCGGTGAGACATCGTCCTGGGCCGAACCGGTGAACGTGCAGGCGCCGACCGATTCGCAGGTGAGCAGCCGGGTCCTCACCCTGCCCAACGCGCTGAGCCTGCTCCGGCTGCTCGGCGTGCCGCTCTTCCTCTGGCTGGTACTCGGTCCAGGAGGCCGACCTCGCCGCGGTGGCCGTGCTGATCTTCAGCGGCTTCTCCGACTGGCTCGACGGCCGGCTCGCCCGCGCCTGGGGCCAGGTCAGCCGGGTCGGGCAGCTGCTGGACCCGATCGCCGACCGGCTCTACATCGTCGCCACGGTCGGCGCGTTCGTGCTCCGCGACATCATCCCGTGGTGGTTCGCCGCCATCCTGGTCGGCCGTGACCTGCTGCTGGTCTTCACCCTGCCCGTGCTGCGGCACTACGGCTACGGGCCGCTGCCGGTCCACTTCCTCGGCAAGGCGGCCACGTTCAACCTGCTCGTCGCGTTCCCGTGGCTGCTGCTCGGCCAGGTCGACGGCGTCACCGGCACGATCTCCGCGCCGCTCGGCTGGGCGTTCGCCATCTGGGGCGCCTGCCTGTACGTCTGGGCCGGCCTGCTCTACGTGGCCCAGCTCGCCACCCTGATCCGCGCCGACGCGAAGGAGGGCGACGGATGACCGAGCCCTCGAAGCCGGCCAGGCCCAGCCGCCGCGCCCCGGCGACGCACCGGCCTGCCCGGAGCGTTCCGCGGCGCACCGCCGTCGCCCGGCCTGGCGATGCTCGGCGAGCTGATGAACAACCACCTCGACGCCGGGTACGCCGCGGCCGCCGCGCGCCGGCAGATCGAGCAGCCGCCCGCCGCCGTGACCCGCCGGGTCCGCTCCACCGCCGCCGCGCTGACCCTGGTCATCGTCGGCGTCATCCTCGCGATCGCCTACCAGCAGACCGTGGAGAAGGCACCGGACGCCGCCCAGGCCAAGGTCAAGCTGGTCGAGGACATCAAGCGGCGCACCGCGGACTCGGAGAAGCTCCAGCGGGACGCCGACGCGCTGCGCGAACGGCTCGCCCAGACCCGGGAGGCCGCGCTCGCCGACAGCGCCGCCGGCCAGCAGACCGCCGACCAGCTCCAGCAGCTGGAGACCGTGGCCGGCCTCAACACGGTCACCGGGCCGGGCGTCCAGGTGACCGTCGGCGACGGTCCGCCGCCCGAGGACCCGGTCACCGGCGAACCCACCGACGAGGTCGACCTCGGCAAGGTCTACGACCGCGACCTGCAGGAACTCGTCAACGCGCTGTGGCGGGCCGGCGCCGAGGCGATCGCGATCGACGGCCAGCGGCTCACCCCCACCTCCACGATCCGGCTCGCCGGCGAGGCGATCCTGGTGGACCTGCGGCCGGTGAGCAGCCCGTACGAGATCAAGGCGATCGGCGACGCCGCGGCGCTGAACGACCGATTCACCGGCTCCGGCGTGGCCCGCCGGTTCCGCGACTACATCCAGCGGCACGAGATGACGTTCAAGGTGAGCCGCTCCGGCAGGCTGACCCTGCCGGCCTCGGCGGGCACCGCGCTCGCCTACGCCCACGAGCCCGGCGCCAACACCGACCGGACCACCCCGCGCTCCACGACCACCGCCGGCGCCGGGAGCTCAGCGAGTCCCAGCGGCGCGCCGCCGACCCCGACCGGCTCGGCCGGGGTGCCCGCCCCAACCCCCACCGGAGGTGGACGTTGATCCCCGCAGTAGCGCTCTTCGTCGGGATCGCGGCCGGACTGCTGCTCGAACCGACCGTGCCGGCCGGCCTGCAGCCGTACCTGCCGATCGCCGTCGTGGCCGCGCTCGACGCCGTCTTCGGCGGGATCCGCGCCCGCCTGGACGGCATCTTCGACGACAAGGTCTTCGTCGTCTCGTTCGTGTCGAACGTGCTGGTCGCCGGCCTGATCGTCTACCTGGGCGACAAGCTCGGCGTCGGCGGCCAGCTCTCCACCGGCGTGGTGGTCGTGCTCGGCGTGCGGATCTTCGGCAACGTGGCCGCCATCCGCCGGCACGTGTTCCGGGCATGAGCGAGCCGGACATGCAGACGTACGCACAGCTGCCCCGCTCGTGGGGCTGCCGAGCGGAGCGAGGTGGGCACATGAGCGGCGACCGCCCGAACCCGCGTCGGCGGCGGGGCACCGGCCCGACCCGCCCGGCCTGCCGCGCGGCCGCCGAAGCCGGCAAGCGAGCAGCCGGCCAGGAGCAGCCGCGAGGACGCGCCGGGCGTGCCGGTCGTGCCGGAGGAGGCCGGCGTGACCGAGCCGCCCAGCGGACGTCGCCGAGCCCGCCGCGGACGCCGCGGCTGCCGGTCGAGCCCGCATCCGCCGTGGACACCGAACCAGCCACGAAGCCCGCACCCGAGCCGGCCGCCGAGCGCTGAGCCGGACCCGCCGTCGCGTCCGACGCCGGCCGCCAGGGCGGAGCCGGCCGCGGGCGCTGTGCCGGCAGGCCGCCGGCCGGCCCGAACCGCCAGCCGCAGAGCCGCCGGCTGGCCGGACCGCCGGCGGTCCGCCGCGACGCCGGTCCCGGAACGCCGGGGCCGAGCCCAGGCGGCGCCGGCGGCCGTCGATCCGGGCCAGCGTGGTCGGCGCGTTCCTCGTCGGCACGCTGGGTTTCGCGCTGGCCGCGCAGCTGCAGACCAACGAGGGCGACTCGCAGTTCGCCAACGCCCGGCAGAGCGACCTGGTCCGGATCCTGGACGAGCTCAACTCCCGGGAGGAGCGGCTCCGCAGCGAGATCGCCGACCTGGAGTTCCGCCGCGAGTCGATCAACTCCCGCGCGCAGGGCTCGGAGGCGGCGCTCTCGGACGCCCGCCGCCGCGCCACCGAGCTGGGCATCCTCGCCGGCACCATCCCCGCCGAGGGCCCCGGCCTGGTCATCACCCTCACCGACGGCTCCGACGAGCGGCTACCGGCCAGCACGATCCTCGACACCGTGGAGGAGCTGCGCGGGGCCGGCGCCGAGGCGATGCAGATCGGCGGCGCCGGCGGCCGGACCGTGCGGATCGGCGTCTCGACCTACTTCGCCGACGCCGACAACGGACTCGACGTGGACGGCCAGCGGCTCGCCGGCCCGTACCAGATCACCGTGATCGGCGACCCGGACACCATGGCAGGCGCGCTGAAGATCCCCGGCGGCATCGTCGAGAGCGTGCGCGAGGACGGCGGCAGCGCGGCCATCGGCCCGAGCCGTACAGTGCAGATCACGGCGGTCCGGCCGGCACGGGAACCGAAGTTCGCGCGCCCGGCCTCCTGAGTTGGCCGGCCCAGGCCATCTGCCAGTATCGCCACAACACACCGGAGTGGAACGAGAGGGCTGACGTGATCCCTGACGACCTTCGATACACCGCCGATCACGAGTGGGTGCGGACGACGGGGGAGGGGACCGTGCGGGTCGGGATCACCGACTTCGCGCAGGACTCGCTCGGCGACATCGTCTTCGTCCAGCTGCCCGAGCCGGGCACCGCGGTGAAGTCGGGCGACGTGCTGGGAGAGATCGAGTCGACCAAGAGCGTCTCGGATCTCTTCGCGCCGCTGGACGGCACGGTGACGGCCCGCAACGACGCGCTCGACGGCGAGCCGGAGCTGGTCAACAGCGACGCCTACGGCGACGGCTGGATGGTCGAGCTGACCCTGGACGACCCCACGGTGGTCGACGCTCTGCTCGACGCCGCCGCCTACGGGGAGCTCACCAGCCAGGCCTGATCGCCTGGCACCGCACGACCGACGACCACGGCACGTCCACCGAAGGGCGTGCCTGGTTGACCCTGTCTTCACGCCCTGACTAGGCTCGCCGGGTCAACGGTGAACCTGCGGTTGGCGTCGAGACTTCCCCCGAGGTCTCGCACTAACATTGAGACTTCCACACGCACTTCACTCTCCGGGAGGCGAAAGACCTTGATGGGTGCCCCGCCAGCCACTGTCCCGCCTCGGATCCTCGAGGTCATGCACCACGGTGAGGCGCGGCGATGAACCGGCGCCCCGAAGACGACCTGCCCCCGCTGGACGCCACGTCCACCATGATCCTCGGCGTGATCGAGGACGTGGAGACCGGTGAGGTCCCCAGCTCCGGCGGCGGTGACCCGGAAGGCGCTCGGCTCGCCGAGACGCTTCCGCCCGGCTCCGCGCTGCTGGTGGTCCGCCGCGGCCCCAACGCCGGCAGCCGGTTCCTGCTCGACACCGATGTGACGACCGCTGGTCGGCACCCGGAGAGCGACATCTTCCTCGACGACGTCACGGTCTCGCGCCGGCACGCGGAGTTCCGCCGTGAGGGTGGCGTCTTCACCGTTCGCGACGTCGGCAGCCTCAACGGCACCTACGTCAACCGCGAGCGGGTCGAGTCGGCCGCGCTGGCCAACGCCGACGAGGTCCAGATCGGCAAGTTCCGCCTGGTGTTCCTGTCCGGCCCGAAGCACGCGACGCCCTCGGAGGGGGTCGCGCCGTGACCAGGGCCGGGGCCGCGCCCCGGGCCTTCATGAGCATCGGTGAGGTGCTCGCGCAGCTCCGGCCGGAGTTCCCGGACACCACCATCTCCAAGCTCCGTTTCCTGGAGTCCGAGGGGCTGGTGGAGCCAGATCGCACGGCCGCGGGTTACCGCAAGTACTCGCGGGAGGACGTGGCGCGCCTGCGCTACGTCCTCACCGCGCAGCGGGATCACTACCTGCCGCTGCGGGTGATCCGCGAGCAGCTGGCGGCGCTGGACAACGGCGTGCCGCCCGCGCCCTCGTCGGCGGGTACGTCCGCCGACCGAGGGCCGCGGGCGCTGGTCTCGGCCGAGTCGCTGCCGACCCCGGACGACTTCGCCAGGGACGCCGCGACCACCCGGCTCTCCCGCGCCGAGCTGCTCGAGCAGGCCGGCGCGACCGAGGAGCAGCTCCGCCAGATGGAACAGTTCGGCCTGGTCAGCAAGCGGGCTGGCGCGTTCTACGACGCGGACGCCCTGCTGATCGCGACCACCGTGGTGCAGATGGCCGAGTACGGCCTGGAGCCGCGGCACATGCGCGCCTACCGGTCGGCGGCCGACCGTGAGGTGGGGCTGTTCGAGCAGGTGGTGACCCCGCTGGTGCGCCAGCGCGGCGCCGAGGCGCAGGCCAGGGCGCAGGAGACGGTGCGCGAGCTCGCCGCCCTGTCGGTGCGCCTGCACGCCGCCCTGGTGCAGGCCGGCCTCCGCTCGACTCTCGGCGGCTGAGCGTCGCTCCCGCGGCCGGGCTGTCGGGCCGATTCCGTCGCGGGCACCGGTTGGCGCGGTTGGCGCGCTCGCTGTGGCGGCAGCGTGTACGTTCGTTGGGTAGGGATCCTGGCAAGAGGTGCACAGATCGGGTACCGCCGCGTCGGCGCGCCGGGGCACCGAGGACGGAGGCGTGGTGAAGGAGCTCAACGTGGTCGGCGTCCGGGTGGAGCTGCCGAACAACCAACCGATCGTCCTGCTCAAGGAGGCCGTCGGTGATCGCTACCTGCCGATCTGGATCGGCCCGGTCGAGGCCACGGCGATCGCGTTCGAGCAGCAGGGCGTCCGCCCGTCCCGTCCGCTCACCCACGACCTGCTGCGCGACGTGCTGATCGCGCTCGAGTCGCCGCTGCGCAAGGTGGAGATCGTCGAGCTGCGGGAGAACGTCTTCTACGCCGACCTGGTGATCGGGGACGGGATCCGGGTCAGCTCCCGGCCGTCGGACGCGATCGCGTTGGCGCTGCGGGTCGGTGCCGCGATCTCGTGCGCGGAGGCCGTCCTTGACGAGGCCGGCATCATCATCCCGGACGAGCAGGAGGACGAGGTCGAGAAGTTCCGCGAGTTCCTCGACACGATCTCGCCGGAAGACTTCGCCGGTTCCTGAATGTCTGCTTTATACCAGGGTGTGACGCGAGTCATCACTCGGTAGGCTCGGAGAGTCCCGACACGCCGCACGTCAGCGTTGACCGGTGTTCACCAGGCTCTTACCTTCGAGGTATCTCCCCGGCGGTTCAACCGGGTACGGCCAGGGTGCGGAGGTCTTGGAGTGGTCGAGCGAGAAGCCACGGGTGATCTTGGCGGGCTGGCATTCACAGTCGGGCCGGATCAGGGCGTGCTGTTCGGCGAGGGGCCGCGTAAGGGCCCCGACGAGCTGATCGGGTACCGCGGGCCCACGGCCTGCCACGCCGCCGGCATCACCTATCGCCAGCTCGACTACTGGGCTCGTACCAGCTCTGGTCGTGCCCAGCATAAGGTCGGCGCACGGATCGGGGAGCCAGCGGCTCTACTCCTTCCGCGACATCCTGGTCCTCAAGATCGTCAAGCGGCTGCTGGACGCGGGGGTCTCGCTGCAGAACATCCGGGTCGCGGTGGAGCAGCTGCGCGCCCGCGGCATCGAGGACCTCGCCAAGATCACCCTGCTGTCGGACGGCACGACCGTGTACGAGTGCACGTCGCCGGAGGAGGTCGTGGATCTGCTCCGCGGCGGCCAGGGCGTCTTCGGCATCGCGGTGGCGGGCGCGTTCCGCGAGATCGAGGGCTCGCTCGCCTCGCTCCCCGGTGAGCGCGCCGACGGCACCGAGCACACCGCGTCGCCGCTGTCGGCCGCGGACGAACTCGCCGCCCGCCGGGCCCGCCGCACCGGCTGACCCAACCGCACCCCGACCCCAACCCCTGCGCCTTTGGGCGACATTCTCTCGGTTATAGCCGAGAAAATGTCGCCCAAAGCGCGTTGCGGGGCGTGGCCCGGCGGCGGGGCGGCGCGTTTTGCGGGGCGTGGTCCGGCGGAGGGGCGGCGCGTTGAGGGCGGTCGCCCGGCGTTGAAGGGCGGGTTGCGGGGGTGGCCGACACTGGGGCGATGCCCGCAGCCGAAGCCGTCGCTCCCGTCCGCACCCGCCGCGCCGGCGGCGGTGGGTACTGATCCTGCTGGCGGTCGCGGTGCTCGGCGTCGCGGCGGCCCTCTCGCCGCTGCTCTGGCTCCAGATCGCCTCCTCCGGCCACCTGCACGACTCCACCGCGGACGCACCGAGCGCGCCGGTCGTGATCGTCTTCGGCGCGGAACTGGCGCCGGACGGGCAGCGGCCCAAGCCGTTCCTCGCCGGCCGGCTCGACGTGGCGGCCGAACTGGTCCGCGCCGGCAAGGCCAAGGCCGTGCTGGTCTCCGGGGACGGCGGCGGCCGTTCGGGCGACGAGGTCACCGTGATGAGCCGGTACCTGGTCGAGCGCGGTGTCGAGCAGCGCCGGATCGTCGCCGACCCGCACGGCCTGGACTCCTACGACACCTGCGCCAGGGCCGCCCAGGTCTACGGGATCCGCGGGCGCTGCTGGTCAGCCAGTCCTTTCACCTGCCGCGCGCGGTGACCCTCTGCCGGCACGCCGGCATCGACGCCGACGGCGTGAACGCCCGCTGCGACAACTGCCGCGCGTCGACTCTGCGCAAGAACAGCTTCCGCGAGGTCGGCGCGGCGGCCAAGGCGGTCGGTGACACGCTGCGAGATCGGCCGCTCCGCGGTCACGTCCGCCCCCGATCCGGCGGTCACCGACGCGCTCCGCGACTAGCCGCCCGCGCGCCGGGAAGCGACCAATCTCACTCCGTGTGCCAACAGGTGCGGGATGGCGGTCGCTGGTAGCGTGGCCAGTGCCGATTACCCCCACGGGAGAGACCTCGGGCAAGCCAGCCGCGGGGCGCCGAAGGAGCAATTCTCCCCACGAACCTCTCAGGCAGAAGGACCGTGTGGGTAGGCGACTCTGGAAAGTAGGCGTGTAGGCGCGCCTCACCGACGGTGAAAACCCGGATCCTCGGGTGAAGCTCTCAGGTTCCGTGACAGAGGGGGAGGTCGGCCCGCGGGCCACGGTTCGCCGTGCGCCCGCCGTACCTCCCGGAGATCACTGATGACCGCATACCCCGCCGGCCCCCTGCGTTCCGCTCCTCGCTCCTTCGTCGCTGCGATGCTCTTCTTTGCTCCGGGGGCCGTCTCATGACTGACCGTCCCTCGCTCACAGACCTCGCCGCCGGCGTGCCCTTCTCGCGCCGCCACATCGGCCCGTCCGACGCCGACGAGCAGCGAATGCTCGACGCGATCGGCCAGCCCACCGTGGACGCGCTGCTGGAGGCCGCCGTCCCCGCGGTGATCCGGGCCAACGAGCGGCTCGCCCTGCCCGAGGCCGCGACCGAACCCGAGGCGATCGCCGAGCTGCGCGCCGTCGCCGCGCTGAACCGGCCGATGACCCAGATGATCGGCCTGGGCTACCACGACACGCACACCCCGCCGGTGGTGCTCCGCAACGTGCTGGAGAACCCCGCCTGGTACACCGCCTACACCCCGTACCAGCCCGAGATCTCCCAGGGCCGGCTGGAGGCGCTGCTCAACTTCCAGACCGTGGTCGCGGACCTCACCGGCCTCCCGGTCTCGAACGCCAGCCTGCTGGACGAGGGCAGCGCGGCCGCCGAGGCGATGGCCCTGGCCCGCCGGGGCAGCAAGAGCAAGAGCGACGTGTTCGTGGTCGACGCCGACGTGCACCCGCAGACCCTCGCGGTGCTCCAGACCAGGGCCGAGCCGCTCGGCATCGCGCTGCACGTCACCGAGCTGACCGAGGAACTGCCGGCCTGTTTCGGCGTGCTGGTGCAGTACCCGGGCTCCTCCGGCGCGGTCCGTGACCATGCCGCCGTGGTCACGGCCGCCCACGAGCAGGGCGCGCTGGTCGCGGTGGCCGCCGACCTGCTCGCCCTGACCCTGCTCCGCCCGCCCGGTGAGGCCGGCGCGGACATCGCCGTCGGCTGCGCGCAGCGCTTCGGCGTGCCGCTCGGCTTCGGCGGCCCGCACGCTGGTTACATGGCGGTACGCGAAAGCCTGCAGCGGATGCTGCCGGGACGGCTCGTCGGCGTCAGCGTCGACGCTGACGGGCAGCCCGCCTACCGCCTCGCCCTGCAGACCCGTGAGCAGCACATCCGGCGCGAGCGGGCCACCAGCAACATCTGCACGGCCCAGGTCCTGCTCGCCGTGATGGCCAGCATGTACGCGGTCTGGCACGGGCCGGACGGCCTGCGGCTGATCGCCCAGCGCGCGCACCGGATGGCCACGGTCCTCGCGGCCGGGCTGCGCGGCGGCGACGTCGAGATCGTGCACGAGGCGTTCTTCGACACCGTGCAGGCCAGGGTGCCCGGCCGGGCCGCGGCCGTGGTCGACGCGGCCGCCGAGGCCGGCGTGAACCTGCGGCTGGTCGACGCGGACACGGTCGCGATCGCCTGCGACGAGGTCACCACCGTGGCGGACCTGCAGCTGATCTGGGCGGCGTTCGGCGTGACCGTCGGCGACGTGGCCGGCCTGGACACCGCCAGCGGCGACACGCTGCCCGAGAGCGCTCTGGCGGACCAGCGAGTTCCTCACCCACCCGGTCTTCCACAGCCACCGCTCGGAGACGTCGATGCTGCGCTACCTGCGCAAGCTGGCCGACTTCGACGTGGCGCTGGACCGGGCCATGATCCCGCTCGGCTCCTGCACGATGAAGCTCAACGCGACCACCGAGATGGAGCCGATCACCTGGCCGGAGTTCGCCAAGATCCACCCGTTCGCGCCGGCCGAGCAGGCCCGCGGGTACGCGTCGATCATCGCGGACCTGGAGGGCTGGCTGGCCGAGGTGACCGGGTACGACGCGGTGAGCCTGCAGCCCAACGCCGGTTCCCAGGGCGAGTTCGCCGGGCTGCTGGCGATCCGGGCCTGGCACCACGACCGCGGTGAGGCGCACCGTGACGTCTGCCTGATCCCGTCGTCCGCGCACGGCACCAACGCCGCCTCCGCGGTGATGGCCGGCATGCGGGTGGTCGTGGTGGCCTGCGACGACGCCGGCAACGTGGACCTGGGTGACCTGCACGCGAAGATCGACGCGCACGCCGGACACGCTCGCCGCGCTGATGGTCACCTACCCCTCGACGCACGGCGTGTTCGAGTCGGCCATCACCGACGTGTGCGCCGCGGTGCACGAGGCCGGCGGTCAGGTCTATGTGGACGGCGCGAACCTCAACGCGCTGCTCGGGCTGGCGAAGCCGGGCAAGTTCGGCGCCGACGTGAGCCACCTGAACCTGCACAAGACGTTCTGCATCCCGCACGGCGGCGGCGGCCCCGGCATCGGCCCGGTGGCGGTGCGCTCGCACCTCGCGCCGTACCTGCCGACGCACCCGTTCGCTCCCGGGCTGGTCGCGGAGCCGGCCCAGACGGTCGTCGGGCCGGTGGCGTCGGCGCCGTGGGGCTCGGCCGGCATCCTGCCGATCTCCTGGACCTATCTGCGCCTGATGGGGCCGGACGGCCTGCGCCGGGCCACCGGGACCGCGATCCTCGCCGCGAACTACATCGCCGCCCGGCTGAACGAGCACTACCCGGTGCTCTACACCGGCCAGGGCGGGCTGGTCGCGCACGAGTGCATCCTGGACCTGCGACCGATCACGAAGGCCACCGGCGTGACCGTGGACGACGTGGCCAAGCGGCTGGTCGACTACGGGTTCCACGCGCCGACGATGTCGTTCCCGGTCGCCGGCACGCTGATGGTCGAGCCGACCGAATCCGAGAACCTCGAGGAGATCGACCGGTTCATCGACGCGATGATCGCGATCCGCGGTGAGATCGGGAAGGTCGCGGCGGGGGAGTACGACAAGGCCGACAACCCGCTGCGGAACGCGCCGCACACGGCCGCCATGATCGCGGCGGAATGGGATCACCCGTACGACCGGGAGACCGCCGTGTACCCGGTGCCGGACCTGCGGCGCGGCAAGTACTGGCCGCCGGTGCGGCGGATCGACGGGGCGTACGGCGACCGCAACCTGATCTGCTCGTGCCCGCCGCCGGAGGCGTTCGCCTGACGGCGGGCTTTCGGGTGGCCGCCGGCCGGCATTCGCCGGCCGGCGTGCGTCGGCCTCGGCCGAGGCGGTTTCACCGAAAGTGGCAGGATGGCGCGATGACCGAACCGACCGTCGTCACCGGCCCTCCGGTTGCGGAGGGTCGTGACAACGAAGGCCAGCCGTGCGCCCAGGCGACCGCCAGGGCTACGGATCAGGCGAGGGGACTACTCAGCGGAGCGTGACTACGCTGCGGCGTGGCAGGGCTCGGGGCGACAGGGCGCGACCGAACGACCGTCCGGCAAGAGCTCGCCGGTGTCCTCGAATACGATCACCCCATTGCACAGCAGGCTCCAGCCCTGCTCGGGGTGCGCAGCGGTGACGTGGGCTGCTTCCCGGTCAGGGGCGCTGAATGTCGGGCAATGCGGCGTGTGCGGGCACATCAGGGGTCTCCGGTCGACGGCTGTGGTACTGCTCACATCATGCTCCACCATCGCAAGCATTTTTGAGAGCAATTCAGCGCGGTTGTGGACAACAAAATGAAAACACTTCAACGGTACCTCGGAGGTTCTGCTAGTTCTGAGCAGAACCGATTCGAGTGGCGCGTGGGCGATCCGGGCGATCCGGCCCTGTTGTTGGAGGACTTTCTCGCCGCGGCGGGCTTGCCGGTTCGCGATCTCACTGCTCTGGAGAACGACCCGGATGTGACGCAGGTTACGGCCCGCGCGCAACCTCATGCGGTATTGCTGCTCAGCGCCGCCGCGGGCGCCGCGATGGTCGGCGCGCCGACCGGACCGCCGAGCCCGGCGCCGGAGGTTCCCGATGTGGTCGCGGTCGTCCGTCACGGAGCGGAATCGCCGGCGTCGACCCCGGCGTTCGCGACGCTGGGTTCCGGATCGTCACTGTGGGTAGGCGAGTGGACGCCGTCGTGGAGCCCGGCTGAGCATGCGGCGGCCGTCGAGACCGTACGCGGCGCGATCGAACGCGGTGACGTCTACCAGGCCAACGTCGTCGGCCATCAGAGCGCGCCGTACACGGGCGATCCGGCCGCGGCGCTGGCTCGGGTGGCCGCGCTGCCCGGGGCGGTCTACGGCGGCCAGCTGGCGGGCGACGGGTGGGCGGTGGCGACCGGCTCGCCGGAGTGTCTGGTCACCGTGCTCGATGGTGAGGTGGTGACCCGGCCGATCAAGGGCACCCGGCCACGGGACGCGCGGGGCCGCGCCGAGCTGTACGCCTCGGCCAAGGAGCGCGCCGAGCACGTGATGATCGTCGACCTGGAACGCAACGACCTGGCCGGGTGGCCCGGACCGGCTCGGTGCGGGTCGACGAGCTGTACGCGCTGCGGCCCTGGTGCGACCTGTGGCAGGCCGAGTCGACCGTGCGGGCCGCGCTGCGCCCGGGCGTGGGCCTGGCTGAGCTGCTCAGGGCGGTCTTCCCGGGCGGTTCGGTCACCGGGGCACCCAAGCTGTCGGCGTTGGACCTGATCGCCGGCCTGGAGCCGGTGGGACGCGGTCCGTCGATGGGCGCGCTCGGGTACGTGAGCCGCTCCGGTCTCGACCTGGGCCTGACCATCCGGACGGTGGCCGCCACCCCGGACCGGTTGCACCTGTGGGCCGGCGGCGGCATCACCTGGGGCAGCGACCCGGCCGCCGAGGTGGCGGAGGCCGCGGCCAAGGCTGGCCCGGTGCGCGCCGCCCTCGCCGGCCCGCGCTGACAGCCAGCCCGCGGCTTTGGGCGACATCTTCTCGGCTATAACCGAGAAGATGTCGCCCAAAGGCCTGGCTGGTGCGGGTGGCGCGAGGGTCTAGCGGCCGCCGAAGAGCGCGGCGAGGAAGACCTTTTCCACGTCGGCGGGGTTGCGGGAGACGAAGGTGCGGCCGCCGGTGACGCGGGAGATGTCCTGCAGGGCGCCGACGTCGGCGTCCTGGCCGTAGGCGATCGTGACGATCTGTACGGGACGGTCCGGCCGGACGGCGGCCTGGAGCTTCTGCAGCAGTTCGGCGCGGCTGATGCTCTCGTTGTCCTCGTTCTTGCCGTCGGTCATGAGGACCACGAGGTTGATCCGGCCGGCCTCCCACGCCTTCTGGGATTCCAGGTAGGCCGCGAGTGCCGTGTCGTAGAGGCCGGTGGCGCCCTGGGGCTTCATGCCCTTGATCGCGGCGCCGAGGCGCAACCGGTTCGGGATGTCCCCGGTCTTGCCGCCGATGGTCGCGATCGGTGCCAGTTCGCGGTAGTCGGTGGTCGGGGTTCGCTTGGTGGCGAACTCCCAGATGCCGAGTTTGGTGCCGTCGCTGAACAGGCCGGTGCCCTTGGCGGCGGCGAGCTGGACGATCTGCATCTTGTCAGCGGCGAGCCCGGCGGCTTCTCCTCCATCGACCCGGAGGTGTCGATGACGGCGAGGATGTTCGCCCGGCGGCGCAGGGCCGTCCAGGCGACCACGGTCCGGGTGACGGACTCCGAGGAGGTGATCTGGCGCGGTGCGGCCGTGATCTTCGTCTGGAATCCCCGCTCGGCGGTCAGGGCCGGCGCGTCGGCGGTGGAGCGGTTCGGCTCACGGAAGCCAGCCTCCCCGTATGCCTTCTGGCCGGCTGTCGCTGCGCAGGAAGTCGTAGAACTTGTTCGCGATCTGCTGGCGCGTGGCGTCCACCCAGGGGGCCTTGAGCACGGTGTACGGGTAGTCCGCGTCGGCCGTGCCCTCCTTGGGGTAGATCGGCGCGAGCGGCACCTTGGGGTTGGTGGCGTTGTAGGCCGAGACGTCGCTCTCCAGGGCCGGGAACGCGGAGATGTAGGACGAGCGCGTTCTCCCGGCTCACCGCGTCTTCCTTGGTGAGGCCCTCGAACAGCTTGTTGGTGTCCGAGACGTAGGTGGTCACGCCGCGTTCGAAGACCAGGCCGCTCTTGAGTTCCTCGTCGCTGACCTCGTCGTCGTTGTTGAAGTCGGTGATCGCGAAGAGCGAGTGCAGGCCGGCGGTGGAGCTGGCCGGGTTGGTCATGCCGATCCGGAACTTGCCCCAGTTCTCGCAGCTGGCGAAGTCGGCCCAGGTCTTGCCGGCGCCGAAGGTGGTGATGAGGTCGCGCCAGCTGAGGCTCGCGTCCGGCCACTTGAGGGCCTCGGCCATCGGCTTGGGCATGGCGATCACGACGGGCGAGCTGGCGAGCCGCGGCCACTTCGCCGGGATCATCGCGGCGCCGTCGGGCCGGTCGGAGGCGACCAGGTGCCAGGCGGAGGAGTCGGGGGTCCAGACGTCGGGCCGAGGGCCGTCGCGGCGCGGATCCCAGTTCGGGCTGAGCGCCGCCGCGACCTCCGCGGACTCCTTGCGCTCGACCGTCGCGCCGATGCACTTGCCGTCCAGTTCGGGCTCGGACTGCTGCCACTCCTGAGCGAGGCTGGAAATCGTCTTGAACTGATCTGGTGAGGAGACGACCGTGATCGTGGTCGGCGTGCCGTCACAACCACTCTGGGCGAACCAGAAATAGCCGAATGACATGCCGCTGAGCAGCAGCACGACGACGACGGCAACGACAATCCACGGAGCGAGCGCGAGGCGTCGGCCCCGAGTTCGGGACTGTCGTACCGCACGCACGGCGCGCAGATGGGGGGCGACCGAGCCTCTGTGGCGGCCACCTGCCATGTTTGTTCACATCCTCCGCGATCGCTTCGCGGCATGGGGCCGCGGCTGGGGTCGGGCCACAGTCTACGCACGGCAAAACGCCGGTTGACCGGCGATGACTGAGATCGTGATTGTGTACGTCCACAAGTAATCGGGGCGCCACTCTCAGTATTTTGGCATCCACTCTTTAATGCCTTTTCTGGCGATGATCCGGATAACTCGGAAGCCTTGAGGCGTGTTGGCCTGATCACGATTGGTCGAAGTTTCCAGGCCGATGTCGCGGTAGCCCGATCGGCTGGTTAGCCTTCAGCCGTGATCGGAATATCCGGTCGCGCTGTGGCCGGTGTGCTTACCGCACTCGCATTTAGCCTCGGGGGCTGCGCGAATGATGGTTCTACCGCCGCGTCGGGCAGCCGACCCAACGTGGCGCCCATCAGTGCTGCCCAGCGCACTGCCGGCTCCGAGCCCCTCGGCCATCGTCAGGGCGCGCTCGGAGCAGGGCGCCCAGGAGTTCGTCCGGTACTGGTTCGCCACGCTCGACTACGCGACCCAGACCGGCGACATCTCGCGACTGACCGCGGCCAGCGACACCGGCTGCCAGCCGTGCGAGGACGCCATCTCGGTGGTCCGGAACAGCTACAGCGACGGTGGCTACCTCCAGGGCGGCACCTACACGCTGCGCTCGGTCAGCCCGGAGGAGTTCGCGCCGGACGACCGGCCGATGATGACCGTCTCCTACGACCGCTCGGCCCGCTCCGCGTACAGCCCCGACGGGCAGGTACGGGGCAGCGACGCGCCGCTGTCGTTCGCCAGCGCCCAGGTCACGGTCGAGTGGCTGGGCGGCGGCTGGAAGGTCAGCACGATCGTCGGCGAACCGCTGCCGAGCTGAACCCGCCCCAGCGCGCAGGAGACGGCCTAGGACTGGTGGCCCACGCCCCGGCCGCAACCGCGAACGCGCAGTCACCGGCAGCGCCGCGGCCGCCAGCCAGTGGCCGGCCCGGGCGGGCGGTTCTGCGAGTCACCGGCAGCGCGCCGGTGTAGCCCCGGCTGAGCATCGCCACGTAGACCCGCTCGCCGCGCTCGTAGGACCGGATGAACAGGGCGCCGGCGGAGTGCGCGAGGACCCTGGCGTGGCGCATGTCCCGGGAACGGAACCCGCGGGCCTCCCTGGCCACCCGCATCCGCCGCGCCTCGCCGGTGATCACCTCGGCGTACCGCAGCATGAACGTCGCGATCTGGGTGAGCAGTGCCGGACCGCGCAGCCGCTGGATCCCGACCAGCAGCGCGCGGGGATCGGTGGTCGCGGCGAGCACGACCGACGCCGCGACGCCCAGGGTGCCCTTGGCGAGGATGTTCCAGGCCCCGAGCAGGCCGTGCGCGCTCACCGCGACGCCCAGCACCTCGGTCCGCTCGCCCGCGGCCAGGAACGGCAGCGCGACCGCGAACACGACGAACGGCAGCTCGATCGTCATCCGCCGCAGCACGAACAGCGGGGGCAGCCGCGCCACCGCGACGACCGCGGCGAGCAGCGCGGCGTAGGCGCCGAACGCCCAGTACGCGGTGCGCGGCGTGCCGACCACGACCAGCACGAACGCCAGCAGCGCGAGCAGCTTGCAGTGCGCGGGCAGCCGGTGCAAGGGCGAGCCGCCGGCACGGTACAGCCCCCGATGGTGCCCCCCGCTCATCAGTGCTTCTCCGCCCGCCCATCCGCCGGGGTACTGCGTGCCCGGGCCGCCGCCGCGAACCGCTGGGCCAGCAGCTCGCGCCGCCGGGCCAACGCTTGCCGCCGCCGGGATACGGCCGCGTGCCGGCCACGCCGCCGGGAGGCCACCCAGAACACGGCGGTGGCCAGCGCGAACGTGGCGGCGACCCCGGTCGGGCCGGCCAGCAGCGGCCAGCTGATGTCACCGCCGGCCGGTGCGGCCCCGCCGTGCTGGTGACCGGCCGGCATCCGCTGGTCCGGGTCGGCCGTGCGCACCACGAGCCCGCCGAGCAGCACCAGCCCGACCAGGCCGAGCAGCACCTTGGCCAGCGTCGCCCGGCTCACGACGCGCCCACGATCGTCCCGCCGTCGGCCGGAGCCGTGGCTGGCGCCTTCCGTGGCGCGGGGACGCTGACGGTCGGGGCGAGGTGGACCCGCAGCGGCGGGGTGAGATCGCCGGCGCCGCGGACCAGGTCCGGGCGGATCGCCAGCACGCTGCTCACGGTGAGCGCGGTGATCACCGCCTCGGCCACGCCGATCAGCAGGTGCGCGCCGACCACCGCGGTCAATACGGTGCCGAGCGGGATCCCGCTGGTGCCGCCGACCGCGACCAGTGCCGTGAACGCGAACGCGCCGGCCAGCACCGAGACGAACGCCCCGACCCCGGCCGCCGCGCTCACCCCGGTGGCGCTGCGGGCGAACAGCGCGCGGGCGGCGAGGAAGACCAGGTAGCCCACGGCGATCGGCACCAGGTCCATCACGATCATGCTCGCGCCCGCGCCCGTCACCCCGCCGTACGCCATCACCAGGCACTGGATGGCCAGCACGACCGACGTACAGAGCAGCGCGGTGAACGGACCGACCAGGACGGCGGCGAGGACCCCGCCGAGCAGGTGGGCGTTGGTGCCGGCGCCGATCGGGAAGCTGATCAGCTGGGCGGCGAAGACGAAGGCGGCGACCAGGCCCGCGAGGGGTGCGGTGCGGTCGGCCAGTTCGCGGCGGGCGCCGCGCAGGCTCACCAGGAGGGCGGAGCCGGCGAGGGCGCCGGTCGCGACGGTCGTGGGGACATCGAGGAATCCGTCCGGGACATGCATCGGCGGCGTTCCCTTCTGCGAGGCGTGCGGTGATCGGTCCGGGGCAACCTGTGGGGGGATCAACGGGACAGATGCGTCATCAGGGTACGGCGTTCACTTACGCGCAGTACACACGTCATAGCTGAATGAAGTCAGGTGAACGTCGCTTTCACGCGCGCCGCCCCGCTGCCGCGCCGGTGCCGCCACGCCGAGCCCGCCCTGAGCGCCGCCGGTCGAGCCACGCCGACCGCACGGCGGCGCCGACCCGGCGGTGCGAGAAGCGTCACGAAGGATCACACCGCGCATTCACGACGGCGAAACACGGGGTTCATAGCGTGGCGCCAACCCGCAGACCAAGCCGGAGGGCACCCGTGACCGATCTCCAGGCACCACCCCAGCGCCCGCCCGTCCACCACGCCCGCCGTGACGACCGACGCCGCTCACCCGGCCCGGCGGCCGGCGCTGGATCAGCGACTGGCGTCCCGAGGACGACACGTTCTGGGCGCAGACCGGGCGCCGCATCGCCTGGCGCAACCTCGTCTTCTCGATCTTCGTCGAGAACCTGGGCTTCTCCGTCTGGTCGCTCTGGAGCATCGTGGTGGTGAGCCTGCCCGCCGCCGGCTTCACCTTCGACCCCGGTTCGCTGTTCCTGCTGGTGGCCATCCCGCCGTTCGTCGGCTCGGTGCTGCGGATCCCGTACACCCTCGCCGTGCCCCGCTTCGGCGGCCGGAACTGGACGATCGTCAGCGCGCTCCTGCTGCTCATCCCGACCGGGCTGCTCGCCTACGCGGTCACCGAACCCGAGCACGCCCTACTGGGTGTTCATGGTGGCCGCCGCGTTCGCCGGCCTCGGCGGCGGCAACTTCTCCTCCAGCATGGCGAACATCTCCTTCTTCTTCCCGGACAAGCGCAAGGGCCTCGCGCTCGGCCTCAACGCGGCCGGCGGCAACCTCGGCGTCGCCGCAGCGCAGCTGTTCGTGCCGCTGGTGCTCGCCATCGGGGTGATCGGCGCCGCCCAGGCCGGCAAGGCCGGCGGCGACCCGATGTACCTGCAGAACGCCGCCCTGCTCTGGGTCCCGCTGATCCTGCTCTCCGCCGTCTGCGCCTGGTTCTTCATGGACAACCTCACGGTCGCCAACGCCTCGCTCCGCTCCCAGCTCGTGGTCGCCCGCCGGCCCCAGACCTGGCTGATGGCCGTGCTGTACATCGGCACGTTCGGCTCCTTCATCGGGTACTCCGCCGCGTTCCCGCTGCTGATCAAGACCCAGTTCCCGGAGGCGGCCGTGGCCGGCGTCGCCGGCGTGAAGCTCGCGTTCCTCGGCGCGCTCGTCGGCTCGATGTCCCGGCCGTTCGGCGGCTGGCTCGCCGACCGGATCGGCGGCGCCAAGGTCACGGTCTGGGTCTTCGCCGGCACCGGCGCCGGCGTCCTCGGCGTGCTGATCGGCGCTGAACGCCAAGAGCTTCCCGATGTTCCTGGCCGCGTTCATCGGCCTGTTCTTCATGACCGGCCTCGGCAACGGCTCCACCTACCGGATGATCCCGGCGATCTGGGGCAGCCAGGCGCTCGCCGGCATCGACCGCGTCCAACACCGAGGCCGTCGAGGTCGCCACCAAGCGGGCCCGCACCGAGGCCGCCGCCGTGCTCGGCTTCGTCGGCGCGATCGGCGCGTTCGGCGGCGCGTTCTTCCCGGTGGCGTTCAAGCTCGCCGGGGTCAGCGCCGTCAGCACCGCCTTCTACGGCTTCCTCGCGTTCTACGTCGTCTGCGCCACGCTCACCTGGTGGTGCTACCTGCGGACGTCGTTCCTGGTGGCCCGGGTCCCGAGCCTCGCCGGAGCCGGCGTCTGAGACCCCACGTCACGTCGCCGCTCCCGCACGTCCCACGCGTCCGGCTTGTGCGTGTCAGTTTTCCGGCCCGAAACAGGGGAGACGTCGTGCAGAAACCCGTGCACAGCAGCCTGACTGCCATGACCATGGCGACGGAACGCGCGGCGGGGGTACCTACCCACTGCCCCTACTGCGCGCTGCAGTGCGGCATGACGATGCACCGCCAGGACGGAACAGAGGCCGTCCCGGCAGCACGTTCGGTCATCGGTGACGCCCGGGCCCTTCGGGAGCGGGGCACGGGCGTCACCCCCCGACCCGGCGAGACCCACCAGCCGACCATCACGATCGAACCGCGCGCCACGATCACCTCACCCGGCGGCGGCCTGTGCCAGAAGGGCTGGACCGCCGCCGAGGTCCTCACCGCGCCGGGCCGGCTCACCACCCCGCTCGCCCGCGCCCACCGCGGCGCCCCGCTCACCCCGGTGAGCTGGGAACACGCCCTCGACCGGATCACCGCCGAGGTCCGCGCGGTGCAGGCCGCCCACGGCCGCGACGCGGTCGCCGTGCTCGGCGGCGGCGGACTCACCAACGAGAAGGCCTACGCGCTCGGCAAGTTCGCCAGGGTCGCGCTGCGCACCGCCGAGATCGACTACAACGGCCGGTTCTGCATGTCCTCCGCGGCCGCCGGCCAGAACCGCGCGTTCGGCCTCGACCGCGGCCTGCCGTTCCCGCTCACCGACCTCGCCACCGCCGGCACCGTCTTCCTCGCCGGCAGCAACCTCGCCGAGACGATGCCGCCGGTGATGCGGCTGCTCGCCGAGCAGCGCGCCGCCGGCGGCGACCTCATCGTCACCGACCCGCGGCGCACCCCGACCGCCCGCGAGGCCACCCTGCACCTCCAGCTCACCCCCGGCACCGACCTGGCGCTCGCCCTCGGCCTGCTCCACCTCGCCAGCGCCGAGGGATACCTGGACACCGACTACATCGCCGCCCGCACCACCGGGTTCGACGAGGTCCGCCGCCTCGCCGCCGGCTACTGGCCGGAACGGGTCGAACGGATCACCGGCATCCCCGTCGCCGACCAGCGCAAAGCCGTCCGGCTGCTGGCCCGCGCCGACCGGGCCCTGATCCTCACCGCCCGCGGCGCCGAACAGCAGGCCAAGGGCACCGACACCGTGCTCGCCCTGATCAACCTCGCGCTCGCCCTCGGCCTGCCCGGCCGCCCCGGCTCCGGCTTCGGCGCCATCACCGGCCAGGGCAACGGCCAGGGCGGCCGCGAACACGGCCAGAAGGCCGACCAGCTCCCCGGCTACCGGCACATCACCGACCCCGCCGCCCGCGCCCACGTCGCCGGCGTCTGGGGCATCCCACCCGAGGACCTGCCCGGCCCCGGCCGCTCCGCCTACGAACTGCTCGACGCGCTCGGCACCCCCGGCGGCGCCAAGGCCCTGCTCGTCTTCGGCACCAACGTCGCCGTCTCCGCCCCGCGCGCCGGCCACGTCCAACGCCGGCTCGGCGAACTGGACTTCCTCGCCGTCGCCGACGTCGTCCTCTCCGAGACCGCCGAACTCGCCGACGTCGTACTGCCGATCGCGCAGTGGGCCGAGGAAGAGGGCACCCTGACCAACCTGGAGGGACGCGTGATCCGGCGGCGCCGCGCCCTGGACCCCCCGGACGGCGTCCGCACCGACCTCGCCGTGCTCGCCGACCTCGCCGAGCGACTCGGCCACGGCGAGCGGTTCAGCGCCGACCCGCAGGTCGTCTTCGCCGAACTCGCCAAGGCCAGCGCCGGCGGCGTCGCCGACTACGCCGGCATGAGCTACGAGCGACTCGACGAAGCCGGCGGCCTCTGCTGGCCCTGCCCCGACCCCGACCACCCCGGCACCCCCCGGCTGTTCGCCGACCGGTTCGCCACCCCGGACGGGCGGGCCCGCTTCAGCCCCGTCGAGCACCGCCCCGTCGCCGAGGACGTCGACGCCGACTACCCCGTCTACCTCACCACCGGCCGGGTCCTGCAGCACTACCAGAGCGGCGCCCAGACCCGCCGGGTCCGCGCACTCCACGACGCCGTCCCCGCCGCGTTCGTCGAGATCCACCCCGACCTCGCCGAACGACTGGGCGTGGGCGACGGCGAACAGGTCCGGGTGATCAGCCGCCGCGGCGAGGCCGTCGGCGCCGCCCGCTACACCCCGAGCCTGCGCTCCGACACCGTCTTCATGCCGTTCCACTTCGCCGGCACCGGCCGCGCCAACCTGCTCACCAACCCCGCCCTGGACCCCACGTCCCGGATGCCCGAATTCAAGATCTGCGCGGTCCGGCTCGAACCGGCACTCCTCCGGTCGCCCGTGGCGGCCACCAACGTCGCTGAGGTGATCGCGTGACTGTGCACCCCGCCGGCCACCTGCGCTCCGCTCCTCGCTCCTTCGTCGCTGCGATGCTCACTCCGGAGGCCGTCTCATGACTGTGCCCCCGCCGGCCACCTGCGCTCCGCTCCTCGCTCCTTCGTCGCTGCGATGCTCACTCCGGAGGCCGTCTCATGACCAGCAGCATCGTCGTCATCGGCTACGGAATGGGCGGCAGCCGGCTCGTCGAGGAGATCCGCGCCCGCGACCCGCACCGGCGGCACGCCATCACCGTGCTCGGCGCCGAGAAGCAGGCCGCCTACAACCGGGTACTCCTGTCCGACGTGCTCGCCGGCCGCACCGACGCCGACGACATCGCCCTCACCGCGCCCGGCTGGTCCGCCGAAGCCGGCATCGACCTGCGGCTCGGCGCCGCCGCCACCGCCATCGACCGGGACAGCCGCGAGGTGCTCGCCGACGACGGCAGCCGGATCAGCTACGACACGCTCGTCCTCGCCACCGGCAGCCGCGCCTGGCTCCCGCCCGTGGACGGACTGACCATCCGTCCCGGCGTCACCGTCTTCCGCACCCTGGACGACTGCCACGCCATCATCAGCGCCGCCCGCACCGCCCGCCGCGTCGTCGTCCTCGGCGGCGGCCTGCTCGGCCTCGAAGCCGCCCGTGGCCTCGCCGGCCGCGGCCTCGACGTCACCGTCGTCCACCACGCCGGACACCTGATGGAACGCCAGCTCGACGCCGGCGCCGGCGCCGTACTGGCCAACACGATCGCCCAGCTCGGCGTCGAGGTCCGCACCGGAACCACCATCACCGGAGTCCTCGGCGACCCCGTGCACGCCGTCCAACTCGGCGACGGCACCGTCCTCGAGACCGACCTGCTCGTCGTCGCCTGCGGGGTACGGCCCGAGGTCGAACTCGCCCGCGCCGCCGGCCTCCGCGTCGAGCGCGGCATCATGGTCGACGACGGCCTCCGCTCGCTCAGCGACGACGCCATCTACGCGATCGGGGAGTGCGCCCAGCACGACGGCCAGGTCTACGGCCTGGTCGCCCCCGCCTGGGAACAAGCCCGGATCGCCGCCGACCGGATCACCGGCACCGACAACGACGCCACCTACGCCGGCTCCCGCGTCGTCACCCGGCTCAAGGCCGCCGGCGTCGACCTCGCCGCCATGGGGGAGACCGACCTGGCCGACCCCGAGGACCCCGCCGAGGTGCTCTACTTCTCCGACCCCGCCCGCGGCACCTACAAGAAGGTCGTCATCCGCGACGGCCGGGTCACCGGCGCCATCCTGCTCGGCCAGATCGACACCGTCGGCACCGTCACCCAGCTCTTCGACCGCGGCGCACCCGCGCCCAGCGACCGGCTCGCGCTGCTCTTCGCCGACCGCGGCGCGCCCACCCCCGCCCAGACCCCCGCGCTGATGCCCGACCGCGCCACCGTCTGCCAGTGCAACGGCGTCACCAAGGGCGCCATCACCGCCTGCGTGCTCGCCGGCGCCCGCACCGTCCCCGAAGTCGCCGCCGCCACCCGCGCCACCACCGGCTGCGGCGGCTGCTACGACACCGTCGCCGGGATCACCGACTGGCTCGCCACCGTCGACCCCGACCCGCACGAGGAGGCCACCGCATGACCACCGACCTCCCGCGCCCCGCTCCTCGTCCCTTCGTCACTGCGATGCTCACCACGGAGGCCGTCTCATGAGGAGCCTTAACCACCTCGTCATCGCCGGCAACGGCATGGTCGGCCAACGCCTGGCCGAAGCGCTCCGCGCCCGCGACACCGACGGCACCTGGCGCGTCACCGTGCTCGCCGAGGAACCCTGCACCGCCTACGACCGCGTCGCGCTCTCCTCCTACCTCAACGGCCGCGACGCCGACGCGCTCGCCATGGTCAGCGGCGGCTTCTACGACGGCGACCGGTACACCGCCCGGCTCGGCGACCCCGTGGCCAGCATCGACCGGGACGCGCGGACCGTCCACACCGCCGGCGGCCACACCCTGACCTACGACGCGCTGGTCCTCGCCACCGGCTCCCGCCCGTTCGTCCCGCCCACCCCCGGCGCCGACCTGCCCGGCTGCCACGTCTACCGCACCCTGGCCGACCTGGACGGCATCCACGCCGAAGCGGCCAACGCCCGCACCGCCGCCGTCATCGGCGGCGGCCTGCTCGGCCTGGAAGCCGCCGGCGCGCTGCGCGAACTCGGCCTCGCCGTCCACGTCATCGAGGTCGCCGAGCGGCTCATGCCGCAACAGGTCGACCCCGGCGGCGGCGAAGCCCTCCGCCGGCACATCGAGCGGCTCGGCGTCACCGTCCACACCGGAGCACCCGCCAGCGCGATCACCGCCGGCCCCGACGGGCGCGCCGCCCAGCTCACCGTCGGCGACACCACCCTCGACGTCGACCTCGTCGTCTTCTCCGCCGGCATCCGCCCCCGCGACGAACTCGCCCGCGACAGCGCCCTGCCCGTCGGCCCGCGCGGCGGCATCGCCGTCGACGGCACCTGCCGCACCGACGACCCCGCCATCTGGGCGATCGGCGAGTGCGCCGCCGTCGACGGCCGCACCTACGGCCTGGTCGCCCCCGGCTACGCCATGGCCGAAGTCGTCGCCGACCAGCTCCTCGGCGGCGACGCCGCCCTCACCGAACCCGACACCGCCACCAAGCTCAAGCTCCTCGGCGTGGACGTGGCCAGCTTCGGCGACGCCCACGGCAGCACCCCGGGCGCCCTCGACGTCGTCTACGCCGACCCGGTCAGCGGCGTCTACAAGAAGCTCGTCCTCTCCGACGACGCCAGCACCCTGCTCGGCGGCGTCCTGGTCGGCGACGCCAGCGCCTACGCCGGCCTGCGCCCACTCACCGGCCGGGCCCTGCCCTCCACCCCCGACCAGCTCCTCCTGCCGCCCAGCGACGGCGCCGCCCCGCTCGCCCTGCCCGGCGACGCCCAGGTCTGCACCTGCAACGCCGTCACCAAGGACGACGTGGTCGGCGCCGTCACCGGCCAAGGCCTCACCGACGTCGCCGGCATCAAGGACTGCACCCGCGCCGGCACCAGCTGCGGCAGCTGCATCCCGCTGCTCAAGACCATCCTCACCGAGTGCGGCGTGCACGTCAGCACCGCGCTGTGCGAACACTTCACGATGGGCCGCGCCGCCCTGTTCACCCTCGTCAAAGAGACCGGCATCCGCACGTTCTCCCAGCTCATCGCCGAACACGGCACCGGAGCCGGCTGCGACCTGTGCAAGCCAGCCGTCGCCTCCATCCTCGCCAGCCTCGGCACCGGCCACATCCTCGACGGCGAACAGGCCGGCCTGCAGGACACCAACGACCACGCCCTCGCCAACCTGCAGAAGGACGGCACCTACTCCGTCGTCCCGCGCATCCCCGGCGGCGAGATCACCCCCGACAAGCTCATCGTCATCGGCCAGGTCGCCCGCGACTTCGACCTCTACACCAAGATCACCGGCGGACAACGCATCGACCTGCTCGGCGCCCGCCTCGACCAGCTCCCCGAGATCTGGCGACGCCTCGTCGACGCCGGCTTCGAATCCGGCCACGCCTACGGCAAGGCCCTGCGCACCGTGAAGTCCTGCGTCGGCGACAGCTGGTGCCGGTACGGGGTCCAGGACTCCGTCACCCTCGCCATCGACCTCGAACTGCGGTACCGCGGCCTCCGCGCCCCGCACAAGATCAAGTCCGCCGTCTCCGGCTGCGCCCGCGAATGCGCCGAAGCCCGCAGCAAGGACTTCGGCATCATCGCCACCGAGACCGGCTGGAACCTCTACCTCGGCGGCAACGGCGGCTTCCGGCCCCGGCACGCCGACCTGTTCGCCACCGACCTCGACACCGCCACCCTGGTCACCTACATCGACCGCTACCTCATGTTCTACATCCGCACCGCCGACCGGCTGCAGCGCACCTCCACCTGGCTCGAGTCACTCGACGGGGGACTGGAGTACCTGCGCTCCGTCATCGTCGAGGACACCCTCGGCATCTGCGCCGAACTCGACCACGCCATGGCCGACCACGTCGCCAGCTACTCCGACGAATGGGCCGACGCGCTCGCCGACCCCGTCAAGCTCCGCCGCTTCGTCCCGTTCGTCAACGCCCCCGACGTCGCCGACCCCAACATCGTCGTCGTCCCCGAACGCGGCCAACACCGCCCCGCCCGCCAGGACGAGAAGGTCCTGCTCGCCGGCCCGACCCTGAAGGTGGTGACCCGATGACTGTGCCGCCCGCCCGCGCCCTTCGCTCCGCTCCTCGCTCCCTCGTCGCTGCGACGCACACTCTGGAGGCCGCCTCAACGCCATACTCTCCGCCGACATCTCCGACCTCGATTGGCGCCCGATCTGCCGACTCGACGACCTGCTCACCGGCCGCGGCGCCGGCGCGCTCCTCGACGGCGAACAGATCGCCCTGTTCCGACACACCGACGGCGCCCTGTACGCCGTCGGCAACTACGACCCCTACGGCCGCGCCCACGTCATCTCCCGCGGCCTCGTCGGCAGCCGAGGCGACGTCCCCACCGTCGCCTCACCGCTCTACAAGAACGTCTTCGACCTCCGCACCGGCCAGCCCCTCGACGACCCCGGCGGACCGGCCCTGCCGACCTACCCGACCCGCGTCACCGGCGACACGGTGGAGGTGCGGTTGCGATGACCGTCCCGCCGCTGGCGGGCTTCACCGTCGCGGTCACTGCCGACCGCCGCCGGCACGAGCTCGCGACCCTCCTCGAACGCCACGGTGCCCGAGTCCTGCTCGCCCCCGCGATCCGGATCGCACCGCTCGCGGACGACGACGTCCTCCTGGCCGCCACCCGAGCCTGCCTCGCCGCGCCCCTGGACATCGGCGTCGTCACCACCGGCATCGGCTTCCGTGGCTGGATGGAGGCCGCCGACGGCTGGGGACTCGGAGAGCCACTGCGGGAACGGATCGCCGCCACCCACCTGATCGCCCGAGGCCCCAAATCCCGCGGCGCCATCCGAGCCGCCGGCCTCACCGAGGCCTGGCACCCCGACTCGGAGAGCTCCCAGGAATGCCTCGAACACCTGCTAGGCAGGGGAGTGGCCGGCAAGCGGATCGCGGTCCAACTGCACGGCGAACCGATCCCCGGCTTCGCCCAGACCCTCCGGGAAGCCGGCGCCGACGTCGTCGAGGTACCCGTCTACCGCTGGGCACCCCACGAGGACGGCGCCACGGTGCGGCGACTCGTCGAGACCGTCGCCGCCGGGGGAGTCGACGCGCTCGTGTTCACCAGCGCGCCCGCCGCCACCAGCCTGCTCAACGTCGCCGACGACACCGGGAACACCGGCGGCTTCCTCGCCGCCCTGCGCGACCGCACTCTGGCCGCCTGCGTCGGACCCGTCACCGCCGGCCCGCTGGAACTCCGCGGCGTCCCGACCGTCCAACCGGACCGCTCCCGGCTCGGCGCACTGGTCCGGACCGTCACCGCCGAACTCCCCGCCCGGGCGCTCCGACTCAAGCTCAACGGCCACGAGGTCGAACTCCGCGGCCACGCCCTCGTCGTCGACGACACGCTGTACCCGCTACCACCCGCCTCACTCGCCGTGCTCAGGGCGCTCGCCGACCGGCCCGGCCGGGTCTACTCCCGCGCCGAGCTGATCGCGGCGCTGCCGGCCAGCGAAGCGGGGGAGCACGCCGTGGAGATGGCCGTCACCCGGCTCCGGGCCGCCGTGGCCGACGTGAAGCTCGTCGAGACCGTGATCAAACGGGGTTACCGGCTGATGGCCGACCCGGAAACCGGGCAGGAGCGCAGCGCATGAACGAGTCACCGGCACTGATCGCCGCCGTACACGGCACCAGGGACGGGCGCGACCGCCCGATCATCGAAGCGCTGCTGAGCACAGGTCCGGTCGCTCCGGCCCGGCATCCAGGTGCGCGCCGCCTACCTCCAGTTCGCCGCGCCGTCGGTCTCCTCGGCGCTCGTGCAGTCCGGCGGCCGGGCGGTGGTCGTGCCACTGCTGCTCTCCACCGGCTACCACCTGCGCGCCGACCTGCCGGCCGCGCTGTACACCGCCAGGGCCGCCGTGGGCACGACCGCCGAGTTCGCGCTGGCCCCGGCCCTCGGACCGCACCAGCTCCTGGTCGAGGCACTGCTGGACCGGCTGCACCAGGCCGGCTGGCGCCCTGGCACCCCGATCGTGCTGGCCGCGGCCGGCTCGACGGATGCCAGGGCGATCGTGGACGTGCGGGCGATGGCCCGGCTGCTGGCCGCCCGGGCCATGGTGCGGGTGGCCGTCGGGTTCGCGGCCGGAACCTCGCCGTCGGTGGCGGACTCCGTGGCCCGGCTGCGGGGGACCGAGGGCGGCCCGGTGGCCGTCGCCAGTTACCTGATCGCACCGGGACAGTTCCACGACCTCGCCACGGCCTCCGGGGCGCAGGCCGTCGCCGGACCGATCGCCGATCACCCCGCGCTGGCCCGCCTGGTCCTGGAACGCTTCGACGCCGCCGTGCCGGCCGCGCACGAGCTCCTCATCGTCCCCTGACCCGACTCGGCCGACCGCGTGGGATTTTGGCGTGATCATATTGATGTGCGATCCTTGATCACTCAAGTAACGCACGCTCGAACTCGAACCGGCTTTGGGCGACATCTTCCGGGCTATGACACCGAAGATGTCGCCCAAAGCGGGGGAGTGGGGCCGTCGGCCGGCCCCACCGCCCGATGGCGCGCCGCCCGCCGACCCCATGAAAGCTCCCCTCAGCGTGTGGAGACGCCATGAAGGGAGCTTTCATGGGGTGACCGCCGTGGCGCGCGGAGCGCGGAGGCGACCGTGGATCAGGGGAGGGTGAGGATGCGCGGCCCGTCGTCGGTGATCGCCACGGTGTGCTCGATGTGGGCGGCACGGCTGCCGTCGACGGTGCGCAGGGTCCAGCCGTCGGGGTCGGTGCGGTAGTCGTTCAGCCCGCCGGCCATCAGCATCGGCTCGATCGCGAGCACGAGTCCGTGCCGGAGGGGGAGTCCGCGGCCCGGCCGACCGTGGTTCGGCACGTGCGGGTCCTCGTGCATCTGCCGGCCGATGCCGTGGCCGCCGAAGTCGGTGGGCATGCCGTACCCGCCGGCGCTGGCCACGGTCTCCACGGCGTGCGAGATGTCGCCGAGTCGGTGGCCGACCACGGCCGCGGCGATGCCGGCGTCCAGGGCCCGCTGGGTGGCGTCGATGAGCGCCACGTCCGCCGGGCGTGGCGTGCCGACGATGAAGCTGATCGCGGCGTCACCGGTCCAGCCGTCGAGTTCGGCGCCGCAGTCGATGCTGACCAGGTCGCCGTCGCGCAGCCGGTAGTCGCTCGGGATGCCGTGCACGAGGGCGTCGTTGACGGACGCGCAGATCACCGCGGGGAACGGCGTCGGGGCGAACGAGGGCCGGTAGCCCAGGAAGGGGGAGCGGGCCCCGGCCTCGGTCAGCACGGAATGGGCGGCCGCGTCGAGCTCGCGCAGGCCGACTCCCACGTCGGCCGCGTCGCGCACGGCGCCGAGCGCGTTGGCCACCACCCGGCCGGCCGCACGCATGGCGTCCAGTGCCGGGTCGGATTTGATCTCCACCATGTCCGGTGACTCCGTGCTTCGCTCGGTGCTGCCCAATACTTATACCGGTATTACTATCACGGGCATGGTGAGGATTCCTCTGACCCCCTCGGAGCGACAGCGCGGGGAGCGGTTCGGCGCCTTGCTCCGGCAGGCCCGGGGCGAGCGCAGCATGGTGCAGGTGGCCGCCGCGGCGGGCCTGTCGGCCGAGACGCTGCGCAAGATCGAGACCGGGCGAGCGCCGACCCCGGCCTTCTTCACGATCGCGGCGCTGGCGTCCGCCCTCCAGCTGTCCCTGGACGAGCTGGTGCTGGCCTGCGCCGAGGAGTCCGAGCAGGCCCTCTCCGCCTGACGACCTGACCGCCGGCGCCCGGCGTCGTGTCGTTTCCCTATTTGGTTGTGCGATCCTTGACCACTCAAGTATCTCGAACGAGCGACGACCCACAGTCAAAACCCAGCTCAGACGGAACGGGTGCCGCGCGGCCAGCGTGAGGGGTCAGCGGGGGAGGTGACCGACGTCGTTGAAGGTGACCAGCGTCGGCGGCCGGTCGTCCTGCCACTGCACGATGGTCAGGCCGCAATTGGCCTGGTTGAGGCCGATCCAGCGCCAGGCCGGGGCGTCGAGGGCGTGCCGGACGAACCAGCCGATCACGAAGTTGTGGGTGACCAGGAGCTCGTGCCGATCCGCCTCGCCGGTCACCCCGAAGTGCTCGACCGCGGCCTGGACGCGGACCGCGCCCTCGTCCCGCTCGTCCGCCGGCACGCCGTCGAGGAACGCGCGATACCGCTCGGGGTACTCGTGCCGCTGGCCGGGCAGGGGGAGGGGAGTGCGGTCGGCGACCAGGTCACAGGCGTGGCTCGGTACGTCCGGGAGGTAGCCGGCGAGGAGCTCGGCGGTCTGCGCGGCGCGGGGGAGCGGGCTGTGGTGGATCGCCGCGAACGGTACGCCGGCGAGCCGCGGTCCGAGCAGTGAGCCTGCTGGCGTCCGAGGTCGGACAGCCCGCCGGTGGTGCGTGATCGGACGCGGGGTCCTGTTCACCGTGCCGCACGAGGTACACGAGCGTCCGCGCCAAGGTTGCCTCCCGGAGCCGGCCCTGGCCAGCCGTCCCTACGATCGTGGCAGAACGGCGCCAGGGCACCGCGCGACGAGGGAACGGACCCCTGTGACCAGCACGGATTTCGACGAGCACGAGCGGCAGCAGTGGGCCGGCAGCGCCACGGCGTACCAGCGGAGTTTCGCGTCGCTGTGTGCCGCCCCTGCCGACGCGCTGCTCGACGCGGCCGAGGTGACGGCGGGAAAGCGGGTGCTGGACGTGGGCACCGGGCCGGGTACGGTCGCCGCGCTGGCGCTTCAGCGGGGTGCGGCGGTCTCGGCCGTGGACGCCGAGCCCAGCATGGTCGCGGTGGCCCGGGATGCGCTGCCGGACATCGAGGTGCGCCACGGGATCCTGCCCGACCTGCCATTTCCCGGTCAAAGCTTCGACGCGGCCGTGGCCAACTTCGTCATCAATCACGTCGGGGACCCGGCCGCCGCGATCGCCGAACTACGTCGAGTGGTCCGGTCGGGTGGACGCGTCGCGGTCACCATCTGGCCGTACCCGCAGCCACCGCTGCAGCGGCTCTGGGCGAGGTCTTCGACGCCGCCGGCGCACCGCGCGGTGTTCGACGTGCCGTCGGTGGCACCCGATCGCGACTTTGCCCGCACCCACGCCGGCCTGAACGGACTGCTCCGAGCCGCCGAAGTCACCGCCGTTGGTTGTACCGCGATCCGCTGGACCCATCGGGTCGACCCGGAGGACTGGTGGACGGGCCGGCCAGTGGGCTCACCAGCGTCGGCCGGCTCCTCAGCTGCGCAGACGGAGGACATGATCGTCCACCTGAGACGGACCTACGACCGGCTGGCCGCCGCCCACCTCGACCAGGACGGCCTACTTGCGCTGCCCACGGCCGCACTCGTCGGCTCCGGCCGGGTCGCCTAGGCGGCTATTCCGCCGCAGGGGAGGGGAGCCCGGTGGCGCCGAGCCGGGTGAGCAGGCCAGTGAGCGTGTCCACCTCGCTCTGCTGCCAACCGAGGGAGAACGTCTCCCGACTGATCCGCTCGGCCGTCGCACGAGCCTCACGGAGCCGCTGGCGGCCGGCGGGCGTGAGCGACGCGTAACCGACCCGGGCGTCCCGAGGATCGGTCTCCCGCGCGACCAGGCCGAGCCGCTCCAAGGGCACCAGCGCGCGCGTCACCCCGGACTGGGAGAGGAGCATGCGGACCGCCAGATCGACCCGCCGCATCCGACCGCCGCGGGCACCGTGCAGGTTGAGCAGGATCGCCAGGTCGTTGAGGCTCACGCCGTGCACCGCACCGAGTTCGGTGTCGAAGCGCCGGGCCACGGCCGCCTGTACGCGCACCAGCCGGAGACACACGTCGAGCGGATCGGTCGCCATCTCGGCTCCTAAAATTGAGCGATCCTTGATCACTCAAGTGTCTCGAAACTCCGTCAACAAAGCAAACCCCATAGCACCGACAAACTGGGCGGCGCCGATGTGGCGCGATACCAGGGCCGCGGATGGGGGAGCGGGGCACCGGCCGAGCAGCGCCACAGGCAGCCAAAGCAGCCGGCGGCAGGGGAGTGCGGCGGCGAATCAGTCCTCGGGGCTGGCCGCCAATAGGTCGCGGACGACGCGGTACGTGCGGTTGGCGCCCGCGGCGGCGCGCTGCTCACGGGCCGTGGCGTCGATATAGGACTGACTCGTGGTGATCGACACATGGCCGAGCAGCGCCATGATCTCGCTCGCGCTGGCACCGTCCTCAGCGAGCCGGGTGGCGTACGTGTGGCGGAGCGCGTGCACGAGCGCCCCGGTGGCACGCCGATCGTTCAGCCCAGCCGAGCGCAGGTTGGTGCGGACCAGATATTGCAGGCCACCGCGTTGCAGCGGCTCGTTCTGCCGGTCGACGAAGAGCGCACCGTCGAGCCCGAGCCGGCTGGACGGGAATCGCCGCCGCCGGCTGGCCAGGTACGCGTCCAGCACCGATTCGAGCGGCTTCTCCACCGGTACCGACCGGGATTTCCCGCCCTTGCCGACCACATGGAGCCGCCGGTCGCCGCCGGGCCCGACCAGCGAGCTCACCGTCAGCCCGAGCAGCTCCGCCGACCGGACCCCGGTGAGCAGCAAGGTGGCGAGCACCGCCAGATCGCGCTCCGGCCACGGATCGCGCCCATCCTTGCGCTGCGCCACCGCGGCGAGCAGGCGTTCGGGCGTGTCCTCGCCGCGCAACGGCTTGGGGGCGCGGCGGGGGATCCGCGGCTTCGCGACCCCGGCCATCGGGTTACCGGGGATCCGCCCGTCGCTCACGCAGAACGCGAAGAACTGGTTCCAGGTGGACCAGGCGCGGCTGATCGACGTCTTCGCGCGTTCCTCCGCGTAGTCGGCGAACGCGGCCCGCAGAATCGGGGACCGTGAGCTGATCGAGGGTGATCTCTTCGGGCTTCGCTCCGATATGGACAGCGCAGAGCAGGCTCACGCTGTCGAGGTCGCGGCGGTACGCGGCGGTGGTGTGGGGGCTGTCCTTGCGGGGTTTCCTGGCGACGAAGAAACCGGTGAAAGCCGCGTGGAGCAGGAAGGGCGGGGAAGTGGCGGCGGGGTCGGCGATCACCGCGTCAGCATCGCGGCTGGGTACGACAAAGTGCGAGAGGTGGCGTTCGAGCGGGTTGTGCCGGCTGCCCGGTTGGGTCCGGTACGGGGGGTTACGGTCCCTGTAGTTGCTCAGATCTAGCTCAAAGCCCTCGTTCCGGTGGTCCGGCCAGCGTCATGCTGCACAGGACAAGCCGGCCCGCGACGTAGGGGTGCCCGATGATCCGACGCGTGGATGTTGCACTGCGGACCGAGCTCGCGGCGGCGCCGATCGATCGGTCGATGGCTTTGTTCGAGGCGGCGATGATGGCGCGCTGCGCCGCGTCGCCCACCCAGATCTCCGGCCGGAGCCGGGCGTCGACCCGAGCGCTGGCGGCCGTGGAGGAGCGTGCCGAGCCGGGCGTGCTGATCGAGTTCACGTCGTCGGCGGCGGCCCGGCGGTACGCGGCCGCGGTGGCGCCGCTGATTCCCGAGGCCGAGGTGCGTGGGCACCAGCTGGGGTGGCGGCACCAGTACGAGGTGCACCAGGTGACCGTGCCGAGCCGGCTCGAGCCGTTGGTGTCGAACCGGCTGCGGCGCGCGTGGCAGGCCGCGGCCGAGCTGCTGGGCGACGATCGGCGAGTGCCGGCGGCGAAGCGCCAAGCGGTCGCTAGGGCAGCCTGGCGGGCGGCGTTGCTGGTGGTGGGCCCGGGACGAGGGGTGGCGTGCCTGCGGCTGCGGCTGGCCGACCTGCCGGCCGTCGACGTGCTGCTGCGCGCGGCCGTCGTGCTGGAGCTGCTCGGCGCACGCGGCCCGCCGGCCGGGCGGCTACGTGATCTCCGTGGATGGTCCGGACGTGGTGCGGCGGTTGCTGGACGAGGCTGGCTGCGTGTCGCGGCTGCCCGTGGCAGACGGCGCTGCGAGCGACGCTCCCGACGCCTGCCTAGGGGACTGGTCGGCGCGGGGCGCAGGGGAGCGGCGCTGGCGAGCGCCGGCCTGAGGATGTCGTGGACCGACGAATCGGAGTGGGGGCTCCGGTAGTTCGCCGCCGCCCTGGGGGTGCCCGGGGCCGCTTCGGCGCTACCGCTGGGCGGGATGCGGGCCACTTCTCGTTCTTGGTGGTCCACTCTCCTACCTGATCTATAACTCTGAACTATGATGCATAAGCTTGCTTATGCATCATAGTTGGAGATACCGGTCATGGTTGGGTGAGCCGGGGTGCCGTTGCCGTTTGCCCGTCGGTCACTGGCGCCGACGATTTGCCTTCCGGCCTCGCGTCGCCGCGTCGTCCGTCCCGGTCGCCGCATTCGCCCGCCGGCCTGTCCGATGGCGCATGCCGCAGGCCCGGGTGTCACTGGTCCAGGCTAGGCCGCCTCACGGGCTAAAGCCGCTGAGACGGCCTGTGGCTGATTTGGCGCCTATCTTCCCGATGGTCCAGTGACCACCTGGATCCCCTCTACTTGACATAATGTATCTTATCGGCGCACTGATATGGAGTGGGATGGCCTTACTCGGCCTTCTCGCTGCCAGCCGCTACGGTCCCCTTCATGGGCAATGATGAGACCGCATTCGGCCAGCCTGCGATGGTCGTGGGACAGCCAGGTGCCGTTGAGGTGGTTGCTGATCGACGAGTGCGCCATGGGCGAGCCGGACACCACCATTGCCGGCCTCTATGGATATCGATGGCCTTTTCCTCGACGCGCAACCGCGGCTGGTCGACGGCGCTACGGCAGTTGACGGGGCTGAGCGTCCCGCAGCCACCAGGCGGTGCTGCTTGGCTGTCTACCCCGAGCCTTCATTTGCGCCGTGCACTGGATGCGCTGACCCACGGAGCGGGTGATCCCGGCGGCGCGCTGCACCGTCGTGGGATCGACACCTCGATCTTCAGCGTCGTCGAGGACGGCACCGCAATACGGGTCGTCGGTGCCTACCTCCAGGGGTCAGTGGTTGCGGCCCGCCCGTCAGTGCTTGTCGACGGTCCACATCGACGTCGTTCTCGATGCGACCATCACCGACCCGATGTCCGCCCAAGCGCGCGCGATCTCGGGAACTTTGGCATTCCAGGCCATCCAGCCAGAACCAGGCCTGTGGGCAAGCTACAACCAGCTAATGCCGGCATGAATGGTCCCGGGCGGCGCTCTCCCACCGCCGGCATGCCCCAGGACAAACCAGCGGGTGCCGCCTATCACCTGGACGGGCGGAACATCACCGACGGCATCGAAGGCTTCTACTGCGCCATCGGCGAAGCGATGAACGGCCCGGCAGCTCTTTCGGCTGGAATGCCGACGCGCTACACGACTGTCTCACGAGGAGGTTGGGGCGCTGTGCCCACCCGTCCCGGTTGGTCTGGCACGACTTGGCGGTCGCGCGAACCCAGCTGAACCAGCCTGTCGCGCGGCAGGGCCCGGTACGGGCGGTTGGGTTCGACCAGCTCTTGGACTGGCTTGCCGAGGATGGGATCGAGGTCGAGCTGCGATGACGACCGGCTGCTCCCCCGTTGGCATCGCGGTGCGTCTGACCAGGGTTCGGAGTTGGTGACCGTACGCTGCACGGGTGGCGGTGAGCGCGAGTCGCAGTGCCCGTTCTCGTCGCAGCCCGTCGCCTCGCCACCCATGATGCCGGCGAGCGATTCACGCCGCTGCGTCGGCGATGACGCACATGGCCGCGTCGAGCGTGTAGGTCTTGCCGTCCAGCGCCAGCAGTGTCTCGCCGTTCGGGCGCGGCGGACAGTGAGATCGCCGTTCACCTTGGCGGCATCGAACACATGCAGCGGACGCCCGCGATCGAACGTCATGAAATTCGTGATGTCGACCAGCGCATTGATCGGCCGCAGGCCGATGGCGGTGAGCCGCCCTGCAGCCAGTCGGGCGACGGCCGTTCTTCACGCCGCGCACGAGCCGCAGCGCGAACGCCGGGACAGAGCGACGGCGTGCCCCGAAGTCGAACCTCACCTTGACAGGGCAGGGAATGTGCCCGTCACCGGCTTCGGCGACGGTCCTTCAACGCGCCCTTGTCGGCGGCGGCGAGGTCGCGCGCGATGCCGTGTACGCCGGTGCAGTCCGGCCGGTTGGGCGTGAGCTTGATCTCGATCACCGGATCGCCGAGCCCGGCCCATTTCGCATAGCTCTCCCCGACCGGCGCATCGGCCGGCAGGTCGATGATGCCGTCGTGATCGTCGGAGAACTGCAGCTCGGCCTCCGACACCAGCATGCCGCGGCTCTCGACGCCGCGGATGTTGCCGACGCCGAGCGTGATGTTCTTGCCCGGGATGAACGCGCCGGGCGGCGAGAACACGCCGTTCATGCCGCTGCGCGCATTGGGCGCGCCGCACACGACCTGCACCGGCTCGCCGGCGCCGGCATCGACCATGCAGACGCGCAGCCGATCGGCATTGGGGTGCTGCTCGGCCGAGATCACGCGCGCGATGGTGAACGGCGCCAGCGCCTTGCCTTGTCCTCGACGCTCTCGACCTCGAGCCCGACATGGTCAGCGTGTCGGCGATCTCGTCGAGCGGCTGCATCGGTGTCGAGATGCTCCTTGAGCCAGGAGAGGGTGAATTTCATGGCGTGATCCTCCGCTTGCCGGCGGCATCTCCGCCACTGCGCCGGTCTCCCCTCCCCCGCTTGCGGGGGAGGGTAGGGAGGGGGCTCGTGCTTCACGCACAGCCGCTGCGATCATCTTCAACACGCCTTCGCGGTTTGTCATCACATCGTGATTGCTGAAGCGAAGCACACGATAGCCCTGGCAGGAAGGTCACGCGTGCGTCGCGCGCTTCATGTCCATTTTCGAAATGCTGTCCGCCATCGATTTCGATGACGAGCTTCGCGCTGTGCAGACAAAATCGACGATGTATGGACCGATCGGCGTCTGTCGTCGGAAACTCGCGCCTTCGAGCGATGCGCGCGCAAGGCATACCAGATCTTGCGCTCTGCATCGGTCAGATCACGCGCAGCGCGCGGCGCGCAGGGTGTCCTGGGCTTTACGCGCCATGCGGGAGTGCGTGAGCGCATCCCCCTCCCTAACCCTCCCCCGCAAGCGGGAGAGGGGACATGAGCCGCGTGCAAGCGGCGGAGGTGCACCGCCCGAGCGCGTTGGCGCTGTCGCATCATCACGACTCAACCCCCCCGCCAGCGTCGGGAAATCGAGCGGGCGGAAGCCGTAGTGCGCGAGCCAGCGCACGTCGGCCTCGAAGAACGGCGCGCAGGTCGGCATGCCGTATTTGAGCATCGCGATGCGGTCGATCCCCATGCCCCAGGCGAAGCCCTGGTACTCGTCGGGATCGAGCCCGCAATTGCGCAGCACGTTCGGATGCACCATCCCGCAGCCGAGAATCTCCATCCAGTCGTCGCCTTCGCCGAAGCGCACCTCGCCCTTGTCGCGCGGCACTGGATGTCGACTTCGAGCGACGGCTCGGTGAACGGGAAGAACGACGGGCGGAACCGCATCTTGACCTGGTCGACCTCGAAGAACGCCTTGCAGAATTCCTGCAGGATCCATTTCAGGTGGCCGAGATGCGAGCCCTTGTCGATCACCAGGCCCTCGACCTGATGGAACATCGGCGTGTGGGTCTGGTCGGAATCGCTGCGATAGGTGCGGCCCGGAATGATGACGCGGATCGGCGGCTTCTGGCCAGCATCGTGCGCACCTGCACCGGCGAGGTGTGCGTGCGCAGCAGCATGCGCGAGCCGTCCGGCTTCGGATTGAAATAGAACGTGTCGTGCATTTCGCGGGCGGGATGGCCCTCCGGGAAGTTGAGCTTGGTGAAATTGTAGTCGTCGGTCTCGATGTCCGGGCCTTCGGCGACCGCGAAGCCCATGTCGGCGAAGATCGCGGTGAGTTCGTCGATCACCTGGCTGATCGGATGGATGCGGCCGGTCTCGGCCGGGGCCTCGCGCAGCGGCAGCGTGACGTCGATGCGTCTCGGTGTTGAGCCGCGCATCGAGCGCGGCGTCTTGTCAGCGCGTCGCGGCGCGCCGCGAGCGCCTGCGTGACCCGCTCCTTGAGGCCGTTGATGAGCGGGCCTGTGCCTTGCGCTCGTCCGGCGTCATCGCGCCGAGCGTCTTGAGCAGCGCGGACACCGAGCCGCTCTTGCCGAGCGCGGCGACGCGCACGGCTTCGAGCGCCGCCTCGTCGGCCGCGGCCGCGATCGCGGCGAGGATTTCGCTGTTCGAGTGTCGCGGTCGGACATCGCGTTCACTCCGCCATCGCGGGCAAATCGGTGTCGTGCGGCTTTCCGCCGGCCTGCGTCAGCATGCAATGCACCTGACCGCGATGATGCGTCTGATGATTGAACATATGCGTCACCAGCAGCCATTTCGGCTTTGTGAGTTCGCGCTTGCGCGCGCCCGAAAACCAGGTGAGGTCGCCGGCAAGCCAAGCGGGATCGAGCTGTCGGCCCAGCGACGATCGTCTCGTCGAATGCGGCGCGCTCGCGCTTGAGGCCGTCCCAATCCGGATAAAGCGTCACCGACTCGGGAATGCCGACCGCGGCTTCGGCACGTCACGTGAAGCGGCTCATCCACATGCGGTCGCCCCACAGTAGATGGCTCAGTGTCTTGTGGATCGAGCCGAAGAACGCACCGCGCTCTCGCCGCCGCTCGTCGTCGGAGAAGCGGTCGGCGACGCCGTAGAGGTTCTCGTTCTGCCAGCGATTGTAGCGCGCCATGCGCTGCACATAGGCGGCATCGATCATCGGTTGCCCGGTCCGTGAGGGAGCTGTTTTAGATCGCCCGGCGAGACGAGCGTCACGCCGGACTCTTTAAGCCATTTTCTTTCCGGTCGTGTCGGTCGTCGGGTAGGCCGGCTGATCAGGCCGCGGCTTACTCCGCTGCCGCCGGCAGCGCCGACTTGGCCTTCTCGACGATCGCCTCGAACGCCGCCGGCTCGTGGATCGCGAGATCGGACAGCACCTTGCGGTCGACCGTCAGGCCGGACTTGGCGAGGCCGTCGATGAATCGGCTGTAGTTGAGGCCGAACGGCCGCACCGCGGCGTTGATGCGCTGGATCCACAGCGCGCGGAACGTGCGCTTGCGCCGCTTGCGGTCGCGGAAGGCGTACTGGTTCGCCTTCTCCACCGCCTGCTTGGCGATGCGGATGGTGTTCTTGCGCCGGCCGTAATAGCCCTTGGCGGCCTTGAGGACTTTCTTGTGCTTGGCGTGACCCGTGACGCCGCGTTTGACGCGTGCCATGGCCGATCTCCTTAAGATCGTGAGATAGGTGCGGTCAGGCGGCTATCGCCGCGCTCAGCCGTTCGGCAGCAAGTACTTCTTGATGTTGTCGCCGTCGGTCTTGAACAGCACGGCGGTGCCGCGAAGCTGGCGGATCTGCTTGTTGGTCCGCTTGATCATGCCGTGGCGCTTGCCGCGCTGGGCATACTTCACCTTCCCGGTGCCGGTAATCTTGAAGCGCTTTTTAGCGCCCGACTTGGTCTTGAGCTTGGGCATTTTGCTCTCCTGTTGGCGCGGGCCGGGCAAAGCCCCGGTTCGACCGGTTTTTGCTCGATATGAGCGTGCTGAATGAGCACTTCGCCGCCGCCACGGCAGCCCTTGTCAGCCGGGCGGCGGGAGGGCGGCGTTATGGCAGAGGCCGCGGGAAAATACAACAGGTTTGGAGCCGGAGTTCGCGCCTGCCGGACCATCTGGCAGGAGTCCGGCCGGGCCGCGGGGCAGGCGGTCAAAATCCGTTAACCAATCGGTGGGACGCTTTCGTGTTTGGTGCAGTGTTCCGGCATGGAACCGGCCCATCATCAACGGGTTAGACGGCCAGCCGAGCGACACTGCAAGGGCGTCACAGAGCGGAAGGGAGACCAACTCGCATCGGCAGGAGGAGAGCCCCATGCGTTGGTCCAAGTTCTGCGGCCCGATGCTGATCGCGGCGGCGCTTCTCGTCTCTGTAAGCTCCCCCGGCTCGGCCAGCATCAACGTTGCCGGCACCCTGATGGTGCCGAGCGCATCCACCCCGAAATACTGCAGCGGCGCCTTCCGCTATGCGGCCCGTACCGGCAACAGCGACATCTCGCCATCGAGCGCCGCGCAGGACTTCGCCAACGACCGCTACCGGTCGCGCACGCGCACCAGCGCCTTTGCGATGAGCGGGCTTGCCTCCGATCGCTCGCCACTGCTGGCGACGACCGCGATGTGCGGTGCCGCTCTCTAGCTGCCGGTGATCGCGATCGTGTAGCCTTCCGGCCGCTTCCACCTCGGAAGCAGCCCGGGAGACATCCGTGAAAGTCACCGCGATCGAAACGCTCGCCTGCGATGCGGGCTGGCGCAACTACAGCTTCGTCAAGCTCACCACCGTCGGACGGCATCGTCGGCTGGAGCGAGTTCGACGAGGACTTCGGCTCGCCCGGCATCAGCGCCGTCATCAAGCGGCTTACCGCCAAGCGTGGTCGGGCAGACCGTCAGCGACCACGAGCGCATCTATGCGGAGCTTTACGCCGCGACGCGGCCGGCCGCCGGCGGCGTGGTGGCGCAGGCGATCGGCGCGCATCGAGAACGCGCTGCTCGATGCCAAGGCGAAGGCGCTCGGCGTGCCGTGTCTACGCGCTGCTCGGCGGCAAGCTGCGCGACCGCATCCCGCTCTACTGGTCGCATTGCGCGACCTGGCGCATCAATCATCCGGCCTACTACAAGCCGGAGATCACCGAGCCTCGACGGCGTGAAGGCGATCGGCCGCGAGGTGCGCGAGAAGGGCTTCCGGGCATGCCAAGACCAACATCTTCATCTACGAGGACGGCAAGCCGCAGCGGCTACCGGCCGGGCTTCGGCTCGCCGTATTACCCCGAGCTCAACATCGACAAGGTCGTGCTGCGGAATCTGCGCGATGCACCTCGAGGCGCTGCGCGACGGCACCGGGCCGGATGTCGGCCTGCTGCTCGATCTCAATTTCAACGCCAAGACCGAGGGGTATCTCAAGATCCTGCGCGAGATCGCCGACATCGAGATGTTCTGGATCGA